>NZ_BNAW01000007.1 GCF_014654205.1 Amycolatopsis bullii
GGCTGGGCGAGCTCGCGCGGCGCGCGGGCGATCTGGCCGCGGCCCGGCGCTGGTACACCTCGGCGCTCGCCCTGGCCGCCGACCCGGTGACCGGCGGCGAGACCCGCATCCGCGTCCACACCGGCTTCGGCTGGACGGCGGCCGCCGCGGGCCGGCTCGACGAGGCCACCGAGCTCCACCAGGAAGCGCTGGCCACGGCGCTGGAGCACGCGAACCTGCCCGGTGCGGCCCAGGCGATCGAAGGACTGGCCGGGGTGCTGGCCGGACGGGACGAGGACGAGCGGGCCGCGTTCCTGCTCGGCGTGGCGGTCGGGCTGCGCGGCGCGCCGGTCACCGGGGACGCCGACGTCGACGGCGTGGCGGACCGCGTCCGCGCGCGCCTCGGCGCCGCGGCTTACGCCGAGGCGTTCGACCGCGGCCGGGAAACGCCCCCGGAGCAGGCCGTCGAGGAGGCCGGTCAGCGGCGGTTCGCGCTCGGTTCGTGAGCGGTCAGCGGCCGCGCCGATCCTTCGGGGCATGACGAAGCACATCCTGATCTCCGGCGCGAGTGTCGCCGGCCCCGCCCTCGCCTGGTGGCTGCACCACCACGGCTTCCGGGCCACCGTCGTCGAGCGCGCCCCGAGCCTGCGCGAAGGCGGCTACAAGGTCGACATCCGCGGCGTCGCGGTCGACGTCGTCCGCCGGATGGGCCTGCTGGAGCAGGTGCACGCGGCGAGCACAGACATGCGCGGCGCGGCCTTCGTGAACAAGCGCGGCAAGGAGCTCGCCACCCTCGACGCGGACACGTTCGGCTTCCGCCACGGCGACGACACCGAGATTCTGCGCGGCGACCTGGCCCGGATCCTCTACGACGCCACCCGATCGAACACCGAGTACCTCTTCGGCGACTGGATCACCGGGCTCGACGAGCGACCGGACGGCGTCGAGGTGACGTTCGCCCACGGCGCGCCCCGCCGGTTCGACCTGGTGGTGGGCGCCGACGGCCTCCACTCCGGCGTCCGTGCGCTGGCGTTCGGCCCGGAGGAGGACCACCTGCGCCGGTTCGACGCCTACATCTCGATCTCGACGGTGCCCAACAGCTTCGAGCTGGACCGCTGGGAGCTGCTGCACTCGGCGGCCCCGGGCAAGATGGTCAACGTCTACAGCACCGCGCGGGCGGCCGACGCGAAGGCGGCGTTCTGGTTCACCGCGCCCCCGCTGACCTACGACCGGCGCGACGTCGACAGCCAGAAGGAAATAGTGGCCGACCGGTTCGCCGGCCTGGGCTGGCAGATCCCGGCGCTGCTGGAGGCCATGCGCTCGGCGGACGACTTCTACTTCGACCCGGTGTGCCAGATCGTCATGGACCGCTGGTCGGCCGGCCGCGTGACCCTGCTGGGCGACGCGGGCTACTGCCCGTCCCCGGCGTCGGGCCAGGGAACGAGCCTGGCACTGGCGGGCGCGTACGTCTTGGCGGGCGAACTGGCTTCGGACTTTTCGCAGGCGCTGCCCCGGTACGAAGCCGCGATGCGGCCGTTCGTGGAGAAGAACCAGGCGCTGGCGAAGACGGCGTTGCGCGGGATCATCCCGCAGTCCCGGGCGTTCGCGTGGTTCAACACCCGGATGATCAAGCTGATGCCGCACCTGCCGGGCCGCAACCGCGTCCTCGAGCAGATGGCCCGCCCCATCCGGGAAGCGGCGAACGCCTTGGAGCTGAAGGATTACGCTGCTACTTCAGCGGATCGTGGCCCCAGTTCATGAGCGAGTGCCGCCAGGTCGTGTCCTCGACGTCCCCGGACGGGCGCTGGGCCAGGTGCCGGTGGACGTACCCGACCACCTTCCGCATGTGCGCCAGGTCGTCCTCGCTCAGGTCGTCCTTCTTCTTCCGCAGGATTTCGACGATGCGCCTGCCGGACTTGTGCCCGATCGACTCGCTGTCCTCGTGCTGCCCGGCGGCTTTCGACTCGTCGGTCCCCAGCCAGTCGTCGAGCTGCCGGGCGGTCATGTTGACGCTGGTGCCGAACTCGCGGCGCGTTTCCTCGTCGTCCATCCGGGACGGGTACCCGCGCCGGGCGCGCAGCACGCAGGTCAGCATGGGAAGGGTGAATTCACCGTCCGCGGTTTCCGGTTCCTGCGCCAGGAAAGCCCGGATGCGGCCGAGCGTGTCCGCTCGTTCCCGAGGCGGCATGACCAGCATCCCGGCCCGCGTGCCGAGGGTCGCCACCAGGGAAGCGGCGGTGCGGCGCTGCCGGTGCGGGAACCCGGCCCGCTCCGGCGAACCGAACCAGGTGGTCCCGCGCAGGATCTCACTCGTCACGGCACGCCAGCCGCCGGGCGTGTCCCGCGGCCCGATCACCGCGGGCCCGGCGACCCGCGCCAGCCCGGCCACCCACCCGACTCGGTCGTCCACGACATTCCACAGCCCGGCCAGGACGCCGCCGGGAGCGAGGACCCGGGCGATCTCGGGGCCCGCGACGGCCGGGTCGAACCAGTGCAGGGCGTTGCCGGCCAGGACCGCGTCGACGGACGCGTCCGGCAGCGGGACCGCCTCGGCGCTGCCCGGCCGGGCACGGACGTGCGGCTGCGACCGGCGCAACTCGGCCAGCATCGCCGGGTCGGGCTCGACCGCGGTCACGCCGAACCCGTGCTCCACCAGCGTCGCGGTGAGCTTGCCGGTTCCGGCGCCGAGGTCGAGCACCCGTGGGCCGGGCGCGGGGCCGAGTGCCCAGCGCACCGCGGCGGCCGCGTAGTCCGGGCGGTGCGCGGCGTAGGCGGCCGCCTCCGCACCGAACGACAGGCGCTCGTCCGGGTCCACGCGGTCACCGTAGTGGTGAGCGGGCGGATCCGGGGTACCCGCACGCCATGACCCAGGAATTCAAGAAGGGTGACCGCGTCCGGTGGGACGCGGGCAACCAGAGCTCGGTCGGCACGGTCGAGGAGAAGATCACCCAGGACACCCACGCCGGCAAGCGGGACGTCAAAGCGTCGCCCGACAACCCGCAGTACCTGGTCAAGAGCGAGAAGTCCGGGAAGACCGCCGTGCACCACCCGGACAAGCTGCACAAGGCCTAACGCGCCGCCCGGACCTTCTCCGCGACCTCCGTCAGCTCCTCGCGCGACCGCACCCGCCAGTCCGCCTGCATCACGAACCCGTCGCCGGCGAACCGGGGGATCACGTGCAGGTGGACGTGGGGGATCTCCTGGCCCGCGGCCTTCCCGTCGGCCAGGAACAGGTTGATCGCCTCGCAGCGCAGGTCCGTGCGCCGCAACGCCGCCGCCAGCTCCTGGGCGATGGTGAACATCCGCGCGCCCGCGGCCGCCGGGAGCGAGGCCAGGTCCGCGTGGTGGGTCCGCGGCAGCACCAGCAGGTGGCCGGTGGTCACCGGGCGCAGGTCGGCGACCGCCACGAAGTCGTCGTCCTCGTGCACGAAAGCCGCGGGCGCCTGGCCGCTGCCGATCGCGCAGAAAACGCATTCTCCGGTCGAGGTGGTCACCGGCAGACGGCGCAGCTCAGCCATGCGGGTGACCTTATCGGCCCCCGAGCCACCGGTGCAGGGCCCACCACGTCCGCACCGCATCGAGCACGCGGCCGCTGCTGTTCTCCGTCAGGGCCACCGGCGTGAGCTCGGCCAGCCGGTCGAGGCGGTACCGGACGGTGTTGGGGTGCAGGTGCAGTGCCTCGGCCGTGGGGCGGAGCCGCTGGCCGTGGTCGAGGTAGGCCAGCGCCGTCGCGGCCAGCTCGCGGTGGAACGCGTTGCCCGGGTCGAGCGCGCCGAGCAGGCCGGCCGTGAGCAGGCGCGCCAGCAGCGGCTGGGCCGTCAGCGCGATTTCGCCCGCCAGCTCGGTGAGGTCGTGGCAGCCGGGCCCGGCGATCCGGACCGCCGCCGTGCCGAGGCGGTGCACCTCGCGTAGCTCGGCCAGGGCTGCCGGGGGCGCGACGACCAGCCGGACGCCGTCGGCGAGCGCGACCCCGGCCGGCGGGCGGGCCGCGAGGCCGGTGAGCCGGCCCTCGACCAGCCCGTACACCCCGCCGAACTCCAGCAGCGCCTGTTCGAGCGTGCGCGCCCGCGCCGGGTCGCTGACGTCGGACACCACGCACGAGTACCGGCCTTCGGGGCGCAGCCCGGCCTGCCGGAGCTCCTCCGGCGTGGGCGAGTCGCCGCCGAGCAGCAGGGTGCGCAGGAGCTGCGTCCGCGCGTCGCGCACCGTCCGCGACAGCTGCAGCTCGGCCGCGTGGTAGCCCTTGACGATGTGCCGCTCGAGCGCGCCGGTATACCGCTCGGCTTCGAGGATGGTCTCGAGGATGACGTCGTCGGCCAGGCCCGCGGCCCGCGCGCGTTCGACGGCGAAGCGGGCCGCGAGGGTGCGGCCGGCCTGGACCCCGCGCAGCAGGTCGGCGAGCGGGACACCCTGTGCGGCCCGGTCGGCGCCCAGCGCCTCGGCGGTGGTGTAGTCCGCGGTGTCGGGGTTCGTCGTGGCGCGCAGCGCGGCGGAGAGCAGGAACCGGACGTGCCGCCGGTTCTCGGCTTCGGGCAGCCGCGCGACCTCGGGCGATTGGCTGCGCGCCGCCTTCACCAGCTCGTCGACGACGGCGTCGTCCGCGGCCATCGCGTCCAGCACCTGCCGCAGCAGCGGTGAGGCCGGCACGGCACCCTCCCGTTGTGGCAGCGCCACAACACCGCGTCCGCGATGTTGGGCGAGCGGCCCTACCGGAGCGGCTCCGGTGGCCGGTTATCGTGACAATACCGGACAGTAACCCCGTTCCTCCGCGAAATCCATCGACCGAAGGTCACCACACCTCTTCACTGCCGAAAGGTGTTCCCCGTGCGCAGTTCCCGTCGGAAACGGTCGTACCTCTCCCGCCTGGCTTTGCTCACCGCGTCCGTCGCCCTCCTGGCGACCGGCGCCGCGGTGCCGGCGACCGGCGCCGCGGCGGCCCTGCGGGAGGTGATGTTCGTCGGCAACAACTGGGAAGGCACGGCCGACGTCATCCAGTCCCGCGGTTCGTTCGCCAAGATCGGCCGGGTGAACATCATCCCCGACAAGGACCAGCGGCTCGCGGAGATCTACCTCAACCCGATCAAGCTGGCCTTCTTCCTCGGCATCCGCAACGGGCCGGGCGAGGGGCACGACCAGTTCGTCGACGACATGTACACCACGCCGGACGGCGGTTCGGTGGTGGCGTCGCGGCCGAGCTTCGCCGACGTCGTCTCGATCAACCTGACGACCGGCCGGATCAACTGGCGCTTCCCGGTGTCGGGTTTCCGCTCCGACCACATGGCGGTCTCGCCGGACGGCCGCCGCGTCGCCGTCTCCGCTTCGACGTCGAACACCGTGCACGTGCTGGACATCGTCACCGGCCAGCAGGTGGGCTCCTTCGCCACCGGCGACAAGCCGCACGAGAACGTGTTCACCGACGGCGGCCGGTACCTGTGGAACATGTCGATCGGCGAGGTCAACACCGACCTCGACGACCCGGGCTGGGACTTCACCAAGGGGGACCGGCGGATCACCGTGGTCGACGCGGCGACCTTCCGCCAGGTCAAGGTGATCGACATGCGCCAGCG
This sequence comes from Amycolatopsis bullii, assembly GCF_014654205.1. GTDB lineage: Bacteria > Actinomycetota > Actinomycetes > Mycobacteriales > Pseudonocardiaceae > Amycolatopsis > Amycolatopsis plumensis. Next base: position 5,547 of record NZ_BNAW01000007.1, read on the forward strand.
CCTCGACGCCTTCGGCCGCAGCGACCTCTCGGACGCCGTGCGCCCGGTCGCCTTCACCCCGGACGAGTCCAAGCTGTACTTCCAGGTGTCGTTCTTCAACGGTTTCGCCGAGTACGACGTCGCCACCGACAAGATCACGCGGATCAAGGAACTGCCGAAGAACCCGGCCACCAGCGACGACCGCAAGACCTTCGTCAACGACTCGCGCCACCACGGCATGTCGATGAACCCGGCGGGCACCAAGCTCTGCATCGCCGGGACCATGGACGACTACGCCACGGTCGTCGACCGCGCGTCCCTGCAACAGGGGACGCTGGTGCCCGCGGTGAAGCCGTACTGGGCGACGGTGAGCGGCGACGGCAAGGCCTGCGTGATTTCCGAGGCCGGCGCGGACCAGGTCACCGCCATCGACTTCGCGACCGGGCAGAAGCTCGTCTCGGTGCCGGTCGGCGACCACCCCCAGCGGGTCCGCATCGGCCACGTGCCGGACGGCTGGACCGGCCCGTCCGGTTCCTGAGGATCAGGAGACGGCGAAGGCCGCGGTCAGCCAGCCGCGGACTTCGTCGTCCACATCGGACACGGCGCGCAGGCTGAGCTTGTGCCCGACGCGCGGCCCGCTCGCCCAGCTCGCCGGGGCGATGCGGGCCGTTTCGATCGGCCGGGGCAGCCACAGGTACACCAGCACGTCCCGCGACCGCGGGCGCAGCTCGGCCAGCTTCCGGTCCCGCTTGAGGAACACCCCGACCTTGACGGCGTCCTCGTGGACGTCGCCGAGGGTGCGCAGGTGGTCGAGCACCGCGTCGTACACCGAACGCTGCCACGGCGGCTTGCCCGCGAACGTGTCGTCCACCGTGCAGCCGGGGACGCAGGTGTGCCCCTGACCGGCCCGCGCGAACTCCCGGTCGCAGCGGGGGCACGTCCACCGGGTCGGCATGCCGTCCAGGATGGCACTCACAGCGCGGCCGGGCCGAGTGCGGGGATGGTGGCGGCCGCGTGCACCAGCTGCCGGGCCGCCTTGGCCGCGGCCTTCCGCTGCGATGGCGGCAGCTTGTCCAGCAGCGCGCCGAGGGCGGCCTGCCGCCGCTCGAGCATCCGCGCCACGATTTCGTGACCCGTCTCGGTCACCTCCAGCGTGACGACGCTGCGGTTGCCCGGGCTGCGGCCACGGGCCACGTACCCGAGGGCCTCCAGCCGGTCGGCCAGACGCGTCACCGAGGACGCGTTGACGCCCATCGCCGCCGCCAGCTGTGAGCTCGGGACCCGGCCGAGGCGGTCGAGGACGAGCAGGAGCCGCGTCTGCGGGAAGGACACTTCGGGCGGGGCCGCGTGCGCGCATTCCCACGCGATCCCGACCAGTACCACGGTGAGGCCGTCGAGGGCGGCCACGTCCGGGTCGGCGCCCGGGGCCGCGTCTTCGAGGGGTTGCATGACGCAATACTTGCCAATCGCAAGAGCATCGGTCAAGATGGACATCCCCGGCGCTCGCCGGCGGTGCTCGGCCGGACCGGCCGCACTTCCCTTTCCGCTGTCTTCGACGCCTTTGTGCGCTGATTCCGTTGGCAGGCAAGAAAAATACTCCGGATTTCGCTGAACCTCCGCGTGACGGCGTCCGTGTACCCCGTACCAGAACTGTCGTCATAAGGAGGAACCATGCCGGATCACCGTGGCATGACGGGCCGCGCCAAGGCCCGGACCGCGCTGGTCGTCGTGGCCACGCTCGCCGTCGTCGGCGTGGGCTCGGTCATGGTGCTGAACGCCAACGCCCAGACCGCGCCCGGCTCGACGCAGGCGCAGGTCCCCGCCTACGGCCACGACATGGCCGGCATGCAGATGGGGTCGGACGGCGACGCCGCCGCCGGCGCCCCGGTCTCCGGTGCCGGGCCGGTCACCGAGCTCGACAAGACGTTCCTGGTCAAGGTTCGCCAGGCCGGTCTGTGGGAGATCCCCGCCGGCTCCCTGGCGCAGACCCACGCCAGCAGCGAGCAGGTGAAGCGTGCGGGGCTGCACCTGCTCGACGGCCATTCGCGCCTCGACCAGCTCGTCCGCGAGGACGCGAAGATGCTCGGGGTGACGCTTCCGGAGCAGGCCACCGCCGAACAGCAGGGCTGGGTCCGGCAGCTGACCGCCGCCCAGGGGCTCGAGTTCGACAAGCTGTTCGCGAACCTCCTCCGCTCCTCGCACGGCAAGATCTTCGCGACCATCGCCGAAGTCCGCGCCGGCACGCAGAACGACGTGATCCGGCGGCACGCGAAGCAGGCCAACCAGACCGTCATGGACCACATGGAGGTCCTCGAGGACACCGGCCTGGTCGACGCGAAAACGCTCGCCGACGTCGCCGCGGCGGTGAACCCGCCCGCGAAGTGACCCGCACGCAATGAATGACTCATTCCTGGCTTGCGACGCCAGGAATGAGTCATTCACTGCACCGCGCGGCCCGGTGGCGGTTACCGGGCCGGCGGCACGATGCCGTACTCGTGGATCTTGCGGTAGATCGTCGCCCGCGAGATGCCCAGCAGCTTCGCCGCCCTGACCTTGTTGCCGTCCGCGTCCTCCAGGCACCGCACGATGGCGTCCCGCTCGATCGACTCGAAGCGGTTCAGCGGCCGCCGGGTCACCGCGTGGAACTCCGCCGGCAGGTCGCCCGGGCGGATGGTGCCCGCCCGGCGGCGCCGGGCGACCGTGCGCAGCACCTGGTGGAGCTGACCGGTGTTGCCCGGCCACTCCGCCCGCATCAGCAGGTGCAGGGCCGCGGCCGAACACGTGAGCCTGCCGCCGTAGCCGAGCTTGCTCAGCACCAGCGGGACGAGCTCCGCGAGGTCTTCGACGTGGTGGCGCAGCGGCGGCACCCGCACCGTCCGGGGGAAGAACTTCAGCAGCTCGGCCAGTGCCGGCTCGGTTTCGGCCTCCGGCACGAGGGTGACGACGACCCAAGGTGCTCCGGGGTCCTCGCGCAGGGTCCGCAGCACCGCCGCCAGCGCGGCGGCCGCCGGCGCCGTCAGCCGGTCGGCGTGGCGGATCACCAGCGTGCGGATCGGGGCTTCGGCGTGCTCGCGCGGCAAGGCGGCCCACTCCGCGCCGAGGGCCGCGTCGACGGTCAGCAGCCGGGCCGCCGGGTGATGACGCTGGTGGAGGCCCTTCGCCAGGGTCAGCTTGCCGGTCCCGGACTCGCCTTCGAGCGCGACCCACTCACCGCGCTGGTGGCCGGTGTCGAGGTCGTGCGCGCACCGCAGCCACAGCGGCGCCGAGCCGACGACACCCGGCAGGTACAGCGGCAGCATCGGCGTCGGGACGGCCAGGGTCTCCTCGGCCTCGATCAGCTTCACCGACAGCACGCCACCCGCGGTCTCGGAGTCACGCCGTCCCGCGACGCGGCGGCACAGCACCCGGACCCGCAGCCCGCTGGACAGCGACAGGGTCGCCGGGGTCCGGCGGCCCTCCGCCAGCGCTTCGGTGGCGTGGCCGAGCAGCACCGACTGGTCGGCCGGGTCGAGCAGCTGCCGGGCCCGGTCGTTCATCATCACGATGTCTTCGTTGAACGCCAGCACGATCCCGGTCCACCGGCGGCAGGTCTGCAGGTAGGCCTGGAAGAGCAGCATCTCGCGCAGGTCGCTGTGCCGCAGCAGGGCCTGGCGGATCTGCTCGGCCGTCGAACGGGCCAGCGCGACGAGGAGGCCGCCGGCGTCCCGGTGCCAGCAGGTGAGGTCGACGGCGCCGACCTTCTTGCCCGAGATGGGGTGGTGGATCGGCACCCCCGCGCAGGCCAGGTTCTCCAGGTGCTCGGCGTAGTGCTCGTGGCCGAACACCGTCGTCGGGCGGCCGTCCTCCAGCGCGGTCCCGATGCCGTTCGTGCCGACCGACTGCTCACCGTAGCTGAACCCGGGCACCAGTTCGACGCGCTCCAGGTGCCGGGCCAGGTCGGCGTCGCCGGTCCGCTGGGTGAGCACGACGCCGCCGGCGTCGGTGAGGATGAGGCTGATCGGCTGGCCATCGAACTGCTCGCCCAGCTTGTCCAGCACCGGTTCGGCGCCGCGCATGAGCGGGATGTCGAGGTTCTGGTCGCCGAGGTAGAGGGGGTCGATCCGGTCGGCCTCGACCTGGAACTCCCGCGACCGCCGCCACGAAGCCAGGATCGTCGGCCGGACCGTGCCGGCGGGAACCGCTTCCGCGGTGAGGAACCGCACCCGGGTGCGGGCGAGCTCGTCGTCGGCGACCAGTGTGCCGGGCGCGATCTCGTCCACGTGACCTCCCGTAGTGACGCCAGTCCAGCGTAAGCGCGCGCCGACGGCGGCGGTGTCTCAAATTGAGACGCGCCCGGCCGCGCGGCAGCGGTGCGATGGGGGAATGGCCGCCGAAACGTACAACCCCTGGACGATCGTCAACCTGATCTTCACGCACCTGGCCGAGCAGGGACTGCACCCGACGCTGGGCACGGCCGGCGACCCCGGCGAACCCGCCGCCGCGCTCCTGCGGGCCTTCGGGATCGTCCCGGCCGCCGAAGGGGACGCGCGGGTGCGGGCCGGGATCCACGACGAGCTGGCCGCCCTGCGCGCGCGGCTGCTCGACACGCCCGCCGGCAGCGGTTCTGTCTCAGATTGAGACCCGCGTCCGCCGCGCGGGCCCGCCTAATGGTCAGCGCCGGCCCGCCGAGCCGCGAATAAGGAGTGAGCCATGAGTCGCCAGAGTGTGGCGAAAGCCCACCAGAAGATCCAGGAACTGTCGTGGGAACCGGCGTACCACACCCCGGTTTCGCACTACGGCACCGACTACACCTTCCGGAAGGCCAAGAAGAAGGACCCGCTGAAGCAGGTCCTCCGCTCGTACTTCCCGATGCAGGAGGAAAAGGACCACCGGGTCTACGGCGCGGAGGACGGCGCGATCCGCGGCAACATGTTCCGCCAGGTCCAGGAGCGCTGGCTGGAGTGGCAGAAGCTGTTCCTGTCGATCATCCCGCTGCCGGAGATCTCCGCCGCGCGGGCGATGCCGCTGCTGTTCCGCACGGTCCCGAACCCGGAACTGCACAACGGCCAGGCGATCCAGATGATCGACGAGGTCCGCCACTCGACGATCCAGCAGAACCTCAAGCGCCTGTACATGCAGAACTACATCGACCCGGCGGGCTTCAACTCGAGCCTGCGCAACTTCCAGAACGACTACTGCGGCACCATCGGCCGCCAGTTCGCCGAGGGTTTCATCACCGGGGACGCCATCACCGCGGCGAGCATCTACCTGACGATCGTCGCCGAAACGGCGTTCACGAACACGCTGTTCGTCGCCATGCCGGCCGAGGCCGCCGCGAACGGCGACTACCTGCTGCCCACGGTGTTCCACTCGGTCCAGTCCGACGAATCCCGCCACATCAGCAACGGTTACGCGACCCTGCTGATGGCGTTGTCGGACGAAAGCAACCACCAGCTGCTCGAACGCGACCTGCGGTACGCGTGGTGGAACAACCACGCCGTCGTCGACGCCGCGATCGGCACGTTCATCGAATACGGCACCAAGGACCGCCGCAAGGACCGCGAAAGCTACGCGGAAATGTGGCGCCGCTGGATCTACGACGACTATTACCGCTCCTACCTCGTCCCGCTCGAGAAGTACGGCCTGGTGATCCCGCACGACCTGATCGAAGAGGCCTGGAACCGGATCTGGAACAAGGGCTACGTCCACGAGGTCGCGCAGTTCTTCGCCACCGGGTGGCTCGCCAACTACTGGCGCATCGACCCGATGACCGACGAAGACTTCGAATGGTTCGAGTACAAGTACCCGGGCTGGTACGACAAGTACGGCAAGTGGTGGGAGAACTACAACCGCCTCTCGACGCCGAACGGGCACCACCCGATCGTCGCCGAGGACGTCGACTACGTGTACCCGCACCGCTGCTGGACCTGCATGGTGCCGTGCCTCATCCGCGAAGACATGGTGGTGGACCAGGTCGACGGCCAGCACCGGACGTACTGCTCGGAGACCTGCCGCTGGACCGACGCCGAGGCGTTCCGGCCCACCTACCAGGGCCGCAACACCCCGAACATGGGCCAGCTGGTCGGCGCCCGCGAGTGGGAAACGCTCTACCACGGCTGGAACTGGGCCGACGTCGTCTCCGACATGGGTTTCGTCCGTGACGACGGCAAGACCATGGTCGCGCAGCCGCACCTGAACCTGGACCCGAAGAAGATGTGGACGCTCGACCACCTGCGCCGGATGCCCGAGGTGCAGTCGCCGAACGTGCTGCTCAACCAGATGACCGACGCCGAGCGCGCTGCGTTCGTCGCCGACTACAACCGCCAGGGCCCGGCCGGGCGCCCGGCGCCGCAGGCCTGACGGACGGGCGGGGTCCGGCATGAGCGAAAAGCACCGCGTCCGGTTCGAGCCGGTCGGGATCGAGATCGACGTCGCCGAGGACACCACGATCCTGCGCGCCGCCGCCGAGCAGGGCGTGATGCTCATGCACGGCTGCAAGGAAGGGCAGTGCGCGGCCTGCAAGTCGTTCCTCCTCGACGGCGACGACGTCGAACACGACCGGTATTCGACCTTCGCGCTTCCCGACTACGAAAAGGAGGAAGGCTTCACGCTGCTGTGCCGAGCCCACGCCTACGAAGACCTGACCATCGAGCTGCTCAACTACGACGAGGAGATGATCCAGTCCGGCCTGCCGATCCAGGAGGCCGAGGTCGAGGTCGTCGCCAACGACCCCGTCACCCACGACCTGCGCCACCTGGTCGTCCGGCTGGACGGCGACCTCAAGTTCTTCCCGGGCCAGTACCTGGACTTCGCGGTCCCGGGCACCGAGGAGACGCGGTCGTTCTCCATGGCCAACACCTCGGCCCGCGACGGGTTCCTGGAGTTCGTCATCAAGATCTACCCCGGCGGGCTGTTCTCCCGGTTCCTCGACGCCGATGTCGCGGTCGGCGACCGGCTCCGGGTGACCGGCCCGTTCGGGGTGTTCACCCTCCGGGACAACCCGGGCGCGGACCTCGTGTTCGTCGGCGGCGGGGCCGGAATGGCGCCCATCCTCTCGTTGCTGCGGTCCATGGCCGAGCGCGGGATCGACCGGAAGGCGGTCTTCTACTACGGCGCCCGCCGCCGCCGCGACCTCTGTTTCGAAGCGGAACTGCGGGCGCTGGAGGCGAAACTGCCGGGCTTCCGGTACGTGCCGGCGCTGTCGGAGCCGGGTGACGACGACTGGACCGGCGAGACCGGCTTCGTCACCGACGTCCTGCGCCGGGCCGCGGCGAACCTGACCGGCGCGGACGCCTACGTCTGCGGGCCGCCGCCGATGGTCGAAGCGGCGCTCGAGCTGCTGCCCGCGCTGGGCGTCGACGGCAAGCGCGTCTTCTACGACAAGTTCACCACCACGGGCGAAGGGTAAGGAAACCCATGACAGCCACCTCCGAACGCAGTGTGCCGAAGCCGACGTTCACCGACGCCGAAGCGGGCGCCAAGGTCTTTCCGGACTCCACCGCCCGCCAGTACAACTACTTCACCCCGGCCAAGCGCAAGCAGAGCCACTACGAGGACGTCACCGTCGAGGTCCAGCCCGACCCGCGGCACTACCTGTCCCAGGGCTGGCTCTACGCCTTCGCCGACGGCCAGGGCGGCTACCCGCTGGAGTGGACCGCCCTGAAGGCGTGGGGCTCGGACCGGCCGCTGCCCGAGCGCGGCCCGGGCTCCGGTGGGAAGGGCTACGACTGGCCGGCGCACGGCTGGCACGAGTTCCGCGACCCCAACGAGGAGTGGGAGCTCACCCTCTACCGCTACAACGCGAACGTCGTGCGCCAGCTGAACCAGAACGTCGACGCCGCGCGCCAGGCCAAGGCGTTCGAGCAGTGGAACCGCAACTGGGTCGACTTCGTCGCCAAGCACGTCGGCGCGTGGATGCACGTCGACCACGGCTTGGGCCTGTACCTGTTCGCCAACGCCAACCGCCGCGCCCCGACGAACATGCACAACAACGCGATCTCGGTGAACAGCATGCACCGCATCCGGGCGGCGCAGGACCTGGCGCTGTACAACCTGACGCTCACCGAGGAGATCGAGGGCTTCGACGGCACGGCCCACCTGTCCACCTGGAACGAAGACCCGGCCTGGCAGGGCGTCCGGGAGACCGCCGAGCAGCTGACCGGGATCTGGGACTGGGCCGAGGCGATCTTCGCCGCGAACGTCGTCTTCGAGCCCCTGGTCGGCGAGCTGTTCCGCAGCAACCTGGTGCAGCAGGCCGCGCCGGCCAACGGCGACTTCGTCACCCCGACGTTGATCGGCGCCGAGGAGTTCGACTTCTCCGAACGCGACCTCCGCTACACGAAACCGCTGTTCCACCTGCTGATCAACGACAAGGAGTTCGCCGACCACAACAAGGCGCTGCTGCAGAAGTGGCTCGAGGACTGGGTGCCGCGGTGCATCGCCGCCGCCCGCGCGCTGCAGCCGCTGTGGTCGCAGCCCGACGCCAAGCCGATCCGGTTCGAGGACGGTCTCGACCGCGTGAAGAGCCGGTTCGCCGGAATCCTGTCCGAATTGGGTCTCAAGGCACCCGAGGAGCTGGGCCAGTGACTGTCTTCAAGACCGCGGAAAGCCCGTTCAAGGCCGACAACACCGCGTCGAACATGTGCGGGTTCACCCTGATGAACAACCAGGTCGGCGCGATCATCGCGGAGGTGATGGGAACGAAGGACAACGTCACCATCACGCCGCTGCCGTCGATGATCCGGGTCGACGCGACCGGCCGGATGGAGGTCGTCTACGCCGAGGTCGACGAGGCCGCCGGCGAGGAGGAGGGCTGGTTCAACGCGGCCGAGTTCGAGGAAAGCATGTCGACCCACTACGGGCGGATGATCCACGAAGACGACCGCACGATCATGTTCGCCAACCCCGAGGACGCGGCCGAGTACCTCGACTTCGACCTCAAGCCGATCAAGTAAGCGAAGCACTCGATCCCGCTCAGGAGGATCAACCATGTACCAAAAAGACGGCGAAAAATACTTCGTGGTGGACGCTCACACCCACTTCTGGGACGCCAGCCCGGAAAACTGGGTGGAAGGGCAAGAGGAATACGCCAAGGGCTGGATCGAGTGCTTCCACGCCTACCAGGGGCTCGGCCCGCAGGAGACGCACTGGCCGATCGACCGGTTCCGGAAGTACTCCGAGGAACTGATGATGCACGACCTCTTCGAGGCCGGGCACGTCGACAAGGCCATCTTCCAGCCGACCAACCTGCGGCAGTGGTACAAGACGGGCTTCAACACCACCGAGAACGACGGCGCGCTGGCCGAGAAGCACCCGGACAAATTCCTCGTCAACACGACCTTCGACCCGCGCGAAGGCGACGAGGGCATGAAGGCGTTCGAGGAGCGTGTCAAGCGGTACCACTGCAAGGGCGTCAAGCTGTACACCGCCGAGTGGCGCGGGGACTCCCGCGGCTGGAGCCTCAAGGACCCGGATGCCGCGCGCTACCTGGAGAAGTGCGAGGAGCTGGGCGTCAAGAACATCCACATCCACAAGGGACCGACGATCTGGCCCCTCGACAAGGACGCCTTCGACGTGTCCGACGTGGACCACGTGGCGACGAACTTCCAGGGCCTCAACTTCATCGTCGAGCACGTCGGCCTGCCGCGCATCGAGGACTTCTGCTTCATGGCCACCCAGGAGCGGAACGTCTACGCCGGGCTCGCCGTCGTGGTCGGCGGCCTGATGCACGCCCGGCCGAAGTTCTTCGCGAAGGTCATGGGCGAGCTGATGTTCTGGCTCGGCGAGGACAAGCTGATCTTCGGCGCGGACTACGCCATCTGGGAACCGAAGTGGCAGGTCGAGGGTTTCGTCGACTGGAACATGCCGGGTGACGAGGAGCTGTCGGACTTCGCGCCGCTGACCGTCGACCAGAAGAAGAAGATCCTCGGGCTGAACGCCGCCCGGCTGTACGACATCGACGTCCCCGAGGAGCTTCGGTTGAAGGACCCGGAGAACGTCGAGCCGGTCGGCGTGCCGAACTCATGACGACGCTGGTGACCGGGGCCCGCGCCGCCGTGTGGGCGGCGCTGGGCACCGTCCGGGATCCCGAACTGGACGAGCCCCTCACCGACCTCGGGTTCGTGGCCCGCTGCGAGGTGAGCGACGCGGGCCACGCCGTGGTCCGGCTGCGGCTGCCGACGTACTTCTGCGCACCCAACTTCGCGTTCCTGATGGTGGCGGACGCCTACGACGCCGTGGCCGGCGTGCCGGGCCTGACCGGGCTCGACATCCGCCTCGACGACCACTTCGCGTCCGACGTCATCAACCGCGGGGTCGCGGCCCGGCAGGGGTTCGTCGCGTCGTTCGAGGGTGAGGCCGCCGACGAGCTCGACACGCTGCGGTACGACTTCGTCCGCAAGGCCGTCCTGGCCGGCACCGACCGCGTCTGCCGGGCCCTCGGCCGGGACCCGCGATCGCTGACCCTCGGCGACGTCCCGCCGAGCCCGGACCTGGACCGGCTGCGGGCCCGCCGCCGCGAGCTCGGCCTGCCCGCCGAGGACGGCGACCCGCTGCTGCTCGACCCGGCGACCGGCACGACCCCGGCCGATGCGAAGCGGTACCTCGCCTTCGCGCGGCTGACCCGCACGAGCATGGAGGCCAATTCGGGCGTCTGCCGCGGCATGCTGCGCGCGCGGTACGCCTTGACCAGCGAAGAGGAGGGCACGGGATGAAGGCCGTGCGGCTGCAGAAGTACCACCAGCACCCGGTGATCGAAGACGTCCCGGAGCCGCGCGCCACGGGACCCTTCGACGTCGTGGTCAAGATCGGCGGCGCCGGCGTCTGCCGCACCGACCTGCACATCATCGAGGAGCAGTGGGCCGAGAAGTCCGGCGTCGAGCTGCCGTACACGATCGGCCACGAGAACGCGGGCTGGGTGCACGAGGTCGGCCCGGCGGTGACGAACGTCGAGGTCGGCGACACGGTCATCCTGCACCCGACGCCGACGTGCGGGCTCTGCCACGCCTGCCGAGCCGGGGACGACATGCATTGCCCGAACGGCAGCTTCCCCGGCATCAGCAGCGACGGCGGGATGGCGGAGTACCTGCTGACGTCGGCGCGGGCGTGCATCAAGCTCGATCCCTCGACCGAGCCGTCCGATGTGGCCGCGTTGGCCGACGCCGGGATCACCGCCTACCACGCGGTGCGCAAGGCCGTCCCGCAGCTGTACCCGGGCACCACCTGCGTCGTCAACGGCGCCGGCGGCCTCGGGCACATCGGCATCCAGTCGCTGCGCGCGCTGACCGCGGCGCGGGTGGTCGTGGTCGACCGCAACGCCGACGCCCTCGAACTGGCGGCCACCCTGGGCGCCGACGAGACCGTGCTCGCCGACGGCAAGCAGGTCGAGGCCGTCCTCGACCTGACCGGCGGCAACGGGGCGGAGGTCGTCCTCGACTTCGTCGCCGAGCAGGGCGCCCAGCAGGACGCCTTCGCGATGACCCGGCGCGCCGGCTCGCACTTCGTCATCGGCTACGGCTCGAACATCGAGATCCCGACGATCGACATCATCTCCACCGAACGCAACATCATCGGCAACCTGGTGGGCACCTACAACGACCTCGTCGAGCTGATGGTGCTGGCCCAGGCCGGGAAGGTCACGCTGCACACGAAGAAGTACCCCCTGGACGCGGCGCTCGACGCACTGGCCGACCTCGACGCCGGCCGCGTGCGCGGCCGCGCGATCCTCACCCCCTAGGAGCAGGCACATGGCGAAGGAACTGCGGTTCGGCCCGGACGCCCGCGACCTGCTGCTGGCGGGGGTGGACAAGCTGGCCGAAGCGGTCAAGTCCACGTTGGGCCCCAAGGGCCGCAACGTCATCATCGAGAAGATCACCGGGTCACCGGTGGTCACCAACGACGGCGTCACCATCGCGCGCGAGATCCACCTGAAGAACCAGTTCGAAAACATGGGCGCGCAGCTGGTCAAGGAAGCGGCGATCAAGACCAACGACGTCGTCGGCGACGGCACCACCACGGCCACCGTGCTGGCCCAGGCGATCGTCCGCGAAGGCATGCGGGCCATCGCGGCCGGCGGCAACCCGGTGCTGGTCAAGCGCGGCATCGACCACGCCGTGGGGCTGCTGGTGGCGCACCTGGAGAAGCAGGCGCACCCGGTGGTGTCCGAACAGGACTACGCGCGGGTGGCGGCGATCTCGGCCAACGACGACGACGCCGTCGGCGCGGTCATCGCCAAGGCCCTGCACACGGTCGGCGATGGCGGGGTGGTCACGGTCGAGGAGTCGCCGTCGATCGGGATGAGCGTCGAGTTCGTCGAGGGGTTCGAGTTCGACAACGGCTACCTCTCGCCGTACCTGGTCACCGACCCTGGCCGGCTGGAAGCGGTGCTCGACGACCCGTACATCCTGATGTGTGCGGAGAAGATCACCCAGGTGCAGCAGCTGATGCCGTTGCTGGACAAGGTGATGCGGAACCCGCGGCCGCTGGTGGTGATCGGCGAGACGGTCGAGGGCACAGCGCTGTCGATGCTGGTGCACAACCACCTGAACGGCACGTTCCAGTCGGTCGCGGTCCGCGCGCCGGGCTTCGGCGACCGGCGGCTGCACAAGCTGGAGGACCTCGCGGCCATCGTCGGCGGCGCGGTGCTCTCGCGGCAGTCCGGGTTCACGATGGAGACCATGACGCTGGAGCACCTCGGCCGCGCCAAGCAGGTCCGGGTCACCGAGAACCGCACGACCATCGTGGGTGGCGCGGGATCCTCGGAGGCCGTGGACTTCCGGGTCGGCCAGCTGCGGGCGGAGCTGGAGCGCGCGCAGTTCGGCGTCGACGAGGACGTCCTGACCGAGCGGATCGGCGCGTTGACCGGCAAGGTCGCGGTGGTCCGCGTCGGCGCGGCCACCCCGGCCGAGCTGAAGGAGCTGCAGCACCGGGTCGAGGACGCCCTGTCGGCGACCCGGGCGGCCATGGCCGAGGGCATCGTGGCCGGCGGGGGCGCGGCGCTCCTGCACGCCGAACAGGCCCTGGAAGGCCTCGGCTTGGACGGTGACCAGGCCATCGGCGTCGAGATCGTCCGGCGGGCCCTGGCCGAACCGGCGTTCCTGATCGCGCACAACGCGGGCCACCCGGCGCACGAGATCGTCGCGCGGACCAGGGAGCTGGGCGACGACGAGGGCTTCGACGCCCTGCACGACCGCTACGGGGACATGATCGCCCTCGGCGTCGTCGACCCGCTGCGGGTGTGTCGGTCCGCGGTGCAGAACGGCGCCTCGGTGGCGGGTCTGCTGCTCACGACGAACTCGCTGATCGCCGAGGAACAGACCCCGTGGGGTGGCAGCCCGGCCCTGATGACCGAGTTCGGCCCGCTGGACGAAGGCCTGCACCAGCCGTCCCCCGACGCGAGCACGCCGCAGTCGCTCGGGATGGGCCCCTCCGTCGGCTGAGGTCTCCCGGCCTGCGGAGTGAGGAGGTCTTCCCGCCGGTGTCCTGAGCGCCGGCGGGGAGGCCTCCGGCTCAGGGGGCGAGCCCGTGGCGGGCCAGTTCGTGCCCGGCCAGCTTCTCGATGACGTCCCGGTCGCGCTCCCGCCAGCCGGTGGCCGGTTCGCCCACCGACGCCAGGCGGTGGAGGGGCTGCGTCGCGAGGGCGCGCAGGGCCAGCAGGTCCAGCCCGTCGTCGCCGAGCGCCCGGAGCCGGGCGGCCGCGGTGGCGCGGCGGGTGTAGTGCCAGCGCAGCGGCAACCACGTCACCAGGAGCGTGAGCACCGGCAGGGCGATGATGATCGCCGCCAGCCACCAGGCCAGGTTCTCGACGGCCTCGATCTGCCAGCGGCCGGCGTCCGTGAGCTTGGTGCCGACGTCCGAACCGCCGTGCAGGGCCTTGGCCAGTGCGTCCCCGACCAGCGGGATGCCGTCGGCGGTGTTCGCCGCGGAGTCGAAGGTGCCGCGCAGGCCGGTGCCGGCGTCGACGAGGCCGTCGCCGGGCGCCCGCAGCTTCATGACCTGGTCGTACACCGAGGTCCCCAGCCACACCGCGAGGACGACGAGCAGCACGGCCAGCAGGTCGCTGACGAGCTGGGCGGTGCGGCGGATCGGCCGTTCGGCGTAGAGCTGCATCGTCGGACGCCTTTCGCGGTGGGGGAGCGCGGCCACGGCACCGTACCCGCCTCCCGTCCGGGCGAATCGGGTGCCGTGGGCTATGACGTCGGTCATAGTGTGGTCCGGGTCGCCGTGTGGTCTCATGAGACTATGACCACTGTCATAGAGGTCGCGGACCGCTCGCCGGTGGCCACCCTCGTGGCGGCCTGCTCGCCGGACAGTCTCCGGCGCCGCTTCATGATGGGCGGCCCCGCACACCCGGTCGACGTTTTCCAGCGCTACCAGCGTTTCCTGCTCGCCGGGCCCCCGGACGGCGTCGCGCTGCTCGCCTTCCGCGGGGACACTCCGGTGGGGCTGCTCAACTTCGTCTCGGAGACGCCGGGGGAGGCGGAGATCGGGATCCTCGTCGCCGACGCGTGGCAGCGGCAGGGGATCGGCAGTGCGCTCAGCCGGTGGCTGTGGGCGTCGGGGCGCTGGGCGGGCTGGACCGTGCGGGCCACCGTCCAGGCCGGGAACACCGGCGCCGAGGCCCTGCTGCGGGGCCAGGGCTTCCGGCCGGTGCCGTCGTACGAGCGCGGGGAACGCGACTTCGTGCTGGTCGTGCCCGCCTGGGCTACCATGACGGACGTCATGAAGGAGGCGGCCGATGACCAGGACACCGCGCGAGCGGATGGTGCTCAGCGCCGCGCAGCTGGTGCGGATCCACGGTGTCGGGGCGACCGGCATGCGGGACGTGGTCGCGCACGCCGAAGCGCCGCGGGGGTCCCTGCAGCACTACTTCCCGGGCGGTAAGGACCAGCTGATCGCCGAGGCCGTCACCTGGGCCGGCGACTACGCCGCCCGGCGCGTGGCCCGCTTCGCGGCCAAGCTCGAGGACCCGACACCGGGGAACCTGTTCGCGGCCATGGCCGCCCAGTGGACCGACGAGTTCACGACGTCCGGTTTCGACGCGGGCTGTCCGCTGGTGGCGACGGTCGCCGACACGGCCGCCACCAGCGACAGCCTGCGCGAAGCGGTCGGCAAGGCGTTCGAAGGCTGGCAGCGCCCGGTCGCCGCCACCCTGGAGCAGTTCGGCGTGCCCCCGGCCCGCAGCGCGTCCCTGGCGGTGCTGATGCTGAGCGCGCTGGAGGGCGCGATCGTCCTGGCGCGGGCGCATCAGGACGTCGCGCCCCTCGAGACGGTGGTCGCGGAGCTGCGGCCGTTGCTCGACGGGGCCGTGGATCGCCGCCGCCGTCGGGCCTAGCGGCCGCGGAAGAACTCCCGGATGTCCTCGACCAGTTCTCCGGGCGCCTGCAGCGACGCGAAGTGCCCGCCGGTGTCGTACTCCGTCCAGCGCGTGACGGTGTTCGACAGCTCGGCCAGGCCGCGCAGCGCGTGGTCACCGCGGAAGTTCGCGACGGCGGTGGGCACACCGGAGGGCGCGGGCCGTTCACCCCAGCCGTCCTGTCCGGCTTCGAGGTAGAGGCGCGCGGCCGAGCCGGCGGTGCCGGTGAGCCAGAAGATCGTCACGTTGGTCAGGATGGCGTCCCGGCTCACCGGGGTCTGGTGCGTGGCGGTGGGGTCCCAGTCGACGAACCACTCGAGGTTCCACGCGAGCTGCCCGGCGGGGGAGTCGTTGAGGGCGTAGGCGAGGGTCTGCGGGCGGGTGGCCATCTGGGTGGCGTAGCCGGAGTGGGCGTACCACCAGGTGGCGTTCTCCTGCGCCTTTTTGCGGTCCTCTTCGGACAATCGCTCGAGGTCGCCGGGCGCGGTCGGCACCCCGGCGTTGGCGACGGCGTTGACGTGCACGCCCAGCACCGCTTCGGGGGCGACACGGCCGAGTTCGGGGGAGACGATGCTGCCGAAATCGCCGCCGTGGGCGCCGTAGCGGGTATAGGCGAGCCGCCGCATCAGCTCGGCCCAGGCCTTCGCGACGCGGCGGGTGTTCCAGCCCCGATCGGTGGTCGGCCCGGAGAAGGCGAACCCGGGCACCGACGGCGCGACGACGTGGAAGGCGTCCTTCGGGTCACCGCCGTGGGCTGCCGGATCGGTGAGCGGGCCGAGGACGTCCCGGAAGTCGGCGATGGTGCTGGGCCAGCCGTGGGTGATGATCAGGGGCGTGGCGTCGGGTTCGGGGGAGCGGACGTGCAGGAAGTGGATGCGCTGGCCGTCGATCGTGGTCGTGAACTGCGGGTATTCGTTCAGGCGGGCTTCCTGGGCGCGCCAGTCGAAGCCGTGCCGCCAGTAGTCGACGAGGTCGGCGAGGTAGGCCTCGCTGACGCCGTAGTCCCAGCCGGCGCCGGGGAGTTCGCCGGGCCAGCGGGTTCTCGCCAGGCGGTCGTTCAGGTCGTCGAGGTCGGCCTGGGGGATGTCGATGTGGAAGGGATCCATGGGGCGACGGTCTCGCGGATATAGGACGGATCCGGTCCTGTTTGCGGGGAGCCCTCCGCTCGCGGGGTGTCGTGGTACGCGGTGGTGTCCGGCAGCGGCTGGGAAACGGTGAGCGCGCTCGCCGCCACCACGAACGCCGCTGCCACCGCGAAGGCTCGTCTCCGGACCGGGGTGGGGAATCGGTCTTCGGGCCCCCGCAGCTTCTCCAGCGCGCGATGCGCGGCAGCGTCGACCGCACGCGGCGAAAGGGCGAGCGTCTCGGCGATGTCCGCCGTGCCCAGGGCGAGGCCGTAGCGCAGGACGAGGACCTCGCGATGCCGGCGGGACAGCCCGTCGAGCGGCGGGTCCGGCCGCGAGCGCCGCCTCCGCGCCAGCCGCACCACGCTCGCGTGAAGGCGGCGGGTCACCTGGGGCTCGTCGGTCAGTGGAGCCCGTCGCCGGTGCAGCCGGACGAACGCTTCTTGGGCGACGTCCTCCGCGTCGTCCGCGCCCAGCAGGTGGGCCAGCCGCGCCAGCTCACCGAAGTACCGCTCGAACAGGGCCCGGAACACGATTTCCCGCTCGGCGTTCCGCATGTTCACAGTCATGGGTAGGCCACGCCCGACCCGCCTCACCGGTTTAGCCGGCCTGGGAGTGCCTACCGCCGTCGATGCGGATTTCGTGCCCGTGATGAACTCGCCGACCTCAGAGCGCGGGCACCCGCTCGGACTCGGGCGGCGGGCCGGGCGGTGTCCCGTCGCCGAACGGGCGGCCGCCCAGGTCCTCGCGGCCGTGCGGGGTGAGCCAGCCGGCGGTGTCCGGCCCGAGCGGGACGATCCCCGTCGGGTTCACGTTCTCGTGCACCACGTAGTAGTGCTCCTTGATCTGCGCGAAGTCGATCGTGTCGCCGAACCCCGGTGTCTGGAACAGGTCGCGCGTGTACGCCCACAGCACCGGCAGCTCGGTCAGCTTCTGCCGGTTGCACTTGAAGTGGCCGTGGTACACCGCGTCGAAGCGGACCAGCGTGGTGAACAACCGGATGTCCGCCTCGGTGATCGTGTCGCCGACCAGGTACCGGCGGTCCGCCAGCCGCTCCGACAACCAGTCGAGCCGGGCGAACAGTTTCCGGTACGAGTGCTCGTACGCCTCCTGGGATCGCGCGAACCCGCACTGGTACACCGCGTTGTTGACGTCGGTGAACACCTTCTGCGCCACGTCGTCGATCTCGTCGCGCAGCTTCTCCGGGTACAGCTCGGGCGCGCCGGACCGGTGGTACGCCGTCCACTCGGTCGACATGTCCAGCGTCATCTGCGCGAAGTCGTTGGTGACGACCTTGCCGCTCGGGACGTCGACGAACGCCGGCACCGTGATGCCGCGCGGGTAGCCCGGGTCGCGCTTGAAGAACGCCTCCTGCAGGCGCTCGATGCCCAGCACCGGGTCGCGGCCGCCGGGATCGAGGTCGAAGCTCCAGCTGCGCTCGTCGTGCACCGGCCCCGCGATCCCCATCGACAGCACCGGCTCGAGGCCCAGCAGCCGCCGGACGATCACCGCGCGGTTCGCCCACGGGCACGCCCGCGCCACCACCAGCCGGTAGCGGCCGGGCTCGACCGGCCAGCCGTCGCGGCCGTCGGCCGTGATGCGGTCCGGGAGGTAGTTCTGGTCGCGCTTGTACTCGCCCTTGTCGCTCATCGGCGTCCTCAGCAGTCGTCGGTCGGGGGAGCGGTGTCCAGTGCCGCGGCCAGCCGGGCCAGCACCGGCCCGGCCGTGCGGACGTCCTCGGCGCTCAGGTGGTCGAACACCGAAGCCCGCACGCGGGCGAGGTGGCCCGGGTAGGCCGCCTCCAGTCTGGCCAATCCGGCCGCGGTCAGCACGGCGTTGGACGCGCGGCCGTCCTCGGCGCACTTGCGCTTCTCCACCAGGCCACGGCGGGTCAGGTCGTCGACGACCCGGCTGATCCGGCTCAGCGACAGCCCGGTGGTCGCGGCCAGCGCCGAGATGCGCAGCAGGCGCTCGGGCGCTTCGGACAGCGCGACCAGCACCCCGTAGTCGGTGATCGCGAGACCGGTCTCGGGGAGGAACTGGTCCTCGAGCGCGCGCGGCAGCGCGGTGACGATGCGCATCAGCGGCCGCCAGAAGGCGGCTTCGTCGGGGTCGAGCGCGGAAAGATCACCCATGTCGGCGACTCTACCGAAAGCTTGCTTGCGCAACCAGCCAAAGTGAGTACAGTGTCGTTGAACCCTCAATCACCTGGGGGCGCCACCACGAGGAGAGAAGAACGACGATGACCAGCGCGACCACCTACCCCCAGCTGACCGGCGAGTACACCCTCGACGCCGCCCACTCGCGGATCGGGTTCGTCGCCCGGCACGCCATGGTGACCAAGGTGCGCGGCAGCTTCAACGAGTTCACCGGCACGGCGACCATCGACGGTGACGTGCCGGAGAAGTCGAGCGTCCAGGTGACCATCCAGGCCCACAGCATCGACACCCGCAACGCCGACCGCGACGGGCACCTCAAGGGCAACGACTTCCTGTCGATGGACGAGTACCCGCAGATCACCTTCGCCTCGACCGAGATCAAGCAGACCGGCGACACGAGCTTCGACGTCACCGGCGACCTGAC
The DNA here is from genome assembly GCF_014654205.1 of Amycolatopsis bullii. Taxonomy (GTDB): domain Bacteria; phylum Actinomycetota; class Actinomycetes; order Mycobacteriales; family Pseudonocardiaceae; genus Amycolatopsis; species Amycolatopsis plumensis. The sequence goes on from NZ_BNAW01000007.1 coordinate 24,564, forward strand.
CATCAAGGGGGTCACCCGCTCGGTGACCGTCCCGTTCGAGTTCGAGGGCTCGGCCAAGGACCCGTTCGGCAACGACCGTATCGGCTTCGAGGGCTCCACCACGATCAGCCGCAAGGACTACGGCATCACCTGGAACGCCGCGCTCGAGACCGGCGGTGTGCTGGTGAGCGACAAGGTCACGCTGGAGTTCGAGATCTCCGCGATCAAGTCCGCCTGATCCCGCGAGCGGGAACCGGGCTCCCCGGTTCCCGCTCGATGATCCGCGGCCGGGTCGCGGCACCCTCCGGGGTCGGCTTTGGACCCACCGGTCCCCTTAATTCGCTGGCCCCGGCCGGGAGAATGGCGGGTATGTCCACCGTCACCCCGTTCGCGGTCCTGGCCTTGATCGGCGCCGCGTCCGGGTCGGTCACGGCGTGGCTGCTCCTGCGCCGCGACCGCCCCGCCGAGGTGCTGACCCCGTCGGCGCCCCCGGAGCCGGTGCCCGACGAGGTCGCCGCGCAGCTGCTGGCGGACGAGCACACCATCCGGCTGGCCGAGCTGGCCTCCTTCGCCGAGCAGGCCGACGGCGACCCCGAGCGGCGCCAGGAATGCGTCCACGCCATCGCCGCCCGGTTCGACGACGACTGGCCGGACCCGGTCGCTTGGCAGGCCGAGCTGTGGCAGCTCCTGCGGCCCCACCTGCACCGCGAGTCCCCGCGGTTCTGGCCCGGGATGGACCTCGACCTCGACGACGTCGTGCTCTACGCGGTGGACCTGCGGGGCTGCGAAGTCCGCAAGGCGAGCTTCGTGGAGGCCTCCTTCGCCGGCCCTGTCGACTTCACGGGCGCGACGGTCACCGAGTACGACTTCACCGGGGCCCACGTCCGGATCGACGTGGCCGGGAGCTGGCCGCCGGGCTGGGCACCGGGCGAACCCGAGCCGCAGCCGTGGGTCGAGCTGCGGAAGCAGTGACTACGCGTCGCGGATCGGCAGGTCCGCCCCGTCGCGGAGGAACACCGGGATGCGCTCGGCCGGCGCGGGGGCCTCGACCCATTCGCCGCCCTCGTGCCGGGTTCCGGCCACCGCGTCCGTCCAGGTCGCGCCCGCGGGCAGGTACACCCGGCGCGTGGTGACCCCCGGTTCGAGCACCGGGGCCACCAGCACGTCCGGCCCGAGGAGGAACTGGTCGTCCACGTCCCAGGCCGCCGGGTCCGCCGGGAAGTCGACGAACACCGGCCGCATCGGGGGGACGCCCTGCTCGTGGGCCACCCGCATCTGCTCCATCAGGTACGGCCGCAGCCGCTCCCGCAGGCGCAGCGACGCCGTGATCGCCTCGTACGCGGCCTCGCCGAACGACCAGACCTCGTTGGGGCCGCCGGTCATCTCCGGCCCGAACGCCGGGCGCGGATCGCGGAAGCCGTGCAGGCGGAACAGCGGGCAGAACACGCCGTAGGAGAACCAGCGCACCATCAGCTCGCGATACTCGGGCGACTCGGGATCGCCGCCGTGGAAGCCGCCGATGTCGGTGGTCCACCAGGGGATGCCGGCCAAGGCGACGTTCAGCCCGGCCCGGACCTGGGCCCGCAGCGACGGCCACGTCGCCCCGACGTCACCCGACCACAGCGCCGCCCCGAACCGCTGGCTGCCCGCCCACGCCGACCGGGACAGCAGCACCACCTCGTCGTCGCCCTCGGCGCGGATGCCGTCGTGGAAGGTCTGCGCGTTCGCCTGCGGGTAGAGGTTGAACACCTCCGCGCCCGGACCGGCGTGGAAGCCCAGGTTGTGCGGGTGGCCCGGCTGGATCTCCGGCTCGTCGCCGTCCAGCCACCACGCGCGCACGCCGAGGTCGTAGTAGTTCTCCTTGACCTTGTTCCAGACGAACCGCCGCGCCTCCGGGTTCGTCGCGTCGTAGAACGCCACCGGCATCTCGACGCCGAAGCCCTTGTCCTTCCACGGCGCGTGCGCCGGGACACCGCTCTCGGCGGCCACCAGCAGGCCCTGTTCGTGCAGCTCGCGGTAGTTCTCCGAGAGCGGGTTCACCGACGGCCACACCGAGACCATCAGCTTGACGCCGAGGTCGGAGAGCTCGCGCACCAGCCCGGCCGGGTCGGGCCACTCGGCCGGGTCGAACTTCCAGTCGCCGAGGTGCGTCCAGTGGAAGAAGTCCGCCACGATCACCGACAGCGGCAACCCGCGTTCGTGGTACTCCCGCGCGACGGACAGGAGCTCCTCCTGCGTGCGGTAGCGCAGCTTCGACTGCCAGAACCCGGCCGCCCACTCCGGCAGCATCGGCGCGTGGCCGGTCGCGTCGGCGTAGTGGCCGAGGATCTGCCGTGGGCCGTCGCCGGTGGTGATCCAGTAGTCGAGCTGGCGGGCGTCGTCGGCGACCCAGCGGGTGCCGTTCTCCGCCAGCTCGACCCGGCCGACGGCGGGGCTGTTCCAGAGGAACCCGTAGCCGCGGCTGGACAGCAGGAACGGCACCGACACCTCGGCGTTGCGCTGCACCAGGTCGAGCACGAGGCCCTTCTGGTCGAGCCGGCCGTGCGTGTGCTGCCCGAGCCCGTAGATCCGCTCGTCGTCGTAGGCGCTGAAGCGCTGTTCCAGCCGGCCGTAGCCGTTGCGCGAGGGCATGAACAGCCGCGCGCCGGGCCACCAGAAGTGGGCGCGCTGCTCGGAAAGCAGCTCCTCGCCGGTGTCGGTGCGGACGAATTTCAGCTGCGCGTCGATCCCGGTGTCGGTGTCGGCGATCTCGACGATCGCGGTGAGCGCGCCGTTGACCACCCGGCCGGTCCGCCCCTCCACCGAGGCGGTGGCGGCGGACGGCTTCGCGGGCAGCAGCGCACCCGGGACGTCGTCGAGGATGCGGTGCCGTCCGGCCCGCACGCGCAGGCTGCCGTCACCCCACGGCTCGATGCGCAGCACCTCGTGGCGCACGCTGACTTCGAGCGAGCGGCCGTCTTCGGTCGTGGCGATCACGGAATCTCCTTGGAGAGAGGAACTAGTCTTTGACGGCGCCGCTGGTGAGCCCGGCGACGACGTAGCGCTGGGCGACGACCAGCAGGACGGCCGCGGGGATCGCGGCGAGGACGGCGGTGGCCATGATCCCGTTCCAGTCGGCGGACTGGTTGCCGACGAACCGGTAGATGCCCACGGTGATGGGCTCGAACGACTGCCCGGTGGTCAGGGTGACGGCGAACAGGAAGTCCGCCCAGGCGAACAGGAACGAGAACAGCCCGGCGGTGACGAGGGCGTTGCGGCTGACCGGCAGGATGATCGAGCCGAACGTGCGCCAGTACCCGGCACCGTCCACCCGGGACGCTTCGGTGAGCTCCTTCGGCACGGAGATCATGAACGCCCGCAGCAGCAGGATGGCGAACGGGATGGTCGCGGTGGAGTCGGCGAGCACCAGCCCGAGGTAGTTGTCGATCAGGCCGAGGTTGCTGAACACCGTGTAGAGCGCGTTGGCCATCACGATCCCGGGGATCATCTGCACGATGAGCAGCACGAACACCAGCACCGGGCCGCCGCGCACCTTCAGCTGGGCCAGCGCGTACGACGCCGGTGCCGCCACGACCAGCGACACGACCACCGTGCCGAGCGCGACGACGACGCTGGAGAGCAGGTTCGGCCCCTGCGTCGAGACGGCCTTGCGGTAGCCGTCCAGCGTGCCGCCGACGGGGAAGAACGCCGGGTCGGGGCGCAGCAGCGCGCCGCTGGGCTGCAGCGAAGCGTTGACCATCCAGTACAGCGGGAACAGCAGCACCGCGACGATCAGCACGCCGAGCACCGTCCGCGGCCAGTTCGCCGTCCTCATGCCGCCTCCGCCAAACTCGCCTTCGCCGAACGCAGATAGAGCAGCCCGAAGAGGGTCGCCACCACGATGAGGACGTTGCCGACCGCCGCGCCCTGCCCGAACGCGAAGTCCTGGAAGGACAGCCGGTACGACCACGTGGTCAGCGTCTGCGTCGAGCCGGCCGGCCCGCCGCCGGTGACGACCATGATCACGTCGAACACCTTGATCGTGTAGACCAGCCCGAGCATGAGCACGATCCCGGTGACCGGCCGCAGCAGCGGCCAGGTGACGTGCCGGAACCGCTGCCACGCCCCGGCGCCGTCGAGCGCCGCGGCTTCGTAGAGCGACGCCGGGATCGCCCGCAGCCCGCCGTGCAGGATCACCAGGTTGAACGGGATGCCGATCCAGATGTTGGTGACGATCACCGCCGGCAGCGCCCAGCTCGTGCTGCTCAGCCACGGCACCGCGTCGAAGCCCAGGAACCGCAGGCCCGCGTTGAGCACGCCGTGGTCCTGGTCGAACATCCACCGCCAGACCGCGCCGCTGACCACCAGCGGCAGCAGCCACGGCAGCAGGAGCAGCGACCGCAGCAACGCGCTGCCGAGGAAGCGGCCGTTGAAGAACACCGCGAGCGCCAGGCCGATGCCGAACTGGAACACGATCGACCCGGCGGTGAACAGGACCGTGTTGAGGGCCGCCGTCGAGAACAGCGGGTTGTTCAGCACGGCGGAGTAGTTCGCGATGCCGACGAAGGGCGCTTCGCCGGTGTAGAACGACTTCACCGTGTAGTTCTGGGTGCTCATCACCAGGTTCGCGACCAGGGGATAGCCGAAGAACACGATGATGTAGGCCAGGGCCGGCAGCAGGAACGCCCACGCGGCGAACCGGTTGTCCCGGCGGGACTTCCGGTTCGCGCGGGGTGCCGCCGAGACCGTCGGGGCGGCGGCGACCGTCACGAGCCGCTCGCCTGCTGCGCGGTCTTGAGGGCCGCGTCGACCGGCGTCTTCCCGGTCAACGCCGCCTGGAGCGCGTCGGCCAGCGCCTGCGAGACCTTCGGGTACTTCTCGCCGAGCTCGGCGGTGCGGGAGCGGGCCGTGCCGACCTCGTCGACGAAGGCCTGCATCGCCGGCTGCTCGGTGCCGAACTTCTGCGCCACGGCCGTCTTCGACGGGATGTAGGCGTGTGCCTTGCTCCACTCGAGCATCGTCGGCTCGGAGAGGATGCACGAGAGCACCTTGCCGGCGGCCTGCTGGGCGGGCCCGCTGCTCACCGGCACCGCGCCGACCTCGCCGCCGAGGGCGACCACCGGCTTGCCGCCGGCCTGCGGCACCGGGATCGGCACGACGCCGTAGTGCAGCGACTTCTGCTCGTCGAGCCGGGCGATGTTCCACGAGCCGTTGATCATCATCGCCGTGTTGCCGCTGACGAACTGGTCGGCGACGTCGTTCTGGCTCCAGGTCACCACGGACTTCGACGCCGAACCGGAGTTCACCAGGTCGGTGACGTACTGCAGCGCCTGCGCCGCCTGCGGCGAGTCCAGCTTCGACAGTTCCGCACCATTGCTCCAGAAGAACGGCAGGAACTGCCAGGTGCCCTCTTCCGAGGAGATGGCGGAGAAGGACAGGCCGTACTTGCCGTCCTTGGTCAGCTTCGCCGCGGCGGTCTTCAGCTCGTCCCACGTCTTCGGCGGCTCGACGCCCGCGGCCTGCAGCAGGTCCTTGTTGTAGATCAGCGCGAGGCCGTTGACGCCGGGGGCGACGCCGTACACCTTGCCCTGGTAGGTGCCGGCCTTGACGATGCTGTCGTAGTAGCCGTCGGTGCTGATTCCGTAGTCGCTCAGCGGGGTCAGCGCGCCGGTGGCGGCGACCTGCTGCAGCGTCGGGTTGTCGGTGAAGAGCAGGTTCGGCAGCGTCTTCGAGCTGGCGCCCTGCAGGACCTTCGGCAGCATCTGGTTGGTCGGCACCTTCTGGCGCTCGATCTTGATCCCGGTCTGCGTCGCGCAGGTGTCGAGGATCTTCTGCCAGGCGGCGGATCCCTGTTCGTCGGCGTAGTAGTCGAGCTCGGTGATCGATGTGGCGGCCGGGGCGCCGTCGCCGCCCGGCGCGGACGGGGCCGGGCTGGGGCTGCAGGCGGCCAGCAGCGCGGCGCCCGCGGTGAGCACGAGGGCACGACGAAGTACGGACATGGTGATTCTCCTTCGGCGGCGGCAGAACCGGTTCAGGCGCGCGGCGCGGCGGTGCTGTCGCGGCGGGTGAGGCGGGGTCCGAGCAGCCGGACCTCCGGGGTGGTGTGGCCGGCGAGCCGGCGCATGGTCATTTCGACGGCCTGAGTACCGACCTCTTCGGCCGGGATGGCCACGTTGGTCAGCGAAACGACGTGCTGCTCGGCCATGCTGTCCGGGCAGACGGCGATGACCGAGATGTCCTCGGGCACGCGCAGGCCGCGGTGGCGCAGGTCCGACAGCAGCCCGGGCAGCACGGCCTCGTTGTGCACGACCAGGCCGGTCAGGCCGGGATCGGCGGCGAGCAGCTCGTCGAGACAGGCGCTCACCGCCTCGTAGGAGTGGGCGCACGCGTGGGAGGCGGCGCGCACGTCCCGGCTCTTCGTGGCTTCGTCGAAGCCGCGCAGGAACCGCGTCGCGTAGCTCGTCCCGCGCCGGTAGACGGCCGGGGACGGGCCGATCAGCGCGATCGAGCGGTGGCCGAGCTCGGCCAGGTGCGCGACGCACGCCGAGGCCGCCGCGGTGAAGTCGAGGTCGACGCAGCTCAGCCCGGCCGGGTGGTCGGGCACGCCGATCAGCACCACCGGCAGGTCGAGGGCCAGGAGCATCGGCACCCGCGGGTCGGCGGTTTCGACGTCCATCACCATCAGCGCGTCGGCGATCGCCGAGGACGCCACCCGCTGCAGCGCGGCAGGCCCCTCGTCCTTGGTGAGCAGCAGCAGGTCGTGGTCGTGCGCGCGGGCCGCGGTGACCGCCGAGGCGACGAACTCCATCACGACGGCGACGTTGAGGTCCGTGCGCAGCGGCACGACCAGCGCGAGCACGTTGGTCTTGCTGCTGGCCAGCGCCCGCGCCCCGGCGTGCGGGTGGTAGCCGAGCTTGCGGATGCTGTCCTCGACCAGCCGCCGGGTCTTCGGCGAGATCGAGCGCTTGCCGCTGATCACGTACGACACCGTGCTGGGGGCGACCCCGGCCGCGTTGGCGACGTCGTTGATCGTGACCACGGGCGGCCTCCTGGGGACGGGGAGGAGATGGGGTGTCGAAGCGCATCGACGATGGCACGAAGGTAAGTGACACCCGCCCGAAACACAAGCATCATTCGCCGTTTGCCGGTATTCGACGACTATTCGACGACCGGCGCGTTCGTCGAAAGTGTCGAAAGACCCTGTTGACGGTTCTTTTCGCAGCTCAGCGCCGGAGAAGTCCAGTTCGATCACGCGGCCTGGGAGCGTTCCCAGCGACTCTTGACCGCGCGCTCACACGGCTGTAATAGTCGTCGGGTTCCCCGCCGTTCGACGCGAATGTTCCGCGCCACGCCGTCGAAACGATTCGACGAATCGGAGGCCGTCCGTGCGCCTGTCCCTCTTCCGCCGTGCCCTCGTCCCGGCGGTGGCCGCGACCCTGCTGCTGGCCCCGTCGCCGGCGCTCGCGGCGCCGCCCCCACCCTTCCGCGATCCGTCGCTGCCCCTGGCCACCCGGATCGACGACCTGTTGTCCCGGCTGACGGCGGACGAGAAGATCTCGCTGCTGCACCAGTACGAACCGGCCATCCCGCGGCTCGGCATCGGGGTCTTCAAGACCGGCACCGAAGCCCTGCACGGCGTCGCCTGGTCGACCGACTACGACAACAAAGGTGCCGTCGTCAAGGCGGACGGCACCGTGTTCCCGCAGGCCATCGGCCTGGCCACCACCTGGGACCCGGCGCTGGTGAAGCAGGTGGGCGCGGCGGTCGGGCAGGAGGCGCGCGGCTTCAACGCCCGCAACCCAACGCTGTGGGGCTTGAACCTCTGGGCGCCGGTGGTGAACCTGCTGCGCGACCCGCGGTGGGGCCGCAACGAAGAGGGCTACTCCGAAGACCCCTACCTGACCGGCGAGTTCGCGACCGCCTACGGCCGCGGCATGCAGGGCGACGACCCGCGGCACCTGCAGGCCGCCCCGACGCTGAAGCACTTCCTCGCCTACAACAACGAGGTCAACCGCGACACCAGCAACTCCTCGGTGCCGCCGAAGATCCTGCACGACTACGACGAGCAGGCGTTCAAGATCCCGCTGCAGGCCGGCGCGGCCAACGCCGTCATGCCGTCGTACAACCTGGTCAACGGGCGGCCCAACCACGTGAGCCCGGACCTCGACGGCAAGCTGCGGAAGTGGGCGCCGCAGGACATCGCCGTCGTCAGCGACGCCGGCGCACCGTCCAACCTGGTCAACTCGGAGAAGTACTACGCCACCAAGGCCGAAGCGGACGCGGCGGCGATCAAGGCCGGGCTCGACAGCTTCACCGACAACGACACCGACGGGTCGATCACCGTCGCCGCGGTCAAGGAGGCACTGGCCAAGGGCTTCCTGACCATGGCCGACGTCGAAAACGCCGACCGCCACCTGCTTTCGCTGCGGTTCCGGCTCGGCGAGTTCGACCCGCCGGGGCGCAACCCGTACGCGAAGATCACCCCGGCCGTCATCGGGTCGCCGGAGCACCAGGCACTGGCGCGCAAGACCGCCGACGCGCAGATGGTGCTGCTGCGCAACAACGGCGGCGCGCTGCCGCTGAACGCCGCGCAGAACAAGAAGATCGCGGTCGTCGGCCCGCTCTCGAACACGCTGTACGAAGACTGGTACTCCGGCGCGATGCAGTACAAGGTCACGCCGCTGCAGGGCATCAAGGAGCGACTCGGCTCGGCGGGCGCGGTCGCCTCGTCCGAAGGCGTCGACCGGATCGCGCTGAAGGACCTGTCCACCGGCCGGTACCTGACGGCCCCCGCGACCACCGGCAGGATCACCGCGGGCGGGACCGTGGCGGGCACCGCCGAGTCCTTCGACGTCTACGACTGGGGCGCGGGCAAGAACACGCTGCGCGCCGCCGCGAACGGCAAGTTCCTCAGCTACTCCGGTGGCGGCCTGGTGAACGACGTCGACCAGCCGGCCGGCTGGTTCGTCCAGCAGCAGCTGAAGCTCGACGCGCAGCCCGACGGCAGTTACGTGCTCGAGTACGCGGGCAACGAGGTCAACGAGCCGTGGTTCGGCCCGAACAAGTTCGCGGTCGTCGGCGCCGACGGCGTCCTGACGATCTCCTCCCCGGACGCCGCGCACGCGACGAAGTTCGGCCGGGACGTGCTGACCAGCGGCGTCGGCAGCGCGGTCGCCGCGGTCAAGGACGCGGACACCGCCGTCGTCGTGGTCGGCAGCATGCCGTTCATCAACGGCCGCGAGGCCAACGACCGCACCAGCACCGAGCTCGCCCCGGCGCAGCGCGCGCTGATCGAGGCGGTGCAGAAGGCGAACCCGCACACGATCGTCGTGGTGGAGAACAGCTACCCGACGACCGGCTGGGACACCCTGTCGGTGCCCGGCATCCTGTGGACCAGCCACGCCGGGCAGGAAACCGGGCACGCCGTCGCGGACGTGCTCTTCGGCGACCAGGACCCGAGCGGGCGGCTGACGCAGACCTGGTACGCCTCCGACGCCGGGCTGCCGAGCATCCTGGACTACGACATCGCCAAGACCGGGATGACCTACCAGTACTACCGCGGGAAGCCGCTGTTCCCGTTCGGTTACGGGCTGAGCTACACCAGCTTCCGCTACGACAACGTGCGGGCGGCCCGGTCCGGGGACCAGGTCCGGGTGAGCGTCGACGTGACGAACACCGGCGCCCGCAGCGGGTCCGACGTCGTCCAGCTCTACTCGAAGAACTCCGGCGTGCAGCGGTTGCGGGACTTCTCGAAGCTGACGTTGAAGCCGAAGGAAACCCGCACGGTGCGGTTCGAGGTGCCCGTGGCCGACCTGGCGTCCTGGGACGTCGCCCGGGAACGGTCCGTGGTCGCGGCGGGGGTGTACGAGTTCTCGGTGGGCCGCAACGCCTCCGAACTCTCGGCACCGCAGCCGGTGTACGTGCCGGGGGAGCGGCCCCAGCCGCGGGACCTGAGCCGCCCGACCCAGGCCCAGAACTTCGACGACTATTCCGGGACGAGCTTGACGGACACGTCGAAGGTCTCGGGTACCTCGGTCGCCGCCGTGGCCGGCAGCTGGGTGGCGTACCGCAATGTGGCGTTGAACGGACCGGCGCGGTTCTCGGCCTCGGTGTCCGCGACGGCGTCTTCGCGCATCACGGTGCGCCTGGACTCACCGACCGGCCGCGTGCTGGGCACGGTCCCGGTGGCCTCGACGGGTGACCACTACGCCTACTCGACGGTCACCGCAGCCCTGGCGAAGGCGAACGGCAGGCACGACGTCTACTTGACGTTCGACGGCCCGGTGAACCTGGCGACGTTCTCCCTGCGCTGAGCGGGGCAGTCAGGGTTTGCGGCCCACGCCCGTGTACGGGAGGGAGTTGACCGAGGGGTCGTCGGACATGTCGCCGGCGCCCTCGGGGTTCCACATCGCGCAGCCGACCAGGCCCGGTTCGACGAGGTCGAAGCCCTCGAAGAACCGGAGCACCTGGTCGTGCGTGCGCGGGAACGGCTGGTTCTGCTGGTTCTGCCGGGTCGTGTAGACCTTGATCGCTTCGTCGAGGCCGGTCGATCCGGGGTCCGCCGCGACGTGCGTGACGGCGAGGAAGCTGCCCGGCGCGAGCCGCTCGCGGTAGCGGGCGAGGATGCCTGCCGGATCCCAGGAGTCGGGCACGAAGTGCAGCAGCAGCAACATGAACACGCCGGTCGGCTGCTCGGGGTCGAGCAGCCGACCACGGCGACCTGCTCTCGATGCTGCTGCTGGCCCGCGACGAGGACACCGGCGAAGGCATGACCGACCGCCAGGTGCACGACGAGGTCATCACGATCCTGACCACCGGCGCGCAGACCACCGCCGTCGCGCTGGCCTGGTTCTTCCACGAGCTGGGGCAGCACCCGCAAGTCGAACGCCGGTTCCACGCCGAGGTCGACGAAGTCCTCGGCGGCCGCCCGGCGCGCTTCGAAGACCTGCCGGAACTGGTTTACACGCACCGGATCGTGAACGAGATCGTCCGCCGCACCCCGCCCCTGATCCTCATGCGCCGCGCGCGGGAGGACGGCGAACTCGGCGGCGTCCGGATCCCGGCGGGCAGCGAGGTCGCCGTCAGCCAGCACACCCTGCACCGCGATCCGCGCTGGTTCCCCGAACCGGACCGGTTCGACCCGGACCGCTGGGCGCCCGGCCGTGCCGCGGAACTGCCGAAGGGCGCCTACATCCCGTTCGGCGCGGGCGCGCGGCTGTGCCCGGGGCACGTGTTCGCGCCGACGGAGATCGCCACCGTGGCCGCGACCATCGGCGCCCGGTGGCGCCTGGTCCCGGTGCCGGGCAAGAAGGTGTACGCGCAGATCAAGGCCACGATGCAGCCCAACCGGCTGCCGATGACCGTGGTGCCCCGCCGGACCTGACGGTGGCGGATCCACTACCGGGTGTAGTGTTCCGGGGTCCTGCAGCTCGCCCGGGCCGGAAGGGGATTGCGGTTTGAGACGGCCGCTCAAGCTGACGTCGGCGTTGTTCGCCTGCGGTGTCCTGTTCGCCTCGCTGACCGCGGCGGTTCCCGCCGAAGCCGCCGCGATTTCCTGCAGCGACACCGATCTTCCGGTCAGCGGCCCGGGCCTGCCACCGCTGGTGCCGGGCGCGCCGGCGACCGTGCACGGCCGGCTGTGCCTGCCCGCCGGCGAGGCACCGGACACGGTCCAGCTGCTGGTGCACGGCGGGACGTACAACAGCGCGTACTGGGACCTCCCGTACCAGCCCGAGCGCTACTCCTACCAGCGCGACATGGCCGCGCACGGCTACGCGACCTTCGCCGCCGACCAGCTCGGCGCGGGGCGCAGCAGCCGGCCGCTGAGCCTGCCGTTGTCGGTCTGGGCCGCGGCCGAGTCGATGCACGAGGTGGTCGGCCACCTGCGGGCCGGCCGGGTGGGCGGGGTGCCGTTCGCGAAGGTGGTCATCGTCGGGCACTCGGTCGGGTCGGGGATCGTCGCGGCGGAGGCGTCGGCCTACCACGACGTCGACGGCGTGGCCCTCACCGGCATCACGCACCTGCCCGCGCTGCCGGTGCTGGCCCTCGGCGCGGCGCTCGGCCTGCAGCCGGCCCTGCTCGACGGCCAGCTCGGCCGCCTCGGCAGCGACCCGCTGTACTTCACGACGAAACCCGGCGCGCGCGCCGGCCTGTTCTACGCGGCGGGCGACGCCGATCCGGCCGTCATCGCGGCCGACGAGGCGACGAAGGACCAGGTTTCGGTCCCCGGCATGGGCACGGTCGCGGTGTTCGGCATCGTCCTGCCCGCGACGTGGGGAATCACCGTACCGGTTTTCCAGGTGGTCGGGGAAAAGGACGTCCTTTTCTGCGGGGTGCCGGCGTTGCGTGACTGTTCGGACGCGGCCGTGTTGCGGGCCCAGGAAGCGCCGTATTACGCCGATCCGTCGAAGTTGTCGATGTTCGTGCTGCCCGGCGCGGGCCATTCCGTGGCGCTGCACGAAAACGCCGGCGAATACCGCAGTGCCACCCGGTCCTGGCTGCAGGGCCGTCTGGGTGTCGCTCCGGAGGGTTATCACTCGATCGGACGAAACTGAACCCGTGCGCGTCGCAGAATTCCGGGCCAAGATATATCGATTGGCCCGAACCGGTGTGTGCACTGAACCCTTGGACAGCCTGAGGTGACTGCTCCCCATCCCCGCGGCGGCGACCCGCGGAAGAAACCGTCCGCCGACCACGCGGCGAGACGGCTCGGCGTGGTCGCGCGCAAGTGGGGTTACCTGATCAGCACGACCGCCTACCTGCCGCACACGCCCGAGGAGATCGAGCGTGAGCTGGCCGTCCTGGCCGAGCGGCTGTTCGAGGCGGTGGCCAGCGATCCGCCGGGCACCGAGGCGGCCGCGGCGGCGGGCGGGCGGCTCGTCGAGCTGCGCTGCGTCGGCGCCGGCAGCCTGCGCCGCAGCCTGGAGGTGCTGGGCAAGGCGTTGCTGCGCGAACCGGAACTGCGCGGGGTCGATCGGCTGGCCGAGCGGGTCGTGCTGGTGCTCGGCGCCTTCAGCTCCGGCTACGGCGAGATGCTGCGCGAAGACATCCAGAAGCGGCAGGAAGGCCTGAGCCGCGCGCTGCTGAAGGTCGAGCAGGAGACGCGGCAGAAGCACGTCATCAGCCGCGCGCAGTTCGAGGAGGTGTTCGCCGGCTCGGCCAGCGGCGTGGCGCTCACCGAGCTGGACGGCCGGGTGCTGCGGGCCAACGCCGCGCTCGCCAAGACGCTCAACCGGACGCCGGCGGAGATCGCCGCGATGACGCTGTTCGACCTGGTGCACCCCGAAGACGTCGCGCAGTTGCGGGAAAGCTACGGCGAGCTGGTGGCGGGCCGGCTGCACCGGCTGCGCGCCGGGCGCCGCCTGGTCGGCAGGGACGGCGAGCCGATGTGGGCTACGTTCGCCGCGTCGGTCATCCGGGACGCGGTCGGCGTGCCCCGGCAGCTGCTCACGATCGTCGACGACGACACCGAGGTGTCGCTGCTGCAGCGGCGCCTGAGCCACCAGGCCCTGCACGACGTCCTCACCGGGCTGCCGAACCGCCAGTTCTTCAGCACCCGCCTGGAAACCCTGCTGCGCGACGCGGACCCGGCCCGCGGGGTGACCCTGTTCCACCTCGACCTCGACGGCTTCTCGCAGATCAACGGCGGGCTCGGCCAGGAGCTCGGCGACCGCGTGCTGCGCGGTGTCGCCGCGAAGCTGAAGACGGTCTTCGAAGCGGAGACCGCGCTCGTGGCCCGGCTCGGCGGCGACGAATTCGGCGTGCTCGTCCAGAACACGGCGGACACCCCGGGCGTCGTGACGCTCGTCCGCCGGATCACCCGCGAGCTCGCCGAAGCGGAGTACGTCGACGGGCAGCGCGGGGTCGCGGTGTCGGCCGCCATCGGCGTCGTCCACCGCCCGCCGCGCGACAGCACGCCCGCGGAGCTGCTCCAGGCGTCGGACCTGACCCTGCGGCGCGCCCAGCGGACGGGCAACCAGTGGGGCCTGTTCGACCGCGAACTGGACCGGCGCGACCGGCACGACTTCGGCTTGGCCGCGTCGATGGCGGGAGCGTGGGAGAACGGCGAGGTCGAAGCCCGCTACCGCGTGCTGGTGTCCGCGACGACCGGCTCGGCCGAGGGCGTGGAGGCGCGGCTGCGCTGGAACCACCCGGCCGAAGGCGTGCTGCCGCACGAGACGTGCGTGCGGCTGGCCGCGGAAACCGGGCTGGCGCTCCCGCTGGGCACCTGGCTGCTGCGCACGGCGGCCGAACGGCTGGCGGCGTCCGGGCTCGAGGTCCCGCTGGTCGTCGAGCTCACGGCGCAGCAGGCGGCGGACCCGGAACTGGTCGGCGAAATCCGGCGCGTCCTGGAGGACACCGGCCTGGCGCCGGACCGCCTGCGCCCCGGCTTCCCGGCGGCGGCCCTGGACGTCAGCGACGCGGCCGACAACTTCAAGGTCCTGGCGGAAATCGGGGTGCGGGCGGAGATCCACGGTCTCGGCGAGGTCACCTGCCTGACGGAGTTCTCCGCCCCGGCGGTCCGGATCGCGGCGAGCCTGGCCGCCAAACGGGAACACCCGCTGGTGACCGGGCCGCTGTCGGCCCTGATCGACGCGGCGCACGCGGCCGGGGCGGCGGTGTCGGTCGCCGGGGTGCGGACACCGGACGAGGCCGCGTGGTGGCAGGAGCACGGCGCGGACCTGCTCTCGGGCCCGGCGTTCCCCGAGGTGCCGGGCGGCCTGCCCGGCTGAGGCGGTCAGATCCGCACGAGGACTTCGTCGAGGGGCTTGCGCCGCAGGTCCGGCACGACGCAGTCGTCGGCCGGGTAGCCGACCGGGATCACCGCGAACGCCTTTTCGTTGCGCGGCCGGCCGAGCAGCTCGCCGAGGAACCGCATCGGTGACGGCGTGTGCGTCAGTGCCGCGAGGCCCGCCACGTGCAGCGAGGTCAGAAGCATGCCGACCGCGATGCCGACCGACTCGTCGACGTAGTAGTGCTTGCGGACGCCGCCGTCGTCGTCGAGGGCGAACCGTTGCTGGAACACGACGATGAGGTACGGCGCGTCGGTCAGGTGGGGCTTGACCGCGTCGGTGCCGAGGGGCCGCAGCGCGTCGAGCCATTCGTCGCCGAGCCGTCCGTCGTAGGAGACGCGTTCCTCGGCCTCGGCGGCTTCGCGGATGCGCCGGCGCACCTGCGGGTCCGAGACGAGGACGAACGTCCACGGCTGCTGGTGCGCGCCGCTCGGCGCGGTGGAGGCGACCGCGATCGCGTCGAGCACCGCGCGTTCGGGGACCGGGTCGGGGGAGAACATGCGCACCGAGCGCCGGGTTTCCATCTGCTGCCGGAGCGCAGCGGCCCGGGCGAGGGCTTCGGCGTCGGGCAGCCGGGCGGGCCGGTAGGGAACCGGGTGGTAGGTCATGCCGGGATTGTGGCGGGGGACACGGATGCCGCAGCAGGGCCGAACGTACGATTCGCGGGGTCAAGCGTCCGCTGTACGGACAGTAAGGTGATCCTTCCTCGAAAAATTGCGTCGAACAGCGCACTCAAACTAGGCCGTCCGGTCCTGTCGCGTGCCGTGATCTCCTCATTACCCTCCAGTAGCAGACAGTGGTGCCGATCACAGTCGCTCAGGAGGCCTCATGGCGGCGCGCGTCCGGGGACCCGGGTCCGAAGACCGGCGCGAACTGCGGATCCGGCACCTCACCGGCTGTCTTCCCTGCACGCTCAAATGCGCGTACTGCGGGCTGCCGGTGCGGCTCGCCGGGCCGGGTGACCACCCGGGCTACGGCGTGGTCGAAGAAGTGACCGGCGATCTCGTGCTCCTGCACCGGTTCTGCCGCACCGCGCTCGGCCGGTGCCGGACGCGGGGGTGCGTGCTGCGGCGCGCCCACCTCGGCCGCGCGACCGAGCAGTACGAAACCGGCCGGCGGCCCGGGCGCTACCAGCGCCTCGGCGTCCGGCGCTCGCCCGACCTCGATCTGTACCGGAAGCACTGGCGGATCGCGAAGATGCGGTACGCGTGCAAGGCGTGCCGGTACTACACCGGCTCGCACTGAGCCGGTCCTTCCATCACGACGCGGAGGACTCGTGCTCGTTCGTCTCATCCTCGGCCTGCTCATGACGGTCGTCGGCCTCGCCGTCGCCGGCAAGCGCGTGGCCTTCCTGTACCGGCTGATCAAGGCCGGCCAGCCCGACACCAAGCGCTCCGACGAGCTCGGTGCCCGGGTCTTCGCGCAGGTGCGCGAGGTGTTCGGCCAGCGCAAGCTGCTGAAGTGGTCGGTGCCGGGCCTGGCGCACTTCTTCACGTTCTGGGGCTTCGTGATCCTCGCTTCGGTGTACCTCGAGGCGTACGGCGCCCTGTTCGACGAGAAGTTCGCCATCCCGTGGATCGGCTACTGGGCGGTGCTCGGGTTCCTGCAGGACTTCATCGCCGTCGCCGTGGCCGCCTCGCTCGGCGTGTTCACGATCATCCGGATCCGGAACGCCCCCGCGCGCAAGGACCGCGCGTCCCGGTTCTACGGCTCGCACACCGGCGGCGCGTGGCTCATCCTGCTGATGATCTTCAACGTCGTCTGGACGATGTTCTTCTTCCGCGGCGCCTCCGCGGCGTCCGGCAACTTCCCGTACGACTCCGGCGCGTACGTCTCGCTCGGCGTCGGGAACCTCCTGGAGCCGCTCGGGCACTCGACGACCGAGGTGCTGGAAACCGTCGGCCTGCTCCTGCACATCGGCGTCATGCTGGTGTTCCTGTCGATCGTGCTCTACTCCAAGCACCTGCACATCTTCGTGGCGCCGATCAACGTCTCGGCGAAGCGGCTGCCGGACGCGCTCGGCCCGCTGCTGCCGATGGAGTCCGGCGGCAAGCCGATCGACTTCGAGGACCCGGGCGAGGACGACACGTTCGGCCGCGGCAAGATCGGCGACTTCACGTGGAAGGGCATGCTGGACTTCACCACGTGCACCGAGTGCGGCCGCTGCCAGTCGCAGTGCCCGGCGTGGAACACCGGGAAGCCGTTGTCGCCCAAGCTCGTCATCATGAACCTGCGCGACAACCTGTTCGAGGAGGCGCCCTACATCCTCGCGGGCACCGAGCACGAGGGCGCGCGCCCGCTGGTCGGCCCCGAAGACGACGGCGGTGTCATCGACCCGGACGTCCTGTGGTCGTGCACCACCTGCGGCGCGTGCGTCGAGCAGTGCCCGGTGGACATCGAGCACGTCGACCACATCGTCGACATGCGCCGCTACCAGGTGATGATCGAGTCGGCGTTCCCGACCGAGCTGGGCGGGCTGTTCAAGAACCTGGAGACCAAGGGCAACCCGTGGGGCCAGAACAACTCCGAGCGGCTGGCCTGGACGAAGGACCTCGGCTTCGACGTCCCGGTGTTCGACGGCGAGCTGGCCGAGGACGTCGAGTACGTCTACTGGGTCGGCTGCGCGGGCGCGTTCGACGACCAGGCGCGCAAGACCGTGCGGGCCACGGCCGAGCTGCTGCACATCGCCGGGGTGAAGTACGTGGTGCTGGGCAAGGAGGAGTCCTGCACCGGTGACCCGGCGCGCCGGGCGGGCAACGAGTTCCTCTTCCAGATGATGGCGCAGCAGACGGCCGAGACGCTGAACGCGGTGTTCGAGGGCCGCGAGCCGCGCCTGCGCAAGATCGTCACCACGTGCCCGCACTGCCTGAACACGCTGAGCCGCGAGTACCCGGACCTGGACGGGCACTACGAGGTCGTCCACCACACCCAGCTGCTCAACCGCCTGGTCCGCGGCGGGCAGCTGACCCCGGTGAAGCCGGTGGAGGACGGCCCCCGCGTCACCTATCACGACCCCTGCTACCTCGGACGCCACAACAAGGTCTACACGCCGCCGCGCGAACTGGTCGGCGCGACGGGCGCCTCGCTGGCGGAGATGCCCCGCCACGCGGACCGGGCGTTGTGCTGCGGCGCGGGTGGCGCCCGCATGTGGATGGAAGAGCAGATCGGCAAGCGCATCAACCTGGAGCGGGTGGACGAGGCGATCGCCACGGACGCCGAGACGATCGTGACGGGCTGCCCGTTCTGCCGCGTGATGCTGACCGATGGGCTGGTCCAGCGCCAGAGCGAGCAGAAGGCGGAGAACGTCGATGTACGCGATGTGGCGCAGTTGCTGCTGGAGCGGGTGAAGGCTCCGGACACCTCGGCCCCGAAGGTCTGAACGAGTTCACCCGTTCGCTCTATATCCCTCGGCCGCCGCACGGCTCTTCCTTGAAGGGAGCCGTGCGGCGTGAGAAGGGCCGGTGGGCGAGGCGAGGATCGAAACGGCGCGTGCACGATTGGTGGTACGTCGGCTCTTGGCTGGTGGGCGCGGACCCGACGCGGACCTGCGGCTGAGGCTGGCGCCGCGGCAGGACCACCCGCTGCGCCACGGTGACCGGCTCGAATCCGGCCCGATCGCGGCGGTCTACTCCGACGGGACGGGCGGCGTTCGGCAGACCCGGAACTGGCAGCGCCCGTCGTCCGGGGGTGTCCTTCGGTGACGTCTCGGCGGGACAGCACCACCGGTACGAGTTCACCACTCCGCAAGGCGAAGCGCTTTCCCTGATGGCGACCGGGAAGGGGCTCGGCCGGCCGATCATGGTCCTCGGGGTGCTCATGAGCTTGACCGGCTTCGGCTTGTTCGCGTCGGGGATCTTTCGGTTCATGAAGGCGACTGCGGGCGAGATGTCGGCGGGTTCGTTCGCCGCGCCACCCTCGCCGCTCGGTCCGGACGTCTTCGGCGGGGTGCCCTTGGGCGCGCTCGGCTTCGCGCTGGTCGTGCTGGGTGGCGTGGTGTCGTCGATCGGGCTGGTGATGGCCAAGGCGGCGCGCGAGCGGCGCCGCCGGAGCGGGAGGCGCTAGATGGACGGCATCCACTTCCACGGCGAGGTCAGGGCGGGGACGGTCAACAACGCCGTCCACGGCGACATCAACAACAACTACGGTGGACACCAGGAGATCCACCGCGGCTTCGACGCGCGGCAGGTCGCCTCGCTGGTGCGGGCGGTCCGCGCGGAACTTGACACGGCCCGGCTGCCGCCGGCCACGAAGGACGCCGTGCACGGCGTCCTCGACGAGGTCGACCGGGACGTCGTGCACGGCGGAGGCGGCGTGGGCGCGAAGGTGCGCCGGGCCCGGGACCTGCTCCGGGACGCCGGCGGCCTCGCGACCGCCGGCGCCGGGCTGTGGACCGCGGTGCGCGCGCTCGCGGCCGCGGCCGGTGTCCCGTTCTAACCGTCCACAGCGGACGCGACCACAGTGGACGGTGCCGCGGGTGCCGCGCCGCCCAGGTGCGCGGTCGGCACCCGGTGGGTCTCCCGGGCCGTCGCCGCGGCCAGGGCCGCCACCACGCACACCGCCGCGGTGAAGATCGCGACGCCGAGCCAGTCCTGCTTGCCGGACCCGATCGCCGCCACGACGCTGGGGGCGAAGCCCGCCACCGCGAAGCCGATCTGGGTGCCGATCGCCATGCCGGACAGGCGGACCCGGGCGCTGAACATCTCGCCGTAGAGCGCCGGCCAGACCCCGTTGACCCCGGAGTACGCCACGCCGAACAGCGCGATGCCGAGCACGAACAACAGCGCGTACGAGCCGATCGAGATCGACCACAGGTACGGGAAGATCAGCACGCCGCAGGCCAGGCAGCCGGTGATGAACACCGGTTTGCGCCCGACGCGGTCGGCGAGCCCGGCCAGCAGCGGGATGGCCGCCAGCGCGACGATGTTCGCCAGCACGCCCACCCAGAGCATCGGGGTGCGGGACAGGCCGATCGTGTTGACCGCGTAGCTCAGCGCGTAGACGGTGAAGATCGTGCTCACCGAGGCGATCGTCGCCGCGACGATCACGCGCAGGACGTCCGCCCAGTGCTGCCGGAACAGGATGGCGACCGGCAGTTTCGCGACCTCGGTGCGTTCGAACACCGGCGTCTCGTCGAGCTTGCGCCGGATCACGAAGCCGACGACCACCACGAGCGCGCTGGCCCAGAACGGCAGCCGCCAGCCCCAGGTCAGCAGGTCTTGCTGCGGCAGCGCGGCGACCGGCAGGAAGATCGCGGTGGCCAGGATCTGCCCGGCCTGCGTGCCGCTGAGGGTGAAGCTGGTGAAGTAGGCGCGCCGGTGCTCCGGGGCGTGCTCCAGCGACATCGAGTTCGCGCCCGCCTGCTCGCCGGCCGCGGAAAGTCCTTGCAGCAGGCGGAGCACGACCAGCAGAACCGGGGCGAGGACGCCGACGCTCGCGTACGTCGGCAAGCAGCCGACGCAGAACGTCGCGAAACCCATGAGCAGCAAGGTGAAGACGAGCACCCGCTTGCGGCCGAACCGGTCGCCGACGTGGCCGAGGACGAACGCGCCGACCGGCCGGGCGAGGTAGCCGACGCCGAAGGTGGCCAGGGCCAGCAGGGTGCCGGTGGCGGGGGAGGAGGCCGGGAAGAACACCTTGCCGAACACGAGCGCGGCGGCGGTGCCGTAGATGAAGAAGTCGTAGTACTCGAGCGCGCTGCCGATCCAGGCGGCCAGCGCCGCCTTGCGGGGCATCGATCCGGTCACGGGAACTCTTCTCCTGACGTCCGTGCTTCGGTGCGCAGAGTTCGGCGGGGAAGCAATGTACGGTCTAGTTAGTTAATAGAGAGTGCGAGACCGGACTCCGGGTGTCAAGAGCGGGATTTCAGGCGGTCAGGTAGTCGATCACCAGGTCGCCGAGCATCGAGCGGTAGTGCTCGCGGCGGGCCGGGTCGAGCATGTCGCGGCCGAAGATCGCCTGGAACGTGTGCCGGTTCGCCAGCCGGAACACGCAGAACGAGCTGATGACCATGTGGACGTCGAGCGCGTCGACGTCCTCGCGGAACAGGCCGGCCTTCCGGCCCCGCTCGAGGATCCGCGTGATCCCGCCGAGGGCGGGGTCGGCCAGTCCGGCCAGGATCTCCGACTGCGACAGGTGTTCCGCGCGGTGGATGTTCTCGATGCTGACCAGCCGGATGAAGTCCGGGTTCGCCTCGTGGTGGTCGAAGGTCAGCGCGGCCAGCTGCCGCAGCGCGTCCTCGGGCTCGAGGTGCTCGACGTCGAGCTGCCGTTCCGAGGCCCGGAGCGCGGAGTACGCCCGCTCCAGCACGGCGATGTAGAGCTGTTCCTTACCGCCGAAGTAGTAGTAGATCATCCGCTTGGTGGTGCTGGTGCGGGCGGCGATCTCGTCGACCCGGGCGCCGGTGTAGCCCTTGTCCGCGAACTCGCGCGTGGCCACCGCGAGGATGTCGGCGCGCGTCCGGTCCTTGTCGCGCTGGCGCTCGGCTTCCGACGATGGTGCGGCCACCGGGCTCCCTCCGCTGCAGGTGAACGGCCCCACTTTAGCCCAGGGCTTCCGCGGGAGCTCTCGCCGCGCTAACGTGAACGTACTAGTTCGTACATTAGCGACGGAGGGCACCGCGTGACCAGCTACCTGATCGGGCTCGTCGGCACGGGCATCGGGCCGTCCGCCAGCCCGGCCCTGCACGAACGCGAGGCCGACGAGCTCGGCCTCCGCTACCTCTACCGCCTGCTGGACCTCGACGTGCTGCGCCGCCCGGTCGCCGACGTCCTCGCCGCCGCCCGGCTCGCCGGGTTCGACGGCCTCAACGTCACCCACCCGGCCAAGCAGGCCGTCCTGCCGCACCTCGACGAACTGTCGCCGGAAGCCGAAGCGCTCGGCGCGGTCAACACCGTCGTCTTCCGCGACCACCGGGCGATCGGCCACAACACCGACGCGACCGGGTTCGCCCGCAGCCTCACCCGCGGCCTGCCGGACGTCCCGCTGGACGACGTCGTCCTGCTCGGCGCCGGGGGAGCGGGTGCGGCGGTCGCCCACGCACTCCTCTCGCTGGGCACCGGGCGGCTCACCGTCCACGACGTCGACGACCGCCGGAGCGCCCGGCTGGCCGGGGCGCTGGAGCACAGGTTCGGCAAAGGGCGCGCGCGACCCGGCGACCCGACCGCGCTCGCCCGCGCCGACGGCCTCGTGCACGCCACCCCGACCGGGATGGCCGCCCATCCCGGTTCGCCGGTCCCGGCCGAGCTGCTGCATGGAGACTTGTGGGTGGCCGACATCGTCTACCGCCCCCTCGAAACCCCGCTGCTGGCCGCCGCCCGCGCCCGCGGCTGCCGGGTGCTGCACGGCGGCGGCATGGTCGTGCTGCAGGCGGCCGAATCGTTCCGGCTGTTCACCGGCGCCGAGCCCGACCCGGCGCGGATGCTGCGGCACTTCGACGCACTGGAAGGGGAGGCCGCCCGTGCTGCCTGAACCGCGCACCGCCATCGCCACCGTCTGCCTGTCCGGCACCCTGGAAGACAAGCTCGCCGCGGCCGCCGCGGCCGGGTTCGACGGGGTCGAGCTGTTCGAGAACGACCTGGTCGTCTCCCCGTCGAGCCCCGCCGAAATCCGCCGCCGCTGCGCCGACCTCGGCCTGTCCATCGACCTCTACCAGCCGTTCCGCGACTTCGAAGCCGTCCCGCCGCGGCTGCACGCGGCCAACCTGCGCCGGGCGGCGCGCAAGTTCGACGTCATGGCCGAGCTCGGCGCGGACACCATGCTGGTCTGCTCCTCGGTGGCGCCCGAGGCGATCGACGACGACGAACTGGCCGCGGAGCAGCTGCACGCCCTGGCGGAGCTGGCCGCGACACGCGGGATGCGGGTCGCCTACGAAGCACTGGCCTGGGGCCGGCACGTCAGCGGCTACGAGCACGCCTGGCGCATCGTCCGCCGGGCCGCGCACCCCGCGCTCGGGATCTGCCTCGACAGCTTCCACATCCTGTCGAAGGGCCACGACCCGGCCTCGATCCGCGCGATCCCCGGCGAGAAGATCTTCTTCCTGCAGCTGGCCGACGCGCCGAAGCTGCCGATGGACGTGCTGCCGTGGAGCCGGCACCACCGGCTCTTCCCCGGTCAGGGCGACTTCGACCTGACCGCGTTCACCGGGCACGTGCTCGACGCGGGCTACCGCGGACCGCTGTCCCTGGAAGTCTTCAACGACGTGTTCCGCCAGGCCGACCCGCGCCCGGCCGCGGTCGACGCCCTGCGGTCCCTGCTGGCGCTGAAGGAGTCCCTGGGTGTGCTCGAGCTGCCGGCCGCGCCGTCGCTGACCGGGCACGCGTTCGCCGAGGTCGTGACCGATCCCGGCGCGGGCGGGGTGCTGGCTGCACTGGGGTTCGCGCGCACCGGCGTGCACCGGACCAAGCCGGTCGAGCTGTGGGAGCAGGGCGACGCCCGGGTGGTGGTCAACGAAGGCGGCGCGGCGCACGGTGCCGTCGGCGCGG
Organism: Amycolatopsis bullii; assembly: GCF_014654205.1. GTDB lineage: Bacteria > Actinomycetota > Actinomycetes > Mycobacteriales > Pseudonocardiaceae > Amycolatopsis > Amycolatopsis plumensis. The sequence continues at coordinate 47,794 of NZ_BNAW01000007.1, forward strand.
TCGCGCTGGCCAGCAGCGACCCGGTGCGCTCGGCCGCCCGTGCGGAGGCGCTGCGCGCGCCGGTCCTGCCCCGGGTGCGGGGCCCGCGCGAGGCCGACCTGGCGTCGATCGCGGCGCCGGACGGGACCCAGGTGTTCCTCTGCGGCGACGACTGGCGCGACGACTTCGTGCCGACCGGGGAAACGGCCCGCGGCGCCGGGGTCTTCGGAATCGATCACGTGGCGCTCACGCAGCCGTTCGACCACTTCGAGGAGGCGGCGCTGTTCTACCGCTCGGTGTTCGGGCTGGCCCCGTCGCCGGTGACGGAGTTCGCCGCGCCGTTCGGGCTGGTGCGCAGCCGTTCGGTCGGGGCGGGGGAGGTCCGGCTGACGCTGGAGGCCGCCGTGGTCCGCCGCGGTGAGTGGGCGCCGGCGGTCCCCGAACCGCAGCACGTGGCGTTCGCCTGCACGGATGCGCCGTCCGCGGCCGCGGCGATGCGGGCGGCGGGCGCACCGCTGCTGGACATCCCGGGCAACTACTACGACGACCTGGCCGCCCGGCTGGACCTGCCGCCCGCGCGGCTGGCCATGCTGCGGGAGCATTCGCTGCTCTACGACCGGGACGCCCACGGCGAGTTCCTGCACTTCTACACCGCGCTGGCGGGGGCGCGGGTGTTCTTCGAGGTGGTGCAGCGGATCGGCGGGTACCGCGGGTTCGGCGTGGCGAACGCGCCGGTGCGGATGGCCGCCCACCGCGCACGGAGACACGCGGCGCCGCCGGTGAAAACGCCGGCCTGATCACCACTGCCGCCCCGAGAAGTCTTTCCCGGGGCGGTTTTCGTCGTCGCCCGCCGGTGCGGGCGCGCGGAATTCCGGTGCCCCGCCGGTGAAAAACGTCCGGGACACCTTCCTATCCGGACGACTTCTGGCGCGGCTCCCGGGTCGCGCGTAACCGGTCGGCTACTCCTCGCATGCGTTTACAACGTTCCGGCAACCGCCTTGACAGAGCCTGTGGTACGTACCACTCTAACCCCAACATTGGTCTACACCATTTGGGGCGCCTGGCCGCGGTGGCCGGGCATGGAAAGGACGGCATCGAGTGAAACGCTGGCTCAAGCTGGCGGCGGGCGCCGCCGCACTCACGCTCGCGACCGCGGGCTGCGCGGGCTCCGGCGGCTCGGACACCGCGGCCTCGTCGAGCGGCAACGCGCCGCTGAGCGGGACCGTCACGGTCTGGCTGATGACCGGCTCCGCGCCGGCCACCCTGACCGACGCGCTGAACAAGGAGTTCGAGGCCGCGCACCCCGGGGTCAAGGTCAAGTACGAAGTCCAGCAGTGGGACGGCATCCAGCAGAAGCTGACCACCGCGCTGGCCAGCGGCGCGCCGCCGGACGTCATCGAGATCGGCAACACGCAGACCGCCGCGTTCGCCTCGCAGGACGGCGTCCTGACGGACCTGACCGCCGAGAAGGACAGCTTCAACGGTTCGCAGTGGCTCAAGGGACTCGCCGACTCGGGCACCTACGACGGCAAGGTCTACGGCGTCCCGTTCTACGCGGCCAACCGCGAGGTCATCTACCGCAAGGACATGTTCGAGCAGGCCGGCATCGCGAAGCCGCCGGCGTCGAACGACGAGTGGATCGACGCGATCGGCAAGCTGAAGACCAAGTTCGGCTCCGACCCCGACTTCCAGGCGCTCTACATGCCGGGCCAGAACTGGTACGCGCTGCTGTCGTTCATCTGGGACAACGGCGGTGACATCGCCAAGGCCGACGGCAAGAACTACAAGGCGACCCTGGACACCCCCGAGGCCAAGGCCGGCCTGGAGTTCTACAAGAAGCTCGTCGACACCTCCGGCACCAAGGCGCCGAAGGACGCCGACGAGGCCAAGCCGCAGCAGGCGACCGTCTACGGCGCCGGCAAGGTGGCCATGATGATCGGCCTCCCGTGGGAGCTGGCGACCGCGGCGAAGACCGACCCGAGCCTGACCGACAAGACCGCCGCCTTCGCGATCCCGGGCAAGACCGCCGGCCAGAGCGCCCCGGTCTTCCTCGGTGGCTCGAACCTGGCGATCCCGGCCAACAGCAAGAACGTGGCCGCGGCCAAGGAGTACGTCAAGCTGCTCTCCAGCCCGAAGTACCAGAGCCAGCTCGCCGCGGCGGGCGTCGTGCCCGGCACGTCGACCGACCTCACCGGGCTGGACAAGGACCCGCTGGGCAGCGTGATGGCCAAGGCGTCGGCCAACGGCAAGGCCGTGCCGGCCAGCCCCAAGTGGGGTGACGTGGAGTCCGGCCAGAACCCGGTCAAGGACATGCTGACCGCGTACCTGACCGGCAAGAAGACGCTCGACCAGGCGACCGCCGACGCCAACGCAGCGCTGAACAAGCTCATCGGCGGATGACCGCGACCGCGAATGTGACGATGCCGGCGGGGGCGACCCCGCCGGCATCGCCGCGCGACCCGGGGATCAAGCGGCGCAGGCGGGGCCGGTTCGGCGACCGGGTGCTCCCGTACCTGCTCCTGCTCCCCGCGTTGGCGGCCATCCTGGTGCTGCTCGCCTGGCCGCTGGTCCAGGTGCTCGCGATCAGCTTCCGCAAGCTCGACATCGGCCAGCTCGTCTCCGGCAAGATGGTCTGGATCGGGTTCGACAACTACACGAACACCCTCTCCGACCCGGAGTTCTGGACGATCACCGTCCGGACCCTGGTCTTCACCGCCGCCATCGTGGCCGCCACCATCCTCGGCGGCCTGCTGCTGGCGGTGCTCATGCGCCACCTCGACCCGGTCGTGCGGATCATGGTGCAGGTGACGCTGGTGCTCGCGTGGGCCACGCCGGTGATCGCCACGACCACGGTGTTCCAGTGGATCTTCGACGAGCAGTACGGCATCCTCAACAAGACGCTCGACCGGCTCGGCTTCCACGGCTTCATCGGGTTTTCGTGGTTCTCCAGCGGCGCGAGCACGCTGACCGTGATCGGGCTGCTCATCGTCTGGCAGGCCGTGCCGTTCGTGACGTTCTCGCTGTACGCGGGCATCATCGGCGTCCCGCGCGAGCAGTACGAGGCCGCCGGCATCGACGGCGCCAGCGCGTGGCAGACGTTCCGCGCGGTCACCTGGCCCGCCATCCGGCCGATCACCACCATGGTCACGTTCCTGTCGGTGCTGTGGGACTTCAACGCCTTCGCACAGATCTGGGCGATCCGGGAGGGCGGCCCGGACGGCGGGAGCACCACGCTGGCCGTCGTGCTGTACCTCAAGGGCATCGCGGGCAACCACTTCGGCGCGGCGGGCGCGATCGCCACGCTGATGCTGATCGTGCTCGCCCTCATCACCGGCCGGTACATCCAGCTGCTGGTCCGGACCCCGGAAGGTGATCTCAAGTGAGGAAGTCGCTGCCGCAGCGGATCGCGCTCTCGGTCGTCGGCGTGGTCGTGGCGCTGCTGATCCTCTTCCCGACGTACTGGATGTTCGTCACCTCCCTGCGCACCCCCGGCGAGATCCTGTCGCCGAAGTACGACCTGATCCCGACGTCGTTCTCGTTCGGCAACTTCGCCACCGCGCTGGGCAAGGACAACTTCCCGACCTACCTGATGAACAGCCTGATCGTCACGGTCGGGTCGGTGCTGTGCGCGCTGGTCGCCGGGACCCTCGCGGCGATCCCGCTGTCGCGGCTGCGGTTCACCGGCCGCAAGGGGTTCCTGGTCCTGGTCATGGTGGCGCAGCTGGCGCCGGTGTCGGCGCTGTTCATCCCGCTGTTCCTGCTGATGAAGGACGCCGGGCTGCTCAACACGCTGCCGTCGCTGCTGCTGATCTACTTCGCCACCACGCTGCCGTTCACGGTGTGGATGCTCTACGGGTTCGTCAACGGGATCCCGTACGAGCTGGAAGAGGCCGCGATGATCGACGGCTGCAGCCAGACCGGCGCCTTCCGGCGGGTCACCCTGCCGCTGCTCGGCCCGGGCCTGGTCACCACGTCGGTGTTCAGCTTCATCACCGCCTGGAACGAGTACCTGTTCGCGCTGGTTTTCATCCGGGACAAGCCGAAGGAGACCCTGCCGGTGTGGCTCGCGTCGTTCCGCACCGCGTTCGCCACCGACTGGGGCGGCGTCATGGCCGCGTCGGTCATCTACGCGGTCCCGGCGCTGATCTTCTTCCTGCTCGTGCAACGCAAGCTGGTGTCCGGCACGACCGCCGGCGCCGTGAAGGGGTAGCCCCGTTGTCCACGCCTGAGACGCACTCCTCGCCCGAGAAGCTCGCCGAAGCCGTCCTCCTGCCCGGGTTCGCCGGGACCACCGCGCCGGACTGGCTGCGCCGCCGGATCGAGGGCGGCCTCGGCGGGGTGGTGCTGTTCGGCCGCAACGTCGTCGACGACGAGCAGGTCGCCGCGCTGACCGCGCAGCTGCGCGGGGAGCGTGCCGGGGTGGTCGTCGGCATCGACGAGGAGGGCGGCGACGTCACCCGCCTCGACGTCAACACCGGGTCGTTCGTGCCGGGCCCGCTCGCCCTCGGCGCGGCCGACGACCCGGAGCTGACGACGGCGGTCGCCGCGGCGCTCGGCGAACGGCTCGCGGCCTGCGGCGTCACGGTGAACCTCGCGCCCTGCGCGGACCTGACCCTGGCCGCCGAAGATCCGATCATCGGCGTCCGGGCGTTCGGGTCCGACCCGGCGAAGGCGTCGCCGCACGTCGCGGCGTACGTCACCGGCCTGCAGAAGTACGGCGTCGCGGCGTGCGCCAAGCACTTCCCGGGGCACGGCGCGGCGACCGAGGACTCCCACGTGGCCCTGCCGGTGCTGCCGCGCACGGTCGAGGAACTGCGGGAGATCGAGCTGGTCCCGTTCGCCGCGGCGATCCGGGCCGGGGTGCGCTCGGTGATGTCGGGCCACCTGGTCGTCCGCGCCTGGGGCGACGAGCCGGCCACGCTCAACCGGACCGCGCTCACCGACGTCCTGCGCGGCGAGCTCGGCTTCAGCGGCGCGGTGATCACCGACGCACTGGAGATGGGCGCGGTGTCCGGGGCCTACGGGCGCCACGACGGCCTCGGCCGGTCGGCCGTGCGGGCCCTGGCCGCGGGGGCGGACGCGCTGTGCCTCGGCGGCGCGGCGTTCGAGGCCGAGCACCTCGACGCCTGCGTCGCCGCGATCGTGGCCGCGGTCGCGGCGGGGGAGCTGCCCCTGGAGCGGCTGGCGGAGGCGGCGTCCCGGACGGCGGCGCTGGGCACCGACCCGGCGCCGGCGTCGGTGGGCCCGGTGGACCGGCGGCTGGGCCTGGAGGCGGCCCGCAAGGCGCTGCGGGTGCAGGGCGAGCCGCGGCTCGAGGGACCGCCGCTCGTGGTCGACGTCCAGACCGAGCCGACCATCGCGGCCGGGCCGATGCCGTGGGGCCTCGGCGCCCACCTGGCAGAGCTCGTGCCGGGCACCCGGGCGCTCACCGTGACCCCCGGCGACGCCGACACGGTGCTGGACGCGGCCCGGGGATTCCGCAGCGTCGTCGTGGTGACGCGGGAGGCACACCGGCACCCGGAGGTACGCGCGCTGCTCGACGCCCTGTCCGGGCTGGACTTCGTGCGCGTGGAGACCGGTGTGCCCGGCCCCGGCGGCGACGCCGGCCCGCGGATCGACACGTTCAGCGGCTCCTGGGTCAGCCTGCGCGCGGCGGCCGAATACCTGGCCTGACCGCGGTTTCGTCCGCTTTGCCGCTTCTCCAGAAGTTCAGCCGCGGTTTGTACGCGGCTTGTACCGGTGGTCCCCATGCTGTCCCCACACCGAAAACTGGAGGACGGAACAATGAACATGGGGATCGTGAAGCGGCTGGCCGGGGTGGCCGGCATCGCCGCGGCGATCGTGGTCGCCGGGGCGGGCCCGGCGTTCGCGGCATCGGGCACCGTGCACACCGATTCGGGTGCGCCGCTGACCGTGCGGTCCGGCCCGAGCGCCACCGCGGGCTCGATCGGCAGCCTCGCCGACGGCACCGCGGTGACCATCAGCTGCCAGACCAACGGATCCACGGTCGACGGCAAGTACGGCACCTCGGACATCTGGGACAAGGTGGGTGACGGCTACATCAGCGACGCCTACGTCTACACCGGCTCCGACGGCCGGGTCGCCCCGGACTGCGCGGGCTCCACCCTGACCTGCTCCACCGCGGGCACCGGCAACCCGAAGACCTGCGCCCAGGCGGTGGCCTACGCCAAGACCCGCATCCACACGAGCGACCTCGACTCCTACGAGGGCTGGTGCGACCGGATCAACGCGCAGAACTACGGCTGGCCCGCCTCGGGCTCGGAGACGGCCTACATCCACTGGACCCAGATCCCGTCGTCGTTCAAGCACGCCGGTGACTACCAGGTCCCGGCCGGTGGCCTCGCCTTCTTCAAGAGCAGCGGTGCCGGGCACACGATGATCTCGATCGGCGACGGCAAGTTCCTGTCGAACGACATCAACGGCTACGGCAGCTACACCGAGACGACCATCGCGCAGATCAAGAGCAAGTGGGGCCAGACCTACCTCGGCTGGGCGCAGCCGTGGTTCAAGGTGAACCACTGACCCCCTGACCGGGCACGAGCCCCTGTCCACCTCCCCCGGACAGGGGCTCGTCCGCGTGCCGGCCCAGTCCGGTTCGGACAGTCAGACCTTCATGATCCGGTGCGCCGGGTCCGCCAGGTAGGCCAGCAGGTTCCCGGGCCGGTACGGCGGGCGCATCTGCTCACTGCGGTACAGCGCGCACGACCCCGCGAACTCCGTCGCCGGGTCCACCCCGCCGATGACGCGGTTCGCCGAGCCGAACCACCGGAAGAAACCGTTGAGCGAATCGTGCGCCTCGCCGAGTTCGTCGCGGGCGGCCAAGTACCCGAAGGCGTCCTCGGTGAAGGCGAGGCCGCACTGCTCGGCGCGGTCGGCCATCCACCGCAGGGCGAGGTTCGACAGGGCCGGCTGCCGGTAGCCGCCGCCGACGTCGGAATGGGCGCCGGCGAACCAGACCTGTTCGCGCACCCGGCCGTTCGCGGCCTTCGCCGGCTTCCACACGGCCGGGACGAACGACTTGCGGTGCTCGTCCACCGCCAGCGCCTGGAACGCCGCCTGCACGATCGACGTCAGCTCCATGTCGTGGAACTGCCAGCGTTTGTTCAGCAGGTGGATCAGCCGGCCGCCGCTGAGCGGGATGCCCAGCGCGCCGACGGTGTCCCAGACGCCGACGAACCGGATGGGCGTGCGGTCTTCGTGGGCGTACTTCGCGCGGAATTCCCGGGCCCGCGGGCTCTCCGGGCCGGAGGTCGCCCGGTCGCGGGCGCGGTAGAGCCGGTAGGCCTCCTCCAGCCGGCCGAGCTCGCCGGGGCGCAGGACGCCGCAGTTGCGGATGAGGCCGACCGTGCTGCGCGCGGTGTAGGCGCCGCGGCTGAAACCGAAGAAGAACAGTTCGTCGCCGGGTTCGTAGTTTTCGGCGACGAAGCGGTAGGCGTCCTTCACGTTCGCCGAGAGGCCCACACCGAAAGCGCCGCCGGTGAGGCGGTCCCACAGCTTTCCCGTGCCGACGCCCTCGTGGTAGTACACCCGTTGTTCCGTGCCCGCCGGGTCCGCGGGCGCGACCACCTTCTGGAGCTGGCCGACGTTGGTCGGGGCGGGCTGGCGGAGGCTGTTCCAGGTCCCGTCGCAGCAGATCACCAGACGTTTCGCCATGCTTCCTCCCCGGTCCGGACGCCCGTGAGTCGCCGGTGCCCGGTGCCGCGTTACGCCGGAGGAATACTCGATCCGGTGACGTTTCCCGATTTCCGGATCGGTGCCCGACCGGTGATTCCCCGTTACCGGGAAATGGCGCGCGCTTCCGCGCGAAGGTCGAGCGCCAGCAGTTCCGAGCGGCCCGGCGTGAGGGCGCCGACCGGCTGCCAGCCCCACCGGCGGTACATGGTGTGCGCCGGGGCGGCCGTCGACGCGGCCAGGAGCGCGAACGGCTCGGGCCGGGGCTCGAGCAGCCGGTCGAGCAGGTCCCGGCCGTGGCCGCGCCCGCGCCGCCCCGGCCGGATGGCGAGTTCGTACACGTAGAACAGCGGGTGCCCGGCCAGCCGGTGCGGTGCGGCCGCGGCGGCCCGCGGGGGCCACCAGCCCGCCTCGCGGCCGACGCCGTAAGCGAACCCGGCCAGCTCGCCTCCGGTGTGGACGGTGGTCAGCGCGAACCCCGGCAGGAGCGCGTGCCGCGCCGCGGTCTCGCGGAACCCGGCCGCCTCGGCTTCGCCTTCGCCGTACGGTGGTTCGCGGTAGACGTCGAGGTAGAGGGCGCCGAGTTCGGCCCAGTCAGGCATCCGCGGTCTCCCGGGTCGCGGCCGGCTCCGGAACCGCCTTCAGTCCCGCGAGGACGACCACCACCAGCATGCAGGACCCGGCCAGGACCAGCCAGGGCAGCTGCGGGCCGGCGCCGAGCAGGGCGGTGAACGTCACCGGCGCGAGCACCCGGGCCACTCCCCACAGCCACGAACACGATCCGTCCCACCCGGAACTTGATCCGGTCGCGCACCACCGCTTCGTACGCTCGCGGCAGAGTGGCAGCGAACGCGCGGACCTCGTCACCGGTGACCATCCGCCCATTCTCGCGCGGAACCGGCGGCGCACCATCCCCGGGTGCGCCGCCGGTTCCGCCCGGATCACGCCCGGCAGGTCCGCCCGCGGTTGACGCAGTTGACCAGCCCGTTCATGATGCGCTGCGACATCACGTTGGCGAAGTCGTCGTGGTCGGAAGCGGGGTTGTGCTTCTCCTGCGGGAATGCGTCCACTTTGTACTGCTTCTTGACCTGGATGTCGTGCGGGATGTCGTAGGTCAGCGAGATCTGCAGCTGCGGCACGGCCTTGAAGCCGTTGGCGCACCGGCCGAACCGGTCCGGGAACACGATGTGCGTGCGGTGGTTGGCGCTGTCGGTGTTCTTGCCGTCCCAGCAGCTCGGGAACGTGTGGACGCGCTTGACCTTGCTGCCGTCGGGGCAGATCGGGTACTTGTCGGTGACGCGGTTCTCGAACCCGGTGCACGTCCAGCTCGCCTTGGCGTTGGCGGGCCCGTTGGTCGAGACCTTCGCGTCGCCGTAGAGCACGCGCAGGAAGCGCGGCATCGCCACGACCTTGCCGACCGGGCTGCCGCGGAAGGTGATCTGCACGCGCTGCGGCCGCAGGATCTTGCCGTCGTTGCCGGGCAGCTCGTTGTTCTCGTCCTGCCCGGGCAGCGCCCCGCCGGCCGTGGTGCTCGGGGGCGGCGTCGGCGTTCCGGTGTCCTTGCCCGGCTTCGTCGCGCACGGCGCGAGACCGCCGAGGTCGCCCGGCTTCTGCGTGAACCGGCCGATCGCGTTGAGGATCCGTTCGATGATCGCGGCGCGGCGGTCCTTGAGCGGGTTCAGGATCGCGTTGCGCACGAAGTCCTGGCCGCCCTGGCCCTGCGTCGCGGCGATGCGCTGGTTGGCCTCGTCGGCCTGGTTGTCGAGCTGGTCCAGGTTGTCGTCCACTTCGGCCATGGCCTGGTCCGGGATGTCGGTGAGCTTGCTGGCGACGTCCGGGCAGGCCACCTGCACGGTCTTGGCCTCGCGGTCGGACTGGGCGCGGTCGCCGTCGGGCTTCTTGGCGGGCTCGTTCTTCTCCTCTTCGCCGGTGTCGATGCGGACCACGGGCCAGAAGTAGGCGGACTTGTCGCCGTTGCGGCAGGTGGTCCCGGCCTTGACCAGGCTCTTGTTGTTCGAGTCGGCGTTCGTCGACAGGTTGCCGACGTAGTCGTGCAGGTGCTGGGCACCGTTGCGGACACCGGGCTGGGCGATGAAGTTGTCCGGGTTGAAGTGCTGGTTTTCGTTGCGGCCGCAGTCGACGGTGAACGTGCCCGTCGCCGCGCCGCTGACCGGGCGCGGGTCGAACTGGTTCGGTTTCACCTTCAGGATGTCGACGAAGAACGCGGGGTTCGCTTCGTCGGCGCTGGCTTCACCGGTGTGGCCGGTGGTCGTCGCGACGACGATGCCGCCGACCGCGATCGCGAGGGCGAGGCCGCCGGTCGCGATCTTCGTCCGGCGGGAGAGGCGATGCCGTCCTTGGGTGCGGGACATGGAAAAATCCTCCGGGGTGTCGGGCTGGCGGGAACGCGCGACACTGAGCCGGGACGAGCCCAGGCTCGTCCCGATCAGGCGGGGTTCTTGCGGGTGCGTGCGGGATGGTCGGCAGGAACGAAGCCCGGCTGGTCCACTGACCCGACATCAGTGGATGCGCGCCCACCTGCCCGTGGCCGCGCCGTCAACCGGCTGGTTATCGTTCCGTTATGGAACCTACACGGGCGTTTGACACCGGGCAAGAAGTTCTTTTCGACAGTTACAACCCGTCAGGCCGGGTTCGTGCCTGCGTAGCGAAAGAGGCCGCTGACCTGCGAGTTGTCGGCCGGTGGCGGACTCGTGGAAAAAAGTTTGAACCGAAGTGAACCGGCATCCGTATCCCCGGGTGAGACCGGTCGAATGCCCGCAGCACGGACGCTGCCGGGAATTGCCGTGAAATGCGGGAATGGCAGTGCCGGTTTCCATTCACGGCGGAGTCGTCAGGACGCCTCGTGGTGCGAAAGCAGGCTGCGTCGCAGGGTCGCGAGGGCGCGGTGCTGGGCGACCCGGACCGCACCCGCGCTGCCGAGGCCGACCGCCGCGGCCGTCTCCTCCGCCGTCATGCCGAGGATGATCCGCAGGACCAGGATCTCGCGCTGGCGGGGCGGGAGCGTGTCGAGCAGCCCGGAGGACCAGTCGAGCGCGGCGGAGCGCTCGACCTCCTCACCCGTCGGGTCCACGCCGTCCGCCCGCCCGGCCGGGGGCTCGGCGACCGGGCTGGTGCGGTCGCGCGCCCGGCGCCGGTGGAAGTCGGACACCTTGTGCGCGGCGATGCCGAAGACGAACGGCAGGAACCCGTCGGCGGAGAGCCGGTACCCGGGCAGGGCGCCGACGATCGCGAGCAGCACGTCCTGCGCGCAGTCCTCGGCGTCCGACGAACCGTCCTGCCACGTGCGCAGCCGCCCGAGGCAGTAGCGGAAGACGATCGGCCGCAGGGCGCGCAGCAGCCCGGCCACCGCGGCGCGGTTGCCCTGCACCGCCGACCGGACGAGCGCCGGGTCGAGGGAGAACGTCGCCGTGGGCGTGGAGCCTCCCTCGGCGGAGTGCGGCGGCATCGGCCCTCACCCCCTCTTTCGTGCAGCTCGGCAACGGACCGTCACGACGCTAGGTCACTCCGCGTGGCCGCCACACCGGCCGGGCGGCCGGTGCGGACCGGGTCTTCCGGCCCTGGCCGGAACCGCCCGGATGTGCGTCGGCGCCGCGGTCGCGGTGGCCGGGCCGAACGGCCCTATCGGCGGGCCGGGGGCGGCGATCACGCTGGTGGCCGGGGATTTCACAGGAGAAACACAGGGACGCGATGGTGGACGACGTGGGCTACGGGCTGCTGCTCGACCGGCAGCAGTGCCTCGCCTTGCTCCGGACGGCGAGCCTCGGCCGGGTGATCTACACCCACCGGGCCATGCCGGCGGTGCGTCCGGTGCGCTTCACGGTCGTCGACGACGCCGTGGTGTTCGCCGTCCCGCCCGGAAGCCCCCTGTACGCGGGGGCGCGCGACGCCGTCGTCGCCTTCGAGGTCGACGAGTTCGCCGCCGACTCCGGCGCCGGCTGGTACGTCAGCCTGCTGGGCCGCGCCACCGAGTCCGGTGCCGTCGACCTCGGCGCGCTCGCCTGCCCGTGCCCGGTGCCCACTCCCGCGGGCCACCGGTTCCTGCGTGTCCCGGCGGAGACCATCAGCGGTCACCGGATCGCGTGCCACGCGGAGTGATCTCCCGATCGCCGTAACGGAGTGGGTCCCGGTATCGACCCACCGGATGGACGAACCGGATTGGGCCGAGACGGGCAGTGCCTGTGGACCCTTGACGGCCCCGGGGCAGGCCCGGGGACACGGCGGACCAACGGGGTCGACGCGAAGTGGCGGACGAAATCAGCATGCCGGCGATCCTGGCGGCGGTGGGCGGCATCGCCCGCGAGCTGGAGCTGCCCGCGTTGCTGGACCGCGCGGTGACAGCGACGTGCGAGCTGCTCGGCGCCCGGCGCGGCCGGCTGGACCTGGCCGAGGGCGGGACCGCCGACTACGGCCGGGGCGCGCTCGGCCCCCGCGCGGTCGAGCTGCCGGTCCGCGCGGGCGCGGAAACCTTCGGCACCCTGAGCGTCGAGCCCGGCGACGGCGGGGAGTTCGGCCGCCGCGAACGCGAGGTGCTCGGCGCGCTCACCGCGGCCACCGGGATGGCCGTCGAGAAGGCCCTGCTCGTCGGCCAGATGCGCCGCCGCGAACGCTGGCTGGAGGCGTCCTACGACGTCACCCGCGCCCTGCTCGCGGCCCAGGACCTGCGGGCCACGCTGCGGCTTGTCGCCGAACGCGCCCGCGTCGTCGCCGGCGGCACGGCGGGCGCGATCGCCCGGCCCGACGGCCCCGGCCGGCTCGTGTTCGACGTCGTCGAGCCGCCGGGCGAGGACGCCGACCGCCTCACCGGAATGACCGTGCCGGCCGAAGGCACCGCCACCGGGATGGCGTTCACCACCCGGCGCCCGGTCGTGGTCCGCGACTACGGCGAGCACGTGCAGGAGCAGCAGCGCCACCACGGCGGGCCGATGCCGGCGATGGTCAAGGACCTGGACTCGGCGATCTCGGTGCCGCTGATCGTCGGTGAGGAGACCCTCGGGGTGCTGGTGGTCGCGAAGTTCCGCGACCGCTCGCCGTTCACCGACTCCGACGTCCAGCTGGCCGAGACGTTCGCCGGCCACGCCGCGCTCGCCGTCGAGTTCTCCCGGGCCCAGGAGGCGCGCCAGCAGCTGGCGGTGTTCTCCGACCGCGACCGGATCGCCCGCGACCTGCACGACCTGGTGATCCAGCGGCTGTTCGCGACCGGGCTCGGGCTGGAGGGGGTCAGCAGGCTGATCGCCGACCAGGCGGTCGCCGCGCGCGTGGCCGGGTTCGCCCAGGACCTCGACGGCACGATCCGCGAAATCCGCAACAGCATCTTCTCGCTCCAGGCGCCCGCGCAGGCCCAGGGCAGCCTCCGCGCGGAACTGCTGCGGGTGGCCGTGGACGCCCGGGACGCACTGGGCTTCGAACCGCGGGTCGGCTTCGACGGCCCGCTGGACGCCGCGGTGCCCGACGCGGTCCGCTCCGACCTGATCGCGTCGCTGCGGGAAGCGCTGACGAACGTGGCCCGGCACGCGGACGCGAAATCGTCGTCGGTCGAAGTCACCGTGGACCGGCTCGGCCGCCGGCTGACGCTGGTGGTGCGCGACGACGGGGCCGGCCCGCCGCCCGAGGCGGACCGCATCAGCGGCCTGGCCAACCTCGCCTCGCGGGCGGCCCGGTGGGGCGGCCACTGCGTGCTGGCGGCGGGCGAGGAAGGCGGGGCCCGGCTGGAATGGACGGCGGAGCTGCCGGCGATGCCCGCGGAGCAGGGGAGGGGACGATGACGATCGCGGTGTTCCTGCTGGACGACCACGAGCTGGTGCGGACCGGGCTGAAGACCGTCTTCGAGCCCGAACCCGACATCGAGGTGGTCGGGGAGGCGGGGACGGCGGCCGAGGCGCTGGTGCGGATCCCGCAGGCCCGCCCGGACGTGGCCGTCCTCGACGTCCGGCTGCCCGACGGCGAGGGCGTGGCGGTGTGCCGGGAGATCCGGTCCACGGTGGACCCGCCCCCGGCGTGCCTCATGCTGACGTCCTATTCGGACGACGAGGCGCTGTTCGGCGCGATCATGGCGGGCGCGGCCGGGTACATGCTCAAGCAGGTGTCCGGCCGGTCGCTGATCGAGGCCGTCCGCACGGTCGCCGCCGGTGGCTCGCTGCTGGACGCCACGCTGACCGCGTCGGTGATGAACAAGCTGCGTGGTGAGGACGTCGCGGCCCCCGATCCGCGGTACGAGCAGCTCAGCCCGCAGGAGCGGCGGGTGCTGGACCTGGTGGCGGAGGGCCTGACCAACCGGCAGATCGCCGAGCGGCTGTTCCTGGCCGAGAAGACGGTGAAGAACTACGTGTCGTCGGTGCTGCACAAGCTCGGCGTCGAGCGGCGCACTTCGGCGGCGGTGTACATGTCCCAGCGGCGGGCCGGACCGGGACGATCGGGCTGATTTCCGGGCTGTTCGGACGAAACCGGTGGGGCATCCGACGTATCCAGCCGCCGATGGAGTACACCTGTCGGGTGACGCACGAACTGTTGTGCGCGACAGAGGGGACGACATGTGGGGGTTGTCGGGCGGGGACTATGTCACGCGGCAGATCAGGGCGCTCGCGGACGCGGTGCGCCACGAGGGGGCGGGCGGCGTCGGCACGCGCAGCTTCCAGCTGGCGGAGCACCTGGCGGCGGAGGGAGGCGTCCACCGCGGCGACATCCTGACGGCCACGGCGACGCTGCTGGCGATGACGGCGTGGTGCGACGGCGAGGTGGAGGCGGCCTGCCGGTTCGCGGAACTCGCGGGCGAGCACGACGAGGAGTCGCGCGAGCTGGTGACCCACCTGCTGCGGCTGGAGGCGGGTGCGGATCGCGGCTGGCTGCCGCGGGACCAGGCGGAGGCGCTGCTGGAGTACGCCCGCCGGGAGCGCCGGGGCGACCTGGCGCTCCGGCTCCGGACGATCGCGGGCGCCCGGCGCGGCCGGCACCGGCGGGACGACTGACCTCGCTTTCCGGCTCGTGAGTGGGAAACCGGGTTGGAACCTGTTTCCCACTCACGACCCGCGGGAGGGCGCGCTCCGGCGGCGCTAGTCCGTCAGCGGCTGCTCCGGGTCGGCGAGCCGGTCCGGGTCCACGGTCCGGCCACTGAGGATCAGCTCGCGCACCGCGTCGAGGCCCTCGTCCCACTTGTTCACGTGCAGGCCCGCGACCACCCGGCCGCCGGTCAGCCAGAACGCGTGGAACGCCTCGGCGTCGCCGCGGGTGACGACGCGGTCGTAGCCACCGGGCGGGAACCAGCCGGTGAACTCCATCCCGGCGTCGTACTGGTCCGAGAAGAAGTACGGCAGGTCGTCGTGGACCACCTCGCGGCCGAGCATCGCCAGTGCCGCCGCCGGGCCACCGTTCGTCGCCGCGGCCCAGTGCTCCACGCGGACCCGGCGGCCGTAGCGCTCCTGCCACACGCTCGCGACGTCTCCCGCCGCGAACACGTCCGGGTCTTCGGTGCGCAGGCCCGCGTCGACGAGGACGCCGTCGTCGACGGCCAGGCCCGCGTCGGCGGCCAGCTGCGTCTCGGGCCGGGCGCCGATGCCGACGACGACCACGTCGGCCGGGATCTCGCCGTCGTCGGTCAGCACCGCGGAGACCGCGGAGTCGCCCGCGAAGCCCGTCACGCCAGTGCCGAACCGCAGCTCGACGCCGTGGCGGCGGTGCAGGTCGGCGAAGTACCCGCCCAGTTCCGGCCCGAGCGTGGCGTGCAGCGGGGCCGGTCCGGGCTCGACGATCGTCACCGGGCAGCCGTGGTGGCGCGCGGCCGCGGCCGTCTCCAGCCCGACCCAGCCTGCCCCGGCCACGACGACCCGGCCCCCGGCGGCCAGCGCGTCGCGCAGCCGGTCGGCGTGCCCGAGCCGGCGCAGGTAGTGGACGCCGTCGAGGTCGTTGCCGGGCACTCGCAGCCGCCGTGGCGACGCCCCGGTCGCCAGCAGCAGCTTCGTGTACCCGAGGCGTTCGCCGCCGGCCAGTTCGACCTCGTGCGCCGCGCGGTCCAGCGCGGTGACCCGCCGGCCGGTCAGCACCTCGATGCCGTGGTCGACGTACCACTTCTCGTCGTGGACGAACACCGACGCGCGGTCGTCCTGGCCGAGCAGGTAGCCCTTCGACAGCGGCGGCCGCTCGTAGGGCAGGTCCGGTTCGGCGCCGACGACGACCACGCGCCCGCCGAACCCTTCGGCGCGCAGCGTTTCCGCGGCCTTCGCGCCGGTCAGCCCGGCGCCGGCGATGACGAAGGTGTCCATCAGGCGCTCACCCCGGAGAGAGCGAAGAACTCCTGCCGCGTCTTGGGTTCCTCCCGCAGCAGGCCGTGCAGCGACGACGTCACCGTCAGCGCGCCGGAGGCCCGCACCCCGCGCAGGGACATGCACAGGTGCTCGGCCTCGATCACGACGCCGACGCCCTTCGGGGCCAGGTGCTCCTGGAGCCAGTCCGCGACCTGCTTGGTCAGCCGCTCCTGCACCTGCAGGTCGCGCGCGAACATCTCGACGACGCGGGCGAGCTTGGACAGCCCGAGGATCCGCTCGCCGGGCAGGTAGCCGACGTGCGCGACGCCGCGGAAGGGCAGCAGGTGGTGCTCGCACAGAGACTGCACCGGGATGCTCTTCGCCAGCACGAGCTCGTCGTAGCCCTCGTCGTTGGGGAAAGTCGTCAGCTGGAAGTCACGCGGCTGCAGCATTTCCGCGTAGGCGTGGGCCACCCGCCGCGGCGTGTCGCCGAGGTGCTCCGACGACGGGTCCTTCCCGAGGGCGCGCAGCAGGTCGGCGACCGCGCGTTCGGCGGCGTGCAGGTCGACGGTGTCCCGGTCGTGGACGACGCCGAGGTGCCGCAGGGGAACCGGTGCGCTGACGGGTTCGACGGTCACGGGGAGTGCCTCCTTCTAAAATCAAGTCAGACCGACGTTAGAAGCTCCCCGGGGTTTTCGTCAACAGGAGTTTGTTTTAGAATGCGGTGATGCAGGAAACCCAGGCGCTGGCCGCGGTCGCCGCCCTCGACGAGCCGACCCGGCGCCGGTTGTACGAGTACGTGATCCGCTGCCCGGAGCCGGTCAGCCGCGACGACGTCGCCGCGGCGCTCGGCGTGCCCCGGGCGACCGTCGCCTTCCACCTCGACCGCCTGGTGGAGGGGCAGTTGCTGGCCGTCGGCCACGAGCGCCGGACCGGCCGCAGCGGCCCGGGAGCGGGCCGCCCGGCGAAGCTGTACCGGCGGTCGGACCGGCAGGTGAGCATTTCCCTGCCGGAGCGCCAGTACGAGCTGGCCGGCGGGCTGCTGGCGGCCGCGGTCGAGGAAGCCGACGAAACCGGCGGGTCACCGCGGGAGATCCTGGCGCGCCGGGCCCGCGAGCGCGGGACGGAGCTGGCCGCCGGCGGCCAGGACATCCTGAGCACGCTGGAGGAAAACGGCTTCGAGCCGCGTTCCGGGGACGGCGAGGTGTCGCTCGCGAACTGCCCGTTCCACCGGCTCGCCGAGGCGCACACGAGGCTGGTGTGCGAGATGAACCTGGGCCTGGTCGAGGGCATGCTGGCGGGGGCGGGTGAGACCGGCTTGCGGGCCCGGCTGGACCCGCAGCCGGGCTCGTGCTGCGTCCGCCTGTCAGCAGACTGAGGACAAAGGGCGCTCGCCTACAGCCTGGCCCCAAGCGCCCCAAGCGCCCCAAGCGCCCCAAGCGCCCCAAGCGCCCCAAGCGCCCCAAGCGCCCCAAGCGCCCCAAGGCGGCCTTCGGTGCGTTGAATGGGCACTGCGGAGCGAAGCGCCTCCGTTGAGGGTGGCGGCGGGGGCATGGATGGAGCAACCAAGGCCGCCTTGGGGCGCTTGAAGCCGGGTGCTACTTCGGGGGGATCTCGCCGAGCCTGCCGACCACCGCGGTCGTGATCGCGCTGGCCCCGAGCTCCGTGCCCGGCTTGAGCCACGGCTGCTCGGGCTCCGCCCCGGCGACCGTGCGCTCGCCGATGAACCCGCCGGTCGCCGGGTCGATGATCAGCTGCCGGATCTCGTGGCGGTCGTCCAGACCCAGCGCGACGCCGGTGCGGCCGTCCAGGTTCGCGGAGGCGGCCAGGACCGTGATGCCCGGGATCTTCGCCAGCGCCCGGTACCACTGCGCCCGCAGCTGCGCCGGCATCTGCCCGGCGCGGAGGATCTCGATGCCGAAGTGGAACATCACCGACGGCGTCGAGCCGCGTCCCTTCGTCAGCTGCTGCAGCTTCGCGTAGAGCGCCGCCGGGTCGTGCGGCAAGGCGGCGTAGAACGCCGGGCTGTCCCAGTCGCTCGCGTCGCCGCACTTCTTCGGCGGCTTGGCCTTCGGGAAGAAGTCGCCGCAGGGGCCCTGCCACTGGCCCCGGTCGGTGTCCGTGACCTCCGGCTCCGGGGCCTGCGCCTGCGGCACCGAACCGCCGAGGAACTTCCCGGTGCTCAGGATCCTGCGGGTCTCCTGCCAGACGTCGCGCTCGTCCGCCGGGATCCAGCGGTCGACCTCCTGCTCCCACAGGTAGGTGTAGCCGGTGCGGTCGCCCGTCTGGACGCCGCGCTGCACCCAGGTGTGCTCGGCGACGTACCGGAACTGCCCGGGCCCGACGGGCTGGTCGGCGGCGCCGACGGTCAGGTCCGCGGCCCGGGTCAGCACCTGGACCGCGGACATCAGCCGGACGTCCGGGGCGGTCGCCGTCGGGACGGACCCGGTCGATACCGGGACCGAGCCGGCCGGCGGCGCGGCGGCCGGAGCGGGCGCCGGAGCCGTCGGGCGCTGCTGGGCGAGCACGACCGTCACCGCCACCACGCCCGCCACGGCGGCCGCGACCGGCACCGCGAACCGGCGCACCCGCTTCGGGCGCAGGGGGAGGACGGTTCCGGCGTCCAGCTCGGCCAGCAGCCGGGTCCGGGCCGCGGACAGGTCGGCCGGCGCGGTGCGGGCTTCGCGGTGGAGCAGCTCGAGGGTCTCGTCGAGCTCGTTCATGACTGGTTCTCCTCGGTGGGGACGAGCAGGGCCTGGAGCCGGTGGCGCACGCGGTGCAGGCGCGAGCGCACCGTGCTGGCCGGCACCCCGAGCGCCTCGGCGACTTCGGCCGGTTCGAGACCGGCCCAGGACGTGAGCAGCAGGACGTCGCGGTCCTGTTCGGACAGTTCGGCGAGCTCGGCGGCCAGCACGCGCAGCCGCGCCGCCGCGTCGACGCGGCCGGCGACCGCGGCGTCGTGGTTCTCGGCCGGGCGGTCCCGGGCACCCGCCTTCGCGGTCAGCTGAAGCCCGCGAACCTCCTGGCGCACGTGGTTGCGCAGCAGGTTGGTGGCGATGCCGTAGAGCCAGCCGCGGATCGGCGCCTTCTCCGGGTCGTAGCTCGCCCGTCTTCGCAGCGCGACGACGAACGTCTCCGCCACGAGGTCGTCGGCGGCGTGCACGCCCACCCGGCCCGCGAGGTAGCCGCGCAGGGGAGGGGCGTACTCGTCGAAGAGCCGCGCGAAGATCTCCTTCGGATCCCGCGTGGCGAGGTCGGGCCGGTCCAGCCGTTCGACGATTCTGGTCACGGTACTGGTTGTCGCGGTCCGGCGCCCGCGTCCCCGCTCACCCGTCCGGATGAGACGCAGACCACATCCGGGAACGGTTCCAGGCTCGGCGGACAAGAGCCGGTATGGACCGACGGAACGCGATGCTGCTCGCCGGGACGGCCGCCGCCGCGGTGGTGGCGATGCTGACGACGGCCGCCGTGGTGCGACCGCTGGGCCCTCCGGAGGCGCGGCTCACCGCGCCACCGGCTTTGACGACGAGCGTGGCGACGACGGCGACCGCGGCCCCGCCCGAGGACGCCGGGCAAGGAGTGCCCACCGCCGCAGAGCTCGCCGGCCTCGTGCCCGGCGAGCTCAGCGTGCTCGTCCACGACCGCCGGACCGGCCGGGACCTCGTTTCCCACCGGCCGGACGCCGCCTACCCGGCGGCGTCGCTGGTCAAGCTGCTCATCGCGCTCGAAGCGCTGCGACGGGGCGAGCCGGCGGGCGTGGTCGCGGAGCTGCTTTCCCGCAGCGACGACGAGGTCGCCGGACGGCTGTGGACGAAGCTGGGCGGCCCCGCGATCGTCACCGGCTGGGCGGCCCGGATCGGCCTGACCTCGACCCGCCCGCCCGAAGATCCCGGCAAGTGGGGCGGCACCGTCGTGACCGCCGCCGACGTGGCGCGGGTCTACCGGTACCTCCTCGACACCGCGCCCGCCGCGACCCGGCAGATCGTGCTGCGGGCCCTCGGCAACGCCGCGCCCCGCAGCTCGGACGGCTCCGACCAGCTCTACGGCATCGCGGCCGCGGTCACCGCCACCGGCCGGGCGGTGAACCAGGGCTGGTCCTGCTGCGACCCGGACCGGCACCTGCACACGAGCGGGGTGGTCGGTGACGGCCGGTTCGTCGTCGTCGTGCTGACCGCCCAGCCGGCCGGCACGAGCCGGGCGAGCGCCGCCCAGCGCGTCACCGCGGTGGTGAAAGCGCTCTCTGGTGCCTTCGGATGGTCCTGATCCGGCGCGGGACGTCCGGATACCGCCGATTCGGCGGTACCGTCTCGGGGGTGAGACGGTACGACGTGGAGGGGGCCAGGGTGGTGGACCGGGCGAAGCCGGGGGAGCAGACGAGGACTCCCCTGCCGGGGCCGCGACAGCCGAGCCTGGCCGACGTCGCCGGTATGGCCGGCGTCTCGCACATGACCGTTTCGCGCGTGGTCAACGAGAGCGGGCCGGTGCGCCCGGAGACCCGCGAGCGGGTTCTCGCCGCCGTGCAGAAGCTCGGCTACCGGCCCAACACGGCCGCGCGGGCGCTGGTCACCGGCCGGTCCGGCACCCTCGGCGTGGTCGCGCTCGAGTCCAATCTCTACGGACCGGCGAGCACGCTCTACGGCATCGAGAACGCGGCCCGCGAGGCCGGGTACGGCGTCGCGATCTGCAGCGTGACGCGGCCGGGCCGGACGTCGATCGGTGACGCGGTGGAGAGCCTGCGGCGCCAGGCGGTGGAGGGGATCGTCGTGATCGCCCCGCACGTCACGGCCGGGCGCGCGCTGGCGGCGGCCCCCGCGGACATCCCCCTGGTCGCGGTCGGCGGCGGCGAGGCGGCCCCGGTGCCGGTGATCTCGGTCGACCAGTACGACGGCGCCCGCCTCGCCACCGAGCACCTGCTGTCCCTGGGCCACCGGACGGTCTGGCACCTGGCCGGACCGGAAGACTGGCTGGAGGCCCGGGACCGGGAGCGCGGCTGGCGCGAGACGTTGGAACGGCGAGGGTTGCGGGTGCCCGCGGTGGTGCGGGGTGACTGGAGCCCGCGGTCGGGGTATGAGGCCGGGCGGGCGCTGGTGGGCAAGCGGGGGCTGAAGGCCGTTTTTTCGGCGAACGACCAGATGGCGCTGGGGTTGTTGCGGGCGTTCACCGAGGCGGGGATCCGGGTGCCGGAGGACGTGCAGGTCGCCGGGTTCGATGATGTGCCGGAGGCGGAGTACTTCACGCCGCCGTTGACGACGGTGCGGCAGGACTTCATCGAGGTGGGGCGGAGGACGTTCGGGTTGCTCGAGGAGCGGATGGCCGGTGGGGATGCCGGGGCTCGGCATCTTGTGGCGGCGGAGCTGGTTTTGCGGGAGAGCACCCGGGCTCGGTGATCGGGCGGTCGGGCTGACCGGCGGGTCGGTTTGGGCCGTTCGTGCCGGGCTGGGGTTGAGCTGCTTGTGGTGGGGGTGGTGCGCCGTCTGTGTCGGTGGGTTGAGCTGCTTGCGCCCCGCTGCTTGTGATGGCGTGTTTTCGCCACCCCGATGCCCGATTGTGAGTACGGCCGGCGGCATCATGTCAAGGCGGGAAAGCGTGCCTTGACATGATGCCGCCGGCCATGTTGGGGCTTCGGATCGGGGTTGCGGGGGGTTTGGGTCCCGCCTTGGCTTTCCGATTTGGAGGCTGCCGGGCTCTGGTGAGGCTTCCGGTTTGGGGGGCTGCCGGGCCTTGTTGAGGGCTTCCGGTTCGGGGGCTGCCGGGGTTTGCTGTGGCTGGCCGTTTCGCGCGGTGGTTTCCCTTTCGCCCGAATGATGTTAACGCTAACAAGCCCACCGCACTGATCCATTGCGGTGTTGTATCTTGACCACTTCTGTGCGGTCGGCAAAGGTTTGTGTTCGATTGTGGTCCCCGCCGCTCAGGAGGCTCGCGTGCGCGCCGTCCGTCGTCGTTGCCGGTTGCTGTTCACCGTTCTGCTCTGCGCCCTGCTTGCCTTGGCCGGCGTTGCCGGCCCGGCGGCGCACGCCGCCCCGGTGGGGCGGCCCGCCCACGCCGTCACCTATGACGGCTACTCCTTCCTCGTCGACGGGAAGCGCACCTACCTGTGGTCCGGGGAGTTCCACTCCTACCGGCTCCCCAGCCCGGACCTGTGGCTCGACATCTTCCAGAAGATGAAGGCCGCCGGGTTCAACGCGACCTCGCTGTACTTCGACTGGGGCTACCACTCGCCGAAGCAGGGCGTCTACGACTTCAGCGGCGTCCGGGACCTCGACAGGCTGCTCGACATGGCGCAGCAAGCCGGCCTGTACGTCATCGCGCGGCCCGGGCCCTACATCAACGCCGAGGTCGATGGTGGTGGGTTTCCGACCTGGCTGTCCACCACTCCGGGCCACACCCGCAGCGCCGATCCCGTGTACCTGCGGTACTCCGACGAGTGGCAGACGCAGATCGACCGAATCATCGCCCGCCACCAGCTCACCAACGGCACCGGCGGCGTGCTCGCCTACCAGGTCGAAAACGAGTACTACAACGGCAACGCCGACGGCCGCGCCTACATGCAGCACCTCGAAGACAAGGCCCGGGCCGACGGCATCACCGTGCCGCTGGTCGGGAACAACAACGGCACCTTCAACTCCGGCGCCGCCGCGCTCGACGTCGATGCCGCCGACTCCTACCCGCAGGGCTTCGACTGCTCGAACCCCACGCGGTGGAACGGTGTGCCGGACATCAGCTACGACCACGTGCCCGGCAAGCCGCTGATCACCGCCGAGTTCCAGGGGGGTGCCTTCGACCCGTGGGGCGGCCCCGGCTACGAAAAGTGTGCCCAGCTGATCAACGACCAGTTCGCGAACGTCTTCTACAAGCAGAACATCGCCGTCGGCGCCACCGGGCAGAGCTTCTACATGCTGCACGGCGGCACTTCGTGGGGGTGGAGCGCGATCCCGCAGAACTACACCTCCTACGACTACGGCGCCGCGATCACCGAAGGGCGCCAGTTCGACCCGAAGTACAACGAAGACAAGCTGATCGGCTACTTCACCCAGTCCGTCGCCCCGCTCACCAAGACCGACGGTCTCGCACAAGCGCCGCTGAGCGATCCGGCGCTCACCGACACCGCGCGGATCAACCCCGACACCCGCACGCAGTTCCACACCCTGCGGCACAGCGACTCGACGTCCACCGCCACGAACACCACCAGCGTCGCGCTCGATCTGGCCGCGCACGCCGGCTACACCTACGACGACCGCGCCACCGAGGTCGGCTACACCGGCACCTGGAGCCACGTCGGCCCCGAGGTCAACTACACCGGCGGGGACTACCAGCACACCGAGTCGTTTTCGAACGTCACCGGGGACAGCGTCAGCATCCCCTTCACCGGCACCGGAATCCGCTGGGTGACGTCGAAGGACCCGAGTCACGGCGTCGCCGACGTCTACCTCGACGACACGAAGGTCTCCTCGGTCGACCTCTACGCGGCGGGCAAGCAGAACCAGGTCACCGGCTACGAGGTCCGCGACCTCCCCGCCGGGCCGCACACGCTGAAGATCGTCGTCACCGGGCAGAAGAACGCCCAAGCCACCGGGCCGTACGTCGTGGTGGACGCGGTCGACCTGCTCTCGGGCAGCTCCGACTACTACCCGGTCGTGCCGCAGCAGCCCGGCACCGGCATCACGCTGAACGGACGGCAGTCGAAGATCCTCGTCGCCGGCTACGACCTCGGCGCCACGCGGATGCAGTACTCGACGTCGGAGATCATGACCAGCGCCACCATCGGCAACCGGGACGTCGCGGTGCTCTACGGCGACCAGGGCGGGCCGGGGGAAACCGTGCTCCGATTCGCGAAGCAGCCGTCGGTGCAGGTCCTCGGCGGCGCCGCGACGTCCACTTGGGACGCCGCCCGCGGCGACCTGCGGCTGAACTACACCCACGACGGCCTCACGCGCGTGCTCGTCACCGCGCCCGGCGCGCGCCCGCTGCTCCTGCTGCTGGCCGACAAGGCGACGGCGGCGACGTTCTGGCGCCAGGACACCCCTTCGGGCCCGGTCCTCGTCCGCGGCACCCACCTGGTCCGGACCGCGACCGAACAGTACGGCCTGCTGTCGCTGACCGGCGACACCGGCACCGACGGCGGTTTCGAGGTCTTCAGCACGGCGAAAGCCGTGCTGTGGAACGGATCCTGGGTGCCGGTGAAGCCGACGTCCAGCGGCAGCCTCACCGGAACGGCGCCGACCGCCAAAGCCGTGACACTGCCCGCCCTCACCGGCTGGAAGCACCAGCAGGAGTCCCCGGAGAGCCGGCCGGCCTTCGACGACTCGGCCTGGCCCGTGGCGGACAAGGACACCACCAACAGCTCGACGGCGCTCGGGACGAAACCCGTCCTGTTCGCCGACGACTACGGCTTCCACACCGGCAACACGTGGTACCGCGGCCACTTCACCGGCGACGGCAAGCAGACCGGGATCACGCTGTCGAGCCAGAGCGGGGGCCCGGCGGGCGCGTTCTCGGCGTGGCTCAACGGCGTCTTCCTCGGCAGCTCGACCAGCCCGCAGCACACGTTCACCTTCCCCGCCGGGTCGCTGCACCAGGGCGACAACGAAATTTCCGTGCTGACCGTGAACATGGGGCACGAGGAGGACTATGGCGCCAGCAACGGCAACAAGGCCGCCCGCGGGCTCACCGCGGCCCGGCTGACGGGCACCCCGCTGACGTCGGTGACCTGGCGGCTGCAGGGCGTCCGCGGCGGCGAGACCGGCCTGGACCCGGTGCGCGGGCCGCTCAACACCGGCGGGCTCTACGGCGAGCGCGCGGGCTGGTCGCTGCCCGGGTTCCCGGACCGGGGCTGGGCACCGGCGTCGCTCCCGGCGAAGGACACCACCCCCGGCGTTTCGTGGTACCGCACGACGGCGGACCTCGACCTGCCGCGCGGCCAGGACACCTCGCTCGGCCTGACCATCACCGACGACCCGGCGCGGCAGTACCGCGCGCTGATCTTCGTCAACGGCTGGCAGCTCGGCCAGTACGTCAACTACCTGGGCCCGCAGCACAGCTTCCCGATCCCGAACGGCATCTTGAACCCGAACGGGCGCAACACGATCGCCGTCGCGGTGTGGAACCTCGACGGCGGCACCGGCGGCCTCGGCTCGATCGCCTGGACGAACTACGGCAGCTACCGCTCGCCGCTGACCGTCCGGCAGAACGCGTCGCCCGGCTACGACCCCGCGCGGTACGCGATGCCGCCGGCGCCCACGGCCGGGGTGGCGCTGACCGCGCCGGACACCGCGTCCGCGGGGCAGCCGTTCACCGCGTCGGCGACCGTGGCCGTCCCGGCGGGTGCGCCGCCGGCGTTCGACGTCCGGCCGTCGCTCACCGCCCCGGCCGGGTGGACGGCCGGTGCCGCGTCGCCGCCTTCGGTGCCGCGGATCGACGGCGGGAAGTCGGCCACGTTCACCTGGACCGTGACTCCTCCCGCCACTGTGGGCACGGCCGCGCTGAAGGTCGCGGTGGCCTATCGGCAGGCGGGGCGCCCGGGCTCGGTGACCGGGGAACGGATCGTGGGGGCTGTTCCCGCGGCACCGCCCGCCGGGCAGGTGGCCGTGAGCTCCCTGCCGTTCCTCACCGCCACGAACGGCTGGGGCCCGGTCGAACGCGACACGAGCAACGGCGAAGCGAGCGCGGGTGACGGCAAGCCGATGACCATCGGCGGGGTGGCCTACGCCAAGGGGCTCGGCGTCCACGCGGCCAGTGACGTCCAGCTCTACCTGGCGGGCACCTGCACCCGGCTGACGGCTTCGGTGGGCGTCGACGGCGAAACCGGCACGGGCGGCAGCGTGAGCTTCAGCGTCTCGGCCGACGGCGTGACCAAGGTGACGACGCCGGTGGTGCGTGGTGGCCAGGCGGCGATCCCGGTCGACGTCGACGTCACCGGGGCCCAGGTCCTCGACCTGGTGGTGTCCGACGGCGGCGACGGCAACGGGCAGGACCACGCGGACTGGGCGGTGCCGACGCTGACCTGCGTCACGCCGCCCGCCCGGTGACCGCGGGCAGCGGCCGGAGCACGAAGCCGGCGCGGATCTCCCGGCGTTCGCGCCACAGGTGGTACAGCGCGAGCCCGAAGATGACCGAGCCGACGACGTTCGCGGTGAAGTGCCACCAGACGCGGTAGGTCGTCAGCCCCGGGCCCGGGTCCACGAGACCGAAGAACGTGGACAGCCCGATCGCCCGGGGCGCGCCGAGCCCGACCGACAGCGTCAGGACCAGGTGCTCCAGCCCGTGCAGGCCCTGCATCCAGACGCCCATCCTCGCCCAGCGGCGGGTGCGGGTGCCCGCGGCCCGGCGGGTGATCACCATGACGCCCGCCAGGCCGGCCAGGAAGAGGAAGTTGCCGGTCAGGTGCAGCAGCTCCATGCCGAACGCCGGCCGTCCGGGCAGGATCTGCTGCAGGCCGCTCGCCAGGCCGGTGCCCCACGGCGTCATCCAGGCCGAGGCGTTCGGGTGGCCCAGCCAGTACCCGGCCTGGGCGACGTGCTCCTGGACGTGCCCGAGCTGCCCGAGGACGCCGAAGCCGATCACCGCCACCGCGCCGCGGAACACCCACGGCCGGACCGGACCGCGGCCGGCGCGGGCCAGCACGCCGACCGCCGTCCACATGGCCAGCGCCCAGAGCACCAGCAGCACCGCGCCCGCGGTGTCCCACCCCGACATCGGCATCGCCATGGCCGCCTCCCGTGTCCGTCCCTTCGACGCTAACCGGGGGCCGGGCGGCCGGACGTCTTCCCGCGTGCGCCCGGAAACCGGACAAACCCTTGCAGGACAACGGTTGTGGCCTCACGGGAGGACAAGCCGGACGGCGAGCGCGGTGATCACCGCGCTCGACACGAGCGCCGTCACCAGCCGGCCCCGCCGCCCGGTGAGGACCCGGCCGAGCAGGGCCCCGCCGCCGGCGAGCGCGGCTTGCCAGCTCGCCGACGCGGCGAACGCGGCGAGCACGAACACCGCCTGGTCGAGCCCGGGGACGTCCGCGCCGGCGCGGTCCCCGACCACCAGCGCGGTGAAGTAGACGACCGTGGCCGGATTGACGAGGGTGATGCCGAGCAGGCTGACGTAGGCGCGGCCGGGCGCGAGCGGGGTCACCGGCCGGGTGGCGGGCACGCGGTGGGATCGCAGCGCGCGAACGGCGCCAAGCGTCGCGAGGGCGATCAGGATCGCCGCCGAGATCAGCCGCAGCGGCCCGGCGAACGGGGTGATCACGCCCGCGATCGCGGCGCCGCCCAGCACGGCGACCAGCGCGTACACCCCGTCGGCCGTCGCGACGCCGAGAGCCGCGGCCAAGCCGGTCCGGAGGGAGCTGCGGGCGGTGAGGGCCACCAGGTACGTCCCCACCGCGCCGACCGGGATCGCGATGCCGTAGCCGGCGACCAGGCCGGCGAGCAGCGCGGCGCTCACGGCGCCGAGGTGATCGACCTCCGCGGACGGCACGGCTGCTGCTGGACCGGCGCGGTGGTGGCGGCGACGGTCGGCAGGAGCGGGGTGGGTTGCGTGGTCATGCGCAGATCGTGGCCACCACCCGGTGGGCGGGGCAACCGGGTTTTCCAGCGGGTGGGCTCCGCCGGGCTGTGCTTGAATCGGCTCCGGGGAGGCACGCGAGCGAGAGAGGGCTTTCACGATGCGGGTCGACCTGAGCGGGAAGACGGCACTGGTCACCGGATCCACCCAGGGCATCGGCGCGGCGATCGCGACCGGCCTGGCCGCGGCGGGCGCGCGCGTCGCGATCAACGGCCGCAGCGAAACCGGCGTCCACAAGGCCATCGCCCGGCTGCGGGAGGAGGTGCCGGAGGCGGACTTCCTGCCGGCCCCGGGCGACGTCTCCGAGGAGGCCGGCGCGGCCCAGGTGGTCGAGGAGGTGCCGGACGCCGACATCCTGGTCAACAACCTCGGCATCTTCGGCGCCCAGGAGCCCCTCGACATCACCGACGCCGACTGGCGGCACTACTTCGAGGTCAACGTCCTGGCCGCGGTGCGCCTGACCCGCGCCTACCTGCCGGGCATGGCCGACCGCGGCTGGGGCCGGATCCAGTACATCGCCAGCGATTCCGCGATCGTCATCCCGGCCGAGATGATCCACTACGGCGTGTCGAAGACGGCGCTGCTCGGGGTGTCCCGCGGGTTCGCCAAGCACGCGGCCGGCACCGGCGTCACGGTCAACGCGGTGATCGCCGGCCCCACCCACACCGGCGGTGTCGAGGACTTCGTCTACGAGCTGGTGGACAAGGACCTGCCGTGGGACGAGGCCCAGCGCGAGTTCATGAAGCAGCACCGCCCGCAATCGCTGCTGCAGCGGCTGATCGAGCCGGAGGAGATCGCGCACCTGGTGGTGTACCTCAGTTCCCCGTTCGCCTCGGCGACCACCGGCGCGGCGGTGCGGGTGGACGGCGGGTACGTCGACGCGATCGTGCCCTGAGGCCGCTCACGGCGTGACGGGGATGTTCGCCAGGCCCGACCGGGCGTTCGTGACGGTGTTCGACGCGGACACGACGTTGGGGTTGGCCTTGCACTTCGAGACGGAGCTGATCTTGATCGCATAGGCGCCCACGCCGCCGAGGTCGGACTTGTTGCCGCGCCAGACGTTGCCGCAGCCGTTGTCGAACGACGGGCTCGTGCTCGGGTTGTGCGTCTCGTAGCCGTTGGCGAACGTGCCGGGCGGGGCGAAGGTGCCGGTGTTGCCTTCGATCGTGTAGCCGGTGCCCTTGACGTCGATCCAGGAGTCCGCCGAGTTCTGGCCGGAGATGCCGCGGCCGTCGAAGGTGTTGCCACCGATGTATCCAGCCGCCGTGCCTTCCTTGACGTCGATCGGCTCGGCGGCGATGAACGGGCCGAGGTGGTTGTCCAGCACCTGGATCCGGTCGCTGCGGTCGGCGCCGCCGGAGTTGCCGTGGCAGCCCCAGTTCGAGCCGGCCGAGCTGAGATAGACGCCTTCGCCGTAGCCAGGCTGCACCTGGCCTGTGTAGCTGATCGAGGAGTTCTTCAGCACGCTGTCGGCCGATGAGCGGCGGAAGTGCACTGCCTCCTCGTCGATGTGGTGGACGGTGACGCCGTCGATGGTGGTGTGCGGGGAGTTGTCCGCGACGATGCCCTTTTTGGACTCCCGCACGGTGAAGCCGCGCAGGGTCCAGTAGGGCGCGTTGGCGAGCCACAGGCCGTAACCGGAATCCCAGCCTGCGGTCGGCACCGGGCAGTCGGGGGCGTCGCCGGCGGGACCGTCGTTGATCAGGACGGCGTCCGCTGGGCCGGACAGGGTGATCGGCTTGGCCGCGGTGCCGGGATTCGTGGTGACGAAGGAGCCGTGGTAGGTGCCGGCGGCGAGCCGGATCGCCTGCCCCGGGATGGCGCCCGCCAGGGCGGCCTGGAGCTGGGTGGCCGTGGCGACGACGACGTCGGCCGCGCCGGCCGGCGCGGGCAGCGTGAGCGTGGCGGAAATGCTTGCGGTGACGAGGAAAACGGCGCGAAAGAGCGACTTTCGAGCGGACACCGATGGCCTCCGGAAAGCGACTGCGGAGGTGTTGCGGCGGACACCCGGACTTTTCCTTTATAGGGCAGCGGCCCAGGGGGAGTCAACAGGATGAACATTGATCACGCATGTGAACGCCGAAAGTCAGTCGGACGGATGGCACCCTGAGAAAGTTCCTTCGGCGTTGAGACGAAAACGGGACATTTCTGGTTCAGACCTGTCGAACAGCCCCGACGAACCCGCGATCTTCTCCGGACAGAGTGACCGGTGTGCGCTGCCCCGAGCGCACCCCGCACCCGGAGGAGACCGATGGCTCCCACCCGCATCCCGCCCGTCACCGCGGGGATCGCCGCCGCGGTGGCCGTTGTGCTCGCCGCCGCGTGCTGGGTCTTCTTCCCGCCCGAGACCGCCGGGCGCGCCCTCGCCGGCCGGCCGGACGTCGACCTCCCGCTGCCGTGGCCCGCCGAAGGGCAGTCCAGCGCCGAGGTGCAGAACCTTGGCTCGCTCGGCAGCCGCGGTGAGCGGGGGCCGGTCCCGATCGCCAGCGTCACGAAGGTCATGACGGCCTACGTCGTGCTCAAGGACCACCCTCTCGGTCCCGACGAGGCCGGGCCGGAGATCACTGTCGACGAGCAGGCCGAAGCCGAGTCGGCCTCGGCCGAGGAGTCGAGCGCGCCGGTCCGCGCCGGGCGCCGGTTCAGCGAACGTGACCTGCTCGCCCTGATGCTCGTCCCGTCCGGGAACAACGTCGCCCGCCTGCTCGCCCGGTGGGACGCCGGCAGCCAGGATGCCTTCGTCGCGAAGATGAACCGCGAGGCGGCGGCGCTCGGCATGACCAGCACCACCTACACCGGTGCCAGCGGCGTCGAGGACTCGACCACGAGCACCGCCTCCGACCAGCTCCGGCTGGCCCGCGAGGTGATGCGGAACCCGGTGATCCGCGCGATCGTCGCCACCCCGAGCCTGCGGATCGACGGTGTGCCGGGCGCGGTCGTCAACACGAACACCCTGCTCGGCCGCGACGGGGTGATCGGGCTGAAGACCGGCTCGTCGACCGCCGCCGGGGGTGCCCTGATGTGGGCCGCGCGAGCCGGCAACGGCGCGTTGATCCTCGGCGTCGTCCTGCACCAGAGCCCGGGCGGGACCCCGGCCGCCGGGCTGCGGGCCGCGCTCGACACCAGCGAAAAGCTCATCGCCGCGATCCAGCGCGAGCTGCCGGCGGCCACGCGATGACCGCGACCACCGAACGGCCGGCCGCCCCGGCCTGCCGGGCCTGGACGTGGCGGCGGGGCCGCGTCCTCGCGGCGTTCGCCGTCCTGACGGCGCTGCTGCTGCTCGCGCACCCGCTGGTGCCGAACCAAGTGGGCAACGCGGGCAGCCTCCTGGAGACGTTCCTGCCCTGGACCGGCCTGCTCGTCGTGCCGCTGCTGGCCGTGGCGCTGGTCCGGCGCTCGGCGCTCGCCCTCGTCTCCCTCCTGCTGCCGGCGCTGGTCTGGGGCGGGTTCTTCGGCGGCAGGCTGTTCGACAAGCGCGGGCACGGCGGGGACCTGACGGTCGCCTCGCACAACGTGAACGACGAGAACCCGGACCCGGCGGGCACCGCGCGCGCCCTGGCTGCCGCGGGTGCGCAGGTGATCGCGCTCGAGGAGCTGAAGAAGTCCGAGATCCCGAAGTACGAGAACGCCCTCGCCGCGGCGTACCCGTACCACTCCGTGCAGGGGACCGTCGGGGTCTGGAGCACCTTTCCGCTGCGGGACACGCGGCCGGTGGCGATCATGCCGTGGACCCGCGCGCTGCAGACCACAGTGGACACTCCGAAGGGGCCGGTGGCGGTGTTCGTGGCGCACCTGCCTTCGGTGCGCGTGCGCCTCGACGCCGGGTTCACCGCGGTCGGCCGGGACGAGGCCATGAACCTGCTGGCCGGTGCCATCGCCGCGGAATCCGCGCCGCGGACGGTGCTCGTCGGCGATTTCAACGGCACCGCCGACGACCGCGCGCTCGCGCCGATCACCACGCGGCTGCAGAACGCGCAGGACGAAGCCGGCGACGGTTTCGGCTTCACCTGGCCCGCCGGGCTGCCCCTGGCCCGGATCGACCAGGTCTTCGTGTCGGGGGTGCGCACGGTGGCGGCCTGGACGTTGCCGGCGACCGGCAGCGATCACCTCCCCGTCGCCGCCACGGTGGCGTTCTGACCCCGGGAGCCGGGCCCGCCGGCAGTGTGTGGTAGACGCCCCGCAGGACCCGCGAACATGCCGTTGAACACCGGGCCGTGCTGACGGGCGGTGAATTTCAAACGACGCTCCGCGCAGGTCGCGCCGTCGAATTCGTCGTCGGGGCCATGTGAAGGGCACGTGACTAGACCGTTACGCGAGCCGGGGTTGACCCCGTGGGTGTTATCGCTAACACTAACTCCTCGTCGTCACCGGACAGGTGACGCAGACCATGTCGGAGCGCACGGAAGGGGACGCCGGTGGCCGAACGACCCCGCTCCGGCGGACCCGTCAAGGCGACTGCCACCGGGACCCGGCAGCCGAGCCTGACCGACGTCGCGGGCGTGGCGGGCGTGTCCCACATGACCGTGTCCCGGGTGATCAACGGGACCGGTCCGGTGCGCCCCGAAACCCGGGCCCGGGTGCTCGCGGCGATCGAGGAACTGGGCTACCGGCCCAATTCCGCCGCCCGCGCGCTGGTCACCGGCCGCACCGGCACGCTCGGCGTCGTCGCGCTCGAGTCCAATCTGTACGGTCCGGCCAGCACGCTGTACGGCATCGAGAACGCCGCCCGGGAAGCCGGGTACGCGATCACGATCTCGAGCGTCAGCCGTCCCGGCCGGTCGTCGATCGCCGACGCGGTGGAGAACCTGCGCCGCCAGGCGGTCGAGGGTGTCATCGTGATCGCCCCGCACGTCAGCGCGGGCCGGGCCCTGGAAGCCGCGCCCGCGGACTTCCCGGTCGTCGCGGTCGGCGGCGGGGAGGCGGCACCGGTGCCGGTCATCTCCGTCGACCAGCGCGACGGCGCCCGCCGCGCCACCGAACACCTCCTGGCGCTGGGCCACCGCACGGTGTGGCACATCGCCGGGCCGGAGGACTGGCTGGAGGCCCGCGACCGCGAACTCGGCTGGCGGGAAACCCTGGAACGCCACGGCGTCGGGGCCCCGCGGGTGATCCGCGGCGACTGGAGCTCGCGTTCCGGCTACGAGGCGGGGCGATCCCTCGCCAAGGAAAAGGATCTGGACGCCGTCTTCGCCGGCAACGACCAGATGGCACTGGGCCTGCTGCGCGCGTTCGCGGAAGCGGGTATCTCGGTGCCGCGGGACGTGCGCGTGGCGGGCTTCGACGACGTCCCCGAGGCGGCGTACTTCACGCCGCCGCTGACGACGGTGCGCCAGGACTTCATCGAAGTCGGACGGCGTACGTTCGGCCTGCTGGCCGGGCGGATGGACGGAGGCGACCGGCACGCGCGCGCCCTGGTCGTCCCCGAGTTGATCGTGCGCGAGAGCACCGGACCGCGCTAGCGCCGCGGCCGGCGGGGACCGTTGGTTCCCGAGGGATTGTTAGCGCTAACAGGCAAGACGTCTTCACCCGATAGTCCCCACACAGGTTTTCCCACAGATCATCGTCGATCGAGGAGTGAACGTGCTGAAGAAGCGATGGGCCGCCGCGGCGGCCGCGGCGGCCGGACTCGTGCTGCTCACCGCCTGCGGGAGTGGCGGTTCGTCCGGCGGTTCGGGCGGGGCCATCACGCTCGGCTTCGCCCAGGTGGGCGCCGAGAGCGGCTGGCGGACGGCGAACACGAAGTCGATCCAGGAGTCGGCGAAGACCGCCGGGATCGAGCTGAAGTTCTCCGACGCGCAGCAGAAGCAGGAGAACCAGATCTCCGCGATCCGCTCGTACATCCAGCAGAAGGTCAAGGTCATCGCCTTCTCGCCGGTCGTCGAGTCCGGCTGGGACACCGTCCTGAAGGAAGCCAAGACGGCCAATATCCCGGTCATCCTGACCGACCGCGCGATCGACTCGCCGGACAAGTCCCTCTACAAGACCTTCCTCGGCTCCGACTTCGTCGCCGAGGGCAAGAAGGCGGGGGAGTGGCTGACCAAGGAGTTCGGCAGCGCCACCGGCGACGTGAATATCGTCGAGCTGCAGGGCACCACCGGCTCGGCGCCCGCGAACGACCGCAAGAAGGGCTTCGCGGACGTCATCGCCGCGGACCCGAAGTACAAGATCGTCGCCTCGCAGACCGGTGAGTTCACCCGCGCCAAGGGCAAGGAGGTCATGGAGGCCTTCCTGAAGTCCCAGCCCAAGATCGATGTCCTCTACGCCCACAACGACGACATGGCCCTCGGCGCCATCGAGGCCATCGAAGCCGCGGGCAAGGTCCCGGGCAAGGACATCAAGATCGTCTCCGTCGACGGTGTCAAGGACGCTCTGCAGGCGCTGGCCGACGGCAAGATCAACCACGTCGTCGAGTGCAACCCGCTGCTCGGCCCGCAGCTGATGGACCTGGTGAAGAAGGTCGCCGCCGGCGAGCAGGTGCCCGCCCGCATCGAAACCCAGGAGACCGAATTCGACCAGGCCTCCGCCAAGGCCGCCCTGCCGCAGCGCCAGTACTGACCGCCTGCGGGTCGTGGGTGCGTAACAGTGTTCTAACACCGTTACGCACTCACGACCCCCGCGTCCACTCCGGAGCACAGCAAATGCCTGAACCGCAGCCCATGGTGCGGATGAGCGGTATCCGCAAGGAGTTCCCCGGCGTCCTCGCCCTGGACGGGGTCGACTTCCGGATGTACCCCGGCGAAGTCCACGCCCTGATGGGCGAGAACGGCGCCGGCAAGTCCACCCTCATCAAGGTGCTCACCGGGGTGTACGGGGTGGACGCGGGCACGATCGAACTGGGCGGCGACGACGTCGCCTTCAGCGGGCCCGGTGAGGCCCAGCAGGCCGGCATCAGCACGGTCTACCAGGAAGTCAACCTCTGCCCGAACCTGTCCGTGGCCGAGAACGTCTGCCTCGGCCGGGAACCCCGCCGCCTCGGCCGCATCCAGTGGGGCCCGATGCGGAAGCGGGCCGAGGAGCTGCTGGCCCGGCTGGACGTCCACGTGGACGTCTCGGCCGAGCTGTCCACCTGTTCCATCGCGGTGCAGCAGCTGGTCGCGATCGCCCGCGCGCTCGACGTCGACGCGCGCGTGCTCGTCCTTGACGAACCGACGTCCAGTTTGGACGCCGGCGAGGTCGAACAGCTGCTGAAGGTCGTCCGGTCCCTGCGCGAAAGCGGCATGGCGATCCTGTTCGTGTCCCACTTCATCGACCAGGTCTTCGCCATCGCCGACCGGATGACCGTGCTGCGCAACGGAAAGCTGATCGGCGAGTACCGCACCGCGGACATCACGCCGGTCGAGCTCGTCACCAAGATGATCGGCAAGGAGCTCCAGGTCCTCGAGGACCTGGAGGACTCCGGTCCCAGCCGGGCCGAGGTCGCCGGCGCGCCCGTGCTGCTGGCCGCCGAAGGCCTCGGCCGCAAGGGCGGCGTCGAACCCTTCGACCTCGCCATCCACGCCGGCGAGGTCGTCGGGCTGGCCGGCCTGCTCGGCTCCGGCCGCACCGAACTCGCCCGGCTGCTCTTCGGCGCCGACCACGCCGACAGCGGCTCGCTGAAGGTCGACGGCGAGCCCGCCGCGCTGCGCACCCCGCGAGCCGGGCTGGACCACAAGATCGCGTTCCTTTCGGAGAACCGCAAGGCCGAAGGCCTGGTCGAGGAACTGACCGTCCGCGAGAACATCGTGCTGGCGCTGCAGGCCTCCCGCGGCTGGGCGCGGCCGCTGTCGCGCCGCCGCCAGGACGAAATCGCCGAGAAGTACATCAAGGCCCTCGACATCCGGCCCGCCAACCCCGAAGCGCTGGTGGGCAACCTCTCCGGCGGCAACCAGCAGAAGGTCCTGCTGGCCCGCTGGCTCATCACCGAACCGCGGCTGCTGATCCTCGACGAGCCCACGCGCGGCATCGACATCGGCGCCAAGACGGAGATCCAGCGGCTGGTCACCCAGCTCTCGGGCGACGGCATGGCCGTCGTGTTCATCTCCGCCGAACTCGAAGAAGTCCTGCGGCTGAGCCACCGCGTCGTGGTGCTGCGGGACCGGAAGGTCGTGGCGGAGCGGGAAAACCAGGCGCTCACCGCGGACGACATCATGGCCACGATGGCCGAGGGGGTGCAGGCGTGAAAGCCATGACCAAACACCGGCTCTTCTGGCCCGTGGTGGCCCTGCTGGTGCTGCTGCTGGGCGACCTGATCGCGAGCCCGTCGTTCTTCAAGATCGAGTTCCGCGACGGGCACCTCTACGGGAACCTCGTCGACATCCTGAAGAACGGCGCCCCGCTGATCCTCATCGCGATCGGCATGACGCTGGTGATCGCCACCCGCGGCATCGACCTCTCGGTCGGTGCGGTCGTGGCGATCAGCGGCTCGCTCGCCTGCCTGTGGATCAGCGACAACCCGGACGGCACCGGCACCACGCTGGTCGCCTTCGGCCTGGCGCTCGGCCTCTCGCTGGTGCTCGGGGTCTGGAACGGCTGGCTCGTCGCGGCACTGGGCATCCAGCCGATCATCGCCACCCTGATCCTCATGGTCGCCGGCCGGGGCATCGCGCAGCTGATCAGCGGCGGCCAGATCATCACCGTCAACTCCCACTCGTTCGAGTGGATCGGCAGCGGGTTCCTGTTCACCCTGCCCAGCGCCATCCTCGTCGCGCTGGCGGTGTTCGTGCTCGCATCGGTGCTCGTCCGCCGCTCCGCGCTCGGCCTGCTCGTCGAGGCCGTCGGCGGCAACCCCGAAGCCAGCCGCCTGGCCGGGCTCCGCTCGGCCCGGCTCACCTGGCTCGTCTACGTCTTCTGCGCGCTGTGCGCGGGCGTCGCCGGGCTGATGATCAGCGCGAACGTGCACAGCGCCGACGCCAACCACGCCGGCCTGTTCATCGAACTCGACGCGATCCTCGCGGTCGTCGTCGGCGGCACCCAGCTGACCGGCGGCCGGTTCTCCCTCGGCGGCGCGGTGATCGGCGCGCTGCTCATCCAGACGCTCACCACCACCGTCTACGCCCTCGGCATCCCGCCGGAGTCGATCATGCTCTTCAAGGCGATCGTCGTGCTGGTGGTGTGCCTGCTGCAGTCGCCCGCGTTCCGCCGCAGGTTCCGGCGGCGCCGGGGAGCCCGTCCGGTCACCCCGGCGCCCACGCCCGCTCCGGAGAAGGTGGAGGTCACCGCATGACCACGCTCGCCCGCGTGAAGGGCTACCGGCCGCAGCAGCGGCACGTGCCGATCCTCGCGACGCTGGCGCTGCTGATCGCCGCGTACGTGTTCGGTGCGGTCCAGTACGAGGCCTTCGGGTCCGGGCAGGTCATCCTCGACCTGTTCATCAACAACGCCTTCCTGCTCGTGGTCGCGGTCGGCATGACGTTCGTGATCCTCACCGGCGGCATCGACCTGTCCGTCGGGTCGGTGGTCGCGCTGTCCACGGTGATCTCCGGCGACCTGATGCAGAAGCACGGCTGGCCGGCGTACGCGGCCATCGCCGTGGTCCTGGTGGTCGGCGCGGTGCTGGGTGCCGGGATGGGCGCGCTGATCCACTTCTTCGAGATCCAGCCGTTCATCGCGACGCTGATCGGGATGTTCTTCGCCCGCGGCCTCTGCTACACGATCACCACCGAGGCCTACTCGATCGACAACGCGACGATCGCCACCCTGGCCCAGACCCAGATCCCGCTCGGCGGTGAGCTGCACATCTCGATCAGCGTGGTGGTCGCCCTGGTGGTCGTCGCGGCCGCGGCCTACGTCCTGGCCTTCACCCGGTTCGGGCGCACGGTCTACTCGATCGGCGGCAACGCGCAGTCCGCGATGCTGATGGGGCTCAAGACCGGCCGCACCAAGATCGCGGTGTACACGATCAGCGGGGTCTGCTCGGCGCTCGGCGGGATCCTCCTGGTCCTGTACAAGTCCTCGGGCGACCCGCTCAACGGCGTCGGCCTCGAGCTGACGGCGATCGCCGCGGTCGTCATCGGCGGCACCATCCTCACCGGCGGCTCCGGCTACGTGCTCGGGACCGTGCTGGGGATCATGGTGCTGGGCATCATCCAGACCCTGATCACCTTCGACGGCACCCTCAACTCCTGGTGGACCTCGATCATCACGGGGGCCCTGCTGTTCGTCTTCATCGTCCTGCAACGCCTCGTCACCCGACGGACCCGCTAGCCCGGGAGGGGCACTTTCACGTGAAAGTGCCCCTCCCGCGCATCACTCAAAGGAGAGTCATGCTCCGCAGACTGCGGCGGCCCATGGCCGTGCTCGCCGCTTTGGCGCTGTGCTCCGCCGTGCCCATCGTGGCGGCGCCGGCCGCCGTGGCCGACGCCGATCCGGCCCTGGCGGGGCACTGGACGTTCGACGACGGCAGCGGGACGACCGCCGCCGACACCGCGGGCAGTCACCCGGCGACCCTGTCCGAGGGGGCCGGCTGGGGCCCGGGTATCCGGGGCGGCGCCCTGACGACCGACGGGTCCAGGGGGTTCGCCGACGCGGGTGCGCCCGTGCTGGACACGACCAAGAGCTTCTCGGTGAGCAGCTGGGTCAAGCTCGACAAGACGTCCGGTTACCAGACGTTCGTCAGCGTCGACGGCGCCCAGGTGAGCAACTTCTTCCTGCAGTTCCGCGACGACTCCCGCCGGTTCGCCTTCACCCGGCTGGCCGGGGACGCCCCGACCGACGGCGTCGTGGCGGGCGCGAACTTCGACCCCGTCGCCGGCCAGTGGTACCAGCTGACCGGCGTGTACGACGCGAGCGCGTCGACGCTGTCGCTGTACGTCGACGGCACCCGCCAGACCACCGTCGCCGCGCCGGCGGCCTGGGCGGGCACCGGGCACCTGGTGATCGGCCGCGGCAAGTACGGCGGCAACCCGGTGGACTTCGTCGACGGCACGATCGACGACGTCCGCGCCTACTCGGGCGCCCTGACCGCCGCCGACGCCGCCCGCCTGGCCATCGCCGGGCACTGGGGCCTCGACGAGGGCACCGGCACCACCACGGCGGACGACTCCCTCGACGGGCGCACCGCCACCCTGACCGGCGGTGCCACCTGGGGTGACGGCGTCGTCGGCCCGCACGGTGTCGCGCTGAACGGCACCGACGCCGCGGTCGACGTCCCGGGGCCGGTCGTGGACACCGCGCAGAGCTTCTCGGTGTCGGCGTGGGTGAAGCCCACCGCGGCCGGCGGCTTCCGGACCGCCGTGAGCGTCGACGGTTCGTCGATCAGCGGCTTCTACCTCCAGCGGACCAACGACGGCCGCTTCGCCTTCACCCGCCGCGCGGCCGACGGCGATTCGGCTTCGTCCTCGGCCGTGTCGACGCTGCCCGCGCAGGCCGGCCAGTGGCAGCACGTGGCCGGTGTGTACAACCGAGCGGCGGGCACGCTTTCCCTGTACGTCAACGGGACCCTGCAGCAGAGCGTCCCGTTCACCACGCCGTGGACCGCGGGCGGGCACCTGGAGATCGGCCGCGGCAAGTGGGCGGGCGCTCCCGCCGACTGGTTCGACGGCGGCATCGACGACGTCCGCGCGTACCCGACGCCGCTGACCGCGTCCGCCGTCGCCGCCCTGGCCGCGAGCGGTTCGTGGCACTTCGACGAAGGCGCCGGCACGGTCGCCCGTGACGCCTCGGCGAACGCGGCCGACGGCACGCTGAAGGGCGCGACCTGGACCGCGGGAGCGGCCGGGCAGGCCGTCCAGCTCGACGGCAAGTCCACTGTGGACATGGGCAGCTCGCCCGCGTTCGACACCGGCACCGGCTCGCTGTCCCTGGCCGCCTGGTTCCGCACCACCGCGTCGGGCACCCTGGTGGACCACGGCGACGGGTACGCCCTCGGCGTGACCGGCGGCAAGCTCACCGCCCGCGTCGGCACCATCCAGGTGACCACCAACGGCGGCGGGCTCGCCGACGGCACCTGGCACCACGCCGCCCTGGTCCTGGACCGTGCCGCCCAGCGGCTCACCGTCTACGCCGACGGCGACGCCGCCGCGGTCACCAGCTCGTGCGGGACGCCCACCGGCACGACCCTGGACGTCTCCGCCTGCCCGGCCTCGGGCACCGCGGCGGCGCCGTTCACCGTCGGCGCCGGGTTCACCGGGGCCGTCGACGAGGTCGAGCTGCGCCGCTTCCCGCTGACCGCCGCGCAGATCGGCACCCTGGCCGGGGCCAACCAGCTGGCCGTCGACGCCAACGTCGTCCGGGCCAACACCCGGCCGACCACCTACGGCTCGATCCTCGAGGACATCAGCCACTCGGTCGAGGGCGGGTTGTACGCCGAGCTCGTCCGCAACCGCACGTTCAAGGAGGGCTACCAGCCCGGCAGCGGCGCGGGCAACACGCCGGTGCCGTACTGGTCGCTGCTCACCTCGGCCGGGGCGACCGGCACCTACTCGGTCGACACCGCGAACCCGCTCAACACCGCGCTCGACCGCTCGCTGAAGCTGCACGCCGACACGGTTCCGGCCGCCGGCCGGGTGGCCGCGGCGAACGTCGGCTTCTACGGCGTCGCGGCGAAGCCGTCCACCAAGTACACCGGCAGCTTCTTCGCCAAGGGAACGTGGACCGGCGGGGTCCGGGTCAGCCTGGAGAAGCCGGACGGCACGGTGCTGGCGAGCAAGGACCTCCAGCCGGTCGGGCCCGCGTGGACGCAGCAGGCGTTCAGCTTCACCACGCCGTCGACGATCACGCCGTCCACCGACAACCGGATCGTCGTTTCCCTGGTCAACAAGGGCAAGAAGGCGCTGAGCGGCGACGCCTGGTTCCAGCAGGTCTCGCTGTTCCCGCCGACCTTCAAGAACCGGCCCAACGGCGTCCGCGCCGACCTCGGGCAGAAGCTCGCGGCGATGAAACTGGGCCTGTTCCGCGTTCCCGGCGGCAACTACCTCGAAGGCAACACGCTCGACACCCGGTTCGCGTGGAAGAACACCATCGGCCCGCTGGAACAGCGGCCCGGCCACCAGAACACCGCGTGGGGCTACTGGTCCACCGACGGCTTCGGCATCCTCGACTACCTCAAGCTCGCCGAGGACATCGGTGCCCAGCCGCTGCTCGCGCTGTTCGCCGGCTACACCCTCAACGGCCAGCACGTCGACCAGGCCGACTACCCGGCCTACGTCCAGGAAGCCCTCGACGAGATCGAGTACGCCATCGGCGACAGCTCGACCACGTGGGGCGCCAAGCGGGTCGCCGACGGGCACCCGGCGCCGTTCGACCTGCACTACGTCGAGGTCGGCAACGAGGACTGGTTCGACGGCTCGGGCAGCTACGCCTGGCGCTTCACCGACATGTTCGACGCCATCAAGGCGAAGTACCCGCAGCTGACCGTCATCGCCACCACCGGCGGGCTGCAGGGCGGGACCGCGTCGAGCACGTCGACCGGCGTGCGCCCGGACGCCGCGGACGACCACTACTACCAGTCGCCGCAGTGGTTCACCGACAACTCGACCCGCTACGACACCGCCGACCGCAGCGGCCCGGACATCCTCGTCGGCGAGTACGGCGCCCAGGACGGCCGGCCCACCGGCACCCTGGCCGCCGCCATCGGCGAGGCCGCGTTCCTCACCGGGCTCGAGCGCAACAGCGACGTCGTCATCGGCTCGATGTACGCGCCGGTGCTGGTGCAGGAGAACCAGTCCAACTGGCCGGTCAACCTGATCGGCTTCGACGCCGGGACGAGCTACGCCTCGCCGTCGTACTGGGTGCAGCAG
The DNA here is from genome assembly GCF_014654205.1 of Amycolatopsis bullii. Classification (GTDB taxonomy): domain Bacteria; phylum Actinomycetota; class Actinomycetes; order Mycobacteriales; family Pseudonocardiaceae; genus Amycolatopsis; species Amycolatopsis plumensis. The sequence continues at coordinate 88,985 of NZ_BNAW01000007.1, forward strand.
ATGTTCTCCAGCACCCTCGGCAAGCAGATCGTCACCAGCCGCCTCAACCAGGGCAGCCCCCTGCGGCAGGTGGTCAACGTGACCACGAAGAGCGGAAGGAAGACCTTCACGGTCAAACTCGTCAACCCGACTCCGCAGGTGCAGACCACCCGGCTGTCGCTCACCGGCGTCACCGCCGTGGACGGCACCGGCACGCTCACCACGCTCACCGGCGACCCGGCGGGGCGCAACAGCCTCGCCGCGCCGACCGCCATCGTGCCGCAGACCAGGGAGATCACCGGGCTGGCCGCGACGTCGAAGCTGACGCTGCCGGCCAACTCGGTGACGACGCTGGTCCTCACCGGCCGCTAAGACCCCGGGACGCGGCGCGTTCACCGCCGCCCGCGCCGCGTCCCGGTCACCAACCAGGAGGGAAGACACCGTGGGAGAACCACTCACCGTCGGCGTCGACTTCGGCACCCTGTCCGGCCGCGCGGTGGTCGTGCGCGTGGCCGACGGGGCCGAACTCGGTTCCGGCGTCTTCGAGTACCCGCACGGGGTGCTCGACGAGACGCTGCCCGCCACGGGCCGCGCGCTGCCGCCGGAATGGGCGCTGCAGGTCCCGGCGGACTACGTAGGAGTGCTCCGCAACGCCGTACCGGCGGCGCTGCGGGACGCCGGCGTCGACGCGGCGGACGTCGTCGGGATCGCCACCGACTTCACCGCGTGCACGATGGTGCCGACGACCGCGGACGGGACGCCGCTGTGCGAACTGCCCGAGTTCGAAGGCAACCCGCACGCGTACGTGAAGCTCTGGAAGCACCACTCCGCGCAGCCGCAGGCCGTGCGGATCAACGAGCTGGCCCGCACCCGGGGCGAGAAGTGGCTCCCGCGCTACGGCGGCCTGATCTCCTCGGAGTGGGAGTTCGCCAAGGCCCTCGAGATCTTCGAAGAGGCCCCGGACGTCTACGCCGCGATGCGGCACTGGGTGGAGGCGGCCGACTGGATCGTCTGGCAGCTCACCGGCAGCTACGTGCGCAACGCCTGCACCGCCGGCTACAAGGGCATCCTGCAGGACGGCCAGTACCCGAGCCGCGACTTCCTCCGCGAGCTCGCCCCCGGGTTCGAGTCCTTCGTGACCGACAAGCTGGAGCACCCGCTGGGCCAGCTGGGTTCCCGCGCGGGCTCGCTGACCGCGGAAGCCGCGGCCTGGACCGGGCTGCCCGAGGGCATCGCGGTCGCCGTCGGCAACGTCGACGCGCACGTCACCGCCCCCGCCGCCCAGGCCGTCGAGCCCGGCCAGATGGTGGCGATCATGGGCACCTCGACCTGCCACGTGATGAACGGCGCCGAGCTGCGCGAGGTCCCCGGCATGTGCGGCGTCGTCGAGGGCGGCATCGTGGCCGGGCTCTGGGGGTACGAAGCCGGCCAGAGCGGTGTCGGTGACATCTTCGGCTGGTTCGTCGAGCACTTCGCCGACGCCTCGCACGAGGAGCTCACCCGGCTCGCCGCGCAGCAGGAGATCGGCGAACACGGCCTGATCGCGCTGGACTGGCACAGCGGCAACCGGTCGGTGCTGGTGGACCACGAGCTCTCCGGCGTGATCGTCGGCCAGACGCTCGGCACCCGCGCCCAGGACGTCTACCGGGCCCTGCTGGAGGCCACCGCCTTCGGCACCCGGAAGATCATCGAGACGTTCGACGAAGCCGGCGTCCCGGTCACCGAGCTCATCATCGCGGGCGGACTGACGAAGAACGCGCTGCTCATGCAGATCTACGCCGACGTCACCAACCTCCCGCTGTCGGTGATCGGCTCGGCGCAGGGACCCGCGCTCGGGTCGGCCATCCACGCGGCCGTCGCCGCCGGGGCCCACGCGGACATCCGCACGGCCGCCGCCGCGATGGGCTCGGTCGAGCGCGCGGTGTACCGGCCGGTGCCCGCGCACGTCGTCGCCTACGACGAGCTGTACGCCGAATACACGCAGCTGCACGACTACTTCGGCCGTGGCGGCAACGATGTCATGCACCGGCTGGCCGCCCGCAAGCGCGCCGTCGCGAAAGGACAGTCCTGATGTCGCTGACCGGTGAAGTGCTCGACACCGTCGCCGAACTGCGGGAGACGGTCGCGAAGCTGCACGGCGAGCTGACCCGCAACGAGCTGGTCATCTGGACCGCGGGCAACGTCTCGGCGCGGGTCCCGGGCCGGGACCTGCTGGTCATCAAGCCTTCGGGGGTGTCCTACGACAACCTCTCGGCGGACACGATGGTGGTCACCGACCTGCACGGCGAACTCGTCGAAGGCGACCTCGCGCCGTCGTCCGACACCGCCGCGCACGCCTACGTCTACCGGCACATGCCGGAGATCGGCGGCGTCGTGCACACCCACTCGACCTACGCCACGGCGTGGGCCGCGCGCGGCGAACCGATCCCGTGCGTGCTGACGATGATCGCCGACGAGTTCGGCGGGGAGATCCCGGTCGGGCCGTTCGCCCTGATCGGCGACGACTCCATCGGCCGCGGCATCGTCGAAACGCTTCGCTCGAGCCGGTCGCCCGCGGTGCTGATGCGCAACCACGGCCCGTTCACCGTCGGCCGGACCGCTCGTGACGCGGTCAAGGCCGCGGTGATGGTCGAGGACGTGGCCCGCACCGTCCACAAGGCCTTCGAGCTCGGCACGCCCGAACCCCTCCCGCCCGAGGACGTCGACCGGCTCTACGCCCGGTACCAGAACGTCTACGGCCAGCACTGATCTTCCCAAGGAGAACGATGACTTCGGCATCGAAACCCCAGCTCTGGTTCCTCACCGGCAGCCAGGCCCTCTACGGCGAGGAGACCCTCGAGCAGGTCGCCGGCCAGTCGCTGCGCATCCAGCAGCTGCTGTCGGCCTCCGGCGCGCTCCCCGCCGAGATCGTCGGCAAGCCGGTGCTGACCGAGGCCGCGTCGATCCGGCGGGTGCTGCAGGAGGCCAACGCCGACGCCGCCTGCGTCGGCGTGATCGCGTGGATGCACACCTTCTCGCCCGCGAAGATGTGGATCACCGGGCTCGACGCGCTGCGCAAGCCGCTGCTGCACCTGCACACGCAGCTCAACGAGGCGCTCCCGTGGTCCACCATCGACATGGACTTCATGAACCTCAACCAGGCCGCGCACGGCGACCGCGAGTTCGGGTTCATCCAGACCCGCCTCGGCGTGCCGCGCAAGACCGTGGCCGGGCACGTGTCCGACCCGGCGGTGGTCGCGCGGATCGACGCGTGGGCGCGGGCCGCGATCGGCGCCGACCACCTGCGCAACCTGCGGCTGGCCCGGTTCGGCGACAACATGCGCGACGTCGCCGTCACCGAAGGCGACAAGGTCGAGGCCGAGCTGCGCTTCGGTGTCTCGGTCAACACCTACGGCGTGAACGAGCTGGTCGAGCAGGTCGACGCGATTTCGGACGTCGATGCCCTGGTGCAGCGGTACGCCGACGAATACAACGTTGTGCCGGAGCTGGCGGCCGGGGGAGCGCGGCACGAGTCGCTGCAGTACGCCGCCCGCATCGAGGCCGGCCTGCGGAAGTTCCTCACCGACGGCGGGTTCGGCGCGTTCACCACGAACTTCGAGGACCTCGGCGGGCTCCGGCAGCTGCCCGGCCTCGCGGTGCAGCGCCTGATGGCCGACGGCTACGGCTTCGGCGGCGAAGGCGACTGGAAGACCTCGGCGCTGCTCGCCGCGGTCAAGGCGATGAGCGTCGGCCGCGACCGCGGCACGTCCTTCATGGAGGACTACACCTACCACTTCGGGCCGGGCAAGCCGAAGATCCTCGGCGCGCACATGCTCGAGGTCTGCCCGAGCATCGCCGCCGCCAAGCCGTCCTGCGAGATCCACGCGCTGGGCATCGGCAACCGGGAAGACCCGGTCCGGCTCGTGTTCGACGCCGCGCCCGGCCCCGGTGTCGTGCTCGGCCTGGTCGACCTGGGCGACCGGTTCCGGCTGGTGGCCAACGAGATCGACGTCGTCGCCCCGGACGAGCCGCTGCCGAACCTGCCGGTCGCGCGGGCGGTCTGGGAGCCGGCGCCGTCGCTGGCGACGTCCGCGGAGTCCTGGATCACCGCGGGCGGCCCGCACCACACCGTGCTCACCCAGGCCGTGGGCACGGAAACCCTTCGCGACTTCGCGAACCTGCTCGGCGTCGAACTGCTGGTCATCGACAAGGACACGACGCCGCACGATTTCGCCGACCGCATCCGCTGGAACCAGGCGTACCACCGGCTCGCTCAGGGCTTCTGAGAAAGGAAGAAGGAACGATGAAGTTCACCAGAGGAATCGCGGCGCTCGCCGCCGCGGGGCTCGCGCTCACGCTGTCGGCGTGCGGCTCGAGCCAGAAAACCGCGGACCAGACGGCCGCACCCGGTGCCGGCGCCGAGGGCAGCCTGGTCGGCGTCACCATGCCGACCAAGTCGTCGGAGCGCTGGATCCACGACGGCGACAACATCAAGGCCGCGCTGGAGAAGCTCGGCTACAAGGTCGACCTCCAGTACGCCGAGAACGACATCCCCACCCAGGTGAACCAGATCGAGAACCAGATCACCAAGGGCGCGAAGCTCCTGGTCATCGCCTCGATCGACGGCACCGCCATCACCACCCAGCTGCAGGAGGCGGCCGACAAGAAGATCCCGGTCATCGCCTACGACCGGCTGATCCGCAACTCGCCGAACGTCGACTACTACGCCACCTTCGACAACTTCAAGGTCGGCGTCGAGCAGGCGAACTCGCTGGTCAAGGGCCTGGGTGACGGTGCCGGTCCGTTCAACATCGAGCTGTTCGCCGGTTCCCCCGACGACAACAACGCCACCTTCTTCTTCAACGGCGCGATGTCCGTCCTCAAGCCCCTGATGGACAGCGGCAAGCTGGTCGTCAAGAGCGGCCAGACCGACTTCGCCCGCGCGGCCATCCTGCGCTGGGACCCGGCCACCGCGCAGAAGCGCATGGAGGACCTGCTCACCAAGACCTACACCGGTGGCGCGAAGGTCCAGGGCGTGCTCTCGCCGTACGACGGCCTGTCCATCGGCATCCTGTCGGCGCTGAAGAGCAACGGCTACGGCACCGCCGGCCAGCCGTACCCGATCGTCACCGGGCAGGACGCCGAGGTCGCCTCGGTCAAGTCCATCATCGCCGGTGAGCAGTACTCGACGATCTTCAAGGACACCCGCAAGCTCGCCGACACCACCGTCAAGATGGCCGACGCGGTGCTCAAGGGCGGCAAGCCCGAGGTCAACAACACCAAGGACTACGACAACGGCAAGAAGGTCGTCCCGTCCTACCTGCTGCAGCCGGTCACCGTGGACAAGACGAACTACCAGAAGGAACTCGTCGACTCGGGCTACTACACGGCAGGTCAGCTGAAATGACCGAACTGCTCGGCATGCGCGGGATCACCAAGACCTTCCCCGGGGTCAAGGCGCTGTCGGACGTCAACCTTTCCGTGCGCCGCGGGGAAATCCACGCGATCTGCGGGGAGAACGGCGCCGGGAAGTCCACCCTGATGAAGGTGCTCTCGGGCGTCTACCCGCACGGGAGCTACGACGGCGAGATCACCTTCGACGGGCAGCGGTGCGAGTTCGGGTCGGTGCGCGACAGCGAACGGCGCGGGATCGTGATCATCCACCAGGAACTCGCGCTGTGCGGCCAGTTGTCGATCGCGGAGAACATCTTCCTCGGCAACGAACAGGCCAAGCGCGGCTGGATCGACTGGAACCGCACCAACCACGAGGCCGGCGCGCTGCTCAAGCGCGTCGGCCTCGCCGAAAACCCCACCCGGGCGGTGCAGGAACTCGGCGTCGGCAAGCAGCAGCTGGTCGAGATCGCGAAGGCACTGTCCAAAGAGGTCAAGCTGCTCATCCTCGACGAGCCCACGGCGGCGCTCAACGACGACGACTCGGCCCACCTGCTCGAGCTGCTGCGCGGGCTGCGGGACGAGGGCGTCACGTGCGTGATCATTTCGCACAAGCTCGGCGAGGTGACGGCGATCGCCGACACCGTCACGATCCTGCGTGACGGCAAGACGATCGAAACGCTCGACGCGGCGGGGCTGACGGAAGAGCGCATCATCACCGGCATGGTCGGCCGTGACCTCGAGCACCGGTTCCCGCCCCGGGAGCCGGAGATCGGCGAAGAGGTGCTGCGGATCGAGGACTGGACCGTGCACAGCCCGACCCAGGCCGGCCGGGTCGTCGTCGACCACGCGTCGCTTTCGCTGCGGCGCGGGGAGATCGTCGGCTTGGCCGGGTTGATGGGCGCGGGCCGGACCGAACTCGCGATGAGCGTGTTCGGCCGGTCGTGGGGCAAGGACATCTCCGGGCGGATCATCAAGCACGGCAAGGAGATCGAAATCCGCTCGGTGCAGGATGCCGTCCGCCACGGCATCGCCTACGCCACCGAGGACCGCAAGCGCTACGGGCTCAACCTGATCGAGGACATCCAGCGCAACGTGTCCGCGGCCGGGCTCGGCAAGCTGGCGAAACGCGGCTGGGTCAACGAGCACGCCGAGCACGACACGGCCAACCGCTACCGCCGTGACCTGCGGATCAAGGCGCCGAGCGTGCAGAGCGTGACCGGGAAGCTCTCCGGCGGCAACCAGCAGAAGGTCGTGCTGGCCAAGTGGATCTTCACCGATCCGGACGTGCTGATCCTGGACGAGCCGACCCGCGGCATCGACGTGGGCGCGAAGTTCGAGATCTACACGATCATCAACGCCCTCGCCGCCCAGGGGAAGGCCGTCCTGGTCATCTCCTCCGAGCTGCCGGAGCTGCTCGGGCTCTGCGACCGGATCTACGCGCTCTCGGCGGGACGGATCACCGGCGAGGCCCGGCGCGAAGAAGCCACCCAGGAACTGCTGATGCAGTACATGACTAAGGAACGGGAATGACCACGACCGAAGCGCGGCCCGCCGTGCCCCCGGTTGAGCGCTCCAAGCGGAGGATCTCGATCAACCCGCGCCAGAGCGGCATCTACGTCGCGTTCGCGCTGATCGTGGTGCTGTTCGAGGTGCTCACCGGTGGCGCGCTGCTGGAACCGCAGAACATCTCCAACATCATCGTGCAGAACAGCTACGTGCTGATCCTCGCGATCGGGATGATCCTGGTGATCATCTCCGGGCACATCGACCTGTCCGCCGGGTCGGTGGTCGCGATGACCGGCGCGGTGTCGGCGGTGCTGATGGTGAATTCCCACATGCCGTGGTTCCTCGCGGTGCTGATCACCCTCGTGGTCGGCGCGGTGATCGGCGCGTGGCAGGGTTACTGGGTCGCCTACTTCGGCATCCCGGCGTTCATCGTGACGCTGGCCGGCATGCTGGCGTTCCGGGCGCTGACCCTGACGGTGCTGGGCAACCAGGGCATCGGCCCGTTCCCGGACGCGGTCCGCACGCTGTCGAACGGCTTCACCGACGGCTACCTGGGCAACATCGGCCTCGGCCCGCTGGGCGGCGCCGACCTGGTGTCGCTGCTCGCCGGCCTTGCCGCGGTGGCCGGGATCGTGTTCACCCAGTGGCGCAAGCGGATGGGCCGGCTCGGCTACGGCCAGGACGTCGACCCGTTCCCGGTGTTCGTGCTGAAGCTGGCCGGCATCGCGGTGCTGGTGCTGGCCCTGGTGGTGCAGCTGGCGCGGTTCAAGAACCTGCCGTGGGTGCTCATCCTGCTGGTGGCGCTGGTGCTCGGCTACTCGCTGGTGGCCGGCAAGTCGGTGTTCGGCCGGCACATCTACGCCGTGGGCGGCAACCTGCAGGCCGCGACGCTCTCGGGCGTCAAGGTCAAGCAGGTGACGTTCTGGATCTTCGTCAACATGGGCGTCCTGGCGGCGCTGGCGGGCATCATCTTCGCCGGCCGGCTCAACCAGGCGGGCCCGACGGCGGGCGTCAACTTCGAGCTCGACGCGATCGCGGCGGCGTTCATCGGCGGCGCGGCCGTCCAGGGCGGCGTCGGCAAGGTGGTCGGTGCCATCACCGGTGGCCTGATCATGGCGGTGATCAACAACGGCATGTCCCTGATCGGCGCCCCGAGCGAGCGGGTCATGCTGGTCAAGGGCGTGGTGCTGCTGGCGGCGGTGGCGTACGACATCTGGACCAAGCGCCGCGCGGCCTCCTGACGCGCGGCCGGCAGTGCAGTGAATGACTCATTCCTGGCGTCAGACGCCAGGAATGAGTCATTCACTGCGTTCGGGTGCCGGATACCGGGCGTTTCCGTCACCCGCGCCCGTACCAAGACCAGCCAGTCGTGAGTGGTAAGGCGGGTTCTAACCCGCCTCACCACTCACGAGCGTGGGGTCACCGGGGTCACTGGTTGCAGCGCTTGCCGGTGTTGATGCAGTTGACGACCTGGTTCATCAGGCGCTGGCCCATGACGTTGGCGAAGTCGTCGTGGTCCGAGCGCGGGTTGTGCTTCTCCTGGGCGAAGGCGTCGACTTTGTACTGGCCCTTGACCTGGATGTCGTGCGGGATGTTGTAGACCAGCTTGATCACCAGCTGCGGCACGTTCTGGAAGCCCTTCGGGCACTTGCCCTGCTGGTCGGCGAACACGATGTGCGTGCGGTGGTTGGCGCTGTCGATGTTCTTGCCGTCCCAGCAGTTCGGGAAGGCGTGGATGCGCTCGACCTTGCTGTTCTGCGGGCAGATCGGGTAGTGGTCGGTGAGCCGGTCCTCGAAGCCGGTGCAGGTCCAGCTGGGCCGGGCGTTGGCCGGGCCGTTGGTGCTCTGCTTGGCGTCGCCGTACAGGATCCGGAGGAACTGCGGCATCGCGACGACCTTGCTCGCGCCGCCGCTGGTGAACGTGATCGTCGCCGACTGGACGCGCTGGATCTCGCCGTCGTTGTCGCCGACCTCGTTCTTGTCGTTGACGCCGGGCAGTTCGGCCGGCTGGCCATTGCTGTTCTGGCCGCCGTTGTCCAGCCCGCCCTTGCCGTTCTGCTTGAGCGCGCACTGCGCGAGTCCGCCGAGGTTGGTCGGCTTCGCGGCCCGGCGGCCGATCGCGATGGCGATCCGGTCGATGGTCGAGGCGCGCTTGTCCTTGAGCGGGCCGACGACGGCGTTCTGGATGTCCTGCGGCGTCTTCAGGTCGCCGTTCGCGATCCGCTTGTCGGCCTCGTCGATCTGCTTGTCGAGCAGGTCGAGGTTGCGGTTCACCTCGTCCATGGCCTGGTCCGGGACGTCGGGCAGCTTGCTCGCGACGTCCGGGCAGTCGACCTGCGCGCTCGCCTTGTCCTTGGCGCTGCCGGCCCGGTCGGGCTGCTTGGCGGGCGGGTTCTTTTCGGCGTCGCCGGTGTCGATGCGGACGACCGGCCAGAAGTAGGCGGACTTGTCGCCGTTCTTGCAGGTGGTGCCGGCCTTGACGAGGCTCTTGTTGTTCGAGTCGGCGTTGGTGGAGAGGTTGCCGACGTAGTCGTGCAGGTGCTGGGCACCGTTCTTGATGCCGGGCTGGGCGATGAAGTTGTCCGGGTTGAAGTGCTGGTTCTCGTTGCGCCCGCAGTCCACGGTGAACGTGCCGCGGGCGCCCTTCTGCTGGAGCGCCTTGTTCACGTTGATGCCCGAGGGGACCTTCGCGATGTCGATGAAGAACGACGCGTCGGCCTCGTCGGCGCTGGCCTCACCGGTCCGGCCGGCGGTGGTCGCGACGACGATGCCGCCGACGGCCAGCGCCAGGGCCAGTCCACCGGTCGCGATCTTCGTGCGGCGGGTGATGCGATGTCTGCCCGTGGCGGGGGTGCGGGAAGTATTCCGGGCCATGTTCACCTCGTTCGGTTTTCCGGGCACGCCGAAGAAAGCCTGCGTGCCCGGGCTGGAGACGCGCGGAACCCGGGGAGTGAGCACCGGGGCACGGGTATCGGGGGAACCCGCCCGGTGTCACTGGTTCCGGCAATGGGGGGAACGGCTCCCGGCGGAGGCCGGTTCAGCGCGTTACCGTTTCGTTATTTATGGAAGGTGAACAAAGTTCACGTCTGCTGGTGTGATCGCTAACATCAGCCCATGGCCGTGGACGACGCAGGTCCCGATGGCCCGCTGCCCCTCCGGCGGCGGGGCACGCTCGGGGTGATCGCGACCGGGGCGTCGGCGTCCGGGCCCGTGTTGCACGGCCTCCGGGTGGCCGCCCGCGAGCAGGAGTACGCGCTCAGCGTCTTCAGCGTGTCGGGCAGGAGCGGGGCGGCCGTGCTGGCCGCGGTGGCCGGACTGCAGCTGCAGGGCGTGGCCGGGATCGTGGTGCTCGACGGGCACCTGCTGGCCGAGCTGGCCCCGGTCGCCGGCATCCCGCTGGTGCCTGCGGCCTCGACCGACCAGTACGCCGGGGCGCGCCAGGCCACCGAACACCTCCTGGAACTCGGGCACCCGACGGTCTGGCACCTCGGCGGCCCGGAGGAAGGGCCGGTGGCCCGCGCCCGCGAGCGCGGCTGGCGCGAGACGCTCGAACGCCACGGAGCCGAGGTCCCCCCGGTGGTCCGCGGCGACTGGTCCGCCCGCTCGGGGTTCCGCGCCGGCCAATCGCTGGCGGTCGAGTCCGGCGTGGGCGCGGTCTTCTCGGCGAACGACCACATGGCACTCGGGCTGGTGGCGGCGTTCGCGGAGGCGGGCATGCGCGTCCCCCGCGACGCCCACGTGGTCGGCTTCGACGACGTCCCCGAGGCGGCCTACTTCGCGCCCCCGCTGACGACGGTCCGCCAGGACTACGTGGCCGCGGGCCGCCGGACCCTGGCCACCCTGGCGGCGCGCATCGACGGTATCGCGGTCCCGGCGTGGGGCACGGTCGAGGCCGAGCTGGTGGTCCGGGAGAGCAGCCGCTGCCTCAAGGGCGCCTGACGGCCGCTCGCGGATCACCGGGTCAGTGGCAGCGCCGCCATCCCGCGCAGCGACGGGTTGGGGCGGCGCCGGACCTCCCCGCCGATCGCCAGCGCCGGAAACCGCTTCCCCAGCTGTTCGAGCAGCACGGTCATCTCGAGCCGCGCCAAGGCCGCGCCGAGGCACAGGTGCAGGCCGTGCCCGAAGAACAGCCCACGCCCGTCGTCACGGGTGATGTCGAAGCGGTCCGGGTCCGCGAACCGCGCGGGGTCCCGGTTCGCCGCTCCGCCCAGGATCACCACCATGTCGTCGGCCGGGATCTCCCGCCCGTCGAGGACCACCGGACGGACGGCCGCCCGCTGGCTCATCTGGGCGGCCCCGTCCCACCGCAGCACCTCCTCGACCGCGCCGGCCGCCAGCCCCGGATCGCCGGCGAGGAGGGCGAACTGGTCCGGATGGGTCAGCAGCGCGTGGACGCCGTTGCCCAGCGCGCCCGCGGTGGTCTCGTAGCCGCCGCCGAACAACACCAAGAGCGCGTTGAGCACCTCCTCCTCGGACATCAGCTCCGCGCCGGTGCCGGGCCGGACCAGCAGCGCGGACGTCAGGTCGTCCGCCGGTTCCGCGCGCCGTCGCGCGATCAGCTCGGTGAAGTAGTCCCGGAATTCGACGGCGGCGGCGTCGACCTCGGCGCGCAGGGCCGCCGGCATCGCCGGATCGACCTGCTTTCCGATCAGGTCGGTGAGGCGGCGAAGCCGGTCGTGGTCGACATCGGGCACGCCGACCAGGTCCCCGATCACGGCCATCCCCAGCGGGTAGAGGACGGTGCCGACGAACTCCGCCGCGGTCCCGTCCGCCGTGGCGTCGGCGAAGCGGTCCAATACGCGGTCGGTGGCCCGGCGGACGGCGGGCTCCAGCTCCTGGACCCGCCGGACGGTGAAGTCGCGCACGAGCAGGCGGCGCTCGCGCGTGTGTTCCGGCGGGTTCTTCCACGGCAGCAGCGCGGTCAGCAACACCATCGCGGCGTTGTCGCGCCAGCCCGGCCGGTGCCGGTCGCGCCACTCGGCGTCCAGCACCCGGAAGGTCTCGCCGTCGGCGAGCACCTGCTGGCAGTCGGCGAACCGGCTGAGGACCCAGCCGCCGAAGATTTCGCTGCGGAAGACCGGCGTCTCTTCGCGGAGTTTCGCGTAGACCGGGTACGGATCGGCGAGCCCCGCCGGGGTGGACAGGGACAGTAAGGCCTGGTCGGCGGCTGCGGACACGAGTGCTCCCTCCAGTGGCGAACCGGTGTCCGCAGTCTTCTCCCCGGCACCGGTGCCGGGGCAGGGGTCCGGACCGGGCGTCACCCCGATGGCAGAGTGGCGGTCAGCGCGAGCAGGGCGAGCGCGGCCGCCGGAGCGAGGGCGAAGGCGGCGGAGGCGCCCAGTGCGTCCGCGGTGTGCCCGGCGAGGAACGCCGCCAGGGCGGAACCCGCTGCGCTCGTGGAGTTGTTCCAGGTGAACGCCCGGGTGCGGACCGCCGGGGCGACGGCCCGCTCGGTGAGGACGTTCAGCAGGACCAGCGTGGGCGGGATGGCGGCCTCGGTGACGACCACCGCGGCGCCGAGCCAGAGCGCCGACCGCGCCAGGGGGAGCAGCAGCGCCGTGGCCGTCAGGTACGCCGCGGCGACGACCAGCTGGACGCGGGCCGGGGCACGGTGCCGCCGCAGTCCGTAGAGCCAGCCGGAAACCAGCCCGGCGACACTCCCGGCGGCGACGATCGGCGTGGCCGCACCGGGCACCCCGTACTCCGTGGCGAACGCGCTCACGGACACCCCCATCGTGCCGAAGTACAGCCCCACGGCCAGGTTGAGCAGCGTGATGCGCATGAACCGCGGCCGCAGCGACCCGGGGCGAGCGGGCGGTGGCGCGGTCCGGCGCTGGGCGGCGAGGGCCGCACCGCCGCCGACGATCAGGGCCGCGGCGAGCGCACTGGCCAAGGGGGCGCAACCGGCCGCCCCGAGTGCGGTGACCAGCGCCGGCCCGAGGAGGAAAGCGCCGGCGTTGGCCAGCGATTCGAGCGCGAACGCGGTGGGCAGATCCGCCGGCCGGGAGCGCAGCAGGTGCGCCCAGCGCGCCGCCGAGAGGGCACCGAGCTGGGGGACGGCCGCGCCCGCGCCGGCTGCGAACGCGATGGCCGCCGTCGGGGGCGTGGTGAGCACACCGGCGATGGCGATGCCGTGGGCGGCCACCGAAAACGGCAGGACGCGGGCTTGGCCGAACCGGTCGGCCAGGCGGGCGAGCTGCGGGCCCGTGACGGCTTCGGCGAGGGCGAACGCGGCCGTGGCGAGACCGGCCGTCCCGTAGGAGCCGGTCCGGGCGTGCACCAGCCAGACCAGGCCGAGGCCGGTCATGGCGATGCCGACCCGCCCCGCGGCGGCGGTGCAGAAGAAAGCGGCGGCGCCGGGCAGGCGCAGCACCGGCCGATAGCCGGACGACATGGGGGTCCCGTGGCGGAACGGCCCGGCCTGGGCGGGTCCGGACGACTGGGGACACCCTGACAGACGGCACCGGGACCGGACAACGGGGTTAAAGCTGCAGGCGATCACCGAGTCCGCGGACGTGGTCCGCCGTGCCGCAGCCGAGGTCGAGCTGGCGGCGGCGCTCCGCGACGAACGCCCGGCCCAGCCCGGTCCGGTCCGAAGTGGACATACTCCGGCGCAGTTCGTTCAGCAGCCCGCGTTCCTCGCCGCGGACGTGCGCGTCCACGGCGTTCTCCAGCCGCAGCAACGCCTTTTCGAAGTCGTCGCCCTCCAGGACGGCCAGGAGGTCTTCGCCGAACGGGGAACCCGGTGCGTCCGGGCGGACGATGCGCTCGGTCGCCGTCGCGTGGGCGACCAGCAGGGCCGCCAGCTCCGCGACCAGCGCCGGGCGGTCGGCTTCGCTGTTGCGCAGGTCGCGCAGCAGCTGCTCGAACCGGCGGTGGTCGGCCAGCAGCACCTCGACCACGTCCGAGCCCGGCGCCGCCGCGGCCGGGGCCGGGCGCATCCAGCCGAACGTCAGCTCCACCGCCTGGCGCCAGTGCCCGTACTCGGAGTCGCGGCGGGCCGGGTCCATCGCCGGCAGCCACTGGCCCGCCCGGTGCCAGTTGCGCCGCAGGCCCTCCAGGTCGGGCCAGTACCCGACGGACAGCCCGGCCGCGTAGGCCGCGCCCAGCGAAACCGTCTCCGCCACCATCGGGCGCACCACCGGCACGTCGAGGACGTCGGCGATGAACTGCATCAGCAGGTTGTCCGCGGTCATCCCGCCGTCGACCTTCAACGTCGAGAGCGCCAGCCCCGAGTCGGCGTTCATCGCGTCGACGACCTCGCGGGTCTGCCAGCCGGTCGCCTCCAGCACCGCCCGCGCGAGGTGGCCCTTGGTGATGTACGACGTCAGCCCGGCGATCACGCCGCGTGCCTCGCTGTGCCAGTGCGGCGCGAACAACCCGGAGAACGCGGGCACGATGTAGCAGCCGCCGTTGTCCTCGACCGTCCGCGCGAGGGTCTCGATCTCGGGCGCGCTGCCGATCAGCTCCAGGCCGTCGCGGAACCACTGCACCAGCGACCCGGTGACGGCGATCGACCCTTCGAGGGCGTACACCGCGGGCTCGTCACCGATCTTGAACCCGACCGTGGTGAGCATCCCGTGGGTGGACAGCACCGGTGTCGGGCCGGTGTTGAGCAGCAGGAAGCTGCCCGTGCCGTACGTGCACTTCGCCTCGCCGGGCGCGAAACATGTCTGGCCGAACAGCGCGGCCTGCTGATCACCCAGGGCGGCGGCGATCCGGATGCCGGGCACCACGCGCGACGTCGTCCCGTAGACCTCCGTCGACGACCGGATCTCCGGCAGCATCGCCCGCGGGACGTCGAAGAACTCCAGGAGTTCGTCATCCCACGAAAGCGTGCGCAGGTTCATCAGCATGGTGCGCGAGGCGTTGGTGACGTCGGTGACGTGCACGCCGCCCTCGGCGCCGCCGGTCAGGTTCCAGATCAGCCAGCTCTCGATGGTGCCGAAGAGGACGTCGCCGCGTTCGGCGCGCTCGCGCAGCCCCGGCGTGCGTTCGAGCAGCCAGCGGATGCGCGGCGCGGAGAAGTACGTGGCCAGCGGCAGGCCGCACAGCTGCCGGACGCGGTCGGCGCCGGGCTCGCGGGCGAGCTGTTCGAGCATGGCGTCGGTGCGGGTGTCCTGCCAGACGATCGCCCGCCCGACCGGGTTGCCGGTGCGCCGGTCCCACAGGACGGTGGTCTCCCGCTGGTTGGCGATCCCGAGCCCGACGACCTGCTCGGCGCTCGCCCCGGCGTCGGCCAGAGCCTGCGGCACGATCCGCGACAGGTTCCGCCAGATCTCGGTGGCGTCGTGCTCGACCCAGCCGGGCCGCGGGAAGTGCTGCTGGTGCTCCCGCTGCACGACGGAGACGAGCCGGCCGCGGGCGTCGAACAGGATGCACCGGGTGGAGGTGGTCCCCTGGTCGATGGACATCACGTACCGCTGGACCATGCCCCTCCCTTCACCATCGGGACGCACCCAGGTCCCGGGAGACCGCGCGTGCCGCGTCGCGGACGTGGCCGAGCAGCCGGGTGCTCGGGCTGCCGTCCGGCTCGCAGATCCGCTCCACCGCGCCGGACACCCCGATCGCGCCGACCACGATCCCGCCGTGGCCGCGGATCGGCGCCGCGATCCCGGCCTCACCCGAGATCATCTCGCCGTTCTCCGCCGCCCAGCCCGCCTCCCGTACCTTCGCACACGCCCGCTTGATCGCCGTCTGGGTGACCAGCGTGCGGCGGGTGAACGGCTCGGGATCGGCCTTCAGCGTCGTGTCGTAGGCCAGCAGGACCTTCCCCAGCGCCGTCGCGTGCAGCGGCAGCAGCGTGCCGACGTCGAGGGTCTGCAGGCTGTCGTCCGGCCGGAACACGTGGTGCACGACCAGCACCCGGCCCTCCAGGGGCGCGCCGATCCGGACGGCCTCACCGCTGCGGGCGGCCAGCGCGTCGGCCCAGTTGATCGCCCGGGAGCGCAGCTCGTTGACGTCGAGGTAGCTCGTGCCCAGGTGCAGCAGCGCCGCGCCGAGCTGGTACTTGCCCGTGTCGCGGTCCTGCTCGACGAACCCGACGCCCTGCAGCGTGCGCAGGATGCCGTGCGCGGTGCCCTTCGCCAGTTCGAGGGACTCGGCGATCTCGCCGACGCCCAGGCGCCCCGAGCCGCGCGCCAGCAACCGCAGGATCGCGGCGGCGCGCTCGATGGACTGGATCGGACCGGGCACCGCGAGACCCTAGCCCGACCGGCCGCGATTCGACAATGTCGAACATCCACTTCGGCCGTTCGACAATGCCGACCGCCGTCCGTTGACCCTCCCGACCAGCGAACTTAACTTTCATCCACCAATAGGGGGACAAGGTCCTTTGTGGAGGAAAGCAATGGTGCGAAGCCTCAAGGCCCGTGGACTCGCCGGCGAAATGGCCGCCGAGTTCGTGGGGACGATGATCCTCATCCTGTTCGGGTGTGGCGTGGTGGCGCAGGTCGTCGCCGCGGGCATCGGGGACCACGACAGCATCGCCTGGGCCTGGGGCCTCGGCGTCACGCTCGGTGTTTACGTCGCTTCGCGGATCAGCGGCGCGCACCTGAACCCGGCGGTGACCATCGCGCTCGCGGTGTTCAAGGGCTTCGAGTGGCGCAAGGTCGCCCCGTACGCCCTGGCCCAGACCGCCGGCGCGTTCCTGGCCGCGCTGCTGGTGCGCTGGAACTACACCGAGGTGCTCAACGCCAAGGACCCGGGGCTGACGATCAAGACCCAGGGCGTGTTCTCCACCCTTCCGGGTAACGGCACGCTGCCCGTCGGTGACTGGGGTGCCTTCCGCGACCAGATCATCGGCACCGCGATCCTGCTGATCGTCCTGTTCGCCATCACCGACCTGCGCAACACCTCGCCGGGCGCGAACCTGGCCCCGGTCGTCGTCGGCTTCCTCGTCGTCGCCATCGGCATGGCCTGGGGCACCGACGCCGGCTACGCGATCAACCCGGCCCGTGACTTCGGCCCGCGCCTGGCCTCCTGGCTGACCGGCTACGACACGGCGTTCACCGACCAGTACGGCTTCCCCTACTGGTGGATCCCGATCGTGGCGCCCGTGATCGGCGCTCTGATCGGCGGCGCGATCTACAAGTTCCTCATCGAGCGGTTCCTGCCCGCGGGCGAGCCGCTGGACGCCATGCCCGCCAAGGACCTCGAGCCCGCCAACTGAGTAGGAGCACGACCATGCCGGACTTCGTCGGTGCCGTGGACCAGGGCACGACCAGCACCCGCTTCATGATCTTCGACCACGGCGGCAACGAGATCGCCCGCCACCAGCTCGAGCACGAGCAGATCCTGCCCAAGCCGGGCTGGGTCGAGCACGACGCCACCGAGATCTGGGAACGCACCCGCTCGGTCATCGCGACCGCGCTCAACAAGGCCAACCTGACGGTCGGCGACCTGGCCGCGCTCGGCATCACCAACCAGCGCGAGACCACCGTGGTCTGGAACCGCCGCACCGGCCGCCCGTACGGCAACGCGATCGTCTGGCAGGACACCCGCACCGACCGGATCGCCTCCGCGCTCGAGCGCGAGGGCAAGGGCGACATCATCCGGCGCAAGGCCGGCCTGCCGCCCGCCACCTACTTCTCCGGCGGCAAGCTGCAGTGGATCCTGGAGAACATCCCGGGCGTGCGCGAGGACGCCGAGAAGGGCCACGCCCTCTTCGGCACCACGGACACGTGGCTGATCTGGAACCTGACCGGCGGGCCGGACGGCGGCGTGCACGTCACCGACCCGACCAACGCCTCCCGCACCATGCTCATGGACCTGGAGACCCTCGACTGGGACGACGAGCTGCTGTCGTTCTTCACCGTCCCGCGGCAGATGCTGCCGGCGATCCGGCCGTCGTCCAACCCGGGCTTCGGCACCACCCGCACCGGCGGCCCGCTCGGCGGCGAGGTCGCCATCACCGGCGTCCTCGGCGACCAGCAGGCCGCCACCGTCGGCCAGGTCTGCTTCCGGCCCGGCGAGGCCAAGAACACCTACGGCACCGGCAACTTCCTGCTGCTCAACACCGGGCAGGAGCTGGTGCGCTCCCAGCACGGCCTGCTGACGACGCTGTGCTACCAGTTCGGCGACGACAAGCCGGTCTACGCCCTCGAAGGCTCGATCGCCGTCACGGGTTCCGCGGTGCAGTGGCTGCGCGACCAGCTGGGCATCATCAGCGGCGCGGCCCAGAGCGAGAGCCTGGCCCGCCAGGTCGCGGACAACGGCGGCGTCTACTTCGTCCCGGCGTTCTCCGGCCTGTTCGCCCCGTACTGGCGCTCCGACGCCCGCGGCGCGATCGTCGGCCTGACCCGCGCCACGACGAACGCCCACATCGCGCGGGCCACCCTGGAGGCGATCTGCTACCAGACCCGCGACGTCGTCGAGGCGATGCAGAACGACTCCGGCGTCACGCTGGACGTGCTGCGGGTGGACGGCGGCGTCACCGCCAACGAGCTGTGCATGCAGCTGCAGGCGGACATCCTCGGCGTGCCGGTGTCGAAGCCGGTCGTCGCCGAGACCACCGCGCTGGGCGCCGCCTACGCGGCCGGGCTGGCCGTCGGCTTCTGGAAGTCGACCGACGAGCTCGAGCAGAACTGGAACGAGGACAAGCGCTGGACGCCGTCGTGGAGCGACGAGCAGCGCGCCGAGGGCTACGCGGGCTGGCAGAAGGCCGTCGGCCGCACGCTCGACTGGGTCGACGTGCAGTGAGCAGGAGGAGGAACACCGTGACCCCGCTTTCCCCGCAGTACCGGGCGGAAACCCTGCGGAAGCTGGTCAACGAAGAGGTCGACGTGCTCGTCGTCGGCGGGGGAGTCACCGGGGCCGGCGTCGCGCTCGACGCCGCCTCCCGGGGCCTGGAGACCGCGCTGGTCGAGGCCCGCGACTTCGCCGCCGGCACGTCCAGCCGGTCGTCCAAGCTGATCCACGGCGGCCTGCGCTACCTGGAGCAGCTGGACTTCAAGCTGGTGCGCGAGGCGCTCAAGGAACGCGGCCTGCTGCTGCAGAAGCTGGCCCCGCACCTGGTGCGCCCGGTCAAGTTCCTGGTCCCGCTGCAGCACCGGGTGTGGGAGCGCGGCTACATCGGCGCCGGCGTCACCCTGTACGACACCCTCGGCGGCGCCCGCGCGCTGCCGAGGCACCGGCACCTGTCCAAGCGGGGGGCCTTCAAGGTGGCCCCGGCGCTCGCGGACGACGCGCTGATCGGGGCGATCCAGTACTACGACGCCCAGGTCGACGACGCCCGCCACACGATGACGATCGCGCGGACGGCCGCCGAGCAGGGCGCTTCGGTGCTCACGCGGACTCGCGTCACGTCGCTGCTTCGCGACGGTGAGCGCGTGGTCGGCGCGAAGGTCGTCGACCGCGAGAGCGGCGTGGAGTTCGAGATCCGCGCGAAGACGGTCGTGGCCGCGACCGGCGTGTGGAGCGACGACATGGCGGAGGCGGCCGGGATTCCCGCGCCGTTCACCGTCCGCGCGTCGAAGGGCATCCACCTGGTGGTGCCGCGGGAGAAGATCGATCTGGACACCGGGCTGATCCTGCGCACCGAGAAGAGCGTCCTG
This sequence comes from Amycolatopsis bullii, assembly GCF_014654205.1. Lineage (GTDB taxonomy): Bacteria > Actinomycetota > Actinomycetes > Mycobacteriales > Pseudonocardiaceae > Amycolatopsis > Amycolatopsis plumensis. The sequence continues at coordinate 108,397 of NZ_BNAW01000007.1, forward strand.
TTCGTCATCCCGTGGGGACGGCACTGGATCGTCGGCACCACCGACACCGAGTGGGACCTCGACCGCGAGCACCCGGCGGCGAGCCGCGCGGACGTCGACTACGTGCTCGAACACCTCAACGCCGTCCTGCGTACCCCCGTGACGCACGACGACATCGAGGGCGTCTACGCGGGCCTGCGCCCGCTGCTGGCGGCGAAGGCGGCCGCGACGACCAAGCTGTCGCGGGAGCACGCGGTGGCGCACCCGGTGCCGGGCCTGGTCATCGTGGCCGGCGGCAAGTACACGACCTACCGGGTGATGGCCGCGGACGCGGTCGACGTGGCGGTCGAGGAGCTCGGCCGCCCGGCCCCGCCGTCGTGGACCGACCGGCTCCCGATCGTCGGTGCCGAGGGCTACCACGAGCTGTGGGAGGACCGGTACTCCGTCGCCGCGCGGACCGGCCTGCCGCTGACCCGGGTGGAGCACCTCCTGCAGCGCTACGGCACGCGGATCTGGAACCTCGTCGAGCTCATGGAGGAGGATCCCTCGCTGGCTGCGCCGATCACGGAGACTTCGGAGTACCTGCGCGTGGAGGCGGTCTACGCGGTCTCCCACGAGGGTGCGCTGCACCTGGAGGACGTCCTGACGCGGCGGACGCGCATCTCCATCGAGGAGCGCGACCGCGGCGTGGCGGCGGCGCCCGTCGTGGCGGGTCTGATGGCCCCGCTGCTGGGCTGGGACTCCCACCGCACGGACCGCGAGGTGGCGAACTACCTGGCCCGCGTCGAAGCGGAGCGCTCGGCCCAGGAAGCGCCGGACGACGCGGCGGCGAACGCCACCCGCCTCGCGGCCCCGGCGCTCCTGCCGAGCTAAACCGATCACCGCCGTCGCGCGTGGACACACCGGAACCGACCTGAAGGGGAGGAGCAGGGGATGTTCAGAGGTGTTCTCGCGACGGCGGCGGTGGCGATGGTGCTCACCGCGGTCCCGGCCGGTGCGGACGAACCGGTCGTCCCGGTCGACCTGGGCACGCTGCCCGGGGGACTGAACAGCTACGGAAATGTGGTGTCGAACGACGGATCGGTGTTCGGGACGGCGGTCGACAAGGCGAACAACCCGCGCGGGGCCCGGTGGGACGCGGCAGGCCGGATCACCGAGCTGCTGCCGCAGCCGGGCTACGACACGGTCGACCCCGTCGCGCTCACCGACGACGGGGTGGCGCTCGGGAACTCGATGAAGGCCGACGGGTCCGGCTGGCGGGCGACACTCTGGGGCGCCGCCGGGGTGCCGGTGGACCTGCCGCCGGTGCCGGGCTACCCGTCTTCCAGGGTGGCCGCGATCAACGCCCACGGCGTCGCCGTCGGGTATTCCTACGGCGCTTCGGCTCCGGACACGGCGGTGAAGTGGGACACGACCCGGGGCACGGTCACGGCCCTCGGCGACGGCCGCGGCTTCGCGATCAACGACGCGGGCGCGGTCCTCAGCGCGTACGAGGGGGAGTCGAAGTACTGGGACCCGGCGGGCAACCTCGTGCCGCTGGAAGGCGGCGGCACGCCCGCCGACCTCGACAACGCGGGCACGGTCGTCGGCTCGAGCGGCTCCCACGCCGCGAAGTGGGATGCGGCGGGTCACCTCACCGTGCTCGACACCACCTGGAAGTTCAGTACGGCGGAGCAGATCGGCGAGGACGGGACGATCTACGGCACCGTGGAGGCGGGGGACGGCACCAAGCAGCTGGCCCGCTGAAACCCGGCCGGGCAGCCGACCGTGCCCCCGAACCCGGACGGCGTGTGGACCCGGTTCGTCACCGCGAACGACACGGGCAGCGCGCTCGTGGCCATCGGCTCCGGCCAGTTCTTCGTCTGGGGGCCCGGCGGCGGGTTCACCGCGCTGGGGCGGCTGCCGGACCACCACTGGTGCGGCGCCGAGGACCTCAACGACCGCGGCGCGGTCACGGGCGCCTGCACGGTCCGGGGCCGGGACCTGCACGCCCTGCGGTGGGACCTGCCGGTCATCGGGAACGGGTGAGCACGCCCAGCTCGGTGAGCACGTACCGGGCGTTGGCCGAGATGACCGGGTTCGTGTGCCGGTAGTACGGCAGCTGGATCACGGCCATCGACAGCGCGCGGCCGCGGCCGCGCGCCCAGGTGGCGTCGTCGTCGCCGACGGCGTCGCGGAAGGCGGGCCGGGTGTCCGCGGTCAGCAGGTTCCACGCGGGGATCAGGTCGATCGCCGGGTCGCCCACCCCGGCGGTCGCCCAGTCGAGGACGCCGCTCAGGCGGCCGTCGCGCAGCAGGAGGTTGCCCGGCATCAGGTCGCCGTGCAGCCGGCACGGCGGTCCGGTCCACGGTGGAGCGTCGAACGCCTCGGTCCAGGCCGCGAGGGCCGCCTCCGCGTCGAACGGCTCGTCGGTGCCGCGCAGCTCCTCGATCGCCCGGCGGGTGGCCGTGTCCACGTCGGCCAGCGGCTTCCCGCGTCGGGTCGGGGGACCGTCCGCCGGGTGTGCCCGCAGCGCACGCACGAACTCCGCCAGGTCGCGGGCCGGCGCGTCGCGGCCTTCGCGCGCCGGCGTGCCGTCCAGCCAGCCGTGCACCGCCCACGGCCACGGGTAGTCCTCGGCGGGCTCGCCGACCGCGACGACGTCCGGGACCGCCACCGGCAGCTCGCCGAGGGCGCCGAGGGCCCGGCGTTCCTTCGTGATGTCGGAGGCGCCGCCCGAGGTGAGCGGCAGCCGGACGGTCAGGTCGTCCCCGAGGTGGTACACGGCGTTGACCGTGCCCCCGGAGGCCAGGGGAGTGACCGGCAGGTCCGCCCACCGCGGGAACTGCCCGCGCACCAGGCGCCGGACCAACGTGGTGTCGATGGCGTGCTCATCGGCGTGCATCCGGCCCATGCGATCACCGAACCACGCACGTCAACGGGGTTTTCGTGACCCGGCGCACCCCGGATTGCACGACGATGCATAGCCGTGCATAATTATTCGCATGTCCAAGGTGCTCACTTCCCTGCCCGTCGGCGAGCGTGTCGGTATCGCCTTCTCCGGTGGCCTCGACACTTCCGTAGCGGTCGCGTGGATGCGCGACAAGGGCGCGGTGCCCTGCACCTACACCGCCGACATCGGCCAGTACGACGAGCCCGACATCGAGTCGGTGCCCGGGCGGGCCGGGCAGTACGGCGCCGAGATCGCCCGGCTGGTCGACTGCAAGGAAGCCCTCGTCGAAGAGGGGCTGGCCGCGCTGACGTGCGGCGCGTTCCACATCCGCACCGGCGGCCGCAGCTACTTCAACACCACCCCGCTCGGCCGCGCGGTCACCGGCACCCTGCTGGTGCGCGCCATGCTCGAGGACGACGTCCAGATCTGGGGCGACGGCTCCACGTACAAGGGCAACGACATCGAGCGGTTCTACCGCTACGGCCTGCTGGCCAATCCCTCCCTGCGCGTCTACAAGCCCTGGCTCGACGCGGACTTCGTCACCGAGCTCGGCGGCCGCAAGGAGATGTCCGAGTGGCTGCTCGCGCACGACCTGCCCTACCGGGACAGCACCGAGAAGGCGTACTCGACCGACGCCAACATCTGGGGCGCGACGCACGAGGCGAAGTCCCTGGAGCACCTGGACACCGGCATCGAGATCGTCAAGCCGATCATGGGCGTGGCGTTCTGGGACCCCGAGGTCGAGATCCCCGCCGAAGACGTCACGATCGGCTTCGAGCAGGGCCGTCCGGTGACGATCAACGGCAAGGAGTTCGCCTCCGCCGTCGACCTGGTGCTGGAGGCCAACGCCATCGGCGGCCGGCACGGCCTCGGCATGTCCGACCAGATCGAGAACCGGATCATCGAGGCCAAGAGCCGCGGCATCTACGAGGCGCCCGGCATGGCGCTGCTGCACGCCGCCTACGAGCGGCTCGTCAACGCCATCCACAACGAGGACACCCTCGCCAGCTACCACAACGAGGGCCGCCGCCTCGGCCGCTTGATGTACGAGGGCCGCTGGCTGGACCCGCAGGCGATGATGCTGCGCGAGTCGCTGCAGCGCTGGGTCGGCACCGCGATCACCGGCGAGGTGACGCTGCGGCTGCGGCGCGGCGAGGACTACTCGATCCTCGACACGGCCGGCCCGGCGTTCAGCTACCACCCGGACAAGCTGTCGATGGAGCGGACCGAGGACTCGGCATTCGGCCCGGTCGACCGGATCGGCCAGCTGACCATGCGCAACCTCGACATCGCCGACTCGCGGGCGAAGCTGGAGCAGTACGCGAGCCTCGGCATGGTCGGCGGCTCGAACCCGAAGCTGATCGGCGCCGCCCAGGCCGCGTCGACCGGCCTGATCGGCGCGATGCCCGAGGGTGGCGCCGAGGTGATCGCCTCGCGCGGCAAGACCGACGACGTCGAGCTGCTCGACAACGCCGCGATGGAGTTCGGCACGGACTGATCGCCCACGACCCGAAGGCCACCACGCCCGCCGGATCGGGCACGGTGGCCTTCGGTGCGTTCAGGGGACGAGCACGACCTTGCCGGTCACGGTGCCGGATTCGGCCAGTGCCAAGGCTTTCGCCGCTTCGGCCAGCGGAATGCGCGCGGCCACCTGAGCGTGCAGCTCTCCCCGCACCGCCAGGTCGAAGACGGCCGTCAGGTCTTCGGCCAGCCGCGCGCGGAACCGGGTGAGGTTCCGCTTGCCGGCCCAGATGTTGTAGAAGTGCGTCCGGCGGCGGTTCGGCAGGGCGTTCCACCACAGCAGGCGGGCGAACAGCTTCAGCACCGGCAGCCGCGAGTTGCCCGGCTCGTCCTTGGTGGCCGCGGTGCCGTAGGCGACCAGCGTGCCACCCGGGGCGAGCAGCCGGAGCGAGTCGGCGATACCGGGCCCGCCGACGTGGTCGAACACCGCGTCCACGCCTTCCGGGGCCAGCTCGCGCACCTCGGCGGGCACGTCGCCGCGGTAGTCGACGGCCGTCGCGCCGAGCGCGGTCACCGCGTCCAGGTTCCGGGCCGACGCGGTCCCGATCACCTCGATCCCGGCCATGCGGGCCAGCTGCACCAGGGTCGTGCCGACGCCGCCGTTCGCGCCGTGCACCAGGATCGTCGCCCCGGCGCGCACGCGGGCGATCCGGTGCAGCATCTGCCACGCCGTGATGCCGCTGACGACGAACGTTTCGGCCTCGGCCGCGTCCAGCTCCGCCGGAACCGGCACGAGGTCGGCCTGGGGGAGGACCACGTGGCTGCGCCAGCCGCCGACCTTGGTCAGCGCGGCCACCCGGCGGCCGGTCAGGCCCGGGTCCGCGGCTTCGAGCACGGTGCCGACGACGTCGTAGCCGGGCACGAACGGGAACGGCGGCTGGTCGAAGTACTTACCGCGGCGCATCTGCTGCTCGGCGAAGGAAACGCCGGTCGCCTCCACGCGGACGAGGGCTTCGCCGGCGCCGGGGCGCGGCAGCTCGCGGTGTTCGACGCGCAGGCCGTCCGGCTCGACGAGGCCGGGGAGGACGATCTCGGTGACGGTCATGAAGGATTCTTCCTTGGGTGAGTGACTAGTCAATCACTCGACGGTCGAGAGAACCGGCCTCGCGACGGGGCCGGGTTTCAGCTGGTGCCGGGGTGGCGGATCCCGGCGGAGAGCACGGCGGCCCATTCGCCGGGGTGCTCTTTCAGGTCGAGGGTGGTGATCAGGTGGCAGAGCTGGCCGAAGGCGATGAACCGCTGGACTTCGTCGTCGGTGGCGCCGGAGCGCGACCGGGCGAACTCGGTCACCTTGGCCAGCCCGCGGCGGACGGCGTCGGCGATCTCGGGCGTGTCGGCGGCCGACTGGGCGTGCACCTGCAGCATCAGCAGGTTCCGGTCGGCGATCAGCTCCCCGTAGGCGCTGCCCATCGCGTCGAGGATCTTTTCCGGGTCGGCGTCCCCGACGCGGGCGGCGCCGTTCGAGAGGGCGTGCACGACCAGTTCGTAGCACCGGTCGAGCGCGGCGACGAAGAGGGAAACCTTGCCGGGGAACAGCTTGAAGACGTACGCGGGGGAGATGTCGGCCCGGGCGGCGACCGCGCTGATCGGCGTGCCGTGGTAGCCGCCGCGGGCGAACTCGGCGATGGCCGCCTCGACGACGGCGTCCCGCCGGGCGTCGGAGGTGGAGAGCGTGGCACCGCGTTTCGTCATGTGAGTGACTGTACACTCACTCTCGTCCGCTCGGCAACCGTCCGGCTCCCCGGGGTGCGCGAGCCGAGCGCGGGTGAATGACAAAAAACGGACGGCGCGGCCGGAGGCGCATGACAAATTCCCCGCTTCCCGAAAATCGTCATGGCTGGTTGGGAAGTTTTCCACCTAGTATCCGAAGCCCGACGAGGAAAGGACGAACAATGCTGAAGACCCGACGCCGTGGAATCGGCGTTGCCGCGCTGATGGCCGCCGCGCTCGCCATTGTTTCCGCCGGTCCGGCCGCGGCGGCCGAAAAGACGCTCACCTACCGGGGCGGGTTCCCGCTGATCGGCGACCAGCAGGTCGCCGTGGTGGTCCACGCCGACATCCCGGCGACCGCGACCGCCGGCAGCACGATTTCGGTGCCGTTCAGCCTCGACGTCGACGCCGGCCAGACCGCCGGTGACGGCCTGCGCCTGGTCGGCGCGACCAAGCTTTCCGGCACGATCAAGTCCCAGGTGAACGTCGCGATCGGCGGCCAGTCCGTGGCCATCCCGGTCGAGCTGCCGATCCCCGAGACGCCGGTGCCCGCCGAAGGCAGCCTGAAATTCACCGCGCTCGGCCAGGTCGACTTCACCGTCCCGGCCGGCACCCCGGCCGGCGAGGCGACCAGCAGCGTCGACTCCGCCGCGACCACGCACGTCGTCACCGACAGCGGCCTCGGCGAGTTCGACGTCGCCCTGACGCTCGACCCTCCGGACCAGGACGTCACCCTCGGCACGACGACCGTTTCCTGACCGGCCGCGACGCAGGGGCCGCCGGAATCCGTCCGGCGGCCCCGAGCCGCTGCCGGAATCCGGCACCCCGGAACCGCCGGGATCCGCCGGAATCGTTTCCCGCCAACGCAATCCTCCCTTGGTAGGTACCGGATCACCGGGCCGGCGCGGAGTATTCCGTGCCACCACGTCGAAACCTCACCGGCTGGAGGAGCACTTCGTGAAAACCATCTCAGGAGTCCTTTGTGGACTCGCTGCGGCCACGCTCGTGGCCGTCGCGGTGCCGGCCCCGGCCACCGCGGCCGCGGCGCGGACCGATCTCGGCATCACCATGCAGGCCCAGCAGAAGAACCAGTGGTGCTGGGACGCCAGCGGCAACACCATCGCCGACTACTGGGGTTACTCCCTCACCCAGACCCGCTTCTGCCAGATCGCGCACAACGAATCCGGCAGCGACTGCGCCAACAACCAGGGCTACCTGTCCGACCAGCAGCGCGTGTTCCGGTACCTCGGTTTCACGAACGTCGGGACGTACAACTCGGGCGGCCAGACGCTTTCCTTCACCGGCGTCAAAACCCAGATCGACGCCGGAAAGCCGGTCGGCACGCGCATCGGCTGGCGCTCCGGCGGCGGCCACATGCACGTGCTCTACGGCTACGACAATTCCGGCGGCGCCACCCGCGTCGAATACGGCGACCCGTGGCCGAGCAACAGCCGCTACAACTCGATGAACTACGACACCTACCGCTCGAACAGCCAGTTCCAGTGGACCCACACGCTGTACGGGATCGAGGGATGAGCATGCTGCGGAAAGGACTGGGCGTGGCCGTGCTGGCCGGCGCCACGATGCTCACCACGAACGGCGCCGCGAGCGCGGCGAGCGGACCCGCGGGCGCCCCCACCCCCGCCGACACCGCCGCCATCGAGCAGGTCACCGGCGGTCCGGCCACCCTCGGCCGCCTGGCGAAGACGAAGTTCCCCGGCAGCCACGCGGCGACAGCGGCCCAGCAGGCGGCCGACCCGCGCACGCAGGTCCCGGTCTACGAGCCGACCGCGGCGTTCGTCGCCGGGAAGTCGGACGTCCCCGCCGTCCTCGCCTACGTCGCGGTCCCGGCGCGGACCGGCGACGGCACCGCCGCGACCGTCTGGGCCGAGCGCCAAGGCCCGGCCTGGGCCGTCGTCAACGTCGCCTCCGGCGACTACGAGCGGCAGTACGCCCAGGCCGCGACCGGCGGCTACCTCCTGCACGAACCGCAGGTCAACGCCTGGTACGCGGTGCACGGCGACACCGTGACCGTCCTGGACGGCTCGGTCACCGGCTTCGCCGCGGGCACGAAGCTGTCCCTGGCGGACTACCGCGCGGCGCTGCACGAGCGGTACGCGGACAAGCTGCCGGGCTCGGCCTACGACCGCGACGGCGCGGGCGGCGGCTACGGCGGCCGGGAACGCGCGGTGCCCGCCGCGGACCCCGGCGACGTCCCGGCGCTGCCGTTCGTGCTCGGCGGTGTCCTCGTGCTGGTGGCCGGCGCGGCCGCGGTGCCGCGGCTGCGGCGGCGTTAGGACGGCGAGGGGCCGCCGGCGGTGCCCGGCGGCCCCTTGGCAGCCGATCATGACCAGGTCACAATGCGCCATGCCCGTTTCGCCCGGTGCGCCGGAAGCGGCGCGCCCGGGGTTGAGCGCGCCGGACCTCGCGCTGGTGGAAGCGCTGCAGCGGGATCCGCGGGCGCCGTGGACGCGCCTCGCCGCCGCCCTCGGCACCGACGCGACGACGGCGGCCCGCCGCTGGGAACGGCTGCAGGCCGCCGGGCTGGCCTGGCTCACCGCCTATTCCACCCCGCCGACGACCACGGTCGGCTACGTCGACCTCGCCTGCCGCCCGGACTCCCTCAGCGCACTGACCCGCGAGCTGTGCGGCTGGCCGCCGGTGTTCAGCGTCGAGCGCACGACCAGCCGGTTCGCCCTGTTCCTCGGCCTCGCAGCCCGTGACCTCGACGCGCTGGACGCGCTGGTCACCGGCCGCATCGGCGCCCTGCCCGGGGTGCGGGAGGTCCGCTTCGCCGTCGCGACCCGGGTCTACCGCGAGGGCAGCGGCTGGCTGTTGGACGCGCTCGCCCCGGAGCAGCGGGCGGTGCTCGACGACACCGCGGTGCAGGCCCGGCTGGTCGTCCCGCAGCAGTGGAACGACCGGGGCCTGCGCGCGCTCGTGGAGTCGCTCGGCGAAGACGGGCGGCGCAGCTACGCGGTGCTGGCCCGCGACTGCGGGATGAGCGAGTCGGCGGTGCGGCGCACGCTCGCCCGGATGCTGCGCAACCACGAACTGGACTTCCGGTGCGACCTCGCGCACGTCCCGGCCGGCTGGCCGGTGATCGCGGGATACCGGCTCGACGTGCGGGCGACGGAACTCGATCGCGTCGGCGCGGCGATCGCGCAGCTGCCGGAGACCCGGCTCTCGGCCGCGGTCGTGGGGGAGGGCAACCTCGTCGTGTCGGCGTGGCTGCGGGAGCCGGCCGACTGCACGGCCTACGAGACGCGGCTGGCGGCGGCCGCACCCGGTGCGCGGGTCCTCGACCGCGCGATCACGCTGCGGATGCCGAAGCGGATGGGCCGGCTGCTCAGCCCGCACGGCCTCGGCGGCACCCACCAGGCGATCATCCCGGCCCGCTGAACTAGGGTCGGCACCACCATGAGCCTGCGCGAAATCCTGCAAAGCCACGTCGACGACGGCACGCTGCCCGGCGCGGTGGCGATCGTGGACACCGGCGGCACGCGGGAGGTCGTGGCCGTCGGCTCGGTCGACGTCGAGGGCAGCCGCCCGATGGCCGAGGACACGCTGTTCCGTTTCGCGTCCATCACCAAACCGATCACCGCCGCCGCGGTCCTGGTGCTGGTGGACGACGGCCGGCTCGCCCTCGACGACCCGATCGGCCGGTGGCTGCCGGAGCTGGCCGAGCCGAAGGTCGTGCGCACGCCGTCGAGCGCGCTCGACGACGTCGTCCCGGCGAAGCGGCCGATCACGGTGTTCGACGTGCTCACCAGCCAGGCCGGCTGGGGCTTCCCGTCGGACTTCACGCTCCCGGCCGCGCAGGCGCTGGCCGGGGTCCAGCGCGACGGCCGGGAAGTGCAGAGCTTCCCCGAACCGGACGTCTGGCTCGCGCGGCTCGCCGAGGTGCCGCTGCTCCACCAGCCGGGCGAATCCTGGTTGTACGACACGTGTTCCACGATCCAGGGCCTGCTCGCCGCCCGCGCGTCCGGACAGTCCTTCCCGGAGTTCCTCGCCGAACGGGTCTTCGCCCCGCTCGGCATGACCGACACGGGCTTCGTGGCCGAGCCCGGCCGGTCCACCGCGTTCTACAAGAAGACCGCCGACGGGCTGGTGCTCGCCGATCCGCCGGACGGCCAGTGGGCCACGATGCCCGCGCTGCCGCTCGGCAACGGCGGTCTCGCCGGGACGGCGGGGGACTGGGCCGCGTTCGGCCGGATGCTGGTGAGCGGGGGTGCCGGGGTGCTCACGCCCGAGGCCGTCCGGCTGATGACCACCGACCACACCACCGCGGCGCACCGCGAGATCGGGGCGCTCTTCCTGGACGGCCAAGGCTGGGGGATGGGCGGCTCGGTGGACATCACCGTCCGCGAGCCGTGGCACGTCCCGGGCCGGTACGGCTGGGTCGGCGGAACGGGCACGACCGCCTACGTCGTGCCCGCCACCGGCACGGTCACCGTCCTGCTCACGCAGGTCGGCGAGGACAGCCCCGTGACGCCCAGCTGGATGCGGGACTTCTGGCGCGCCGCGGCCGCGTAGGGTCGGAAGCGGATCTCGGACGGCGGAAGGACATGCGGGTGGGCGAGGCGAACTGGGCCGGGAACCTGACTTACGGCGCGGATGCGGTGACGACCCCGCGGACGGTCGGTGAAGTGCAGGAGGCCGTCGCGGCCGCGGCGCACGTCAAGGCCCTCGGCAGCCGGCACTGCTTCAACGACATCGCGGACTCCCCGGGCGGGCTTCTGCTGGACCTGCGTGCGCTCGACGCCGGAGTCGAGATCGGCGACGGCACCGTGACGGTCGGCGGATCGGCTCGCTACGGCGATTTCGCGCAGCAGCTGCACGACGCGGGCTTCGCGCTGCCGAACCTCGCCTCGCTGCCGCACATCACGGTGGCGGGCAGCGTCGCGACCGGCACGCACGGCTCCGGGCGGCGGCAGCCGGGGCTCGCCGCGGCCGTCTCCGGCATCGAGCTGGTCACCGCGGACGGTTCGCTGAAGACCTTCACCCGGGCCGACGCCGAGTTCCCCGGCCTGGTCGTCGGGCTCGGCGCGTTCGGCGTCGTCACCCGGCTGACCCTCGACGTGGTCCCGGCGTTCGACGTCCGCCAAGACGTCTTCGACGCCCTGCCGTGGGAAGCCGCCTACGAGCAGTTCGACGAAATCGAAGACGTCGGCTACAGCGTCAGCATGTTCACGAACTGGGTGAACGACGCGATCGACCAGGTGTGGGTCAAGAGCCGCGTCGACGATTTCACCGAGCGCGCCGGGCTGTTCGGCGCGGTTCCCGCGGACGGGCCGCGCCACCCGGCACACGCCGCCGGCGTCCCGGCGGACAACTGCACGCCGCAGCGAGGGGTGCCGGGCCCGTGGCACGCGCGGCTCCCGCACTTCGCCTTGGCGTTCACCCCGAGCGTCGGGGACGAGCTGCAGTCGGAGTACTTCGTGCCCTACGCCGACGCGGTGGCCGCGATCCGGGCGGTCCGCGAGATCGGCGACCTCGTCGCGCCGCTGCTGCTGGTTTCGGAAATCCGCGCGATCGCGGGCGACGACCTCTGGCTCAGCCCGTGCCACGGCGGCGACCGGGTGGCCCTGCACTTCACCTGGCAGCCGCGGCAGCCCGAGGTCGAGGCGGTGCTCCCGGTGCTCGAGGAGCGCCTGGCCCCGTTCGGCGCGCGCCCGCACTGGGGCAAGCTGTTCCACGGCGTCCCGGGCGAGTACCCGCGGCTGGCCGGCTTCCGGGCGCTGGCGGACCGGCTGGACCCGCAGGGCAAGTTCCGCAACCCCTTCCTGAGCCGCACCGTCTTCGGCGCCTGACCACCCGGCGCGGTGAATGACTCATTCCTGGCGTCCGACGCCGGGAATGAGTCATTCATGACCCTTGACGGGCGGGGCCGTCGTGGCGCGGACGATGAGGTGGGTGTCCAGCATCTGTGTCGTGTGCTCGTCGGCCTCGCCGTCGAGCAGGCCCAGCAGGATCGTCACCGCCGCGCGGCCGGCCGCCTCCGTCGGCATCGCGATCGTCGTCAGCGGGGGCGCCGAGATCGCCGCGAAGACCAGGTCGTCGAAGCCCACCAGGCTGATTTCGTCCGGCACCGGCACCCCGCGCGCGTTCAGCCGTGCCAGCGCGCCGAAGGCGACCAGGTCGTTGTAGGCCACGATCGCCGTCACGTCGGCCGCCAGCGCCAGGTCCGCGCCCTGCAGGCCGCCCTCGAACACCGGCGGGAACGGGCCGAACTCGACGACGTCCGTGCCGTGCTTCCGCGCGGTCTCCGCCAGGCCCTGCCGGCGCGCCCGGTTCGCCCACGACGCCCGCGGGCCGCCCAGGTAGGCACACCGGCGGTGGCCCAGCGCGGCCAGGTGCTCGATCGCCTGCCGCATCCCGTCCGCGGCGTCCATCACGATCGACGGGATCCCGGGCACCTCCCGGTTCAGCAGCACCAGGGTCGTCTGGCCGGCGAGCGCGCGCAACTGGTCGTCGGTCATGCTCGGGCTGCACAGCACCACGCCGTCGACCTGCTTGGCCATCCGCCGGACGAGGTTCTGCTCCATCGCCGGGTCCTCGTCGCTGTTGGCGAACAGCACCGCGATGTCGTCCTGGCGCGCACGGGCCTGGACGCCGTTGAGCACGCCGGTGAAGAACGGGTTGCCCAGGTCGGAGACCACGATCCCGATGTGCCCGGTGCGGACCGCGGGCCCCGGCTGCGGCGCGCCGGCCGCGTGGTAGCCCAGCTCGTGCGCCGCGGCCAGCACCCGGGTGCGGGTCTGCTGGCGGACCAGGTCCGGGGACGTGAACGCCCGCGAGACGGTCGAGATCGACACGTTGGCCCGGCGGGCGACGTCGTGAATCGTCACGGTCACGGCTACTCCTCGGCAGGCTCCCCGCAACATCATGGAAACGCCTGAGAGCGTTGTCAACAAATCCTGCAAACCGGTGGTCATGACTTGCAGCCGATGGCGGTCCATTCCAGTAAGCGCTATCTCGAAACACGGAGACCGTTCGGAGCATCGCGCCTTCGACGATTTCGACACCGGTGTCCTGATGATTGACACGTTTGTCGCGCACACCCTACGGTGGCGACCGGAAGTTTCTCCCAACGCCTGACCCATTCGTCAGTTCCGCGCGGGCCGCCACTGGGGGCCCCGCCGATCGGAGATCCATGTCGGGGAGCCGGAGCCGCACCGTGGCGGACCCGCCGAGGCTGGCGGTCGTCGGCACGTCCGGCTACGCGTTCAGCTACCTGCACCGCGCGCGGATCCTGCACGACGAAGGGCTGGTCCGGTTCGCCGGCATGGCCGACATCCGGCCCCCGTCGGCCGCCGCCGGTGCGCTGCTGCCGCCGGGCGGCACCGCGCATTCGAGTGTCGAGGACCTCCTCCGCCGCTGCCGCCCCGACATCACCGTCGTCGCGACACCACCGCACGCGCACGTCCAAACCGGCGCCGCGGTGCTGCGCGCGGGCAGCGACCTGCTGCTCGAGACCCCGCCGGTGCTCGACCTCGACGGCTTCACCACGCTGTCGCGGCTGGCGGCGGAGTCCGGAGCGGCCTGCCAGACCGGGTTCCAGAGCTTCGGCTCCCCGGTGCTGCCCGTCCTGCGGGCGGCGATCGCGGACGGCAAGCTCGGCGAAATCGTCGGCGTCGGCGCGGCCGGGGCGTGGATCCGCACCGATGCCTACTACCGCCGCAACCCGTGGGCCGGCCGCCGCTGGCTCGACGGCGAGGCCGTCGTCGACGGCGCCCTGACCAACCCGTTCTCCCACGCCGTGGCCACCGCGCTGCTGGTCGGCGGGGTCGCCGGGCGCGACCCGGCGGAGATCGCCCTCGAGCTCTACGGCACCCGCGACATCGAGGCCGACGACACCGCGTGTCTGCGGATCCGGTTCGGCGACGGGCCCGAAATCGTCGTCGCCGCCTCGCTGTGCGCCGAACAGGACCACGAGCCCTACGTCGTGGTGCACGGCGAGCGCGGGCGCGCGAAGTTCTGGTACAAGAGCCACCGCCTCGAAATCGACGACGAGCGGTGCCACCTCGGCGAACCGGCCGACCTGCTGCGCAATCTGATCGCCCACCACCTCGATCCGGCCGGGGTGCCGCTGCTCGCGCCGCTGTCCGGGACCCGGGCCTTCGCCTCGGTGGTTGAAGCGGTGCGCGACGCGCCGTCGCCGTCGCGGATCCCGGCGGGCTGGATCCGCACGGTCGGCGAAGGGGCGAGCCGGCACCCGGTCGTGCGGGGGATCGGCGAGGAGGTCGCCGTCGCCGCGGACCGGCTCGCGCTGTTCTCGGAGATCGGCGTCCCGTGGGCGAACGCCGCCCGGCGGCGAACGGGCGGTGCGGCCGCCGAACGCACCGGCTAGCGGCCACCGGTGCTCATCGCGCTGACGGCCCGGCCATCGACCCGGTTCCGGTAAGCGCTTTCTTACGCTGCCCGCGTTCAGCCCGCTGAATGCTGAAAGTGTTGCTGCACAAGGGCTACTGTTCCGAATTGGCCGTTGACACCGGTGTGGCGCACTGCCTACCGTGAGCGCGCTGACAGCGTTTTCAGAAAAGTGCTGACACGCTGAGGACGGAGAGTTCGATGGGGCGGACAACTGAGCGCAGGACCAGAAGGCGGGGTGCCGCCGCGCTGGCCGTGGTGGTCCCGCTGCTGCTGACCGGGGTGGCCGCCTGCGGCTCGGACTCCGGTGGCGGCGGCGACGTGACCATCAATTTCGTGTGGTGGGGCAGCGAAGGGCGGGCGAACCTGACGAAGAAGGCCGTCGAGCTCTTCCAGCAGAAGAACCCGAACATCAAGGTGCAGACGTCGTTCTCGGCGTACGCGGCCTACTGGGAGAAGCTGGCGACGCAGACGGCCGGGGGCAAGCCACCGGACGTGCTCAACGTCGACAGCCGCTACCTGGCCGAGTACGGCGGCCGGAACGTCCTGGCCGACCTGAACTCCGGCGCGGGCAAGGCGATTTCCCTCGCCGACGTCAATCCGGAGCTGGCGGCCACCGGCGTCTACCAGGGCAAGCGGTACGCGGTGCCGTGGGCGCAGAACACGCCGGCGATGATCTACGACCCGGCGGCGTTCACCGCGGCCGGTGCCGACCCGGCCAAGGGGCTGACCTGGGACTCCTACGCCGAGGCGGCGCAGAAGGTGAGCTCGGCGGGCTCGGCGCGCGGGGTGACCGACTTCGGCATCCTCGACACGACCCTGGAGATCTGGCTGCGCCAGCAGGGCAAGCAGTTCTACACCCCCGAGGGCAAGCTCGGCTTCACCGCCGACGACCTGCGCCGCTACTGGCAGCTGGCGAGCAGGTTCCGCGACACGAAGGCCGCCTCGCCCGCCGACGTCACGGCGTCCTACAACACCTCGCCCGAGCAGGCGCCGCTGGGCAAGAAGCTGACCAGCTCGGAGTTCGCCTACGACAACCTGCTGCCGGC
Organism: Amycolatopsis bullii; assembly: GCF_014654205.1. Classification (GTDB taxonomy): domain Bacteria; phylum Actinomycetota; class Actinomycetes; order Mycobacteriales; family Pseudonocardiaceae; genus Amycolatopsis; species Amycolatopsis plumensis. Next base: position 123,961 of record NZ_BNAW01000007.1, read on the forward strand.
GTATGCGAAGGCGAACGGCAAGCCGCTGAACGTGGCGCCCTACCCGAGCGGCGCGAACGGCGACACCGGGCAGTACCGGCGGCCGTCGATGTTCCTCTCCGTGTCCGCGCGCAGCCAGCAGCAGGAGGCGGCGGCGAAGCTCGTGAACTTCCTGATCAACGACCCGGAGGTCGGCAGGATCGTCGGCACCGACCGCGGCCTCGCGCCGAACCTCAAGGTCCGCGCGCAGCTGGCAGCCGACGCGAAGGGCAACGACAAAACCCTCTACGACTACGAAGCCGCGCTCGAACCGAAGCTCGGCGCCGCGCCGCCGGTGCCGCCGAAGGGCGCCGGCGCGATCCAGAAGCTGCTCCAGCGCACGTACGAAGAGGTCGCCTTCGGCCGGATGAGCATCGACGACGCGGTCAACCGGTTCATGACCGAAGCCCAGAAGGGACTGTCGTAGCCGATGACGACCCTGCGCACGCCGGATCCGCCGGTCGCGCCCCCGGCGCCCGCCGCGCGCGGCCGCCGGGGCCGTCCGGCCGGGCGCCGCCGCAAGAGCCAGCCGGAGGCGTTCGCCTTCCTGACGCCGTGGCTGCTCGGCGCGGTGGCGCTGACCGTCGGCCCGATGGTGGTCTCGCTGTACCTGTCGTTCACCGACTACGACATGTTCACGTCGCCGAAGTGGGTCGGGTTCGGCAACTTCACCCACATGTTCACCGGCGACGACCGCTACCTGCAGTCGGTCAAGGTCACGCTGATCTACGTGCTGGTCTCGGTGCCGCTGAAGCTCACGGTGTCCCTGCTGGTGGCCATGCTGCTCAACACCCGCCGCGGGGCGAACGGCTTCTACCGGGCGGCGTTCTACGCGCCTTCGCTGCTCGGCGCGAGCGTCGCGGCGGCGCTCGTGTGGCGGGCGCTGTTCATGGGCGGCGGCCCGGTGAACGAGCTGCTGGCGTTCTTCGGCTGGCACACGCCGAGCTGGGTCGACGATCCGCAGTTCAGCCTCGCCTCGATCGTGCTGCTCGGGGTCTGGCAGTTCGGCGCGCCGATGGTGATCTTCCTGGCCGGGCTCAAGCAGATCCCGGCGGAGCTGCACGAGGCGGCGGCGATCGACGGCGCGGGCGCGTTCCGCCGGTTCCGGCACATCACGCTGCCCATGCTGTCGCCGGTGATCTTCTTCAACCTGGTGATGGAGGCGATCCACGCCTTCCAGGCGTTCACCCCGGCGTTCGTCATCGGCGGCGGCCGTGGCGGCCCGGCCGACGCGGACCTGTTCTACACGCTCTACCTGTTCGAGGTCGGCTTCCAGGACTTCCGGATGGGCTACGCGTCGGCGATGGCCTGGGTGCTGCTGGTGGTCATCGCGATCGTGACGGCCATCGTGTTCCGGACCGCGAAGCTCTGGGTGTTCTACGACGACGTAGAGAGCACAGGGGAGAGGAAATGACGGTGCTGCCGCGGAGCGCCCGCTCGGTGGGCTGGCACGTGCTGTGCCTGGTCATCGTGGCCGTCGTGCTCTACCCGCTGGTGTGGCTGGCGTTCGCGTCGGTCAAGCCGCCGGACGAGATCCTCTCCCGGCTGGCGCTGCTGCCCACCCGGTTCGTCTTCGACGGCTACACGAAGGGCTGGGAAGGAGCGGCGGGCGTCGGGTTCGGCCGCTTCTTCTTGAACTCGTTCCTGGTGGCCGGGCTGTCGGTGGCGGCGAACGTGCTGTCGTGCTCACTGGCCGCGTTCGCGTTCGCCCGGCTGAAGTTCCGGTTCCGCGGCGCGCTGTTCGCCTTCATGATCACGACGCTGATGCTGCCCTACCACGTCACGCTCATCCCGCAGTACGTGATCTTCCAGCAGGCCGGCCTGGTCAACACGTTCGTCCCGCTGATCCTGCCGAAGCTGCTGGCCACCGAGGCGTTCTTCGTGTTCCTGATCGTCCAGTTCATGCGGGGCATCCCGCGCGAGCTCGACGAAGCGGCGATCATCGACGGCTGTTCGGTGTACCGCACCTTCTGGCACGTGGTGCTGCCGCTGTCGAAACCGGCGCTGGTGACGACGTCGATCTTCACGTTCATCTGGACGTGGAACGACTTCTTCACGCAGATGGTGTACCTGAACGACACGGAGAAGTTCACCGTGCCGCTGGGCCTGCGGCTGTTCGTCGACACCAGCAGCGAGTCGAACTTCGGCGCGATGTTCGCGATGTCCGCGCTCGCGCTGGTCCCGATCGTGCTGTTCTTCCTCGCCTTCCAGCGCCTGCTGGTCGAAGGTGTCAGCACCAGCGGCCTGAAGGGGTGACGGCGATGCGAACGCTGAAGCGATCAACAGGGTGGCGCACCGGGCTCGGCGACTTTTCGGACTGCCTGCTGGCGGGGCTGCTGGTCGCGCTCGCTTCGGTCCCGGTGGTGACGGCGGCCCCGGCGCTGGTGGCGGGCTGCCGGGTCCTCGACCGCACCCGGCGGGACGTGGGAAGTCCACTGTGGACGACGTTCTGGGCGGACTTCCGCGCGGCCGCGCGGGGCGGGATGCTCTTCGGGCTGAGCTGCCTGGCGGCGGTCGTGGTGTTCGCGGTGGACCTCGAGGTGGTGGCTTCCATGCCGGGGGCCGGTGTGCTGAAGCCGGTGCTGTGGGTGCTGGCGGCGGCCGGTGCGGTGGTGGCGCTGCGGACGTGCGAGCTGGTGGCCACCGGCGGCCCGGCTCGGCGCTGGGCCGGGCCGCGGGAAACCGCGGCGGTCAGTGGCGCCGCGGGCGGTCCCGCTTGGCGCCGGGCGTTCGTCGCGGCGGCGCGAGAGACCGCCGCCGACCCCAAGAACGCCCTGCTCCTCGCCGCCGCGCTCGGCATCGCGGTCCTGCTCGTCCGGACACTGCCGATCCTGGCGCTCGTGGTGGCCGGGCCACTCGCCCTGGCCGCGGTCGCGACCGGCGGCCGCCGATGACGCCGAACGTCGTCGTCTTCGGCATGGCCGGGTACGCGGGCCAGCACCTGCGCCGCGCCCGTACCCTGCACGACCGCGGCGAACTCGTCCTCGCCGGGGCGTGCGACATCCGCGAGCCCCCGGCGGAGGCCCGCGCGGTGCTGCCCGCAACCGCGGTGATCACCCGGGACGCGGCCGAACTGCTCGCCCGCACCACCCCGGACATCGCGATCGTGGCCACCCCGCCGCACACCCACCTGTCCCTGGCGAAGCTCGCGCTCGCCGCCGGCTGCCACCTGCTCGTCGAGAAACCGCCGGTGCTGGACCTCGCTGCGTTCGGCGAACTCACCGAGCTGGCCCGCGACCGCGCCTGCCAGACCGGCTTCCAGAGCTTCGGCTCCGCGGCCGTCCCGTTGGTGCGAAGAGCCATCGCGAACGGCGAGATCGGCACGGTCACCGGCATCGCCGCCGCCGGGGCGTGGATCCGCCGGGACCGGTACTTCGCGCGCGCCGAGTGGGCGGGTCGCCGACGCGTCGGCGGGCAACCCGTGGTCGACGGGGCACTGACCAACCCCTTCGCCCACGCCGTCGCGACCGCCCTGCTGGTCAACGGCACCGCCGAAGCGCTCCCGGAGCGGACCGCCGTGGAGCTGTACCGGGCCCGCGACATCGAGTCCGACGACACCGCCTGCGCCCGGCTGAGCTTCGCCGGGGCACCCGACGTCGTCGTCGCGGCCACCCTCGACGCCGAGGCCGACCACGACCCGTACGTACTGGTCCACGGCACGGAAGGCCGGATCCGCTGGCACTACAAGACGGACCTGGTCACCGTCGACGGCGCGCAACGCGAGGTCGGGCCGCCGCGCGACCTGCTGGCCAACCTCGTCGCGCACGTCCGCGACGGCGAGCCGCTGCGGGCGCCGCTGGCCGCCACCCGCGCGTTCACCGCCCTGGTGGAGGCGGTCCACGACGCCCCGGAGCCGCTGCCGCTGCCCGCCGAGTGGGTGCGGGCCGTGGACAGCGGGCCCGACCGGCACTTCGTCGTGCCCGGCGTCGACCGGGACGTCGACACCGCGGCCGAGCGGCTCGCGCTCTTCTCCGAACTCGCCCTGCCCTGGACCGGCGCCGCCACGCGCGCCTGAACGAGAGAGGTGATGGCGGTGCGTCGCCACGCGATCGTCGGCCTGGGCTCCCGGGCCCAGCTGTTCGCCAAGGCACTGTCCGCGTCGCCGCGAGCCGAGCTCGCGGCCTTCTGCGACCACAACGAAACCCGCATGCGGGTGCACAACGGCTGGCTCGGCACGGAGATCCCCGGCTACCGGCCGGAGGACTTCGCCGCCATGCTCGCGAAAGAACGCATCGACGTCGTCGTGGTGTGCACCCCGGACCACACGCACGCCGAGTACGTCGTCGCCGCGCTCGAAGCCGGTTGCGACGTCGTCACGGAAAAGCCGATGACGACCGACGTCGAGGGCGCGCGGGCGATCCTCGCGGCCCGGCGGGAGACCGGCCGGTCGGTCCGGGTCGCCTTCAACTACCGGTACAACCCGGTCCACCGCCGAGTACGGGAGCTCCTGGAAGGCGGCGCGATCGGCGCGATCGGCTCGGTCGAGTTCAGCTGGCTGCTCGACACCACCCACGGCGCCGACTACTTCCGCCGCTGGCACCGGGACAAGGCCCACTCCGGCGGACTGCTCGTGCACAAGTCCGGCCACCACTTCGACCTCGTCAACTGGTGGCTCGGCACCGGCCCCGAGACGGTGTTCGCGCTCGGCCGGCTGTTCTTCTACGGCGACCAAGCCGGCCACCGCACGGACGGCGACCGGTTCGCGCTGGACCTCGAAGCCTCACCCAAGCTGCGCGCGCTCTACCACGACGCCGAGCGGGAAGACGGCTACGTCCGCAACCAGGACGTGTTCGCGCCCGGCGTCACCATCGAAGACGACCTGTCGGTGCTCGTGCGCCACCACGGCGGGGCGGTGCTGAACTACCACCTGCACGCGTATTCGCCGCGCGAGGGCTACCGAGTCGCGTTTTCCGGCAACGAAGGACGGCTCGAACTGGACGTCCGGGAGAACGAGTACGCGTCCGGCGCAGAGCCGGTGGCGAAGCGGGCGCGCGCCCGGCTGACCGTGCAACGGCACTGGGAACCGCCGGAAGCCGTCTTCGACGGGCTCCTCGGCGACGGGCACGGCGGCGGCGACGAGCGGATGCTCGCGGAGCTGCTCGGCGACGCCGAACCGGACGCGCTCGGCTGCGCGGCCGACCACGACGCCGGCCTGCAGGCCCTGCTCACCGGGCTGGCCGCGAACCGGTCCCTGGAAACCGGCCGGCCGGTGCCGGTCGCGCAGCTGCTGGAGGAGATCGGGGAACCGGCGTGAGCCGGGCCGCCGTGGGCACGCCGGAGGCGACCGAGGAGGCCGACGGCCGGGTGTGCGTGCGCCTCGGCGACGTCGTGCTGGCCGAGTACGTCGTCGAGCCGCCGACACCGGCCGGGGACTCGCCGAAGCCGTACCTGCACCCGCTGCGCACCACCGCGGGGGAGATCGTGACCGCGGTCCGGCCGCACGACCACACCTGGCACAACGGCCTCCAGTTCACCATGGCCCACCTGTCCGGCGAGAACTTCTGGGGCGGCCGCACCTACGTGCGCGGCCGCGGCTACACCCCGCTCGACAACAACGGCACCGTCGGCCACGTCCGCTGGGAAAGCATCGACGACGCCGGCGGGCAGTGCGCACTGCGGCACGAGCTGGCCTGGCGCACCGCGTCCGGACGGCGCTGGCTCACCGAACACCGCACGCTGCGCTTCGGGGACGTCTCGCTGCGCGGCGGGCACTGGACGCTCACCTGGTCCAGCCGGCTGCGCAACACCAGCGGCCACGAGCTGCGGTGGGGGAGCCCGGTCACCGAAGGGCGGGACACCGCCGGCTACGGCGGGCTGTTCTGGCGCGGGCCGCGCTCGTTCGTCGGCGGCACGGTCCGGACGTCGGACGGGAAGTCCGCGGCCGACGCGATGGGCCACCGGGCGCCGTGGCTGGCCTTCACCGGGCAGCACGACGAGAGCCTGCGGACCTCGACGCTGCTGTTCGCCGACAGCCCGGGCAACGCGGCCCACCCGACGGCCTGGTACGTCCGCGCCGAGCCGTTCCCCGTGGTCAGCTTCGCCGCGACCTACCACTCGCCCTGGCTGCTCGAACCGGGCGAGGAGCTGACCCTGACCCACCACGTCGTCGTCATCGACGGCGCCCCGGACGCGGCCGGGCTCGCGCGGCACGCGGCACGAGTGCTCGACAGGCAGGACACCGACTAGAGGAGCCGACATGCGCTGGAAGGCTTTCGCGGGGTGCTTCGCCCTGCTCGGTTTGACGCTCACGGCAGCACCCGTCCAGGCTCACGGCCGCGACCCCGGCCGGGTCGTCCTCGGCGCCCACGACGGCTGGGCCGCGGCGACCACCGGCACCACCGGCGGCTCGGCCGCCGCTCGCGGAGACATCCGCACGGTGACCAAACGCTCCGAACTCGCGGGCGCGCTGGCCGCGCACCCCGGTGCACCGAAAATCATCTACGTCCGCGGCACCGTCGAAGGCAATGTGGACGCCGCCGACCGGCCCATGAGCTGTGAAAGTTTCGCCGACCCCGCGTACAGCCTCCCGGCGTACCTGGCGGCGTACGACCCGGCGACCTGGGGGAGAGTGCCGCCGTCCGGACCGCTGGAAGAAGCCCGGGAGTGGTCGCAGGCCAACCAGGCGAAGCAGGTCGTCCTCGACGTCGGCCCGAACACGACGATCGTCGGCCTCGGGCGCGACGCCACGCTGCACGGGCTGACCCTGCGCGTCACCGGGGACAACGTGATCCTGCGGAACCTGCACTTCTCCGACGCCCACGACTGCTTCCCGCAGTGGGACCCCCTGGACACCGCCGACGGCAACTGGAACTCCGAGTACGACAACCTCGACCTGGTCGGGGCCACGCACGTCTGGGTGGACCACGACGAGTTCAGCGACGGCGGGAACGACCAGCAGCCCACGTACTACGGCCGCAAGTACGAGGTCCACGACGGGCTGCTCGACATCGTCAACGGCTCGGACCTGGTGACCGTGTCCTACAACCGGCTGCACGACCACGACAAGACCATGCTGATCGGCAACACCGACAAGCCCGCTTACGACGTCGGCAAGCTGCGCGTCACCTTGCACCACAACCTGTTCTCCGAGATCGGGCAGCGCGCGCCGCGGGTGCGGTACGGCCAGGTGCACGTCTACGACAACCTCTACTCGATCGAGGACCCGGCGGCCTACACGTACTCGCTCGGCGTCGGCGTCGAGTCCCGGATCTACGCGGAGAACAACTTCTTCCGCGTTCCGGCCACGCTGCCGCTGGGGCAGCTGGTGCACTACTGGAAGGGGACCGTGCTGCACGCGACCGGGACGCTGGTGGCCCAGGGCGGCCAGTGGCCGCGCGCGGTCGACCTGCTGGCCGAATACAACGCGGCGAACGACCCGGATCTGGGTGCGGACGTCGGCTGGAAGCCCACCCTCGTCGAACGCCTCGACCCCGCGTGGGCGGTTCCGGCGCTGGTGCTCGCCGCGGCCGGGCCCGGTCGCTGAAGCCTTCGACAGTTTCGGCGTTTTCTGAAAACGCACGCCGGCGGCGACCATCCGGGCGACATGCGTGCCGCTGCGGCGAACGACATTGACACGACCTGCCCGCAACCCGAAACTCAGGGTCGAGAAAGCGCTTTCACAACCCGGTCGGACGTTTTCCGTCAGCGCCGATTGAAGCTCGAGACCAGGGAGTGACGAAATGATTCCCCCAGCAATGTCCCGGATCGTCCGGGTGGCGGCGGTGGCCGCGCTCGTGGTTTCGGCGGCGGTCGGCACCGGCGCGACAGCGTCGGCCGCCGCCTGGCCCACTCCGAGCAGCAGCGTGCCGGTGGCCAAGACGATCAAGGTCACCAGCGGCGCCTACGACGGCGGGCTCAAGCGGTTCTACGGCACCGGCGACCTCGGCACCGGCGGCCAGAGCGAGGACCAGGGCCCGATCTTCGAGCTCTCGAACGGCACCACCCTGAAGAACGTCGTCCTGGGCAGCCCCGCCGCCGACGGCGTGCACTGCCTCGGCACCTGCACGCTGCTCAACGTCTGGTGGGAGGACGTCGGCGAGGACGCCGCGACCTTCAAGGGCACCTCCGCCTCCCAGACGATGACCATCGACGGCGGCGGCGCGCGCAAGGCGTCGGACAAGGTGTTCCAGCACAACGGCCCCGGCACCATGTACATCCGCAACTTCCAGGTCAACGACTTCGGCAAGCTGTACCGCTCCTGCGGCAACTGCAAGACGCAGTACAAGCGCAACGTCGTCGTGGACAACGTCACCGCGACCGTGCCCGGCAAGGCACTGGTCGGCATCAACACCAACTACGGCGACACCGCGAAGCTGACGCGGATCACCATCGTCGGCGACTCCAGCCGCAAGATCGAGCCGTGCCAGAAGTACAAGGGCGTGACCAGCGGCGAGCCGACGAAGATCGGCAGCGGCCCGGACTCGACGAACTGCCTCTACACCGCGGCCGACATCACCTACCAGTAACCGACCCGCGCCGGGGGTACCGGCCGCCGTCCGGTGCCCCCGGCGCGTTCCACCGTGGAGGCGTCATGTTCAAGACCCTGATCGTCGCGTCGGTGCTCGCCGGGGCCTCGCTGGCCGCTCCGCCCGCCGGGGCCGCGGCGGCCAACGTCGTCGTGGCCAAGGACGGATCCGGGAACTACACCACCGTGCAGGCCGGGATCAACGCGGTTTCGGCCGGCGGCACGATCTCGGTCAAACCCGGGACCTACCGCGAAGTCGTCTCGGTGCCGTCCGGCAAGACCGGGATCACCCTGCGCGGGACCACCGGGAAGGCCGCCGACGTCGTCATCGACTACGACAACGCCAGCGGGACGAAGAAACCCGACGGCTCGACGTACGGCACGTCCGGCAGCGCGACGGCCACAATCGCCGCGAACGGCTTCACCGCCACCGCGCTGACCTTCCGCAACTCCTTCGACCGGGGCGCCCACCCGGAGATCAAGGACACGCAGGCGGTCGCGGTGAAGACCACCGGCGACAAGATGGTCTTCGACAACGTCACCTTCCTCGGCCACCAGGACACGCTGTACGCCGACACCGCGGCCGTCGGCACGATCGGCCGCCAGTACTACCGCAACTGCTCGATCAGCGGGGACGTCGACTTCATCTTCGGCCGCGCGACCGCGGTGTTCGACCGGGCCACGATCACCGCGCTCGACCGCGGTTCCAGCAGCAACAACGGGTTCCTGACCGCGGCCAGCACCCGCCGGTCGAACCCGTACGGCTTCCTGATCGTCGGCAGCCGCGTGCTCAGCTCGGCCGCGAACGCGAGCTTCTACCTCGGCCGGCCGTGGCACCCGGGCGGGGACGTCGACGCCATCGCCCAGGTCCTGATCCGCGAGACGTCGCTCCCGGCGGCGATCAAGCCGGCGCCGTGGACGGACATGTCCGGGTTCTCGTGGAAGGACGCGCGGTTCTCCGAGTACCGCAACACCGGACCGGGCGCGGGAACCGGAACCGACCGGCCGCAGCTGCCCGCCGCGCAGGCCGGGAACTACACCGCGCAGGAGTACCTCGCGGGCAGTGACGGGTGGAACCCCGTGCACTGACCGTCGCCGGGGTTGGTGTGGGAAACCTCCGTCCGGCCCTTGACGCACCGGCCCGAGACCGCCGACCATGTGCCCGGCAGACGTTGTTAGCGTTAACAACATCCTGGATCAGCGCCGACCCCGAGGACACCCCATGAGCCTGCGCCGCCTCCCGGCCATCGTCGCCGTCGCCGCCGCCCTGCTGAGCGCCCCCGCCGCGCAGGCCGCGACCTACCCCGACCCCGGTTACGTCACCGGGGACATCGAGGCGGTGCACGACCCGGCGATGATCCGCGCGGCGGACGGCAGCTACCTGCTCTACTCGACCGACCAGTACCTGCAGATCCGCCGCTCGACCGACCGGATCCACTTCACGAAGATCGGCTCCGTCTGGTCGAACGGCGCCCCGTGGACCGCGCCCTTCACCGACCCCGCCAAGCCGGAGTACCTGTGGGCGCCGGACATCTCGTTCCACAACGGCAAGTACTACCTGTACTACGCCGCATCGTCGCTGGGCTCCCGCAACTCGGCGATCTTCCTCGCCACCAGCACGACCGGCCTGCCGGGCACCTGGACGAACCAGGGCATCGTCATCCAGACGAGCACGAGCAACGACTACAACGCGATCGACCCCAACCTGTTCGTCGACTCCTCCGGCCGCTGGTGGCTGAGCTTCGGTTCGTGGTGGACCGGGATCAAGATGATCCGGCTCGACCCGGCCACCGGCAAGCGCAGCACGTCCGACACCGCGCTGCGCGGCATCGCCCAGCGCACCGGCAGCACCTCGGCCGAGGAAGCGCCCTTCATCATCCAGCACGGCAGCTACTACTACCTGTTCGTCTCCTGGGATCTGTGCTGCCAGGGCACGAAGAGCACCTACCGCGTGATGGTCGGCCGCTCGACGTCGATCACCGGCCCGTACACCGACCGCAACGGGGTCCGGATGACCGCCGGCGGCGGCACGCAGATCCTGGCGAGCCACGGTGCCGTCCACGGCCCCGGCCACGTGGCCGTCGTCCACGACTCCGACGCGGACGTACTGGTCTACCACTACTACTACTCGGACGCGACGCCGCTCACGGGCAAGCTCGGCATCAACCTCATCGGCTACGACAGCGCCGGCTGGCCGTACGTGTACTGACTTCCGTATAACGACCTATACCTCGCCGATCGGAAAGTGTCGTCCATGCGCCGGTTCCTCTCGTTCCTCCTCGCACTGCTGGTCGCCATCGGGCTTGGTGCGGCACCGGCGTCGGCCGCCCCGGCGGCGAGGCCGAAGCACCAGGTCACGTTCGACAAGTACTCGCTCCTGCTGGACGGCCGGCGGCAGGTCGTCTGGTCCGGCGAATTCCACCCGTTCCGGCTGCCGAGCCCGGACCTGTGGCGGGACGTGCTGCAGAAGATGAAGGCCACCGGCTACACGGCGGTCTCGATCTACTTCGACTGGAACTACCACTCGCCCGCGCCCGGGGTGTACGACTTCACCGGCGTGCGCGACATGGACCGCGTGCTCGACCTCGCGGCCGAAGCCGGGCTGTACGTCATCGCCCGGCCCGGTCCGTACATCAACGCCGAGGTCACCGGCGGCGGCTTCCCGGCCTGGCTGAGCACCCAGGCCGGCCGGGCCCGCAGCGACGCCCCCGACTACCTCGCCGCGTCGGACGAATGGCTCTCGCAGATCGACCGGATCATCGCCCGGCACCAGTACACCGACGGCCGCGGCCCGGTGATCCTCTACCAGATCGAGAACGAGCTGGCCGCCACCGGCACCGCGCAGCGCAACTACATCGCGCACCTCTACGACAAGGTACGGGCCGACGGGATCAGCGTCCCGGTCTTCCACAACGACAAGGGCCGCAACGGCATCTGGGTGCCGCCGGGCTCCGGCGTGCCCGGGACCGTCGAAGGCAAGGTCGACCTGTACGCCTTCGACGGCTACCCCGGCGGCACCTGCCGGACCGACGCGACGCCGGGCACCCCGAACGCCGCCCCGGACTGGGGGACCTACGGGCCGGGCGGCGCCAAGGGCGGCGCGAGCGCGTCGCCGAACACGCCCGGGTTCGTCGCCGAGTTCGGCGGCGGCTGGTTCGACTACTGGGGCAGCAACGGCACCTACCCGTGCACCGCGGTCCGGCAGGGGCCGGGCTACGAGCGCGTCTTCTACGGCACGAACCTGGCGAACGGCCTGACCATCCAGAACTTCTACATGACCTTCGGCGGGACGTCGTGGGGCGGCCTGCCGGCGCCGGTGGTCTACAGCTCCTACGACTACGGCTCGGCGATCGACGAAGGCCGTCAGCTGCGGCCGAAAGCACTGACGATGAAGGAGATCGGGTCCTTCCTGGCCACCGTCCCGGATCTGGCCAAGATGGACCGGGCGGCGCCGGTGACGCCGTCGTCGGCCGCGGTGAAGGTCTACCACAACGTCAACCCGGACACCGGCGTGCACTTCTACCTGCCGGTGCACTCGCCGTCGAACGCGACGACGGACGACTCCTTCACCTTCCCGCTGTCCACACCGGACGGTGACTACACCGTTCCGCTCCGGCTGAACGGGCAGGACGCCAAGTACCTGGTGGCGAACTTCGACGTCGCCGGCCAGCACCTGGTGTACTCGACGTCGGAACTGATGGCCCAGGCCGCGGGCACCGTGCTGCTGCACGGCCGGCCGGGCGAGGACGGCGAGACGGTGCTCAGGTACGCGACGCAGCCGCGCGTGGACGTCCTCGCCGGGAACGTCACGACCACGTGGTCCGGCCACGACCTGCGCCTGAACTACCGCCACGACGGGCTCGCGCGGGTCCGGATCAGCGGCGGCGGCCGCCCGGCCGTGACGCTGCTGCTCGCCGACGACAGCACGGCGGACACGTTCTGGGCGGTGGGCGGCCTGCTCGTGCGCGGGCCGGACCTGGTGCGGACCGCCCAGGCCGGGTTCGTGCTGACCGGCGACACGAAGGCGCCGAGGGACCTCGAGGTGTGGGGTGCCCGCGGCCCGCTGCTGTGGTGGAACGGCGCCCCGGTCCCGGCCCGGGCCACCGCGTCCGGCAGCCTGCTGGCGCTGCGGCCGCTGCCCGGACCCGCCGACCCGCGCCTGCCCGAGCTCACCGGCTGGCGCTCGGCGCCCGGCTCCCCGGAATCGTCGCCGCAGTACGACGATTCGGCGTGGGTGGCCGCGGACCGGACCACGACGAACAGCACCACCCCGCCGCCCGCCGGACAGCCGGTGCTGACCGCGGACGACTACGGCTTCGGCGTCGGCGACGTCTGGTACCGCGGCCGGTTCACCGGGACGCCGGGGGAGCGGGTCAGCCTGCGCTACGGCGGCGGGGGCGCCGGGATGCTGCAGGCGTGGCTGGACGGGCAGTACCTCGGCCAGCACGTGCTCCCCTCCGCGCTGGCGGCCCCGCCGACGACGGGTACGGCGGAGTTCACCGTGCCCGAAGGCCTGCGCGGCGACGGGCCGCACGTGCTGTCGGTGATGGTCCGCAACAACGGCCACAACGAGGACGGCGGCGTCAACGACGCCCACAAGGAAGGCCGGGGGCTCATCTCGGCGTCCCTGACCGGGGTCGCGTGGAAGCTGCAGGGCGGCACGGCGGATCCGGTGCGCGGCCCGCTCAACAACGGCGGTCTCGCGGGCGAACGCGCAGGCCGGCACCTGCCGGGCTTCCCGGACCGCGCCTGGGCACCGGCGGAAGTGCCCGCTCCGACGGCCGACCCGGGGACGACGTGGTACCGCACGACCTTCTCCCTGCGGGTGCCCCGTGACCAGGACACGTCGGTCGGCCTGACGATCGGCGACCCGGCCGAGCCGCGGTCGGGTGGCCGGTACCGGGTGCTGGTGTTCCTCAACGGCTGGAACGTCGGCCAGTACATCGGGGACGTCGGGCCGCAGCACACGTTCGTGCTGCCGAACGGGATCCTCGACCCGCACGGCCGCAACACCCTGGCCCTCGCGGTGACCAGCGACGGCGGCCCGGGCAACGGCCTGGAGAAGGTGGTCTTGTCGGACTTGGGCACGGCGCGCGGCGGGGTGCCGGTCCGGCCGGTGTACTCACCGTCCTGGCGGCCGTGAGCGCGCCCCGGTCGTCCCTGTCCACTGCGGCCGGCCGTTCGCCGGGGACGTGCCGCTTCAGCTCTGTGTCGGCGAGTCCGCCTGAGCGAGGCGCACTCACCGGCCTGCCGGCACGGAAAGGGCCCCGGACCGGTGGACGATGTGGCCCGCCTTGACGACCAGGTCGCGCGGGGGCCGCGTCACCACGGCGTGGGCGGGCGTCTCCGCGTCGAGGACCACGAGGTCCGCGGGCGCGCCCTCGGTGAGCCCGTAACCGGCGAGGCCGAGGGCGCTCGCGCCGCCGTAGGTGACCGCTTCCAGGGCGAGTTCGATGTCCTCGTCGCGGCGGAACGTGCTGCGGTAGGCCAGGTGCATCGCCCGGTCCAGGAGGTCGCCGCTGCCGTACGGGCTCCACAGGTCGCGGATGTCGTCGTGCCCGCACGCCACGTTCACCCCGGCGGCGCGCAGCTTCTTCACCGGCGGGACCGGGAAGTCGAAGACGGCGGCCGTGGTGATCGTGATGCCCGCCTCCGCGAGCCCCGCGGCCAGCCGGTCCTGCGTTGCGGCGTCGGCCTCGCCGAGCGCGTAGGCGTGGCTGACCGTCACCCGCCCGGCGAGGCCGGCGGCCCGGGTCCGCTCGATGATCAACTCCAGCTCGAACACCCCGAGCGAGCCGGGATCGTGCAGGTGCAGGTCGATCCGCACGCCGTGGCGTTCCGCGAGGCCGAAGACGACGTCGAGGTGGCGGACCGGGTCCCGGTCGAGCCCGGCCGGGTCGATGCCGCCCACCGCGTCCAACCCGAGCTTGATCGCCTCTTCGAGCAGCGCGGCCGTGCCCGGGTTGGTGAGGATGCCGCTCTGCGGGAAGGCGACCTGCTCGACGGTGATCCGCCCGGCCAGCCGGGCGGCGGTGTCGCGGACCACCTCCACCCCGGTGAGGCCGGTGCCGGAGTGGACGTCGGTGTGCGTGCGGACGTGCGTGGTGCCGGCGGCGGCCATGGTTTCCAGCAGCGCGCTGACGCGGGCCGGGTCGGGCAGTCCGAGTTCGGCGCGGCGGAGGCGTTCGTCGGCGATCCGGTCGGCGAGCGCGGGCCCGGCCGAGTGCGGCCGCCACGGTCCGCCGTAGAGCGTCTTGTCCAGGTGGCAGTGGGCTTCGACGAGGCCGGGCAGGACGAGCCGGCCGCCGAGTTCGACCACCTCGGCGTCCCCTGGAGCGATGCCGGGACCGACCTCGGCGATGACCCCGCCCGAGACGAGCAGGTCGGCCGGGCCGCCGGTGTTCCAGGGACGGCCGTCGCGCAGCAGAAGTCCGGGCATCGTCGCTCCTCAAGGTCGGTTCCGAGCTTCACACACTTCGGGCGGTTTGGGGTCCGCGGCGATGGGGTAGCAGGTGATCATTCACCGCTGATTTCCGTGGAAGGAGCACCTCGATGAGCGCCCTTGACCTGTCCGCGATGCTGCTGACGGCAACGACCGCGGAAACCGGCCCGGGAACGCTGCGGGTCACGGTCACGGGCGAAATCGACATGGCGACGCGCCCGCGCCTGGACGGGGAACTCGACCGCGCCGTCGCGGCGGCGCCCCGGCGGCTGGTGGTCGACCTGCTGGGCGTGGGGTTCTGCGGCGTCACCGGGGTGGCTTCGCTGGGCCGCCTGCGGTCCCGCTGTGCGGAAGCGGGGATCGACCTGGTGCTGAAGCCCTCCGGCGTGGTGCGGCGCGCGCTGGAGCTCGCCGCGGTCGCTCCGCTGTTCCGGCTGGAAGGGCGGCGGGAGCAGCTCATCGCCCAGTAGCGAACGTCCGGGCTTCGTCGTCGGCCGCGGCCAGTTCGCGGTCCGCGGCCGCCGCATCGCCGGGTCCGCCGCGGCGGAGCAGGGCGTCGGCGTGGCGGCGCCGGGAAAACACCACCGCGGGCCAGTGCGCCAAGGCCAGGTTGTGCCGGACGGCGGCCCGCAGGTGCGACACGGCCCGGTCCGGATCACCGGCGGTCAGGGCCGTCGTCCCCAGCGGGTGGTGGACCGAGCCGAAACACGCGATGCCCAGGCTCGCCATGGCGGGCAGCTGCGCGAACGGTGCCAGCAGCTCGTGGATCCGCGCCGCCGTCGCACCGTCGTCCAGCAGGTAGGCCGTTTCCGCGGCGCCGCACAGCGAAGTCAGCCAGGTGCTCGACCGCGGCAGCGCCCCCAGGTCTTCGCCGCAGAGGCGCGCCAGCGCGCCCGCGGCCGTGCGGCGGTCGCCCGCCGAGGCCGCCGCCACGGCGAGCGCCGCGTAGTACGAATTGTCGATCGGGCTGAGCGTCGGTGAGTGCATCAGCCCGTCCAGCACCGGCACGAGCTCCCCGAGCCGTCGCTGGAACCACCGGATCGCCACCAGCTGCGCGCCGTACCAGCCGAGCGCGTCGAAGTCGCCCGCCGCCCGGCCGACCTCGGCGCAGGCCTGCGCCCCCGCTTCGGCCTCGCGGAAGCGGCCGGCGCGGATGGCCAGCATGACCTTGAGCGCGTCGGCCACGAACCCCGCCGCCAGGTGCTTGCGCTCGGCCAGCAGGTCGTCGAGCTCGCCGAGCCGGCGCTCGGCGTGCGGGTCGCCGGCCAGGAACAGGTCGACGGTGTCCCACAGCACCCCCATCACCAGGTCGGTGCGCCGTCCCGAGCGGCCGCTCACCCCGACCAGCTCGGTCGCGAGGCTGTGCCGCAGCCGCGCGTGGTCCGGGCCGAGCAGGCAGTGGTGGGCCAGGCTCAGCGCCTCGGCGTGCGCGACGGGATCGCCCGCCGCCCGCGTCCGCTCGGCCGCCGCGAGCACCCGGTCGTGCGTGCCCGCCTCGTAGTCCAGCTCCGCGGCGAGCCGGGCCTGCAGCCGGTGGCCCAGCGTCGAGCCGGGGTCGACCTCGTCCAGCGCGTGCCGCAGCCGGGTCAGCAGCGATGCCGCCGCGGCGGCCGTCCGGTGCTCGTGCACCCACACCCCGCCCAGGCCGAGGGCCGCGCGGGCGAGCGAGGTGGCGTCGCCGGCCCGCTCGGCCCGGACGTAGGCGGTTTCGAAGTGTTCCCGGCTGGTCCGCAGGTCGCCGTCCTCGAGCAGCGCGTGCTCGCCCGCGGTGAGGGCGTCGTCGTCGGAGCCGGTCGCCACCGCGGTCGCCCGGGTGGCGAGCAGCGCCGGGTGGTGGGCGAGCACCCGGCGGTGCACCTGCGCCAGCACCGGTGACGGCTCGACGCCGGACGCGGTGATCAGGCCGTGCCGGGCCCGGCGGAACGCTTCCAGCGCGTCGCTCTGCCGCCCGGCCCGGTAGAGCGCCGTCATCAGCTGGGCCCACAGCCGTTCGTGGCCGGGGAACGCGGCGGTCAGCGCCTCCAGCTCGGCGATCAGCCCGGTGTCCTCGCCGGTCGCGAGGTCGGCCTCGATCCGGTCCTGCACGGCGTTGTGCCGCAGCCGGTCGAGCCGCATCCCTTCCGCCGCCAGGGTTTCCACCTCGCCGAATTCCTCGTACGCGGTGTGCCCGCGCCACAAGTCCAGCGCGGCGGCCAGGCGCTTCCGGGCGGCCGCGGGTTGCCCGGCGGCCAGCTCCCGGCGTCCCTCGGCGGTGAGCTGTTCGAACCGCGCGGCGTCGAGGGCCTGCGGCGCGAGGTGCAGCACGTAGCCCGGCGGCCGGGTGAGGATCGCCTCCGAGCCGAGCGTGCCCCGCAGCCGCGAGAGGTACGTCCGCACCGTGCGGTCCGCGTGCGCGGGCGCCTCCTCGCCCCACAGCGCGCGGCCCAGCGCGGCGACGCTGACCACCCGGCCCGCCTCCGCCGCCAGCACCGCCAGCAGGGTCCGCAGGCGCGGGCCCCCGACGTCCCGCGGCTCGCCGTCCAGCCGCACTTCGAACGGTCCCAGCACCCCGAGGTCCACCCCGCCCATGCCCGCCCCTCCGCGACGCGGGTATCCCGCGCGCTCCGCGTACAGGAGCGGGCCGGGCCGCTCCGGATACGTCCGACGCCCGTCTGAATCTCCGTCGACGAGTTGTCGACGGACTGTCGACGGGCGCTGCGAGGCTCGACCGGAGCGGACCGGAGGGGTCCGCGGCCACCGGTTCTTCGGGAGGAAGTCCATGAAACGCATGATTCGCGGTCTGGCACCGGTTTTCGCCCTCGCGGCGACGGGGGCGGCGGTGCTGACGGGCGCGCCGGCGGCGACCGCCGCACCGGCGCACAGCGCGGCGGTCCTCGAGGTGAAAAGTGCGACATGGGGCCAGCTGCACGTCGGCGACTGCGAGCAGGACAACGGCACCATGGTGATCCGGTCGGACGGCACGGGGGATTGGAGCGCGACGACGCTGACGTTCCAGACGCACTCCGGCGACGTCTGGCACTCGAGCTTCGACTTCAAGACCACGGCCGGGACGAAGCTGTTCTCCGCGGGCACGTTCGACAGCCCGCGGATGGACGACGGCAACCCGCCGCCGCGCTACTTCTGGACGAAGCACTTCACCTACGACGCTTCGCTCTTCAGCGCGGTGAACATCTTCAAGACCATCCAGCACTCGAGCTGCTGACACGGCGGTGACGAACCGCCCTGGGTCACGGCGTGCCGGGACCCAGGGCGGCGCCCGCGACCGCCCCGCCGGGGCGGGATTCCTTCAGTTCGACGAACATCGCGTGCGTCGGCGTCGCGCCGACGTTCTCGCCCGCGTGCTCCTGGGCCGCGACCCAGGGCACCGCGCCGGCGGGCAGGTCCACGCCGACCTCGCGTCCGCCGAAGCGGCCGGGATCTCCCGTACCACGGCCTACCGCTACTTCCCGAACCAGCGCGCGCTGCTGCCTGGCGGCCTGTCCGGAGATCTCCGACGACGCGGGCCTGCTGCCGCCGGACGCACCTGCCGACCCGGCCGCCCGCCTCGAGCTGGTGATGGCGGCGTTCATCGGGTTCACCCTGCGCTGACAACCTCAGCTGCGCGCGCAGTCGGCGACCGGCATCGAGGCCCTGGTGTGGCTCACCGACATCGGCGGCCTCGACCGCCCGCAGGCGGCCGAGGTGCTGGCCGGGTCGGCCCGCGCGCTCCTGCGCGGCCCTCGACGCCTAGCTGATCGGCACCGTCGCGGTGCAGGACGCCGCGCCGTTGTCGAACGTCGCCGCCGCGGTGCCCATCCCGGTGACCGGCACGGTCGTGGTGGTCGGCATCGAGAAGCTGGTGTTCCCGGTCGTCGGCAACGACTGCGAGTACACCGTGCGCGTCATCGTTCCGGTGCGGTACGAAATCCGCAATGAGACCTCGCCCGCGACGTCACCGATGTACGGTCCCGACGCGCTGTACCCGCCGAGCAGGCGGAAATCGAAGCCGGCGTTCTCGTACCGGAGGGTGAACGTGCCGCTGAAATCGCCGTCGTGGCAGCTGGCCGTCCGCTGGATGATCGTCGTCGCCTGGGCCGGGGCCACCAGCGCCGTCGTGCCGGCCAGCAGCGCCCCCAGCGCCACCAGCCCGGCCTTCACTGCAGTCTTCATATGCTTCCTCCCAGTCGCATTCACCGTCATCCTGCCGGGTACCGCTTCCGTTCCGCTTCCCCGTCACGCGGTGGTGCGGACCAGGTGGACGGGGCAGGCGGCGTGGTGCAGCAGGGCCTGCCCGGTCGACCCGAGCAGCAGGCCGGGGAACCCGCCGCGGCCGCGGTCGCCGAGGACGACCAGCTGGGCCGAGCCGCTGCGCTCGAGGAGTTCCTTCCGCGGGTGCGCGTGGACGACGACCTGCTCGACCTCGACGTCACCGGTGTCGTGGGCCAGCACCCGCTCGCCGAGCAGCCGGCGGCCGGCCTCGGTGACGCACCGCGGGTCCCGGTGCGGTGGCGGGCTGTCGGCCCACGCGTGCAGCACGACCAGCGGCGCGTGGCGGGCGCGGGCCTCGGTGAGGGCGGTCGCCAGGACGCGGGCGCCGGCTTCGCTGCCGTCGATGCCGGTGACGACCGGCCGCGTGGCCGCGCCGGGTTCGTCCCAGCTGTCGCCGCGCACGACGACGGTGTCGCAGCGCGCGTGCGTGCCGACGGCGGCGGCGACCGACCCGGCCAGCAGGCTGGTGAACCTCCCGTGCCCGGCCGACCCGACGACGAGCAGCGCGGCGGACCGCGAGGCCTCGATCAGGGCCTGGGCGGCGCGGTCGGGATCGAGCCGGGTGGCCGCGTCCGGAACACCCTGCGCGGCGGCGAGCTCCCGCGCGGTCCGGAGCGTGCGCCGGCCCCGGGCCCGCAGGGCGTCGACCATCTCTTCGGGCGGCGGCACGACCCCGCCGGCGAGCAGGGCCGGGACGTCGAGGGCGTGCACGATCTCCAGCGGCGCCTCCCGCAGGCGGGCGGCCCGCGCGGCCCAGCGGACGGCGTCGAGCGACTCGCCCGACCCGTCCACCCCGGCAACGATCGGCAACCCACCGGCGGTCATCCCCAGACTCTAGGCCGGCCCGCCGCCCGCAACCCCATTTCCCACCAACTCGCGTTCCCGAAGGGTCGGCTTGCGTACCTGGAGGGTCGGCTTGCGTATCTGGGGGGTCGACACGGCCGGACCCGGCTCGGTCCGCGAACCGACCGTCTGGGTACGCGGGCCGACTGTGTGGGTGCGCCTTGTCCGGTCGCGGGCCGGACGTGGGTCGGGCAAGATCTGCCGTGGTCGCCCGGGTGCGAAGGAGGCCGATGGTGGTGGTCGTGGCGGCGGCGGTGCTCGGCCTGCTCGTCGGGTCGTTCCTCAACGTCGTGATCCACCGGGTGCCGCGGGGCGAGTCCGTGGTCCGGCCGCCGTCGCGCTGCCCCGGCTGCGGGCAGACCATCAAGGCCCGGCACAACGTCCCCGTCTTCGGCTGGCTCGTCCTGCGCGGCCGGTGCGCGGGCTGCGGCACCGGGATCAGCGTCCGGTACCCGCTGGTCGAACTCGGCACCGCGGTCCTGTTCGCGCTGCTGGCCCTGCGGCTCGACCCGCCGGACCTGCCCGCCTTCCTCTACTTCGGCGCGATCGGCGTCGCACTGGCCCTGATCGACCTCGACTGCCGCCGCCTGCCGAACGCGATCGTGCTGCCGTCGTACCCGGTCCTCGCCGTCCTGCTGACGGCGTCGGCCTGGTGGCGCGACGACTGGTGGTCCCTCGCCCGGGCCGGGATCGGCGGCGCCGCCTTGTTCGCCTTCTACCTCCTCCTCGCGCTGGCGTACCCGGCGGGCATGGGCTTCGGCGACGTCAAGCTCGCCGGCCTCCTCGGCGGGATCCTCGCCTCCCTGTCCTGGCCGGCGCTGCTGATCGGGGCGTTCGGCGGGTTCCTGCTCGGCGCGGTCGCCGGCGTCGTGGTGCTCGCGTCCGGCAAGGGCGGCCGCAAGACCGCCCTGCCGTTCGGGCCGTTCATGATCGCCGCGGCCCTGGTGGCGGTCTTCGCGGCCGGCCCGCTCGGCGACGCCTACCAGCGCCTGACCGGCCTGGCCTGACCGGTCACCGGTTCCCCGACCAGCTCAGCACCGACACCTGACGCGCTCCCGGCACCGGGTTCGCCGGATCACCGTCCACATAGGCCACCCGCGCCCGCGCGACCGGCGTCCCCGAAGGCGCACACGTCCCCGCACCCGGGCACACGTACGCGGACAGGTAGACGCCGAAGACGAACCCGGGGGCGTCGTCGGGCACCTCGATCACCGCCCCGGTGAACGTCACGCTCCCGGTTTCCTTCACCCACAACGACCGCGCGACGACGCCGAAGCGGAAGATCGGCTCGGTCGCGTTGTTCAGCGTGACGTCCAGGACCGCTTTCGGCGCGTACGTCGTCCCCTGCACGTAGAACCGGTTGCCGGAGTTGTTCACCGCCGTGACGAGCGCGCACGCGGCACTGCTGGAGTTCATCAGCTGCGTGCACCCGCTTTCCGCGCGCGTTCGCGCGGGCGGCACGCAGCTTTCCAGCATGGGACTTCCTTTGCGTTGCAGGGCTTTCAGTGGTGTTCCGGGATCAGCAGGCGGCCACCTCCGGAGATCGGGGGCCCCGCCAGGCACCGGCGGTCGCGCGCACGCTCACGTACGTGGTCTTGTTGCTGGACAGGGCGACGGTGGCCGAGGCGGTCGTGGTGGTTCCGGCGCTCGTCACGGGACCGTTCTTCGCGGTCGCGGTGAACAGCTCGAATCCGGGTGGAAGGGGCGCCGGGTAGCTCCAGTGCACCGTGGCCGTCGGGCCGGAACCGCCGTTGTTGCACTTCGCGTCGTCGAGAACCGGCTGGCCGGGCGTCTGCAGTCTGGCCGCCACCGCGTAGCCGGCGCCGGATCCGGGCTTCTGCCAGGCCGCTTCCGCGGCCAGGCCGCTGATCACGGTGGTCCACGCGGCCGCCACCATCGCGGCGGCGAAGACCACCCGGCGCGTGCTCATCCGCTCACCACCGTGACCGTCACCGGGATGGCGAACAGCGCGCCCTGGCAACCGTCGTCGGAGGCCGTGCTCATCGCGACCGCGCCCGTCAGCGTGAGGGTCGTGCTGCCACCCGCGGCCACCGGGGCGTTCGGCGACTGCGCGGTCCAGCTCACGCCGGTCGTCGTGCAGGTGCCCGTCCCGCCGGAGCCGGCCGGCGTCCCGTTCGCCACGATCGTGCTGACCTTGACCGGGTACGGGTTCGGGTTGTTCACCACGATCTTGGCGTCGCCCGCCGGCCCGCCCGGGTAGAGCAGGCCGGTGGTGAAGGCCGAACCGGGTACCGCCGTCGTCGTCGGCGCGGCCGCCATTCCGGCCTTCGCGTTCGCGGCTCCGGAACCGGAGCTCGTCCACGCCGCGACGGCGATCCCGCCGCCCAGCGTCGCGCCGACCACCGTGGTGACCACGAGCACGCGGCGCAAGGTCGGGTTCTTCATGGCTTGACCGCCGTTCCTGTGTACGTCAGGGGAAAGGTGACCGACCGGCACGCATCGGGTGCGCCGGGCAGCATGTGGCTGGTGAGGGCGATGTCGGCGGTGCCGTTGCCGGGGACGGTCACCGGCCGGGGGAGCGCGTCGACCCGGACCGAAGACGCCGGGCAGGTGGGCACCGGGCGGCCACCGCGGTCGACCGGTTTGCCGACCGCGGCCGTCACGGCCTGGACGAGAATGGGGAAGTTTTCGCCGTTGGCCAGCCGGATCCACCGCGTTCCGGTCGCGCCGGGGAACAACGCGGTGGCCCGGCCGGGCACGTCGGCGATGCCGAACTGCTTGATGCCGTTGCCGTTCGCGGTGCTCGCCACCGGCGCGGGGCCGAGCGCGAACCACGTGACCACGACGGCCGCGAGCGTGCCGGCCGGAACCGAGATCCGCCACCTGGACATCGGGGCGCCGTCCGGTGCGGGTCAGGCGTTGGACGCGAGCGTGGCGGTCAGCGGCAGCACGAAGGTCTGGCCCTTGCAGGCGTCGGTGGCGCTGCCGCTCATCGTCGCGTGCAGGGTGTAGGTGCCGCTGCCCTTGGCCGCGATGGTGCCCGGGGTGGTCCCGGGGACCGCGCTGGTGACGGTACCGGCGGCACAGCCGTTGACCGCGTCCGAGGAGCCGGCGCTGATCGCGGTGACGACGACGGGGTAGTCGTTGGGGTTGCTGATGGTGACGGTGAAGTCGGTGCCCCCGCCCGGGTAGAGGGCGCTGCCCGAGCCGGCGGGGGTGATCGCCGAGTTGACCGCCGTGGTCGAGGAGACCGAGCCGGTGCCGGCGCCGGAGCTGGACCAAGCGGCGTAGGCGACCCCGGCGACGACGACCACCCCGGCGGCGCCGAGGACGACCGCGGACCGCTTGCTGAGCTTGCGCATGTGTTTCTCCCTGGGACTGGATCGGGAAGCCGGGGCCGGCCCGGCGTGGTCCGGGCGGACCGTCACGAAGAGTGTGCGAACTCCGGGGCGATCTTCTCCCCGGGCGACCGGCCCGACTGCGAAGGCCGGAGGTCCCTTGCCCCTTCCGCCCGGACCTGTTACGCGCGCGGGATCGAGCCGCGGCGGCGTCGTTTCACCGGGAAGAAGTTCCGGTGCGTGACTGTGACCTGCGGTTTTTCTGACCCGATCGGCCGAATGGCGGAAACCCTCCCGTGATCTTCCGCGGAGGTTGTCGCCGATCTTGAACGCCTCTCGCGAGGGCGGTCCGGCGCCGCTTTCGGATGATGACTGCCGGTAGTATTTGAACGTGTTCAACTCTTGCGGTACCGTGGAAGCGGTGAAGGGGGTGGCCATGAAGATCGTGATTCCGGGCGGCACCGGGCACCTGGGACGGGTGCTCGGCCGGGCGCTGGCCGAGCAGGGGAACGAGGTCGTGGTGCTGACCCGGCGGGAGGCCCGGCCGGAGCCGGGAACGCGCCACGTCCGGTGGGACGGCCGCGGCCCGGGCCCGTGGACGGCGGAGGTCGACGGCAGCGACGTCGTGCTCAACCTGGCCGGCCGGTCGGTGAACTGCCGGTACACCGAGGCGAACCTGCGCGAGATGCTGAACTCCCGCGTCGACTCGGCGAGGGTGGTCGGCGGCGCGATCGCCCGCGCGGCCCGCCCGCCGCGGGTGTGGCTGCAGATGAGCACGGCGACGATCTACGCGCACACGTTCGCCGCGCCGAACGACGAAACCACCGGAGTCATCGGCGGCGACGAGCCGGACGTCCCGGCCTACTGGTCCACCAGCGTCGACATCGCCAAGGCGTGGGAGCGCGAGCAGCGGCTGGCGGCCACCCCGGAGACGCGCAAGGTGGCGCTGCGCACGGCCATGGTGATGAGCCCGGAGCCCGGCGGAGCGCTGGCGATGCTTCTCCGTCTGACCCGCTTGGGCCTGGGCGGCCCGGTGGCGGGCGGCGGCCAGTACATGTCGTGGATCCACGAAGACGACCTGATCGACGCGATCGGCTTCCTGATCGGGCACGAGGAGCTGAGCGGTCCGGTGAACCTGGCGGCCCCGGAGCCGTTGCCGTACCGGGACTTCCTGCGCGCCCTCCGCTCGGCGGCGGGGGTGCCGGTGGGCCTGCCGGCCACGAAGTGGATGGCGGAGCTCGGCGCGTTCGTGTTGCGCAGCGACACGGAGCTGCTGTTGAAGAGCCGCCGGGTGATCCCGGGGAGGTTGCGGGAGGCGGGATTCGAGTTCAGGTACCCGGAATGGCCCGCCGCGGCGGAGGATCTGGTGCGGCGGTCACGGGAGGCGTTGCGGCCGGTCGGCTGAGGATGGAGCAGCGCGTGGGGTTTCGCGACCGGGGCTCGGATGCGCCCGGCCGGGGTCGGCTGAGTCCTGGGCACCGCGAGGATTCCCGGGACCGGCGCCCGGCTGTCGTCAGCCGGGGTCGGTGTTGTCCCGTAGCCGGCGCAGTATCAAAGCCAGATGGAGGCGGAAGCGGCCCGCCGGCGAGTCGACCTCGAAGCCCAGCACCGCCTCCGCCCGCGCCAGCCGGGCCGGCATCGTGCTGTGGTGGCGGTGCAGCGCCGCCGCCGCTTTGCGTGCCGAGCCCGTGGCGCACAACGCGTCCAAGGCCGCCAACGTGTCCGCGCCGTGGGGTTCGGCCGCCAGCCGGTCCAGCGCCCGGACGTCGGCCAGCTCCGCGAGTTCCGCCGGCGTCAGCTTGTCCGCGAGCGCGGCCAGCCCGCCGAGCCGCTCCCACCAGACCACGGGCTCCGCGGCCGAGGTGAACCGCAGGGCCGTCCGGGCCGCGGCCCACGAACGGGCCACCTCGATGGCCGGTCCCTCCGGGCCGATCCCCGCGCGGGCGCCGTCCGGCAGCGACGCCACTTCGCCCGGCAGCAGCACCGCCCGCACCCCGCCCAGCCGCGCCGAACGGCCCGCGAGCGCGTCGACGCCGGTGCCCGCGAGCACGCGCAGCCGGGTCGCGGGGCCGAAGCCGAGCAGGTGCAGGGCCCGCGACCGCTCGACCGTGCCGGTCTCCTCCGACAGCACCAGCTCCACCAGCGCCGGATCCCCGAGCTCGGGCCGCGGCACGCCGGAGTGCTCCAGCAGAATGGCGGCGGCGATGGCGAACCGCTCGAGCAGCATGTCGTCGAGCGGGACGGGCGCGCCCGCCCGGGCGACCCACACGGCCACGCCGCCTTCGAGCGTCCGCATGGCCGCGCCGAGGGGCGCCGCGCCGGTGGTGACGGCGCCGTCCCCCGGCTCAGCGCGCAACGACAGGCCCTGACCGGGAGCGTGCACGCCGACCGGGCAGCCGGCCAGGTCCGCGGTGCTGCGCACGAGGACATCCAGCCCCGCGCGGCCCGCGATCAGGCGGTCGAAGAACCCGATCACCCGCACGGCGTTCTCGGCGTCGGCGTCGAGCCCGGACAGCCGCAGCAGCAGCCCTTTCATCCCGCCACGATAGGCGCGCCGGCGACCGGATGGCGAGCAGCGGGCCCGGCACGCGCGCACCGCCGGGCAAGGCACGCCGGCCGGCGACGATCGGTGTGGGAAGCGGTCCCGGCGAGGCGGCCGGGTGGCCAGCGGTAGCGGGCAAAGCGGCAGGCACCCCCGCAAGCCGGCCGCCCGCGCCCGCCGCCGGATGGCGAGGATTCCGGCGGCAACGCCCGCCGCATGGCGGTGGCCCCGGTCACTTCACGCGTCCGATGATCGGTCCATGACCTACGCGATCGATCCCGAGCTGCTGCCCTGGCTGGACATGCTCCCCGCCGTGACCCTCACCGACCACGAGTCCCTGCTGGCCGCGCGCTCCTCGATGGCGCAGCTCAGCCAGGTCCTGCCCGCGTACGAACCCGCCCATCCCGTCGACGTCCGGAACGTCTCCGTGCCCGGGCCGTCCGATGCCCCGGACGTCCCGGTCCGCGTCTACGCCCCCGCGAACCGGACCGCTGCCGTGCCCGGCCTGCTGTACATCCACGGCGGCGGGTTCGTCATGGGTGACCTCGACACCTTCGACGCGCACGTGCTGCGCCTGGTCGACGAGCTCGGCATCGTGATCGTCTCGGTGGACTACCGGCTCGCCCCCGAACACCCCTTCCCGGCGCCGGTCGAGGACTGCTACGCGGCCCTGACCTGGGCGGCGGCCAAGGCGGACGAGCTGGGCATCGACCCGGCCCGCCTGGGCGTGGCCGGCGAAAGCGCCGGCGGCGGTCTCTCGGCCGCGGTGGCGCTGCTGGCCCGCGACCGCGGCGGCCCGCAGCTGTGCTTCCAGTACCTCGGCATCCCGGAACTCGACGACCGCCTGGACACCCCGTCGATGCGGGCCTACACCGACACGCCGATCTGGAACCGGCCGAACGCGGTGCACAGCTGGACGAGCTACCTCGGCGCGGAACCCGGCGGCGAGGACGTTTCGCCCTACGCCGCCCCGGCACGCGCGACCGACCTGGCCGGGCTGCCGCCCGCGTTCGTGACGACCTGCCAGTTCGATCCCCTGCGCGACGAGGGGATCGCCTACGCGCAGCGGCTCGCGCACGCGGGCGTGCCCGTCGACCTGCGCCTCTACCCGGGCACCTTCCACGGCTCCAGCCTGGTCGAGACGGCGGCGATCTCCCGCCGGATGTTCGCCGACGAGCTCGACGCGCTGCGCCGCGGCCTGGCCTGCTGAGCAGCGGTGGGCGGCCCGGGAAACCGGGCCGCCCACCGTCAGTCCGCGGGACCGACGTCGATCAGCACCTTCCCGGTGATCCCGTCCTCCGACGCCGCATGGGCTTTCGCCGTTTCCGCCAGCGGGAACCGGTGGACCGGCACTCCTCGGTCCTCGCCGAGCCGCAGCGCGCCGTCGGCCATCGCCGCCGTGATGTCCTCGGCGCCGGCGCGGAGCTTGTCCTCGCCCACCGTGTACAGCACCAGGAACTGGTAGCGCGCGTTCAGCCACAGGTTCGTCCCGAAGTCCAGGCTGATCGTCCCGGTGCCCCGGTCGTCGCCGTAGGTCGCGACCGTCCCGCGCGGGCGCAGCACCTCCGTGTGCAGCTTCGCGTTGACCCCCATCGCGACCTCGACCACCAGGTCCACCCCGTCGGGGGCGATCGAGCGGATCCGCGTGCCCAGCGAGGGGTCGGGATAGCGCAGCACGTGCTGGGCGCCGGCGGCCCGGGCCAGCGCCTCCTTCTCCGCGCTGCTGACCGTCGCGATCACCGTCGCGCCGGCCCAGCGGGCGAGCTGGACGGCCGCGTTGCCGACCGCGCCCGCCCCGCCGCTGACGAGCACCGTGCGGCCCGCCAGCGCGCCGGGGGAGAGCCGGGACGGGCCGTCCTCGGCGACCGTGAGCGCGCGGTGCGCGGTCAGCGCCGGGATGCCGAGCCCGGCGCCCTCGTCGAAGCCCGCTCCGTCGGGCAGCCGGACCACCTTCGCGGCCGGCAGCACCGTGTACTCCTGCGCGGTGCCGGACGCGGGGCCATACGCGCCGGCGATGATCAGCCAGACGCGGTCGCCGGGCGCGAAGCCGTCGACGTCCGGGCCGACCGCGTCGACCACGCCCGCGCCGTCCTGGTTGGGGACCGTTTCCGGGATTTCGGCCCCCGGCTCGGCGCGGAGGCCGCTGCGGGCCTTCCAGTCCGTGGGGTTGACCGCGGACACGACGACCCGGACGCGGACCTCGCCCGGTCCCGGGTCCGCGACGGCCCGTTCCGACAGTTCCAGCACCTCGGGTCCGCCGTGGCGGCGGTAGACGACTGCCTTCATGCCGGGTGCAATCCGCGACCCGCCCGGGATATTCCCGCCGATCGCGGAAATGCGCGCCGGGAAATCGTTTTTTCGACGCCGGGAAAGCGGGAAAACGAGATCCCCCGGCCGGGCGATTTTCGGCGCTCGTGTCGGCGAAATCGGCGGCCGTCGCAGAAACTGGGCGCGTGGGAGAGGAAAAGGACAGCCCGGGGGACGAGCGGCCGAAGCGCGACGACGGTGAGCCCACGCCGATCTTCGAC
Source organism: Amycolatopsis bullii (assembly GCF_014654205.1). Classification (GTDB taxonomy): domain Bacteria; phylum Actinomycetota; class Actinomycetes; order Mycobacteriales; family Pseudonocardiaceae; genus Amycolatopsis; species Amycolatopsis plumensis. The sequence goes on from NZ_BNAW01000007.1 coordinate 152,345, forward strand.
GCCGTGTTCGATGCGACGCGCGCGCAGGCGAATACGCCGAACCCGCCGCGGGAGCCGGGCAAAGCCGAACGGTGAAGGACGGCGGCCGCGCCTAGATCGCGCGTTCCCCCTTGCCCAGCACGACGATGCCGCCTTCGCTGACGTGGTAGTGCCCGCGGTCGCGGGCCAGGTCGACACCGATGTGCGCGCCCGCCGGGACCACGACGTTCTTGTCCAGGATCGCCCGCCGCACCACCGCGCCGCGGCCGACGCGAGCGCCGTCGAGCAGGACCGAGCCCTGCACCACCGCGCCCTGCTCGACGATGACGTCGGGGGAGAGCACCGAGTCGACGACCTGCGCGCCGGAGATGATGCAGCCGTTGCTGACGATCGACTGGTTCGCCGAACCGCCCTCGACGAACTTCGCCGCCGCCCGCTGGCCCGGGTGGGCGAGGATCGGCCACCGCCGGTTGTAGAGGTTGAAGATCGGGTGCGTCGAAATGAGGTCGGTGTGCGCCTCGTAGTAGCTGTCGATCGTCCCGACGTCGCGCCAGTAACCGTGGTCGCGTTCGGTTTCGCCGGGCACCACATTCGTGTTGAAGTCGTAGACGGCCGCTTCGCCCGATTTGACCAGCGCCGGGATGATGTCACGGCCCATGTCGTGGTGCGAGGCGGCGTTTTCGGCGTCGGCGTAGAGCGCTTCCAGCATCACCTTCGTGGTGAAGATGTAGTTGCCCATCGACACGTACGCCTCTTCGGGCGAGTCCGGCAGGCCCGGCGGGTCCGCGGGCTTCTCCATGAAGGCGTCGATCATGAGCCCGTCGGTGGTCCGGATGACCCCGAACGAGCTCGCCTCCTTCCGCGGGACCCGGATGCCGGCGACGGTGACGCCCGCGCCGGAGGAGATGTGCGCCTCCAGCATCTGCCGCGGGTCCATCCGGTAGATGTTGTCCGCCCCGAACACCGCGATGTACTCGGGATTTTCGTCGTGGACGAGGTTGAGGCTCTGGTGGATGGCGTCGGCGCTGCCCTGGTACCAGCGCGGGCCGAGCCGCTGCTGCGCGGGCACCGGCGTGACGTACTCGCCGGTCAGCGACGACAGGCGCCACGTCGTCGAGATGTGCCGGTCGAGCGAGTGCGACTTGTACTGGGTCAGCACGCACAGCCGCCGGATGCCGCCGTGCACCAGGTTGGAGAGCACGAAGTCGATCAGCCGGTGCGTGCCGCCGAACGGCACCGCCGGCTTCGCCCGGTCCGCCGTCAGCGGCATCAGGCGCTTGCCCTCCCCGCCCGCGAGCACGATGCCCAGGACATGGCATTCGCTGTTCACAGCGACCTCCCGCACGCCTCGTAGAGGGCGACCGTCCGCTCGGCGATCGCCTTCCAGCCGAACTCGCCGACCGCGCGCTCGCGGCCGGTGGTGCCCATGGCGGCGGCCCTGTCCGGGGAGCCGACCACCTCGTTCAGCGCGGCGGCCAGGCCCGCCTCGAACCCCTGCGGGTCCTGTTCGTCGTAGTGCACCAGCAGGCCGGTCCGGCCGTCGTCGACCACCTCGGGGATGCCGCCGACGTCGCTGGCCACCACCGGCGTGCCGCAGGCCATCGCCTCGAGGTTCACGATGCCCAGCGGCTCGTAGACCGACGGGCAGGCGAACACCGCGGCGTGGGTGAGCAGCTGCACGACCTCGGCGCGCGGCAGCATCTCCGGGATCCAGCGGACGCCGGTGCGGGTCTTCTCCAGCTCGGCGACCAGCCCGCGGAACTCCGCGTCGAGCTCCGGGGTGTCCGCGCCGCCGGCGCACAGCACCAGCTGGACGCCGGGATCCAGCGAAGCGCCGGCCCGCACCAGGTGCGGGACACCTTTCTGCCGGGTGATCCGGCCGACGAACAGCACGTACGGCCGGTCCGGGTCGATGCCGTGCTTCGCCAGCGCGTCGGTGCCCGGGTCGGGGCGGTAGAGCGTGGTGTCGATGCCGTTGTGGATCACGTGCACGCGCTCGGGCGGCACCGCGGGGTAGGCGTCGAGGACGTCCCGGCGCATCCCGCCGCTGACGGCGACGATCGCGTCTGCCGCTTCGTAGGCCTCGCGCTCGATCCACGACGAGACGCGGTAGCCGCCGCCGAGCTGCTCGGCCTTCCACGGCCGCAGCGGCTCCAGCGAGTGCGCGGTGACGACGTGCGGGATGCCGTGGGTCATCTTCGCCAGGTGCCCGGCGAGGTTCGCGTACCAGGTGTGGCTGTGCGCGAGGTCGTGGCCTTCGAGGGCGTTCGCCATGGAGACGGCGATGTCCATGGTCGTGAACGCGGGCTGCCGGTAGCCGTGCGGGTCGGTGTGCCCGGTGGCGTCCGCGCGGTCCGCGCCCCAGCAGTGCACGTCGAGGTCGACCAGCGGTCGCAACTCCCGGGCGAGGAACTCCACATGGACCCCGGCGCCGCCGTAGACCTCCGGCGGGTATTCGCGGGTGAGCAGACCGACCTTCATGATGCGAACCCTAGGGCCTGACCGGCCCGTGGCGCAGTCTGGCGGACAGGGGAATTCCGCGAGTTTTCCGTCACTGCCGCCGGTGATCGCGGTGCTTCCGGAGGACCGCGCCCACCGCCGGGGACCGGACCAGCCGGTGCGTCCGGTCCGCCCGCCGCCCGGCTGATCAGCGGTTTCGCGGTCCGGTCCGCTCCACTGTGGACGCCCCGTGGCCCGGCGCGCGGCCGGGCCACGGGGCGGGGATCAGCGCTGGTACCGCAGCGCCCAGTCCTCCCCGCAGTACCAGCAGGTCCCCACGGAGACGCTGCCCTGGTCCGCGTCGACCGCGCGCCAGCCCGCGATCCGCACGCGGTACGGACCGGCCGGAACCGTCCCGAAGGCCACGTGCCCCTGCGCGTCGGACACGGCGGTCGCGGTGACCGAGCCGTCCACCCGGTCGACCAGCTCGACCGCCGTCCCCGCGATGGCCTCGCCCGCGTCGACGGTGTAGTTGGCGTTGTCGTCGTGGTAGACCACGCCGGCGGTGGTGCCCGGCGGGGCCGCCACGCGGGCGGCGGGGTCGACCGTGGGCCGTCCGTCGAGGGGGCCGGGTTCGGTCCCGAAGTCACAGGAGAGGCGGAATCCCCCGTAGGTCGTGGCGGCGGTGGGGACAGTGCCGGTTTCGGTGAAGGTCCGCGTCTCGCCCGCGGCCAGGTCGAACGCGCCGGGTGCGGTGATGTCGTCCCAGGCCTCCCACCCGAGCAGGTGGTCCGGGGACCCCCCGACGCGGTCGCACCCCGCGGAGATCCCGTGCAGGTCGCCGCCGCTGACGTTGGTCAGGGTCAAGGTGACCTGGACCGTGTCGCCCACCTGGTAGGTGCCGCGGTCGAACGAGCCGGTCGCGTGCAGCTTTTCGGAGAACGGCCGGACCGCGCGCAGTGCCACCGCCGGCCCGGGGTCGCTTCCGTCGACGTCGACGCGCTGCTCGGCCGCGGCGTCGTAGATCCAGCCGTCCGGCAGCTTGGTCGTGGAGATCCCGTAGCGCTGGGCAGGCAGGTCGGTGAAGGAGAACCGGCCGTCGGCGTCGGTGGTCGCCTCGATCTGGTTGCCGGAGCTCGTGCCGTACAAGTAGGCGGTGGCGCCCGGCAGGCCCTCGCCCGGGTCGAAGGTGCCGTTCTCGTTCCGGTCGCCGTAGACGACACCGGAGGCGGCCCCGTGGGTCGTCGTCGGGTCGATCAGCGGGACGACCAGCTCTCCGCCGGGCGTCCAGTCGGCGCGGAACCGCTCGTGCGGCACGCCGTTCCAGGTCCAGACGGCGGCGGTGATCGTGAACGTCCGGGTGGCACCCGCGTCGAGCGTCACGCCGGCCTGCGGGCTGCCGCCGAGGCCCGCCCAGTCCTGGACCGACAGCCAGGAGCCGGAGAGGTGCTCGTCCCACAGCGTGACCTTCGTCAGCGGCTGGTCGGTCGTGTTGGTGAGCGTCAGCGTGATCGGAAAGGGCTTCCCGACCAGCTGCGGTTCGGCGCCGACCGAGGCGGTGATGAGCAGCGACGGCCCGTCGGCGTGGGCGGCCGGTGTGACGAAGGCGCCGGTGGTGAGCACGGCGGTGAGCACGGCGAACAGCCGTCTCACCCCGCGAAGGGGTGTTCTGGACACGGTGTATCCCCCTGGAACGGCCGGGCCGGCGGCTCCCCGCGGCGCCGCCCGGCGATGGCGCAGAAGACTGCGATCACCGTCAAGCTAGCGAACGCGGACGCACCGGACCAGGGCCGACGGGGTGATCGGCGGCCGTACTCGGCGGTTTCGGGTGGCTGTCGTGGAGCGAAAGTCACGACCGCCCGGCCGCGACGGCCGCCTGGGCGGTGTCGGGCCGGGTGTGCAGCGGCAGCAGCCGGTTCAGCCCGAGGATCTGCAGTGGCCGGGCGACCGCGGCCTGGCCGGCCGCGATGGCGTAGGGCACGTTCCGCGCGGCGGCGTCCCGGTAGGCCTCGACCAGCACGCTGAAGACGGTGGAGTCGCAGAAGGTCGTTTCGGTGAGGTCCGCGACGACCCCGCGGGCACCGGCGTGGACGGGTTCGAGCAGCGCCTTCCGCAGGGCACGGGCGCTGCTGAGGTCCAGCTCGCCCGCGCAGCGGACGGTCACCACGCCGTCGTCGGTCGTGACGGTGATGTCGGCGGTGTGGCGGTCGGTCATCGCTTCTCTCCTCCTTGGGGCACCCCGGCCGAAAATACCCACCACGGCGCAAGATCACTCGCCGCAGCGGCGGCCACCGGCGCCAGGCAGCGCTGCACAACCGTTGCGGGAGGGGATCCGCGGCCGGGGCGATCCGGCTCGCGCGGACGGGACCGCCGACGCCGGTCAGCCGTCGCCCCCGCGGCCACGGCCTGCGTGTCTTCGCCGTGGGGCCGCCCGGGCGATCGCTAAACTGCGGCAGTTCGCGGTTGGTGAGGCGAAGGGGCACGGTGGAACCCGACAACGACGCGCCGCCCGGCGCCGGGGCCTGGGCGCCCGGCAAGGTGGCCGAGCTGCTCGGGGTGTCGCCGGTGACGCTGCGCAGCTGGAGCGCGCGGTACGGGATCGGCCCGCCCGCCGGTGCCGGGCGCCACCGCCGCTATTCCGACGCGGACGTCCGCCGCCTGCAGCACATGCAGCGGCTGGTCGCCCGCGGGATGCCGGTGCGGGAAGCGGCGGAGGCGGCGTTCGGCCGCTCGCCGGCTGGGCTCGAGGTACCGGCGTCCCGCCGCGCGCGCGAGCTCACCGAGGCCGCGGACGAGCTCCGGTACGCCTCGGTGGCGGGGCTGCTGGACGAAACGCTGGGCACCCTCGGCCCCGCGGCGGCCTGGACCGAGGTGCTGGCCCCGGTCCTGCGCGGCCTCGGCGACCGCTGGCAGCGCGGTGACGTCTGCTTCGCCTCCGAATGGGCGTTGACGTCGGAGATCTCCCTGGCGTTCGAGCGCTTCAGCCGCCGGTTCCCGGCCGCGGTGCCGGGCCGCCCGGTGCTGCTGGCCTGTTGCCCGGCGGAGCGGCATTCGCTGCCGGTCGAGGCGCTGCGGGCCACCCTGGCCGAGGCGGCGGTCCCGGTGGCGTACCTGGGGCAGCTGGTCCCGGCCGAGACGGTGGCGGACCTGGCGGCCCGGCTGGACCCGGTGCTGGTGGTGCTGTGGTCGACGGCCCCGGCGACCGCCGACGACCTCCTGGCGGCCCGGATCCGCGCGCTGGGGTGCGCGGTGGGCACGGCCGGGCCGGGCTGGGAGCACCTGGGGGATCGCGGCTTCCGGTGGGTGAACGACCTGGCTTCGGCCGTGGAGCTGGCGGTGGAGCACGCGGGCGCCTGAGGGCCGTTCGCTGCTGGCGGGGTGATTCCTGTGGCGGGCTGCGAATTTGCGGCTCCGGTTGTTCCCCAGTCCCGCGCGGCGAGAATCGCGGCAAGTTCGTTGCGATTCTCTTCTGCACCGCTCAGCGGAGCATGCCTCCGACATCGATGTCATTCCTCCGAATTCTTGTCCTCCTTGTCTTCTTGACGGTGTCGGCGGCCGCGGCGGAAGCTTCCTGGCAACGTTGTCAGCCCCTCGGCGCCACACCCCGCCAGGTCCGGCTGCCGCTTTGAAGAACGGAGTCCGCATGGCGGAGAACGAGCGCGTGGAGGCGGCGGCCGTGTCCCGTCGGCACCTCCTGGCCGCCGGGAGCGGCCTGCTGGCCGGGTTCGGCCTCGCGGCCGTCCTGCCCGGCGTCGCGTCGGCTGCCCCGGCCGCGTCCGAGAGCCGCAAGAGCGACCTCGCGCTGTTCCGGCCGGTCCAGGTCTCCTCGACCGCCTACGCCGCCACCCCCGCCGAGTTCGCCGTCGACGGGCTCGCCCAGGTCGGCGTCCGCGGCTCCGGCTGGCGCGCCGCCCAGGGGGACGGCCAGTGGATCGTCGTCGACCTGCAGGCGCCATGCGCCATCGAATCGGTCGTGCTCACCTTCGAGGCCCAGCCCGGCGATCCGGCCTTCGACGCCGGCGCTTCCCGTTCCCGCACCAGCGGCTTCGAGATCCAGTCCAGCTACGCGACGGCGTTCGACCTCGACGTCTCCGGCGACGGCAAGGCGTGGCGGACCGTGCACCACACCGACGCGGGCACCGGCGGTGTCGTGACGATCCCCGTGGCCGTCACCGCGCGCTGGGTCCGCTTCACCGCGAGCCGGCGCTCGACGGCGAACCCCCTGGGCCTCAACGGGTTCCAGGTCTTCGGCACCAGCCGCGAAGCGCGGCCCGCCGTCCGCGGCTGGACGAGCTTCCCGGTGCGCCCGCACGACGACCCGCCGTCGCTCGCCGTGGCGGCCGACGGCACCGTGCCGCTCGAATCCGGCTGGGTGCTCACCATGGACGACTGGGCACCCGCCGGCGACGGCAAGACCCTCTCGGGCGCCACGGTGGACACCCGCGGCTGGCTCCCGGCGACCGTGCCCGGCACCGTGCTGGCCTCGCTCGTCGAGCAGGGGCAGCTGCCCGACCCGGTGGCCGGGATGAACAACCTGCACGTCCCGGAAGCGCTTTCCCGCCACGCCTGGTGGTACCGCCGCCGCTTCGCCCTGCCGCGGGGCCTGGACACCTCCCCGGGGCGGCACGTCTGGCTGGAGTTCGACGGCGTCAACCACGAAGCGCAGATCTGGCTCAACGGCGCCGAAATCGCCACCCAGAGCCACCCGTTCGGCCGCGGCGTCCACGACGTCACCGCCGCGCTGCGCCGCACCGGCGAGCAGGTCCTGGCCGTGAAGATCTCGCCGATGCCGCGGCCCGGCAGCCCCGGCGACAAGGGCGCCGACGGCAGCTCCTGGGTCGACGCGGGCGGCACGATGTTCGACAACTCGCCGACCTACCTCGCCGTCTCCGGCTGGGACTGGATGCCCGCGGTGCGCGACCGCGCGTCCGGCCTCTGGGACCACGTCCGCCTGCGCTCCACCGGCGCGGCCGTGCTCGGCGACGTCCGCGTCGACACGAAGGTGCCCGACGCGCACACCGCCGAGGTGACGCTGACCGTCCCGGTGCGCAACGCGGCCGCGACCGCCCAGCGCGTCAAGGTCACCGCCGCGTTCGGCCCGGTGAACCTGATGGCCACGGTGACGATCCCGGCCGGGCAGGCCACCGACGTCGTGTTCCCGAAGCAGCGGGTCGAGAACGCGAAGCTGTGGTGGCCCAACGGCTACGGCGACCCGTCCCTGTACGACCTGACGCTGACCGCGGCGATCGGCGCCGCCACGAGCGACCGCCGGACGGTCAAGATCGGCCTGCGCGAGATCGGCTACCGGTACGACCAGCCCATCGTCATCTCGGACAGCCGGGCCACCCAGACCGTCGAGCTGGGCCCGCAGAACGCCCGGTTCGTCCGGATGCAGGGCCTCAAGCGCGCGACGAGCTGGGGTTTCTCGCTCTGGACGATGTCCGTGCTGAACGGCTCGGGTCCCGACCTGGCCCAAGGCAAGCCGTCGTCGTCGCAGTCGGTGGCCGACGGGAACCCGCCGGAGCGCGCCTTCGACGGCGACCCGAACACGCGCTGGACGTCGGAGTACAGCGACAATCAGTGGCTGCAGGTCGACCTCGGCGCCGCGACGGCGTTCGACCGCGTGGTGCTGACCTGGGAAACCGCTTACGCGGCGACCTTCAAGATCCAGGTGTCGCAGGATGGTGACACCTGGACCGACGCGGCGTCGGTCGACAACAGCCCCAAGCCGCTGACCTTCCTCGTCAACGGCGTCAAGATATTCGCCCGCGGCGGCAGCTGGGGCTGGGACGAACTGCTGCGCCGGATGCCCGCCGAGCGGGCCGACGCCGTCGTCGCGATGCACCGCGACATGAACTTCACGCTGATCCGCAACTGGGTCGGGTCGTCGTACCGCCAGGAGCTGTTCGACGCCTGCGACAAGTACGGCATCCTGCTGTGGAACGAGTTCTGGGACGGCTGGTCGACCGATCCGGCCAACCACGACATCTTCCTGGCGCAGGCGAAGGACACCGTGCTGCGCTACCGCCACCACGCGTGCGCGGTCGTCTGGTTCGGCTGCAACGAAGGCACCCCGCCGGCGGTGATCGACAACGCGCTGCGCGACCTCGTGCACACCGAAACCGACCTGCTCTACCAGGGCAACTCCGCGGGCGGCGTGATCACCGGCGACGGCCCGTACTACTGGCAGGACCCGAAGCGGTACTTCACCGGCGAGGCGACCGGCGGGAAGGCCGGGTTCTGGAGCGAGATCGGGCTGCCGACGGTGTCGGTCGTGGAAAGCATGCGCAACCTCGTCGGCGCGGGTGATCCGGGCTGGCCGATCGGGGCGCCCTGGTTCCTGCACGACTGGTCCACCAACGGCAACCAGTCGCCGCAGAGCTACCTGGCGGCGATCGACGCGCGGCTGGCGCCGTCGACGAGCCTGGCCGAGTTCTGCCGCAAGGCGCAGTTCGTCAACTACGAGAGCATGCGCGCCATCTTCGAGGCGTGGAACGCGAAGCTGTGGAACGACGCCACCGGCGTGCTGCTGTGGATGTCGCACCCGGCGTGGCACAGCACGGTCTGGCAAACCTACGACTACGACCTCGACGTCAACGGCAGTTACTACGGCGCGCGCAAGGGCTGCGAGGCCACGCACGTCCAGGCCGACCTGACGACGTGGCAGGTACGGGTGGTCAACCACACGCCGGGCGCGCTGACCGGCGTGACCGCCACGGCCCGGCTGTACGGCCTGGACGGGGCGGCGCTCGGCCCCGCGCAGCAGCAGAAGCTCGACGTGGCCCCGGTTTCGGCCGCGGCCGCGTTCGCGGTCCCGTTCCACGGCGGCCTGCCCGACCTGCACCTGCTCCGGCTCACCCTGACCGACGGCCGGGGCACGGTGCTGTCGGAGAACACGTACTGGCGGTACCGGACGGACACGGCGATGCGCGCGCTCAACCAGCTGCCGGGCGCGCGCCTGACGACGTCGCTGAAGTCCGACGGCGACGCCTACACCGCGACGATCCGCAACGACGGGCGCACGGTGGCGGCGATGATCCGGCTGTCGCTGCGGGAGAAGAACGGCACCGACCGCGTGCTGCCGACCCGCTACGGCGACAACTACTTCTGGCTGCTGCCGGGGGAGACCCGCACGGTCCGCGTCGAGCCGCGGCGGCGGGTGCCGAACGCGAAACTGCTGGTCGAGGCGTACAACGTGGCGGCGAAACTGATCTAGCCGCGATTTTGTCGAACCCCGCCGCTAGGCTCGCGGGGCCTGCGAGCGAGGAGTGCCGGTGCGTGGCTGTGGGTCGCGATCCGGAGCGAGTGGAGGGATGCGTGCAGTCCCTCACCGTCCGCCGACGACCAGCCCGGAGCCGGTGGCGCGGCAGGGAGATCCGGAGGCCGGCAAGCTGGCCGTGCCCCTCCGAGGCGCGTCGGCGCGGCCAGGGAGCCCGGCCGCCGGACTGGTGACCGGATCCGCCTCACTCGCCGGACCGCTGAATCTCCTCGCCGCTACCCGGTCGCGCGCCGGCCGCCCAACACCCGCGCCAGGGCCCGCCGAGACCGTGTCAGGTTGGGCGCCGGCCACCGCCTGCCTGTGGAGGGGTTGGCTCAGCGGCGGCGTGTTGGTGCGCCCGAGACCGTGTCCGGTTTGGGCGCCGACCACCCGCCACCCGCGCGATGGCTCGCCCAGCTCCGCCGCGCCGGCACCCGTCCGCAGGCCGAAACCCTCCTCGCCGCCCTCCCGCTCGTCGACCTGCTCGCCCGGCCGGACGGCCTCGCCCGCCTGGAACCTCTGATCCCGCACCTTCCCCTCACCACCCTCCTCGCCCACCTGCGCCGCCTCGACGCGGCCGGGATCGGGTTCGAGACCGCCATGGCCATCGCCGCGCGGATCGCCGATCCCGCCGATGTCCGCGCCTCCGGCGTCGGGCCGCTGCGGTTCGCCGCGGCCTGGCTGGGCGTGGACAGCCGGCGGTGGGAACCCGCCCTCGCCGCCGGGGCCCGGCACAGCCTCGACTTCGTCCCGCGGCTGCCCGGGCGCACCCTCGTCATGATCGAGCCCGGCAGCGACACCCGGATCGTCTTCGGGCTCGCCCTGGCTCAGCGCTGCGAACACGCCGACGTCGTCCACCCCGGCGGCGGGCGGTTCCCGCTCGAACCGGGTGAATCACCACTGCACGCCCTGATCCGCTGGCACTCCACGCAACCCCGCACCCCGGCGCCCACCGGGCACGACCGTGTCGTCGTCCTCACCGAGCAGTACAGCGAGGACGTGCGCACCGAGGCCCCGCTCTACGTCTGGGAAACCCGACGGCACAGCTCGCACGAGCACGAGCCGGAGTTCCCGGCCGGTTCGCGGGGCCTCTTCCTCCGCGGGCTCGGCGACGCCTCGTTCCTGATCATCCCCTGGTGGGAGGAGTTCGTCGCCCGCGACCAACGGACATACTGAATTCGTCCGCCGCGACGAACGACACCGGCGGCGCCGCGCCTAGCCTCAGGAGGTGCTCGTTTCCGTGAACCTGCGCTCGCACACCGGCCTGGGCCGCGTCCTCGACGACCTGGGCGGCACGCTCCTGGACCTGGTGCTCGGCGACGGCGACCGCCCGGGCGGCATCGGCGGCGTCGCCATCCACGATCCGCTCGACGAGCCCGCGCTGCCGCAGAACGCCCTGGTGCTGGGCGTCGGCCTCGCCGAACCGGACGAGGTCGTGCGGCAGCTGCGGACGCTGGCCCGCCACGACGCCGCCGGGCTCGTGGTGCGCGCCCCGGTCACGGTGACCGCGGCGGTCACGGCCGCCGTCGAGGAGACCGGCGTCGCCCTGCTGAGCCTCGCCCGGGGCGCCTCCTGGGCCCAGCTCGCCGCCATGCTGCGGTCGCTGCTGGCCGAGGGTGACGTCGGCGACGCCCAGCCGGAGACCCTGGCCGGGCTGCCGTCGGGTGACCTGTTCGCCGTGGCGAACGCGATCGCCGCGCTGATCGACGCGCCGGTCACCATCGAGGACCGGCGCTCCCGCGTGCTGGCCTTCTCCGGGCGGCAGGACGAAGCCGACCCTTCACGCGTCGAGACCATCCTGGGGCGGCAGGTGCCCGAACGGTTCTCCCGGATGCTGGCCGACCGCGGGGTGTTCCGCGAGCTCTACCGCAGCGACCAGCCGGTCCACGTGGACCTCTCCCCGGACATCCCGGAGGGGATCTCGGTGCCGCGGGTCGCGGTCGCGGTCCGGGCCGGCGACGAGGTGCTCGGCTCGATCTGGGCGGCGGTGCGCGAACCGCTGACCGCCGACCGGACGCAGGCCCTGTGCGACGCGGCCCGCGTGGTGGCGCTGCACCTGCTGCGCGTGCGGGCGGGCGCCGACGTCGAACGGCGGCTGCGCGCGGACCTGCTGAGCACCGCGCTCGAAGGCGGCCCTGCGGCGCGTGAGGCGCTGAGCCGGCTCGGCCTGGCCGACCAGCCGGTCGTCGTGCTGGCCCTCGCGGTGCTCGGCAACGGCACGGCCGACGCGGAGCTCGCCGCCGACCGGCAGCGGCTCAGCGACGGGCTGGCGATGCACCTGAGCGCGGTGCACCCGCGGTGCGCCGCCGCGCTCGTCGGCGACACGGCGTACGGGCTGGTGCCGGTGACGCGCGACTCCGGCGCCGAGCAACGCGCGTTGCGGATCGCCACGGACTTCCTGGACCGGGTCGGCGACCGCGTCCGCGCGGTGGTCGGCATCGGCCCGGTGGCGCGCAGCGCGGCCGAGCTGCCGGAAGCCCGCGGCAGCGCGGACCGGGCGTTGCGGGTGCTCCGGTCGGGCAGCGGCGCCGGCCGCCGGGTCGCGCTGCTGGCGGACGTGCACGTCGAGGCCCTGCTGCTGGAGCTGCAGGACCTGGTCGCGGCCCGCGGCGACCGCCCGACCGGCACGGTCGCCCGCCTCCTCGACTACGACGCGCAGCACCACGCCCACCTGGTCGAGACCCTCCGGGCCTGGCTCGACGCCTTCGGCGACGTCATCGCGGCCTCCGCGGCGGTCCACGTGCACCCGAACACCTTCCGCTACCGCCTGCGCCGCCTCGCCGAGGTCGGCGGCTTCGACATGACGGACCCGGAAGCCCGGTTCGCGGCCATGCTCCAGCTCCGCGTGGTGGCCCCACCCGCCTCCTGACCCGGGCGGAAACGGGCATCACGCGTGTCCGGAAGGGACACACGCGTGATCGGAGGGGACACACGCGTGTCTGGAGGGGCATCAGCGAGATGCCCGCCCGATCACAGGTGATGCCCGCCCAATCACGGGTGATGCCTGCTCGAGCACGCGTGATGCCCCTTTGCGCACAGCGAAAATGCGTTGGCGGACGGGCTGAGCGTCGCTAGCCTTCGGCGGAACCTGTCCACCGCGGCGATCGAAGGGAGCCGGCCGTGCGTTGTCGCGTTGCTGTCGCTCCCCGGTCGCGGTCCGAGGTGATCCTGGTGTCTCCGCGTTCCCGGTGCCTGCCGCGCGGCTCGCACCGGACTCCGTGACGCCCTCCTGAAAAAGCAGTCGCGGGGAATCGCGCCGCCCTGATCACTTCGTCCGCAAAGGACAAGCTCGTGCGCATTCACCTCGTCCGCAACCTCGGCATCCTCGCCCACGTCGACGCGGGCAAGACCACCGTCACCGAACGGATCCTGCACCGCACCGGCGCCACCCACAAGACCGGCGAGGTCCACGACGGCACCACCGTCACCGACTTCGACCCGCAGGAACGCGACCGCGGCATCACCATCTTCGCCGCGGCCGTCAGTTGCACGTGGGCCGGCCACCGGCTCACCCTCATCGACACCCCCGGCCACGTCGACTTCACCGCCGAGGTCGAGCGCTCCCTGCGGGTGCTCGACGGCGCCGTCGCCGTGTTCGACGCCGTGGCCGGGGTCGAGCCGCAGAGCGAAACCGTGTGGCGGCAGGCCGACCGGCACGGCGTGCCGCGGATCGCGTTCGTCAACAAGCTCGACCGCGCGGGCGCCGACCTCGACGCCGCCGTCGCTTCGATCCGGGCGCGGCTGCACCCGGCGCCGCTGGTCGTGCAGCTGCCGATCGGGCGCGAGGACGGCTTCACCGGCGTCATCGACCTGCTGCGCTTGCCGGAGGACGCCTCGGCCGAGGCCCGGCGACGGCGCCGGGTGCTGGAGGAGGCCGTCGCCGAGCTGCACCCGGTGGCCCTCGACGAGTTCTGCGCCACCGGCATCATCACGGCGGAGACCCTCGAAAAGGCGCTGCGGGAGCTGACCCTCAGCGGCGAGGGGCTCGTCGTGCTGTGCGGCGCGGCCTACCGCGACCGCGGGATCGAGCCGCTGCTCGACGCCGTCGTCGCGTACCTGCCCTCGCCCGCCGACGTCCCGCCGGTGCGGCCCGACCGGCCCGCCGACCCGGCGGCGCCGCTGGCCGCGCTGGTGTTCAAGGTCGTCTCGACGGCCACGGGACGGCTGACCTACCTGCGGGTGTACTCGGGAACGCTGCGGAAGGGCGACCACGTGACCGACGCGGGACGCACCGAACGCGTCGCGCGCGTGCTGCGGGTGCAAGCGGCTCGGTACTCCGAAGTGGACAGTGCGGTGGCCGGCGACATCGTCGCGGTGGCCGGGCCGAAGGCGGCGCGCGTCGGCGCCACCCTCTGCGCGCCCGGCGCCCCGGTGGTGCTGGAGCCGCCGGTGACGGCGGACCCGGTGGTCTCGGTGGCGGTCGAGGCCCGGCGCGACGGCGACCGGCTCACCTCGGCGCTGGCCCGGCTGGCCGAGGAGGACCCGTCGCTGGTCGTGCGGGTCGATCCGGAGACCGGGCAGACGGTCCTGTCCGGGCTGGGCGAACTGCACCTGGAGGTGGCGGTGGAGAAGCTGCGGCGGGACCGGGGCCTCGAGGTCGCGGTGGGCCGTCCTTCGGTGGCGTACCGCGAGACGGTGGTCAGCGGGGTGACCGGGCTGGTCTACCGCCACGTCAAGCAGGACGGCGGGGCCGGCCAGTTCGCCCACGTGGTCCTCGACGTCGCCCCCTCGGAGGAGGAGGGCTTCGAGTTCGCCTCGGCCGTCGTCGGCGGCCGGGTGCCGCGGGAGTACGTCCGCGCGGTCGAGGCCGGCTGCCGGGACGCCCTGGAAGAGGGACCGCTGGGCGGGCACCCGGTGACGGGCCTGCGCGTGACGCTGACCGACGGGGCGACGCACCCGAAGGACTCGTCGGACCTGGCGTTCCGCACGGCGGGCCGGCTCGGGCTGCGGGAAGCGCTGCGCGCGTGCGCGGTGCACCTGCTCGAGCCGGTGGCCGAGGTCGTCGTGACGGTTCCGTCCGACGCGGTCGGCGGCGTCCTCGGCGACCTCGCGGCCCGCCGGGGCCGGGTGGCCGGTTCGGCGGTCCGGCAGGGCACGGCGGTGGTGACGGCGACGGTGCCGGTGGCGGAGCTGTTCGGCTACGCGACCCGCTTGCGCAGCCGCACGCAGGGCCGCGGCACGTTCACGGCCCGCCCGGTGGGCTTCGCGCCGGTGCCGTGAGCCAAGGGTGGCGAGCCGGAAATGGTTCCGGCTCGCCACCCGTCCTCAGCCGCGCGGGAGCGACGCCACCCCGGCCAGCAGCCGGTCCACGTCGTCCTCGGTCGTGTACGGGGCGATCCCCGCCCGCACCGCCCCCGCGTCGCCCAGCCCCAGGTGCCGCGAACACTCCAGCGCGTAGAAACTCCCCGCCGGAGCGTTCACCCCGTGCGCCCCCAGGTGCTCGTACACCGCCTGCGACGCCACCCCGTCCACCGAGAACAACACCGTCGGGGTCCGGTGCCGCCCCGGGGCCCCGTACCGCGTGACCTCCGGCAACGCAGCGAGACCACCGTCGAGGCGGGCCAGCAGCGCGGTCTCGTGCGCCTCCAGCTCCGCCATCGACGCCTGCAACCGCGACCGGCGCGATCCCGTTCCCGGCACGAGCCCCGCGAGGAAGTCGATCGCCGCGGTGGTGCCCGCCAGCAGCTCGTACGGCAGCGTGCCCAGCTCGAACCGCTCCGGCACCGTGTTCGTCGAGGGCAGCAGCTTGTCCGGGTGCAGCGTCTCGAGCAACGCCGGCGCCGCCGCGACCACGCCGAGGTGCGGCCCGAGGAACTTGTACGGCGAGCACGCGTAGAAATCCGCTCCGAGCGCCGTGATGTCCACGAAAGCGTGCGGGGTCAGGTGGACGCCGTCGACGTACAGCAGCGCGCCCGCCGCGTGCACCTCGGCCGCGATCGCCGGGATGTCCGGGCGGGTGCCCAGCAGGTTCGACGCCGCCGTCACCGCGACCAGCCGCGTCCGGTCCGACAGCAGCCCGCCGAGCGGCGCGAGTTCCCCGGTGGCCGGGTCGAAATCCGCCCAGCGCACGGTCGCGCCGGCCGCCGCCGCGGCCTGGACCCACGGGCGGATGTTGGCGTCGTGGTCGAGGCGGGTGACCACGACTTCGTCGCCGGGACCCCACTTCTGGGCCAGCGTCCGGGAGAAGTCGTAGGTCAGCTGCGTCATGCTGCGGCCGAAGACCACGCCGGCCGGGTCGGCGGCGAGCAGGTCGGCGACGGCGTGCCGGGCTTCGGCCACGACCGCGCTCGCCCGGCGCTCGGCCGCCGTGACGACGCCGCGGTTGGCGATCGCCGCGCACAGCGTGCCGGCCACCGCGTCCCCGACGACGTCGGGGACCTGCGAGCCGCCCGGTCCGTCGAAGTGGGCCGCGCCGCCGTCGAGGGCGGGGAAGTGCGCACGGATCGTCTGAACGTCGTAGGTCACGCCGCCAGCATGCCGAACGGCGGCCGCCCGTCTCAAGATCCCGGGGTGGTCAGCGGTTGCGCGGGTGCTCCCGTGCCCGGCGTTCGTTGCCGTGCTTGTAGTTGCCGGTCACCCGGGCCATCAGCTGCTGGTCGTCACCCCGCGCCACCGCCGCGAGGAACCGGGCGGCGGCGGCCCCGCGCAGCGTGCCGGCGGGACGGCCGTGGTGGGTGATCGTCACGGTGCCGCGTTCGTCTCGGTAGGCGAAGCCTTCCGGTGTCCCCATGCGCCCAGGGTGGCACGCGCGGCAACCGGTTTTCCCGGGGTCGCTTCGGGGGTTTCCCGGATGGTGCCCGGGCCGGGACCCGACAGAATGCCAGGGGTGACCGGAGGGGGAGCAGGGGTGCGGGCGTGGCTGGGGAACAAGTACGTGCTGCCGGGTGCGCAGCTGCTGGTGCTGGTGGCGGTGCTCGTGTCGTACAACGGCGGCCGGTGGCGCTTCCCGGCCTACCGCGTCGACCTCGACGTCTACCGGCTCGGCTCGACGGCGCTGCTCCACGGCCAGGCGCTGTACGGCACGCTGCCGCTCACCGGTGACGGCCAGTCGCTGCTGTTCACCTACCCGCCGTTCGCGGCGATCGTGCTGGCCCCGCTGGCGCTCCTGCCGTACTGGGCCGCCTGTCTCGGCCTCACCCTGCTGACGCTCGGGGTGCTGGCGGCGGTCCTGGTGACCGTGCTGCGCGCGCTCGGCGCGCGGTGCGACTGGCGGCGGGTCGCGGCGCTGCTGCTGGCCGCCGAGGTGCTGGAGCCGGTGCTGCGCACGCTGTACGCCGGGCAGCTCGACCTGCTGCTGCTGGCGCTGGTCGTGCTGGACGTCCTGGGGGACCACCCCCGCCTGCCGCGCGGCCTGCTGATCGGGCTCGCCGCGGCGGTGAAGCTGACCCCGGCGGTGTTCCTGCTGTACTTCCTGCTCCGCCGCGACACCCGGGCCGCGGTGACCGCCGGGGTGACCTTCCTGGCCGCGACGGCGCTGGGCTTCCTGCTCGCCGGCGCCGACTCGGTGCGGTACTGGACGGGCGCGCTGTGGGACACCGGCCGCGTCGGCGAGCCGACCTACGCCGGCGACCAGTCGCTGCTCGGGCTGCTGGCCAGGGCGGGGGTGCCGGCGGAGGCGCGGACGGCGTGGTGGCTGCCGCTGGTGGCGGTCGTCCTCGCGCTGACGGTGTGGGGCATGCGGCGTGCGCTGGCCGCGGGGGAGCGGACCGTCGCACTCGGCCTCAACGCGCTCGGCGGGCTCTGGTCTCGCCGATCTCCTGGACCCACCACTGGGTCTGGGCCGTGGTCGTCCTGCTCGGCTGGGCGGAGCTGGCCCGCCGCACGCGGCGGCGCGGCTTCGCCGTGCCGGCCGGGACGGGTGCGGTGCTCTTCGTCGCCGGGCCGCAGTGGTGGTGGCCGCGGGGCGGGGAGGCGGAACGGCACTGGAACTTCGGCCAGCAGCTTTCCGGCAACGGCTATGTCCTTTTCGGACTCGCGGTGCTGCTCACGGCGGTGCTGGTGCGGTTCCCGCCGCGGGACGAGCCACTCAGCGACGTCGTGCCGGCCCGCGCCGGAGCCAGCCCCCTCCCAGGATGAGCATCGCCGTGCCGAGCGCCAGGTCGAGGCAGACGCCGGCGGTGTTCCACGGGAGCGTGTCGGTGATCGCCGACGGCAGCGGGAGCAGTCCGGCGAAGCCGGCCACGACGTAGCAGGCACCGGCGACGACCAGGAACCGCGCGGCCCAGCGCGAGGAGCGCGTGCAGAACACCGCGGCGGCGCCGGTCAGCAGGTGCACCAGCGTCCACACCCCGGAGACGGCGAGCACGCCGAAGAGCACGCGCGGACCGCCCCCGTCCGCGACCCCGGCCATCAGCTCCAGCGCGGCGAGGACGAGGAAGAGCAGGCCGATCAGCATGCCCATGCCCTGCACGGGGGCGGGACCCCGCCGGGGTGCCCGGGTCTCGGGTTCGGTGGCCGTCATGCCTTCGGGGTTCCCCGCGCGAACCCTTTTAATGCACCGCATCAGGGGTATCCGGGCACGATTCGGACGACGAGGAGCGAAAATGACCGAGTACCGCCACAGCGCGACCGCCGACATCCCCGCGGACGAGCTGTTCGCGTTCCTGAGCCACCCGGAGAACCTGCCCCGGTACTTCCCGCAGATGAAGGTCGCCGAGCCGCAGGGCGGGGACAGCGTCCACGTCGAGGCCGAGGTGCACGGCCACCGCGTCGCGAGCGAGGCGTGGCTGCACACCGACCCGGGCACCCGGTCGCTGAAGTGGGGTGCCGAAGGCCCCGACGACTACCACGGCGAACTGCGCATCCGCGAAGACGGCCCGGCGACCTCGGAAATCACCGTGACGCTGCACAGCGTCCGCGAAGCCGACGGGGACGAGGTCCAGCAGGGCCTCGAGCGCACGGTCGCCGCGATGACGCACGCGGCGTCCGCCGACGCCGACGTCGAGGCCGCCGAAGGCCAGGGCGGCTGGACCTCCTACGACGACAAGAGGGACTCGTCGAGCTGAGGCGGGAACGGCCCGTAGGCGTTGCCGCGGGCGCCGCGGATGCGCACCGCGGGCACGGCGAACAGGTACTTGAGCAGCTTCGGCGGCGCGGTGCCCCGGCCGCGGGCCCGGGCGGCGGCCGCCCGCCGTTCCACCCGCACCTGGTCGGCCTGGACCCGCTCGATCGCGCGGATCCGGTCGGCCTGGACGCCCGCGAGGTCGGCCGGGGTGACGCCGCCGCGGCGGAAGGCCGGGACCAGCCGGTTCGCCGCGGCGACGGCGTCCTGGATCGCCATCAGGATGCCGTTGCCGCCGACCGGGGAGATGACGTGGGCGGCGTCGCCGAGCAGCAGCAGGCCCGGGCGGTGCCAGCGGTCGACGCGCGAGATGTCGACCGACAGCAGCGTCGTCTGCGAGAAGTCCGTGAGCAGGTGGGCCCGGTCGGCCAGCCACGGCACGCGCTCGCGCACGAACGCCCGGATCGGCTCGACCCCGCGTTCGCGCAACGCCGGGTACGAGCCCTTCTCGACGCTGTAACCGACCTGCCAGTCGCGGACGCCGCCGAGGACGCCGATGTAGGCGTCGCGCCCGAAGTAGAGGTCGAGGTCCGCGTCCGGCGGGTCGCCGGGGGAGCGGGGCAGCCGGAACCAGAGCAGGTCGGTGGTGGCGCCCAGTGGCCGGGCTTCGAGCCCGGCCAGGCGCCGCACGGTGGAGAAGCGTCCGTCGGCGCCGACGACGACGGACGCGGTGAGCTCACCGCCGCGGTGACGGACGCCGGCCACCACGCCGTCGTCCTCGAGCAGCCAGGTGACCTTGGCGTTGGTCCGCAGCGTGAACGACGGGAGCTCGCTCGCGCGTTCGGCGAGGAAGTCGAGGAACCGCACCTGCGGCATCAGGGCGATGTACCCGAACGGGGTGCGGAGGCGGTCGTAGTCGGCGGCGCGGTAGACGCCGTCCGGGGTGTGGAAGCGGAACGAGCGCGCCTTGAAGTGGTCGAGGGCCAGCAGGTCTTCGGCCAGGCCGAGGCGGTCGAGCAGCTCGAGGGTGTACGGGTGCAGCGAATCGCCGCGGAAGTCGCGGTCGAAGTCCGACCGCGCTTCCAGCACGGTGACCTCGATCCCGGCGCGGGCGAGCAGGTAGCCGAGCAGCAGCCCGCCGGGACCGCCGCCCGCGATCGCGACGCTCACGAGCCCGCGGCCGACAGGCGGAACACCGCCATGCCGGGCAGGTGCTCGAGGATCTGCGCCGGGGTCGCGTCCTGGGGGACCGGGAACGCCCGGATCGCCCACGGCACCGACATCGCGGCGAGGTACGCGGCGACCACCGCGGCCGCCTCCTCGCCGACGGCGGGGTCCGCCCGGCGCTCCTCGCGGTGGCCGCCGGACAGCAGCGCGCACTCCGGTGTGGCCAGGAGGTTCTCCACCCAGTCGCGGTCCCGGACCGGCGAGACGAGGTACTGGCCGCCGTCGTGCGCCACCACGGCCAGGGGTACGCGCCGCGGCTCGCCGGAGCGGCGGCCCCGCGTCTCGACGACACGCAGGGCGTACCCGCCGTCCGGTGGGGTTTCGGCGGGCGCGTCGATCAGCTTCGCGGTCATTTCGGCGTTCATCGCTCGGACGTCCACGAGGTCCACCGTAGCAAAACTAGTTAGATTGTCTAGCTACCTTAAAATGACCCGGTGGAAGACAGTCCCGTCGCCCTGCGGGTGAACCTGGCCCTGCGTGAGCTGCTCGCGCTCGCCCACGACGTCCAGGTCGCCCTGGCCCGGCGGCTCGGCCTCGGCGCGACCGACGTGCAGGCCCTGCAGCACCTGGCGGCCGGCACGCCGATGGGCACCGTGGACCTCGCCCACGCGCTCAAGATCCGGTCCGCGTCGGCGACGGTGCTGGTCGACCGCCTGGAGGCGGCCGGGCACGTCCGCCGCGACCCGCACCCGCGCGACGGACGGCGGGTCACCCTCGTCGTCAGCGAACCGGCGCGGGCCGAGGTCCGGGCCGCGCTGGCCCCGCTCGTCGACGCCATCACCCGGCTGACGGACGGGTTGCCGCCGGAGCAGGCGGAGGTGGTGGCGAGGTTCCTCGGCGACACCACCGAGATCTTCCGTGGTTACGCTGCGGAGCCGCCGGAAGCGGGTTAGCGTTCGGCGCATGCGAGACGAGCCCGCGCTGTGGCTGTTCGCCGACCAGCTCGGGCCGCACTTCCACGGCACACCCCCGGCCACCGGAACCGGGACGTGCTCCTGATCCGGTCGGCCGCCGCGTTCGCCGCGAAACCGTTCCACCGGCAGAAGCTGCACCTGATCCAGGCCGCGCTGTACCGGCTCGCCGCCGACCTCGGCGACCGCGTCACCCTGATCCACGCGCCCGACTACCGCACCGGGCTGCGCCGCTTCGGGCGGCCGGTGGTGGTGCACGAGCCGACGTCGCACGCGGCCGATGCCTTCGTCCGCCGGCTGCGCGACGAAGGTACCGTCACCGAAATCCTGCCCACGCCCGGTTTCGTGCTGTCCAAAGAGGACTTCGCCGCGTGGGCGGCGGGGCGCACCCGGTTCGTCATGGAGGACTTCTACCGCGACCAGCGCCGGAAGTTCGGCGTCCTGCTCGAAGCCGACGGCGAGCCCGCAGGCGGGCGGTGGAACTACGACCACGACAACCGGCGGCCGCCGCCGAAGGTCACCCGGCTCGACGTGCCGGCGCCCTGGCACCCGCGGGAGAACGAGATCGACGAGCGGGTCCGCGCCGAACTCGACGTAGCCGAACGCGCCGGGAGGATCCACCCGGTCGGCGTGGACGGGCCGCGGCAGTTCGCCGTCGGGCACGACGAAGCGAACCGGGCGCTGCGCCGGTTCCTCGACCACTGGCTGCCCGCTTTCGGCCCGCACCAGGACGCGATGCTGACCCACGACTGGGCGATGGCGCACGCGCTGCTTTCGGTTCCGCTGAACCTCGGGCTGCTCGACCCGCGCGAGGTCGTGCGGCGGGCCGAGCGGCGGTACCGGGTCGGCGAGGCACTCCTGAGCAGCGTCGAAGGGTTCGTCCGGCAGGTGCTGGGCTGGCGGGAATGGGTCTGGCACCTGTACTGGCACCAAGGGCCGGACTACCTGCGCCGCAACGCCCTGCACGCCCACCGCGAACTGCCCCGGTGGTGGCGGACGCTGGACGCCGACGCGGTGGAGGCGGCGTGCCTGCGCACCGCGCTGGCCGGGGTGCGCGACCGCGGCTACGCCCACCACGTCGAACGCCTGATGGTGCTCGGCAACCACGGGCTGCAGCGCGGGTACGACCCGGCCGAGTTGACCCGCTGGTTCGCCACCGCCTTCGTCGACGGCTTCCCCTGGGTGATGCCGGCGAACGTGGTCGGCATGAGCCAGTACGCCGACGGCGGGCTCGTCGCGACCAAGCCGTACGCGGCCGGCGGCGCGTACATCAACCGGATGAGCGACCACTGCGGCGGCTGCGTCTACGACCCGAAGAAACGGACGGGGCCGGACGCGTGCCCGTTCACCGCGGGGTACTGGGCGTTCCTGGACCGCAACGCCGGGCGGCTGCGGGGGAACCACCGGATGCGCCGGCCGTTGAGCGGCCTCGAGAGGCTCGCGGATCGCACCGAGGTCGTCGCCCGCGAAGCCGAGCGCGAGCACTTCTGATCGCATAACGGCCTATACGGCCACGGCCGAACGAAGCCAATGTCGCCAGGGTGAACAAGCCAACGGCAACGGCCGCGGCGACCTGGACGCTCGCGGTGCAGGCCGCCCGGGCCGCCGCGAGGAGCTCGGCCGCCTGCGCCAGCCCGTGCGCCGCCGCCTCCGCCTGGGCCGGACCGGCCAGCGCCAGCCGGTGCACCGGGTCCGGCACGCCAGGCGGCACCACCAGGTGCGCGGCGTAGACGGCCGCGGCCAGCGAGCCGAACGCCGTCGTGCCCAGGCCGGCGCCCAGCTCGTACCCGGTCTTCTCGACCGCGGCCGCCCCGCCCGCCCGGTCGGCGGGGGCGGCCGAGAGGAGCGTGTCCGTGCTCGACGTCAGCGCCAGAGCCATCCCCAGGCCCGAGCCGACGAGCGCGCCGCCCAGCCACCACGGCGACGTCAGCCCGCCCGCCGCCGGGATGGCGAGGGACGCCGCCGCCAAGGCGAACCCCGCCGTGCGGACGCGGGTGTTGCCGAACCGGTCCAGCAGCCGCGGGGCCACCACGCTGCCCACCGCGGACGCGCCGAGCACGAGCAGCAGCCGTTCCGCCGCGGCCACCGGGGAGAGGCCGACCACGACCTGCAGGTACTGGGCGAGCAGCAGGCCGAGCCCGACCAGGGTGCTCATCACCAGCAGCACGCCGGCGGCCGCGCCCGGCACGCCCGGCCGGCTGAACAGCGTCAGATCCAGCAGAGGAGCTTCGGCTCGCCGCTGGCGCCGGACGAACAGTCCGAGGAGGACGCACCCGGCCGCCCCCGCCGCGAAGCCGCCCCCCGACGGCCCGACGGCGAAGGCGAGGCCGAGCACGCCACCGGCCGCGAGCACCGCGCTGGGCGCGTCCCACGGCTCGCGGCCCCGTGGGCTGCGCGGCAGCCACCGCAGCGCCGCCACGACCGCGGCCAGGATCACCGGCGGGTTGACCAGGAACGTGGCCCGCCAGCCCCACCCCTGGACGAGCAGGCCGCCGAGGACCGGCCCGAACACCGACCCGGTGCCGGCGATGCCGCTGCACACCGCGATCGCCGTGCGCCGCCGCCGCCGGTCCGGGAACAGTTCCCGCAGCAGCGCCATCGTCACCGGCATGATCAGCGCGCCGCCGACGCCGAGGGCCGCGCGGGCGGCGAGCAGGGCCGGGACGCCGGGGGCGAGCGCGCAGGCGAGCGAGGCCACCCCGAACACCGCGTAGCCGGTGACGAGCACGCGCCGCCGTCCGAAGCGGTCGCCGAGCGTGCCGGCCGGCAGGAGCAGCGGCGCCGCGGTGAGCGGGTAGATCGCCACGATCCAGACCTGCGCGGCGGCGCCGGGCCGCAGCTGCCGGACGAGATCGGGCAGCGCGACGTGCAGCACGGTGGCGTCGACCGCGACCAGGAAGAGCCCGGCGCCGAGCACGGCCAGCAGCGGCCCGGTCCGCGTCACGGCCACAGCCGGTCCGCCAGGTGCCGGGCGACGACGTCGACGTGCGGCGGGTCGACGACCGACAGGTGGTGGGCGGGGACCGGGACGATCTCCAGCCGCGGGCACAGCTGCGCCCACCCGGCCGCGAGGTCGGTGCGGGAGTACCGCGGTTCCATGGCGAGCCCGGCGGCGTAGGGCTCGGTCGCCCGGTACAGCACCACGCGGCCGTCGTAGGGGCGCGGTGTCCCGCGTTCCGCGGCCAGGGTGTCCAAAAAGGACTGGCGCTGGTGGCGGAGGACGCCGGGGCTCAGCAGCCCGGCTTCGGCAACCCGCCGCATGGTGAGTTCGATCTGCTGTTCTTCGGGCAGGGGCGCGAGTTCGTCGTGACCGAGCCGGACGGTCCGGCCGTAGGTGCCTTCGACGTAGCCGGTGAAGCGGAGGAACCGCCGGGCCGACGACGCGCGCGGGTCGAGGTCCGGTTCGGGCAGCGGCAGCATGGTGTCGATGAGCGCGACGAGCTCGACCGGCTCGCCTTCGTCCGCGAGCCGGGTGGCGAGGCCGTAGGCGAGGGCGCCGCCGAACGACCAGCCGGCGAGGCGGTAGGGGCCGTGGGGCACGCGGGCGCGGACGAGGGGCAGGAGCCGTTCGACGCGTTCTTCGATGCCGGCCCCGGGCACCCGTTCGAAGCCGACGCAGGGCACGCCGGCCGGGAGCCGGTCGAGCAGCGGGCGGTAGACGGTGCAGGTGCTGCCACCGGGGTGGAACAGCAGGAGGGGAGCGGTGCCGGCGTCGCCGGGTTTGAGCAGGTGCACGGGCCCGCGTTCTTCGCGCGTGTCGAGCAGCGCACGGGCCACGTCGGCGACGGCGGCGAGGGAGTCGTGCCGGAGCAGGTCCGCCGGGTCGACGGGGGTGTCGAGTTCGGCGGCGAGGCCGTCGGCGAGGAGCCTGGCCAGGCGGTCCGGATCGGCGGTGCCGGTGAGCCGCACGTGCGGGCCGGCGGCATCGGTGCCGGTGTGCTGCCGCCAGAGCCGCAGGACGAGCCGATCGGCGGCGTCCCAGGCCCGGCCGCGGGCGGGCGGTTCGTCGCCCCGGGGAGCGAGATCCCGGTTGAGGTCGGCAAGGGTGGCCCCGCGCAGCACGGCGGCGGGATCGGGCTCGGCGCCGAGTTCCCGGCGGACGGCTTCGCGGATCCGGTTCGCCATGAGGGAGTCGAGCCCGAGTTCGACGAGGGGGACGTCGGGGTCCAGGCGATCGGGGGAGAGCCCCATGATCGCGGCGACGATGCCGGTGAGCCGCTCGGCCGGGGACGGTGTCGCGGTGTCGCTCGGTGCTGTCGCCGAAGCGGCGACTTGGGTGGATTGGCTTGGTGTTGCCGCGGCGGCGGTGCCGCCCGGTGTTGCCGCCTGGGCGGCGGTTGGTGCCGCCGGGGGTGCGGTGGTGAGGTGGGTGGCCCGGGTTGGCGTGGCTGCCGGGTCGGCGGTGCGTCCTTGCGTCGGGCTGCCGCTCGGGCCCGTCTCCGTGTACCAGTGCCGCTCGTGGCGCCACGGCATCGGCGGCACGTCCGTGAGGCGGGCGCCGTCGTCCGGGTGCGTCAGCGTGATGCGGGTGCCCGCGCAGTACAGCGCCGCCGCGGCGGCGGCGAAGGCGCGGACCTCGTCCTGGCCGCGGCGCAGGGTGCCGGTCACCACCGCGTCCGCGATCCCCGCCGCCTCCAGCGTCCGGGTCAGCGAGCCCCGCAGGATCGGGTGCGGGGCGATCTCGACGAACACGCGGTGGCCGTCCGCGGCCGCCGCCATGACGGCCTGCCGGAACCGGACCGGGCGGCGCAGGTGCGCGGCCCAGTAGCCCGCGTCGAAGTCCGGAAGCTCGCGCGGGTCGGTCAGCACGGTGTCGTACCAGGGCACCAGCGGCCGCCGTCCGCCCAGCTCGGCCAGGGCGTCACGCAGGGGACCGAGGACGGGTTCGACCCCCGCGGAATGCCCGGCGACGCCGACCGGCAGCCGTCGCGCGCTCCGCCCGGCGGCTTCGAGCTCGGCCACGAGCCGGTCGAGCACGAGCGCGTCGCCGGCGACGGTCAGCTGCCCCGGCGCCGAGTCCACGGCCAGCTCGACACCGGGGTGCGCGTCGAGCTCGCCGGGCGTCAGTTCCACCGCGGCCATCGCGCCGCCCGGCTCGACCGTGCCCAGCAGCCGGGCGCGGGTGGCGACCAGGTGGACGGCCTCGTCGGCGGTCAGCACCCCGCCCACGACGGCGGCCGCCGCGGACCCGAGCGAGTGCCCGAGGACGGCGGCGGGCCGGACCCCGAGCGCCTCCCACCGCGCGGCCAGCGCGACCTGCGTGCCGAAGATCGCCAGCTGCGTTTCCGCCAGCGACCGGGGGGCGGCGCCGGTGAGCAGCGACCGCAGCGACCGGCCGCCGTGCTCGGTGAAGGGATCGCCGAGCTTGTCGACCTGGGCGGCGAAAGCGGGTTCGGCGGCCAGCAGGTGACGGCCCATTCCGGCCCATTGCGACCCGTGCCCGGAGAAGACGAAGACGGGCCCATCCCCACCGACGGCGACACCGGCGAAGGCCCCGGCCGGCAAGGGATCGGCCCCCTCGCCGACGGCCCGCAACAGCCCGGCGAGCTCCCGATGATCCGCGGCGACGACGGCAGCTCGGTACCGCCCGGAGTCGTCCCGGCGGAAGAGGGTGTGGACGACATCGGCGAGCGTGCTGCGACGCCCGGCGGGCGAGTCCAGCCAAGTGGCGAGCTGCGCGGCCCGCTCGGTGAGCCGGTCGCGGGTCCGGGCGGAAAGCACCCCGATCCGGACCCCGTCGCGGGGCGACGCCGCAACCCGCCGCTCGCCGGCCGGGGGTGTCGCCTCCTCCAGCACCACGTGCGCGTTCGTCCCGCCGAACCCGAACGCCGACACCCCCGCCGTCGCGCGGCCGGTGTGGCGGGGCCACCGGGTCGGCTCCGTCACCACCTTCAAGCCCAGCGCCTCGAACGCGATGTGCGGGTTCGGCTCCGCGAAGTGCAGCTGCGGCGGCAGCACACCGTGCTTCAGCGCCAGCACCACCTTGATCAGCCCGGCGATCCCGGCCGCCGCCTCCGCGTGGGCGATGTTCGTCTTCACCGAGCCGATCAGCAGCGGCGCCCCGGCCGCGCGGCCCGCTCCCAGCACCGCGCCCAGCGCACGCGCCTCGATCGGGTCGCCGAGCAGCGTTCCCGTCCCGTGGGCCTCCACGTAATCCACAGTGGATGGACGCACGCTTCGGTACGCCTCCCGCAGCATGTCCTGCTGCGCCACCGGGTTCGGCGCCGCCAAGCCGTGCGACCGGCCGTCGGAGTTGACCGCCGAAGCGCGGATCACCGCCAGGACGCGGTCGCCGTCGTATTCGGCGTCCGCCAGGCGCTTGAGCACCACGACGCCGCAGCCCTCCGCACGCGCGATGCCGTCCGCGGCCGCCGAGAACGTCTTGCACCGGCCGTCGCCCGCGAGCAGGCCCGCCGCCGCGAACGCCGCCGTCGGGCCCGGCAGCAGCATCAGGTTGACCCCGGCCGCCAGCGCCAGGTCCGCGTCGCCGTCGCGCAGCGCGCGCACCGCGTGGTGCACCGCGACCAGCGAAGACGAGCACGCCGTGTCCACCGCCATGCTCGGCCCGCGCAGGTCGTAGACGTACGACAGCCGGTTGGCGGCGATGCTGCCCGCCGCGCCCGTGGCCGTCCACAGGTCCGGCGCGCCGCCGGTCATCGTGAGGTGGCCGTAGTCGTGGGTCGCGATCCCGGTGAACACGCCGGTCCGGCTGCCGCGCAGGGACGACGGCGCGATGCCGGCGTCCTCCAGCGCCGCCCACGTCACCTCCAGGAGCATCCGCTGCTGCGGGTCCATCGTCGCCGCTTCGCGGGGCGTGATGCCGAAGTGCTCGGCGTCGAACCCGGCGACGTCGTCGAGGAACCCGCCGAGCACCGGGGCGGCCTCGGCGCTCCAGCGGCCCGGCGGCGCGGTCCGGACGGCGTCCCGCCCTTCGCACAGCAGGTCCCAGAACTCGCCGGGCCCGTCCGCGCCGGGGAACCGGCAGCCCAGGCCCACGACGGCGACCGGGTCGGTCCCGCGGCGGTCCGTGCTCCGCGGGACGTCCGGCTCGGCGGACCCGGTGAGACTGCGGACGAGGTGGTCGATGGTCGGGCTTTCCCACAGGAGCGTGGCCGGCAGCCGCCGGCCGAGGCGTTCCTCGAGGTCGGCGGCGATGCCGACGGCCTGGCGGGAGGACAGGCCGTAGTCGCCGAGCGGGCGGTCGGGCTCCGCCGTGACGCCGGTGTGCTCGGCGACGGTGTCCAGGAGCCAGCGGCGCAGGGTCTCGTTCATCGCGCCAGTGCCTTTCCGTAGTCGCCGGCGAGGTAGCGGTCACGGCAGGCGCCGCGCGCGATCTTGCCGCTGGACGTGCGCGGGACCCGCCCGGCCGGCACGAGCAGCACGTCCCGCAGCGCGAGCCCGTGCGCGTCGGAGACCAGCCGCCGGACCGCGGCGGTGAGCGCGCGCTCGGCGGGTTCGGCCAGGTCCGCGTGCGCACGGTGTTCGGCGACCACGACGACGGCTTCCGTGTCGCCGCCCGCGACGGCGAAGGCCGCGACGCTCCCGGGGCGGATCCCGGGGTCGGCGGACGCGGCGGTCGCTTCGACGTCCTGCGGGTAGTGGTTGCGCCCGTCGACGATGATCAGGTCCTTGATCCGGCCCGCGATGTACAGCTCGCCGTCGTGGCGGACGCCGAGGTCGCCGGTCCGCAGCCACGGCCCCTCGGGCAGGCCGCCGGCCAGCCGCGCGCCGAACGTTTCCGTGCTGTCCAGGGGTTTCTGCCAGTACCCGTCGCCGACGTTGGGCCCGTGCACCCAGATTTCGCCGACCGACCCGTCGGGCAGCACGGCCGCTGTGTCCGGGTCGACGAGGGCGACGAGCTGCCCGGCCGGGGTGCCGCACGCGACGAGCCGGACGCCGTCCCCGGCCGGGCGTGCCGTGCCGGTCGCTAGGGCGTCGCGGTCGAACGTGGTGACGCGCGGGGCCGCGGCCGGGCCGGTGGTGACGAACACGGTCGCCTCGGCCAGGCCGTAGGCCGGCCGGGTCATCTCCGGCCGGTAGCCGGCGCCGGCGAAGGCGGTGTGGAACCGGTCGAGGACGTCCGGGTTGATCGGCTCGGCGCCGTTGACGATCGCGGCGACGCGGCCGAGCCGCAGCCGTGCCCGGTCGGCCTCGCGGATCCGGCTCGCGCAGTAGTGGAAGGCGAAGTTCGGGGCGGCGCTCCAGCTGCCCGCGTGGTCGCCGAGCAGTTCCAGCCAGCGCACCGGCCGTTCGATGAACGCCAGGGGGTCCATCAGCACCGAGCGCAGGCCCAGCGCCAGCGGCGTGAGCAGGCCGAGGACGAGCCCCATGTCGTGGAACAGCGGCAGCCACGAAACCGTGGTGGCCGCGGCCGGGTCGAGGCCGAGTCCGCGCACGGCCTGGGTGACGTTGGCGAGCACGTTCGCGTGGGTCAGCACCACACCGGCCGGGCTGCGGGTCGAACCGGAGGTGTACTGCAGGTAGGCGACGTCGCCGGGCGCCGGGGTGGGCGCCGGCCACGACGGCACCGGTTCCGGGCGGTCGACCGCGACGACGGCGACGTCCCGGCCGAGGAACTCCTCGACGCCCGGCCGGGCGGCCGCGGTGGTGACGACGGCCGTCGGTGCGCAGTCGGCGAGGACCGCGGCGAGCCGGCCCGCGTGCCCGGGCAGGCCGGGGTCGAACAGCGGCACCGCGATCGCGCCCGCGGTGATCGCGGCCAGGAACCCGACGACGTAGTCCGGGCTCTGCGGGCAGAGCACGGCGACGCGGTCGCCCGGCGACACCGGCAGCGCACCCGCGGCGGCGTCGACGCGGTCGGCCAGCTGCCGCCAGGTGAGGCTGCGGCGCCGCCCGGCGGGGTCGGTGGCGAAGTCGGCGAAGGTCAGGGCGGGGGCGTCGGGGGTGGTCGCCGCCCAGTGGCGCAGGCACGCGGTCAGGGTGTCGCCGCCCACCGCCGGGAAGGTCTCCTGGGACATGGGGTTCTCCTTGCTAGCGGCCCAGCCGTGGGGCGGCGTGCTGCCACGCGGCGACGGCCAGGGTGTCGAGGTCGAGGTCGGTCGCTCCGGCGTCGCGGAGCAGGACCAGCGCGCCGTCGGCGGCGATGGCGACGGTGCGCAGGCGCAGGCCGGGTTCCGGCTGGCCCGGCAGGGTGAGGACTTGCTGGTAGGACAGGGTTTGCGCGCCGGGAACGGCCGGCCCGGTGCCGACGGTCGTGGTCGATTCCGTGGGCAGGTCCTGGTCGTCGACGGTGACGCGCGCGCAGCGGCGTGCCTGCGCGGCCCAGGCGGTGAGGTCGGGCGGGTGCGGGGTGCGCGCGACGAGTTCGGACAGCTGCCCGCCGGGTACCGCCGTCTGGAAGCCCTGGCCGCTGACGCCGCCCGGGCTCAGCAGCCGGCCGTGGACGACGTCGGTGCAGCCCCCGTCGTCCCGTCGATCCGAAGTGGACAGCGCGGTGGCGACGTCGAAGACGTCGCGCGCCGCGGGCGGTCCGGGGATCGTCTCGGCAGGCAGCAGCGCGGCCGGGGGCACCGCCGGTGGCGGGGGAGCGGGGACCGCCGTGGCGGGTTTTGCCGGGGAAATGGTGACCACGGCGGCCGCGGCGATCAGGAGCGCGGCCGGGGGGAAACGAATTCGGGCAGCCATGAATAGCCCTTCCGGGAGCATTCTGGAGGGAGGTGCGGCCCCTGCGCTGGAACCCTTCGCCGGGGCACGTCGAGCGACGGCGGATCCGGCGGCACGGCGAAGGCTACGCCCGGAAATCGGTTGCCGGAAGCACCTCAAGACGGCGTAAACATCGTCGGGCACAGCGGGTGAGCTGCCGAATTGCAGGTTACTGGCGAGTTCGGCAGGCGGTTGTGGCACGGCCGTCCGAGTTTCGTCACGCTGCGCGAGCGCCGCCTCACCCTTGCGGGGGAGTTTGTTTTCCTGCCATTCACATTGTCCGCTCACATCGTGGACAGGACAATTGCGCTACCGAGGGCGTTTCCATTAGCTTGACCGCACCTTCGACGACCGGGAAAGGAAACGCATGCGCCTTTTTGTGAGGTGGTTCACGGCCCTGGCGGCCGCGGGGTGCGTGCTGCCCGGCACCCCCGCCGCGGCCGCCGTCACGGACGCCCGGGCCGACGACGGCTCGCACGTCGTGGCTCAGACCACTGTGGACGGTGATCCGCGCGTGCTGGACCTGACCGTGCGCTCGGTCGGTGTCGGGGGGTACGCGATGGTCCGGCTGATCCTGCCGGAGCACTGGGCGGACCGGCGCTGGCCGGCGATCTACCTGCTCGCCGGCGAGACCCGGCTGCAGGACTACCGCGGCTGGAGCGCGAACACCGACGTCCGGCGGCTCGTCGACGACGCCGGTGTCCTGGTCGTCATGCCCGGGTCAGGATCCGCGGGGTTCTTCAGTGACTGGTGGAACTACGGCAAGGACATCGCGCTCAACCAATGGGAGACGTTCACCGCAGTCGAACTGCCGCAGCTGATCGACCGCGGCTACCGCGGAGACGGCCGCCGCGCGGCCGCCGGCCTGTCCCTCGGCGGGTACGGCGCGATCGAGCTCGCCGCGAGACGGCCGGGAGTGTTCCGCTAC
The DNA here is from genome assembly GCF_014654205.1 of Amycolatopsis bullii. Taxonomy (GTDB): domain Bacteria; phylum Actinomycetota; class Actinomycetes; order Mycobacteriales; family Pseudonocardiaceae; genus Amycolatopsis; species Amycolatopsis plumensis. Next base: position 183,751 of record NZ_BNAW01000007.1, read on the forward strand.
GCGGCCTCCTTCAGCGGCAACCTGAACCCGGCCGGCCCCACCGGCGAGCTGCTGACGAGCGCGATCATCGCGTCGGCCCGCCTCGACCCCGAAGCGCTGTGGGGCGACCGGCGGCGGGAGGCCGCGCGCTGGGAAGCGCACGATCCGCTGGTGAACGCCGACCGCCTGCGCGGCACCGAGCTGTACCTTTCGGCGGGCAACGGGCTGCCGGGCCCGCTCGATGCGAAGCTGCCGATCGACGTGCTGCCCGGCGCGATGCTCCTGGAATTCCTCTGCGGCGCCCAGACGACGGCGATGGCCGGCCGGCTGCGCGCCCTCGGCGTCCCGGCGACGGTGGATCTGTACGGGCCGGGCACGCACCAGTGGGCGTACTGGCAGGAGCAGCTGCACAAGACGTGGTCCAGGATGCTGCAGGTGCTGGCGTCGTGACACCGTCCTATGTGGTCACGGGCGCGGCGGGCGGCATCGGCCGCGCGTGCGTGGCGGAGCTGGTCCGGCGCGGCGCGCACGTGTGGGCGAGCGTGCGGACCGACCACGACGAAGCGGAACTCTCCCGTGCGTACGGCGAAGCCGTCACGGTGCTGCGCATGGACCTGCGCGACGCGGAGTCGATCGCCCGGTGCGGCGAGCGCGTCGCGGCGGCGGGACCGGTGCGGGGCCTGGTGAACAACGCCGGCCTCGCGCGGCCGGGGCCGTTGGAGCACGTGCCGCTGGAGGCGTTCCGGGAGCAGCTGGAGGTGAATGTGACGGGCCAGCTGGCGGTGACGCGCGCGATGCTGCCCGCCCTGCGGCGCGCGGAGGCGGCACGGGTGGTGACGATCGGCTCGATCGGCGGCCGGATCGCGGGGCCGATGGTCGGGCCGTACCACACGTCGAAGTTCGCGCTGGTCGGGTTGACCGACAGCCTGCGCGCGGAGCTGGCCCCGGAGGGCATCCGGGTGGTGCTGGTCGAGCCGGGAGCGGTGGCGACGCCGATCTGGCCCCGGGCCCGCGCGGCGGCCGAGCAGGTCCGGGCGGGCCTGTCGCCGGCGGCACTGGAGAGGTACGGAGACCAACTGGCGGCGGCCGAGCGCAGCGCGGCCCGGTCGGCGCGAACGGGCGTGCCCCCGAGGCGCGCGGCGGAGACGGTGGTCCGGGCCCTGACGAGCCGCCGCCCGGCACCGCGCTACCTGGTGGGCGCGGACGCACGGTTCGCGGCGGTGCTGGCGAGCCTGCCGTTCCGCTTGAGGTACCACCTGACGGCGGCGAAGCGGTGAGCCGCCTGGTGGTGATCGTCGCGCCCGGTTCGCGCGGTGATGTCCAGCCCTGCGTGGCCCTCGGCCGGGGTCTGGCCGCCGCCGGGGATCGGGTTCGCGTGCTGGCCGCTCCCGGGTTCCGGAGCCTCGTCGAATCGCACGGGCTCGGCTTCGCGCCCCTCTCCGCCGACCCCGCCACGATCCTCGGCTCCGCTGCCGGGCAGGCCTGGACCGCCGGGCCCCGCCGGCGGTTCCTGTCCGGGCTGCGGGCAGTCCTGCGGCCCGTGCTCGACCGGCTGCTCGCCGATGTCCACGCCGGTGCCGCCGGAGCCGAGTTCGTGCTCGCCCCCTCGCTCGGCTTCCTCGGCGCGCACCTGGGCGCCCACCTCGGCGTGCCCCATGCCGAACTGCACTACCAGCCCAGCGTCCCCACCCGAGCCTTCGCCCACCCGCTCCTGCCCGGCGCCGCCCGCCTCGGCCCGTGGGGACGGCACCTCAGCTTCACCGCCGTCGACACCCTCGCCTGGCAGGTTCTGCGCCCCGAGATCGACCGCTGGCGCGCCGAAACGCTCGGCCTCCCCAAAGCCGGGCCACGCGGGCCGCAACGACGGTCGCCCGTGCTGTGCGGGTTCTCCGACGCCGTCGTCCCACGGCCGCCGGACTGGCCCGCCCGCGTGCACGTCACCGGCTACTGGTTCCTCGACACCGCGAACCCGCGCCCGGACTCCCGGCTGCGCGACTTCCTCGCCGCGGGGCCGCCGCCGGTGTACGTCGGCTTCGGCAGCATGCAACCGGACAACGCCGAGCGGACGTTCGACGTCGTCCGGAAAGCGTTGCGCCGGACCGGGCTGCGCGGTGTCCTCGGTGCCGGGGTCGACGACGATGACCTGCTGGTCGCCGGGGACGTCCCGCACGAGTGGCTCTTCCCGCGCACCGCCGCCGTCGTCCACCACGGCGGGGCCGGGACCACCGCCGCCGGGCTGCGGGCCGGGGTGCCCACGCTGGTCTGCCCGGTCTTCTCCGACCAGCCGTACTGGGGCGACCGGGTGGCGCGGCTCAGCGCCGGCCCGGAACCACTGCCGCTCGCGCACCTCGACGTCGACGTGCTGACCGCGCGGCTGCGGGAGCTCACGGAAAACCCGCTGTTCCGGCGCGGCGCGCAGTACGTCGGTGCGCGCCTGCGAGCCGAGGACGGCGTCGCGCACGCGTGTTCGGTGCTCGGATAGTCAGGCGAAGAGCGCCAGCGCGAGGCCGCCGCCGACGATGAGCACGCAGGCCGCGATCGTCGTGCGGCGGTAGTGCAGGATCAGGGCCGCGAACTCGCGCAGCAGCGCGCTCGGCAGGAAGTACCGGGCCGTCGGCGAGCCCGTGGCCTGGAACGGCAGGCCGAGCCGGCGGCACTCCACCGCCGTGCGGAACACGTGGTAGTTGCTGGTCACCGCCACCACGCGACGTGCGCCCTCGGGCAGCAGCGCGGCCGAAAACCGGAGGTTCTCCTCGGTCGTGCGGGCCCGGTCCTCACGGCGGATCCGGTCGTCCGGCACGCCGCGGTCCCGCAGGTAGGCGTGCATCGCCTCGGCTTCGGTGACCGTCTCGCCCGGTCCGCGCCCGCCGGAGACGACCAGCAGCGGCGGCGTCGGTTCCCGGGCTTGGAGCCGCAGCGCGCGTTCGAGGCGCCCGGCGAGCAGCGGCGGCACGCGCTCGCCGTCCAGGCCGCAGCCGAGCACGATGATCGCGTCGAACCCGCTGCGGCGCCCGATCCGGCTGTACACCACGGAGTACACCAGCAGCGACAGGAACAGGAACCCGAAGTAGCCGGCCAGCAGGACCGCGATGGCGACGAGCGCCGAACCCCACCGGCCGAGCGGCGCGAAGGCCAGTGCCTCCAGCGCGAGCAGCCCGGCGCCGAGGCCCAGTGACAACAGGTTCCCGGCGCTGCGCCCTTCCCACCGCCACATCCGCACGCCGTTGGCGATGAGCGCGGTGGGCAGCACGAGTGCGACGAGCACCGCCACGACACCGAGCAACCCGGCCAGCACCGGCGTCAGCCACTCCAGGTGCAGCGCCGCGCGCAGCAGCCACAACGCGGTGAGCAGCAGCGCCAAGCCGAGCCAGACGGCGTTGCCCAGCCGCCGCGGTTCGCGCGCCAGCCGGGCGGCGAACACGACGAGGGCCACCCCGGCGGCGACCGGCAGCACCGCACCGGCGACGTTCACCCCGGCCTCCTCCCCATGCGGGCTCCAACCTAGCCGGAGGCCCCTCGGAAGGGTGATCTGGCATGGTGGACGGCGTGACCGATCGTCGACCGGCGTTCGTGCTGCACGAGCACTTCCGCCCGCGGCACCACTTCGACCTGCGGCTGGAGGAGGACGGCGTGCTGCGGTCGTGGGCGGTGCCCCGCGGTCTCCCGCCGGACCCGGCAGGCGACCGGCTGGCGGTCGCCGTGCCCGACCACGCCCTCGACCACCTGGCCTACGAGGACGAGACGAAGAAGATCGCCGACACCGGCTGGTGGGAGGAGCACGACCGCACGGCCAAGCGCATCCTGTTCACCCTGCACGGCCGGTCGGGCGCGGTCCGGTACGCGCTGATCCGCACGGCGCGTGACTGGCTTCTGCACCGCACCCGCGACCAGCCCGGCCCGGTTCGCTGACCGGAACCAGCGTGATCAGAGCCGGGACTCGCGTGATCAGACCCGTAACTGGCGTGATCGGGGCCGGAACCGGACCCCGGTCGGCATCGCCCGGTGGGCCCAGTACCCCAGAACTCCCAGCAGCACGATCTCCAGGACCATCATCAGCCGCTCCACCAGGCCCGTCGCCACCGTCGGCAGGTGGCCGCCGAAGATGACGTTCACCGCGAACGGGACGATGAACGGCAGGTAGAACGGGATCGCCGCCAGCGCCAGCCGCCGCGACCACGTCGCGCACCGCCGCCAGCGCGGGTCGTCGCGGTGGCGGCGGCCCAGCGCCCAGCCGACCACCGGCAGGCTCAGGCACGTCACCGCCGAGGCGTAGAGGTGGATCTTGCCCGTCGCGGTGATCGCGCCGCCCTGCGGGTCCTTCGCGAACACCGCGACCGCCAGCAGGCTCACGCACCACAGCGCTTTCGCCGCCACCAGCGCCGGGTTGGCCAGCAGGCCACGACGGTGGAGCGCGACCAGCAGCAGCGCCGAGCCGGTGCTCGTGAGCAGGAGCGCGCCGTCCCACAGCCAGCGGCCGCGGCTCAGCGCGTAGTCGCTGAGCATCGTGGTGACCGGGTCGAGGGGGGCGAGCCGGCGGTCGACGTGCAGCACGGCGAGCAGGACGACGGCGCCGAGAAACGCGGTGAGCGCCCCGGGGACGAGCAGGCGGGCGCGCAGGCGGGGACGGACGGGTGCGGGACACAGCATGTAGGGAGACACTCCGGGGCGGTTCGGCTGGTTCAGGCGCAGCCGCGCACGCTACCCGTGACCTTTCCGTGACCATGGCCGACGCGCCCGCGCTGTGACACAGGACACCGTCAGTGGTCGCCGTCCTGGGGGATTTCGGCCGAATCGGTGAGCCGCAGCTTGCGCCGGGCGCGCTGGTAGAACGTCGTCATCCCGAGCCGGACCACCCGCGCCGCGCTGGGCCGGCCGCGCAGGTCGAGCCGTTCGCCGGGGGAGACGTACCCCTCGACCTGGCCGTCGACCTCCACGGCGAGCCGTCCGCTGGTGGGCAGCAGCTCCAGGGTGACCTCGTCGTGCACCGAGAGCACCACGCCCCGGCTGTACGCCGAATGCGGTGCCGCCGGCGTCACCAGCAGCGCTTCCACCGACGGGCTCGTGATCGGGCCGCCCGCCGAGAAGCTGTACGCCGTCGAGCCGGTGGGCGTCGCCACGACCACCGCGTCGGCCGAGTAGCTCACGAACGGCTGACCGCCGACGCGGACCGCGACCACCGCGCTGCCGTCGCCGGGCACCCGCACCACCGCGATGTCGTTGAACGCCGTGATCCGGCGCCCCTGCAGCACCGCGTCCACGGCCAGCCGCGGCTCGACCGTGAACTGGTGGCCGTCGATGGCCGAGAGCGCCCCGGGCAGGTCCGGCACGTCGACCTCGGCCAGGAAGCCGAGCTTGCCGAGGTTCACCCCGAGCACCGGCGCGCGCTGCCCGTCGGCCAGCCGCATGGCCCGCAGCATCGTGCCGTCGCCGCCCAGGCTGACCAGCAGGTCGGCCCGCCGCCCGAGCTCTTCGGCCGACACGCCCTTCGCCGCGCAGTTCAGCCGGGCGATCTCGTCTTCGATGCCGAGGATTTCGATCTTCCGGTTGCCCGCCCAGCCGAGCACGGCTTCGACGGCGGCCGCGGAGTCGCGGCGAGGGTGCAGCACGAGTCCCGCGGAGTGCATGTCAGCGGCCCCGGACCGGCGTTGAGAGCGTCATGCGCTCAGTTTGCCCCCTCCGGCGGCCGGTCGCCGCGAGAAGCGCAGCGCGCCGTCGTCGATCCGGCCGTGCCGCAGCTTGACCACGTCGTGCGCGTAGCTCATGCCCAGCTGCCACGGCGCCCGCGAACCCGCTTTCGGGAACTCGTCGATCGACCGCAGGACGTACCCGGCGTCGAAGTCCAGCAGCGGCCGCTCGGTGACCGCCGGGTCGTCGTTGACCGGCACGCACTGGTCGTAGCCGTGCCGGTCGAGGTGGCGCAGCAGCCGGACGACGTACTCGCCGACCAGGTCGGCCTTGAGCGTCCAGGACGCGTTCGTGTAGCCGATCGTGAAGGCGAAGTTCGGCACGCCGCTGAGCATCATGCCCTTGTAGGCCATGGTTTCCGGCAGCTTCACCGGGGCGCCGTCGACCGCCAGCTCGATGCCGCCGAAGGCGAGCAGCCGCAGGCCGGTGGCGGTGACGACGACGTCCGCCTCGAGCTCGTCGCCCGATTCGAGGCGGATGCCGGTTTTCGTGAAGGACGCGATCCGGTCGGTGACGATCGAGGCGTCACCGCGCTTGATCGACCGGAACAGGTCGCCGTCCGGGACCAGGCACAGCCGCTGGTCCCAGGGCTGGTACCGCGGTTTGAAGTGGGTGTCGACGGCGAAGCCGGGTGGCAGCTGCTTCACCGTGGCCTTGCGGATGAGCGCCTTCACCACACCCGGGCGGCGCCGGCTGAGCTGGTAGATCAGCGTGCTCACCGCGACGTTCTTCCAGCGCGCGATCGGGTAGGCCAGCCGCGGGCCGAGGAGCCTGCGCAGCCGGTTGGCCAGCGCGTCCTCCGACGGCAGGGACAGGATGTAGGTGGGGGAGCGCTGCAGCATCGTCACGTGCGCGGCGCGGTCGGTCATCGCCGGGACGAGGGTCACCGCGGTGGCGCCGCTGCCGATGACGACGACCTTCTTGCCGGTGTAGTCGAGGTCTTCGGGCCAGTGCTGCGGGTGGACGACCGTGCCGCCGAAGTTCTCGAGCCCGGGGAACTCCGGCGTGTGCCCGGCCGCGTAGTCGTAGTAGCCGCTGCACAGGTAGAGGAACTTCGCGGTGAACTCGGCGGATCGGCCGTCGTGCTCGGCCTCGACCGTCCACAGTGCGTCCTCGGTGGACCACGCGGCCCGGATCACCTTGTGCCCGAAGCGGATGTGGCGGTCGATGCCCGCGTCGGCCGCGGTGTCGCGGACGTACTTCAGGATCGACGGGCCGTCGGCGATGGCCTTCGCGTCGGTCCACGGCCGGAACCGGTAGCCGAGGGTCTGCATGTCCGAGTCGGACCGGACTCCGGGGTAGCGGAACAGGTCCCAGGTGCCGCCGATCGCGTCGCGGGCTTCGAGGATCGCGTAGGTCTTGCGCGGGAACGCCGTGCGCAGGTGGTGGGCGGCGCCGACGCCGGACAGCCCGGCGCCGACGATCAGCACGTCGAGGTGTTCGGTCACGTCAAACCGCCTTCGTCCGCCGGGCGCGCCGCAGCACGCGGGTCAGCACGGCGTTGTAGTGGGTGGGGGTGATCCGGGCGAGCGCGTCGAACAGGTGGGCATCCGGGCCGACCAGGATGCGAGCTTTCCCGCGCTCGACACCGGCGTGGATGATCTCCGCCGCCTTGTCCGGCGAAGTCATCGTCATCGCCTCGAACTGCGCGGCCATCTGTTCGTGGCTGCGGCCCCGGCCCTCGGGGTCACGGCGCACCCGGGCGTTGCGCGCGATGTTCGTCGTGATGCCGCCCGGGTGCACGGTGATCGCGCGGATGCCGGTGCCGCGCAGTTCCTGCCGCAGCGACTCGGTGAAGCCGCGGACGGCGAACTTCGCCGCGCAATACGCGCTCTGGTACGGCACCCCGAGCAGGCCGTAGACGCTGGAGGTGTTCACGATCGCGCCTTCGCCCTGCTCGACGAGGATCGGCAGGAACGCCCGCGTCCCGTGCACCACGCCGTGGAAGTTGATGTCGTGCAGCCAGTCGTCGTCCTCGGGCACCGCGTCGAGCACGGACGAGGTCACCGCGACACCGGCGTTGTTGAACACCGCGGCCAGCGGCGCCGGGAGCCACTCGCGGACCTCGGCGGCGAACCGCAGCTGGTCTTCGGCGTCGCGGACGTCGAGGACGCGCGTCAGCACCTTGCCGGGCAGCGCGGCCGCGGTGGCCTTCAGGCCGTCTTCGTCGACGTCGGCGAGCGCGACCGGCGAGCCGAGCCGGGACAGCCGGGTGGCCAGCGCTCGGCCGATGCCCGACGCCGCGCCGGTGATCACGACCGGGCGGCCGGTCAAGCCGTGCCGGTCACGGGGTCGTGACATCGCTGCTCCTCGCGTGCTGGTCGATCAGGTCGAGGATCGTCGGCCAGGCGTCTTTCGGCAGGTCGTGGCCCATGCCGCGGACGGTCTCCAGCCGGGCGCCCCGGATGGCGCGCGCGGTGGCCGCGCCGCCGGTGGGATGCACCATCCGGTCGCGGTCGCCGTGGATGACCAGCGTCGGTGCGGTGATCTTCCGCAGCAGCGGCGTCCGGTTGCCCGACTTCATGATCGCGGCGAGCTGGCGGCCCACCCCGCCGGACGTCGGGTCGCGGTCCCAGCCCGTTCCGGCCAGCTCGCGCACGAACTCCTCGTCGAACGGGAAGCCGTGCGAGCCGATGTGGCGGAACATCCGGACGGCGCTTTCGACCGCCTCTTCGCGGGACTTCGGCGGCTTCGCGCCCATCATCCGCAACGTCGAGAGCGCGGGGCGGCCGAGCAGGCGCGAACCGGTCGTCGACATGATCGACGTCAGGGTGCGGATCCGGTCCGGGTACAGCGCGGCGGTGGTCTGGGAGATCATGCCGCCCATGGAGACCCCGGCGATGTGGGCGGTCTCGAGGTCGAGCGCGTCGAACAGGCCGATGGTGTCGGCGGCCATGTCCGTCAGGTCGTACTGCTGCGCGGGGAACCGTCCGGCCAGCATGCCGAGCAGGCTCGGCGGCCGGAACCGCGGGTGCGTCGAGCGCCCGGCGTCGCGGTTGTCGAACCGGATCACCTCGTACCCGCGCCCGGCGAGTTCCGCGCAGAAGGCGTCCGGCCAGCTGTGCAGCTGCTGGCCCAGCCCGGCGACGAGGAGCAGCGGCTCGGCGCCGCTGTCCCCGATCCGTTCGTAGGCCAGGGAAATGCCCCGGCCGGTGTCGGCGATCTCTTCGGTCACGAGTTCCCTCCGGTGGTGCGGCGGCGCACGACCGCGCGGCCGCCCTTGGCGGGGGCGTAGGCCACGCCCCGCGAGTGCCAGCGTTCGCCGGGCGCTTCGGTCGGTACCAGCGTGAAGTCCCGCAGCAGGGTCCGCAGCACGACGGTCATCTCCATGGTCGCGAACGCGGCGCCGAGGCACCGGCGGGTGCCGCCGCCGAAGGGGATCCACTGGTAGAGGTCCGGGCGCGCGCCGGCGAAGCGGTGCGGGTCGAACGTGGCCGCGTCCGGGAAGACGGCGTCGTCGTCGTGGATCAAGGCGATGCTGACGAGGACCGCGTAGCCCTTCGGCAGCGTCCACCGGCCCAACTGGAAGCCGTCCTGCTTGACCTGCCGGGCGGTGAGGTCGATGACCGGGCGGCTGCGCTGGACCTCGAGGATGGTGGCGTCGAGCAGCTTGGTGTCGTCCGTCTCGGTGAGTTCCGCCAGCAGCGCGGGGTGACGCCGGAGGCGTTCCACGGCCCAGGCCAGCGTGGTCGCGGTCGTTTCGTGGCCCGCGGTGAGCAGGGTGAGGAGCTGATCGGAGATCTCTTCGCGGCTCAGTCCCGACCCGTCGTCGTAGCGGGTCTGCAGCATCATGGACAGGACGTCGTCTTTGCTTTCGGCACGGGCCTTGGCGATGAGGCGGTCGACGATGGCGTCGTACTCGCGGCGCATCCGTTCGAAGCGGCGCCACGGGTTGAAGCGGCCCTTCTTGGAGATGGGCAGCACGGCCAGCCGCGAGCCGAGGGTGACGAACGGCGGGAGCAACTCGCGCAGCTCGGCGAACTCGGCCCCTTCGGCGCCGAAGACGGCCCGCAGGATGGCGTTGAGGGTGATCCGCATCATCGACGGCAGCGTGGCGAAGGCGGTGTTCTCGGGCCAGGTCGCGAGTTCGCGGACGGTTTCTTCTTCGACGATCTGCTCGTACGCGGCGAGGCGGCGGCCGTGGAAGGGCGGGACGAGGAGCTTGCGCTGCCGTTTGTGCTCGTCGCCGGACAACGCGAACATCGACCGCGGCCCGAGCACGCGCCCGAGGTTGACCTCGAGGTTGTCGACGAGCTCCGGCCCGGAGGTGAACAGCTGCTTGATCTCGGCGGGGCTGCTGATCACCACGGCGTTGCCGAAGATCGGCACGTTGACGGTGAAGGCATCCCCGTAGCGGTCCTTGAGCCGCCGCAGGCCGCGCAGCGGCTGAGTCAGCGCATAGGCGCCCTGGACGGCGCGGGGCGCGGTCGGCCCCGGCGGCAGCGTCGCGGGGCGTGTCATGGTCGTCATCGACCCTCCCGGGAGGTGGTACGCGAGCGTACCGTCGGTACGGTACGCCGGTGTACCATCCCGTTTCAAGAGGGGAGGTATACCTTGACTTCCGTGGACGTCGACACCCGCCGGCACCGGCAGCGCCTCCTGGACGGGCTGGCCGAGTCGATCACCTCCGGCGGTTTCCGCGACACGACGGTGGCCGACATCGTCCGCCGCGCCCGCACGTCCCGCCGGACGTTCTACGAACACTTCTCCAGCCGCGAAGAGTGCCTCATCGCGCTGCTGGCCGACGCGAACCGGTCGATGATCCGGCAGATCTCCGAGGCGGTCGACCCCCGGGCGCCGTGGGCGGTCCAGGTGCGCCAGGCGATCGAGGCGTGGATCGCCTGCGCGGAATCCGAGCCGGCGATCACGTTGAGCTGGATCAGGGACGTCCCCGCGCTGGGCGCCTCGGCGCGTGACCTGCAGCGCGACGCGATGGAGGGGTTCATCGCGATGACGCAGCGGTTGACGGACACCCCGGAAATGCGCGCGGCGGGGATCAGCCCGCCGTCCCGCCAGCTGTCGATCATGCTGCTGGGCGGACTGCGGGAACTGATCGCGACGACCGTGGAGGACGGCGGCCGGGCCGGCGACGTCACGGAGGTCGCGGTACGGGCGTCGATCGCCCTGCTCGGCCCGGCCTGACTTCCGGTCAGAACGCCGGCTTCAGCACCTCCCGGCACCACGTCCGGAAGCTCGTCGGCGCGATCGCCGCCTTCGCCCAGTCCGCGTCGTAGATACCCTCGTCCTGCGCCGCGAACATCTCGACCGCGTCCGCGACCACCCGTTCGCTCGCCCCCTGGGCCCGTCGCATCGCGGCGAAGTCGGCCAAGGCGATGCGCTGGTAGCGGATCGGCCGGCCGAGTTCCTCGCTCAGCACCCCGGCCATGCCGTCCGGGGTGAGCCGGTCGGGGCCGAACAGCGGGACGTCCTCCTGGCCGGTCCACGAGAGGTCCGTCAGCAGGCCCGCGGCGGTGGCGGCGATGTCGCGGGTGGCGATCGTGGCCAGCGGCCGGTCGCCGGCGCAGGTCAGGAAGAACGTGCCCCGCTCGCGCATCGAGGCGAGCTGCCCGAGCAGGTTCTCCAGGTAGAACGGCGGGGACACCGCGCGGTAGGCGGCGCCCGACTCCTCCAGCTCGGCGTCCATGGCGAAGGCCGCGGAGAGCACGCCCGCCGGCTTGGCCCAGCCGTGTCCCGCGCTGCTCACGCCGACGACGTGGCCCACGTCGTGGCGGCGGACAGCGGCACGGCCGGCGCGGGCGAAGCCGAGGTAGTGCTCGTGTGCGCTCGCCGCGGCGGGGTTGGGCGGGACCAGCCAGAACACCGCGTCGGCGCCGGGAAGCGCCGCGTCGAGCACGGCCGGGTCGTCGTGGGCTCCCTCGACCACCTCGACCTGCGTGCGGACGTCGGCTTCGAGGCGGGTGGCGTCCCGGACGACGACCTTGACCTCGCTTCCCGCGGCGAGCAGGTGCCGGACGAGACGGTGGCCGACCTGCCCGGTCGGGGTGGTCACGACGATCATGGGAGCTCCTGAACATGAAGGTGAATTCCGCTTCCGAATATAACCCGGTGCGGCGCGCCGTCAAGTACGCTGGGCCCACCATGACCGCTTCCCGACGTGTGCTGCGCGCCGACGCCCGGCGCAACCGCGACGCCATCCTCGACGCCGCCGGCGACCTGTTCGCCCGGCGGGGCGACGCCGTCCAGATGGAGGAGATCGCCGACCGCGCGGGGCTGGGCGTCGGCACCCTGTACCGGCACTTCGCCGACAAGCAGGCCTTGCGCGCGGCGATCATCGGCCGCCGGTTCGAGGAGATGACCGTCCTGGCCCAGGCCGCCGAGGAGGCCGGGGACCCGTGGGCGGCGTTCGAGGCGCTGCTTTACGGCTATCTGGAAGCAGCGGAGCCCGACGCGGCGTTCCGGTTCGCGCTCCTCGGGCCGGAAGAACCGAGCTGGGGTGACATCGAAGACCAGAAAGCCGCGTTCTCGGCCATCGTCGAGCGCATCGTGCGCCGGGCGGTCGACGCCGGCCGGCTGCGAGCCGACTTCCGGCCCGGGGACTTCGTCCTCATCACCCGCGCGGCGATGGCTAACATGACGAGCGCCGGCCAGTGGCGACGGCAGATCGAACTCCAGTTCGAGGGCATCCGGGCCTGAAAACGCGCGAGGGCGCGGCACCGGCGTGCCGCGCCCTCGTCCCGCTCCCGCGGGCTAGGCGTCCAGGTCCTGGGCGATCAGTTCGGCCAGTGCGTCGACCGACGCCTGTGCGTGGTCGCCCTCGGCGGTCAGTTCGACCTCGTCCCCGTGGGCCGCGCCCAGGGTCATCAAGCCGAGGACGCTGGCCGCGTCGACCGGGTCGCCCGCGACGCTTCCGGTGATCTTCGCGATACGAACCTTCGCGGGCTGGTCGGCCGCGGTGCGGGCGACCAGGCCCGCGGGCCGGGCGTGGAGCCCGACGCTGCTGGCGACGAGCGTGCGGCGTTGGTACACAGTGGACTCCTTCACGCGTTCACAGGCTGACCGGAGACGACGGCCGAGCGTTCGGCCGCCCGGAAGCGCGCCTGCTTGAGCGCGATCACCGACCCGGCGGCGACCAGCGTCCCGGCGATCAGCGCGACCAGGAACAACAGCGGGTTGCCGATCAGCGGGACGACGAAGATCCCGCCGTGCGGGGCGCGCAGCGTCGCGCCGAACGCCATCGACAGCGATCCGGTGACGGCCGAGCCGAGCATGATCGACGGGATCACGCGGAACGGGTCCGCCGCCGCGAACGGGATCGCGCCCTCGGTGATGAACGACGCCCCGAGCAGCCAGGCCGCCCGGCCGTTCTCGCGCTCGGCCTCGGTGAACAGCTTCTTGCGGACCGTGGACGCCAGCGCGAGCGCCAGCGGCGGCACCATGCCCGCGGCCATCACCGCGGCCATGATCTGCAGCGACGCCGTCGCGCCGGTGGTCAGGCCGCCGACCGCGAAGGCGTACGCCGCCTTGTTGACCGGGCCGCCCATGTCGAACGCCATCATCAGGCCGAGCAGGGCGCCCAGCAGCAGGGCGCTGACGCCGCTGAGGCTGTTGAGCCAGCTGGTGAGCCCGGTCGTGGCGGCCGCGATCGGCTTGCCGACCACCACGTACATCAGCACACCGACCACAATGGACCCGAGCAGCGGGTAGACCACCACCGGCATGATCCCGCGCATCGCCTTCGGCACCTGGATCTTCTTCAGCGCCAGGACGACGCCACCGGCCAGCAGACCGGCGACCAGGCCGCCGAGGAAGCCGGCACTCACGGTGACGGCGATCGCGCCACCCACGAAACCGGGCGCGATGGCCGGGCGGTCGGCCATCGCGAAGGCGATGAACCCGGCCAGCACCGGCACCAGGAAGTCGAACGCCGCACTGCCGATCTGGAACATCAGCGCGGCCCAGCCGGCCACCGAACCGGCGTCGAAGTGCTCGGTGACCTTCGGCGCGTCGACGATCTGGTAGCCGCCCAGCGCGAAACTCAACGCGATGAGCAACCCGCCCGCGGCGACGAACGGGATGAGGTAGCTGACGCCGGTCATCAGCCACTGGCGGATCTTGGTGCCGGTCTTGTCGTTCGCGCCGACCTTCGAGGTGAGCTCCGGGGTGGCGGGCGCGGCGGCGACGGGCTCGCGGGCCGCGGCCTTGGCGCGTTCGAACAGCCCGGCGGCGTCGTTGATCGCGGCCTTGACCGGCGCCTCGACGATCGGCTTCCCGGCGAAGCGGTCCCGGCCCTGCACGGCGAGGTCCGCGGCGAAGATGACGGCGTCCGCGCTCGCGATGTCCTCGGCGGACAGCGGCTCGGAGCCCGCGGAACCCTGCGTCTCGACGACGATCTCGTCGCCGTTGGCCTTGGCGGTCTGCTCCAGCGACTCGGCCGCCATGTAGGTGTGGGCGATGCCGGTGGGGCAGGCGGTGATGGCGACGAACTTCATGATCAGGCCACCTCCTGGCGGATGTATGCGGCGAGGGCGGCGGGGTCGGCGGCGTCCAGCAGGTTCTGCTTGAACTCCGCCCGGACCAGCCGCCGGGCGAGGGCGGCCAGGACCTTGAGGTGGTCGCTGCCGCCGCCTTCCGGTGCGGCGATGAGGAAGATCAGCTTCGCCGGGCCGTCCGGTGCGCCGAAGTCGATGCCCGATTCGCTGCGGCCGAACGCCAGCGTCGGCGCGGTGACCGCGGCCGAGCGGCAGTGCGGGATGCCGATGCCGCCTTCGAGCCCGGTGGCCATCTGCTCCTCGCGGGCGGCGACGTCCTTCAGAAACAGGTCGAGGTCGGTCACCCGCCCGGCCTCGACGAGCCGCTGCGCGAGGCCGCGCACGGCGGCCTGCTTGTCGCTCGCGTCGAGGCCGAGGTCGACCAGGTCGGCGGTGATCAGGTCTGGGGTGGTCATGCGGCGGCTCCGCTGAGGGTGAAGGTGGGGTCGGCGTCGAGCACGCGCACCTGGTCGGGGTGCACGTCCTGCGGGGTGGGCATGCGGCTGCCCTCCTGCGTGACCGCGGCGGTGCCGTAGGCGACCGCGGTCCGCAGGGCTTGGGGGCCGGTTCCGCCCGCGTGGAGGAACCCGGCGAGTGCGGCGTCTCCGGCGCCGACGGTGCTGCGCACGGCCACGAGCGGGCCGAGCGCGTGGTGCGTTTCGGTTTCCTCGACGAGCACCGCGCCGCGCGCCCCGAGGCTGACCAGCACGCGGCCGACGCCGCCGGAGATCAGGTCCCGGCAGAACGCGACGACGTCGCCGAGCCGGGGCAGCGGGCGCCCGGCGAGCTCGATGAGCTCGTCGAGGTTCGGTTTGAGCAGGTCCGGGCCGCCCGCGCAGGCGGCGGCCAGCGGCGCGCCGGAGGAGTCCACGGCGACCTTCGCCCCGGCTTCGCGGGCGAGCTTCGTCAGCCGCGCGTAGAAGTCGCCGGGCACGCCGGCCGGGAGACTTCCGCAGCACACCAGCCATTCGCCGCGCGCGGCCAGTTCGACGGCGCGGCGTTCGAGGGTGGCGAGTTCGGCGGGGGAGATCTCCGGGCCCGGCTCGTTGATCTTCGTGGTGGTGCCGTCGGCTTCGACGAGCGTGATGTTGCTGCGGGTCGACCCGGCGATCGGCACCGCGACGACCGGAACGCCTTCGGGCGCGAGCAGGTCGGCCAGCCGCTCGCCGACCGGGCCGCCGGCGGGCAGCAGCGCGACGGTCGGGGTCCCGGCGGCGGCCAGCGCGCGGGCGACGTTCACGCCCTTGCCGCCGGGATCGAGCCGGACCGCTTCGGCGCGGTTCACCTCGCCGCGGCGCAGCTCGGGCAGCCGCGCGGTCCGGTCGAGGCTCGGGTTGGGGGTCACGGTGACGATCACGCCAGCACCACCTCCGGGCCCGCCTCTTCGAGTTCGGCCACGACGCCCGCGTCGATGCCGCTGTCGGTGACCAGCACGTCGATCTCGGCCAGCTGCGCGAAGCGGCTGAGCTGGTCGGTGCCGTACTTGCTGTGGTCGGCCAGCAGCACCCGCTTGCGGGCCGCGGCGACGACGGCGGCCTTCACGGCGGACTCCGCCATGTCCGGTGTCGTGCAGCCGTGCTCGGCCGAAAAGCCGTTGGCGCCGAGGAAAGCGACGTCGACGAGCAGGCCTTCGAGCGCGCGCAGCGTCCAGGCCTCGACCGCGGCGAGCGTCGTCCCCCGGACCCGGCCGCCCAGGATGTGCAGCGTGATGCCCGGGCGGGTGGCGAGGATGGAGGCGACCGGGATCGAGTTGGTGATCACCGTGAGTTCGCGGTCGGCCGGCAGCATCGTCGCGAGCCTGCTGGTCGTGGTGCCCGCGTCGAGCAGGATCGAGCCGCGGTCGGGCACCAGGTCCAGTGCGGCCCGGGCGATCGCGTCCTTTTCCGCGGCGTTGGTCTGGTCCCGCTGCGCGACCTCGGGTTCGAAGTCGAGCCGTTCGACGGCGACCGCGCCGCCGTAGACGCGGCGGACCACGCCCTGGCGTTCGAGGACGCCGAGGTCGCGGCGGATGGTCTCGGGGGCGACACCGAGTTCGGCGGCGACGTCACCGACGTCGACGCGGCCGTCGCGTCGTGCGCGTTGCGCCAGGAGCTGGTGCCGTTCGGCGGCGTACATGCCCGTTCCTCTCCGATTTTTGCCCGTTGCCGTTTGATTGTGCCCGTTGTTACCGTACTGTCAATCCCCAGTTACGAGATCCCTTGCTCCAGGAGGTCCTTCCATGCAACTGTCCGGAGTCGGTGTCAGTCCTGGCCGGGTCGACGGTCCCCGCGTCCTCGTGGCCGCTGACCTGCCGGAACCCGCTTCTTCGCCCGCTCCTGCGAATCTCGAAGCCGAAGCGGGCAAGATCGGGCAGGCGACGGCTTCGGTGGCGGCAGTGCTGTCCGATCGTGCCCGTTCCGTGTCCGGAGATGCCCGGTCGGTGCTGGAGACGACGGCCGCGATGGCGGCCGATCCGGCGTTGGCGGCGTCCGCGGAGAAGCTCGTCCTCGAGCGCTCGCTCCCGGCACCGCGAGCGGTGTGGGAGGCGGCTGGGGAGTTCATGGCGGCGCTGCGGGCCGCCGGCGGCTACATGGCCGAACGCGCGCGGGACGTCGCGGACGTCCGCGACCGGATCGTCGCCGCGTTGCTGGGGGTGGCCCCGCCCGGCGTGCCGGAACTGACCTCGCCGAGCGTGCTGGTGGCGCGGGACCTCGCCCCGGCCGACACCGCCGGTCTCGACCCGAACCTGGTCCTGGCGCTGGTGACGGCCGAAGGCGGCCCGACGAGCCACACCGCGATCCTGGCGCGGGCGCTGGGAATCCCGGCGGTGGTGGCGTGCGCCGGAGTCCTCGAGCTGGACAGTCCGGGGCTCGCGGTCGACGGTTCGGCGGGCACGGTGCTCCCCTCGGACGGCACCGTCCGGGCGTCGGCCCGGACCGCCCGGCCGAAGTGGGACGGCGTCGGCCGCCTCGCCGACGGCCACCGCGTCAAGCTGCTGGCCAACTTGGGATCGGCGGCGGACGCCACTGCCGCCGCCGCGGCCGGTGCCGAAGGAGTCGGACTGTTCCGCACCGAATTCTGTTACCTCACGGCCGCTTCCGAGCCGACGGAGGCCGAGCAGCGGGCGGCTTATGCGGCAGTTCTCGCGCCGTTCGCGGGAAAGCCGGTCGTGGTGCGCACGCTGGACGCAGGTTCCGACAAGCCCTTGGAGTTCCTGCCGATGGGCGAGGAACCCAATCCGGCACTGGGTGTCCGGGGGCTGCGGGTGGCGTTCGACCGCCCGGAGCTGCTGGACCGCCAGCTCGCGGCGATCGCGGCCGCGGGCGCGGACACGGGGGTCGAGCTGTCGGTGATGGCCCCGATGGTGGCCACGGCGGCGGAAGCCGAGTGGTTCGCGTCGCGAGCCCGCGCGGCGGGCATCGCCCGGGTGGGCGTGATGATCGAGGTTCCCGCGGCGGCGTTGTGCGCTGACGCGATTCTCGCCGTCGTCGATTTCGTTTCGCTGGGAACGAACGACTTGACGCAGTACGTCTTCGCGGCGGACCGCCAGCTGGGCGCGGTGGCGGCGTTGAACGCCCCGGACCAGCCGGCGTTGCTGCGGCTGGTGGGGATGGTCGCGGAAGCCGGTGCGGCGGCGGGAAAGCCGGTGGGCGTGTGCGGCGAAGCGGCGGCGGATCCCGCCCTGGCGCCCGTGCTGGTGGGCTTGGGCGTGACGTCGTTGTCGATGAACGCGGTGGCGCTGGCGGGCGTGGGATCGGCGTTGCGTGAGGTGGACCTGGCGACGTGCCGCGCCGGGGCACGGCCGGATCGTCCATTGCCAGTTCGGGTGGCCGAGCGTTCCGCGGGGTGACGAAGAACGCCGCGGAACCTTCTCCTGGCGCGCTGACCCGGTCTAGGATGATCGTTGCCTGGTGGGGAGCGGCGAAGGAGCGAAGGCACGCGTGTACGGGTACGACGTGTTCATCAGCTATCAACGCGCCAACCGGGGCATTTCGGCGTGGGTCGAAATATTTTCTGTCGTGGCTGGCCGAAGTGCTGGACAGCAACTTCTACCGTGACGTCCGGAGTTTCTTCGACGACCAGGTCCACACCGGCGCGAGCTGGCGGGAGGTGCGCACCGCGTTGAGCTGCTGACGGACCTGCGGGCAGCCGTCGAAGCGGGCGACAAGGTCCGCGCGAGAGAACTGGCGGCGGACCTGGCGGTGGTGGCCAAGCCCCACTCCCCGGGCGGCGTCGTCGAAGTCCCGGTAGCCGCGGACACCCGCCGGTCGATCGATCTGCTCATGCGCACCCTCGCCCGGACCACGACGAAGCCGGACCACCGGAAGGATCTCGGATGACCGACCGCTTGGGACACAGACTGACCGCGGCGATGTTCACGCTGATGGTGCTGGGCCGCGAGGTGTCCAACCAGGAGCTGGCGGAGGTGACCGGCTTCACGCTCACGGGCACCGAACGCACGGGGCTGAACAAGCTCGGCTACGTGGACAGCGACCGCAGCGGGCCGCGGCGGAGCTACGTCCACGTGCTGAGCGACAGTGGCTGGGCCTGGTGCGAGAACGAGCTCGCGGCGGGCGGTCCGCCGCCGCAACGCGGTCAGAGCCCGCTGGCGACGGCGCTGTACGTGATCCTTGGCGGGCTGGGGGAGTACCTGCAGCGCGAGAACAAGCGGCTCTACCAGATCTTTGGTCCGGCGCCCGGGTCGAACGGAAAACCGCCCGCCGATCTGGAGGACCGCGTCCGGGCCGCCTACCGTGAGCTCGTGAAGGAGCCACGCGGCTGGGTCGGGCTGGTCGACCTGCGGCCGAAACTCGGCGCGCCAGCCGCTGAAGTCGATGCCGTGCTGAAGGAACTGAGCCGCGCCGGGAAGGTCCACCTGGTCCCGGAGGACAACCGCAAGGCCTTGACCGCGGCCGATCAAGAGGCGGCGATCCGCATCGGCGGCGAGGACAACCACTTCGTCTCCTTCGAGACCTGATGATGGACGAGCTCAAAGCGCTCGCGACGCTGAGCTTCGACTGGGCGGACACCCGCGACCACGTCTGGCGAGACTCGCCGTACCACATGGACGGTCTGCACACCGAGTCGCTCGCCGCCCTCGACACCGGCATCCACGACGCCTTGGGGCCGGCGACGCGACGGGCCCAGCCCCATCGGGCTCGTCATATGCGGTCAGAAAGGGTCGGCAAAACCCATCTGCTCGGGCTCGTCCGGCGTCGGGTCCACCGCGCCCGCGGGGACTTCTTCCTCGACGACGTCACCGCGGCCGAGGCGTTCTGGGAGAACACGGCCGAGGCGCTGCGCCGCGACCGCAGTCCGGTCGCGGACATCTCGCGGCTCGAACGCGCACAGTTCTACGTGGAAGGGTATGGCCTTTCGGGTTCCGTCAGGTGGCGACGCCGCTGCGCTTGTCCCCCCACCCGGCCGGCCCGCTGCGGCTGAAAGAGGTGATCGTGCGGGCGAAACAAGACTGAGGGCTGTCGATCCGGGAGGGTTCGTTCGACGCGTCGGTGAAGCGAAACCGACCGGAGGAGTTCCCGATGATCCGCCTTTACATGACGATGTCCCTCGACGATTTCGTGACCGGGCCGGACGACCGCCCCGGCCAGGAGCTGGGCCGCAGTGGTGGCCGGCTGTTCAACTGGCTGGACGACCGGTACGGGGACGGCGCCAGCGCGCAGATCTACCGTGAAGCGCTGGCGACGGGCGCGATCATCTCGCGCTGCCGCACCTTCGAGCTGGCCGGCCGGTGGGGCCGCGACCACCACGACGGCGTGCCGATCCACGAGTTCACCCACCACGTCGACCCCGCCGACGTCCCGCCCGGCAGCGTGCGGTTCTTCACCGACCTCACCTCGGCGGCGGAAGAAGCACGTGCGTCCGCGGGCGATCGCGCGGTCATGGTGCACGGCGCCGGTGCCGCGCAGGTGTTGCAGGCCGCGGATCAGCCGGACGAGCTGGAACTGCACGTCGTCCCGGTGCTCCTCGGAGAAGGACGGCGGCTGTTCGACGGCACGAAGGCGGAACTCGAACTCGTCAGGCGCCTCGAAGACCGCGACGTGCTGCACCTGCGCTACCGGGCGCGGTAAGGTGCCCGGCCCCGCGTCCGCGACCGGGCACCCGGGGAATCAGCCCGCTTCGGGGAAGTGGATGTCGGTGACGTGGACGTCGACGACCTCGACGCC
The DNA here is from genome assembly GCF_014654205.1 of Amycolatopsis bullii. Classification (GTDB taxonomy): domain Bacteria; phylum Actinomycetota; class Actinomycetes; order Mycobacteriales; family Pseudonocardiaceae; genus Amycolatopsis; species Amycolatopsis plumensis. The sequence goes on from NZ_BNAW01000007.1 coordinate 204,068, forward strand.
GAGACCCAGGTACTGCTCGACGGCGTCGATCACCGCGACGCGGATCTGCTCGCCCAGCGCCTTCACGGCGTGCCCGAACTCGACCACGACGGGGATGGTGACCCAGGCGACCTCGTCGGCGAGTTCGACCGTGATGCCGTCGCCGGCGACGCTGTGCACGCCCTCGGTCTGCGCGGCGATCCGCGTGACGATCTTGCCGACCACGCCGTCGGCCACGGTGGTGCTGCCGCGGCTGCCCGGGGCGGGGCGGGTCGCGGGCGCGTCGGCTTCGGGCTCGGTCACCGCGATCGGGGCGGCCGGCTCCGCAACGGGCTCCGCCTCGACAGCTTCGGCAACCGGCTCGGCCTCCACGGTTTCGGCCGCCGGGGCGGTTTCGGCGATCGGCTCTTCGTCCGCCGCTTCGGTGTCCACAGCTTCCGCTACCGGCTCGTCGTCCGCCGCTTCGGCAGCGTCCTCGGTCTCGTCCGTGTCGTCCTCTTCGGCGTCCTCGGCGACCGCCTCCTCGTCGGTCCCGGTGACGTCCGCGCCGGCTTCCGCCGTGTCTTCGGTGGATTCTCCGGTGGTTTCCGTGGCGGTGTCCGCCTCGGGTGCGGAATCGGTCTCCTCGACCACGGCCGCCGCCTCGGTCGCGGGTTCGGGCTCGACGCTGCCGTAGGAGTACCCGCCCGAGCCGGCGGTTTCGTTCTGGGGGCGGCCGAAGATGCTGTTGATGACGTCGGACATGGTTTCCCTTTCCGGGAGCGACGACTACCTGTGGGGACAGCAGACGGCGACATGGTAGGGGAGCGCCCGTGACGTGCGTCACGGACCCCCCCACCTTCGAGACTCGCTTGTGTCCCAACAGATATCCGGCTGATCACCGTCCGTCAGGCCGCGTTCGGCGGTCGGTGATCAAGCGGGGGAATCACGTCCTTGAATTGCCTTCTTTTTGCCCAGTGGACATTTCTAGTCGTTCCGGAAAAGGCCGGCCGGAACGCTCGAGCCCAGTGCCTGGTAACCCGCCGGGTTGAGGTGCAGGTGGTCGCCGACGTCGTACGCGGGCAGCAGCTGGGACGGCTTCGCGGGGTCGCGGGTCACCTTGTCGAAGTCCAGCAGTGCGTCGAAGTGGCCCGGCTGGCGGATCCACGCGTTGACCCGCTGGCGGGCCTCCTCGCGCGCCGGGTCGTCGTAGCCGGTGTTGCCGCCGAACGGCGTGATCGTCGCGCCGTACACGCGGATGTCCTGGGCGTGCGCACGGACGATGATCTGGTCGTACGCGTCGATCAGCTGCGTCGCCACCTCGTCCGCGGCCGCCGGGGTGGCCGTGCCGATGTCGTTGACGCCCTCGAACACGATCGCCCACGAAACCCCGCTCGTGGACAGCAGATCGCGGTCCAGGCGGGCCAGCACGTTGGGGCCGAGGCCGTCCTGCAGGACGCGGTTGCCGCCGGCCGCCTGGTTGACCACGGACACGCCGTGCAGGCGTGCGGCCAGCACGTTCGGCCAGCGGTTGTTGCCGTTGGTCGTCGAGCCGCGGCCGTCGGAGATGGAGTCGCCGATCACCGCCACCGCGGACGCCGGGGACAGCACCTCGATGCCGCTGAGGAAGTACCAGTGGTCGACCGGGGTCGCGCCCGGCAGCTCGAGATCGGAGACGTGGTTGCCGGAGAGCAGGTACGACGTCGTGCGGGAGCCGGGGTGCGAGGTGATCGACGTCGAAGCCTGCCCGTGCGCCAGGTACGCCGTCACGGCGATGTTCTCCAGCGACCGCACCGGGAAGGGCAGCGGGTCGGACACGACCTGGGCACCCTGCGGGACCGTCGTGGACGGCTTGCCGTGGAAGGTCACCGGAAGGACGCTGCCCGGAACCACGGAGGAGACGCCGGCCGCCCCGGACACCGGGCGCGCGACCGACACCGCGGTCAGCGGCAGCGGTGCCCCGCCGAAGGCGTTGGAGAACCGCAACCGGATCCGCGGGCCGCCGACCGTCACCTGCGCCGTCTCGCGCAGCGACGCGTTGTCGAGCACCCGGTCGGTGCCGGTGAACGGGGCCGGGGGCAGGTTGCCCGGCTCGGTCAACTGGGGCATCGACGTCCACGTCGCCACCCAGTGCGAAGGCGCGGGCCGGGCGGACGCGCCCACGAACAGCACGGTCAGCACGGCCAGGAAGGAGATCACCAGAGGACGTTTCACAACGAGAACTCCGGGGTCAGGACCCGGTCGGCGCCGACGACGCGGCGTGGCCCGGTCAGCGTGCAGTGCAGGGTCGCGAAGATCTGTTCACTCGAGGTGCCGACCCGCAGCTCGACGTCACCGGGGTCGACCTGGCGCTGCCACGCCCGTCCGGTGTAGGACGTCAGGTCGGCGTGCAGGGCGATCTCCAGGACGCAGGTCTGCCCCGGCGGCAGCGAAACCCGGCGGGCGGCGATGAGCTGACGCTCCGGCCGCGCCACTTCGGCCACCGGGTCGTGCAGGTAGACCTGCACGACTTCGGACGTCTCGCGCCCGTGGTCGTTGCGCAGCGTGACTCGCACCCGGCAGACGCCGTCGGTCGGCCACAGCGAGCCCGTGGCGCTGACGTCCAGCCAGGTCGCCGGCGCGTAGGACAGCCCGTGCCCGAACGGGAACAGCGGTGAGGGATCCACTGTGGACACCTCGCTGCGCCGGCCGAGCGGCGCGGCGAGGTAGGTCGACGGCTGGCTCGCCCCGGCCGCCGGGAAGCTCACCGGCAGCCGGCCGGCCGGGTTGATCCGGCCACTGAGGACGTCAGCCAGCGCGCCCGCGCCTTCTTCGCCGGGGTAGAAGCCGCAGACGACCGCGGCCAGCCGCGGCAGCTGCCGGGACAGCTCGTACGGCCGCCCGGAGAGCAGGACCACCACCACCGGCTTGCCGGTGTCGAGCAGGGCGTCGAGCAACTCCTCCTGACGGCCCGGCAGCCGCAGGTCGGCCGCGTCGCAGCCTTCGCCGGACGTCCCGCCGCCGAACAGCCCGGCCCGGTCGCCCAGCACGGCCACGCACACCGACGCGTCCGCGCAGGCCGCCACCGCTTCGGCGATCCCTTCGTCGTCCCCGCCGGTGACCGGGCAGCCCAGTGCGTAGGTCACGTCGTAGGCCGAGCCCAGCGCCTCGAGCACGGTCGGCACCGAGACGCCGAACGGGACGTCGGGGTGGTGCACGCCGACGTGCAGCGGGAAGGAGTAGCAGCCGAGCATCGCGCCGGGCGTGTCCGCCCGCGGCCCCACCACCGCGACCCGGCTCCCGGGGGAGAGCGGAAGCGTGCCGTCGTTGTGCAGCAGCACGATCGAGCGCTCGGCCACCTCACGCGCCAGCGCTCGCGACTCGGCGTCGTCGAGGTCGATCTCCTCGGGGACCTCGGGCGCCCAATCGGCGTCGAGCAGCCCCAGTTCACACTTCTGACGCAGCACCCGTTCGAGGGCGCGGTCGACGGCGGCGACATCGACCGCGCCCCCTTCCACCGCGGCGAGCAGCGGCTCGCCGTAGCAGTCCATGGTCGGCAGCTCGACGTCGATGCCCGCGGTGAGCGCCTGCCGGGCGGCGTCGGCGCGGTCGGCGGCGACACCGTGCAGGCGGTGCAGGAACGCCACCGAGAAGTAGTCGGCGACCACCGTGCCGTCGAACCCGTAGGTGTCCCGCAGCAGGTCGGTCAGCAGGCTCGGGTCGGCGGCGGACGGAAGACCGTCGGTGTCGGTGTAGGCGTTCATCACCGACCGGGCGCCCGCGCGCAGCGCCAGCTCGAACGGGGGCAGCAGGACGTCGGCGATCTCCCGCGGGCCGGCCGAAACCGGTGCGAGGTTGCGCCCGGCGCGCGAGGCGGAGTACCCGACGAAGTGCTTCAGCGTGGCGACGATGCCGGAGGATTCGAGCCCGGCGACGTACGCGCTGCCGATCGTGCCGACCAGGTAGGGGTCCTCGCCGATGGTCTCCTCGACCCGGCCCCAGCGCAGGTCGCGGGCCACGTCGAGGACCGGGGCGAGCCCTTGGTGCACGCCCAGTTCGCGCATGGTCCGCCCGATCTTCGCCCCCATCCGGCGCACCAGGTCCGGGTCGAAGGTCGCGCCCCACGACAGCGGCGCCGGGTAGATCGTCGCCTGCCACGCGGCCAGCCCGGTCAGGCATTCTTCGTGCACCACCGCGGGAATCCCGAACCGGCCACTGGCGACGATCTGCCGCTGGGTGCGCGCGAGGCTGTGCGCGCCGATCACCGGGTCGACCGGCCGGGTGCCGAAGGCGCGGGTCAGCTGCCCGATGCCGTGGCGGACCAGGTCGTCGAAGTCCACCGCCGCGTCGACGAACTCGTGCTGGTGCGGCGCCATCTCGCCGCCGGAGTCGATGCCGACCCAGACCCCGTAGAGCTGGGCGAGCTTCTCGCGCAGGGTCATCCGGGCCATCAGGGCCCGGACGCGTTCGCCCGGGTCGGCCGCGGGGTCGCGCCACGGCTCTCCGGCCGTGGTGGGCTGCGTGGTCAAGGCTGGTCCGCCCTTCGTCTGGGGAGGAGTGGGGAAGGGGAAACGGTTCAGGGGAGTGCGCGGGTGGAGTGCCGCACCACCAGGCCGGTGTCGAGCGTGACGTGGGTCCGCTCGACCTCGTCGCCGTTGATCAGCGCGATGAGCATGCGGATGGCGCGGTGGCCCATCTCGCGGATCGGCTGGTCCACAGTGGTCAGCGGCGGGCTGCAGAGCGCCGACTCGGGCACGTTGTCGAAGCCCACCACGGAAAGGTCGTCGGGCACGGCCAGCCCGAGCTCGCGGGCCGCGTCCACGGTCGCGATGGCCGAGATGTCGTTCGCGGCGAACACCGCCGTCGGCCGGTCCGGCCCGGTCAGCAGGGCGTGCGCCGAGGCCGCGGAGACCTCCGGGTCGTAGGCGCCGATCCGGATCAGGTCTTCGTCCGGGGTGATGCCCGCGGCCGTCAACGCCCGCAGGTACCCCGTTTTCCGCAGTTCGGCCGACTGCAGGTCCGGCCGGCCGGCGAGGAAGGCGATCCGCCGGTGCCCCAGGTCGAGGAGGTGCTCGGTGGCCAGCTGGGCCCCGCGCAGGTTGTCGGAGTCGATGGTCGGCAGGTGCGACGGCCCGGTGTGCGGGTCGACGGCGACGACCGGCGTGCCCGGGACGACATCCAGCGAAACGGTGGGGGTGACCAGCACGGCGCCGTCGACCAGGGTGCCGCTCAGCCGGGACAGATAACGCTTCTCCCAGCCCAGCGGATCCCCGGTGCGCCCGCCCGCGGAGTAGACGACGAGCTCGAAACCGCTGCCGCGGATGGCGTCCGCCGCGCCCTTGAGCAGCTCCGTCGAGAACGGCTCCAGGTCGGCGACCAGGATGCCGATGACGTTCGTCCGGTGGTTTCTCAGGCTCTGCGCCACCAGGCTCGCTTCGTACCCGAGCTCTTCGATCACGGCGCGGACTCGCGCGAGCGTCGCGGCGGAGACGCCGTAGCGCTCGTTGATCACCTTCGAAACCGTGGCCACCGAGACGCCGGCCCGAGCGGCGACGTCACGGATGGTCACCCTGGAACTGGGCTGCATCGGCTCAGACTAACCATAGAAAACGTTATCGACAACGATTGACACGGCATTTGTCCCGGGAGCAGACTCTTCGCCAACCCGGGCGCGGAAGCCGCCCCGTCCAACTCGGCCGAAGCTGTCAGGAGTGGACCCACGATGTTTGTGAAACGCCGGATCGCCGTTCTCGCCGCCCTGGCGGCCATCGCCCCGTTCGCGCTCTCCGCGTGCAGCGGGGGGAACGAAACCCCCGCTCAGCCGAGCGGCCCGGTCACGTTGACCTGGTGGCACAACGGCACCACCGATCCGATCAAGTCGGTCTGGGCACAGGTCGTCGCCGACTACCAGAAGGCGCACCCCGAAGTCACGATCAAGGCCCAGCCGCTGCAGAACGAGGACTTCAACACGAAGGTGCCGCTCGCCCTGCAGTCCCCCGAGCCGCCGGACATCTACCAGTCCTGGGGCGCGGGCGACCTGGCCGGGCAGATCACCTCGGGCAAGGTCGCCGACATCACCGGCGACACCAAGTCGTGGATCGAGCAGGCCACCGGCAAGTTCGGCGAGAAGTGGCAGGTCGACGGCAAGCAGTACGGCGTGCCGTTCACGCAGCACTTCGTCGGCTTCTGGTACCGCAAGGACCTGTTCGAGCAGGCGGGAATCACCACCCCGCCCAAGACCATGGACGAGCTGAACGCCGCCGTCACGGCGCTGAAGGCCAAGAACATCGCGCCGATCTCGGTCGGCGGGAAGGACCGCTGGCCGGATGCCTTCTACTTCAACTACTTCGCCATCCGCGAATGCTCGACCGCGGTGCTCCAGCAGTCGGTGAAGGCGGTCAAGCTCGAGGACCCGTGCTGGACGAAGGCCGGGCAGGACCTCAAGAACTTCCTGGCCACCGAACCGTTCCAGACCGGGTTCGCCGGCACGCCCGCCCAGCAAGGCGCGGGCAGCTCCGCCGGCCTCGTCGCCAACGGCAAGGCCGCGATGGAACTGCAGGGCGACTGGGAGCCCGGCACGATGTCGTCGCTGACCGAGGACAAGGACCTGGACTCGAAGATCGGCTGGTTCCCGTTCCCGACCGTGGCCGGCGGGCAGGGCGACCCGGCGGCCGCGCTCGGCGGCGGTGATGGTTTCGCCTGCACCACCCGCGCGTCGAAGGCCTGCACGGCTTTCCTGCAGTACCTGGTCAGCGAGCCGGTGCAGACCGAGCTCGCCGCGAAGGGGACCGGCCTGCCCGTGAACGCCGCGGCCGCGAAGTCGCTGAAGACCGACGTGCTCCGACAGGTCAACGACTACGGCACGAAGGCGCCGTACGTGCAGATGTACTTCGACCGGGCCTTCCCGACGGCGGTCGGCGCCGCGCTGAACGACGCGGTGGCCAACATGTTCGCCGGCCAGGGCACCCCCGAAGGCATCGTGACCGCCGTCAACCAGGCCGCGGCGGGCAACAAGTGACCACGGCGACGACTCCGGCGCGGGCGGCGGCGCGGCCGCCCGCGCCGGCGGTCCGCGCCCGGGCGAAACGCTCCGGCCTCGGCAAACGCCTGGAGCTGGCGGTGCTGCTCGGGCCGGCCCTGCTGGTGTTCGCCGGGTTCGTCCTGGTTCCGATCGGCATCGCCGCCTTCTACAGCCTGTTCAAGTGGAACGGCTTCGGCGCGCTCGACGACTTCGTGGGCTTCGACAACTACGCCGACGCGTTCAACGGCACGGTGTTCCAGGGCGCCATCGTGCACAACCTGATCATCGCCGGGCTGTCGATCGTGGTGCAGCTGCCGCTGTCGATCGGGCTGGCGATGCTGCTCAACCGGAAGCTGCGGGGCCGCGCCGTGCTGCGCGCCCTGGTGTTCGCCCCCTACGTGCTGTCCGAGGCGATCACCGCGGTCATCTGGTCGCTCATGCTGCAGCCGAACAGCTTCGCCGACCAGGTGCTCAAGAGCGCCGGGCTCGGCGGGCTGATCCACAACTGGCTGGCCGACCCGGGCATCGTGCTCTACACGCTGTTCGCGGTGATCACCTGGAAGTACATCGGCTTCGGCATCATCCTGCTGCTCGCCGGCCTGCAGGGCGTGCCGGCCGAACTGCGCGAGGCCGCGGCGCTCGACGGCGCGTCGGCGTGGCAGACCACCCGGCACGTCGTGCTGCCGCTGCTGGGTCCGACCATCCGGATCTGGATCTTCCTCTCGGTGATCGGCTCGCTGCAGCTGTTCGACGTCGTCTGGATCATGACCACCGGCGGCCCGGCGAACGCCTCGACGACGATGGCGACCTACCTGATCGACCACGGCTTCAAACGCTACGAGTTCGGGTTCGGTTCGGCGGTGGCGGTGATCCTCTTCGTCATCTGCTTCCTGTTCGCCCTGCTGTACCAGCGGTTCGCGCTCCGTCGGGACACCCAGGGCGCCCTGACCAGAATGGTGGGCTGATGCGGTCCGGCAAGTTCGGCCTGTCGATGGGCTACCTCGCGGCGATCGTCATCGTCGGCGTGACAGTCGTGCCGTTGCTGTTCGTCGTGCTCGGCGGGTTCCGCACCAACGCCCAGATCAACACCGACCCGGCCGGGCTGCCCGGCCCGTGGGTGACCGACAACTACGCCTCGGTCCTGGGTTCGAGCGCGTTCTGGACGTTCCTGGGCAACAGCGCGCTGATCGCCGTGATCGCGACCGCGCTCGCCGTCGCGCTCGGGTCGATGGCCGGGTACGCCCTCTCGCGGTACCAGTTCAAGGGCCGGGAGGCGTTGTACACGCTGTTCACCATCGGTCTGCTGTTCCCGCTGACGGTGGCGACGCTGCCGCTGTACCTGTGGCTGCGTCAGCTGGGCATGCTGGAGAGCTTCTGGGGCGTCGCGATCCCCGAGGCGGCGTTCTCCCTGCCGGTGACGATCGTGATCCTGCGGCCGTTCATGCACGCCATCCCGGGCGAGATCGAGGACGCCGCCGTGCTCGACGGCGCCACCAGGCTCGGGTTCTTCTGGCGGATCCTGCTGCCGCTGTCGACGCCCGCGCTGACCACGGTCGCCGTGCTGGCCTTCGTCACCAGCTGGAACGCCTACCTGCTGCCGCTGCTGGTGTTCAACGACTCCGGGCACTTCACGCTCCCGCTCGGCGTCGCGATGTTCCAGTCCCAGTTCTCCCAGGACACCGCCAGGGTGCTCGCGTTCACCGCCCTGTCGGCGATCCCGGCGCTCGCGTTCTTCGTGCTCGCCGAACGGCGCATCGTCGGCGGGCTGACCGGATCCGTGAAGGGCTGACTCAGGAGGTCTGCCGTGCCGTCCGAGGTACACCGTCGTGCCTTCCTGCACCTGGTCGCGCTGGCCGGGGCCGGGTCCGTGGCCCTGCCGGGCCTGGCCGAAGCCGGAACCGGATTCCCGTTGGTGTCGCGGGGGAAGGCCGCGACGATCGTGGTCGGCTCGGGCGACCTGCCCGGGGTGCGGCGGGTCGTCGGGGACCTCGCTGCCGACGTCGAACGCGTCACCGGCGTGCGGCCCGCGGTGTCGTTCGACGTCGTGCCCGCGCACGGCCCGGTCGTCGTGGTCGGCACCCTGGGCCACAGCCCGCTGGTCGACGACCTGGTCGCCGCCGGGAAGCTCGACGTCACCGGCATCGCCGGGAAGTGGGAGACGTCGCTGAGCCAGGTCGTCGACGGACGGCTCGTTCTCACCGGCAGTGACCAGCGCGGGGTGATCTACGGCGTCTACGAGGTCTCCCGGCGCATCGGCGTCTCGCCCTGGTACTGGTGGGCGGACGTGCCGCCGCGGCGGCAGGCGGAGCTGCACCTGCCGGGGGAGCGGTTCAGCCTCGGCACCCCGCACGTGAAGTACCGCGGCTTCTTCATCAACGACGAGAACCCGGCGCTCGGCACCTGGGCCCCGGCCTACTTCGGGCCGGGCCAGGCACCCGGTTTCCCGAACGGCTTCAACCACCTGTTCTTCGCCAAGGTCTTCGAGACCATGCTCCGGCTGCGGGCCAACTACCTCTGGCCGGCGGTGTGGGGTCGCGCGTTCGCCGAGGACGATCCGCTCAACCACGCCACGGCCAAGGAGTACGGCATCGTGATGGGCACCTCGCACGAGGCGCCGATGATGCGCGGCATCGAGGAGTGGAACCGGCACGCGGTGCCCGCCGTCCGCGACGCGGCCGGGACCATCACGACCCCGGGGCACGATCCGTACGGCGGCACGGGGGAGTGGAGCTTCCGCCGCAACGGCGAAGCGATCAAGGCCTACTGGACCGACGGGATCCGCCGGATGGTCCGCGAGGACTTCGAAGGCGTCGTCACGCTCGGCATGCGCGGCAACGGCGACGTCGGTCTCCCCGACGGCGACGGCATCGAGCTGATGCGGGAGATCATCGCCGCCGAGCGCGAGATCCTCGCCCGGGAGACCGGCCGCGACCTCACCACGGTGCCGCAGGTCTGGACCCTCTACAAAGAAGTCCAGCGGTACTGGGCCAAGGGCCTGCGGCCGCCGGACGACGTCATCGTCGTGTTCACCGACGACAACTGGGGCAACATCCGCAAGATGCCCGACCTGTCCCTGCCGCCGCACCCCGGCGGGTACGGGCTCTACTACCACTTCGACTACGTCGGCGGCGGCCGCAACTACAAGTGGGTCGACACCGCGCTGCTCGCGAACACGTGGGAGCAGCTGCACCAGGCGTACGCCTTCGGCAACGACCGGCTGTGGGTCGCCAACGTCGGGGACATGAAGGGCAACGAACTGCCGCTGCAGTTCTTCCTCGACTACGCCTGGGACCCCGCCTCGCTGCCGGCCGAGCGACTGTCCACCTGGGAGCGTCAGTTCGCTTCGGAGAACTTCGGCGCGGCCCTGGCGGCGGACATCGCCGGAGTGCTGCACGACTACGGGCGGCTGCAGTCCCGCCGCAAGCCGGAGCTGCTCAACCGGCGGATCACGGTGGACGCGGCCGGCACGATCACCTACGACGACCAGATGACGCCGTTCAGCCTGGTCAACTACCGCGAGCTGGACCGCGTCACCGACGAGTGGCACGACCTCGCGGCGCGGGTGGCGAAGATCGGCGCGCGGCTGCCCCAGGCGTTCCAAGACGCCTTCTACGAGCTGGTCCAGTACGCGGCCCAGGCGACGGCGAACCTGTACGCGCTGCGGCGGGCCGAGTTCACCAACCTGCTGTACGCCGCCCAGGGCCGGGCGTCGGCGAACGCGCTGGCCGCCGTGACCGAGGCCCGGTTCGCCGACGACCTGGCGCTGGCGGAGAAGTACAACACCGGCATCGCGGGCGGCAAGTGGAAGGGTTTCCAGACCCAGCCGCACATCGACTACGGCGACGTCGCCCGCTACGGCCCGAACGCGCCGTGGCAGCAGCCGGAGAAGGACAACGTCGCCCTGCCGGACGTGATCTTCCCGGCGGTCCGGCGGGTGGACGTGCCGGCCGCGGCCGCGCTGGGGATCGCGGTCGACGGCTCGCCGGACGCGTGGCCCGGCGCCGCGGGACGGCCGGCGTTGCCGGAGTTCAGTCCCTACCAGAGCGCGCCACCGCAGTACGTCGACGTCTTCAACCGCGGCCGGACCCCGTTCCGCTGCACCGTTTCGCCCGGTGCGCCGTGGGTGCTGGTCGAGCCGCGCGGCGGCCGGGTCACCGAGGAGCTGCGGATGACCGTCCGGATCGACTGGCGCCGGGCCCCGAAGGGCACCACGACGGTGCCGATCACGGTGTCGGGCGCGGGGAGCTCGGTCGTGGTGGACGCCGTCGTGCGCAATCCGGCCTCGCCGGTCCGCGGGTTCGTCGAAGCCGGTGGGTACGTGTCGATGGAGGCCGACCACTGCAGCGCGAACGTCGGCGCCGGCGAGGTGGCGTGGCGGCGCATCCCGGACATCGGACGGACCGGGGCGGGGATGACCCCGTTCCCGGTGACGGCGGCGAGCCGTGCACCGGGAACGGGGCCGCGCCTGGAGTACCGGACGACGCTGTTCACGACCGGGCCGGTGACGGTGTGGGCGTACCTGTCCCCGCGCAGCAACGTGCTCGCGGGCGACGGGCTGAGGTACGCGATCGCGTTCGACGACGCGGAACCGCAGGTCGTGAACATCACGAAGGCGACGGGGGCGGACGACACGTCCATGAACCGCCAGTGGGAACGGACCACTTCGGACAACGTGAACCTGACGGCGACCCAGCACGTGATCGGGGCGGCGGGACCGCACGTGCTCAAGTTCTGGATGGTCGACCCGGCGGTGATCGTGCAGAAGCTGGTGATCGACACGGGTGGGCTGCGGCCGAGCTACCTGGGGCCGCCGGAAAGCATGCGGTGGCCGTGGTGAGCGGGCTCGCGCGGGGCGCCGGAGGGCGCGAAGCGAGCGAGCTTGCGGTGGCCGTGCTGAGCGAGTTCGCCCGGGGCGTCGGAGCGAGCGGGGCGAAAGGACCCGGCCCGGCTTCGCACCGGCCGGAAGGGCTGCCGAGCACCCGGCCGCCGGGGGCGCCCCCCGTTTTCCACTCTACCGGTGGGCACCGACAGTTCCGGCGCCCGGATCGTGCTGAACGACAGCCGGCGCCGCGCCCGCCGGCCGTGGATCAGCCTCGATCCCTACCTCGCTCCGCCGGTCAGCACTCGGTAACCGCGGTGCGCCGGGGCCGCCGTGCTGTGGCGGACCACCAAGCTGGTCGCCAGTTCGAGGCGGTGGCTCTCCGGGTCCACGCCGCGGGCCAGCGAAATCGCCAGCCGGGCGCCGGCCGCCGCCATCTCCTGCAGGGGCTGGCGGACCGTGGTCAGCTCCGGGGTGAGCCAGCGGGCGATCGGCAGGTCGTCGAAGCCCACCACCGAAAGGTCGTCCGGGATGCGCAGCCCCGCGTCACGCGCCGCCTCGTACACGCCGAGTGCCTGCAGGTCGCTGCCGGCGAAGACCGCCGTCGGCCGGTCCGGGAGGGTGAGCAGTGACGCCAGCTCCCGGTAACCGGCGCGGACGTGGAAGTCGCCGCGGCGCACCAGCGCCGGGTCGAACGCCAGGCCGGCCGTCTCCAGTGCCGTGCGGTACCCGTCGATCCGGGCCCGGCTGCACAGGACCCCTTCCGGACCGCCGATCATCGCGATCCGGCGGTGGCCCAGGTCGATCAGGTGCCGGGTGGCCGTCAGCCCGCCCTGCCAGTTCGTGGCCCCGATCGAGGGCGTCTCCGGCCCCGGCGCGCCGGCCGGGTCGACCACGACCAGCGGGATGTCCCGGGCCCGCAGCTTCGCCAGCTGCCCGCCGGTGAAGTCCGAGCACACCGAGACGATGCCGACCGGCCGCCGGGCGAGGACGCTCTCCAGCCAGCTCTGCCCGGGCGTGTGCCGGCCCGACGAATCGGCCAGCACCACCGCCATTCCGTTTTCACGGGCAACGCACTCGACCCCGCGGATGATTTCAAGAGCCCACGTGCTTTCGAGTTCGTGGAACATCAGTTCCAGCAGCCGGGAACGGCGGGAACGTTCGTCGGCCCGCCGCCGGTACCCGTATTTCCCGATGACGGCTTCGACGCGGGCGCGGGTGCTTTCGGCGACGTCGGGACGGCCGTTCAGCACTTTCGAAACTGTCGGGACGGAGACACCGGTCTCGGCGGCGATCCGGGCGATGGTCACCCGGGACTCGGTCGGCTCGAGCTCGTCAGACTTCGTTGTCATGACGGAGATTCTAGGTCATCGAAACCTGATTTGAAACGGTTGGAAAGTTTCGGAACACTATTGTCTCACGGAGGGTGAAGATGTCGGGAAGAATTCCTAAGAAACGCGTCCTCGCGACGGTCGCGGCCGTCATGGGTATTGCCGCGTGGCAGGCGCCTGCCGCGTCGGCGTCGGTGCCGCTGCAATACACCACGAACCGTTACGTCGGCAGTGCGGTGGCCGCGGCGTACCTGGCTTCGGAAACCGATTACCGGGCGGTGCTCACGCGCGAATTCGACAACGTGACGCCGGAGAACGAGATGAAGTGGGGCACGATCGAAGCCGTGCGGGGCCAGTACGACTGGTCCGGCGCGGACGCGATCGTCCGGTACGCGCAGACGCACCACAAGACCGTCCGCGGGCACACGCTGGTCTGGCACTCCCAGCTCCCGGACTGGGTCGGCGCGCTGCCCGCCGACGAGCTCCGCCGGGTCCTGCGCGACCACGTCACCACGGAAGTCAAGCGGTACAAGGGGAAGATCCGCGCCTGGGACGTCGTCAACGAGATCTTCAACGAAGACGGCACCTGGCGCGACACCGTCTTCCACCAGAAGCTCGGCGAGGGCTTCGTCGCCGACGTCTTCCGCTGGGCGCACGCGGCCGACCCGCACGCCAAGCTGTACATCAACGACTACAACATCGAAGGGATCAACCCGAAGAGCGACGCGGTGTACAACCTGGTGAAGACGCTGCGGCGGCAGGGCGTGCCGATCAGCGGCGTCGGCATCCAGGGGCACCTGTCCATCCAGTACGGCTTCCCCGGCCAGTACCGCGAGAACCTGGCCCGGTTCGCCAAGATCGGCGTGGAGACCGCGGTCACCGAGGCCGACGTCCGGATCCCGACCCCGCCCGACGCGGCCAAGCTCGCCACCCAGGCGAGCTACTTCGGTCAGCTGTGGGACGGCTGCCACGCCGTCCGCAAGTGCGTCGAGTTCACGACGTGGGGCTTCACGGACCGGCACTCGTGGGTCCCGGACGTCTTCCCCGGTGAAGGCGCGGCCTGCCTGTTCGACGAGAACCTGCGCCCGAAGCCGGCGTACTTCGCCCTCAACCCCTGACCGGACCGGGGCGCAGCCCGCGCTCGGTGAGCGCGGCGAGGATGCGGGGGACCGCATCGAGGGTGGCCGGGCGGCCTTCGTGCATCAGCACGACGCCGCCCGGCTGCGCTTGCCCGGCCGCGGCGACGATCTCGTCCGCGGAGCACCCCGCCCAGTCGCGGGTGTCGACCGTCCACAGCACCTCGGTCAGTCCTTGTGCCGCAACGGTTTCCGCGACGGCGGGGCCGGTGTCGCCGTAGGGTGGCCGGAACAGGACCGGGCGGGTGCCGGTGAGCTCGGCGAGGAGGTCCTGCGTGCGCCGGACCTCCTCGTCGCGCGCCGGACGATCGAGCGTGGTCAGCCGCGGGTGGGTCCAGGTGTGGTTGCCGATCTCGTGCCCGGCCGCGGCGATCGCCCGCACCAGCGCCGGATGCGCCTCGGCGTGCTCGCCCCACAGGAAGAACGTCGCCCGCGTGCCGCCGAGGGCGGCCAGCAGCGCCGGGGTCGTCTCCGGGTACGGGCCGTCGTCGAAGGTCAGGGCGACGGTGTCCATCAGCGGGCCAGCGCGGCCAGCCGCTTCGCCGTCGGCCAGCGGACGTTCCACGCCCAGCCCAGCTTCTCGAACACCCAGATCACCCGGGCGGAGACGTCGAGCTGGCCGCGCAGCACGCCGTGGCGCGCCGACGTCGGGTCCGCGTGGTGGGTGTTGTGCCAGGACTCGCCCATCGACAGGATGGCCAGCGGCCAGAAGTTCGCCGAGCGGTCGCGGCTGGCGAAGGGGCGTTCGCCGATCATGTGGCAGATCGAGTTGACCGACCACGTCACGTGGTGCTGGAAGGAGACGCGCGCCAGGCCCGCCCACAGGAACGCGGTCAGCGCGCCCCACCACGACAGCGTGATCAGGCCGCCGAGCAGCGGCGGGAGCAGCAGGCTCACCACCACCCACAGCGGGAAGAGCCGGTCGACGACGCGCAGGTCGCGGTCGGCGGCCAGGTCCGGGGCGAACCGGTCGACGTTGGTCTTGTCGCGGCCGAAGAGCCAGCCCATGTGCGCGTGCCAGAACCCGCGGGCGAGCGCCACCGGCGAGGTCCCGAACAGCCACGGCGAGTGCGGGTCGCCCTCGCGGTCGGAGAAGGCGTGGTGCCGGCGGTGGTCGGCGACCCAGACGAGCACCGGGCCCTGCGCGGCGAGCCCGCCGGCGATGGCCAGCGCGATCCGCAGCGCCCGCTTCGCGCGGAAGGAGCCGTGGGTGAAGTAGCGGTGGTAGCCGACGGTGATGCCGAGTGTCGACACCACGAAGAACGCGCCGGCGATCGTGAGGTCGAGCCAGCTGACGCCCCAGCCCCAGAACACCGGGACGGCGACGGCCAGCGCCACGAACGGGACCAGCAGGAACGTGCGGATGGTGATGAGCTCGGGGATCGTCTGCTTGCCGGAGAGCACGGGTTTCGGAACCGGCCGGGCAGCCTTCACGGAGGCGGTCATGCACTACTCGATTCGAGGTCTACGCCGCGCGGGGGGCGCGGGAGGCCGGGGGCGGGAACACCCGGCGGTCAGCGGTCTGGCGGGTGGCCGGGCGGGTCGCCGCTCCTGCCGGCGATCGGCCTCAAGGCCACGGTGCGAGAGTGAGGCCGGCCGGACGCCGGCATACGGGGGTGCTCTCGTACCTCACCCACGTTACCGGACTGTTGTGAATCCGCAGTGTGGCAGCCGACGAGAAAGGCCCCCGCCCCTGGTCGGGGCGAGGGCCTCAGGCTGCCTCGTGGCTCAGATGACGCTGACGCGCTGGGCCTGCGGGCCCTTCTGGCCCTGGCCGATTTCGAACTCCACGCGCTGACCCTCGTCGAGCGACTTGAAGCCGCTGCCCTGGATCTCGGAGTAGTGGACGAACACGTCCGGACCCCCGCCGTCCTGCGCGATGAAGCCGAAGCCCTTTTCGCCGTTGAACCACTTGACACTGCCCTGAGCCATACCCATACCTACTCTTTGTTGTGAGCCTGGATGTCCCATTCGGACACCCGGTCTCCCCACCATCCTCGCATCACCCGCGCCGCGTGGCCACCCCCGGTGGTCAAACTCCCCAATCGGGGCGCAGCGGCATGCCCATCCCGCCCTCGCTGTCGGTCCGCACGCCGAGGATGTGGTGCAGTTCGATCTCGCGGCGTTCGAAGGCCAGCCGGCAGGCCGCGAGGTAGAGCGCCCACACCCGGCTGCGCCCGGCACCGGCCTCGGCGACGGCTTCGTCCCAGTGCTCGTCGAGGTTGGCGCACCAGCCGGCCAGCGTCTTCGCGTAGTGCTCCCGGAAGTTCTCCGAGTGGCGCACCTCCAGTCCGGCGTCGTGCATGGCCGTCATGAGCTCGCCCGGTGCCTCCAGCTCGCCGTCCGGGAAGACGTAGCGGTCGATGAACCCGCGCGAGCGGTGCGCGACGCTCGTGTCCGGGTTGGTGATGCAGTGGTTGAGCAGCCGTCCGTGCGCCTTGAGCTTGCCGGCCAGGAAGCGGAAGTAGCCGGGGACGTTGCGGGCGCCGATGTGCTCGGTCAGGCCGATCGACGAGATCGCGTCGAACCCGGTCTCGGTGACGTCTCGGTAGTCCTGGTGCCGGATCTCGGCGCGGTCGGCGAGGCCGAGCGCGACGATGTTCTTCTGCGCCCACTGGGCTTGTTCACGCGAAAGGGTGACGCCGATGGCCTCGACGCCGTAGTGCCGGACGGCGTGCGCGACCATCCCGCCCCAGCCGCAGCCGACGTCGAGCAGCCGCATGCCCGGCTTGAGGCCGAGCTTCCGGCAGACCAGGTCGAACTTGTGCGCCTGGGCCTCCTCCAGCGTGGCGCCCTCGTGCGGGAACACCGCGCACGTGTAGGCCATCGACGGGCCGAGGACCAGCTCGTAGAACCGGTTGGACACGTCGTAGTGGCTCGAAATGGCTTCGCTGTCCCGCGCCTTCGAGTGCCGCAGCGCGGTCATCCCGCGCCGGAACCGGCTCGGGTGCTCCTCGGCCGGCGGCTTCACCAGCCGCAGGTGCCGCGGGCCGAGCCTGCGCAGCAGCCACAGCCGGTCGGCCGGGGTGAGCTGGTCGACCTGCGTGGCCAGCGCGCGCAACGCCGTGTAGAGGTCTCCCTGCACCTCGAGCGCGCCGGCGACGTACGCGCGGGCGAGGCCGAGGTCGCCGGGGGAGGACATCAGGTAGTCCAGCGCCAGCGGCGAGCGCACCTCGATGGCCACCGGCGCGTCGGCCGGGCCGCTGCGGCTGCCGTCGTAGGCGGTGATCGACACCTCGGCGCGGGGGCCGAGCAGCCGTTCGAAGACGGCGCCGACGGTGATGCTTTCCTGGGTCACGTTCGTTCCTTTCACCGGCGGCGGACGCATTTTTCGTAGAGGCCGAGCAGCCGCTCGCGCGGGTCGTAGGTGCGCTTGAGCTCCCGGTAGGCGTCACCGTTGTAGAGCCGCCAGAACTCGTCCTCGGTGTAGAAGCTGTCCGAGTAGAGCGACTTGTGCCCGCCGAGGCGGTTGACCTCGGCTTCGATCATCCGGTTGTGCACGCCGTCGCGCTCGCCCGGGTCCAGCGGCACGGCCGACCAGAACCCGAAGTTGACGTAGAGCTCCTCGGGGTCCAGTTCGTACAGCGGCCAGCGGACGCCGCCGGGCCGCTGGCGCAGCGGGCAGATCCAGACCGGGCTGATCGGGATCTCCCGTTCGAAGAACTCGAGGAACTCCGCGGCCCGGTCCAGCGGGACCTCGATGTCCTGCACGATCGTCTCCTCCGGCGGGAGGCGCCGGAGCTTCAGCAGCCGCTCGGCGATGCGGAACCGCCGGTCGAGCGCGACGGCCTTCCAGTACACCGAGGACCGCAGGAACCGGCGGCCGAGCAGCAGCCGGGGCAGCCGGTGCTGGACGCCGAACGCGCGCGAGCACCAGAACCAGTCGGTGTCCCAGCGCCAGAGGTAGTCCCGGGTGGTGAGGTGGTCGGTCTCGCGCCGCTGGATGGAGCGGTAGTAGATGTCCAGCCAGGTGTAGTCGCTGGTGGCGGGCGCGGTGTCGCGGAACGTCCCGAGCGTCAGGTACAGCTCGTCCGGGCCGAAGACCGTGCCGTCGACGAAGTCGTGCTCTCCGCTGTCACAGGCCTCGCGCAGGGCGCCGAAGTAGGTGTCCCGGTCGCGGAAGCGGACGTGCCGGAGCTCGACGAACGGTTTGACCGGTTCCAGCAGGATCTTCAGCCGCAGCGCGTAGCCGAGGGTGCCGTAGGAGTTCGGGAAACCGTGGAACAGGTCGCGGTGCTCGTTGTCCGGCGTGGCCAGCACGATCCGGCCGTCCCCGGTGAGGATCTCGAGCTCCAGTACCGACTCGTGCGGCATGCCGTTGCGGAAGGACGAGGACTCGATGCCGAGGCCGGTCACCGCGCCGCCGAGCGTGATGGTCTTCAGCTGGGGCACGACCAGCGGCATCAGCCCGTGCGGCAGGGTGGCGTCGACGAGCTGTTCGTAGGTGACCATCCCTTCGACGTCGGCGGTGCGGGTATCGGGGTCGACGTGCAGCACGTGGGTGAAGCCGGAGACGTCCAGCCCGGGGTGCTTCGCGGCGGCCCGGGAGCGGAACAGGTTGGAGGTCCGCTTCGCGAGCCGGACGGTCGCTTCGCCGTCGATCGCGGTGAGCTGCTGTCTCAGTGCGTCGACACGGGCTTCGTGCTCGGGGAACGCCGGGGCGGCCGGCGCCCCGGCCTGATCGATGGTCACGAAGTCGATCCTGCCTCACGCGGACGGCGGACGCACTGCGCCGCCAGGGCACGGTTTTCCCGCCCGTCCCGAGTGGTGGGAACGGCTCAGGCGACGGCACGGAGCGGAGTCTGCCCGTCGAGGAGCGATTCCGCGTCGGCGAGGAAGGCGTCGATCTGCCGCAGCCGATCGGCGGTGCGCCGCTCGATCGCGGCCAGCCGGTCGGCACGCTGCCGGGCGTCGTCGACGATCCGGTAGGCCCGCGCGCGGGCGTCGGCGGTGCGCCGGTCCGCGGCCTCTTCCGCGTCCCGGATGATCGCGGCGGCCCGCTCCCGGGCCGTCTCGACGATTCCGCCGGCTTCCGCGTGCGCCAGTTCGAGCAGGTGGCGGACGCGGTCCCCGACGGCGGCCGGGTCGGCGGGCGTGCGGCACAGCCGGTCGGTGCGGGCGCTCAGCTCGGCGTGGTCGGCACGGGCCCGTTCGAGCTGCCGCGCGAGGTGTTCGGCCTCGGCGACGGCCGCGTCGCGATCGGTGGTGAGCAGGCGGATTTCGGCGAGGAGCTCATCGATCCGCTCGTCGACCTGCTCGCGGTCGTAGCCGCGGAACGTCAGCGCGAAGCTCTCGGGCAGGGGCAGTGGCGCCGTCATCGGGCGACGGCGGGCCGGCGCAGCAGCGCGGCGAGCGCGGTGGCGTCGCCCGCGCTCCGGAGCTTGACCGGGTCGGGTCGTCCCACGGTGTGGTCGTCTTCGTGCAGGGCGGTGACGAACCGCGCGACCCGGCGCGGCGACGGCGCGACGGTGGGGCCGCCGAGGTAGCGCAGGACGATCAGGTCCTCACCGGAGTGCGTCTCGATCGCCGCCGCCCAGCCGCGTTCCTCGTCCCACAGCAGGGCCACGTCCCGGTCGGGGTAGTGCGGCAGCCGGGTGTCGAGGGCGACGTAGGCCGAAACCGGGCCGTCGTGGTCGAGGGTGCACGACTCGAGGCCGATCCCGAGCTCGGCGGTGACGTCGCGGAGGTAGTCGAGCAGCGCGGGGACGGCGGGGTGCTGGTAACCGGTCGGGAGTTCGATCGATGCGGTCACGGGGGTGTGTCGCCTTTCTCTCTCTGCGGATACCTCGGTTCTAACATGTCGTCGTTTCGATGACAAGTGAGATGTCGCCGGATAGACGACATCACTGTCCGGTTCGCCGGGATTGAACAGCGTGTAACCGGGGTACCCGATCGGGGGACCGCGGAGGATCCCGCGGCCGGACGGGGAAAGCGAGGCGGCGTTGAGCATTCTGATCGACTTCGGGCGCGACACGGAGTTCTCGTTCGAGCGGCGGCTGCGCGGCTACGTGGGGGCGGTGGCCAGGGCCGTGGGGGTGGGGCTCGAGTCCTGCACGCTCGACGCGGGCACGCCCGCGGCGGCCTACATCGCCCTCGACTGGCGCCTGTCCCGTTTTCCCGGCCACGACCTGGCCCTGGTCTGGGACGAAGTCCACGGCTGGGCGGCGGCGATCGAAGGCGCCACCGGCGCGACGGTCCTGACCTACCTGGGCGGGGAAGCCTGCCCGGAGCCCCGCGCGGTGGTCCGGTTCCTGGCGGCCGTCCGGGCGGACGACCCGGACGCGGGCACCCCGGAGCCCCCGGTGCTGCGCGAAGCGGGCGACCACGAGCGGCTGCTGGCGATGGTCCCGGAGGCGAGGCCCGCCGGGCGCGGCTGATGGCAGACTGGGGGCATGGGGGAGCTGACGGCGGACGCCGTGGTCGACCGGATGGTGCCGCAGGCCCCGCGCGTGTCCCCGGACGGCCGGTGGGTGGTCTACGCGAGTTCGCCGGTGGGCCGGGCGGGGGAGTATCCGGAGAGCGGGCTGTGGATCGCGCCCGCGGACGGCCGTGAGCCGCCCCGGCAGCTCGCCGCCGCGGCGGCGGACGATCGGGAGCCGAGGTGGTCGGCCGATGCGGCGTGGGTGTACTTCCTGTCCGACCGGGCCGAGCGCGGGACGCCGCAGCTGCATCGGGTCCGCCGCGAGGGCGGCGAGCCGGAGCAGCTGACGGACTGGCGCCCTGGCATCCACGAGTACCTCCTGCTGCCGGACAGTGAAGCGGTAGTGCTCGTTGCGCCGGAGGAGAACGCGGCGCCCGCCGACCCGCGGGTAAGGGTGGTCCGGGCGGCCGCCGACGCGGGTGCGGCGCACCCCGAGCCGGTTCCGACGGGGGCCGGCCACCCTGCCTTCTCTCCCTGGGACTCCGTCGCCCCGGCCCATCGGCTCTGGCGCCTCGACCTGCGAACCCACGCTGTCGGTCCGCTCGGCGACTTCGGCCGGCGGCACGTCGTCGAAGCCGCCGCGCGGCCGGATGGCCGCGGTCTCGCCGTCCTCACCTGGTCCGTCGCCGACCGCGAGCCCGGGCGCTTCGACCCCGGGCTGCACCTCGTCGACCCCGCCACCGGTGCCCGGCAGGACCTCGGCGTCCCGGCGCACGAGCCCGAACAGCTCACCTGGTGGCGCGACGAAGCCGGCTGGCACCTGGCCTACCGCGGCGTCACCCCGCCCGGCCTGATCGGCGGCAACGCGATCTTCGAGGCCCGCGGCCACCGGAACCTCACCGGCGGGATGAGCGTCTGCCCGATCGAACCGGCCGAGTCCGGCGACGGCTCGTTGCTGGCCTTGTTCGCCGAAGGTCTCGACACGACGATCCGGCGCTTCGACCCCGCCACCGGCGCCTTCACCGAGCTCGCGCGTGCGACCGGAAGCCTGCTCGGCCTGAGCGGGGGCGGCGGCCGGATCGCCGTCGTCGCGAGCACCGCCACCGAGCCGGACGCCGTCCACTGCGGACCACCCGGCGGCCCGCTCACCCGGCTCGGCGCGCCGCAGCTGCGCGGGATCCCCTGGGGCGTCCAGGAACGGCTGTCCTACCCAGCCGAAGACGGCCTGGACCTCGACGGGCTCCTGATCCTCCCGCCCGGCCGGACCCGCGCCGACGGGCCGTTCCCGCTCGTCACCCTGGTCCACGGTGGCCCGTACGACCGCTGGGAAGACCGGTTCCAGCTCGGCTGGTTCCGCTGCGGCCAATGGCTGGCCGCGGCCGGGCTGGCGGTCTTCCTGCCGAACATGCGCGGCGGCCTGGGCCACGGCCACGCCTTCGCGGCGAGTGTCGCGGGTGACGTCGGGGGCGCGGAGTTCACGGACCTGCTCACCGGAATTGACCTCCTCGTCGAAGCCGGCGTCGCCGACGGAGAACGGCTCGGCATCGGCGGCGGCAGCCACGGCGGGTTCGTGGCCGCCTGGGCCGTCACGCAGACGGATCGCTTCAAGGCGGCTCTCGTCAACGCGGGCGTCATCGACTGGCCGCTGCTCGCGGCGACCGGTGAGCACGGCCGTTACGACCGCGCCCTCGGCGGCCGGGAAAACAGCCCGATCACGTACGCGGACCGCATCGCGACCCCCGTCCTGATCCTGCACGGCGAAGACGACACGAACGTCCCGCTCTCCCAGGCCGAACTCCTGCACACCGCCCTCGGTGACCGGCCGCACGAGTTCGTCGTCTACCCGCGGGAGGGCCACTCGCTCCGGGAACGCGCGCACCAGATCGACTTCCTGCACCGGACGCGAGACTGGTTCGCGCAGCTGCTCGCTTAGCCGAACCGTTCGCCGAGCCGGATGTCGCCGGCTACCCGGTCGCCATGCACGCGCTGATCGGCCTGAGCCGCTCGATCGCCCGCGCCTCGGGCCGCGCGGGTGTGGGCGTACGCCCTCTGCCCCGGGGCGGGTGTGCACGCCGGATGGCGCAGTTCGCCGCGATCGTGCGGTTCCCCGGGGCCGGGGAGTCGTCGGACACCACCGGCGCGGAGTGTGAAGGCCGGGCCGATCGGGCACTCCGCCGGCATGACGAGGACCCGGGTGTACCGCGACGGCGTGCTGCAGAAGGAAGACTTTCCGATCGACGACGTGTCGGACTTCCTGGCCGAACCGGACACGACCGTCTGGGTCGACCTCTGCGCGCCGACCGAAGCGGACCTGGCCCAGCTCGCCGGCGAACTCGGCCTGCACCGCCTCGCGGTCGAGGACGCGGTCGCCGAACACCAGCGGCCCAAGCTCGACCGCTACGACGGCCACGCGTTCCTCGCGGCCTACGCGGTGCAGTTCGACGCCGCCACCGGCCGCGTCACCACCGCCGAGCTCGGCGCCTTCGTCACGCCTCGGGCGCTGGTGACCGTGCGCAAGGACGACGGCTTCGCCATCGAGCCGGTCGTGCGCCGCTGGGACCAGGCGTCGGAGCTGGCGAAGTCCGGCGTGCCGTTCCTGCTGCACGGCCTGCTCGACCACGTCGTCGACGGGCAGTACGAGGCGGTGCAGGCGCTCGACGACGAAGTCGAAGCCCTGGAGGACCTGGTCTTCGCCGACCGGCCGGACTCCTCGGAACTGCAGCGCCGCTCGTTCCGGCTGCGCAAGAGCCTCACCGCGCTGCGCCGCGTCGTGCTGCCCATGCGCGAGGTGATCAGCTCCCTGATGCGCCCGGACCTGCAGCTGGCCGACGAGCTGACCCGCCCGTACTTCGAGGACGTCCACGACCACGCCCGCCAGGCCGCCGAGCAGACCGAGGCCTTGCGCGAGCTGATCGCGACCGTCCGGGAGACCCAGCTGAACCTGCAGGGCAACCGGCTCAACCTGATCATGAAGAAGGTCACCGGCTGGGCCGCGGTGATCGCGGTGCCGACCGCGGTGACCGGGTTCTACGGCCAGAACGTGCCGTACCCGGGCAACGGAACACCGGCCGGGTTCTGGACGTCGACGGCCGTGGTGCTGGTGCTGTCGCTCGGGCTGTACGGGATCTTCAAGAAGAAGGACTGGCTCTGACCCGAGATCCACAGTGGAGTGTCCACACCGGACGCTGATTCCGGGCGCGCCGGAACCCGGCGGCGGCGTTGGCGCGCACGACACCGGACCCCGGGACGGCGTTCAGCCGAACGGGGCAATGCGGCCGGATGGCCTGCGGGAGAAGGAAAGGCTTTCGAGCACCGCCTGGGAGCGCACGTGGACACCGGCGCGGCTGGTTGCTCAACCGTTGCCGCTCAGCATAGTGCAGCTGCACTATGCTGAGCCATCCGGTGTGCACGCAGCGGGACAACCGAAGAAACGGGTGGCGGATGAGCGGGGCAATGGTCGAAGGGACGCGCCCGGGTGCCAAAGTCGCAGCCGCAGGCGTGGGCGAGGCGGGGGAGCAGGAGCTGCGTCGGCTGCTGGCCGGCCTGACCGCGGTCCGCGACGGCGACTTCGGCATCCGGCTGCCGGGCGGGGCCGACGGCCTGCTCGGCGAGATCGCCACGGTCTTCAACGGCATGGCCGACCAGCTCTCGCTGTTCACCTCCGAGGTCACCCGCGTCGCGCGCGAGGTCGGCAGCGAGGGGCAGCTGGGCGGGCAGGCCAAGGTGCCCGGCGTGTCCGGCACGTGGAAGGACCTCACCGACTCGGTGAACGCCATGGCCGGCAACCTGACCACCCAGGTGCGTGACATCGCCCAGGTGGCGACCGCGGTGGCGAAGGGCGACCTGTCGCAGAAGATCGACGTCGACGCCCGCGGCGAGATCCTCGAGCTGAAGGACACCGTCAACACGATGGTGGACCAGCTGTCGTCCTTCGCGGACGAGGTCACCCGGGTCGCGCGCGAGGTCGGCAGCGAAGGCCGCCTCGGCGGCCAGGCCCAGGTGCCCGGCGTCGGCGGGGTGTGGCGCGACCTCACCGATTCGGTGAACTTCATGGCCGGCAACCTGACCGACCAGGTCCGCAACATCGCCCAGGTGACGACGGCGGTGGCGAAGGGCGACCTGTCGCAGAAGATCACCGTCGACGCCCGCGGCGAGATCCTCGAGCTCAAGAACACGATCAACACGATGGTCGACCAGCTGTCGTCGTTCGCGGACGAGGTCACGCGCGTCGCGCGAGAAGTCGGCACCGAAGGCAGATTGGGCGGCCAGGCCGACGTCAAGGGCGTCTCCGGCACCTGGCGCGACCTCACCGACTCGGTGAACTTCATGGCGGGCAACCTGACCGACCAGGTCCGCAACATCGCCCAGGTCGCCACTGCGGTCGCCAAGGGCGACCTCTCGCAGAAGATCAACGTCACCGCCCGCGGCGAGGTCCTGGAGCTCAAGGACACGCTGAACACGATGGTGGATCAGCTGTCCGCGTTCGCGGACGAGGTCACCCGGGTGGCGCGTGAGGTGGGCACCGAGGGCCGGCTGGGCGGCCAGGCGGACGTCAAGGGCGTCTCGGGCACCTGGAAGGACCTCACCGAGTCGGTCAACGTCATGGCCGACAACCTCACCGCGCAGGTTCGCTCGATCGCCCAGGTCACCACCGCGGTCGCCCGCGGTGACCTGTCCCAGAAGATCCGCGTCGACGCCCGCGGCGAGATCCTCGAGCTGAAGGACACCATCAACACGATGGTGGATCAGCTGTCCGCGTTCGCGGACGAGGTCACCCGGGTGGCGCGCGAGGTCGGCACCGAAGGCAACCTCGGCGGCCAGGCCACCGTCCGCGGCGTGTCCGGGACCTGGAAGAACCTGACCGACAACGTCAACGTGATGGCGTCCAACCTGACCGGCCAGGTCCGCTCGATCGCCCAGGTCGCCACCGCGGTCGCCCGCGGCGACCTGTCGGGCAAGATCACCGTCGAGGCCAAGGGCGAGGTCGCGGCACTGGCCGACGTCATCAACACGATGGTCGACACGCTGTCCGCGTTCGCGGACGAGGTCACCCGCGTGGCCCGCGAGGTCGGCACCGAGGGCATGCTCGGCGGCCAGGCGCGGGTGCCGAACGTGGCCGGGACGTGGAAGGACCTCACCGACAACGTCAACTCGATGGCGAACAACCTCACCGGGCAGGTCCGCAACATCGCCCAGGTGACCACCGCCGTCGCGCAGGGCGACCTGACCCGCAAGATCGACGTCGACGCCCGCGGCGAGATCCTGGAGCTCAAGACCACGATCAACACGATGGTCGACCAGCTCTCCGCGTTCGCCGCGGAGGTCACCCGCGTGGCCCGCGAGGTCGGCAGCGAGGGCCGGCTCGGCGGTCAGGCCGAGGTCGAGGGCGTGTCGGGCACCTGGAAGCGGCTGACGGAGAACGTCAACGAGCTGGCCGGGAACCTCACCCGCCAGGTCCGCGCGATCGCCGAAGTGACCAGTGCGGTCGCCGAGGGCGACCTGACCCGCTCGATCACCGTCGACGCCTCCGGCGAAGTCGCCGAGCTGAAGGACAACATCAACTCGATGGTGGAGTCCCTGCGCGAGACCACCCGGGCGAACCAGGAGCAGGACTGGCTGAAGTCCAACCTGGCCACGATCACCGGGCTGATGCAGGGCCGCCGGGACCTCGCCGTGGTCGCAGCCGCGGTGATGGACGAGCTGGTCCCGCTGGTCAACGCCCAGTACGGCGCCTTCTACCTGGCCGACGACACGGCCGACGTGCCCGAACTGCGGCTCGTCGGCGCCTACGGCCACCCGGACGACGGCGACGGCCCGGCCGTCCGCTTCCGGGTCGGGCAGTCGCTGGTCGGGCAGGCCGCCCGCAGCCGCCGCGCGATCGCCGTCGACGACGTCCCGCCCGGCTACGCCACGATCTCCTCCGGCCTGGGCAGCACCGCGCCGGCCAGCCTGATCGTGCTGCCGATCGTGGTCGAGGACCAGGTGCTCGGCGTGATCGAGCTGGCCTCGGTGCACGGCTTCACCACGGTGCACCGCGCGTTCCTCGAACTGCTGATGGAGCAGATCGGCGTCAACGTCAACAGCATCGTCGCCAACGCCCGCACCGACGAGCTGCTCGGCGAGTCGCAGCGGCTGACCGCGGAACTGCAGGCCCGCTCGGAGGAACTGCAGGCGCGGCAGGAAGAGCTCCAGTCGTCCAACGCCGAACTGGAGGAGAAGGCGGCGCTGCTGGTCACGCAGAACCGCGACATCGAGACGAAGAACCTGGAGATCGAGCAGGCCCGCCAGGAGCTCGAGGCGCGGGCCCAGCAGCTGACGCTGG
Source organism: Amycolatopsis bullii (assembly GCF_014654205.1). Lineage (GTDB taxonomy): Bacteria > Actinomycetota > Actinomycetes > Mycobacteriales > Pseudonocardiaceae > Amycolatopsis > Amycolatopsis plumensis. Next base: position 230,995 of record NZ_BNAW01000007.1, read on the forward strand.
CGTCGAAGTACAAGTCGGAGTTCCTGGCCAACATGAGCCACGAGCTGCGCACCCCGCTCAACAGCCTGCTGATCCTCGCCCAGCTGCTCGCGCAGAACCCGACCCGCAACCTCACCGCGAAGCAGGTCGAGTACGCGGGCATCATCCACTCGGCGGGCTCGGACCTGCTGCAGCTGATCAACGACATCCTCGACCTGTCGAAGGTCGAGGCCGGGAAGATGGACGTCACCCCGGAGCAGGTGTCGCTGCGCCAGCTCATCGACTACGTCGAAGCGACGTTCCGGCCGATGACCTCGCAGCGCAACCTGGACTTCCGGATCACCGTCGCGCCGGGCTCGCCCCCGGAGCTGCTGACCGACGACTCGCGGCTGCGGCAGGTGCTGCGCAACCTGCTGTCCAACGCGGTCAAGTTCACCGAGGTCGGCGGGATCGAGCTGCACATCGAGCCGGTCGACCCGGACACCCTGCCGCGGCCGCTGCGGGCCCACGGGCCCGCGCTCGCCTTCCGGGTCACCGACACCGGCATCGGGATCGCCGAGCACCAGCTCGAGTCGATCTTCGGCGCGTTCCAGCAGGCCGACGGCACGACCAGCCGCAAGTACGGCGGCACCGGGCTGGGCCTGTCGATCAGCCGCGAGATCGCGCAGCTGCTCGGCGGCGTCATCAGTGCCGAAAGCACGCTGGGCGAGGGCAGCACGTTCACCTTCACGCTGCCGGTCGCGCGCCCGGACTTCGCGCCGCTGCCGGCGGGGGAGCACCCCGGCACCGCGGTGGTGCCGGCCGACCCCGGCGCGGTCGTCCCGGCGTCCGGCCCGCGCGCCCACCGGCGGCTGCTGGTCGTCGAGGAACGCCAGCACGGGTTGCTGACGCTCGTCGCCGAGAGCGCGGCGGCGGACCTGGCCGACAGCCGGGACATCGGCCTCTCGCCCGCCGACGTCGAAGTCGTGACGGCGGTCGGCACGCAGGAGGCGGCCGCCGCGCTGGCCACCGACGCCTACCACTGCGTGGTGCTCGACCTGGACCTGCCGGACCGGACCGCGTTCTCCTTCCTCGACGCGATGGAGGGCGACAGCGCACTGCGGCTGGTCCCGGTGCTCGCGCACAACAGCCGCCGGCTCGACGGCGAGCTCGAGCAGCTGGTGCAGTCCCGCGCGGACATGCAGTCCCTCGAAGTGCTCTCCGGGCTGGACGAACTGCGCGAGCGCATCGCGCTGCACCTGTCGGCCGAGGAGCCCGGCGCGGTGCTGCCGCTGGTCCGCCAGGACGAGCCGGCCGCGCCGGTGCGGGCGGCCGACGTCGACACCACCCTCTCCGGGCGGACGGTGCTGATCGTCGACGACGACCCGCGCAACGTCTACGCGCTGACCGGGATCCTGGAGCTGCACGGCATGCACGTGCTGCACGCCGAGGACGGCCGCAAGGGCGTCGAGACGGTCGCGTCGCACCCCGGCATCGACCTGATCCTGATGGACGTGATGATGCCGGAGATGGACGGCTACACCGCGACGGCGAAGATCCGCGCGATGCCCGAGCACGCCGGGATCCCGATCGTCGCGGTGACCGCGAAGGCGATGCCGGGCGACCGGGAGAAGAGCCTCGCCTCGGGCGCGACCGACTACGTCACGAAACCGGTCGATGCGGACGACCTGATCACCCGCATCAAGCGGCACGTGACGGCGTGATCGGCGACGAGCGGTTGCCCGCCGAAGACCAGCCCGTCCCCGTGCTGCCCTCGCCGGCCGAGGTGTCGGCCAACCTGGCCCGGCTCGCCGACACCGTCGCCCGCCTGCGCGGCGAGGTCGACCACGCGCACGCCGTCGCCGACGGCCGCGGGCTGATCGAGCTGGCCAAGGGCGTGCTGATGGAACGCCTGCACTGCACGCCGTCGGACGCGGCGAAGCAGCTGGAGTCACTGGCCGAGCGCTCCGGGATGACGCCGCTGGAGTTCGCGGCGGACGTCGTCGGCGAGGCGGCCGAGGATCGCATCACCGAGGTGACGCAGGAGTTCCTGGCCCGGGCCGAAGGCGAAGAGTCCGTCGCGGTGCGGCTGCGGACGGCCGAGAGCGGGGTGCTCGCGGCGGGCGACACCCAGCGCGTGGCGGAGTCCATTCTGGAGCACGCGCTGCGGCCGCTCGGCGCGACCGCCGTCGCGGTGTGGCTGGCCGGGCCGGACGGGTCGCTGACGCTGGCCGGTTCGGCCGGGTTCTCCGCCGAGGAGGCGGCGCGCTGGTGCTACGTCCCGCCCGGCGTGGCGACGCCGGCCCGCAGCGCGCTGATCGAGCGCGACACCGTCTGGTTCCCGACCCTCTCCGGCGGCGGGCTGCCGTCGATCGGGCAGCACACGCTCTCCGGCGGCGGCCGGGTGGCCGTTCCCACCGGCACCGGCGGGCGGATCATCGGCGTCGTCGAGATGTGCTGGCCCGAGCCGCTGCCCGCGGAACCGGGCCGCCAGCGCCGTCAGCTGGAAGCACTGGCCGAGCTGTGCGCGCACACCCTGGACACCTGGGACGGCGTGGTCGCGCCGGCGCCCGGCGGCGACTTCCTCGGCGAGCTGGTCGACTTCATCGACGGCCTGCACGACCCGGCCGTGCTGCTGTCGCCGTGCGTCGACGGCGGTGACCGGCTCAGCGACTTCCGCATCCACCACGCCAACGTCCGGTTCACCGACCCTGGCGGGCGGCCGCGCAGCCGGATCGTCGGCACCCGGCTGCTGGAGTCCTACCCGCTCGCGGCCGAGGAGAGCGGCCTGCTCGACAAGATCCAGCGCGTCTACGCCACCGGTGAGCCGTTCCGGGCCGAGAGCATGGCGGTCACCACCCTGGTCGACCAGGTGCCGCTGACCGTGCTCACCGACGTCAGCCTCACCCGCTTCGCCGGGAACGTGCTGCTGATCCTGCGCATCCAGGACGACGCGGCGAAGCTCGCGGTGCTGCTGCAGCACGCCCAGCGGCTCGGGCGGATCGGTGGCTTCGAGGAGAACGTCGTCACCGGGGCGATCACCTGGAACACCGAGCTGTTCGCGTTGTACGGGCTGCCGCCGAACTCCGCGCCGCTGTCGCTGCACGACCTGGCCGGGCACGCGCACTCCGACGACGCGCCGGCGATCGGCCGGTTCCTGCGGGCGGTGCTGCACCACAAGCGCCCGTCGTCGACGGCGTTCCGGCTGCAGCGCTCCGACGGCGTCGCCCGGCACATCCGGGTGGTCGCCGAGCCGGTCGTCGACGGCCGTGGCGAACTGGTCGCGGTCCGCGGCGCCTACCAGGACGTTTCGTCGCAGCACTGGACCGAGGTGGCGCTGGCGGCGACGCGGGACAGGCTCGCCGAGACCGAGCAACAGGCGATGGAGCGCAACCGGCTCGCGCTGCAGCTGCAGCACGCGATCATGCCGCCGGCCAAGGGCCCGATCGACATGCCGGGCCTGCGCGCGGCCGTTCGCTACCGCCCGGCGGAGAAGGAGCACCTGGTCGGCGGCGACTGGTACGACGCGGTCGCGTTGCCGACCGGCGAGGTCCTGCTGTGCGTCGGCGACGTCGCCGGCCACGGCATCGACGCGGCGACGGGCATGGTGAGCCTCCGCAACGCCCTGCGCGGCCTCGCCGCGACCGGCGCCGGGCCGGGCCAGCTGCTGACCTGGCTGAACCTGGTGGCCTACCACCTGACCGATCACGTGACGGCGACGGCGGTGGCGGCGGTCTACGACCCGGCAAACCGCAAGCTGCGCTGGGCCCGAGCGGGCCACCTGCCCCCGATCGTCCGCCACCGCGACGGAACGGCCACGACGTTGCCCCTGATCCGCGGCTCGCTCCTCGGCGCGGTCCGCGACGTGACGTACGAGGAGGACGAGCTCCAGCTGGCCGAGGGCGACATCCTGCTGATCTACACCGACGGGCTGATCGAGCGGCGCGACCGCCCGGTGCAGGATTCGGTGTCCCGCCTGGTCACCCTGGTCGACGGCCACGACGGCGGCCTCGAGCACCAGCTGGACCGGCTCCTGACGTACAGCACGGCGGACACCGACGACGACACCTGCGTGGTCGGGATCGAGGTCCAGACGGACTCGTGAGTGGAAAAGAGGGTTCTAACCCGCTTTTCCACTCACGACCAGCCGCGGCAGAGGCGGGTCAGGGGTTGATGGCCAGGACGAGGAAGCCCGCCAGCAGGACCAGGTGCACGCCGCCCTGGAGGCGGGTGGCCCGGCCGGGGACCACCGTCAGGACGCTCACCACCACCGTCAGGGCGAGCAGGACGATCTGCGTCGAGCCCAGGCCGAGCAACAGCCGGCCCGGCAGCCACACCGACGCCAGCGCGATCGCCGGGATCGTCAGGCCGATGCTGGCGATCGCCGAGCCGTAGGCCAGGTTGAGGCTGATCTGCATCCGGTCGCGCTGGGCCGCGCGCACCGCGGCCAGGGTCTCCGGCAGCAGCACCAGCAGCGCGATCACCACGCCGACGAACGACTGCGGGAACCCGGCCGCGCGCACCCCGGCCTCGATCGCGGGCGACTCCACCTTCGCCAGCCCGACCACCGCGACCAGGGCCACGAGCAGCAGGGCCAGGCTGCCCAGTGCCGCGCGGTTCGACGGCGGGTCGGCGTGGTCGTCCTCCTTGACCGCGCCGTCGGCCGCCACCGGGAGGAAGAAGTCGCGGTGGCGCACCGTCTGGGTGAGCACGAACGTCCCGTACAGCACGAGGGACGCCAGCGCCGCGAACGTCAGCTGAGTGGGGGAGAACGCCGGCCCCGGCGTGCTGGAGGTGAACGCCGGGAGCACCAGGCTCAGCGTGGCCAGCGTCGCGACCGTGGCCAGTGCGGCCCCGCTGCCTTCGGAGTTGAACAACGTCGAGCCGTAGCGGCGGGCCCCGACGAGCAGGGAGATGCCGACGATGCCGTTGGTGGTGATCATGACGGCGGCGAACACCGTGTCCCGCGCCAGCGAGCCGGTGTCCGGCCCGCCGGACACCATCATCGTGACGATCAGCGCGACTTCGATGACGGTGACCGCCACCGCGAGCACCAGCGAGCCGAACGGTTCCCCCACCCGGTGGGCGACGACCTCCGCGTGGTGCACCGCGGCCAGCACGGTCGCCCCGAGTGCGACGGCGACGAGGGCCACGAAGACCGGGCCCAGGTCGCGGCCCCAGGCGAGCGCCAGCACGAGCACGCCGAGCACCGGGGTGACGGAGGTCCAGGACAGCAGGAAGGATCTCAGCGCGGCGACCATGCCCTCCACCTTGACACACGACCACGGGTTCCGCTGCCCCGCAAGGCACTTCTCACATCGTCCCATGTGGACGGTGCGGGTCCGTCGGCACCAGCCGCGGCGCCGCGGCGACGACGTGACGGCGGAAGGTTTCGCTCAGCGGCGGCAGGTTCCGGCCCGCCGCCCAGGCGAGCCCGATGTCGCGCGCAGCGTCCACATCGGTCAGTTCGAGGTGTGGTGCCGGAAATTCCGCGCTGTGCGGCAGCGGCACCACGGACACGCCGAGCCCGGCGGTGACGAGACCGCGCAGCGTCTCCACCTCGTCGCCCTCGAACCCGACACGCGGCGCGAACCCGGCCTCGGCGCACAGCCGCTCGGTCGTCTCGCGCAGCGCGTACCCCGGGCGCAGGAGGATGAACGTCTCGTCCGCGACGTCGGCGAGGCGCACCCGCCGCCGCCCGGCGAGCCGGTGGCGCGGGGGCACCGCGAGCCGCAGCGGCTCGACGAGCAGGCGGGACCAGTGCAGCTGTGGGTGCCCGCGGTCGCCGCTGGTGATGACCAGGTCCGCGGTGCCGTCGAGGAGCTCGGCCTCGAGCCCGGCCTCGCCGTGCTGCCGCAGCTCGAAGCGGGCGCTCGGGTGGTCACGCAGGAAGCCGCTCAGCACGGCGGGCACCAGCCAGGTGCCGAACGTGTGCAGGAAGGCCAGCGGGACGACGCCGGTGTCCGGCGCGACGATCTCGCCGACTTCGCGCAGGCCCTGGTCGAGCTGGTCGAGCACGAGGTCGACGTGCCGCTTGAAGGCGTGCCCGGCCGGCGTCAGCCGCAGCACCCGCCCGGACCGGCGGAACAGCTCGGCGCCGGCGTCGTGCTCCAGGCGGCGGAGGGCCCGGGACAGCGCCGGCTGGGTGAGGTGGGCCCGCGCGGCGGTCTCGGTGACGGTGGCGCCGGCCGCGACCGCGCGGAAGAGCCGCAGCGTCTGGACGTCCATGCGTCCAGTGTATGGATTTTCAGCCAATCAGGCATTGGACGCATCGATCATCGGAGGCCACCCTGGAGGTATGGCTACCGTGGCAGAACAACTGGTCAGGACCCTGCGCGACGCCGGGGTCGAGCGCATCTACGGCATCGTGGGGGACAGCCTGAACCCGATCGTCGACGCGGTCCGCCGCACCGACGGCATCGAGTGGGTCCACGTCCGCCACGAGGAGACCGCCGCCTTCGCCGCGGCGGCCGAAGCGCAGGTCACCGGCAAGCTCGCGGTCTGCGCGGGTAGCTGCGGGCCGGGCAACCTGCACCTGATCAACGGCCTGTTCGACGCCCATCGCTCGGGCGCGCCGGTGCTGGCGATCGCGTCGCACATCCCGTCGAACCAGATCGGCACCGGGTTCTTCCAGGAGACCCACCCGGACCGGCTCTTCGCCGAGTGCAGCCACTTCAGCGAGGTCGTGGCGGACCCGGCGCAGCTGCCGCGCCTGCTGCGGATCGCCACGCAGGCCGCCGTCGGCAAGGGCGGCGTCGCAGTGCTGACCATCCCGGGCGACCTAGCCGACCGCAAGGCCACCGGCCCGCTCACCGAGCGGCTCCCGCTGGTGACGCCGTCGCCCGCGGTGCCTTCCGCGGAGACCGTCCAGGAGCTGGCCGATCTGCTGAACTCCGGCGAGAAGGTGATGCTCTTCGCGGGCGCCGGGGTCCGCGGGGCGCACGACGAGGTCATGGCGCTGGCGGAGAAGCTCGCCGCGCCGGTCGGGCACTCGCTCGGCGGCAAGGAGTGGATCCAGTACGACAACCCGTTCGACGTCGGCATGAGCGGCCTGCTCGGCTACGGCGCCTGCTACGACGCGATGCACGAGGCCGACCGGATCGTGCTGCTGGGCACGGACTTCCCGTACGACAACTTCCTCCCGCAGGCGCACACGATCCAGCTCGACCACGACGCCTCGCGCCTGGGCCGCCGCACGCCGCTGGACCTGGCGGTGCACGGCGACGTGCGCGAGACGCTGCGCGCGCTGCTCCCGCTCCTGCGGCCGCGCACCGACCGGGCGTTCCTCGACCGGATGCTGCGCGAGCACGTGCGGAAGCTGGAGAAGGTCGTCGGTGCGTACACGACGAAGATCGAGCACCGCCGTCCGATCCACCCGGAGTACGTCGCTTCGGTGCTCGACGAGGTCGCGGCCGACGACGCGGTGTTCACCGTCGACACCGGCATGGGCAACGTCTGGGCCGCGCGCTACCTGACGCCGAACGGCCGCCGCCGCGTGCTGGGTTCGTTCCGGCACGGCAGCATGGCGAACGCGCTGCCGCACGCGATCGGCGCCCAGCTGGCCCAGCCGGGCCGCCAGGTCGTGTCGCTGTCGGGCGACGGCGGGCTCGCGATGCTGATGGGCGACCTGCTGACGCTGCCGGCGTACGACGTCCCGGTGAAGGTCGTGGTGTTCAACAACGCCACGCTCGGCATGGTGAAGCTGGAGATGCTGGTCGACGGCCTCCCGGACTTCGGCACCGACCACGCCCCGGTGAACTTCGCGGCGATCGCCGCGGCCTGCGGCGTGTTCTCCGAGCGCGTCGAGGACCCGGCCGACGTCCGCGGCGCGCTGGAGAAGGCGTTCGTCCACCCCGGCCCGGCGGTGGTCGAGGTGGTGACCGACCCGAACGCGCTGTCGATCCCGCCGCGGATCACCGGGGAGATGGTGCGCGGGTTCGCGCTGGGGGCGACGAAGACGGTGCTCAACGGCGGTGTCGGCAAGATGGTCGACCTCGCCCGCGCCAACCTCCGCAACACCCCGCGGCCGTAGCCTCCCGGCGCGCCGGGTCCGGTCCACTGTGGACCGAACCCGGGGTGCCGGCCGACCTCGGCTACGCACGGTGGTGATCGACCACTCGTTCGGCTGCTGGGGGCGCGGTGGGGTTGCCTCTTACCGTCGAGGGAGTGCTCGCCGTCGGCGTCGTGGGAGGTGTGACCGGCGTGCTCGTGGCCCTCCAGCGAACCGGCGAAGACCGCCCGCTCCCGCCGGCGGCGGCGCACCTGGTGGCGTTGCTGCGATCGTGGGGCCCGGGCCCGGAACACCTGACGGGGCTGGCGCTGGCGGGCATCACGCTGCCCGGGCGGCTCGGCCCCCGGGTCGTGGACGCGCTCGTGTTCACCCGGTGCGGAGTGGTGGTCATCGCGGCGCACGAACCCGGCCCGGCGGAGTGGCCGGGCCCGGGCGACCGCACGGGAGCGGCGGTGGCGGCGGCCAGGGGAGCTTTGGCCGGCCACGAAGGCGGGCGGCACGTGACGGGCCTGGTCGCGGTGGTTCCCCCGGCGGAAGCAGCCGGGAAGGGGAGCGCGCAGGAGTTGCGGTTGGGCGAGTGGGCGGCAGTCGGGCGCGAGGCTGCCTCCGAGCCGCTGCCGCGGACGAATGGCCCAGGTGGCAAGGGCACGCCGGAGGCGCCTGGCCCCGGGGTGGCGGCGGAAGGTCGAGCCGGATCCACCTCCGCGCCGGTCTCGCGAGGGAATGGGGCAGGCGGCGAGCGGCCGCCCGGTCCCGAGATGGCGTCGGAAGACCAACCCGGCCCCGCCCCGGCGCAGCAGCCTGCTCTGCGGTGGCCCGATCCGCACCCCGTGCCCGGCGTCGCCGTCGTCCTCGCCGATCCCCGTGGGCTGCGGCGGATCATCGCCCAGCACAACCGGTGGCGGACCGTCTGGTCGGCCGATGACGTCCTCGATGCCTGCTACGCCCTCTCCCTCGCGCACCTCGCCCCGCCGCGGGGCGCGCTCATCGCCGACGGGTTCCCGGCGCGGCTTCCCGTGCTCGACCGGCTGCCCGAACTGCCCGCCGTGATCGCCGTGCCCCCGCCGGAACCGCCGCCGCCGGCGGCCGCCGAAGACGATCCCGTCGCGTGGACTCCGTCGGCGCGGGCGGTCGTCTTCCCGCGGCAGCGGCCGATCCGGCAGATCCCGTGGGGCCTGCTCTTCGTGCTCGTCGTGCTGGTCACCATCGGCGTCGTCGCGGCCGTCTTCGTCGGGCAGGTCTTTCACGGCTCTTGACCCGATCGGATCGCGTCAACTAGGCCATCTGCACCGTTTCCCGCACGCACCGGCTGGGCACCTCCCGGTAGACGTGAAAGGGGTTCACGATGCCGCGCACCCGAGCGCTTGTCCTGCTCGCCGTCCTCGCCGGTTCCTCCCTCACCGGGTGCAAGCTCGCCGACGAGCTGGCGTCCGGGGCCGGGCCGGTGACGCAGGGACCCGAAACGGCCGCCGCGCCGCGGATCGCGCCCGCCGATGCGCGGAACGAGCTCGCGGCCCTTCAGGTCGCCGTGCGCGGCACTATGGACGGCTACAGCCGGGACGAGTTCCCGCACTGGGACAAGGTCGACGCGAACTGCGACGTCCGCGAAGAGGTGCTCAAGCGCGACGGCAAGGACGTCCAGACCGACTCGCGCTGCGCCCCGAAATCCGGCACCTGGGTCAGTCCCTACGACGGCGAGACCTGGCACAAGCCGTCCGATGTGGACATCGACCACATGGTCCCGCTCGGGCAGGCCTGGATCAGCGGCGCGAAGAGCTGGACGCGGGAACGGCGCGAGCAGTTCGCGAACGACCTCGTGCGCCCGCAGCTGAAAGCCGTCACCGACAACCTCAACGAACAGAAGAGCGACAAGGGCCCGGACGAGTGGAAGCCGCCGCTCGTGTCGTACTGGTGCGCCTACGCCACCGACTGGATCGTCGTGAAGCACGACTACGGCCTGACGATCACCGTCCCCGAACGGGCCGCACTGGAGTCGATGTTGCAGCACTGCTAGAACGAGCGGGCCGCCGCCACCGCCTGCCCGACGTAGGACTGTCCGAACAGGACGGTGTGCACCAGCAGCGGGAACAGCTGGTGCAGCCCGATCCGGTCGCGCCAGCCGTCGGCCAGTGGCGCCGACTCGTCGTAGGCGGCGATGACGCGATCGAGGTGGGGGCAGCCGAAGAGGTGCAGCATCGCCAGGTCCGTCTCGCGGTGCCCGCCGTGGGCCGCCGGGTCGATCAGCCACGCCTCGCGCCCGTCCCACAGGACGTTGCCGTTCCAGAGGTCGCCGTGCAGCCGCGCGGGCGGCTCGGCCGACGCCGGGATCCGCGCGCAGGCCCGTTCGAACAACGTCGCTTCGGCCGGGCCGAACGTCCCCGCGTCCACCGCCAGCCGCACGTAGGGCAGCACGCGATCGGCGGCGTACCAGGACGCCCAGTCGTCCGCCGGGACGTTGGCCATCGGCGCCCGGCCGATCCACGCGTCCGCGGGGCCGCCTGGGGGAGTGGCGCCGAACGCCGGAGCCCCGGCGGCGTGCAAGCCGGCCAGCCCGCGGCCGAAGCGTTCCGCCGCCGCGGCCGAGGGACGGCCGGCCGGGACGCGGTCGATCACGAGCTGGTCCTGGTCGAAACTCCGCACGGTGGGCACCGGGACCGTGCCCGCGGCCGCGAGCCAGCGCAGGCCCGCCACCTCGGCCACCGTCGCGCCGGGTGCGTGGCCCCGCTTGACCACCACCTCGCGGCCGTCTTCGGACTCGCTCATGGGCCGCACGCTACCGGGGCGCTACGGTGGTGGCCGGAGACAGGGGGAACAACGGTGACGGTGCAGGTCCGGGAACTCGAACAGCTGCTCGGAACGCTGGCGGAGGTCCAGCGTTCGGAGGCGCGCGACTACTCGTCGTTCAGCGTGCGCGGCAAGCGGTTCGGGTACTTCTGGCCGCGGACCCGGACCGTCGGGCTGAAGCAGACCGTCTCCGAACAGCTGGCGCTGGTGTCCGAACGCCCGGACGTGTTCGAGGTGCAGTTCACCGCGGGCGGCTTCGGCTGGGTCGTCGTCTACTTGGACGGCATCGACGCCGATGAGCTTGCCGAGCTCCTCTACGAAGCCTGGCGGCTCTCCGCTCCGGAGGACCTGGTGGCGGAGGTGCCCTTCACCAGGATCGCCCGCGCGTAGAGCAGGTCGAACCCCTGCCGCTGCGCGTTCTGGTGCGACTTCGACCCGGGCTGCGTGGTGACGACGGCGAGGTCGCACCCGGCCTCGGCGGCCGCTGCCAGCCGGGCCCGCAGCAGGGCCGTCTGGACGCCACGGCGGCGGTGGGCGGGCAGTGTCGCCGCGCCGCTGAACTGCGCGATCCCGTCGGTGACACGGAAACTCGCGCCGCCGGCGAACTCGCCGTCCCGCGTCGCCAGGTACCGCCGGACGCCTGCCATGTCCCGCAGGGCGTTCACGAGCAGGTCGCGGGGGAAGTCTTCGTGCGAGGGCACGCCTTGCTCGTCGGCCACCAGGGACGCTTCGGCGACCGCGGACAGCCAGGTCTCCAGCTCGTCGTCGCGGCAGGCCCGGACACCTGCGGGGAAGCCGCTGTTCCCGATCCGCCGTCCGAGCACGTTTTCGTAGGACTCCAGGCGGTAGCCCCGGGCGGTCAGGAAGGCGCCCACCGCGGGATCGGCGAGCTGGCAGAGTTCGACCTGCACCGGCGCGCCGCGTTCGGCGAAGGCTGCTTCGACCTCGTCGAGACCTTCGGGCAAGCCCGCGAAGCCCAGTCCGGCGATCTTGTTGAACGGCGAGCCCGCCTCGGCGAAGGTCGCGACACCCCCGGCGAGCGGGCGGGTGAAGCCGCGGCCATCGCCGAGCCGCCGCCGGGCCGCGTCGGCGCACGCGCTGACGAACCGCGTCTCCGCGCGTTCGATGCGCTCGGCCAGCGCTGTGTCGCAGAAAAGCCGTTCCCCGTCCACGTCCCCACAGTGGCGGACGCGGACGGGGAACGCCAACCGGTTTACCCTTCCACGCGGTGCGAGGCCCAGAACGACGTCAGGTCGGTCGACCCGGCCGCCGCCTGTGCCGCGGCCTTGAACTCCGCGGTCGTCGACACGCCGTACCAGTGCGACTGGGCGTAGGACTTCAGCAGGTTCGCCATCGCCGTGTCGCCGATCAGCCGCCGCAGGTCGTGCAGGGTGCACTTGCCGTAGTTGTAGACCACCGTGGAGTACCGGGACGAATGCGCGTCCCAGTAGGCCATCGAGTTGGTCAGCTTCTCCGCGCTCGACTGCCAGGTGATGCCGCAGCCGCTGCCGGTGATCCCGCGGTAGAGGTCGGTGGCGTAGTCGGTGAAGCTCTCGTCCAGCCACGGGGAGTTGTACTCGTCGTCGCCGACGATCCCGTAGAACCACTGGTGCGCCAGCTCGTGGGGGAGTGCCGTGGTCGAGACGAGGTCCATCACGAAGCCCGGGTACTCCATGCCGCCGAACCAGAAGTTGTTGTCCAGCACCACGTCGACTTCACCGTAGGGGTAGTCGCCGAAGCGGCCCGAGTGGACGTCGATCGAGTCGGCGGCCAGGGACAGCATCTGGTTGGCGCTGCTGGTGGAGATCCCGCTGACCGAATAGACGTTGACCCGCACGCCCTTGCCGGACGTCGTGGTGATCTTCGCGAACGGCCCGGCGGCCCACGCGAAGTCCCGCACCTTCGACGCGACGGCGTGCGTGGTGGTCGTGGTGCCGCTGGTCGTCTCGGTCGAGGTGCCGGTGGCCGGGGTGAGCAGCGATGCCGGGTGCACGAGGGTGACGTCGAAGTCGCTGATCACCGTGTAGAACGACTCACCGTTGTTCGTGTACGGGTCCAGGTGCCAGCCCGCGCCGTCGCGGACGGCGAGCACCGGCAGCGCGTTGCCGATCATGTTGTACGCGCCGTCGTGGCCGAACCGGTCCGCGCCGCTCGGCACGACGATCTTCAGGTCGAACCCGATGGTCGCCGACTGGCCCTGGGCCAGCGGCGCGGGCAGCGTGATCTTCATGGCCGTGCAGTTGACGCTCAGCGCGGACGCCGTGCCGCCGGTGACGTTCGTGACGGTGATCGGCGTCGTCGGGCAGGCGCCGTGGTAGTTGTCCCAGAGCCGCAAGTACACCTCCGGCAGCGCGGTCGAGGAGCCGTTGGTGAAGCTGACGCTCTGGTGCCCGGTCCACGTGTCGCCCGCGGTGTTCGACGTCAGGTTCACCGTGTAAGCGGGGTTGACCGGCGTGCGCGTCGAGTCGGCCGGGGCGGCCGAGATCGTCCAGGTGAAGGTGGCGCTGCCGCTGTTGCCGGCCGGGTCCTTGGCCGTCACGGTCACCGAGGAGGTACCCGCGGTCGTCGGCGTGCCGGTGATCTTGCCCGTGCTCGCCCCGATCGTGAGGCCCGCGGGCAGGCCGGTGGCGCTGTAGGTGAGCGCGTCGCCCTGCGGGTCGCTCGCCTGGATCTGCAGCGACGCGGCCTGGCCGACGGCGCCGGTCTGGGCGCCCGGTGCGGTGACGACCGGCGACTGCGAGGTCCCCGCGGTGGTCAGGGAGAAGTCGTCGAGGACGAAGTTGGTGGCGAGGCTGGAATCCTCGGTGCCGGTGACCTTCAGCGTCACGGTCTGGCCGAGGTAGCGGGAGACGTCCACGGTGCGCTGGACGTAGCCGGTGTTCTTGTCCAGGTTGGAGTAGCTCGCCAGGGTGTCCGAACCCGCCTGCACCACCAGCTTGTCGTACTTCGTGCCGGTCGTCGTCTCCTTGGTGTCGATGTGCTGCCACCACGAGAGCGTGGCCGACGCGCAGCCGGCGGGCAGCGTCAGCGACTGGGACAAGGTGTCGGTGTGCGTGCTGCCGGTGCCGTCCAGGCGGGCGAGCATCGTCCCGCCGTGCGCGGGTTGCGCCGTGGTGGCCGCGGTGATGACGCCGCTGGTCTGGGTCCACGGCGTGGTGCCGCTCTCGAACCCGCCGTTGCCGACGATCTGGTCACCGCAGACCGCGGCGGCCTCGGCCGGCGCGGCGACGGCGACGGTGCCCAGCAGGCCGATGGCCACGCCGAGCACGGCAGGAAGCACCCTCGATCTCATGGAGGTCGTCCTTTCCCGGCTCCGCCCGTGGGAGCCAGGAGAAGCGTCCCCTTCGGTCCGGAAGGGCGGAACCCGCCAAGAGTCGGGTTCCGTGCCGCTTTCGTCGTGTATGCGCGGCAAAGTCCGGCTGTGCACCGCTTTTGCGAGCTGAGCAGTCTGCCGCAGCCGGTCGTGAGTGGTAAGGCGGGTTCTAACCCTCCTTGCCACTCACGACGGGTCGAGGACGCGGGCGGCTCGCGTTTCCAAGGGCCGGTAACCCGCCTGGGCCGCGAGCTTGACCGCCGCTTCGCCGTGGGTGCGCGCCACTTCGGTGTCGCCCACGGCGAGCGCCGCTTCGGCGAGGCCGGTCAGGGCCGCGGCTTCACACCACGTGAAGCTCGTTTCGCGGGCGATGTCCAGTGCCGCCGTCAGGTGCTCGACCGCCTCCGCCGCGCGGTCCAGGCGGAGGCACGTTTCGCCGAGCGCGGCCAGTGCCGACGCCTCGGTGCCGCGGTCGCCGATGCGGCGGGTCAGCTCCACGGCGTCGGCGGCGTCGGTCAGCGCCCGGGTGGCGTCGCCCGCCCGGGCCTCCATGACCGCGCGGCCGGACAGCGCCGCCGCTTCGCCGTACTGGTAGCCGAGTTCCCGGTTCGCCGTCAGGGCCCGCTCGTAGAAGTCGGCCGCGACGGCGTGGCCGAGATCCCGGTGGACGTGCCCGAGGTCGACCAGCAGCACGGCGACGCTGAACCGCGCGTCGTCGCGTTCGGCGATCTCGAGCGCGCGGGAGAAGTGGCCGAGCGCGGCGTCGAAGTCGCCGACCTGGCCGCAGGCGAACCCGAGGTTGGCCAGTGCCATCGTGATGCCCGGCATGGCCGCTTCTTCGCACAGCCGCAACGCTTCCAGGCCGCACGCGATCGCTTCGTGCGCGTCGCCGAGGCGCTGGAGCACGGCGCTCAGGTTGTTGAGCGCCGCGGCTCGCCCGGCCGGCCACTCCGCCGCCAGCCCGTCGGCCAGCACCGTCGTCAGGTGGGCGCGGGCGTCGGCGTAGCGGCCGCTGTTGACCCCGGCGAGCGCGATGGACAGCCGCATCGCCGCCTGCGCCTGCCGGTCGCCGTCGGCCTGGGCGGCGGTCAGCGCCGTCGTGGCCGTGTCGATCCATTCCGTGTGGTGGCCGCGGTGGTGGAAGAAGGCCCGGAGCGCGTCGGCCAGGTGCCACGCGTATTCGCGCGGCCCGTGCGCCGCCGCGTGCTCGACGGCGGCGGCGAGGTTCGGCCACTCCGTGTCCAGCCAGGCCAGCGCGTCTTCGGTGCCCTCGAACACCGTTTCGGGATCGGGCCGGGGGAGCCGGAGGAAGTGCGGGATCAGCAGGCGGCCGGCCGCGTCGGCCGTCGCGAGGTAGTGGTCGAACAGCCGTCGCCGCGCCGCCGCCCGTTCGGCGGGGGTGTCGTCGGCCGCGACCCGCCCGCCCGCGTAGCTGCGCAGCAGGTCGTGGAAGCGGTAGCGGCCGGGCAGGTGCCGTTCGACGAGGTTGGCCGCGGCGAGGGCCTTGAGCTGCTGGCTCGCCCGACCGTCGGCCACGTCGACGAGCCGGGCGGCCACCGGCGCGGTGAACGTCTGGCCCGGCACCAGCGCGAGGCGCCGGAACAGCAGGCGGTGTCCGGCGGGCAAGGCGCGGTACGACACGGAGAACGCCGTCGTGACCGCGCTTTCTTCGGCACCGTCCACGCTCAGCCCGGCGAGGGGATCACCGTCGGCGAGTTCCCGCGCCAGCTCGGCGATGCCGGACACCTCGCCGGCGCCGAGGTTGGCCGCGGCCAGCCGCAGCGCGAGCGGGAGGTGCCCGCACAGCCGGGCCAGCTCCGCCGCCGCGGCCGGCTCCGCGGCGACCGCGGGCGGCCCGAGCACGGTTTCCAGCAGCTGCCGGGAATCGTCGGCCGGCAGCACGGACAGCGGCACCGCCCGCGCGCCGGTACGGGCGATGAGGTCGCCGAGCCGCTGGCGGCTGGTGATCAGCACCGTGCCGGAGGGCGGCAGCAGCGGCGTCACCTGGGCGCTGTCGCGCGCGTTGTCGAGCAGGACCAGGACCTGCCGGTCGGCCAGCAGCGAACGCCAGAGCGCGGTGCGGCCGTCCGGGTCCGGCGGGATCGCGCGCGGGTCGGTGCCCAGCGCGCGCAGCAGCTGCGCGGCCGCGACGGCCGGGGTGAGTGGCTCGTGGTCGGGGTCGAACCCGCGCAGGTCGAGGTAGAGCTGGCCGTCACCGAACCGGTCGCGGACGCGGTGCGCCCAGCGGACGGCGAGCGCGGTCTTCCCGACGCCCGCGGTGCCGGTGACCACGCGGATGTCGGCGCCGGGGCCGGGAGCCGCCGGTTCGTCGAGCCGGGCCAGCTCGGCGGCCCGGCCGGTGAAGCCGCGGACGTCGTGGGGCAGCTGGGCCGGGCGGACCGGTTCCGGTGGCGGCTCCGGCACGAGGTCGAGCGCGGGATCGGCGGCGAGGATCGCGGCCTCGAGCCGGGTCAGGTCCGGCGACGGGTCGAGCCCGAGCTCGGCGACCAGCCGGGCGCGCAGGGCGCGGAACGCGGCGAGGGCGTCGTCGGTGCGGCCCTCGCGGTGCAGGGCGAGCATCAGCTGGCCGACGAACCGCTGGCGGAACGGGTGCGCGGCGACCAGCGTCGTCAGCTCGGCGAGGAGGTCCCGGCCCCGGCCGAGCCGCAGCTGCGCGTCGATGCGGTCTTCCAGCGCGCTCCAGCGGGCTTCGTTCAGCCCGGCGAGGAGCAGCTCGGCGACAGCGCCGGACGCGGCTCCGGCGAGGGCGTCGCCCCGCCAGAGCGCGAGGGCCTCGTCGAACAGTTCGACGGCGGCCTCGTCACCGGCCGCGCGGGCCCGGCGGACCAGTGCGGTGAACCGGTGGGCGTCGATCGTGTCCGGGTCGGCGCGCAGGACGTACCCGTGCCCCTCGGTGACGAGATCGGGGCCGCCCGCGGTGCGGAACACCGCGCGCAGGCGGGAGACCAGCGCCTGGACGGTGTTGCGCGCGCTCGCCGGGGGATCGTCGGGCCAGAGCAGGTCCACGAGGTTTTCGACGGTGACCGGGCGCGGGGTTTCGAGGAGCAGGACGGCGAGGACGAGACGCTGCTTGCGGGAGCCGAGGTCGACCGGGTCGCCGTCCGCCGTCGCCTCGACGGCGCCGAGGACGCGGAACTCCACCCGTCACCTCCACTCACCCGATCGGGGGTGCAAGCGTACTGCAAGCGTGGTGCAGTCCCGGTCCGCCATCCTGACGGTGCTGCAGGACATGCTCCCGACGATGTCCACGGCCGGCTCGGCTGCCGGGGAACCGGCGGATTCGGCTGTCGTCGTTCACGGGCGGCACGAGCTGGGGGTAGGACCACCGCGGCGACCCCTCCACGGTCGCCGTGGTGGCCCTTTTTTCGTTCGTTGCCCAGTGCAGCTTCCGCCGCGGGCTGTGGCGCCCGGTCCATCCTCCCGGGCGTGGTGATCACGGACGGTGACCACCACGGCGTTCCGGTGGCGGAGTGCGTTCGGCCGACGCAGAATGCGCGCATGCAGCCGACGGTCGTCCGGGTGGCGCGCCTGGCCGACCCGGCCGGGCCCGCCGACGGCGTCCGTGTGCTCGTCGAACGGCTCTGGCCCCGCGGGACGGCCCGCGGCGCGGTGGTCCTCGACGGCTGGTACCGCGGCTTGGCCCCCTCCGACGAGCTCCGCACGTGGTACGGCCACGACCCGGAGCGGTTCGCGGAGTTCGCCGAGCGTTACCGGGCCGAGCTGCGCGAGCCCGATCGGGCGGCGGCGCTGGAGCGGCTGCGGGCCCTGGCCGGTGACGGCCCGGTGACCCTGCTGACGGCGAGCGGATCCCCCTCGATCAGCCAGGCGGCCGTGCTGGCGGCGGTGCTCACCGGAGCCGAAATGCAGTGAATGACTCATTCCTGGCGTCCGACGCGAGGAATGAGTCATTCACTGCACCGGCCACGCTGCCGCCGGTCGTGTTGTCGCTTCAGGAGCGGGTGGCGTTCGGGGTGACCCGGACCGTCGCCGTGGCCGAGCCGAGGGTGTCGTGCGTGGCCGTGAGCGCCAGCGTTCCGGGCGGTCCCGCGGACGGGCGCAGCCACACCGCCGCCGCGCCGCCCGTGGCGCCGAAGTCGAGCACCGGGTCGCCGATCAGCTCGCCCGGGCCGGTCAACGTCAGCCGCACCTCGCCCGCCGTTGCCGCGCGCAGTGTCCCGAAGCGATCCGTTGCCGCCACCACCACCCGGGTCGCGTCGCTGCCGTCCGAGCGGAGTTCCGGGTCGTCCGGCACGCAGCTGAGCACGTCCGCACCGCGGTCGCCGCTGAAGCGCCGGCTGACGACCAGCCGCCCGCCCGCGTAGCCGTCGATGCGCAGCTCGGGCCGCCGTCCCTTCGGCACGGCCAGGTCCGCGGCGAACGGCGGGTACCGCAGGTGCGGGAAGTCCCCTTTCCGGCTGCGGGCCTCGCCCGCGGGCCGGCCGTCGAGGAACAGCAGCAGGCGCTCGCAGTTGGACCAGATCGTCGCCCCCGGCCCGGGACCGGACGGCTGGGCCGTGAAGTCCCAGGCGAAGCCGGGCTCGGCGACCGCCCGAACCCGCGGGTCGCCCTGCGAGGCGTAGAAGGCCGCGGCGGGCTTGGCGATCCGGAAGATGTCCGACACCCCGGCGTACTTCACCCCGTCGACCGACCGCTGCCAGCCCGACGGGTAGTCGAACGCGCACCACGCGAGCAGCCCGCAGTACCGGTCGTCCGCCGCCGCCAGGTCGTGGGCCTTCGCGTGCAGCTCGGCCTGCTGCTCCCGGACGCCGGGGGCGTCGGTGCGGCGGTACGCCCGGGCCCCGGCGAGCGTGCCGATCGTCTCCGTCACCAGGTACGGCACCCCCGGCCGGGGCGGGCGCAGCTTGAAGGGCGTGCCGCGCCGGGCGGTGTAGTCGTTGTAGGCCAGGACTTCGACGTCGCTGCCGGCGAACCGCCCGAGCGTGGTGCTGGCCAGCGCGCCGCTCGTCGGCCGCGACGGGTCGAGCCGCCGGGCGAGCTGCCCGGTCCGCTGGTACATCGCCGTCGTGCCGTTCGCCTCGTTCACCCGGGTGCCCCAGACGACGATGCTCGGGTGGTTGCGGTCGCGCACGACCATCCCCTCGACGTCCGCCAGGTTCCGGCGCTGCCAGGCGTCGTCCCCGACGTGACCCCAGCCCGGGATCTCCTCCCACACCAGCAGGCCCAGCTCGTCACAGGCGTCGAGGAACGCACTCGACTGCGGGTAGTGCGAGCAGCGGACCATCGTGCAGTTCAGCTCGCGGCGCAGGATTTCGGCGTCACGCCGCTGCACGCGGTCCGGCAGCGCGCCGCCGGCGAACGGGTACCACTGGTGGCGGTTGAGGCCGAACAGCCGGAGCCGGCGTCCGTTGAGGAAGAAGCCCTCGGTGGTGAACCGCGCGTCGCGGAATCCGGTCCGCACCACCCGCTGGTCCAGGGCGCGCTTTCCGGCTTCGACCGTCACCACGACGTCGCACAGGGCGGGATCCTCGACGTCCCAAAGGCGCACCCCGCCGAGCCCGCCGACGTCGAACTCGACCGTCCTGCCCCGCACCGGCGCGGCGCCGCGCGCGAGTTCGCGGCCCGCCTGGCGCACCGACGCGGTCACCTGCCCCACGACGGGCACGTCGAGCGTGCACGTCAGGTGCAGCGACCGGCCGGGGGAGAGGACGTCGACGGGCCGCGCGAAGACGTCGGCCAGCCGGATGCGGGGCACCGCGCCGACCGTGGCGGGGCGGTAGATCCCGGCCGGCTGGTAGAAATCGATCACCGACGGCCCGCCGCGCGGCAGGTTCGGCGGGACGTCCAGCGCCCACCGCCCGTCGACCACCACGGCGAGCACGTTGTCGCCCGCCACGACGTCCGGCAGCTCCACTTCGAACGGCAGGTAGCCGCCTTCGTGCGTGGCGACGAGCCGGCCGTTGAGGTGCACCTCGGCGTTGGTCATGACGCCGTCGAAGCGGGCGGTGTGGCGTTCGGTCGCCGACCCGGTGAAGTGCTTGCGGTAGATCCACCGGTCCTGCCAGGACGCCGGGTCCCACCCCGTCCACGAAAGCGGGGTGACGCAGTGGGGCAGCTGCACCGGCGAGAGGTCGATCTCGTCGAAGCCGAGATCGGTGCAGCCGTCGTCGTACCGCCCGAACAACCAGAAATCGCCCAGCTGCGCGGAGCCGGCGCCGGCCGCGACGTGCCCGGCCGAGCCCGCGACGACGGCGCCGAGCAGCGCGGCCCCGCTCGCGGTCAGGAACCCGCGCCGGGACAGCCGTGGTTGCCAGTCGGCCATTCACGACCTCCGTGCTCGGGCTCCCCTGGGATATCGCCGGTGACCGGTAAGACGTCACAAACGATCAGCGGGTTGCTCAGCGCAAGGTGGAGGCGCGGACCACCAGCTCCGGGGTGAACACGACCTTCCGGTGTTCGTGGGCGGTTTCGGACGCCTCCGCCAGCAGCAGTTCCACGGCCGTGCGGCCCAGGCGCCGCCGCGGCTGGCGCACCGACGTCAGCGGGACCGCGGCCGCCGCGGCGAACTCGATGTCGTCGTAGCCGACGATCGCCAGGTCGTGCGGGACGCTCATGCGCAGGTTCGCGCACGTCTGGAGCAGGCCGAGGGCGACCAGGTCGTTGGCGCAGAAGGCGGCGGTCGGGCGGACCGGCGCCGGGAGGCCCGCCAGTCGCTCGCCCGCGCCGCGGCCGTCGGCCACCGTCAGTGCCGTCGTCGTCAGGTCGACCAGGTGGTCCGGGCCGAGCCCGGCCGCGTCCAGCGCCCGCAGCGCGCCGAGCCGCCGGTCGCGGACCTGGCCGACGGTCGTGTGGTTGCCGATGAAGGCGATCCGCTCGTGGCCCTGTTCGACCAGGTGCCGCACGGCGATCTCCCCGCCGTGGACGTCGTCGACCGCGACCGAGCAGTGCGTCGTGCCCTCCGGCGTCCGGTCGACGACGACCACCGGCGTGCCGCGGCGCGCGATCTCGCGCAGCAGCGGGGCGTCGGGGTCGACCGGCGTGATGAGCACGCCTTGCACGCGCTGCTGTTCGAGGCGCCCGAGGTAGGCCTCCTCGCGCGCGGGCTGGTGCGCGCTGTTGCACAGGAAGAGGGAGAGGCCGCCCTCACCGGCGGCGTCCGCGGCGTCTTCCATGCCGGCCGCGACGTCGGTGAAGAAGGGGTTGCTGCCGTCGAGCATGACGTAGGCCAGCACCCGGCTGCGTCCGGCCCGCAGCTGCCGCGCGGATTCGTTGCGCACGAAGCGGAGTTCGGCCATCACGGCCTCGACCCTGGCCCGGGTGGCCGGGCTGACCCGATCGGGCCGGTTGAGCACATTGGACACCGTGCCGAGGGAGACGCCGGCCGCCGCCGCGACTTCCTTCA
The DNA here is from genome assembly GCF_014654205.1 of Amycolatopsis bullii. Classification (GTDB taxonomy): domain Bacteria; phylum Actinomycetota; class Actinomycetes; order Mycobacteriales; family Pseudonocardiaceae; genus Amycolatopsis; species Amycolatopsis plumensis. The sequence continues at coordinate 252,442 of NZ_BNAW01000007.1, forward strand.
TGCCCGCCGCGCGAGGCTCGGCACCGGGCTCCCTGACGACCATCGCAACCCCCTCTTTGATCAGCACTGCGCAGCGCGGTTGAAACGTAACATCACCGCGACGGAGCTGGTGAAGATGCCGTTTGGCCACGCCTTCGCCGATCCATTGACTTCTCGTTCCGGCGCATAGTAGCTTCACCGCACCAGATTTGTGAAACCTTTCAATCCGGAGGTCGCGATGACGCGGCAGGACCCCGCCGGAGCCCCTCTGCTGGAGGTGCGCGGCGTGACGAAGTCGTTCGGCGCGGTCGCGGCCGTCGCCGGCGTGAGCTTCGGACTGCACGCCGGGGAGGCCCACGCGCTGGTCGGGGAAAACGGCGCCGGAAAGTCCACGATCGTCAAGATGCTGGCCGGGGTGCACAAGCCCGATGACGGCACGCTGCTGCTGGACGGAGAGCCGGTCGAGTTCGGCTCACCCGCCGACGCCAAGGCGGCCGGCATCGCCGTGATCTACCAGGAGCCCACGCTGTTCCCGGACCTCAGTGTCGCGGAGAACATCGTGATGGGCCGCCACCCGCGCAAGAGCCTCGGCCGGATCGACCGGGCGGCGATCCGCGCCGAGGCCGAGCGGCTGTTCGCCCGCCTCGGCGTCCGGATCGACCCCGCCCGGCCCGCCAGGGGGCTGTCGATCGCCGACCAGCAGATCGTGGAGATCGCCAAGGCGCTCAGCGCCGACGCCCGCGTGCTGGTGATGGACGAGCCGACCGCCGCGCTGACCCGGATCGAGGTCGAGCGGCTGTTCACCGTGGCCAGGGCGCTGCGCCAGGAAGGCGCGGCGATCATGTTCATCTCCCACCGCTTCGAGGAGATCACCGAGCTCTGCCAGCGCGTGACGATCATGCGCGACGGCAAGCACGTCTCCACCGACGCCCTGGAGGACGTGACCGTCGAAGAGATGGTGAAGCGGATGGTCGGCCGCGATCTCGACGCGCTGTTCCCCAAGCAGGACGTCGAACCCGGTGCGGTCGTGCTGGAGGTCGAAGGCCTGGCCCGGGAGGGCGTGTTCCGCGACATCTCCTTCTCCGTGCGCGCCGGTGAGATCGTCGCGTTCGCCGGGCTGGTCGGGTCGGGCCGCTCGGAGGTCGTCCAGGCCGTCTTCGGCGTCGACGAGCGGGACGCGGGAGTCGTCAAGGTCAGCGGCAAGAAGCTGAAGCCGCACTCCTCGCGGGCCGCGATGGCCGCCGGGATGGCCCTCGTTCCCGAGGACCGGCGTCAGCAGGGCCTGATCATGGACCTCTCGATCGAGCGGAACGTGACGCTGCCGCGCTCGCGCGCGCTGTCGAAGCTCGGCTTCCTCAGCGGCGCGAGCGAACGGCAGGAAGCCCGGCACTGGACCGAGCGGCTGCGCACCAAGTACCGCCGGCTCGGCGACCCCGTCGGCACGCTTTCGGGCGGCAACCAGCAGAAAGTCGTACTGGCCAAGTGGCTGGCGATGGCGCCGAAGGTGCTCATCGTGGACGAGCCGACGCGCGGCATCGACGTCGGCACCAAGGCCGAGGTCCACCGGTTGATGTCCTCGCTGGCCGCCGAAGGGGTCGCGGTCGTCATGGTGTCTTCGGAACTGCCGGAGGTGCTGGGCATGGCCGACCGCGTGCTGGTGATGCGGGAGGGCCGGATCGTGGCCGAGCTCCCGCGCGCGGAAGCGACCGAAGACTCCGTCATGTTCGCCGCGATGGGGCAGGGGGCCGCCGCATGACCGCGACGAAGGAGGCGCCCGTGACCGCGCAGGCCACCGTCCACTCCGGACGCTCGTGGACCGCGAACGTGCTGAAGGCCCGCGAATCCGGCATCGCGGGAGCCCTGATCGTCCTGGTCGCGTTCACCGCGACGCAGAACTCGCGGTTCCTGTCCGGGCAGAGCATCCGCGACATCCTGCTCGGCACGGCCATCCTGGCGGTGCTCGCGGTCGGGCAGGCGATCGTGATGATCACCCGCAACATCGACCTCTCGGTCGGCTCGGTCCTCGGCCTGTCCGCGTTCGCCGTCGGCACGCTGATGAAGGACAACCCGGGCCTGCCGGTGCTCGTCGCCGTCCTCGCCGGGCTCGGCGTCGGCGCGGTGTGCGGACTGGTCAACGGTGCGCTCGTGCGCTTCGGCCAGGTGCCCGCGCTGGTCGTCACGCTCGGCACGCTCTACGCCTACCGCGGGGTCAGCTACTTCTGGGCCGGTGGCCAGCAGATCAACGCCGACAAGCTGCCGGCGTCCTTCCTGGACTTCGGCACCGCGTCGGTGCTCGGCGTGCCGTGGCTGGTGTTGATCGCGGTGCTGGTCCTGGTCGCCGCCGGGATCGTGCTGCGCAGCTACCGCGCCGGGCGCGAGCTGTACGCGATGGGGTCGAGCCCGCAGGCCGCGCAGCTGGCCGGCATCCGGGTCGGCCGCAAGACCAGCGCGGCGTTCCTGGTCAGCGGCGCCCTCGCCGGGCTCGCCGGAGTGTTGTTCGCGGCCCGGTTCGGCACCGTGGACGCGGCCGCCGGCACCGGCTACGAGCTCAACGTCGTCGCCGCGGCCGTCGTCGGCGGGGTCGCGGTGTTCGGCGGCAGCGGCTCGGTCTGGGGCGCGGGCCTCGGCGCGCTGCTGCTGACCGTCATCGGCAGCGCCCTGGCCGTGCTCGACATCAACCAGTTCTGGCAGCAGGCCATCGTCGGTGCGCTGATCCTCCTCGCCATCGGGGCGGACCGGCTCGTCGCCGTCCGGGTCGCGAAAGCACTGAAGAAGAGGGACGCCCATGTCTGACCGAGGGAACCGGCTCGGCCGGCTGCTCAGCTGGGACGCCGCCGTCGTGCTGGTGACGGTGATCGTGCTCGTCGTCGCTTCGGGCGCGGTCGAGAACTTCGGCACCAGCCGCAACTTCACCTTCCTGCTGCTCGACCTGCTCCCGATCGCGCTGGTCGCGCTGCCGATGACGTTCATCATCGTCACCGGCGAGATCGACCTCTCGGTGGCGAGCACGCTCGGCCTGACGTCGGCGGTGATGGGTTCGCTGTGGGACGCCGGGATGACGATCGAGACGATCATCCCGCTCTGCATCATGCTCGGCGCGGTCCTCGGCGCGCTGAACGGCTTCTTCGTCACCGTGCTGAAACTGCCGTCCCTCGCCGTCACGATCGGCACGCTGGCGCTCTACCGCGGGCTCGCCTTCGTGGTGCTGGGCGACGGCGCGGTCGCCGACTTCCCCCGCGCCTACACGACCTGGGTCACCGGGACGATCGGCGACGGCCCGATCCCGAACGTGCTGATCCCGCTGATCGTCGTCGCCCTGATCTTCGGCGTCGTGCTGCACGCGACCCCGATCGGCCGCGGCGTCTTCGCCGCCGGCGCGGGGGAGCAGGCGGCCCGGTTCGCCGGCATCCGCACCGGACGGCTCAAGTTCTGGCTGTACGTCGTGAGCGGCGCGGTCGCCGGTCTCGCCGGGGTCCTGTGGACGCTGCGGTACTCCAGCGCCCGCGCCGACAACGGCTTCGGCCTCGAACTGGCCGTCGTGGCCGCCGTGCTGCTCGGCGGCGTGTCCATCTTCGGCGGCAAGGGCACGCTGCCCGGCGTGCTCGCCGGGGTGGTCCTGCTGGCCTCCCTGCAGAACGCGCTGCGCCTGCAGGACGTGTCCAACGAAGCCCTCAACATCGTGACCGGCGTGCTCCTGATCGTGTCGGTCCTGCTGCCCAACATCGTGCGCGCGGCGTCGCGGCGCCGTCCTCGCCAAGCGGTATCCCCAGAAAGGTGACGAAGATGTCCCGACGGTTCCTCACCGGCGCAGTGTCGGCCGGGCTGGTGCTGGTCCTGGCCGCGTGCAGCGGCACGACCAAGAACGACAACGCCGGCTCCGGCGGCCAGCAGTCCACCGCCGCGGCCAACCCGAACGCCGCGGCCGCCACCGGCGTCAAGATGGCGTTCCTGCCCAAGCAGCTCAACAACCCCTACAGCGACATCGAGGTCAGCGGCGGCAAGGCGGCGCTCGAAGAGCTGAAGGGCGAGTACAAGCTGGTCGGGCCGAACGACGCCAGCGCGTCGTCGCAGGTCAGCTACATCAACACGCTGATCCAGCAGCAGCAGGACGTCATCGGCATCGCCGCGAACGACCCGAACGCCGTGTGCCCGTCGCTCAACCAGGCCCGCAGCGCCGGCATCAAGGTCGTCGCGTTCGACTCCGACGCCGCCAAGGACTGCCGCGACGTTTTCATCAACCAGGCCACCACCCAGGGCATCGGTGAGGCGCTGGCCAAGCAGGCCAAGGACCTCTCCGGCGGGTCCGGCGAGATCGCCGTCCTGTCCGCGACGCCGAACGCCACCAACCAGAACGCCTGGATCGAGGTCCTCAAGAAGGAACTGGCCAAGCCGGAGTACGCGGGCCTGAAGCTGGACAAGATCGCCTACGGCAACGACGACGACCAGAAGTCGTTCCAGGAGGCCCAGGGCCTGCTCCAGTCGTTCCCGAACCTGAAGGTGATCGTCTCGCCGACCACCGTGGGCATCGCGGCCGCCGCGCGGTACGTCAGTTCCTCGACCTACAAGGGCAAGGTCGCGGTGACCGGCCTCGGCACGCCGAACCAGATGCGCGCCTTCGTCAAGGACGGCACGGTGAAGCAGTTCGCGCTGTGGAACCCGGCGGACATCGGCTACCTCGCCGCCTACGCGGGTGTTGCGCTCAAGTCCGGCCAGATCACCGGCAAGGAAGGCGAGAAGTTCAAGGCGGGCAAGCTCGGTGACTACACGATCGGCGCCAACGGCGAAATCGTGCTCGGCCCGCCGACGACGTTCGACGCGAACAACATCGACAAGTTCACCTTCTGATGCCCCGGTACTGCTTCTGCCTTCAGGTCAAGCCCGACCGGAAAGCCGAATACACCGAGCGGCACCGGGCGGTGTGGCCCGAGATGCGGCAGGCCCTGCACGACACCGGCTGGCGCAACTATTCGCTGTTCCTCCGCGACGACGGCCTGCTGATCGGGTACGTCGAGGCGGACGACCTCGAAGCCGCGCGGGCCGCCATGGCGGAGACCGACGTCAACACCCGCTGGCAGGCGGAGATGGCGGAGTTCTTCACCGGTCTCGACGGCGGCCCGCCGGACGAAGGGTTCCAGCTGCTCGACGAGGTCTTCCACCTCGACGTCCGGGAAGGACAGTGATCGCCATGGGTGATCTGACTGCGGTCAAAGCGGCCCTGAGGGCCCAGCGCATCGAAACGCCGTCGTGGGCGTACGCGAACTCGGGTACCCGGTTCAAGGTGTTCCCGCAACCGGGCGTGCCGCGCACCCCCGAGGAGAAGATCGCCGACGCGGCGGTGGTGCACAAGTTCACCGGGGTGGCGCCGAGCGTGGCGCTGCACATCCCGTGGGACAAGGTCGACGACTATGCCGCTCTGACCGCCTACGCGCGGGACCTCGGCGTCGAAATCGGGGCGATCAACACCAACGTCTTCCAGGACGAGGACTACAAGCTCGGTTCGGTGACCAACCCGGACGCCGGGATCCGCCGCAAGGCGACCGACCACCTGCTCGAGGCCATCGACATCATGGACGCGACCGGCTCGCGCGACCTGAAGCTGTGGTTCTCCGACGGCATCAATTACCCGGGCCAGGACGACCTCCGGGACCGCCAGGACCGGCTGGCGGCGGCGCTGCGGGAAACCTACGACCGGCTCGGCGAGCACCAGCGGATGCTGCTGGAGTACAAGCTGTTCGAGCCCGCGTTCTACGCCACCGACGTCCCGGACTGGGGCACGTCTTACGCCCACTGCATCGAGCTGGGCGAGCGGGCCACCGTCTGCATCGACACCGGCCACCACGCGCCGGGGACGAACATCGAGTTCATCGTGGCGTTCCTGCTGCGGGCGGGGAAGCTGGGCGCGTTCGACTTCAACTCCCGCTTCTACGCCGACGACGACCTGATGGTGGGGGCGGCGGACCCGTTCCAGCTGTTCCGGATCATGTACGAGATCGTCCGCGCCGACGCCCTCGATCCGGCGTACGGGATCGCGTTCATGCTCGACCAGTGCCACAACATCGAGGCCAAGATCCCGGCGATCATCCGGTCGGTGATGAACGTCCAGGAAGCGACCGCGAAGGCACTGCTCGTGGATCGCCCCGCGCTGCGCTCGGCGCAGCAGGCGGGCAACGTCCTGGAGGCGAACGCCGTGCTGATGGACGCCTACAACACCGACGTCCGGCCGCTGCTGGCCGAGCTGCGGGAGGACTCCGGGCTCGACCCGGACCCGATCGCCGCCTACCACCGCAGCGGGTACCAGGAGAAGATCGTGGCCGAGCGCGCCGGCGGCACGCAGGCCGGATGGGGAGCATGAGGATGACCGTGCCGGAGCAGCTCATCGCGCGCAGCAACGCGCTCGGGGCCGACCCGCGCAACACCAACTACGCCGGCGGCAACACCTCCGCCAAGGGCGCGGTGACCGACCCCGTCACCGGCTCGCCCACCGACGTGGTGTGGGTCAAGGGCTCCGGCGGCGACCTCGGCACGCTGACCGAGGCCGGGCTCGCGGTGCTGCGGCTGGATCGGCTGCGTGCCCTGGTGAACGTGTACCCGGGTGTCGAGCGCGAGGACGAGATGGTCGCCGCTTTCGACTACTGCCTGCACGGCCGGGGCGGGGCGGCGCCGTCGATCGACACCGCCATGCACGGTCTCGTCGAGGCCGCGCACGTCGACCACCTGCACCCGGACTCCGGGATCGCGCTGGCCACCGCGGCCGACGGCCCGGCGCTGACCAAGGAGTGCTTCGGCGACCGGGTCGCGTGGGTGGACTGGCGACGCCCCGGCTTCCAGCTGGGCCTCGACATCGCCGCGGTCAAGGCGGCCAACCCGCAGGCCATCGGCGTCATCCTCGGCGGCCACGGCATCACCGCGTGGGGCGCGACCTCCGAGGAGTGCCAGGCCAACTCTCTCGAGATCATCCGCACGGCCGAAGCCTTCCTGGCCGAGCGGGGCGCTCCCGAACCGTTCGGCCCGGTCGTCCCCGGCTTCGAAGCCCTCCCCGAAGCCGAGCGGCACGCCCGCGCCGCGGCGCTGGCGCCGGTGATCCGCGGGCTCGCCTCGACGGACCAGCGGGTCGTCGGCCACTACACCGACAGCGACGTCGTGCTGGAGTTCCTCTCCCGGGAGAAGCTGGCGCCGCTCGCCGCGCTGGGCACCTCGTGCCCGGACCACTTCCTGCGCACGAAGGTCCGCCCGCTGGTCGTGGACCTGCCCGCGACCGCGCCCCTGGACGACGTCGTCGCGCGGCTGAAGGAACTGCACGCCGAGTACCGCGACGAATACCGCGCCTACTACGAGCGGAACGCCGACGCCGATTCGCCCGCGATGCGCGGCGCCGACCCGGCCATCGTGCTGGTGCCGGGTGTCGGGATGTTCTCCTTCGGCAAGGACAAGCAGACCGCGCGGGTGGCGGGAGAGTTCTACGTCAACGCCATCAACGTCATGCGCGGCGCCGAAGCAGTCTCCACCTACGCGCCGATCCCCGAAAGCGAAAAGTTCCGGATCGAGTACTGGGCGCTCGAAGAGGCCAAGCTGCAGCGGATGCCCAAGCCGAAACCGCTGGCCGGGCGGATCGCCCTGGTCACCGGGGCCGGATCCGGGATCGGCAAGGCCATCGCGCAGCGGCTCGCGGCCGAAGGCGCGTGCGTGACGATCGCCGACCTCAACGGCGACGCGGCCGCGGAAGTCGCCGCGGAGATCGGCGGCACGGCCGTCACCGCCGATGTCACCGACGCCGCGGCGGTCCAAGCCGCGATCGACGCCACCGTGCTCGCCTTCGGCGGCATCGACCTGGTGGTCAACAACGCCGGGCTGTCCATTTCGAAGCCGCTGCTGGAGACCACCGAACGCGACTGGGACCTCCAGCACGACGTCATGGCCAAGGGCTCGTTCCTGGTCGCCCGCGCGGCGGCCAAGGCCATGATCGACCAGGGCATCGGCGGCGACATCGTCTACATCTCGTCGAAGAACTCGGTGTTCGCGGGCCCGAACAACGTCGCCTACGGCGCCGCGAAGGCCGACCAGGCCCACCAGGTCCGGCTGCTGGCCGCCGAACTCGGCGCGCACGGCATCCGGGTCAACGGCGTCAACCCCGACGGCGTCGTCCAGGGCTCCGGCATCTTCGCCGGCGGCTGGGGCGCCCAGCGCGCGGCCGTCTACGGCGTTCCCGAGGAGAAGCTCGGCGAGTTCTACGCCCAGCGCACCATCCTCAAGCGGGAAGTGCTGCCCGAGCACGTGGCCGCCGCGGTGTTCGCCCTGACCGGCGGCGAGCTGACCCACACCACCGGCCTGCACGTGCCGGTGGACGCCGGAGTGGCCGCCGCGTTCCTGCGCTGAAGGAGGACCGATGATCGACCGCATCACCCCGCGCCGCACACGCGTCGGGCTCGTGTCCGGCGGGCTCGGCGCGTACTGGCCGCAGTTCCCGGCCCTGCTGCCGCAGCTGCAGGCCTCGGCCCGGCGCGTCACCGAGCGTCTGTCCACCATGGACTGCGAGGTCGTCGACGCCGGGTTCGTGTCGGACGCCCGGGAAGGCGCGGCCGCGGCGGAAAAGCTGCGGGTGGCCGGGTGCGACCTGATCATCGGGTTCCTCACGACGTACCTGACGTCCAGCATGCTGGCCCCGGTCGCGCAGCGCTCGGGCGCGCCGGTGCTGCTGCTGAACCTGCAGCCCACCGAGGTGATGGACCACGAGTCCTTCGACACCGGCGCGTGGCTGGCCTACTGCGGCGCCTGCCCGCTGCCGGAGATGGCCAACGCGTTCCGGCGCCTCGGCGTCGAGTTCCGTTCGGTGTCCGGCTACCTCGAGGACGAGCGCGCCTGGACGCGGATCTCCCGCTGGATCAAGGCCGCCGGAGTGCGGGCGGCGCTGCGCCGCGGTCGCCACGGCCTGCTCGGGCACCTGTACCCGGGCATGATGGACGTCTCGACCGACCCGACGCTCGTCTCGGCCCAGCTCGGCGGGCACGTCGAAATCCTGGAGGTCGACGACCTGCGGGTGCGCGTGGAGAAGGTCACCGAGGCCGAAACGAAGGACCGCGTCGAACTGGCCCGCGAAGTGTTCACCGTGGACGAGTCCGTCGTGGACGAAGACTTCGCCTGGGGTGCCCGGGTCTCGGTGGCCCTCGACCGGCTCGTCGACGACTTCTCGCTCGACTCGCTGGCCTACTACCACCGCGGCCTCGACGGCGAGACGCACGAACGCGTCGGCGCCGGGTTCATCCTCGGCGCGTCCCTGCTCACCGCGCGCGGCATCCCGGCGGTCGGCGAGTACGAGCTGCGGACGTCACTGGCGATGCTCGTCATGGACCGGCTCGGCGCGGGCGGCTCGTTCACCGAGCTGCAGGCGCTGAACTTCCGCGACGGCGTGGTCGAGATGGGCCACGACGGCCCGGCCCACCTCGGTATCAGCGCCCGCAAGCCGCTGCTGCGCGGCCTGGGCGTCTACCACGGCAAGCGCGGCTGGGGCGTGTCGGTGGAGTTCGACGTCAAGCACGGGCCGGTGACGCTGTGCGGGCTCGGGCAGCGCCGCGACGGCACGTTCACGCTCATCGCGTCGGAAGGGACGGTGGTGCCCGGGCCGCTGCTGCGGATCGGCAACACGACCTCCCGCGTCGACTTCGGCTGCGACCCGGGGGAGTGGACCGACGCCTGGTCGGCGAGCGGGATCGCGCACCACTGGGCGCTGGGAACCGGCCACCGCGTCGCCGAGCTGACGGCGGTCGCGGACCTGCTCGGCCTGGAGCTGACGGTGGTGCGCCCGTGAAACGGGTCGCGGCCGTCGACCTCGGCGCGTCCAGCGGACGGGTGATGGCCGGGACCGTCGGCTCGTCGGCGCTGGAGGTGTCGGAGGTACGGCGGTTCGCCAACGGCGGGATCCAGGCGGGCCCGGTGCTGTACTGGGACGTCCTGGGTCTCTACCGCGAGACCGTGACCGGAATCCACGAGGCCGGGCACCTGGACGGGGTCGGCATCGATTCGTGGGCGGTCGACTACGGGCTCCTGGACGAGCGCGGCGCCCTACTCGGCAACCCTGTCCACTACCGCGACCCGCGCACGGACGGGATCACCGTCCCGGTGCCCGACCGGGAACTGTACGACGTGACCGGGCTGCAGCAGCTGCCGTTCAACACGCTGTACCAGCTGCTGGCCGAAGGCGACCGGCTCGCCGCGGCGCGGACCGTGCTGCTGATCCCCGACCTGCTGAACTACTGGCTGACCGGCGAGATCGGGGCGGAACGCACCAACGCGTCGACCACGCAGCTCTACGACGTCCGCGCGCGGACCTGGGCCACCTCGCTCGCCGCCCGCGTGGGGATCCCGCCGCGGCTGCTCCCGCCGTTGCGCGACCCCGGCACGGTGGTGGGCACGGCCCGCGCACTGTCCGGTTTGCCGGTGATCGCGGTGGGTTCGCACGACACGGCGTCCGCGGTGGTCGCCGTGCCCGCTTCACCCGGCACGAACTTCGCGTACATCTCCTCGGGAACGTGGTCGTTGGCGGGCTTGGAGCTGCCGGCGCCGGAGCTGAGCGACGCCGCCCTCGCGGCGAACTTCACCAACGAGGGCGGCGTCGACGGCACGATCCGCTTTCTCCGCAACGTGATGGGCCTGTGGGTGCTGTCGGAGACGCTGCGGACGTGGTCCACTTCGGACCTGCCCGGCCTACTCGCGGCGGCGGCCGCCGCGCCCGCGCTGGCGGCGGTGGTGGACATCGACGCCCCGGAGTTCCTGCCACCCGGTGACATGCCGGCGCGCCTGGCTGCCGCTTGCGAGGCGACCGGCCAGCAGCCGCCTGCGGAGCGGGCCGCGGTGGTCCGGTGCATCCTCGACAGCCTGGCGCTGGCCTACCGCCGCACGCTCCGGGCCGCGGCGTCGATCACGGGCCGCACGATCGACGTGGTCCACATCGTCGGCGGCGGGGCGCGCAATGAACTGCTGTGCCGGTTGACGGCGGACGCGTGCGGAGTTCCGGTCCTGGCGGGCCCGGTCGAGGCGGCGGCGCTGGGGAACGTCCTGGTCCAGGCCCGGGCGCTGGGGGAGGACCTGCCGGATCTGGCGTCGATGCGGGCGTTGGTGCGGGAGACCCAGGAGGTGAGGCGCTACGAGCCGTCGGGTGTCGGTGACTGGGACGCGGCAGAGGCCCGGCTGACGCGAAACGCCTAGCTCGTCACCGGCCGGCCGCGGCCCCGCTTCAGCTCGGAGAACCCGGGCGTGCCGGCCACGAGCAGCACGCCGTCCCACAGCCGTCCGGCTTCCTCGCCGCGCGGGACCGGGCTGACGACCGGGCCGAAGAAGGCGTGGCCGTCCACGTGGATCGCGGGGACGCCGAGGTCCTCGCCGATCGGGTCGAGCGCCGCGCGGTTCCCGGCGCGCAGGTCCGCGTCGAGGTCCGGCGACTCGGCGGCGTCCGCCAGCGATGCGGGCAGGTCCACCGAGGCCAGCGCGGCGACGATCGTTTCGCGCGTCACCGGTTCCTTGTCGCGGTGGAGGCGCGTGCCGAGCGCGGTGTAGAGGTCGCGCAGGACCTCGTTCCCGTGCGCTCGCTCGGCGGCCAGTGCGACGCGCGCGGGACCCCAGCGCTCGTCGAGCCAGCCGCGGTACCAGTCGTCCACCTCCCGCCCTTCGTTGTGCAGCGACAGGCTGAACACCTGGAACCGCGTCCGGACCTCGCGGACCGCCTCCACCTCCAGCAGCCACCGGGAGGCGATCCACGCCCACGGGCACACCGGGTCGAACCACAGGTCAACGGTCTTCACCCGGCCAACCTAAGGCGGCGGGCGGCCCGGCAGAAGATCCAATTCCGGGCGGGCGGACCGGGCCAATCAGAGCCAGCCGCGCTCGTCGGCGATCCGCACCGCCTCGACCCGGTTGCGCGCGCCGGTCTTGGCGATCGCCGCCGAGACGTAGTTGCGCACCGTCCCTTCGGACAGATACAGCCGGGACGCGATCTCGGCGACCGTGGCCCCGGTCCGGGCGGTGACGAGCACGTCGCGTTCCCGGGCGGTCAGCGGCGACTCGCCCGCGGCGAGCGTGGCGACCGCCAGCGCCGGGTCGACCACGCGCTCACCGGCCCGCACGCGGCGGATCGCGTCGGCGAGGACGTCGGCCGGGGCGTCCTTCACGACGAACCCGGCCGCGCCCGCGTCCATCGCGCGGCGCAGGTAGCCCGCCCGGCCGAACGTCGTGAGCATGACGACGCGGCAGTCCGGCACCTGCGCGGCGAGCACCGCCGCGGCGGAAAGACCGTCCAGGCCCGGCATTTCGATGTCGAGCAGGGCCACGTCGGGCCGGTGCTCGCGGGCCGCGGCGACGACCTCGTCGCCGCGGCCGACGGAGGCGACCACCTCGAAGTCGTCCTCGAGCGCGAGGAGCGCGCACAGCGCCTGACGGACCAGCTCCTGGTCGTCCGCGAGCAGCAGCCGGATGGTCACACCGTCACCCGCAGCCGCCAGCCGCGGGGCCGCACCGGCCCGGCGCCGAACTGCCCGCCGGCCGCTTCGACCCGCTCGCGGAGGCCGGCCAGCCCGGCGCCCTCCCCGGGGGACCCGCCGACGCCGTCGTCGACGACCTCCACAGTGGACTCCGAGACGGTGACCGTGCACCGGGTCGCGCGGGCGTGCCGGGCCACGTTGGTCAGGCCTTCCCGCACGACCCACCCGAACAGCTCCTGGTGCGCCGGGCCGACGACGTCGGTCGCGGTCGGCAGGTCGGCGGTGACACCGCACGCGCGCAGCAGCTCGCGCCCGCGCGCGAGTTCGCCGGCCAGAGTGACTTCGCGGTAGCCGGACACCGCCGCGCGGACGTCGGTCAGCGCCTGGCGGGCGAGCGTTTCGACGGCGGTCATCTCCTCGCCCGCGCGAGCCGCGTCGGCGTCCACGAGCCGCCGGGCGAGGGTGCTCTTGACGGTGATCGCGGTGAGCGAATGGCCGAGCAGGTCGTGCAGGTCCCGGGCGATGCGGGTGCGTTCGGCCTCCGACGCCAGCCGCGCGACCTCGGCACGCGCCTCGACGAGCGCGGCGTTGGCCCGGATCGCCTCGGCGAACGCGGACACCATGAGCACGGTGAACACGAGTGCGACCGCCTGTGTCCACGCCGGTCCGCCGGGCCAGGGGCCGATGACGGCGGCCAGTGCGGCTGCGGCCACCAGGCCCGCCCCGACGCGGCGGGGGAGCCGGGGCACGGCCAGGGAGAGCACGACGGCGGCGAGGAAGAACGCATCGGCGTGGACGAACGGGATCGCGGCGGCGAACAACACGGCACAGCCGCCGGTCAGCAGCCAGAACGGCCGCGTCGCCCGTCGTGCGGCCGCTGCCGCGGCGAACAGGTAGCTCACGGCGAACGCGGCCACGACCAGGCACCCCGCGAAAGCGTTCGAGGAGTGCTGCAGCACGCTCGCCACGGTCACGGCGGGGTAGACGAGCATCCCGGCGTCGAGCAGCCGCAGCCGCCAGCCGCGCACCCAGCGCTGCACGTCGGCCGGTTCCACCCTGTCCACCTCCGGCACGCTACCGGGCCCGGACCCGCCGGCCGTTGACGAGCACCGTGACACCGAGCAGCAGCAGCCCGCAGACGGCCTGCTCGATCCGCAGCCACATCGGGAACAGTCCGGGCAAAGCGACGATGACGGCGATCGCCACGAGCATCGCCGCGGCGACGATCCGCAGCCTCAGCAGGCCCTTCCGCGACCCGCGCGCCGCGCTGCGGGCGAAGGCGAACGTCAGCAGCGAACTGGCGACGACGAGGGTGGCGCGCACCCAGACCGCGTCGGTCACCAGCGCGTGGTCGTTCCGGAGGAGCACGATCGCGACGAGCGTGAGGACGCTGAGGCCGGCGTAGCCGCCGGTGAGCAGGAGAACGGGCCGGAAGGCGGTGGTGGTCATGCCGGAAATGCTGGTCTCGCCGGTGGGTCCGGGGGCAGTGCCGTCCCGCACCGGGCGCCCATGACATTTGTCATCGGCGCGCCGTCGGTCGCAGGGCTGGGAGAGCGCTCTCACAGCGTGCTACAAAGAAGGGGTGACGACGCACCCGCCCTCGGCGCCGCCGACCCTGGAGGACGTCGCGCGGGTCGCCGGCGTCTCGCGGGCCACGGTGTCCCGCGTGGTCAACAGCGTGCGCAACGTCGACCCGAAGCTGCGGGAGACCGTCGAACGCGCGATCGCCGCCACCGGGTACGTGCCGAACCGCGCGGCCCGGTCGCTGGTCACGCGCCGCACGGGTGGGATCGCGCTGGTGGTGTCCGAGCCCGAACGGCACATCGAAGCCTTCGGCGGCGTGTTCGGCGACCCCTTCTTCGGCCGGGTCGTCGAGGGCGTCGTCGCGCATCTGCGCCCGCAAGGCCTGCACCCGATCCTGATGCTCGTCGACAGCGACGAAGAGCGGGAGAAGCTCGTGCCGAAGCTGCGGCAGGAGCAGGTGAGCGGGGTGCTGCTGATCTCGCTGCACCCCGCGGAGGACCCGCTGCCGCGGATGCTGACCGACGCGGGTGTCCCGACGGCGCTGTTCGCGCGGCCGGGCCGCCCGGCGCCGGTGAGCTACGTCGACGTCGCCCACCAGGACGGCGCCCGGCTGGCCGCGGACCGGCTGGTGTCCCGCGGGTGCCACCGGGTCGCGACGATCGCGGGCCCGGCGGGGACACCGGCGGGCCAGGACCGGCTGGCCGGGTTCCGCGACGCGATGGCCCGCCACGGCCACGCGTACGTGGCGGTCGCCGAGGGCGACTTCACCGAGCACGGCGGCGAGCGCGCGATGGAGCGGCTGCTGGCCGAGGAACCGGCGCTGGACGGGCTGTTCGTGGCCAACGACCTGATGGCGTACGGCGCGCTGACGGTGCTGCGCGAGGCGGGCCGCCGGGTCCCGGACGACGTGGCGGTGATCGGCTTCGACGACAGCCGGGTGGCGCTGAGCTGCCGCCCGAGGCTGACGACGGTCCGCCAGCCGGTCGAGGAAATGGGCGCGGCGATGGCGCGGATGGTCCTGGACCGCATGGCTGACCCGCAGCGGCGTGCGGAGTCGGTGATCTTCGACCCGGAGCTGGTGATCCGCGAGTCGGCTTGAGCAAGCCGCGAGCCGCGACCCGCTCCAGTACCACCCCCGTGACCGGTTCGCCCCGATACTCCGCCCCGCGTGGCCTGCCGGGCAGTGACACTGGCTGTCCGGACAGATCTTCCCGCTGGTCTGGACATCCGCCCAGCGCCTGTGCTCAGATCGGAACGCCTTTTCCAACGTTGTAAAACTGGTCCCCTGACCGGAACGGAGTTCCGCCGTGCGGCCGAGAGCAGTCAGATCCCTCCACCTGGTGAGCGTCCTGGCGGTCGCCGCCGCGGTCGTCACCGTCGCGGCGCCCGCCGACGCCGGCCCCGCCGCGCGCGGGACCGTCGCGGCGGGGAACGCGCGCTTCCAGGTCCTGTCCCCGACCCTGATCCGCACGGAGTACGCGGGCGACGGCCGGTTCACCGACGCCGCCACGTTCAACGCCGTCGGCCGCGGCTCGTTCACGCCCCCGCCGTTCACCGCCACGACGGCGAACGGCGTGCTGACCATCCGCACGAGCGCGACGACCCTGACCTACCAGCTGAACTCCGGCCCGTTCGATTCCGGCAACCTGCAGATCAAGACCACGGCGGGCGCGCCGGTGACCGCGGCGCCGTGGCGCCACCTGACCTGCGCGACCGGCGCGCTCTGCGAGGCCGAAGACCTCACGGCCGACGGCCTGGGCGTGGCCACCGACCACACCGGCTACACCGGCGAGGGCTTCCTCGCGGGCTTCGAGAGCACGGGGACCTCGGCCACCGCCGACGTCTCCGCCGCCACGGCCGGGACGTACAACGTCACCGCCCGCTTCGCCAACGGCACCGGCGGGGACGGCCAGCACGTCACGCGCACCCTGAGCGTGTCCGTCGACGGCGGCGCGGCCCAGAAGCTGACCCTGCCCACGACGGCGGACTGGAACAGCTGGGCCACCGCCTCGGTGCCGGTCACCCTCACCGCGGGCCGCCACAACCTCCGCCTGGAGCGGGCCGCGAGCGACTCCGGCAACGTCAACGTCGACGCGATCGCGGTGCTGCCGCCCGGCGCGTCCTTCCCGCCGGCGTCGGCGCGCGCGATCACCGGCTGCGCCCTCGATGTCAGCTGTGAAGCCGAATCCGGCCTCCGCGCGGGCTCGGCCGTGGTCGCCACCGACCACACCGGGTACGCCGGCCGCGGGTTCGTCGCCGAGCTCAACCGCGGCTCGTCGCTGACCCACCGCGTGGTGGCGGTCCCGAGCGCCGGCACCTACCAGCTGGCCGTCCGCTACGCCAACGGCACCGGCGGCGACGGCCTGCACCAGACGAGGACCGCGACGGTCGCGGCGTCCGGCGTGACCCGCACGCTGTCGCTGCCGGCCACCGCCGACTGGGACACCTGGGGCACGGCCTCGGTGCCGGTCGATCTCAAGGCCGGCGCGAACGACGTCGTCCTCGGCTGTCCCGACGACGCGAGCTGCCACGTCAACCTCGACACGGTCGCGGTGACGCGCACCGGAGCCGCGGTACCGCAGCCGCACCTCGCGCTCGGCGGTTACCGGCGCGGCCTCGACGGCGTCAACGGGGACAACGGCACGCCGTCGCTCACCGAAGGGCTCCTGCACTCCGACGGCTGGTACCTGCTCGACGACAGCCCGTCCGCGCTGTACGACACGGCCACCGAGAAGGTGACGCAGCGGCCGTCGCACGGCGGGAACCCCTACCAGGACGGCTACGCCTTCACCTTCGGCCACGACTACAAGGCGGGGCTGCGGGACCTGGCCACCCTGACCGGGCCGTCGGAGCTGCTGCCGCGCTGGGCGTACGGCGTCTGGTACTCCGAGTACATCGACCGCACGGCGGCCGACTACCGCGACAAGATCCTGCCGAAGTTCCGCAGCGAGGGCGTCCCGCTGGACGTCCTGGTGACCGACACCGACTTCAAGGCGCCGGACACGTGGAACGGCTGGCAGTTCGACACGAACAAGTTCCCCGACCCGGCGGCGTTCTTCGCCTGGTCGCACTCGCAGGGCCTGCACAACACGCTGAACATCCACCCGAGCATCATGGGTTCGGACCCGCAGTTCGCCCGCGCGCAGGCGACGGCGAAGGGCAAGCTGGCGAAGTCGAACTGCGGCACGGACTGCTACGTCTTCGACTGGGGCGACCCCGACCAGCTCAAGGCGTACCTGGACCTGCACGGCCAGATGATGAACCAGGGCAACGACTTCTGGTGGCTCGACTGGTGCTGCGACGCGTCGAAGTCCAGCCTGCAGGGCGTCACGCCGGATTCGTTCATCAACCAGAAGTACGCCGACCTGTCCGCGCCCGCGATCGAGCGGGGCTTCGCGACTTCGCGGGCGTACGGCTCGCTGCAGGCCGGTGGCTACGGCGGTCCGGTCGGGCTGTCGACCGGACCGTGGGCCGACAAGCGCAGCACGGTCCACTTCACCGGCGACACGTCCTCGACGTGGGGCACGCTGCGGATGGAGGTCGGGATCACCCCGGCCGAGTCGGCCGCGACGGGCCTGTCGCCGATCAGCCACGACATCGGCGGCCACAACGACACGACCGGGCTGCGGGGCAGCGAGACCTACACCTCCGGCGGGCAGCAGCACCAGACGTTCAAGCTGCCGGACGACCTGTACGCGCGCTGGGTGCAGCTCGGCACGTTCCAGCCGATCGACCGGCTGCACAGCAACCACAGCGACCGGCTGCCGTGGCAGTACGGCGACGCGGCGAAGGCGTCGGCGACGAAGTTCCTGAACCTGCGCGAGAACCTGGTGCCCTACACCTACACGCTGGCCCAGCAGGCGGCGACGACGGGCGTGCCGGTGGTGCGGCCGACGTACGTGGAGTACCCGGACGACCCGGCGGCCTACGCGGCGGCGTCGAGCGAGTACTTCTACGGGCCGGACATGCTGGTGGCGCCGGTGACGAACCCGGGCACCTCGGCGACGACGTCGGTCTGGTTCCCGCCGGGGCAGTGGACGGACTACTTCAGCGGCAAGGTCTACCAGGGCGGGAGCACCCAGCAGGTGACGTCCGACCTCGGGACCATGCCGGTGTTCGTCCGGGCGGGCGGTATCACGGTGACCCGCACGGCGGACGTGCCCAACGACGTCCAGAACCCGCTGAACCGCGCGACGGTCACGGTGGCGCCCGGTGCGCCGGGGTCGTTCTCCCTGTATGAGGACGACGGGAGCTCGTCGAAGCACAGCTCGACGACGCGCATCACGTACTCCGAGCGGCGCGGCGCCCACACGGTGACGGTCGAGCCGACGCGGGGGCGGTCCCAGGTGGCTTCGCGCGAGTGGACGGTGAAGTTCCTCGGCGTGCCGTCGGCGCCGTCGCGGGTGCGGGTCGGCGACGGCTGGGCGCCGTCGCAGAGCTGGAAGTGGGACGCGGCAACGCAGACGCTCACGGTGACGGCCCACGCCGGAAGGGGCCCGGTGACGGTGACGTACTGAGCGCAGCCGAGCCGGTGAACTGCCGTCGGGGCCACCGCACGTGGTGGCCCCGACGGCACCGGCTCGGCCACCCTGTGGGGTCGGTGGCCTCCGCGGCCCGAGCTTCGGCTCGGACCGAGTCGTGTTTCCGCGCGTTCAGTCACCCAGGCCGGTCAGCGCCTTCTCCTGCCGCGCCCCTTCGGCGCCGACTTCGCCGGCCAGTTCCCGCGTTTCCGCATCCCCTCCCGAGGTCTGCTCACCCCGCGCCAGCACCACGAGCTGCGCCGCGTGGGCTCGCAGCAAGGTGACCAGGCGCCGGTCGAACTCCTCGCCGGTCCCGGTGCGCAACGCCACCAGGTCCGCCGCCGTGACCATGCCCGGCATCCTGTGTCCACCATGGACATCGGCCGCAGGGAGCCCGGCCCGGTCGCGGGCCGACTTCAGCCGCGCCAGCAGCCGTTCCGCCGGCGCCGCCACCGAGTCCGCGGCCGCGCGCACCGCC
>NZ_BNAW01000008.1 GCF_014654205.1 Amycolatopsis bullii
AACCCCGGCGGTGAAGCCCACTACAGCGACACCAACCAGCGGACCTCGGTCACGTCGAGTTCCGGCACGCTGTTCACTGCCGGCTACGACACGCTCGACCAGACGCAGCCCGCGTCGATCACCGAGCGGGTCGGGTCGAGCGACGTCACGCACGTTTTCACCCGCACGGCGTTGGGCATTTCCCGGACCGTGGACAACGGCGCGGGTACCACGTACGCCCACGACATCGACGGCAAGCTCACCGGGCTGGTCGATGCCGCGGGTAAGCACCACAACGCCATCACCGACTACCAGGGCAGCGTGATCGCCTTGGTGGACGATGCCGGGGCGGTGACCGCTGGTTACACGTACACGCCCTATGGGTTCAACACCGGCATCACCGGCTCGGCGGGCTCGGCCAACCGGCTGCGGTGGCTGGGTACCTACCAGCTGGCCAGCAGTGAATATCTGACCGGTTACCGGCACTACAACCCGGCCTACGCCCGGTTCACCCAGCCTGACCCGACCGGTCAGGAAGCGAACGCCTACGCCTACGGCCAGGGCGACCCGGTCAACAACGCCGATGCCAGCGGAGCGATCTCGTGCCCGGCGGGTAAGAAGTCGATCACTGTGGCTGGTGGCTCGCAGGTATGCGGCGGAGGCCAGCTCTTCCCGCATGAACAGAAATGCGAGTACGCGTTTCTCAGTGGCACGTTGTTTGCTTGGGTCACGGGGAAGCCTGGCGCAGCCCTTATCGCCGGAGTCGGCGCTTGCGTCGGCGCCCTAAATCCGTTCAGCTGACCAATGATCCAGGGGAGATAGCCATGAAAGAGAAGAAGACCGGGTCGTTGACGTACTTCTTGGTGGCTACTCCTGTGCTGCTTGTCGTGCTCGTCCTGGGTTTCAGGTTTCTGTTTGGCGAACCTTTCGGGCAAGCGATTCTTGAGGGGATCATTGCGACCGTTGTGGTCGTGATGGTCGTGGTGACGAGCAACTTTTGGAGCAGCAGGAAGCGCAGGCGGCAGCGCGCCAAGTAGTGAAACACCTGGTCGCCCGACGGCTGGGTTTGCGAAATGGCCGCTGCCCTCGTGTCGGCAGCGGTGTCGTCGGCCACTTCCTCGGCCGGAGCCGAAAGGACAGATGAGCACCACCTGGGCCCGGAACCTCGCGAGGTTCCGGGCCCAGGTGCGTCGCGTCCCGGTCAGCCCTGGCGGGCCTTCGAGCGCGGGTTGTCCTTGTTGATCACCACTACCTTCGCGCCGCGGCGGATGACCTGGGCACCCGGCTGGCGAGCGAGCGGAGCGAGCTGCGGACCTTCATGGCGAGCCGTCCTTCCTGCGGGACCGTCTTCCCCGCACTCGCTTCAACTGCCCACCCGTCGGTTTCATTCCGCAACTCAGCTGGTCTCCCGGGCCACCCAGCCCTGGAGGTCGTCGCCGCGGATGGCGGCGGCCATCAGGTCGGGGAACTGGTCCGGGGTGCACGCGAAGGCCGGGATGCCCAGCTCGGCCAGTGCCGCCGCGTTCTCGTGGTCGTACGAGGGTGCGCCCGAGTCCGACAGTGCCAGCAGCGTCACCACCTGGACCCCCGCGCCGGCCAGCTCGGCGATGCGGTGCAGCAGCTCGTCTTCGTCGCCGCCCTCGTAGAGGTCGCTGATCAGCACCAGCAGCGTCCGCTCCGGGCGCTCGACCAGGCCCTGGCAGTACGCGATCGCCCGGTTGATGTCCGTGCCGCCGCCCAGCTGGGTGCCGAACAGGACGTCCACCGGGTCGGCGAGGTGCTCGGTGAGGTCCGCGACCTCCGTGTCGAACGCGACGAACGACGTCTTCAACGCCCGCATCGACGCCAGCACCGCGCCGAACAACCCCGAGTACACCACCGACTCCGCCATCGAGCCCGACTGGTCGACGGCCAGGATCACGTCCCGCTGCACCGCCTGCTGCCGCCGTCCGAAGCCGATCAGTTTCTCCGGGACGATCGTGCGCAGGTCGGGGGAGTAGTGCTTGAGGTTCGCGTGGATCGTGCGCGCCCAGTCGACGTCGCCGGGCCGCGGCCGGTGCGTGCGCGACGCCTTGTCCAGCGCGCCCCGGATCGCTGCGCGGGTGCGCTCGGCGAGCCGTTCCTCCAGCTCCGTGACGACCTTGCGGACCACCTCGCGCGCGGTCTCCTTCGTCTCCTCCGGCAGCACGCTGTTCAGCGACAGCAGCGTGCTGACCAGGTGGACGTCCGGCTCGACCGCCGACAGCAGCTCCTTCTCCAGCAGCATCCGGGTGAGCCCGAGCCGGTCGACCGCGTCGCGCTGCATCACCTGCACGACGGTGCTCGGGAAGTAGCGCCGGATGTCGCCCAGCCAGCGCGCGACCCGCGGGGCCGACGCGCCCAGGTTCGCGCTGCGCGGTCCGCCCGCGGCCTCCTCGTCGGGTTTGTCGTAGAGGGCGGCCAGCACCGCGTCCACCCCACTGTCCTCATCGGACAGCTGAGCGTCCTCCAGGCCCGACCCCGGCCCGGCGCCGTCCCCGCCCAGCACCAGCCGCCAGCGCCGCACGCGATCGGTATCGGTGCTCATGCTCCCACCCCCAGCAGCGTCGCCAGGACCGGCAGCACGCGCTCGGCCCGGTCCTCGTCCAGTTCGTCGGCCACCGCCACCACCCGCGCGGTGCCGGTGAGCCCGGCCGCGCGCTGTCCGATCGCCCGCTTCTCGGGCCCGCTGAACGCGCCGAACGTGCGGCGCAGCAACGGAAGCACCTCGGTGAAGACGTCGTCGGGGATCGCCGCCAGCCAGGCGTCGATCACCCGCAGCAGGCCTTCGTCGTGCACCAGCAGCAGCGCGCCGCCGTCGAAGAAGCCCTCGACGTAGGCCGCGCCGGCCGACGGTGTGACGCCCGGCGTGAGGGCCCGGCCCAGCCGCAGTTCGATGTCGAGCGCGTCGAACTGCCCGGCGTCGTGCAGGATTCGGGTGAGGCGTCCGGCGAGCAGCGGGGGCAGCGACGGCCGTTCGGCCAGCCGGGCCAGCGCCGCCAGCCAGCGTTCCTTCGCCTCGTCGCCCAGCAGGGAGGTGGCGTCGTGCACGCCGTCGATGAGCTGGGCCAGCCGGGCCGCGGCGTCGTCGTCGATGCCGTGGGCGGCCGGGGGCAGGCCGGCGCAGATCCGGTCCAGCATCCGGTCGGCGACCGCCCGCAGCGCGCCGGTGTCGGTGCCGCGGACGTTGCCGTACCGGGTCGCCCTGGCCAGTGCGGGCAGGGCCGACATCAGCCGGGCGACGTCCGCGTCCGCCGCCGCCCGGGCGTCGAGCGCCGCGAGCGCTTCGGGCAGCGCCTCCGGCAGGTCGGCGAGCAGGCAGTTCTCCACGGCCGTGGTGACCTCGTCGAGCGGCGGCGTGCCTTCGACAGTGCCGCGGACCGCCGCGGTGGCCGCCGACGGCACGGTGGTGCCGTACACGGCCGCCGCGACGAGGTCGACCTCGAACGACGGTTCCCAGGCCAGCGCCCACGTCTCGCGGAAGGTGCCCTTGTTCCGCCGTGCCGACGCCTCCCGGCTGCCCCACTCGATGCCGAGGATCCGCAGCCGGTGCAGCAGCTTCGACCGGTCGAGGCCGCCCGGGGTCCGCAGGTCGAGGTCGAGCTCCTTGACGACCGGGTCCTTCTTGAGCCGCAGGCGTTTCGCGGTCGCGGTCAGGTCCGCGGCCAGCGGCGGCTGCGGGACGCTGTCCGGCACTTCGCCGAGCCGTTCGCCGACCACCAGCCGCCGCGTGACGAGCTCGACCTGCACCTCGTCGCCGCCGCACAGCACGGCCCGGGTGGCTTCGGTGACCTCGGCCAGCCCGGCCGACGACCGGCCCCGCAGCGTGGCCAGGGTCTCGGCGAGGCGGACCGCCTCGATCACGTGCGCGGTCGAGACGGGCAGGTCCTCCTCCCGCAGCACGGCCGCGACCCCGGCGAGCCAGCGCGCGGTGACGTCGTCGGCCGTGGTGAACAGGTGGTGGTACCAGCCCGGCGACCGCACGCCCGCGCCGTAGCCGCTGGCCGTGGCGAGGCGCCCGTGGGTCCACGGCACCCAGGTGCACGCGACCTTCCGCTTCGGCAGTCCTTTGAGGACCGCCTGGTCGTGCGAGGCAGGCGGCAACGGGTCGGCCAGCGCGGGCACGTGCCAGGCACCGCAGACGACGGCGATGTTCTCGAAGCCGTCTTTGCGGGTGCGGCGCAGCACCGAGCGCATGTAGGCCTCGCGACGGGCTTCGTTGCCCTGCGGGGGTTTCTCGTCCTCGCGCACCGCGGTCATCGCGTCGGCGATCACCTCGAACGGGCTTTCGCTGTCCCGCCGCGATTCGACGACGTCGTCCCACCAGCGTTCCGGGTCGTCGTAGCCGCCCGCCGAAGCCAGCAAGGCGAGGGGATCGACCGGCGGGCCGGCGTGCTCGTCCGGCGGCGCGGCGAACGTGTGCGCGGCCGGGAGGTCGCAGAACCGCACCGGAATTCCGGCCTCGCGGGCGTAGGCGAGCGCCTGCCATTCGGGGCTGAAGACGGCGAACGGCCAGAACGCGGCCCGCGAGACGTCGTCGGTCGCGTACGCCAGGAGCGCGACCGGCGGCTGCATGGCCGGGTCCTCGGTGAGCTCGACCAGGGCATCGGCCTCGGGCGGTCCCTCGATGAGGACGACGTCGGGTTCGACTTCGGCGAGCCGCGTCGCCACGGCCCGGGCGGATCCCGGGCCGTGGTGACGGATGCCGAGCAGGTGGGTGGTCAAGAGATCTCCTGGCCCGCCCGGTAGAAGTCGGCCCAGCCGTCGCGTTCGCGGACCACGGTCTCCAGGTATTCGATCCAGATCGCGCGGTCGGCCACCGGGTCCTTGACCACGGCGCCGTGGATGCCCGCCGCGATGTCGTGCGGGCGCAGGACGCCGTCGCCGAAGTGGGCGGCCAGGGCGAGCCCGCCGGTGAGCACGCTGATCGCCTCGGCGGTCGACAGCGTGCCGGATGGCGACTTCACCGCCGTGCGGCCGTCTTCCGTGCGGCCCGAGCGGAGCTCGCGGAACACCGTGACCACGCGGCGGATCTCGCTCAGCTCGGCGGCTTCGGCCGGCAGCTTCAGCGACGCGCCCAGCTCGGCGACCCGCCGGCTGACGATCTCGACTTCGGCCTCGGCACTGTCTGGCAGCGGCAGGACCACCGTGTTGAACCGCCGCCGCAGCGCGCTGGACAGCTCGTTGACGCCCTTGTCTCGGTTGTTCGCCGTCGCGATCAGGTTGAAGCCCGGCCGCGCCTGCACCTCGGTGCCCAGCTCCGGGATCGGCAGCGTCTTCTCCGACAGGATGGTGATCAGCGAGTCCTGGACGTCCGCGGGGATGCGCGTCAGCTCCTCGAGCCGGGCCAGCTTGCCGTCGCGCATCGCGCGCAGCACCGGGCTTTCGACCAGGGCGGCGGGGCTCGGCCCCTCGGCGATCAGCCGGGCGTAGTTCCAGCCGTAGCGGATCGACTCCTCCGACGTTCCCGCGGTGCCCTGCACCAGCAGCGTCGAATCCCCGCTGATGGCGGCCGAGAGGTGCTCGGACACCCACGTCTTCGCCGTGCCGGGCACGCCGAGCAGCAGCAGCGCGCGATCGGTGGCGAGGGTGGCGACGGCGACCTCGATCAGCCGCCGCGGGCCGACGTACTTCGGGGTGATGACAGTGCCGTCCGGCAGCGTGCCGCCGAGCAGGTACTCGACGACGGCCCACGGCGACAGGTTCCAGCTGGGCGGCTTCGCCCGGTCGTCGGCGGCGGCCAGCGCGGCCAGCTCGGCGGCGTGGTCCTGTTCGGCGTGCGGCCGGAGGACGGTGGGGGCGGTCATGCGAGCTCCTCGTACATTTCGCGGCGGAAGTTCAGCGTTTCGGTGAGCGCCCGGCGCCACGGCCCGGCGTCCATGGTCAGGCGGGTGGTGGCCAGCGGGTGGCGCAGGCACTCCGGTGGGACCGCGCGCGCGATCACGACGGCGGCGTGCGAAACCAGGCGGTGGTCGTCCTGGCGGGCGATCCAGTCGAGCAGCGCGGTGCCGAGCTCCTTCGTCCACGGCCGCGGGAGCTCGTGCACCAGCCGCGCGAAGGATTCGACGGGCAGCCGGCTGATCAGGTGCCCGACGGTGGCGGCCTGGCTGCCCGGGCTCAGCACGCCGAGCAGCGACGGGGTGGTGCGCCCGCCGGGGTCGGCGCCGATCAGCGCCTGCGCCCAGGTCTCGTCGCGCTGCCGCAGGGCGGCGGTGGCCCAGGAGTCCCGCAGCACGGCGGCCGGGCAGCCTTCGACGGTCATCCGCACGACCTCGGCCGGCGGGCCGAACTCCGTCCAGAACGCCAGGGGAGCGGACGCGACGAGGGTGCGCAGCCGGACGGTGCCGTCACCGCGTTCCCCCTGCGGGACGGTGACTTCGAGGACCCGGCCCCGGCGGCGGACCAGCGGACGCAGCCGTTCGGCCATGCTCTCGCCGTAGCGCGTGCCGGGCAGCCGGCCGAGCAGATCGGCGGCCTGTTCCCGGACGGCGGCGGCCCGATCGGTGAGCGCGGCTTCGAGGAATGCTTCGTCCTGGGGGCGCACGTGTCCGGAGAGGACACCGAGGAAGTCGGCCCGGACGTCGGCGGGCTCGGTCTTCCAGGAAGAGGTGAGGGCTTCGCGGGCGGCATCCGGGTCTCGGGCGAGTCGGTCGGCGAGCCACCGGCGGCGCTGGGCGAGGCTGCCGTACTGCCAGACGTCGCCGGATTCTTCGGGCGGCGCGGCCAGGAACGCCCAATCGGGGTTCCGTTGGCCGAGCCAGGCCCCGACGGGCCCGGCCACGGCGGCGAGCGGCCCGCGCAGGGCGGCTTTGGTGCGGGCGGCCTCGGCGAGCAGCGGCAGGGTTTCCGGCGGGACGCGGTAGCCGGTGCCGGCCACGATGCCGAGCCACTCGAGGAGGAGATCGGGGTGGCTGGCGGCCAGCAGGCGTCCGAGCCGGTCCCGGGCGAGCGCGGGGACGAACGGGCGCTCGTCTTCGGGTGCCACGGGCAGCGGCCGGACGTCGCGCAGCGGCTGCCGCCCGGCCCGCCGGTAGGTGGCTAGCACGGCCGCGGCGGCGAGCAGCTGCTCGGCGGGGTCGCGGCGATCGGCGACGAGCTCCCGGACGGCGGCCGGCTGGGCGGACGGGTCCAGGGTGCGCCGCCGGGTGCCGAGGAGGGCGGTGCCGACGAGGTCTTCCCAGGCTTTCACGGCTTCACCGCCTTTCGGAGTGGGTGGGTTCGGGATGGTCGGGCTTCGAGGTGCGCGGCCGCAGCGCCGGACTCGGGTGCGGATCGGGACCGCTCGGCGTGGCTTCGGGATTCACAGCCGCACCGCCCGGCCTTCGTGCCAGCAGGTCAACGGCCGCAACCCCGCTTGGCTCCACTCGCCCGCCACCGTCAGCGGACGGCCCGCCGACAACGCCAGCAACGACCAGGGGAACGCGGACGGCACGAGCGGCAGCGCTGTTCCGTCCGGTTCGGACAGACACCAGCCGCCCGCGTGTTCCGCCGGGGTGACGCCCGACAGCAGCACCGGCCAGCGCTCCAGCCACGGGTCCGCCGCCATCGCCCGCGCGTGGGCCGCCAAGGCGTCCGCGATGGAACCGCCTTCGGCCGTGGGGGCCGGCAACGGGATCCCGCGCTCCGCCACCAGGGCGCGCATCGGGGCCGCGCCCGGGTAGAACGCCAGGTGCGCGGTCAGCCGGTGGCCCGGTGGCAATGTCGCGTCGAGGGGACGGCCCGGCGGCGCGAACGACAGCACCAGCGCGTCCCGGCCCGTGGCGAGGCCGCGCAGCCACGTCCGGCGGGTGAGCAGGCGGTCGTTTTCCTCGTCGGCCGCGCCCGTGATCAGCCATTCGTCCGCGACGCGCTCGCCGCTTTCCAGGACCCGGGCGGTTTCCACCGAGAAACCGAGCCTCGTGCGGACCGTTTCCGCCAGCGCGGGTGGCAGCGAGTCCAGGCGGGTGGCCGCGTCGGCGAGCAGGTACAGCTGGGACAGCTCGGCCAGCAGCGCCTCCGGCCAGTCGCGCCGGCCGACGAGGCCCGCCGCCCGGCGCAATCCGCCCGCGAGACCCGATGCCTGGGCGTCGACCATCCGCGCCGCGACCGTGCGCAGCTCCTCGCCGCCGGTGCGCTCGAAGCCCGCGAAACCCGCGCCGATCCGGTCGGTGAGCCAGACCTTCAGCTCCGCGACACCACCTTCGACGCGCGCCGCCCGCTCGGCAGCACGCCGCGCGGCCGCCTCCTCGTCTTTCGGCCCCGCCGCCTCGGCGCGCTTCTCCGCTCGCCGTGCGCGGTCGGCGCGTTCGGCCAGCCACGTGTGCACCCACTCGGGTGGTTCCGCGGCGTCGACCTGGCCGGCCGCCCAAAGCAGCAGGAGCCCCAGCGCGTGCTTGCACGGGAACTTCCGGCTGGGACAGGAACACCGGAACGCGGGCTCGGCGAGCTCGACGCACGTCTGGTACGGCTTCTTGCCGCTTCCCCGGCAGAAGCCCCACACGGCGTCTTCGGACGCGCCCGCGCCCGACCACCTCGCCGGCGTGGCGAGCGCCCGGCCCGCCTTTTCCGACGCGGGATCCGGCGCCAGCCCGGCCACGCGTTCCGCGGTCCACGGCACCGCCGTCACCACCTGTCCCCCCACTGTTCTCCCTCGCTTTCCGGTACGAGGTGAAGCATGCCAGTCACCACCGACATTTTGTGGGTGGCGAGTATTCTAGTGCTAGAGTACGGCCGTGCTGACCGACGCGGAGCTGACGGTGCTGGGCCTGGTGGCCGAGCGGCCGAGGCACGGCTACGAGCTGGACGAGGTCGTCTCGGAACGCGGCATGCGCGACTGGACGGCGCTCGGCTTCAGCTCGATCTACTACGTCCTGGGAAAACTCCGTGAGAAAGGCCTGGTCGCCGAGGTCGAAGCGGAACGAGCGCACGCCAAGGCCAAGAAGACGTTCACGGTCACCGAAGCGGGCCGCCAGGCGTGCGCGGCGGCCGCCGAAGCCGCCATCGCGGAGCTGCGGCCGGTGCACCCGCCGGTGCTGGTCGGCCTGGCCAACAGCCCGGCCGTCCCGCCCGAACGGCTCGCGGCCGCGCTGGCCCGGCGCGCGGAGGCGGTCGGGGAGCGGCTGGCCGAGGTCCGGCGCGCCGCCGCGGCCCAGGACCACGCGCCGCCGTTCGTCCGGGCGATCTTCGACTACTCCATCGCGCAACTCGAGGCGGAAGCCCGCTGGCTGGAAGGAATGACCTGATGCCGTACGACCTCAAGAAGGAACTGAAGGAGCTCTACGCTCCGAAGAACCGCGACTGGGCGCTGCTCGACGTGCCCGAGCAGCAGTTCCTCGCGATCGACGGCCGCGGCAACCCGAACACGGCGGAGAGTTACCAGAAAGCCGTCGAGGCGCTCTACGCCTTCGCGTACACGATCAAGATGGCGGCGAAGCAGCGAAGGGAAGACTTCGTCGTGGGTCCGTTGGAAGGCCTGTGGTGGGCCGAGGACTACGCGGCGTTCACCGTGCGAGCCAAGGATTCCTGGCAGTGGACGATGCTCATCGCGCAGCCGCCGTGGATCGGTGAGGACGCCGTCGAGGAGGCCCGGGAAACCGTGCGGCGCAAGAAGAAGCTCGACGCGCCGGTCCGGTTCGAGAAGCTGCACGAGGGCCGGTGCGCGCAGGTGCTCCACATCGGCTCGTACGACGACGAGGGGCCGATCCTGGCCCGCCTGCACGACGGATTCCTGGCGGAGCACGGGCTGAAGGAGGCCGGGCTGCACCACGAGGTCTACCTCGGCGACCCGCGCCGGACCGAGCCCGCGAAGCTCAAGACGGTGCTCCGTCAGCCGGTCGGCTGAACCGGCCGACGCTCGTTGACCGGTTGCCAGCGCCCCAAGGCGGCCTTCGGTGCGTCAGACGCACCGAAGGCCACATTGGATGCGTCAGACGCAACCAAGGCCACATTGGGGCGCTTGGGGGAGCGTCAGCCGGTCGGCTGATCCAGCTCGGCCAAGCCGTTTTCCCACCGCGCCCGGCGTTGCGCGGACGTCTGCTCCCACCACGGCGCACCGCGCTCGCCCAGCGCGACCTTCGCCGCCTGGACGCGCGCGCGGTCTTGGACGCGCCGGGCCGCCATCAGGTGCTTCTGCAGGCGGTCGCGGACGTCGGCGGGGATCTCCGGGTCCGTCGCGCGCCAGCGGCGGCCGTTCACGATGATGTACCGGCCGTCCGGGGTGTGTTCGGGCATCAGTATTCGCTGGTCGCCGGCCAGGTGTCGTCGTGCAGCAGCCGCTTGAGTATCTTGCCCGTCGCGTTGCGCGGCAGGTCCGGGACGAAATACACGTCCCGCGGCACCGCGAACCGGGCCAGCCGGTGGTGGATGTACTGGCGGATGTCCTCCGCGTGCAGCGACGCGCCCCGGCGCGGGACGACGTACGCCGCCAGTCGCTGGCCCCACTCCGCGTCCGCCACGCCGACCACCGCCGCGTCGTGGACGCCCGGGAGGGCCACCAAGGCCTCCTCCACCGGGCGCGGGAACACGTTTTCGCCGCCCGAGACGATCATTTCGTCGGCCCGGCCGGTGACGAACAGGCGGCCCGCCGCGTCGAGGTAGCCGACGTCGCCGCTGGCCATCATGTCGGCCGCGCGGGCCGGATCGGTTCCGCTCGTGTAGCCCTCGAACAGCATGTCGTTGCCGACGAAGATCTGGCCTTCGCCGCCCGGCGGCACCGGCTTGCGGTCCTCGTCCAGGATCGCCAGCCGCGTGCCGAGCGGGCAGCGGCCGGCCGTCGTCGGCGCGGCGCGCAGGTCGGCCGGGTCGGCGATGCTGGCCCAGGACACCTCGGTCGAGCCGTAGAAGTTGTAGAGGACGTCGCCGAAGGTGTCCATGAACTGCGTGACGAACGGCCCCGACATCGCCGAGCCGCTGCTGGCCACGATCCGCAGCGACGACACGTCGTAGCGCGCGCGGACGCGTTCGGGCAGGTCCATGATCCGCTGCAGCATGATCGGCACGGCGAACAGCGCGTCGCACTTCTGCTCGGCGATCGTCCGCAACGTCTCTTCGGCGTCGAACTTGCGGATCAGCGCGAGCGACGCCCGCAGCGCCATCCCGATCTGCATCGCGGCGAGGCCCCACGTGTGGAACAGCGGCGCCGCGACGAGCAGCCGGTCGCCGGCCCGCAGCGGGATCCGGTCGAGGATCGCCGCGGCGGTGCCCAGCCCCTTCGGCGTGGGGCGGCGCGCGCCCTTCGGCGTCCCGGTGGTGCCGGAGGTGAGCACGATCAGCCGGCCCGGCCGCTCGACCGGCTTCGGGCGGTCGGCGGGCGCGGCCTGGATCAGCTCGTCGACGGTCGGGTAGCCGGCGTCGGCGTCCGGCCAGGTGCTGATCCGGGCGAAGTCGCCGGGCACGTTCGCGATGGTCTGCGCGAACTCGTCGTCGGCCAGCACGGCGGAGGGCTGGTGCTCGGCGAGCACGTCCTTGACCGAGGCGGCGGACAGGCCGGTGTTGAGCAGGATGACGTCGGCACCGAGCTTGCTGGCGGCGACGAACGACTCGATCATCGCGGCGTGGTTGCGGCACATCAGCGCGATCCGGTCGCGCTCGACGACGCCGAGTTCGCTCAGCGCGTTGGCGAGCCGGTCGCTGCGCTCCTGGACCTGGCGGAACGTGCGGACGCTGCGTTCGTCGTGCAGGGCGAGCTCGTCCGGGACGCGGGCCGCCGCGGCCTGGTAGCCGCCCGCGACCGTGGCGCCCCACTGGGCGAGGGAGTTCAGCTGCCGCGCGAGCTTGTCCGGCCGTCCGGCGCTGAGCACGCCGGCGCGCAGCAGGATGCTCGTGGTGCGCAGCTTGGTGGCCTTGTTGGTCTCGCCGTCGGTTTCGGGGTCGTGCTCGCCGGCCAGGTGCAGGTCGAGGCGACGGGCGAGGGCGCGGACGTCCTTCTTGATCGACGAGACGAGTTCCAGGTGCGACGGCGGCAGCATCATCCGCACGAACAGCTCGGTCTTGCCGCCGGCCAGCGGTCTCAGCTCCAGGGAGACCCAGGTGCCCTCGTCCGGGACGCCGCACCACACGACGTGCTCGCCCGGCCGGTAGACGACGGCCTGCATCTGGGTTTCGAGCATCGGTCCCCGCGCGGGGACGATCCGGATCACGCCCCGCGGGCCGCGTCCGCGCGCGGCCGGCTCCTGGATCTCGCACCAGCTGATCTCCGGCACGAACCGCGAGTACCACTCCGGCGATCCGACGATCTGCCAGACCACGTCCGGCGGGTGCCCCACCACGGCACTCGCTTCGACCACATCGTCACGCATTGTCTGCCCTCACCGAAGTGTCACCGAACGCACGTTCAGGTCACGGAGGCGTCACAATAGCAGCAAACGGGTGATCGGGGATACTCCGAACGGCCAGATACCAGCGGGTAACGGACACTCGCAGTAGGTCCTTCGCGTGTCCATTGTAGACTTATGAACGGCGTTCACCATGCATAGTGGCGGTCCGGCCGTTCGACGTGATCGACAGGCGGGGTTCGAAGACGTCGTGGGCGCCCTGGAAGAGGCGAAGCTGTCGAGTGGGACATTTCCGACATCATGGCCAAAGTGGATCGGTCGGCGTGTGATCACGTTCCGTAGCGGGCGACGAGTTCCGCGCCCAGCCGCGCCAGCTCGGCCTTCACCGACTCCGGGCCTTCGACCTCGACCAGCGCGCCCCACCCCGCCAGCTCCTGCGCGATCATCACCGGCGCCGGCGCGGCCACCCGCGCGCGGACCCGCTCCCCGGGCAGCTCCGAGACCAGTTCGCAGTGCCGCCCGAACCGTCCCTGGAACACCCCGAAGAGCCGCCGGTCGAGCACCACGTCCGCGCTGAGCAGCGAACGCCGCTTTTCCATCTCCTCGACGACGTCCCGCCACACCCGGGCCACCTCCAGGTCCGGCGGACGGTCCGCGGGCTCATCGGTCGGGGTGGCCGAGACGATCCGGTCGACGCGGAAGGTGCGCCGGCCCTTCGCCGTGCCCGCGACCAGGTACCAGACCTCGTCCTTGTCGACCAGGCCCCACGGATCCACGAGCCGCTCGGACTTCTCGCGCCCGGCGTACGCGAGGCGGACGCGGCGGCGCGCGATGACGGCGTCCCGCAGCAGCGTGACCATCGGCGGCCGTTCCTTCGGACGTTCACCCCAGCCCACCTGGTCGACGACGACCGCGTCCGCCGCCGCCTCGGCGTCCGCCCGGAACGTGCCCGGCAGCGCGCCCATCAGCTTCCGCAGCGCCGACTTGACCTCGGGTGCGCCCGCCGCGGCCGGGCCGGCCAGCAGGAACAGCGCCTGGGCTTCGCGCGCGCTCAGCCCCGAGAGGTCGGTGCGTGCCCCGCCGACGAGCTGCCAGCCCCCGCCGCGGCCCGGCTGCGGGTAGACGGGCACGCCGGCGGCCGAGAGGGCTTCGAGGTCGCGGCGGGCGGTCGCGACGGAGATCTCCAGCTCGGCGGCCAGCTCGGCGGCCGTGACGCGGCCCCGCGTCTGCATCAGCAGGAGGGTGGCCACGAGGCGGTCCGCGCGCATGGGGAAAGTGTCGCAGGAAAAGTGGTCACTCGATGAGCACTTTTCCTCCGCATGATGGCTCCACACCGCTGGAGAGGAGCAGGACATGCTGCGAGGGATGGCCACCGTCACCTACTACGCCGAAGACCACGAGGCCGCGAAGGCCTGGTACACGGAGTTCCTCGGGATGGCGCCGTACTACGAGGTCCCGGGGTACTTCGAGTTCCGGATCGGCGACTACCGGCACGAACTCGGGATCATCGACCGCAAGTACGCCCCCTTCACGCACACCGAGCCGGGCGGCGAGATCGTCCGCTGGCACGTCGACGACCTCGAAGCGACCTTCGCCCGCCTGCTGGAGCTGGGCGCGGAGGAGTACGAGCCGATGATCGAACGCGGGCCGGGTTTCGTGACGGCCTCGGTCGTCGACCCGTTCGGCAACGTCCTCGGGATCATGACGAACGTGCACTATCTCGCGGTGCTGGCGGAACGCTCATGAGCCGGTACGCCTCTTTGACGCACTTCTCGCACCGCTCGTGCCGCGCGGTCTTGCCCGCGGGATCGGTGCCGTAGAAGGGGAAGCAGCCCGCGCCGCAGCTCGCGAAGTAGATGAGGCCGAGCCGCACCTCGCCGCGGCCGACGTAGTGGCTGAGCCGGCGACGCGGTTCCGGCCCGCACTCGGGGATCCAGCCGTGGGAAGGCAGCCGGGCGGCGGCGATCTCGTCGAGGACGCCCGCGCGGCTGATCAGGTCCGCGCCGAGACAGCTGAGGCGCTCGCCGAGGTCGCGCAGGCCGTCCGCGCGCAGGGGCGGGCCGGTCAGCCAGGTGACGTCGCCGGGGAGCGTTTCGGCGAGGTCGCGAAGACGGGTCAGGAGTGCGTGGTCCGGGTCCATGACCAGCAGCGAAACTGACGCGGATCCGCGACACCAGCCGACGGGCGGGGCAGCGGAAATGTCGGACCCCGATGACACAATGCGGTCATGGCAACACCCTTCGCGACACCCCGGGCGAGAGCGCTCGGGTTCGGGCTGCGCACCTGCCGGGAGGCAAAGAACCTTGGTGTGCGGCAGCTGGC
This sequence comes from Amycolatopsis bullii, assembly GCF_014654205.1. Taxonomy (GTDB): domain Bacteria; phylum Actinomycetota; class Actinomycetes; order Mycobacteriales; family Pseudonocardiaceae; genus Amycolatopsis; species Amycolatopsis plumensis. Next base: position 14,571 of record NZ_BNAW01000008.1, read on the forward strand.
CCGGAAGATCGGCGTGCATGCGCAGGAACTGTCCAACTGGGAGTACGGAAAGCGGATTCCCAAGGTGGAGCAGGTGGCGCTGCTCTTGGGGTTCCTGGTGGTGGAGCCGGGGGAGCGGGCGAGGTTGCTGGAGCTCGCCCGCACCGCCCGAGAGCCGAGCTGGCTCGAGAAAGTGATGCCCAACCCGAAAGCCTTCACGTATGTCCAGTACGAGCGGGAGACGAGTGAGATGTTCGGCTGGGAACCGGTGCTGATTCCGGGACTCTTCCAGACGCCCGCCTATACCCGCGTGGTGCTGGCCGGGCTCGGGGTGCCGGATGAGCACATCGAACGGCAGACGCTGGCGCGGCAGGTTCGCCGGGACCTGCTCACCGGGCCGAGGCCGGTTCCCTACCAGGCGGTTATCGGCGAAGCCGCCTTGCGCCCCGGGTTCATCGAGCCGCCGGTCATGGCCGAGCAGCTTCGGCTCGTGCTCGATCTGGCACGGCGGCGGAGCGTTTCCGTGCAGGTGCTCCGCGGCAGTTCGAGCTGTCACCCGGGGCTCTGCGGACCGTTCGCCATCCTCGGCTTCGAGCAGCTGCCGCCCATCGTGTTCATCGAGCAATTTCAGGCGAGCGGCTACCTCTACGATGAGGACCAGGTCGCCGGTTACCGGGCGGCCGCGAAGACTCTGGCGGCGCTTGCCCTGAGCGAGCAGGACAGCTGTGCGTTCATCGGGGAGGTGATCGCCGAACTCGGAGGCTCGGATGGGTGAGTGGCGGACTTCCCGCTATTCAGGCAAGGACAACTGCGTCGAAGTGGCGCTCGGACCTGCGGCAAAAATCCGCGACACCAAGGACCGCTCCGGCGGCACCCTCGAAATCTCCACCCGATCGTGGGAAGCCTTACTCTCCGCACTGTGTTGCCCGGCCACACTGGATCTTCCGAAGGTGTAGCTCCCGCACACATAGCTAGCGACCGGGGTCACGCTTACCGTTCCCGTCCATGACCAGCGATCTGGACGGGCGCACCGCCCTCGTCACCGGCGGGGCCGGCGGTATCGGCCTCGCCTGCGTCCGCGCCCTCGCCGCGGCCGGGGCCAAGGTGCACGTCGTCGACATCGACGAACGCCGCACCGAAGCCGCCGCCGCCGAGGTCGGCGGGTGGGCGCACGTTGCCGACCTCACCGATCCCTCCTCCGTCGCCGGTCTCCCCGCCGAGGTCGACGTCCTGGTCAACAACGCCGGGATCCAGCACGTCGCACCCCTCGAAGACTTCCCGCCGGAGGTCTTCACGCGGATCCAGACCCTGATGGTCACCGCTCCCTTCCTGCTCATCCGGCACACCCTCCCGGCCATGTACGCCCGGGGGTGGGGGCGGATCGTCAACATGTCGAGCGTCCACGGGCTGCGCGCCTCCGCCTACAAGTCCGCTTACGTCGCCGCCAAGCACGGCCTGGAAGGCCTCTCGAAGGTCGCCGCGCTCGAAGGCGCCGAGCACGGGGTCACCAGCAACTGCGTGAACCCGGGTTACGTGCGCACCCCGCTCGTCGACGGGCAGATCGACGCCCAGGCCGCCGAGCACGACATCCCGCGTGAGGACGTCGTCTCCGAAGTGCTCCTCAAGCGGGCCGCGATCAAGAAGCTCATCGAACCCGAAGACGTCGCTTCCCTGGTGGTGTGGCTGTGCTCGCCGCACGCCGGTCACATCACCGGGGCCTCAGTTCCCCTCGATGGCGGTTGGACCGCCGCTTAACCGCCCGCATCAACCACAAGGAAGTGGAGCCCGCAGTGAGCCAACCCCACCGGTCGGCGATCGCCAAGATCGTCGGCGCGAGCCTGATCGGCACCACCATCGAGTGGTACGACTTCTTCCTCTACACCTCGGCCGCCGCCCTCGTCTTCAACAAGCTGTTCTTCCCGACGGCGGACCCGCTCACCGGCACGCTGCTGGCGTTCCTGACCTACGCCGTCGGGTTCCTGGCCCGCCCGATCGGCGGGCTGGTCTTCGGGCACTTCGGCGACCGGCTCGGCCGCAAGAAACTGCTGGTCCTCAGCCTCGTCCTGATGGGCGGCTCGACCTGCCTGATGGGCGTCCTGCCGACGTACGCCACCGCGGGTGTCGCGGCACCCCTGCTGCTCACGCTGCTGCGGCTCGTCCAGGGCTTCGCGCTCGGCGGGGAATGGGGCGGGGCCGTCCTGATCGTCTCCGAACACGGCGACGACCGCCGCCGCGGGTTCTGGGCCAGCTGGCCGCAGTGCGGCGCGCCCGGCGGGAACCTGCTGGCCACCGCCGTGCTGGCCGTCCTGTCGGCCACGCAGTCCGATGCCACGTTCCTGTCGTGGGGCTGGCGCGTCCCGTTCCTGCTCTCCGGGGTGCTGCTGCTGATCGGGCTGTGGATCCGGCTGGCCGTCGCCGAGTCGCCGGTGTTCCTCGCCGCGCAGCGCCAGGCCGAGGCGCGCGCCGACAAGCACGTCCCGGTCGTCGACGTCTTCCGCAACAGCTGGCGGCAGGTGCTGATCACCATCGGTGCCCGGATGGCCGAGAACGTCTCGTACTACGTGATCACCGCGTTTATCCTGGTGTACGTCACGACCGGGCTGCACCTGCCGAAGGGCGTCGGCCTGACCGCCGTCCTCATCGGCTCGGCCGTGCACTTCGTGACGATCCCGGTGTGGGGCGCGCTGTCCGACCGCGTCGGACGGCGTCCGGTCTACCTGTTCGGCGCGATCGGGATGGCCGTGTGGGGCTTCGCGTTCTTCGCGCTGCTGGACACGAAGTCGTCGGCGGTGATCGTGCTGGCCGCGACCGTCGGGCTGGTGCTGCACGGCGCGATGTACGGCCCGCAGGCCGCTTTCTTCGCCGAGCAGTTCCCGACCCGGGTGCGCTACACCGGCCTTTCCGTCGGCGGGCAGCTGTCGTCGATCGCCGCCGGGGCCGTCGCGCCGCTGATCGCCGTCGCGCTGTTCTCGGCCTGGCACAGCACCGTGCCGGTGTCGCTGTACGTCGCGGCGATGTGCCTGATCACGACGATCGCGCTGCTTTCCGCCCGCGAGACCCGCGGCGAATCGCTGCACGACGACGTCGAGGCCGAGAAGGCGGCCGTTTCGCCCTAACATGACGGCCGTGACCGCACCCTCGGACGCGCTGCGCCGGCTGCTCGACCTGCTCGCCTCCGGGGCGAGCACCGAGCAGCTGGCGCACGTCGTCGTGGCCGCCCGCGCCGAGGGCGCCCTCGACGCGGCCGACCTGGCCGCGCTGGCCAGCGCGGGCGAGCTGGCCCTGCGGATCCGCGAGACGCTGGCCGAGCACCGGCGGCGCGAGGCCCAGCTCACCGCGCTGTTCGAGACCGCGAGCGAGCTCGCCGCACTGTCCGATCCGGACACCGTGCTGCGCTCGATCGTCCGGCGGGCGCGGGCGCTGCTCGGCGTCGACGTCTCCTACCTCAGCCTCAACAACGAGGCCGAGGGCAAGACCTACATCCGGGTCAGCGACGGCTCGGTGTCGGCGGAGTTCCAGCAGATCGTGCTCGGGATGGGCGAGGGCCTGGGCGGGCTGGTCGCGCAGACCGCGCGGCCGTACGCGACGTCGGACTACTTCAACGACGACCGGTTCAAGCACACGCGGCACATCGACTCCGGCGTCGAAGACGAGGGCCTGACCGCGATCCTCGGCGTCCCGCTGGCGATCGGCCCGAAGGTGCTCGGCGTGCTCTTCGCGTCCGACCGGGCCACCCGCGAGTTCTCCGCGGACGAGGTGGCGCTGCTGTCGTCGCTGGCCGACCACGCGGCGATCGCCCTGGACAGCGCGAACCTGCTCGACCAGACCCGCCGCGCGGTCGCGGAGCTCAACGAGGCCAACGCGACGATGGAACGCGCCGAGGACGCCCACGACCGGCTGACCGACCTCGTCCTGCGCGGGGGCGACCTGCCGGACGTCGCCGACGCGGTCGCCGCCGTGCTGCACGGAGACCTCACGGTCTACGACGCCGACGGCACGCTCCTGGCGAGTTCGGCGGCCCCGGTGCCGCTCGACCCGGACGCGCTCGCCGCGGCCCGCACCACCGGACGGGCGGTGTCCACAAAGGACAACTGGGTGTGCGCGGTCCAGGCCGGTCCGGAACTCCTCGGCAGCCTGGTGCTGGCCGGTCGCGCGGGCCTCGGCGATCCCGACCGGCGGCTGTTCGAACGCGCCGGCGTCGTGACGGCGTTGCTGCTGATGCTGCGGCGGTCGGTGGTGCGCGCCGAAGACGAGGTCCGCGGCGAGCTGCTGACCGACCTGCTCACCGCACCCGACCGCAACCCGCGGGCGCTGCTGGCCCGCGGCCGACGGCTCGGGATCGACCTGTCGGCCCCGCACGCGGTCCTGGTCGCCCACGCGGACGGCGGCTCGCGCCGTCGGGTGGCGAGCGCGGCGGCCCGGCACGCGACGCTGGTCGGGGTGCACGCGGAGGAAGTCGTGCTGCTCGCGACCGGCGACCCGGACGAGCTGGCCCGCCGCGTCGCGGCCGACCTCGGTTCCGCGACCGGCCGCCCGGTCACGGTGGGCGCGGCGGGCCCGGCGAGCGGCCCGTCGGCGATCGCGGACGCCCACGCGGAGGCGGCGCGCTGCGTCCGGGCGTTGCTGGCGCTCGGCCGCACGGGCGAAGGCGCGGCAATGGCCGGGCTCGGTTTCCTCGGCCAGCTCCTCGGCGACCGCGCGGACCTCGACGCGTTCGTCCGCCAGACGCTCGGACCGGTGCTGGACTACGACTCCCGCCGAGGCACCGAGCTGGTGGCGACGCTGCGGGCGTATTTCGCGAACGGCTCGCAGCTGGCGCGCACGAAGGACGTGCTGCACGTCCACGTGAACACGGTCGTGCAGCGGCTGGAACGGGTGGCGTCGCTGCTGGGGGAGGACTGGCAGGCGCCGGACCGGGCCCTGGAAATCCAGCTGGCCCTGCGGTTGCACCGGCTCGCGTCGCCGCGCTGACGCCGCCGGGGCGCAGTGAATGACTCATTCCTGGCGTCCGAGGCCAGGAATGAGTCATTCATGACGCCGTGGCCGAGCTTCCTCTGGCTCTACCCGTCTAGCACTGCCCGTCGGCGAGGACCCAGTAGCCCGGAGACGTCTCCCTCAGCGCGTGGACGGTGAAGGTGTTCCACAATCCCATGGCCTGGTTCGAACCGTTCGCGTACGTCTGCCCGGCGCTCTGGTGCGCGCGGCCCGCCTGGGTGTGGGCGTAGTTGCTGGCGCTCACGCAAGTGCCGGCCGGAGCGGTGGTGGTCGTCGTGGTGCTGGTCGTCGGCGGCGGGGTGGTGGTGCCCGATCCGTTGTCCAGGCCGAAGAACACGCCCGTGTAGTAACTGGAGCAGATCCCGGCCAGGAAGTACGCGCCCGTGCTGCCGCACTGCGTCGGGCCGCTTCCGGGGTCGACCGCGGTGCCGTGGCCCATCCCGGCGATCGAGTACAGCTGGACCTTGTCCGCGTACGTCGTCAGCGTCGTGCCGCCGGGCAGGGACTGCGTGCTCGTCGGCGTCTGGGACACGCCGTGCACCGCGGTCCACTGGTCGCGCAGCTCGGTTCCGTTGACCGGGTAGACGGTGTAGTCGCCGGTGCCCTGCCAGATCGCCACCCGCGGCCAGGGCCCGCCGTAGCCGGGGTACTGCGCCTTGACCTTCGACGCCCACTGCGCCGGTGTCAGGCGCTGGTCGTTCTGCTGGCAGCTCGAGGCCTGGGTGATGCTGGTGGCGCACTGCGCGGGCAGCCCGGCGTCGATGCCGCCGCCGGCGAAGACGTCCGGGTAGGCGGCGAGCAGGTCGGCCGCCATCCCGCCGCCGGCCGACAAGCCGGTCACGAACACCCGGGAGCGGTCCGAGCCGTGGTCGGCGACCGCCTTGTCCACCATGGACTTGATCGACGCCGCTTCGCCCTTCCCGCGCGTGTCGTCGGCGGGGTCGAACCAGGTGAAGCACTTCAGCGAGTTGTTCGCCGTCGACGTCTGCGGGAACACCATCTCGAACCGCCACCGGTCGGCCAGCTCAGGCCAGCCGGAATGGGCGTGGTAGTCCGCGGCGCTCTGCGTGCAGCCGTGCAGGGCGACGACCACCGGACGGCCGGTCCCGAGCCCGGCGGGGGTGTAGGTGTACATCGCCAGGTTGCCGGGATTGGCGCCGAAATCGGGCACCTGGACCAGGGACGACGGCGGCGGGTCGGCGGCCGCCACCCCGACGGTGGTGAGCACGGCGGCGGTGATCGCGGCGAGTCCCGCGAAGGCGAGCTTGCGCATGTGAGTTCCTTCTCGTCGTTGAGAGGGGTTTCAGCGACGCTAAGACGGCTTCGCGGTCGAGACCATGTGGCCGTCCACCACAACGGCTCGCCGCATCATGGTGACCGGCGGGATGGCTCGCGGGCGCGGCACGCGCTTGGCTTGGGGACAGTCGAGACCGGAGGTGGACCGTGCGGGGTTGGCTGGCTTGGGTTCTGGCGGGTGCACTCGCGGCGGCGCTGCCGGTGCCGGCGTCGGCTTCGGCCGGGGGTTGCTCGGTGCGGGTGCCCGGCGCCCAGCTGTCGGTGGCCGCGTGCCTCGACGACCTGACGACGACCGGCACGCTCGCGTCCGGGCACACCGTCGAGGCGGACTGGGCCGGGTTGACGTCGGCGGGGCTGCCCACGTTCGGTGTGGTGCCCGGCGTCCAGGTCGACGGCTACTTCCCGGACTCCTCGACGGCGAACACCAACCACGGCTGGAACCACGACGCCCAGTTCGTGCTGCGCCTGCCGGACCGGTGGAACGGCGGCCTGGTCGTCTCCGGCTCGCCCGGCGTCCGGCGCCAGTACGCGAACGACCGCGCGATCGGCGACCAGGCGCTCGCGGAGGGCTACGCGTTCGCCGCGACCGACAAGGGCAACACCGGCGCGGCCTTCTTCACCGACGGCGTCCGGCCGGGCGACGCGCTGGCCGAGTGGAATTCGCGCGTCACGCAGCTGACCCTCGCCGCCCGGTCCGCGGCGGCCCGGCACTACGGCCGCCCGGTCACGAAGACCCTCGCCGCCGGGCTGTCCAACGGCGGGTACCTGGTGCGGTGGCAGCTGGAGAACCGGCCGTGGCTCTACGACGGCGGCGTCGACTGGGAGGGGACGCTGTGGCGGCCCGACGGGCCGAACCTGCTCACGTTCCTGCCGCCGGCGCTGCGGGCGTATCCGGCCTACGCGGCCGGGTCGGAGGCCGCCCACCAGTCCATTTTGGACGCCGGGTTCGCACCCGGGTCGGAGTTCTTGTGGGACTACCACTACCGCGTCTACTGGGACCTGACCCAGCGGATCTACCGCGAAGAGGTCGACCCGGCGTTCGACGGCTCTCTGGAGGCCGGCACCCCGTTCTGCGCTTCGGGAACGCCCGCCTGTGACGCCGACTACGAGTACGCGTCCCGGCCGCCGTCGGTGGCGCGGGCGGTGGAGCGGATCTCGCTGACCGGGCGGATCGGCAAGCCGCTGCTGACCCTCCACGGCACGCTCGACACGCTCCTGCCGATCACCCGCGACTCCGACGTCTACGACCGGATGATCCGCGATTCGGGACGCGGGGCACTGCACCGGTACTACCGCATCGAGGGCGGCAACCACGTCGACGGGCTCGTCGACGCCTTCCCGGACCGCCTGCGCCCCCTCGGCCCGTGCTTCCGGACGGCGTTCGACGCCCTCGCCGGCTGGCTGCACGGCGCGCGGCCATCGGCCTCGGCGACGATCGCCCGCCCGGCCGGAGCGACCCCGGCGGAACTGGCGCGGTCGTGCGCATTGAGCTGACCGGCGCTGAAGTCGTGAATGGACGTAAATTGCGGTGAACCGGATCGAACCAGCAGCCGTATTAGTGGGTAAGGGGCGCGGTGTACCCGCCGCGCATGCCCGCTGAGCTGCAGTTTTACCGTCCGGACGGTCGACCCCGTTCGGCCGCTTGCGGGAGCGGTGACCGTCATTCATGATGGTCTTCGGGGTTCGCGAAATTCGTTGATGTCGAATATCCAGGTGTCGGCCATGCTGCGGAAGAACCGTCCGTCCGGAAGTGAACGTCATGCTCCTACCTGTGCCCGGGGCCGCCTGATGGCCGTCGACCTGCCGGGCCTCGCGATCGTCGCCGGGCTGCTGCTGCCTGCCCTCGCCGCGGCGGCCTGGGCGATCAGCCTGGAACGCCGGCGGCCGGGGCGTCCCCCGGCCGTCCCCGACCCGGAACCGGACTTCACCGTGGCCGGCATCCAGTCGCGCCTCCGCCGCGAGGTGGCCGCGCGGAAGCTGGCCGACGCGGGCACGGTGGCCCTGCCGACGCTGCCGATCCCGGCCCAGACCCGCCGCGAACCGGACCGGACCCGCCTGCCGTGCCGGGTGGCGGGTATCCTCCCGCCACCGGCCCCGGTGACCGTCGGGTTCCCGGCCCCGCGGTTCGCGTTCGCACCCCCGGACACGGACCTGATGCGCCGCATCCTCGACGGTCTGCGCAAACTGGACTAGCCGCGACCGGGATGTACCGCGATCACGGCTCCAGGGCGGCGGGCGACTCGGCGTCCGGGATCAGCAGCCGGGGCGCGCCCGAGCCGTCCGCCGGGACCGACCAGACGTCCGCGTGGCCCGGGCCGCGGGGGAGGCCGTAACCGATCGTGTGGTCGTCGAGCCAGGCGGGCTGGTCGTCGACGCTGCGGGTCTCCGCCAGCGGCGTCACCTTCGACGTCGCCAGGTCCAGTACCGACAGCCGCCAGCCGCGGGCCGGGTCGCCGTCCACGGCGGACTTGAACGCCACCCGGGTACCGTCCGGGGACAGCGACGGGCATTCGACGTTCTCGCGCAGCGTGCGGATCGTGTGCGCGGTGAAGTCGCCCGCGACCAGGTAACGCCGGCCGGCCGTCGACATCGTCGCGTAGAAGTGGCGGTCGTCGCCGGTGAACGTCACGCCCCAGAAGTTGAGGTCCGCGGCTTGGTACGGCTTGCCGTCGAGGGTGACCGCGTAGTCCTCGAGCGTGCCCGCGAGGTCGCCGGTCGCCGTGTCGAGGATGCCGGCGCGGGTGGAGAACATGCCGCCGTTGTAGGAGTCGCCGGTGACGAAGACCGTCCACGCGAGCATCCGGCCGCTCGCCGAGACCCGCGCCCGGTTCGGCAGCCCGACCAGCGGGATCTCGCGCTGCACGGCGAGGCCGGAGTCGAGTACCGCCAGCTGGTAGGTGGTCAGGTCGCCGTCCTGGCGCAGGCAGAGCCCGGTGCCGCCGGCGGCGTACACCCGCGCGCACGACAGCGGCGACACCGTTCGCGGGCCGCCGGGGTCGGCGGCGAACACCGTGGCGACGTGCCCGCGGTCGGCGTCGGCGGTGCTGCGGAACAGCAGCCGCGGGCCGGGGGCGAGGCTGACCGCGCCCGTCGCGGTGACGTCGTGGCTGCGCGCGCTCGCGAACCCGACGTACGCGATCGCGGCCCCGGCCAGCACGAGCACGCCGACGACGGCGATGAGGATCCGGGTCTTCACGCCGTCGCCTTCCGCAGCACGGTGAACGTCACGGCGATCGCGACCACCGCGCCACCCGCGGCGACGGCGATCGCGAGGTCCGCACCCCAGAACTGCCAGGCGAGTCCGAACAGGACGGACGAGGTGAAGTAGGCGAGCGCCTGCGCGGTCTGGACGAGCGAGATCCCGGTGGTGCGCAGCGATTCCGGCAGCAGCGGGCCGGCCAGGGCCATGAGCACGCCGTCGGTCGCCGCGTAGAACGCGCCGTACAACGCCAGCGAGAGCACGATCAGCGGCCAGCCGGACACCGGCCCGGCGAGCAGCAGGTAGACCAGCGCGAGGGCGCCGTACCCGCCGAGCACCACCGGCAGCCGCCCGATCCGGTCGGCGAGCGCGCCCAGCGGCGCGGCGAGCAGCAGGTAGCCGAGGTTCGTGCCGACCGCGAGCAGCGGGAACCAGCCGGTGGCGATGTCCTCCTTGTGCTGCAGCAGCAGGTAGACGAACCCGTCGCCGACCGTGGCCAGCCCGAGCACGCAGGCGGCCACCAGCAGCCGCCGCACGCCGCTGCCACGCAGCAACGCGGCCGCCGCCCGCGGCGAAACCGGCGTCGCGGCCGCTTTCGGCGTCCGGCGGTCGCGGACGAACAGCACCAGCAGCAGCACCCCGATCGCGGCGATGCAGAAGCTGACGACGAACACGGCGTCGAACGCCTCGGGATCGGTGGCCCCCACGGCGGCCAGCACGGCGAGCGCGACCAGCGGCCCGGCGAACGCGCCCACGCTGTCCATCGCGCGGTGCACGCCGAAAGCGCGCCCGAGCAGCGGTTCGGGCGCCGACAAGGTGATCAGGGCGTCACGCGGCGCGGTCCGCAGGCCCTTGCCCGTGCGGTCGAGGGTGATCACCGCGCCGATCGCGACCGCCGACGCCCCCGCGGCGAGCAGGCCGAGCTTCGCCACCGCGGACAGCGCGTAGCCGGCGCCGGCCACGACCTTGCGCCGCCGGATCCGGTCGGCGACGTACCCGCCGACGATCCGCAGCAACGCCGTCGCGCCGGTGTAGAGGCCGTCGACCAGGCCGTACGCGGCCGGGCTCAGGTGCAGCCCGAGGACGAGGTACACGGGCAGGACCGCGGTGACCATCTCCGAGGAGACGTCGGTGACCAGGCTGACGGCGCCCAGCGCGAAGACGTTCGCGCCGACCGCCGAGAGCTTGCGCCGGGACACCGTCCCAGCATGCTCTCGGCGGCCGATGGTGGACAGGTACACGCGGTTACTGCCAGACGTCGAGGATCGGCGACTTGCTCGCGGCGTTGCCGATGCCGGGCAGGCCGTAGGACGCCTCGATGGTGCGCAGCACGGTGTAGTGGTTGATCGTTTCGCTGTAGCTGCCGACCTTGACGTGCGCGCCGGTGAAGCTGGTGAAGATCTGGTTGACCGACGTGTTGCTGTCCTCGTCGAAGGTCGTGATCAGCAGGCTGTTGTGCGTCTTGGCCCACTGGGCGTAGGCGTCGAGGTTCTTCTTCAGCCAGGTGTCGCCGGTGCCGATGCTGCAGTCGTGCATGTCGTTGCACATGTCGGGCGTGACGAAGGAAACGGTCGGCAGCTGGGTGAAGTCGGACGGGAAGCTCGAGAACCGCACGTTGCTCGCGGCCGGGACGTTGGAGAAGTCGACCCAGCTGTTGTGCTTGCGCCGGTAGGTGCCGCTGGAGCAGCCGGTGTAGCCGTCCGAGGGCATGGCTTCGGAGTAGCCCTTGAAGGTCTTGCCCGCGTCGAGCAGCTGACGGCCGAGGTTGGCCTTCGCGCCGAGGTCGGCCGGGCAGCTGTCGTCGGTGACGCCCTGCGTCGCGCCGGAGAAGAGGGCGACGTAGTTGGGCTGGCTCGGGTGGGTGATCGCGTAGGAGCTCGTGAACTTCGCGCTCTGCGAGGCGAGGGTGTTGAAGTAGGGCGCGCTGGAGCTGCCGTTGATCGAGGAGTACTTCTTGTTCTCGAACATCACCAGGACGATGTGGTCGAACGCCGGCACGGCCGCGGCGGTCGGCCGGACGGCGGGTTCGTCCGGTCCGGTGGCGACGGCCGCGGTGACCGCACCGGCGGTGACCAGGGTGGCCGCGGCGAAGGCGGCGAAGATCCGCTTGCGGATCATGGGTCCTCCAGCACTGAGGGGGTGGGCGCCTCATGGTGCCCGCGGCAGGGGGCCGGTTCGTGAGGTGCTGTGGTCCGGTCGGTGAACACCGGGAAACCTCCGGCGGACAACGGAAAGAGTGGGTGAATGGCTTTCCGGTGTCAACCTCCTTTGGTCGGGGCGCCAGGGCTTTGACAGGTCGTTCCCAGCTCGTTCAAAGGAACGGCGCCGACACTCGGTGCCATGGAACCCACCACCCCGGCCGGACCCGCCCGCCGCGAGCACGGACGCCGCAAGGCCGCACTGGCCGCGGCGGCCGCCGCGGTACTGGGCGCGGCCGCGGTCGGCGCCATCGGCTTCGGCCTCTCGACCGCTTCGGCCACCACCTCCACCTCGGATTCGACGGCCACCGACCCGGCCGGCTCCTCGGACGGCTTGCAGGCGCCGGACAGCGGCTTGAGCAGCGGATCCGGGCACGCGCACACCGGCTCGGGTGCGTCGTGACCACGGCGTTCCCGGCCCTGGCACGACGGCCGAGCTGGTCGTCACGGATCCCACCCGGCTGGGGGAGGCGCTCGCGGTCCTGCGCGAGGAGCTGGCGGCGATCGACGCGGCCTGTAGCCGGTTCCGGTCCGACTCGGAGATCTCCCGGCTGCACGAGGCGGCCGGGCGGCAGGTCCGGGTGGGGCCGTTGCTGGCGGAGGCGCTGGGGGTGGCGTTGCGGGCGGCCCGGCTGACGGACGGGTTGGTCGACCCGACGGTCGGGACGGCGGTGTGCGCGCTGGGGTACGACTGTGATTTCGCTTTCGTTGCCGGTGATCGGAACGCGGACGACCTCGGCGGTGCCGATGATCGGGACACCGCAACGGATCCCGCGCCCGGCTGGCACCGGGTTCTCTTCGATCCCGCCCAGCGGCTCGTCGTCCTCCCGCGGGGTGTCCACCTCGACCTCGGCGCGACCGCCAAGGCCCTTGCCGCGGACCGGGCCGCCCGGCGGATCCACGGCACCGTCGGCTGCGGCGTCCTGGTGAACCTGGGCGGCGATCTGCGCGCCGCCGGGCCTGCTCCCGACGGCGGCTGGCAGATCGCGCTCGGCGACGACCACACCGAGGCCGTCGCCCGGCCGGACACCACCGTCGCCCTCCACCGTGACGGCGCGCTCGCGACCTCCGGCACCGTCCGGCGGCGCTGGCGGCACCGCGGCCGGACCGTGCACCACATCGTCGATCCGCGCACCGGCGACGTCGCCGCCGCGCGCTGGCGCACCGTCACCGTCGCCGCCAAGTCCACTGTGGACGCCAACACCGCGAGCACGGCGGCGATCGTCCTCGGCGCGGACGCACCCGGCTGGCTCGAGCGAAGGCACCTCCCCGCGCGACTCGTCGGCGTCGATGGCGACGTCGTCACCACGCCCGGCTGGCCCGCGGAACGGCAGGCGGCATGAGCTCCGCCGTGTGGTACTTCAGCCGCGCGAGCGGGCTCGTCTCGCTGGTGCTCTTCACCGGCGTGGTCGTCCTCGGCGCGCTCGGCGCCGGCCGGTTCGCCACGCGCGAGTGGCCCCGGTTCGCCGTCGCCGCCGTGCACCGGAACCTCGCGCTGACCAGCCTGGCCTTCCTCGCCGCGCACATCGCGTCGGCGATCCTCGACGGGTACGTCCCGCTCGGCTGGCTCGACGTCGTCGTCCCGTTCGGCGCCGGTTACCAGCCGCTGTGGGTCGGGCTCGGCGCCGTCGCGATCGACCTGCTGATCGCGATCGTCGTCACCAGTCTCGTGCGCACCCGCCTCCCCGCGCGGGCTTGGCGGGCAGTGCACTGGCTGGCCTACCTGTGCTGGCCGGTCGCGCTGGTGCACGGGTTCGGCATGGCCGAAAACGACGCCGCCTTCGGCTGGATCGTCGCGCTCGACGTCCTCTGCGTGCTGGCCGTGCTCGGTTCCGCCGGCTACCGCGCCACCCGCGCCCGCAAGTTCGCTGCCCTGGGAGGCCTCCGATGAGCATCCTGCCCCCGCACCGGCTCGACCTGGCCGGCCACCGGCGTCGCAACGGCGTCGTGCCGTGGGTCGCCTACCACGGCGACGACGGCCGCGACCGGCTGATCGCCGCCGTCGAAGCGGCGGACCTGCGCGGCCGCGGCGGAGGCGGCTTCCCGACGGCGGTGAAGCTGCGCGCGGCCCGCTCGAACCGCTCGATCGTCGTCGCGAACGGGTGTGAAGGCGACCCGCTCAGCCGGAAAGACGGTGTCCTGCTGACGCTTTCGCCGCACCTCGTGCTCGACGGCCTGCAGCTCGCCGCGCACGCGATCGGTGCCGCCGAGGCCGTCCTCTGCGTGCACGCGGGCAGCCCGGCGCTGCCGAGTGTGGCCGCCGCGCTCGCCGAGCGCGAAGACCGGGTGCCGGTGCGGGTCGCGGAGGTGCCGCGCCGGTACGTCGCCAGCGAGGAGACCGCGCTCGTCCGGTACCTGACGTCGGGTGACGCGCGGCCGCTGGGCAAGCGGCCCCGGCCCGCCGAACGCGGCGTGCGCGGGCGGCCGACCCTGGTGTCCAATGTGGAGACCCTGGCGCAGCTGGCGTCGGTGGTTCTCCTGGGCCCGCACCACTACCGCGCGTCCCGGACCGAACTGGTCACGGTGACCGGCGCGGTCCGGCGGCCCGGCGTCGTCGAGGTGGCCGCGGGGACGTCACTGGCCGGCGTGCTGGCCGCGGCGGGCGGCGAAGCGGAGCCGGTGCAGGCGGTGCTCGCCGGCGGAACGTGGACAGCGGACCTCGGCGGTGGCCTGACCGGGATCGCGACGGTCTACGCGCTCCCGGCGCGCGACTGCGGGCTGGAGTACACGGCGAAGGTGCTGGCGTTCCTGGCGGCCGAGTCGGCCCGGCAGTGCGGCCCGTGCACGTTCGGCCTGCCGTCGATCGCGGCCGACTTCGCGGAGCTGCTCGACGGCGGTCCGGCGACGGCCCGGCTGGCCCGCCGCCTCCCGCTGCTCACCGGCCGGGGCGCGTGCGCCCACCCGGACGGCGCGGCCCGGCTCGCGGCGAGCGCGCTGCAGGTGTTCGACGCCGACGTCCGCGCGCACCAGGCCGACGGCCGGTGCCGGGTCCCGGTGGGTGTGGCATGAAGGTGACGGTGGACCCGATCGGGTGTCGCGCGCACGGCTTGTGCGCGGACCTGCTGCCGGAGCTGGTGCGCCTCGACGAGTGGGGCTTTCCGGTGGTGGCGCCGGGCGCGGTGCCGGCGGCACTGGCGACCGAGGCCCGGCGCGCGGCCGCGGCGTGCCCGGCACTGGCGTTGCGGCTGCAGCGGTAATCCGGTCGTGCGGGGGTCGCGGTGCCGTTAGCCTTCGGCACCATGGACGGCAAGCTCATCGACCGGATCCGCGGCAGCATGCGCACCGCGCGCTGCACCGGCTGCGCGGCAGGCTTCCCGGCCACGGAGATCCTCGCGGCGGCGACCCGGTGATCCGCGAAGCCCGCGGCGACGACTGGCCCGCGATCTGGCCGATCATCCACGACGTCGTCACCGAGCAGCGGACGTTCCCCTACGACCCGGCGATGACCGAGCGCGAGGCGCGGCAGACGTGGCTGCGCGATCCACCGGCCCGGGTGGTCGTCGCCCTCGACGGCGACCGCGTGACCGGGACGGCCAACATGTACGCCAACCGGCCGGGACCCGGCAGTCACGTGGCGTCCGGCAGCCTGATGGTCGCGAAGGAGGCGCGGGGCACGGGAGTCGGGCGGGCGCTGACGACGGACATGATCGGCTGGGCCCGGCGGAGCGGGTTCGCGGCCATCCAGTTCAACGCGGTGGTCGAGGTGAACGTGGCCGCGATCCGCCTGTACGAGAGCCTGGGGTTCGTGACGCTCGGAACGGCGCCCGGCGCGTTCCGCCACCCGTCCGCGGGCGACGTCGGGCTGCGCATCATGTGGCTGGACTTGCGGTGACCCGTCCGCCGAACCGCCAGGAGTGAACCTCGATGGTGGCGTAGCGGTCTTGCGTGAGGAGGCTGCGGGCCGCCCCGGGGGTGGCCGCCCTGGTCAGCGCGGCCGTGCCGAGCCAGGTGGCGCCGTCGTCGGAGAGGAGCGGTCCGTAGGCGATCAGGTCGTGCCCGTCCGGGCGTCCGACGTCGGCGGGCGGGCCTTCGGCGAGGCCGAGGACCAGGTAGCCCGACGGCTCGCCGGGGGAGTCCCACATGGTGGTCCCGAGGGTGTTGCGCCACCGGCGCAGCAGGACGTCCCGGTAGCCGCCGGCCTGGTAGGTGGGCTCGTCGAAGGCGAACGCACGGGCGGCGGCCGGGTCCGGCAGGTCGAGGACGTGCACGCTGCCGGTGGGGGTGCCGTCGCGGTCCGAGGTGGGGCCGCGGGCGATCATCCGGTCTGCGTACCTGTCCATGTAGGACCAGTGCGCCTCCAGCGTTCGCTGCCGCAGCGCCGAGGACCCCGGGCGGTCGCGGTGGTAGCAGAAGAACTCCATGGGACGAGTATCGCGAGCTACGCGCTCGCTTGATCGACCGGATCCGCGGACTCCTCCGACAGTTCTTCGGCGAAGATCGTGTCGATCTTCCGGCTCGCGGCCCGCAGTTTCGCCACGGTCGCGACGAGCAGCACCACTGCGGCGGCGGGCACCACCAGCAGCACGGGCGGCCACCCGAAGCCGGCCACCGCGGCGACGCAGAACAGGGCGGAGAGCAGGAAGACTGCCCGCCCGGCGACCCGCGGCCACGCGGGACGGGGCTTGGCGTGCCGGCCGCTCGGTGTGCGGAAAACCGGCCGCGCGAGGGCAGCGTGGACACTCATCCAGACCTCCGGGAATGTTCGTCGAACCAGCCGGGAGGGGATTCCCGGCGGCGGCACCGTGGAGTCAGTCGGGCCGGACCGGCCGCCGGTTACCTGTCGTTATTGGTTCGAGTCCCCATTCACGAAATCGAATTACCCGCCATTCCCGGCCGTTTTCCGCACTAGGGCCGTTCGGCCCGGATTCGCGCGCCGGAGGTCCCGCTCAGGAGTCGTGGCCGGGACCCTTGCCCTTGGTCTTGCCGGGCGGGTCGGTCTTCGGGGGCTTGCCCTGCTTCGCCGGGTCCCCGGCCGGGGTCGGCGGCTCGGCGGCGGGCGGCTGCCCGGTCGTGGCCGGGTTCTCGTGGGTGACGGCGGCGGGTTCGAGCGGCTCCGGCCCACCGGTGCTCGGCCGCGAACCGGAGCCGGAGTGCGGCGCGGTGCCGGAGTCGGCGAGCGGGGTGGACGACGCGGGCGTGGCGGAAGCGGCGGGCGGGTTCACCGCGGGCTGAGCGGGTGAACCGGTCCCGCTTCCCTGCTCGAACAGCACCATGGCGGCCGCGGCGGCCACGGCGGCGGCCGTCAGCCCTGCGACGGTGGCCCACCGGCGGCGGTTCGGGTTCTCGGCCGGGGAAGAAGCGACGGCTTCGCCTCGGCGGGTGGGGCTGGGAACCAGGGTCGCGCCGACTCCCGCGGCCGGGACCAGCGCGTCGCGAGCCGGGCTGATGGCGGTCGTGTCGTGCTGCGCGGAACCGGCGACCGTTGCCGGGGCGTCGCCCGCCGCGGGAGCCGGGCCGGGGGCGTGCCCCGCGGAACCGGGACCCGAGGCCAGGTCGTCGTCGGCCGGGCCGAGGGCGCTCGCGTGCCCCGGAACCGACGCCGGGTCGCCGGCCGGGCCGAGGGTGGTCGCGCGTCCCGGAACCGACGCCGGGTCGCCGGCCGGGCCGAGGGCGCTCGCGTGCCCCGCTGAACCGGCAGCCGTTGCCAAGTCGCCGCCCGCGGCGCCCGCCACCGGTACCGCGCGGCGGCGCCAGCGCGGACTGCGCTGCGTTCTGCTCCACGGCAACGTCGGCGGCGGCGCGTGCAGCATGTCCAGGACCTTCGCGGCCGTCGGCCGGTCGGCGGGTTCGCGCTGCGTCATCCGGCGCAGCGTGTACGCCAGCGTCGCCGGTGCGTCGTCCGGGATCCGCGGCGGTCTCGTCAGCCGGGCCATGGCCGCCTCGACCATCGTGCCCGGGTATTCCCGTTGGCCCGTCAGGCATTCCAGCAGGATCAAGCCCAGCGCGTACACGTCCGCCGGCGGGCCGGCCGGCTCGCCCGACACCTGTTCCGGCGCCAGGTACGCCGCCGTGCCCGGGATCAGGCCGGTGCCCGTGATGTGGGTGGTGTCGAGGGCGTGGGCGATGCCGAAGTCGCCGATCAGCGGACCGTCCGCGGACAGGAACACGTTGGCCGGCTTCAGGTCGCGGTGCACGATCCGCTGCGCGTGGACGTGCGCCAGTGCCTCGGCGAGCCCGTCGGCCAGCGCCGTCACGTCCGCGGCCGGCATCGGGCCGCCCAGCAGGCGCTCGGCGAGGTTCTCGCCCTCGACGAGCTGCATCACCAGGTACGTCCGGCCGTTCTCGGTGCCGCTGTCCAGCAGCGCCACCACGCCCGGGTGGCTGATGCTGCCCTGGATGGTCATCTCGCGCAGCCGGCGCCGCTGGTCGAGCGCCACCGCGTCGCGGTCGTAGATCTTGACGGCGACCTCGCGGGTCAGCCGCACGTCGTAGGCCCGGTAGACGCGGGCGGTGCCGCCGCTGCCGATCAGCCTGCCGACTTCGTAGCGGCCGCCCAGCAGGCCCGGCGGCCGCTCGTCGTCGAGAGCGCTGCGCGGGGTGATGGTGAATTCCCCCATCGCGTAACGGCCACGGGTGACCTCCGCCCCGTCGTCAGTCGGCGGGCGCCCCGTTCTCCCGGCTTCGTCGGCCACGGGCGCCAGGTACCCCGGCGCGGTGGACGGCAAACGTCGGAAGATCACGAAGAAAGTATCGTCCGGGGGCCCGCCGGCGTGACAGTCAGGGCCGCGCGAACGCGTCCACGCCGGTGAGCTGGGCCGACAGCGTCCACAGGCGCGCGGCCTGCTCGCGGTCGACGGCGTACCGGCGGACACCCGAGGCCGCGAGGCCCTCGGCGTCCTCCGGCGCGAGCTCGGCGACGTCGCAGTCCTCCAGGTACAGCCCGCCGAGCCCGGCCAGCTGGGGCGAGGTGGCGGCCCAGACCGTGGTCGCGGCGCCCTGCTCGGGCGTCTTGAACTGCATCAGGACGTTCCCGGCCTCGTCGATCCAGCCGCGTTCGATCATTTCCTCCCGCGGCAGGTGCCGCTGCAGCGGCGTCATGATGCCGCCGGGGTGCAGGGCGAACGCGTGGACGTCCTTCTCCGCGCCCAGCTGGTCGAGGTGGACGGCGAAGAGCACGTTCGCCGTCTTCGCCTGGCCGTAGGCCTGCCACTTCTCGTAGCCGGTCTCGAACTGCACGTCGTCCCAGCGGATCGGCGAGTAGTGGTGGCCGCGCGAGGACAGCGAGACCACGCGGGCACCCTCGGCGACCGCCGGCCACAGCCGGTTGACCAGCGCGAAGTGGCCGAGGTGGTTGGTGGCGAACTGGGCCTCCCAACCCGGCCCGACGCGGGTCTCCGGGCAGGCCATGATGCCGGCGTTGGCGATGAGCAGGTCGATCCGCCGCCCGGTCGCCAGGAACCGGTCGGCGAACGCGCGGACGCTCTCGAGGTCGCCCAGGTCCAGCTCGCCGACCTCGACGTTCCCGATCCCGGCGAGCGCCTCCTCGGCGGTCTCGCGGCGGCGGGCCGGGACGACGACGTGGGCGCCGGCGCCGGTCAGCGCGCGGGTGGTTTCGAGGCCGATCCCGGAGTACCCGCCGGTGACGACGGCGAGCTTCCCGGTGAGGTCGATGCCTGCGACGGCTTCGGCGGCCGTGGTGGTGGCGCCGAAGCCCGAGCCGATCTTGTGCTGTGCGGTGGTCATGGGTCCGACGCTACGAGCTGGAGTGCACTCCAGCGCAAATCGCGGACGGGGCCGAAACGGGGGACAATCGCCGGGAGAGGCGCAGCCGACCCAGGAAGGCTCTGATGTCCGACTACTACGGGAACCAGCCCCAGGACGTCCGCCCGGGGATCGACGCGCGCCGCCTGTGGGCGGGCGGCGTGGCGACGGCGGTGGTCGCGGCCCTGCTCGCGGTCGTCGGGCTGCTGGTCGCACGCGGGATCTTCGAGGTCGAAGTGCTCGCCCCAAAAGGCGAAGGCGTCTGGGGCAACGCGAGCACCACGACGTACGCGCTGGTCGCCGCCGCGGTGGCCCTGCTCGCCACCGGGCTGATGCACCTGCTGAGCGTCGCGACCCCGGCGCCGTCGCAGTTCTTCGGCTGGATCATGGTGCTGGTCACGCTGATCGCGGTGGTGCTGCCGCTGACCCTGACGGTGGCGCCGAGCGCGAAGATCGCCACGGCGGCGATCAACCTGGTGATCGGCCTGGTCATCGCCGCGGTGGTGAACAGCATGGCGGCCAGCGCCCGCACGCTGCACCGGCGGCGCACCCAGCAGAGCGCGGCGCCGCCGCCGACCCGGCAGTACCCGCAGCAGCAGCCCCCGCCGACCCGCTACTACGACCAGTGACGGTGGACACCGCCGACGTGCGGGCGACGAACCGCCGCGTGATCGAGCAGTTCCGCGCGGGCGGCGAGGTCGAGGGCATGCACCGCGAGCGGCTGGTGCTGCTCACGACGACGGGCCGCCGCTCGGGCGAGCCGCGCACGGTCCCGATGATGTACCACCGCGACGGCGACCGGCTGCTGGTGGTGGCGTCGAACATCGGGGCGCCGAAGCACCCGGACTGGTACCTGAACCTCGCGGAGGATCCGCGGGTGAAAGTGGAGGTCGACGGCCGCGAGTTCGAGGCGGAGGCGTTGCCCCTGCTGGGCGCGGACTACGTGCGGATGTGGACCGAACTGGAGAAGCACTACCCGTTCCTCGCCGATCACCAGGCCAAGGCTCGGCAAGCCAAGCGGGTCATCCCGATCGTGGAGCTGTCCGAAGAGGACTGACACGGCCGGGTGCAGTGAATGACTCATTCCTGGCGTCAGACGCCAGGAACGAGTCATTCACTGCGTTGGGTGGCGACCGTCCTACTTGCTCGCCACCCGGCGGTACCGGGCCGTCGCCAGCGGGGCGAAGATCGCGATGATCGCCAAGCAGCACAGGATCGCGTACAGCGCCGCGTTCTCCGCAGGCCAGCCCGTCGGCGGGGCGCCGAACCGGTTGCCGAACAGGTCGCGCGTCGCGTTGATCACCGCCGTGAACGGGTTCCAGTCCGCGATCGCCTTCAGGAACGCCGGGAGCGTGTCCGTCGGGACGAACGCCGAGGAGATGAAGCTCAGCGGGAACATCCAGATCAGCCCCGCGCTCTGCGCCACCTCGACGCTGCGCGCCGCCAGGCCGATCAGCGCGCCGACCCAGGACAGGGCCCACGCGAACATCAGCATCACCAGGTAGCCCAGCAGCGCGTCCCAGAAGCTGCCGCGGATGCGCCAGCCCACCAGCAGCCCGCACAGGGACATCACGACCAGCGCCACCACGCTCACGACCAGGTCCGACGTCGTGCGGCCGAGGACCACCGCGATGCGGGACATCGGCAGCGAGCGGAACCGGTCGATGATGCCCTTCTGCAGGTCGTTGGCGAAGCCGATGACCGTGAACGCCGAGTTGAACGCCA
Source organism: Amycolatopsis bullii (assembly GCF_014654205.1). Classification (GTDB taxonomy): domain Bacteria; phylum Actinomycetota; class Actinomycetes; order Mycobacteriales; family Pseudonocardiaceae; genus Amycolatopsis; species Amycolatopsis plumensis. Next base: position 35,664 of record NZ_BNAW01000008.1, read on the forward strand.
CCGTCTGGGCGAAGATCCCGGCGATCAGGAACTCGCGGTACGCCGCCCCGCCCGCTTCGCCGCCGATCGCGTTGCCGAAGACGTAGGCGAACAGCAGGACGAACATGATCGGCTGCAGCGTCGCGGCCATCAGCCAGTCGGGGTTGCGGCGGACGTTCACCAGGTTGCGCCACGTGACGATGCCGCCGTCGGAGATGCTTTTGGCGAGCGCGTTCACTTCGCGGCCTCCTCAGCCGAAGCACCGTGGCCGGTCAGGGACAGGAAGACGTCGTCCAGGGTCGGGCGGTGCAGGCCGACGTCCTGGACCGTGATGCCGTGGGAGTCGAGCCGCCGCAACGCCTCGATCAGCGCCTTCGGCCCGGTGTCGACGAGGATCTCGGCCCGCCGCGTGTGACCGTCGCCGGACGGCTCGCCGGTGCCCACCTCGCGCAGGACGTCCAGCGTCGCCGGCAGGTCCTCGGCCGACGCGACGACCAGCTCCAGGCGCTCACCGCCGATCTGGGCCTTGAGCTCGTCCGCGGTGCCGCGCGCGATCACCCGGCCGTGGTCGATCACCACGATGGAGTCGGCGAGGTGGTCGGCCTCTTCGAGGTACTGCGTGGTCAGCAGGACGGTCGTGCCGTCGGCCACGAGCTCTTTGATGACCTCCCAGGTGTCGAGCCGCCCGCCCGGGTCGAGGCCGGTGGTCGGCTCGTCCAGCACGACGACGGTCGGCTCCGCGACCAGCGCACCGGCCAGGTCGAGCCGGCGGCGCATGCCACCGGAGTAGCCCTTCGCCGGCCGGTCGGCGGCCTCCTCGAGCCGGAACCGGCTGAGCAGCTCGCGGGCCCGCGAGCGGGCCGCGGCCTTCTTGCGGCCGTAGAGCCGCCCGACCATGTAGAGGTTCTCGAAGCCGGTGAGGTTCTCGTCGACGGCCGCGTACTGGCCGGACAGCCCGATCCGCTGCCGCACCTCGTCCGGCTCGGCCAGCACGTCGTACCCGGCCACGTGCGCCGACCCGGAGTCCGGGCGCAGCAGCGTGGTCAGGATGCGCACGGTGGTGGTCTTCCCGGCGCCGTTCGGGCCGAGCAGGCCGAGCACCTGCCCGGCCGGGATGTCGAGGTCGACACCGTCGAGCGCGCGCGTCGAACCGTAGGTCTTCACGAGCCCGCGTACCCGGACGGCGGTGTCCGGCTCCGGCTGTGGCATGTCGGCTCCCCCTTCAGGTGACCCCGACAAGCTAGGCCAAGCTGCCCGATTTGTCCTCCGGGTTTATCCCTGGTTCGCGGACAGCGTGACGGCGAACTCCGGCGGCGTCCGCAGCGTCTGGAACACGACGCAGTAGCGCTCGGTCAGCTTCTTCAGCGTGACGAGCTGCTCTTCGGAAGCGTCGGTGTCCAGGTCGAACGACAGCCGGATGGCGCGGAAGCCCACCGGCGCGTCCTTGGCGACGGCCAGCGTGCCGCGGAAGTCGAGGTCGCCCTCGGCCCGGACGCGCCCGCCGCGGACGGCGAGCCCGAGCGACGTCGCGACGGCCCGCAATGTCACCCCCGCGCAGGCGGCGAGCGCTTCGAGCAGCATGTCCCCCGAGCAGGCGAGGGTGCCGTCGCCGCCGGTGGCCGGGTGCAGGCCGGCCTCGACGACCGCGCGGCCGGTTTCGACCTTGCAGGAGATGCCCAGGCCGTCCAGTTCGGCGTCGGCGTGCAGCGTGACGAGCGCGCTCTCCGGCTGCTCGCGGTACTTGTCCTTCAGCGGTGCCTGTGTCGCGCGCAGCTCTTCGGTGTCCATCCGCCGATTCTGCTCCGGAAACGCCGAAGCGGGGAGACCGCGTGGTCTCCCCGCTTCGGATCAGTGGTTCAGCTTCAGCTCAGGGTCACGGCCACGTCGTCGATGACGAACGAGGTCTGCAGCGAGCTGTCTTCGGTGCCGCTGAACTTCAGCGCCAGGGTGCCACCGGCGGCCGACGAGACGTCGATCGTCTTGAGCGTGTACCCGGTGCCCTTGTTCAGGTTGGAGTAGCTGCCCAGCGTCGTGCTGCCGTTGGTGACGGTCAGCTTGTCGTAGGCGGTCGTGGTGGTGGTCTCCGCCGTGTCGATGTGCAGGTAGAACGTCAGGCTGGCGTGGCAGCCCGCCGGGATGCTCACCGACTGGGCGACGGCTTCGGTGTGGGTCGAGCCGTAGCCGTCGAGGTAGGCGCTGTACGTGCCGCCGTGCGCCGCCTCACCCGAGGACGCCCACTGGCCGATCGCGCCGGTGTCGCCGGTCCAGCTGGAAGCACCCGACTCGAAGCCGCCGTTGGCGATCTTCTGGCCGGAGCAGCCGCCGGTGGTGCCGACGGTCCAGGTGAACGACGCCGTGCCGGTCTTGCCGGCCGCGTCCTTCGCCGTCACCGTGACGTTCGAGGTGCCCGCGGTGGTTGCGGTGCCCGAGATCGTGCCGGTGGAGGCGTTGATCGAGAGGCCGGCCGGCAGGCCCGAGGCCGACCAGGTGTACGGCGCGGTGCCGCCGGAAGCCGACAGCGGCAGGTTGACCGAAGCGCCGGTCACGGTCGACTGGTTGCCCGGGTTCGAAACGGTGACCGTGCCGGTCGCCGAGCAGGTCGGGTCGGCCGACTGCGCCGGCACGCTGATCGCGTCCCACGCCGCCTTGACGGTGTTGAACTCGGTGCAGCTGCCCGGGAACAGGTTCTTCGCCGCGGTCAGGGTCCAGGTGCGGTACTTGAGGTACGAGCTGCTGGAGGTCTTGAGCAGCATCGCGTTGTAGAAGATCTTCACCGCGGTCTGGACGCCGAGGCCGGTGATGGTGGAGTTGTTGCACGTGGTGCTGGTCGGCTGGCCGTTGGTCGGGTTCGTGCCCTCGGCCAGCAGGTAGAACCAGTGGTTGCCGGGGCCGGCGGCCGCGTGCACCTCACCGTTGGGGACACTGCTGTCGTAGCAGTTCTTGTCGCCCAGCGCCGACGGGTTGTACATGTTGCGGATCGGGCCGGAGCCGACCAGGTTGACCTGCTCGCCGACGAGGAAGTCCGGCTTGTCGTAGGGAGCGGGCTCGTTCGCGAACCACTCGGTCGAGGCGCCGAAGACGTCCGCGACGAACTCCTGGGTGCCCGCGCCCGAGATGCCGCCCGGGGTGTGGTCGTCGATGCCGTGGCCGTGCTCGTGCGCGACGACGTCGATCGAGCCGATCCAGCCGCCGGCGGTGTTCTTGCCGATCTGGACCTGGCTGCCGTCGTAGTAGGCGTTCTGGTCGTTGAGGCCGACGCGGATCGGCCAGCCGCCGCCGTTGCCGTCGAAGCCGTTGCGGCCCAGCCACTGCGAGAGCATCTTGTTCTCGGTTTGGGCGGCGAACAGCGCGTCGACGCAGCCGGTTTCGCGGTTGCTGGCGGTGCCGTTGCCCCAGAGGTCGTCCGGTCCGCTGAAGGTGGTGTTGTTGGCCGCGTCCTGGCAGGACGTGTTGGTGATCGTCGGGTCCTTCAGCGAGTACGTGCTGCCCGAGTGCGTGGTGTCGAGGTGCACCGGGTTCGGGCCGTTCCACGCGCTGGTGCCGTCGCCGTTGAGGACGTGCTCCTGGGTCTTGAGCACCTTCCCGGTGGCGGCGTCGACGATGACGTCGAGCCGGCTCGGGCCTTCGGCGTCCCGGCCGACGACCGTGCTCTTCCACGCCAGCGTCGGCGTGCCGAGCGCGTAGACGACCTGCTGCGCGGGGCTGACGCTGTCCACCGCGGACAGCTGCTGCCGGGCGGTCGCCTCGGCCGCGTCCTTCGAGACCTTCGCCGTGGTGGTGGCCAGGTTGATGGTCTGGTCCTGCGCGACGGAGGTGCCGAGCACCTGGCCCGTCGAGTCGGTCGCGACGACGAAGTCGCCACCCACCACGGCCAGGCCCTTGTAGCTGCGCTCGTAGGGGATGTACTTCAGCCCGTTGGTGGCGGAAATCGCCTTCTGGGCCACGAAAACGTCGTCCGCGCTCGCGTGCAGCGCGGCGGGCCGGCTCGCCACGAGCCCGGCCGCCGCCGACACGGCCAGGGTCTGGGCGTCGGGGACGGCGTTCGGGGTGGTGGGCTGGGCCTGGGCGGTGGTGGTCGTGCACACCGCGGCGATGAGGGCGCCGCTCGCGGCCAAGACGAATGGACGTCTCAGTTGCATCGAAGGATCTCCTCCGGGCAGGGCGAACCGGCCCGGGGTCGAGCCGGGCCGAGAACGGGGACGACGGGGAAAAATGGTGCGGCTTAGCGGAAATCAGCATCCGGGGTGGAAGGCTCGTGAACAAGCGACGAACGTAGGAGTCTTATCGGCATGTCGCAATACATCCCAAATAGGACATTCAACGCTATTGGGATTCCGGGTGTTCACTGTCCACTGTGTACTGAAGGAAGATCACCGCCGTTCGGGCGATCTTTCCTGCGTCCGAGACGACGAAGGCCCCTTCGCCGGGGTGGCGAAGGGGCCTTCGGGGTACTGAGGGTCAGGCGGTCTTCTCGCGCTTCGGGAGCTTCCAGCCCGGGCGCACGAAGTGGCACGTGTACCCGTTCGGGATGCGCTGCAGGTAGTCCTGGTGCTCCGGCTCGGCCTCCCAGAAGTCACCCACCGGGGCGACCTCGGTGACGACCTTGCCCGGCCACAGCCCCGATGCGTCGACGTCGGCGATCGTGTCCTCGGCGACCCGCTTCTGCTCGTCGTTCTCGAAGAAGATCGCCGAGCGGTAGCTCAGGCCGATGTCGTTGCCCTGGCGGTTCTTCGTCGTCGGGTCGTGCACCTGGAAGAAGAACTCGAGCAGGTCGCGGAACGTGGTCTGCGCGGGGTCGTAGATCACCTCGATGGCCTCGGCGTGCGTGCCGTGGTTGCGGTATGTGGCGTTGGGGACGTCGCCGCCGCTGTAACCGACCCGGGTCGAGACCACCCCGGGCTGACGGCGGAACAGCTCCTGCATGCCCCAGAAGCAGCCGCCGGCCAGGACGGCCCTTTCGGTTGACGTGGTCACGGCGTCACTCCTTCTTCTCGTGCGGTGCTACCGACCGTTACAACTGTCCCGGACCCCCGATGATTCCACGCGGGTGTTACGGAAGCCTGACGTGACGTGGGACGATGGTCCCGGGACGGGATGACTCCCGGGAGGCGCGATGCGCGACGACATCGCCTCGGAACGCTCCGGTGGCGTGCTGGTCGTCGAGATGCGCGGTGAGCCGGCAATCACGACGCTGCTGCGCTGGGCGACGGTGCTCGAGACCGCCGTGTGCGAACTGCCGTGGCCCCGGCTCCTGGTCATCGACCTCGGCCGGCTGGACTTCCTCTCCGACGGCGGCGTCCGCGGCCTGCTCGAGGCGTTCGACCGCTGCCGCGACCGGGGCCTGCCGGGGTGCCTCGTCGCACCGCCCGGCACCGGCGTCGACCGGGTGGTCCGCCGCACCCGGCTGGTCGAGCGCGTCCCGGTGTTCCCGGACCGCCTGGCGACGATCGTCGCCTACCAGCCGGTCGAGGTGCGCTGGCTGCCTTGCTGAGCGTCATCGTGGCGTCACGCCTCGGTGCGCGGCTGCTTCACCTGGTGAAACGTCACCCGAACTGCGTCGTCTGAACTTCGCGGATCAGTGCGCGGCTCTCGTCGGGCTCCAGTGACGCGGCCACCAGGGCGTCGTGGTAGCCCCGAAGTAGGCGTACATGCAGCTCATCGAGAACAGCGGGGGATGGGCGAAGGGAAAGACGCGCAGCTCGATGTTCGGCGCGGCCGACCGTTCGACCAGGTGGTCCAGCTGGGCGCGCATGATCTCGCTGGAGCCGACGAACTGCCGCAGGGTCGACTCGTGGGTCACCGCGACCAGCCGCAGCGGCTCCATGTCCTCACGCTCGGCGAGGACGTGCTCGCGGTGCTCGCGCAGGTCGACGAGCCGGTCGACCTCTTCGGCCGACCACCACGGTTCGTGCGTCGAGTACTGGGCGCGGGCGTAGTCCGGGGTCTGCAGGAGCACCGGCAGCAGCGGGATCGTGTAGATCCGGGCCACCGTCGCTTCGGACTCGTACGCGAGGTGGGCGTCGAGCCCGGGGGTCGCCGTGGTCTGCGAGTAGTCGGTCCACCAGCCCTGCCTGCCGGAGGCCTTCACCCAGCGCATCAGCCGCTCGGCCAGCTGCGTCTCCTCGATACCGTAGAAGCGGATCAGGTCGCGGACGTCCCTGGCTTGCGGGCTGCCCTGCGCGTTCTCGAGCCGGGACAGTTTCGATGTCGAGATCAGCAGCGCCTCGGCCACCTCTTCGAGGGTGCGCCCGGACTCGTCGCGCAGGCTCCTGAGCGTGTCCGCGATCCGGCGGCGCGGCACGATCGGACCTTGCGTGGGGGCCATGGGACCTCATCCTGCGCAGCGCGAGGGCCGGTCAACGGGAACCCGTAGTGGGATTCCCGTAGTGCAAGGAGCATACCTGTTGCTCCCATTTGCTTGAGTGTCGAGGTAAGGACTGTTTCATCACGAATCCGGCATTCTGCTTTACTTTTCGCGCTTGCCGCCGATTACTGGTGATCAGATGCGGTGCTGCACGAGATGGGGTCGGTCGATGACTCGCTTCGCGTGACGCCTGAATCTTTCAGCAGGTTCGTTCAGTGGAATTTCGCGGGCATCTGACCACAGTGGTGGCCGGGATAGGCGAGGAACCTTCCGAGCGGGTGGGGATCGAAGCCCTGTCGCCGAAATATCGCGACAGCGTGTATACGGTTTGTTACTTCTTCGACTACCTGGGAGTTCTGCTGGCATTCGGCATGATAGAGAAAGATGTCATCGTGAGCGCCTTGGGAACGCATATCATGCGCGTCTGGTACCTGCTGCAGCCTTACATCGTAGCGGAACGCGTTTACCGGGAACGCGTGTGCCCGGTAGACGCGCCGGCTGGTTTCCTCGTCTACTTCGAATACTTGGTGGTTCTCGTGCGGAAATCGGGCGGACGCAACGCCAGCGAGGTCATCGTGCGGCGGCTGGGAATCCCTCATCTCGATACTCCGGCCGCCACCGGCGCGACAAGGGCGTAGGGGCCTCGCCGGCCATGATCACCGCTGAGCCGGTGAGCGGACAGTCACTCACCGGCTCGAGGCTCACTCGCCGCGCATCGAGCGGCGGATCTCGGCCAGCCGGTCTTTCGCCGCCTGGTCACGGTCCGCGATCTTCTTGTCGAGGGCCTCGGCGGTGTTCTCGGTGCCGAGGCCGGCGACGTCGACCGAGCCGAGCGAGCTGGTGTACCGGTTCTCGATCTTGTCGCGGACGAAGTCGAAGCTGGGCACGCCGCCCTCGCTGTAGTCCGGGTCCGGCAGCGGCGGCGACGGGATCGCCGGCGCCGCGGTCGGGGTGTCGTCGACGATCTCGCCCTCGACCACGTTCGGGTCGCCGTCGGGTTTGCTCATCTTCCGACCTTAGCGCCGGTGTGGGCAGTCCTGCCGTGACCAGTGGGTAATTCGGCCGTGGACCGGGATGGCGCGGTGGGGAACCCTCGACGCGAACAGCCGGTGTCCGGAGGGAGCAAACCATGAGTGCCGGGGCCTACCGCGCCGAAACGGCGGAGATGGGGTCGGTCGTCCGCGCGGTCGAGGACGTCGGGTCGTCCTTTCTCTCGGCCACCCGCGACCTGGAGGGCCTGGTGCTGGACGCGTTGTCCTTCGCCGGGATCGGCAGCGGCGTCGCGGCCGCGAACTCGGCCCTGCACTCGACGCTGGGCAGCGCCCTGCAGAAGCTGCTGCACCTCCTGACGAACGTGAACCAGAACGTCCAGAAGGCCGCGGACGGCTACCGCGCCGCCGACTCCGACGTCGCCCAGGCCTACGGCGGCGGTGGACAGGCCGGGGGAGGTGCCGCCGCCGCGGCGCCGCAGCAGCTGGACCCCCGGGTCGTCGACTCGATCATGCGGTCCGAAGGCGCGACGGGGGAGCAGGGCGGCGTGCCCGAGGCCTACGGTTTCCGGCAGAACATGCACAACGGCTACGACCGGATCATCGCCGCCCGCGAGCAGTACGGGATCGGCAGCGCCGAGGAACGCGCGGTCGTCGCCGACCTGATGACCGCGAACGCGCGCACGGCGGGCGCGCTCAACTTCACCGATCCCGGCACCCAGGCGGCGATCATGTCCGGGGCGCACATGCGCGGCGCCGGTGGCGTGCGCGCGATCCTCAACCACATGGCGGGCGAGGACATCGTGCGCAGCTCCCGGACGCTGAGCGACGCGACCATCCAGCACGTCCAGGGCCTGACGCCGGAGCAGTTCCAGCAGGAGTTCCGCGACGCCCGCGTCGAGTACGACCGGCAGGTCTACGGCGGGACGACGACCACCCAGGGCGGCCACACGCAGAACTGGTGGGACCGCTACGGAAACGGCCTGACTCGCCGCTACGACCGCGAGCAGACCGAGTTTCTCCGGCTTTCGCAGCCGCAGGATTGATTCGAAGATCGCCCGAGTGGGCACTCTCGTTGGGTAGCCGAACGACAACGGGAGGCACACGATGAACCGGAGGATGATCGCACTTCTGGGCGGGGTCGCCGCGATGGCGGGGACCGTGGCGTTCGCGGGTACGGCCGAAGCGGCGTCGACGCCGTGCAGTGCCGAAGCGAAGGCCTGCGTCCAGCGCAGTTCGAATACCGCGTGGCTGACCGACGGCGCCGGGAACGTCACCTACGGCGGCGTCCCGATCACCGTGGGGCTGCCGAAGTACCCGACCCCGCTGGGGAAGTTCCACGTGCAGTACAAGGACATCGACCACTACAGCAAGCAGTTCAACGGGCCGATGCCGTACTCGGTGTTCTTCACCACCACCGGGGTCGCGTTCCACCAGGGCAGCCTGAAGGTCAAGTCCCACGGGTGCGTGCACCTTTCGCACGACGCCGCGGTGACGTTCTACAACTCGCTGCACCCGGGTGACGTCGTCGAAGTCGTTTCCTGACGGGTGCGTTCCAGCAGCGCGCCGACGACGGCACCGAACACGAGGTGATCCAGGATCTGCGGCCCGCGCGGCAACGCCCGCACGGCGGGGTACGCGCGGGCCGCGATCCCGAGGTCCAGCGCCGCGATGGCCAGTCCCGCGACGGCGCCACCACCGGCCCCGAGCCGGTGGCGCCGCGCGATCGCGGTGAGCACCCCGGTCCAGGTGGCTGAGACGACGACGTGCGCGATCAGCCCGGCGGCGATGCCGGGCCGGTTGCGGCGTCCGGGGAGCAGGGTGCCCGCCGCTTTGGTGGCCGCCAGGACGTCGGCGCCGATGAAGAGGGCGTGGGCGGTCGAGGGGATGCCGCTGACGACGGCGCCGATCGCGCCGGCGGTTGCCGGTTTCATCCGAAGGTCACCACCGGTCGACGGTATACCTCTGACCGGTTCGGCGCCTGCCGCAAGTCATGTGTGGCAACTGCCTCCGGTTTCGTCGTCCAGGTCGGTGAGGGTGAGCCGGGCGGCCGAGGCGAAGTCGACTGTGAACCTGGCCAGGACGACGATCTGCATGATCCATTCGTCAGTCAGGTCGTCGACTGTGAGCGGTGCCGTTGGTACTGCGAGCCGTACGTACGGCCCGGACGAGTCCTTCCAGTCGTAGGCGTAGAAGCCTCGGGCCGCGAGATCCCGCCAGTCGGTGTAGTCACCCGTGTCGCTGGGCTGACTGATGGAGTCACCCACATAGGGCCAGGTGTTGACCAGTTCCACGGCCGCGTCGACGGACTCAACGTGCTCTCCGACTGCCTTGGGAACCGGGCCGTACCCGGCGGAAGTGAGCACGGCAAGAGCGCCGGAGGGGTCGACTGCAAGCCAGTCGAACTCGATACCCGCGCGAGGGTGCGCGTACTCGTCCTTCATCGAATGCTCCTAGCCGACTCACCGAGCGGCGGCCAGGCTAACCCGTCAGAGCCGGATCGGTTTCTTGTTCATGAATTCCTCGATACCCAAAGCCCCCAGCTCCCGACCCATCCCCGACCGCTTGATCCCCCCGAACGGCAGATCCGCCTCCGACCCGCCCGACTTGTTCACGTACACCATCCCCGCCTCGATTCCCCTCGCCACACGAGCCGCGCGTGCTCGGTCGGTGGCGAACACGCTCGCCCCCAACCCGAAGGTCGTGTCGTTCGCCAGCTCGACCGCCTCCGCTTCCGACGACGCCCGGAACAGCAGCGCCACCGGGCCGAAGATCTCCTCGTGGTACGCCGCCATGTCCGGTGTCACGTCCGTCAGGACCGTGGCCTCCACATACGCGCCCCGGCCCGGGATGCGGTGGCCGCCCGCGCGCAGGGTCGCGCCTTCGCGGATCGCCGTCTCGATCTGGGCCGCCACCTCGTCGGCCGCCGTCGTGGAGGCGAGCGGGGGGAGGGTGGTTGACGGGTCCGCCGGGTCGCCCGGGACGTAGTACTCCGTCACGCGCTTGGCGAACCGGTCGGCGAACTCCTCGTACAGCTCGCCCAGGACGATGATGCGCTTCGGTGCGTTGCAGGACTGGCCGCAGTTGCGCATCCGGGCCGTGGCCGTGATCTTGACCGTTTCGTCCAGGTCATCGGTGTCCAGGACGATCAGCGGGTCGGAGCCGCCCAGTTCCAGGACGCACTTCTTGAGGTTCCGGCCGGCCTCGGCCGCCACCGAGATGCCCGCCTGCTCACTGCCGGTGAGCGACACCCCGGCCAGGCGCGGGTCCGCGAGCATCCACGGGACCTGACGGCTCGACGCGAACACGTTCACATACGCGTCCGCGGGCACGCCGGCGTCCCGCAGCACCGACTCGATCGCGATCGCCGACCGCGGGCAGATCGACGCGTGCTTCAGCAGGATCGTGTTGCCCAGCACCAGGTTCGGCGCCACGAACCGGGCGACCTGGTAGCACGGGAAGTTCCACGGCATCACGCCCAGCAGCGCGCCGATCGGCTCCTTCGTCAGCACCGCCTCGCCGCCGCGGAGCGTCAGGGGCTCGTCCGCCAGCAGGTCCGGGCCGCGCTCGCCGTAGTACCGGAAGATGTCGGCGACGACGCCCACTTCGCCACGGCCTTCGTTGATCCGCTTGCCCATCTCCAGGGTCATGATCGCGGCGAGCTCGTCCGCGCGTTCGGCGAACAGCTCCGCCGCGCGCAGCACGATCGCGGCACGCTCGGCGACCGGCCGGGCCCGCCAGGCCGCATACCCGCGGTGCACCCGGTCGATCGCGACGCGGACCTCCTCGTCGGCCGCGTTCGGGATCTCGTCGACCAGCTCGCCCGTCGCGGGGTTGGTGACTGTGTACAAGGCGGCCTCCTCTGCCAGACTACTGGATACTGTATACAACATGTGAGCCGTCGTCGACACCCGCGCGGCGGTACCCGTCACCGCTTGATCGACTATCGTTCCCCCATGACGCTGGAACTCACCGGCGGACCCGATTTCGCCGCGCAGGCCCCGAAAAACACCCGCTGGACCCGGCAGTACACGGCCACAGCAGTCACGTTCGGCTGCCCGGCACGCACGTCGGAACGGACTCCGCGGGTGTGGAGCGGGCGCGGTCTCGGCCTGCCGGAGGCGGACTTGGCGGGGTTCGCCGGGCAGCTGAGGCGTGTCATGAAGCATGAGGCTTACTGGATCGCCCGGGCTCGTCACGAGGGTGACGCGGCTGTCTGGACGCCGGGCCGCTACGACGACGAGGACGGCTTCGTCTACTTCGCCGGCCCTTGCACCCACGGCGACCCGTGGCCCGGCTATCGTCCGGCGACGGCGTTCACCATCGCGCTGCCGCACGTCCGCGGTCTGCGGATCCGGGTGGCGGCCTACCTGGCCGGATGAAGGCTGCCACCGCCTCAGCTCTCGGCCAGCAGGGCGCGCACCTCCTCGGCCTCCGGCGCCCGCAACTCCGTATACGCCACCAAAGCCGCCTCCAGGTGAGCCTTAGCCTCGGTGCCGTTCCCGGCTGCCCGGTGCGTCACCCCCAGCCCGTGCTGCGCGAAGGCCTGCTCACGAAGGTGACCAGCCCGGCGCGCCAGCGCCAAAGCCTTCTCGTACAACGAAATCGCCTCGAGGCCAGACTTCGTCGCCGCGAAGTCGTTCAGTGCCGTCACCTCGAGGTTCGTGTTCCTGCCCTCTCGGGCGTACTCCAGCGCACGGCGGAAGTACGCGTCAGCGTCCTCCGGGCGGCCCAACCCCGCATACGCGCTGCCCAGCGCCGCCAGTACCGGGCCGCCCAGGCCTGCTGAACCCAGGTCCTCCGCTATGCGGCCGCTCTGGTGCAGGTACTTCGCCGCCTCCTGGTGGTTGCCGCACCAGCGGTGGTGCTCTCCCATGTTGCACAGCGCGATTCCCTCCAGCAGCGCGTACCCCGTCCGGCGCGCTGCGGCCAAGGCCTCGTCGTACTGCTCGCGGGCCTCAGGGCGGCGGCCTCGGATGTCCTCGATCGTGGCGATGCTGTTGCGGGTCATGCTCTCCAGCAGATCGTTCCGAAGCCGCAACGCCAGGGAAAGAGCCTGCTCGAGATGCGCGGCGGCCGCGTCGTACCGGCCCAGGAAGGTCAAGGTCATCCCCACCGCGTGCTGCGCGAAGCCCCACTCCTTCGTACCGGGCGTGGTCAGCGCGAGGGCGGTCGTGTGGAGGGTGAGCGCCTCGTTGTGGTGCGCCGCGACGTACAGGTAGCGCCACAGCGTCGCTGCCAAGCGGACGACGTGGTCCGCCAGCGCCTCCGGGGCGCTCGTCGCCAACGCCAGCATCGTCGCCCGCTCGGCGTCCAGCCAGGCTCGGTCGGACTGGACTTGCGCGAAGTCGGGACGCGGGCCGTCCACCCGCGGGCGCAAGTAGGGCTCGTGCGGGGAAAACCGGTCCATCGCCGCCGAGGCCCAGCTCAGGTAGTGGTCGAACAGCCTGGTCGACGCGGCCAGGCGGGTGGCGGGGTCGTCGGAGGCGACGAGTTCGGCCGCGTACAGCTTGACCAGGTCGTGCATGCGGAAGCGGCCCGGCTGGTGCTCCTCCAGGAGGTTGGCCGCGCACAGCACGCGCACCGCCCGCGCGTCCCCGAGCAGGGCCGTCGCGGCCGCGCGGCCGATGTCCTCGGTGGGAACCAGGCCGAGGAGGCGGAAGGCCGATGCGGCGGCCGGGGACAGGGCACGGTAGGACGCGTCGAACACCGCGCGCAGGCTCGCCGTCAGCTCCCCGGTGTCCAGGGCGTCCAGCCGGCTTTCGCGCAGTTCGGCCGCCAGTGCGGCCAGCCGCCGGTCCGGGTGGGCCGCGACGCGCGCCGCGACGATGGCCAGCGCCAGCGCCATTCCGCCGCACCGGGCCAGGATTTCCTGCACCGCCTCGGGTTCCTCGGCCAAGCGGGCGGCGCCCAGCCGGTGCGCCAGCAGCTCCCGCGCCTGGCCCTCGTCGAGGGTGCGCAGCGGCAGTGCGCGAGCGCCGTGCGTGGTGAGCAGGCCGCCCAGCTCGTGACGGCTGGTGATGAGGACCGAACACGACGACCCGCCGGGCAGCAACGGCGTCACGTGCCGGGTGTCCTGCGCGTTGTCGAGCACGATGAGCAGCCGGCGCCGGGCCGTCAGGCTGCGGTAGAGCGCCGCCTGCCCGTCCGGCTCCGGCGGGACCGACGCCGGCGCCACACCCAGTGCGCCGAGGAACCCCCGGACCGCGCGCTCGGCCGGCACCGGCTCGTGCGCCGGGTCGAAGCCGTGCAGGTCGACGTACAACTGGCCGTCGGGGAACCGGCTCGCGTGGTCGGTCGCCCACCGCACCGCCAGCCACGTCTTCCCGAGGCCGCCCGCGCCGGAGATCACCGCGACCGCGCCGTCCGGGGCCAGCAGGCGGTCGAGCTCCGCCAGCTCGGCAGCACGTCCGGAGAACGACGGCGCCGCGGCCGGGAGCTGCCGCGGTTCCGGGCCGCCGCCGCTCAGGATCCGCTCGTGCAGGCCGCGCAACCGCGGACCCGGGTCGGCGCCGAGCTCGTCGGCCAAGCGCGACCGGACCTCTTCGTACTCCCGGAGCGCGTCGGCCGGACGCCCGTCGAGGAACAACGCCTCGATCCGCTGGGCCGCCGCCCGTTCGCCGGCGTCCGGGGCGGGCTCGGCGAGCACAGCGGCGTGGGCGCCGGTGCGCAGCCGCAGGTCGTCGCGGTCGAGCACGGCCGTCTCGCGCCTGCGCTCCAGGGCACCGCGGACCTCGGCCACCCACGGCGAATCCAGCTCGCTGAGCGGCGTCCCGCGCCAGAGCGCCAGGGCTTCGTCGTACAGGGCGAGCGCGGTGTGGTCGTCCGTCGTCTTCTTCGCCTGCTGCAGGAGGCTCTCGAACCGGTGGACGTCCACCGTCTGCGGGTCGGCCATCAGGACGTAGCCGTCCCGGTCCCGCTCGATCGTCACGCCGTCCAGCGCACCCAGCAGCGTCCGCAGCCGCGAGACGTAGGCGTACAGCGAGTTCCGCGGCCGCCGGGGCGGCCGCTCGCCCCACACGCGGTCGACGAGGCGGTCGACCGGGACCGCCCGGCCGACGTCGAGCAGCAGCACCGCCAGCACGTCACGCTGCCGCGCGTGCCCGATGTCGAGCCGGGTGCCATCGGCCAGGACCTCGACCGGCCCCAGCACCCGCAGTTCCACCACGCCACCCTCCCTTGCCTCAGGCGTAGCGGATCCGCGACACCCCGGCAAGGTCTGTTCAAGATTTCCCCAACGGCCCCCGCGCACCGTGACGGCACGGACGACCGAGGGAGCCCCGAGATGATTTCCGACGCCTACCTCCGCGCACGCATCGCCGAGGTCCAGCAGGAGTTCGCCGCCGCGCGGGCGTGGCTGCGCAGGTTGCGGGTCCGCCGCCGGAAGGCGCCGAAGCCGGCGGAGTTGTCAGAACACTGATAATCCGCCTGGATGACCTTCCTCCCTCGGAGTGGTGTCGGTCAACGGCGCTGCTCCGACCTGCAGTTTACCGTCCGTTAGCCTGTTCGGACGATTGCGGTGGAGTCGATCACGGTGTCGAATAATCGCCTACAAGGATTAATCGCCGTGAGGAGCTGGCTGTGCACTGGGGGACCGCGCTCGAAGACGGAGGGGCGGCGGGGCTTGTCCGTCCGTACTTCCGCACCCACGGCCGGACGCGCCCGACGCGCGACCTCCCGGTCGAGACGCTCGTCTCGACCACCCCGCGCGGGCGGGCCATGACGCGCAACAGCACGGCGGAGGAGTCGGAAATCTGCGTGCTGTGCTGCACTTCGCAGTCGGTGGCCGAGGTGGCCGCGCGGCGGCGGCTGCCGCTCGGCGTGGCGCGGGTCCTGCTCTCCGATCTCGCCGACCGCGGGCTCGTCGCGGTGCACACCGCGAAGAAGGGCAACGGCAACCGGCCGAGCATGGACCTGATGAAACGCATCCTGCACGGCCTCAGCCGGCTGTGAACTCCCGGACCAGCCGCGCGAACTCCGCCGGCTGGTCGAGCGGCAGCAGCGTGTAGCTGTCGGCCACCTCGACGAGCTGCCCCTTGGGCAGCAGCGCCGCCAGGCGACGGCCGTGCTCGAGCGGCATCACGCGGTCCTCGGTGGCCCAGACGACCAGCGCCGGCCGGTCGAAGCCCGGGAGCCGTTCGGCCGCTTCCCGGAGGATGTCCGGTGCGGCGGCGGCCGCCCGCAGGACGCGGACCGTGTCGCGGCGGACGCCGGCCTGGCTCAGCAGCGGCCGGAGCCAGCGGGCCGTGGCCGCGTCCCCGCGCTTCGTCAGCCACCCGAACGCGATCGGGAGCCGCCGCACCGCGCGCAGCCGCAGCTGCTGCACGAACGCGCCGAACAGGCGGGGCGGCAGTTTCCCGGCCAGGAACAGCGTTCTGCCGGTGAGGCCGGGCGGGAAGTTGTCGAACGCGTCGCACGAGGCGAGCACGACCCGGCCGACCCGCGGGGCGTCCTCCGCCATGAGCAGCTGCACCAGCGCGCCGCCGGTGTCGACGCCGACCAGGGTGACGTCCCGCAGGTCGAGCTGCTCCAGGAACTCCGCGAGCAGCCGCGCGAGACCCCGCATCGACAGGTCGGCACCGTCCCGCATCGGGTGCCGGTGCGCGCCGAGCGGCAGCGTCGGGACGACGCAGCGCAGGCCGTCGAGGGCGGCGACCGGGCCGTCCCAGAGCGAGCCGTCCATCAGGAGGCCGTGGACGAAGACGACGGCCGGGCCCGCCCCGCCCGTGTCGGTGTACTCGACGGTGCCCGCGGACAGCGCGACCTGCATGCCAGCCTCCCAGTGACGTCCCCTGGGCAGAAGTGAACCACGTGGTTCGCAAACTGTCGAGGCTCAGGGGGCCGCTTCCTCCCGTTCGACCGCCCGCAGCAGGGCCGCGACGCCGGCCTCCGCGCCTTCGCCGTCCGGGCTGGTCAGCAGATCCACGAGGAAACCGCGCAGCGTCGCGAGGATCATCTCGGCGACCTCGAGCTTGCGCCGCTCCGGCCAGTGCGGCGGGCAGAACGACACCAGCGTCGGCAGGTACTGCTGCGACGCGCCGCGGCCGAGCGCGGCGTACCGGCCCGGGTCGTACATCGCCAGGCCCATCGCCTGGTCGAGGACGCGCCGCAGCTGCGTCTCCTCGTCGCGGAGGCTGGCCCAGGCGGCCCGGACGCGCCCGGCGAGCGTGGGCGATTCCGCGGCGACGGCCGTCAGCGCGTTGCCGATCCGCCGTTCCCGCAGCGCGAAAACCACCTGACGCAGCAGGTCCTCGGCGCCTTCGAAGTGGTAGAGCAGCACCTTGTGGGTCGTTCCGGCCGCCCGCGCGGCCCGTCGCAGGGAGAAGTCGACGAGCCCGTTCTCGGCGACGTCGTCGGTGATCTTCGCCAGCAGTTCCCGGCGCCGGGCCTCGCCGCGGGGCGACCCGGCCGACCGCCGGTACCCGGCCCGGGCCGGTTCGTCGGTAGCGTTGTCCACGACGGACAGCTTGGCACGGGGAGGGTGCGGCGATGCGGGTGCTGGTGACCGGGGGCAACGCGGGGATCGGCTACTTCGCCGCCGAGCAGCTGGCTTCGGCGGGCGCGGACGTGGTGATCGGCAGCCGCGACCCGGCCAAGGCGCAGGCCGCGACCGAGTCGATCCGCTCGCGGGTCGCCGGGGCGAAGGTCCGGCACGTCCGGCTGGACCTGGCCGACCTGGGTTCCCTCGAACCGGACGTGGGTGTGCTGGACGCCGTGCTGTGCAACGCCGGTGTCGCGCTCGACGCGCCGCCGCGGCGGGAGACCGCGGACGGGCACGAGCTGATGTTCGGCACCAACCACCTCGGCCACTTCGCGCTGATCGCCCGGCTGCGGCCGGTGCTGGCCCCGGCGGCCCGGATCGTCACCACGGGCAGCTTCGCGGCGAAGTCGGCTCACCTCGACTTCGCGGATCTCCAGAGCTCGCGTGACTACCACCCGAAGCGGGCCTACGAGCGGTCCAAACTGGCCCAGATGCTGTTCGCGCTCGAACTCGACCGGCGGCTGCGGGCCGCGGGCTCCGCGCAGCTCAGCGTGCTCGCCCACCCCGGCGGCGCGCTCGACTCGCTGACGCCGTCGCGGCCGCCGGTGCACACCCGCACCGCCGGCGCGTGGCTGCGCGGGCTCCCGGCCCGGATGCTGTTGCAGGGCAAGGACGCCGGGGCCCGGCCCGCGGTGCGCGCGGTCCTCGACCCGGACGTCGAGGGCGGCCAGCTGTGGGGCCCGCGCGTGTTCGGCCTGCGCGGGCGGCCGCGGCCGGAACGCCGGTGGGCGAACCTGGCCGACGACGCGGCCGCCGCGCGGCTGTGGACGGAAAGCGTGGCGCTGACCGGGCTGGACCCGCTCGGCTAGCTGCCGTTGTCCCCGCCGGTGACGTTGCCGATGCCGGCGGGCACTCCCTTGATCATGTCGACGACGGTCTTGCCGGCCAGGCCCGACTTGCCGAACCACGGGTCGGTCATGACCTTGATGGCCGACTCGAACTTTTCCGCGCCTTCCTTGCCGAAGAGCTTGCCGAGCTCGTGCACGGAGAAGTTGCTGATCTTGTCGAACTTCTGCATGATCTCGGGCGTCACACCATCCATTTGGGACAGCTTGGTCTTGATGACGTCGGTCATCTGATCGGTGAACGGCTTGTGTGGCTTGGGGTCGGGGGTGGGTGCCGGGTCCGGAGTGGACTGAGTGGTGTCCGGCTTCGGTTCCGGGGTGGAGTCGGGCTTGGGCTCCGGGGTGGCCGAGGAGGGCGCGGGTTCCGGCTTGGGCTCGGGGGTGGTGTCCGGCTTGGGTTCCGGTTTCGGTTCGGGTGTGGCCGAGGAGGGAGTGGTGTCCGGTTTCGGCTCGGGCTTGGGGTCCGGTTTGGGTTCGGGTTTCGGGTCCGGGGTGGCCGACGAGGACGAGGGTGCGGGTTCCGGCTTCGGTTGCGGTTTGGGCTCGGGGGTGGTGTCCGGCTTGGGCTCGGGCTTCGGTTCGGGAGTGGCCGACGAGGGAGTGGTGTCGGGCTTGGGGTCCGGCTTGGGCTCGGGCTTCGGGTCCGGAGTCGCCGACGAAGGCTTGGGGTCGGGTTTCGGGGCCGGGGTGGCGTCCGGCTTCGGGGTGGGCGTCGGCGTCAGGCTGCTCGTCGGGGGCTTGGCCGCCGCCAGGTCGTCGCCCGCCTTGCCGAGCTTCGTCAGCGCCTGCAGCAGGTCGCCCAGCTTCTTGGCCAGCTGGGCCAGCTTGGCACCGATCTTGCCCAGCGCCGTGGCCACCGTGCCGATCGTCGTGCCGATGAAGATCGCGATCGACGCGCCGAACGTCACCGGGGCCAGCGCCGCCGCGATCAGGGCGCCCTTGATGATCGTCGCCAGGAGCATGGCGATCAGGTCGCGGAGGATGCCGCGGAACGCGCCGACGATGCCGCCGGCGATCTTCATGTTCTTGCCGGCCTCGTCGAGGTAGCCGCCGAGGGCGCCCAGCTGGTCGGTGACCGCGTCCATGTCCTTCTTGAACGCGTCCGCGGCCTGCCCGCTCCACTCCTTCAGCAGCTTGTCGAGCGCCTGCTGGTGGTCGGCCGACCACTGCTCCAGCTTCTTCTTCTCCGCCGTGAGCGCTTCGCTCGCCGCCGCGATGCCGATCGGGTCGCCCATCAGGATGTCCAGCGGCCACCGCAGGATCGTGATGTGCTCGATGAGCCAGCCGATCCCGGCCGTCAGCAGGCTGCCGATCGGGTCCAGCACGAGACCGATCGTCTCCAGCGCCATGCCCGCCGAGCCGATGCCGATCGCGACCTTGTCGTGCTCCTTGACGGCCTTGTCCAGGCCGATGGCCGCCTCGAAGAAGCCCGCACCGGCCGAGGCGTTGTCGCTGTTGAACAGGTCCGAACCGTGGAGGCTGACGTCCTTGCTCTGGTAGTCGTCGCCCACTATCCGAACCTCACGATCGAGTTCACGGCGTCTTCTTCGCCCGACTGGTAGCGCTTCGCCGCCTCGGTGACCTTGTCGGCGAACTCGCCGATGGTCTTGGCGTACTCGCCGAACTGGTGGTGCGCCTTGTCGGTCCAGGTGCTCGCGCCGGCGGCCATCAGCTGGCACGCCGGGTTGATGCCGAACATGCCCGGGTCGCAGACCATGCCGCCGACGAGGTCCGCGGTGCTCTGCAGGTTCTTCTGCAGCTCGTCGAGGTGCTTGCCGAACTCCGTCAGTGGCTCCGAAGAGACGCGGAAGCCGCCGCCGGTCACCAGGGGTTCGATTCGTCGTCGGCGCGGTCCTCGGCCACCGGGCGGCGGCGCGGCGCGGACGGCGGGGCCGGGGGAACAGGGGGAGCAGGCGGCGGTGGGGCAGCCTCGGCGCTCTCCGGCGCCGCGAAGTCCGCGTCCGGCGGCGGGTCCGGCGGCAGGAAGGACCGGACCATTTCGGTCGACTCGCTGTCGCCGTTGATGGTCGCGAAGGAATCCGCGACGGCGCGGGCGGTCTGGCGCTGCGCGTCCCGCACCGCGCCCATGATCGCCGCGGTCAGCCGCGCCGGGCCCAGCTCGCACGCCCGGTGCCCGAGCTCGAGGTTCGTGAGCGCGCCGTTCGGGGCGAGGGTCACGGTGACCGAGCCGTCTCGGGTGCGGACCGTCGCCCCGGCCGAGGAAAGCGCTTCGTTCAGCGCCGCGGCCTTCGACTGCATCTCCCGGACCTGCCGCTCGAGCAGGAGCTGGAAGTCTTCGCCTGGCCCCAGGTTCGGTTGCACGAAATCGACTCCTCGACGTGCCGGCGCGCTCGGCCGGATCCCATGAGCGGCAGGTTAGCGCACACCTGACGTTCATCTGCCGTTAGCCGCAGATATGCCTGGACGTCTCCTCGATGGTGCCCCCGAACACCCGGGCGCGGCTGGTCTACTGTGGACCTGCGACGGCCCGGGCGGCCCGGTCGACCTCCGTGCGGCGAGCCGCCCAGTGCTCCGCGTCGCGGTGGCCGTCGGTGGCGAGGGCGCCGTCGAGCTGCTCGCGCAGGATGTCCGCGTGGCCGGCGTGGCGGTTCGTCTCGGTGAGCACGTGGACCAGGATGTTGAACAGCAGCACGTCCGGCCGGGGCCACCAGGGCACGTGGCCGGGTGCGTCGACGGGCAGCTCGGTGATCGTCGCGTCGGCGTGGGCCCAAGCCCGGCGGTAGCGGTCGATGATCTCCTGGCGCGTCTCGTGCTCGGTCGCCCACATGTCGGTGCCGCGCACGGTCAAGTCGTCCCAGCGGGGCAGCGGCTCGGGGAACGGCCTGCCGAAGATCTCGCCGAAGTACCGGGCCTCGGTCAGGGTCAGGTGCTTGACCAGGCCGAGCAGGTTGGTGCCGGTCGTGGTCAGGGGACGGCGGATGTCGTACTCGCCGAGCCCGTCGAGCTTTCCGACCATCTCCTCGCGGATCTCACGCAGGTCGCCGTGCAGGTACGTCTTCGCGAAGTCGTCGATCATGGCGTCCAGCTTGTCAGCCCACGGGCACCACCCCGCGCACCGAAACCGGACCGCGGGCCGGGTCCAGCTCCAGCTTCTGGTCCACGCCGGGCGGCGTCAGCACGTCGAACGCCTTCGGGGCCGTTGCCGGGTCCGCCGCGCAGATCGGTGCCGTCCCGCCGGCCGGGCACAGGCCGAACGTGTACTGGCCCGCCGTCGGCGTGAACGGCCGGGCCTGGTCCGGCGAGTTGCCGTCCTGCCCGGTCAGCACCACGGCGAACGTCCAGCCCGGCCCCGGCGTCCCGAAGGCCGCCTTCGCCACGCTGACCGTGATGTACCGCGTTGCCTGCGAAGCCTGCACCGACGGCGTGGCCAGCGAAGCACCCGAAGCGTCGACGAGCGCCGGGTCCGCGAAGCCCTGGACCTCGATGCGCCGGCTCCACGCGTCCTGCGCCGCGATCGTGTACGCCCGGCTCGGGAACGGTGCCGCGGTCGAGGTCGCCGTCGCCGCCGGGTCGTGGCCGTAGATCGTCAGCAGCTGGGCGCCCAGCGGCGAGCCGAACGTCGGCGACAGGTCGCGGACCTGCGCCCGGAACACCAGGGTGGCGCCGGAATCGATGACCTGGAACCGCTGCAGGTCGAAGGCGCCGGCGTGGAAGTCACCCGCTGTCGGGTAGGTGTACGTGCCGGGCCCGTTGTCGTCGCCGTCCGGGTCCGTGGTGTCCAGCAGCACGGTGCCGGTGACGAAGTCCGAGCTGATCGTCTTCTGCGCGTACCCGGTCCCGGCGCCCGTCGCGGTCGCCGTGACGACGGTCGCGCCCAGCGGGGTCGGCACCGAAGCGCTGAACGTGCCCGCCGCGGAAGCCCGGGTCGTCAGCACCGTCGTCGTGCCCGCGTCGGTGGCGGAAACGGCGAGGTCGACGCGGCTGCCCGCGGGCGCGGTGCCGGTGACCTGGGCGGTCGCGGTGGACACCGACGCGGGTGCGTCGAGCGTGACCGTCAGCGCGGGCGGCGCGGCGGCGTACCGCGCGCGCACCTCGGCGGGCTGCTCGGGCAGCCGCCCGTCGTCCAGGGCCCGGGCCAGCCGCACCGATTGCGACTGCGCCCAGCTCAGCGGCGCTACCGAGCCGGCCGGCTGTCCCGGGGTGAAGCCGATCGACGCCGTCTTCGGGTCCGTGCCGTACGGCGACGGCGGCAGCGGCGGGTTCTCCCAGATCTGCTCGGGGATCAGGCCGGTGCCGTTCGTCTGCGCCCGCATCGCGCGCAGCAGCGCCGCCGCGCCGGCCCGGTCGCCGGTCTGCACGGCCTGCTCGCCGCGTTCGCCGGCGAGCACCGGCCACAGGTGCCCGGACCCGGTGTTCGTCGACGGCCAGGGGGCGCCCGTCGGGCCGCAGTTCGTCGGGTCCGGCTCGTAGCAGTCGCCGTAGCCGTCCTCGCTGCCCGGCGCCGACGTCCCGTAGCGGTACCAGCCCGGCCCGGCCGGGGTGTCCCGCTTGATCACGCGGTCGACCACGCCGAGCGACGCGGTGACGTCCGGGTCGTTCGCGGGCAGCACGCCCAGGCGCGTCAGCTCGAGGAACCCGGCGTCGACGACCGCGCGCTGGTCGGCGTCGACCGAGCCGTTGCCGAGGTTGGAGAACCACTCGGAGTTCGGGTCGCCGTTCTTCGTCAGGCGCAGGAAGTACCGGCCGCCGTACGGCCCGTTCGACGTCACCGTCCAGCCCTTGATGCTGCGCTGGAAGTGGTCGGCCGTGGCCCGGTAGACGTTCGCGCGCGCACTGTCGCCGTTGCGGTCGGCGATCACGCCGGCGGCGACGAGCCCGGCGATCTCCGCGGCGATCGTCGAGGGGGAGTAGCCGCCCTGTTCTTCCCACCGTTCCGAGCCGAACGCCGGTCCGTGCGCGACGACGAAGTCCGCGGCCGCGCGGATGTGCCCGGTGTAGAGCGTGCGGTCGCGGTCGAGCCCGGCCTGCAGGGCCATCAGGATCGGGTACGCGCTCTCGTCGAGCTGGTCGCCGCCGGAGTCGGGCGCCTTCTTGCCGTTCAGCATGGAGTTGCGCGGGAACCGGCCGTCGGGTTGCTGCTGACGGGAGAACAGCCAGCGGACGCTCGCCCGCGCCGTCTCGCGATCGCCCGCGGACAGGAGGCCGGAGAAGCTTTCGTACAGGTCACGGGCGAAGATCTCGCGGTAGGACCCGAAGTAGACCGGCTTGCCGCCCGGGGCGTCGCCCGCGGACACCGCCTGACCCCACGGACTGCCGAGCGAGGCGACGACCGCGCCCGGGAACGTCTTGTCCTCACTGGCCTTGAGCACGTTGACGGACTGGTAGTAAGCGTCGGAATCCTTACCCCGCACCGGGATGAGCCCGCGGTCGTAGTCACGCCACTCGCGCGCGTACTGGCGGTAGCTCGCCTCGAACGGCGTGCGCAGGCTCGCCCCGGCCGTGGCGACGGCGGCGCGCGCGTCCGCGCCGAACCCGAGCGCCAGCACGGCCGGGCGGCGCGGCTGGAGGTCCAGCTGCGCGGTCTGGACGACGTTGCCGTTCACGGCCGTCGGTGTCGTGTCGGTGAGCCGGTGGTCGCGGTCCAGCTGGGCGAGCCCGTCGCCCGCGGTGCCGGCGAACCCGCTGCCGGTGGCCAGGAACCGGTGGTCGGCGCGCAGTGCGGCGGCCAGCGGGGTGCCGTAGTCGCGGGCCGGCGCGCTGGACACCGTGTTGCTGTCGGCGCTGACCAGCGCGGACGTCGGCGCGTCGACCGTGGCGGTGTCGCCGCCGCCGTTGGCCGGGCCGCCCCCGCCGTTGCCGTTGATGCTCGCGTCGAACCGCACGTAGACCTTGAGGTCGCGACCGGAGTCCTTCAGCGGCTCCAGCCGGGTTTTGATGAGCACTCCGGTCCGGGCCGGGTCGGCCAGGTAGTCGGTGACCAGCCGGTATCGGCCGCTGCGCGCGGTCGACGTCACTTCGCACGCCATCCCGCCCGCGCTCGTGCGGACCGTGTAGGTCATGTCCCGCGCCTGCAGATCGGTGAAGGTGCGGCCGTCGGTGACGGCGAACTGCAGGGTTTCGACGTTCGTGTTGTCGATGACCGGCGCGTAGACGTCGGAGAGCACCCCGCCCGCCACGGTGAACCACGCCTTGCTCGTGGTGTTCCGCGCGGTGCCCAGGCAGTCCTTGCGGGCCAGGCCGAAGTGGGAGACGGCGCCCGGTCCCGGCGCCGCGGCGGCCGCCTCGGACACAGCGGGCAGGAGGGTCGCGGCCAGCACCGCGCACAGCACCACGGACGACGTCGACCGAATCATCCGCCCATCCGACCACGGCGGGCCGGGGGCGCACCAGGTCCGAACGGCGCCAGGGAAGCCATTACCGGTGATTGAGAATCCGAACCCGTGGGTAGCAAACCAGTTGTCCCCCGAGGAGGTGAACGTGGAAGAGCTGGAATCGGACGGCTGGCGGTACCGCGGCACGATTTCGCCGCGGACGCTGCCGAGCCTGCGCCGGCACCTGGTGTCCTGGTTGCGGCGGCGCGCCGGTGACGAGGTCGGACGACAGGCCGACGACGTCGTGCTGGCCTGCTGGGAAGCGATGGCCAACGTGCTCGACCACGCCTACCACGGCCGGCCGGGACTGATCGACATCCGCGCCCGGATCGACCGGGACGTGCTGACCGTCACCGTCGCCGACCAGGGCCGGTGGGCGACGCTGGCCGAGCGCGCGGACGGCGGCCGCGGGCTGCGCCTGATCCAGGCCCTGGTCGACGGCCTCGACCTCCGCTCGACCGACGGCGGCACCGTCATCACGCTCACCTGGCCGTTCCCGGCCCGCCACAGCGCCTGAACTCCAGCGCCTGAAACCAGCGCCCGAACCTCAGGGCGACCCGGCCGAAGACAGGTCTTCGACGAACCGGGCCGCGATGTCCCGAAGCTTCACGTTGGTCCGCTGCGATTCGGTGACCAGGCGCTTCATGGCGTCGTCGGCGTTGATCCGGTGCACGGCCATCAGGATTCCCTTGGCCTGCTCGATGACCGCCCGCGACCGCATCGCCGCTTCGAGTTCGACGGCCCGCCGCCGGGCGTGGTGGTAGCGCCGCGTGGTGCGCAGCCCGAACGAAACGACCGTCGTGTAGAGCCGCAGCAGCCGTGAGTCGGTCTCCGCGAAGCCGTGGTCGCCGTAGCCGAAGAGGTTCAGCGCCCCGGACAGGCGGTCGTCGACGCGCAGCGGCGCGGCCAGGTAGCTGCCGACCCCGAATTCCCGGGCCCGCGCGGTGAACTCCGGCCACTCCAGCCCGGCCGTCGCGAGCGGCACCCGGACGACCTCGCCGGTTTCCGCGGCCTGCAGACAGGGACCGGCGGCCGCCGCGTACTGGGCCCGGTCGATCTCGACGGCGCGCTCGTCCGTGCAGGCCGCCGTCGTCGGCTCGCCGTCGCGGATCGCGGTGATGCTGGCCATGTCGGCGCCGGGGACGGCCCGGACGGCCTCGGCGCAGACGGCGTCGAGGATCTCCGCTTCCGCCGGTTCGGTTTCCAGGGCACCGGTGAGGTCCGCCATCGCGGCGGTCAGCTCGTCGAGGTGCTCGGGGAGGATCGGCTCACCGGTCACTGGCGTCATCTCCGTCCCGGACAGTTGCGGCAGGTGCCGAACCGCTGCTGCTTCAACGGAACGGCAAAACCTTACTCGCGTCGCCCGCGTCGGCGGCAACACCGGGACCCCGGGGGGCGGTGGCTCCGGCCCGGCGCTCACTGCTGAACGTCGTGGGTTGGGCGCCGGGGCCACCTCGCGACGGACGGCAGCACAACCCACCCGACGTACCGTCGCTGCGGCACACATACCCCGTGCACCGGCGGTCAACCGTTCAGCGGATCATGACCTTCACTACCTGGGGGAGGCCGGACACGCGCAGGACCCGGTCGAGCAGCCGCGGCGCGACGAGCCGCAGGTCGTGCGCGTCCGCCCGGTCGAAGAGCACCGCGACGCCGGCGCTGTCGAGGTAGGTCACCGCGGTGAGGTCCACGGTGACGGCGGTGCCCGCCGCCAGCTCGCGGTCCAGGGCCGCGCCGAACTCCGCGGCGTTGCTCATGTCGATCTCCCCGGTGACGGACAGGACCCGGGCGCCGTCGTCACCCGGGCCGCCGACCAGCGTGAGTGCCGTCGTCACGAACCGATCCTCCATTCCAGCGTGACGGTGGTCCCGGTTTCGTCGTGCCGGAAGGCGACCGCGTCGGCCAGCGCTTCCATCATCGGCACGCCGCGGCCGCGCAGCACGTGGTTGTCCGGCGGCGGCTGCTTCCAGTGTCCGTTGTCGGTCACCGTGATGACCAGGTGACCGCCGGTGAGCCGGGCGGCGAGGTGCGCGGTCGCGCCGCTGCCGTCGCGGTAGGCGTGTTCGACGGCGTTGGCGCACGCCTCACCCGACGCGACGAGCACGTCCTGGGCGAGGTCCGGATCGAGGCCGGCGTTCTCCAGCCAGGCGCGCAGCCAGTGGCGGGTCGACGCGAGGTGGTCCGGGTGCGCCGCGAACTCGAAGTCCAGCGCGGGGATGGGCCGGCGGTAGAGCAGCAGCGCGACGTCGTCCTCGTAGCCCTCCGCCGGGCGGAGCCGGTCCATCAGGACGGCCGCCAGGTCGCCGAGCTCCGCGTCCCGCGTGTCGTGCGCGACCGTGGTGGCCCGGTCCATGCCGTCGTCGAGCGGTTCGCTGCGGCGCTCGACCAGTCCGTCGGTGTAGAGCATCAGCAGCGAGCCGATCGGGACGACCGCCGTGGCTTCCGGCCGCGGCACCCCGGGCCGGACGGCCAGCGGCAGGCTGCCGCCCGCGTCGAGGAACTCCGCCGTGCCGTCGCGGTGCACGAGGGTGGCCGGCGGGTGCCCGGCGCTGCTGTAGGTGAGCGTGCCGGTCGCCGGGTCGAGCACCCCGCAGAACACGGTGGTGCACAACGCACCCGGCAGCCGTCCGGCGAAGCGGTCGAGCGCGCTGAGCGTGTGCGCCGGGCTGCTGGCTTCGAGCAGCAGCGCCCGGCAGGCGCTGCGGAGCTGGCCCATCACCGCGGCCGCGGCGAGCCCCCGGCCGACGCAGTCGCCGACGACGATGCCGATCCGGTCGCCGGCCAGCGCGATGACGTCGTACCAGTCGCCGCCGACCTCCAGCGGCGGGTTCGCCGGCTCGTAGCGCACCGCGAAGCCGTCGGGGAGCCGGGCCGGGCCGAGGATCGAGCGCTGCAGCGCGAGGGCGACCTCCCGCTGCCGGTCGTCGCGGTGGGCGCGGCGCAGGGCGTGCGCGAGCGTCCCGGCCAGCAGGGCCAGCAGCGTGCGGTCCTCGGTGCCGAGCGGGCGGCCCGGCGCGGGCTCGACCCACAACGTCAGCCGGCCGCCGGGGTGGTCGACGGTGGTGCCCGCGCCGGTGTCGGCCGGGGTGGCGTGCAAGGCGGGCAGCGAGCGGACGTGGTCCAGCGTCTCGCGCAGCGGGGCGGCGAGGTCGGCCCAGCGCCGGTCGGCGGGGTCGGTGGACGCCAGTTCCGGTTCGCCGTCGCGCGGCCAGGTCACCGCGACGACGCGACGGGCGTCCCACAGCTCGCGCAGCAGCTCCAGCGCGGTGCGGAGGACCTCCGGTGCCCCGCTGATCCCCGCGAGGCGCTGGTTCATCGAGGCGAGCGTGCTTTCACGCTGCACCGCGTAGCGCTCGGCGGTGACGTCGCGCATCGTGCCGACCAGCCGTCGGCGGCCCTCGTCGTCCTGCAGCTGGTTGTAGGCGAGCGCGACCCACAGCCGGTGCCCGTCCCGGTGCCGCATCGGCAGCACGAAGCTGCCGCCCGGCTCGTCCCACGCGCCGCCGAACGCCTCGGCGACCTGGCGGTGGGCGGCCGGTTCGGCGCCGGGGTCCGGCCACCACGGGAACGGCGGGTCGTAGGGCAAGCCGCCGGTGCCGTAGCCCAGCAGCTCGGTGAACGCGGTGTTGATCTCCACGACCCGGCCCTCGGCGTCGCAGACGAAGAAGCCTTCCTGCAGCGAGTCGATCATCGCCGCGCGCCACCGGGCGTGCTGCGTGCGCAGCCTCGCCAGCTGGATGGTCGTGCGGACGCGGGCGAGCAGCTCCCGCGCCGAGAACGGCTTCACGAGGTAGTCGTCGGCTCCGGCGGCCAGCCCGTCGACGGCGGCCTCCTGTCCGGCCCGCGCCGACAGCAGCAGGACCGGCACGGCGGCGGTGCGCGGGTCGGCGCGCAGCTCGGCGAGCAGGCCGAGGCCGTCCAGCCGC
Organism: Amycolatopsis bullii; assembly: GCF_014654205.1. Taxonomy (GTDB): domain Bacteria; phylum Actinomycetota; class Actinomycetes; order Mycobacteriales; family Pseudonocardiaceae; genus Amycolatopsis; species Amycolatopsis plumensis. The sequence continues at coordinate 63,640 of NZ_BNAW01000008.1, forward strand.
GGCATCATGACGTCGCTGATGATCAGCTCGGGCGGCTCGGCGCACGCGGCGGCGAACGCCTCGACGCCGTCGCGCACCGCGGTCACCGCGTAGTCGTCGCGCAGCAGCCGGACGAGGTAGTCGCGCATGTCGGCGTTGTCGTCGGCGACCAACACGCGGGCGCCCGCCGCCGGGGTGGGCGCGGGACGGGTGTCTTCGCCGGTGTCGGGCAGCCAGCGCAGCGCCTCCTGCACGTACGGTTCGGCGGCCTGGGCGGCGAGCTCGCCGGTCGTGGGCCCGTCGACGACGTGCTCGGCGGGCAGGTGCCGGGTGCCCAGCGGCACCCGCACCCGGAACGTCGTCCCGGCGCCCGGCGTGCTCTCCACGGTGACGCTGCCGCCGTGCATGCCGACGAGCTCGCGCACCAGCGCCAGGCCGATCCCGCTGCCCTCGTTCGACCGGGCCCGCGCCGACGGGATCCGGTGGAACCGCTCGAACAGCCGCGGCAGCTCGGCGGCGTCGACCCCGATCCCGGTGTCGGACACCGCGACCACGGCGTGGCCATCCTCGACGGTGCTCGTCACCCGGATCGCGCCGTCGAAGGTGAACTTGACCGCGTTGGACAGCAGGTTGAAGACGACCTTCTCCCACATCCCGCGGTCGACGTGCACCGGCTCGTCCGACGGGCGGCAGTCGACCTCGAACACGAGCCCGGCGCGCTCGACGGCGGCGCGGAAGACGCTGGCCAGCTCCGCGGTGAACGTCCCGAGGTCCACCGGCTCGAAGCGCGCCTGCATCCGGCCGGCTTCGATCCGGGAGAAGTCGAGCAGGTTGTTCACCAGCCGCCCCAGCCGCAGCGCGTTGCGCTGGATGACGTCGACCTCTTCACGCACCCGCTCGCCGGCGCCGGCCAGTGCTTCCCGCAGCTCGGCGGCCGGGCCGAGGATCAGCGTGAGCGGGGTGCGGAACTCGTGGCTGATGTTGGCGAAGAACGTCGTCTTCGCCGCGTCCAGCGCGGTCAGCTCCTCGGCGCGCTGCTGCTGGACCTGGTAGGCGATCGCGCCGTTGACCAGCGCCGTCGTCTGCTGGGCGACCAGCCCGAGGAACGTCCGGTAGGACTCGTCGAGCGCGCGCCCGGCGCTCGCCGCCAGCACGATCACGCCGGTGGCCGCGTCCTCGGCGTCGCCCGGCAGCGGCAGCACCATCGCCTCGGTGGGCGGGGTGGACCAGCCGCCCGCCGGCAGCTCGCCGACCGCTCCGCCCGACACCGTCAGCGGGACTCCGTCGGCGAGCACGTCCTTCAGCGGCCAGGCGGTCGCGTCGCCCGCGCCTTCACCGCCCGGGGTGACGGCCGCGAGCGCGAGGCCGCCGTCGCCGTCCCGGAGGTGGATCGCGGCGTAGGGGACGTCGGCGCCGGCCCGGCCGAGCACGCCGGCGACCAGCTCGCAGGCCTCGCCCACGGTCCGGGTGACCCCGGCCTGCGCGCCGAGCTCGCGCAGCGTCGCCAGCCGGCGTTCGCCGATCACGCGCTCGGTCGTGTCGGTGACCGCGGTGAACACCGCCCGCACGGCGCCTTCGTCGTCGTAGACCGGGCTGTAGGAGTACGTCCAGTAGGTCTCTTCCCAGTAGCCGTGCCGGTTCATCGGCAGCAGCATGTCCTCCGACCAGGTCGCCTCGCCGGTGGTCATCACGCTGTCCAGCATCGGGCCGATGATGTGCCAGATCTCGCCCCAGACCTCCGCGCCCGGCTTGTCCAGCGCCGGGTGCTTGGTGCCCAGCAGCGGCAGGTACGCGTCGTTGTAGAGGAAGCGCAGCTCCGGTCCCCACCAGACGATCATGGGGAAGCGGGAGGTGAGGCAGATCCGGACCGCCGTCGCCAGGCTCGCCGGCCAGTCGCGGGGTTCGCCGAGGGGGGACGTCGCCCAGTCGAAGTCCCGCATCCGGGCGGCCATCCGGCCGGTCCCGGGAAACACGGCGCGGTGGCCGGCCTCTTCCCCGACGCTCATCACACTCCAGGTTCACGCGGCCCGGGACGAGCCTACTCGACCGGCCACCACCGTGCCGGGCGCCCGGAACGGCTCTTCCGGGTGAGTCAGGCGGTCAGCCAGGTCATGGTGACCGTGGTGCCGTCGTCGCGGTGGATCTGCGCGCTGTGGTCGGCGAGGGTGTCGATGAGCAGCAGGCCGCGGCCCCGCAGCCCGTTCGAGCCCGCCGGTGGGCGCCAGGTGCCGTAGTCGGTGACGGTCACGGTCAGCCGCCCCGGCAGCGCTTCGGCCCAGACGTCGACCGGGCCCGGCTGCCCGTCGGGGTAAGCGTGCTCGGCCGAGTTGGCCATCGCCTCGTACCCGGCGAGGACGATGTCCTCCCGCCGCTCGAGGCTCAGCTGCTGCGTGGCCAGCCACCGGGCGAGCGCCTCGCGCAGGTCAGGCAGCCGTTCGGCGATCGCGGCGGTGTGCCGGTGGAACGAGGTCGGCGGAGCGGGCGCGTCCGGGTGGAGGGGGTCCGTCATGGGGTTTCCTCTCCGCGGTGGTGCACGTGGATCACGGCGATGTCGTCGTCGTGCCGTCCGCGCGTCAGTTCGTCGACGAGCTTGTCCCAAGCCGTTTCCAGGTCGGCGGCGGCCAGCAGTCCCGGGATACCCGCCAGCAGCCATTCGATGCCCAGGGTGAGGTCGCGGGTGCGGCTTTCGACGAGCCCGTCGGTGTACAGCACCAGGTCCGCGCCCACCGGGAAGCCCGCCGTGCGCTGCGGGAAGACCGAACCGACGCCCAGCGGTTGCGCCAGCGCCTCGCCGATCTGCTCGGGCGGCTCGCCCGGGCGGATCAGGATCGCGGGCAGGTGGCCGGCGTTCGCGTAGGCCAGCGTCCCGTCGGCGGGCCGGTGGACCGCGTAGAAGCAGGTCACGAAGCTTTCGCCGAACAGCCCGGCGGCCAGCTCGGAGACGTTGCGCAGGACCTCCGACGGCGGCAGCTCCAGCAGGGCGTAGCTGCGGACGGCCGTCCGGACCTGGCCCATCACCGTCGCGGCGGTGACGCCGTGGCCGACGACGTCGCCGATGACGAAGGCGGTGGCCCCGGACGGCAGCCGGAGCACGTCGAACCAGTCGCCGCCGACCTTGCTCCCGGTGGCCGCGGGCAGGTACCGGGTGAACACGTCGAGTCCGGGGGTGGGCGGGGCGACCGGCAGCATGCTGCGGGACAGCTCGGTGGCGAGGGTGCGCTCGCGTTCGTAGAGCCGGGCGTTGTCCAGCGCGATGGCCGAATAGGCGGCGATGCCCTCGGCCAGGTACTCGTGCCGTGCGGTGAACCGGTCCGGCTCGGGGTGGCCGAAGAAGAACCCGCCCAGCACCTCCCCGGAGGTCGGGCTGAGCACCGAGACGGCGAGGTAGCTGCACACCGGCAGGTGCCCCTCCGGCATCCCGTGGTGCGGCGCGTTCTTCCCGAACCGCGGGTCCTTCGTGATGTCGGGGCTGCGCACGGTACCGGCGCCGTCGAAGGTCGGACCGAACACTTCGGTGTTGCGCGGCATCGGGAACCGGGCGAACGCCTCTCGCGGTACTCCTGAGATCGTGTACAGCGTGTACGACTCGCCCAGCTCGTCGACCAGGTTGTAGAAGAACGCGCCGAACGCGGCTCCGGTCGCCTTCGTGGCGGCGTCGGTCGCGTCCTGCACGATCCGGTCGATGTCGAGCTGCGCGGTCAGTTCCCGGCCGGTGGAGTGCAGCGCGTCCAGGACCGCCGCTTCGCCACGCAGGCGCCGGACGGTGGCGGCCAGGCCGGCGGTGGCGGCTTCGATCGCGGCGGCGACGGCCGAGGGCGCTTCGCCGACGTGCTCGGTGCTGTAGACCAGTGCGCCACGCTCGCCGCCGTCGGCCGCGACGGCGACCGCCTGCGTGATCTCCTTGCCCGGCACCAGGTCCGCGAGAGCCGCGCGGTCGGTCACCGCCCGCGCGACGTGGTCGCCGAGCACCGCGCGCACCTCGGCCGGGCCTAGGGCGCGGACCGCGGTGGCCGCCGGAACGCCGTCGCCGCCGACGAAGGCTCTGCGCACCGCGTCGAGGACCGTGTCGAACTCCGGAGGGGACGTCATTCGGCAGCCAGCGCTTCCGACAGCGACGGGTAGATGGCGAACTTGTCGACCAGCCGGGTCAGTTCCAGCGGGCGCAGGGTGATCCGGCCGGTCGCCACCACCCGCAACGGCGCCGACGCGGTGGGCCCGCGGTGCGCCCGGACGAGTTCGGCCATGCCCGCCGAGGCGAGGAACGTGACGTCGGTGAGGTCGATGACGAGCAGCGAGGGCCGCAGCCGCGCCGCCCGTTCGGCCAACTGGCGTAGTTTCGTGGCGAGTGCGAGGTCGAGGGCGCCGTCGACGCGCAGCACCGCGACGCCGTCCCGGGCCTCCAGCACGACCGATCCCGCGGAACTGGCGGCGTCGTCGAGTGAGTCCCCGGTCACGTTCCCTTCTCCCATGGCGCCCATCCTGCCTGCTCGTGGCCGTGGCGGAAAGCGGAGGGGGTGCTGACACGGCGGCGTGTGGCACGGACAGGCATGATTGACAGCGGGGTTGAGCAAACAGCCTTCGTGATCAAGCGCGCCCACCACAGCCCGGTGGTGCCTGCCGAAGGCGAGGAGAATTCACATGACCGAGCACACCCACCTCGAAAGCTCGGCCACCGCTGTGCCGTTCGGGGAGTTCCGGATCGCCCGGACGGAGGAAGACGAGGCGGTGGTCGTCGAGGTCGCCGGAGACGTGGACACGACCACCGCGCCGGCGCTCGTGCAGGCCGCGGACGAGGCGCTGGCGGAGCAGCCGCCGGTGCTGGTGGTCGACCTGACGCGCGTCGAGTTCCTCGCCTCGCCCGGACTGACCGCGTTGCTGACCATCCACCGCAACGCCGGCACCGCCACCGCGGTGCGGATCGTCGCGTCCGGCCGGGCCACCCTGCGCCCGATCCAGCTGACCGGCCTGGAGGAGAGCCTTTCGCTCTTCCCGACCCGGGAAGCGGCGCTCGCCGGGTCCTGACCCGGATCGTCCCGGCCGCGTCAGCTGCCGGCCGGGACGGCACGGTGCTGGATGGCCAGCACGGCGACGTCGTCCTGGGCCGCCCGGTTGCCGATCATCGCGGCCATGGCCTGCGCGCAGACCCGCTCGGGGTCTCCGGCGCGCACGGCGGCCGCCAGCTGCGTCATCCCGACGTCCACGGGCCGGTCCCGGCGCTCCACCAGGCCGTCGGTGTAGAGGACCAGCACGGCGTCTTCCGGCAGGCTGACCACGGTCGTCCGGCGCTCCGGCACGCCGATGGTCAGCCCGATCGGGGGATCCGGGGGCACGTCCACCAGCCGGCCCGCTTCGCCGGGCACGGCGAGCACCGGGGGCAGGTGCCCGGCGAGCGACAGCGTCAGCGTCTCCCGGTCCGGGCCGATGACCCCGTAGGCCACCGTGGCCATCGCCCCGTGTTCGAAGTGGTTGGCCTTGCGGTCGAGCTTGGCGAGCACCTCGGCGGGGCTTTCGGAGTCGAGGGCGTAGGCGCGCAGGGCGCTGCGCAGCCGTCCCATGATCACGGCCGCGTCGAGGCCGTGGCCGGAGACGTCGCCCATCACGACGCCGAGCCGGTCACCCGGCAGGGAGAACAGGTCGTACCAGTCGCCGCCGAGCCCGGTCTCGGCACCGGGCACGTACCGGGCGCCGAAGGCCAGGCCCGACACGTCCGGCAGGCTGCTGGGCAGCAGGCTGCGCTGCAGCGCCATGGTGGCGGTGCGGTTCTCCTCCTGCGCCTCGAGCTGGATCGCCGCCGCGAGCCGGTCGGCCACCAGCTGCATGAGCGCCACTTCGGGCTCACCGAACCGCCGGAGCGCCTCGGAGCCGATGTGCAGCACGCCGACGAGTTCACTGCCGGCGAGCATCGGGACGCCGAGCATCGAGTGCAGCCCGCGTTCCCACAGCAGGGAGTTCACGACAGTGGAGTCGTCGACGTGGTCGAGGATGACGGGGGCCCGCTCGAGCGCGACCCGGCCGGCGAACCCGCTGCCCACCGGCACCCGGACGCCCTGGTGGACCTCTTCCTCGATGCCCGCCGCCGCGAAGGCCACCAGCTGGCGGCCGCTGTGCTGGTACCGCAGCACGGTCGCGGTGTCGACCTCCATGACCTCGCGCAGGCGGTGGAGGGTTTCGGCGAGCAGCTCGGCCAGCCCGAGGTGCGCGGCCGGGGCACCGAGGATCGCCTCCAGCTGCTGCAGCCGGTTCTGGGCGTCGAGACTTCGCGACATGGGAGAACCCTAACCGCAACTGGTTTGCGGGCCTAACCATCCCGGGTTTCGACGGCGGGTCTCCCGGGGTATCCAGGCCGTCGTGAACGTCGACTTGGACTGGGTGGGTGTGCTGCGGCACGGCCAGAGCACCGGGAACGTGGCCAGGGAAGAGGCGGAGTCGGCCGGCGCGGACGTGATCGACATCGCCGAACGCGACGCCGACGTGCCGCTGACGGATCTGGGGCGGGAACAAGCTTCGGCGGCCGGGAAGTTCCTCGCGGAACGCCCGCCGGACATCGTGATCACCTCCACCTACCGCCGTGCCTGGGACACCGCGCGGCTGGCCACACCCGACGGCGTGCCGATCGTCCCCGACGAACGGCTGCGCGACCGGGAGCTCGGCGTGCTGGACCTGCTGACCACCCACGGCGTGGGTGAGCGGTGGCCCGACGAGCTGCGGCGCAAGCGGCGGCTCGGCAAGTTCTACTACCGGCCGCCGGGCGGGGAGTCCTGGGCGGACGTCGTGCTGCGCCTGCGATCCCTGCTGACCGAGCTGAGCGTGGAGCACGCCGGAAAGCGTGTTCTGCTGGCGGCCCACGAGATGACCGTCTTCGCCCTGCGCTACCTGCTCGAAGGCCTGCCCGAACCCGACCTGCTGCGCGCCGCGAACGCCACCGAAGTCCCGAACGGGTCGGTGACGGCCTGGGAGCGCGACTCCGACGGCGGGTTCACCATGGTGCTGGCCCAGGAGGTCGGCCACCTGCACGCCACCGACACCCCGCCGACGGCGGACGACGATGCCGCGCAGCAGCTCTCCTGACCCGGCGCCGATCAGCCCGGCCCTGCTGCGGGACTGGCGGATCGGCGCGGACGACCGCGGCACCGTGCTCGTCGTCGGGGGTGCCCGGACGGTTCCGGGGGCGCCGGCGCTGTCCGGAACCGCCGCCCTGCGCGCCGGTGCGGGCACGCTGCAGCTGGCGGTCGCCGAACGGCACGCGACCGCGATCGGCGTCTCGGTGCCGGAGTCTTCGGTGTTCGGGCTGCCGGAAACCGGGACCGGGGCGATCGCCGACGGCGCCGTCGACCGGCTGGCCGAGGTGCTGCCGGGCGCCGGCACCGTCGTGGTCGGCCCCGGCCTGACCGGCGCCCCGGAGACCGAAGACCTGCTGCGGCGCCTGGTTCCCGCCATCGCTCCGGACGCTCGGGTGGTGCTCGACGCGTTCGCACTCGGAGCGCTGAGCCGGGACCCCGCGCTCGCGGAACCCCTGGCGGGCCGGCTCCTCCTCACGCCGAACCGGGTCGAAGCCGCTTTCCTCGACGGCTGCGAGGAAAAGGACGTCGACGACCTGGACACGGCGGTCCGGATCGCCGGGCGCTACGGCGGCGTGGTGCTGCTGATGGGCGTGGTCGCCGCACCGGACGGCCGGGCCTGGCGCGACGGCAGCGGCCACGTCGGCCTGGCGACGTCAGGCAGCGGCGACGTCCTGGCCGGCCTGACCGGCGGCTTCCTCGCCCGCGGCGGCGCGGTCGAGCAGGCGGCCTGCTGGGCCACGCACGTCCACGCCGTGGCCGGCCAGCGCCTGATCCCGGACACCGGCAGCACCGGCCTGCTGGCCCGCGAACTGGTGGCCGAGATCCCGCGGGTCATCGCCGAGCTGGAGCGCTGAGCACCCTGCCGCACGGTCGTGGGTGGTAAGGCGGGTTAGAACCCGCCTTACCACTCACGACGGGCCGCGGCAGACTGCTAGCGCTGGGCGGTGGGCCGGACGATGATCTCGTTGACGTCGACGCCGTCCGGCTGCCCGATCGCGTAGGCGACCGCTCCGGCGATGGCGTCCGCCGGGAGGGTGACCGCGCGGTAGGTGCGCATCGCCTCCTGCGCGCCCGGTTCGGTGATGCTGTCGGCCAGCTCGGACTCGGTGACGCCGGGGGAGATCGTCGTCACGCGGATGCCGGGGTCGGCTTCGAGGCGCAGGCCTTCGGTGATCGCCCGGGCCGCGTACTTGGTGCCGCAGTAGACCGCGGCCGTCGGCACCACCTCGTGCGCGCCGGTGGAGGCGATCGTCACGAAGTGGCCGCCGCGGGCACGGCGGAAGTGCGGCAGGACCGCCGCGATCCCGTGCAGCAGCCCGCGGACGTTCACGTCGATCATCCGGTCCCACTCGTCGACGTGCAGCGAGTCCAGCCGCGACAACGGCATCACGCCCGCGTTGGCGACGAAGGCGTCGATCCGCCCGTGCGCTTCGACGGCGGCGTCGGCGAAGGCGGCGACGTCCGCGCGGTCGGTGACGTCGAGGCGGTGCACGTCCGCGGTGCCGCCCGTGTCGTGGATTTCCTTGGCCAGCTCGGCCAGCCGGTCTTCGCGCCGGGCGCCGAGCACGACGTGGCAGCCTTCGCGGGCCAGGCGCAACGCGGTGGCGCGGCCGATGCCGCTGCTGGCTCCGGTGATGAGGACGGTCTTCACAGGTTTCCTTCCGGGAAATCGGCGGCGAGGGTGGTCTCTCGCCAGGTGTCGAACGTGGTGCGGAGGGTGTCGAGCCGGGCGGTGGCGATGTCGTAGGCGGCCCGGCCGAGGAGCAGGCGCAACGGCGGTTCGTCGCTGCCGACGGCGGTGATGATCGCTTCGGCCGCGCGGGCCGGGTCGCCCGGCTGCCGCCCGTACGTCGCGAGCGTCGCCTCGCGGCGGGCGCCCGCGGTCTCGGCGTAGTCGTCGATGCGGATCGCCGACTGCCGCATCGAAGGACCGGACCAGTGGGTGCGGAACGCGGCGGGCTCGACGATCGTCACCTTGATGCCCAGCGGCGCCACTTCCGCGGCCAGGGACTCCGACAGGCCTTCCACGGCGAACTTCGTCGCGTGGTAGTAGCCGGTGGCGCCGAACGCCGCCAGCCCGCCGAGGGACGACACGGTGACGACGTGGCCGCTGCGCCGCGCCCGCATGCCCGGCAGGACCGCGCGGGTGACGTCGGCGAGGCCGAAGACGTTGGTGTCGAACAGCTTCCGGATCTCGGCGTCCTCGCCTTCCTCGACCGCGGCGAGGTAGCCGTAGCCGGCGTTGCCGACCAGGACGTCGATCCGGCCGAACGTCTCTTCGGCCCGCTTCACGGCGTCGACGACCTGGGCGTGGTCGGTAACGTCGAGCGGCAGCGCCAGTGCGCGGTCGCCGTGTGCTTCGGCGAGGTCGGCGACCCGCGCCGGATCGCGGGCGGTGACGACCGCGCGCATCGACGGGTTCTCGAGCACGGCTTCGGCCAGTGCGCGGCCGAGGCCGGTGGAGCAGCCGGTGATGAACCAGACAGCGTTTTCGGGCACGACGAAGTACTCCGTCCATTGTGGAACGATGAAAAGGGGTTGCTCAGGAGGCGGCGAGACTGCCCAGCAGGGCCAGCGCCGCCTCCGACGGGCTGCCCGGCTCGGCTTGGTAGACGATCAGCTGCTGGCCGGGGGCGCTGTTGACGGTCAGCGCCTCGTAGCTCAGTTCCAGCTCGCCGACCAGCCGGTGCCGGAACCGCTTGGTCTCGTGGGTCTTCTGCCGGATGTCGTGGCGCGCCCACAGCCGGCGGAAGTCCGCGCTCTTGACCGACAGCTCGCCGACGGTGTCGATGAGCTGCGGGTCGTCGGGGTCGATCCCGGCGGCCGCCCGCAGGCCGCCGACCGTGTTCACGGCCACGCGCTCCCACTCCGGGTAGAACTCGCGGGCGTCCGGGTCGAGGAACACCAGCCGGACGAGGTCCCCGCTGTGGGTGTGCCCGGCGAACAACGCCTGGCCCAGCGCGTTGTGCGCGAGCACGTCGAGACAGCGGCCGAGCACGAGCGCCGGCGTGTCCGGCCAGCCGTCCATCAGGCGCAGCAGGTTGGGGCTGACCTTCTCCGGCCGCCGGGCGCGCCGTCGCCGGACCGGCTCCGGCCGGGCGAGCCGGTGCAGGTGGGCGGCGGCGTCCTCGTCCAGCGCCAGCCCGCGGGCGAGCGCGTCGACGACCTGGGCCGACGGGTTGCGCTCCCGGCCCTGCTCGAGCCGGACGTAGTAGTCGGTGCTGACCCCGGCCAGCAGCGCGACCTCCTCGCGGCGCAGGCCCGCGACCCGGCGCGACCCGCCCGCGGGCAGGCCGAGTTCCTCGGGGCCCACCTGTGCGCGGCGGGCCCGGAGGAACTCACCCAGGGAGTTTTCCGCGGCCATGATCCGAGGCTAACCCGGATCCGGCGCGCGAGGGTGGCCGCGGCGCACCCACCCTCAGACCAGCCGGATCGGCTCCTCGTCGTCGCCCGGGTCGGCCCGCAGCAGCGTCGCCGTGGCGGTGCGCCCGTCGACGTCCAGTTCCATCACCGCGTTGCCGAAGTGCGGCCCGGACACGCAGTGCCACGACAGTGGCGCGGGCGGGACGCCGGTGCGGCGCGCCAGCCACTCGCTCACCCCGGTCAGCGACCGCGCCCAGCCGGCCCGGAAGAGCCGGTTCATGTACCACGGCACGGTGTTGTGCACCGGCGAGCAGGTCAGCTGGTGGACCGGTGCCGCGGTGCCGCCGGGGATCTCGGCCTGGGCCACGTAGGCGTGGTGCACGTCCCCCGAGAGCACGCTGACCGACGCCGGGCCGTCGTCCGCCACCCGGGCGACGAGCTCCGCCAGCCGCTCGAACGACGCGCGGAACGCCGGCCAGTGCTCCAGGTCCACCAGCTGCCGGAACCACTCGCTCGCCCGCCCCACGAGCCCGGGCCGCGCGCAGAGCCGCTCGTTGACCGACTGCGCGGCCGACAGCGCGGTGGGCAGCAGCCACGGCAGCGACGTGCCGATCAGCAGGTGGTCGAACTCGCCGGACGCCTGCTGTTCGATCCAGCGGAACTCCTCGTCGCCGATCATCGAGCGCTGCCCGCCTTCGAGGATCCGCCCGGCCCGCGAGTCGATCACCAGCAGCCGGACCGGGCCGAAGTCGCGCCGGTAGGACCACCGGGTGCCCTTGGCGCCGTCGGCCTCCTGGTCGGCCCGGTCGGCGAACTCGCGCAGCAGCTCCGCGTTGTCCTCGCCCGACGTGCTGACCCGCTGGTAGAGGTCGTCTCCGGCCAGCTCCCGGGTCCCGAGGTTGCCCAGGTGCTGGTAGACCCAGTAGGAGACCAGCGCGCCGCGGATGCGCTCGCGCCACCAGGACGTCCGGGCCATCTGCTCGCGCCAGGCCTGTGAGGTGTTCCAGTCGTCGCGGACGTCGTGGTCGTCGAAGATCATCGACGTCGGCACGGTGGAGAGCAGCCAGCGGACCGCGGGGTCGCACCAGGCCTCGGAGTACAGGTGGCAGTACTCCTCGAAGTCGGCGACCTCGTTGCCGGGCGGCTGCGTCGTGTCACGCCGGGTGGCAAGCCACTCCTGCGTCGCGTCGGTGGTCTCGTCGGCGTAGACCTGATCGCCGAGCAGCAGCAGCGATTCCGGCCACTCGGCTTCGTCGAGGGCGGCCATCCGGTGGGCGTAGGCGGCGAGCGCGTCCGGGCCCAGGGCGTCCTGCTCCCGCGGCTTGCGGCAGGACCCGAACACGAGCCGGAACCGCGGATCGCCGGGCTGCAGCGTCCGGATCCGGCTCGGCGGGAAGTCACCGTCCGGTTCGGGCCAGACGACTTCGCCGTCCAGCCGCACCTCGTACGGCGTGCTCCGCCCGGGTTCCAGCCCGGTGAGCACGACCAGCGCGTAGTGGTGGCCGGCGACCTCGAACGTCCGGGCGTGCGCCTCGCTGATGCGCGCTTCGCACGGGCCGTCCGTCTCGACCCAGATCGTCGCCGAGGTGGCGTCGACGTGCCGCAGCAGCGGGCCCAGCAGCAGCTCGGTCATCCCGGAATCCTGTCAGACCTCCGGCGGTGCGGCCGATCGGTGAGTTCCTCGAAAGTTCCCGAAACGTTTCGATAATCGTTGACCGGCCGGGCGTGCGGGACGAACGATCGTCGCAGCTGCGCTCCCGCCCCCGGAAAGGATTCCCTCGAGTGCGAAGACTCCTCACCGCCCTTTCCGCCGCCGTGCTGGCGATCGCCGCGGCGATCGTGCTGGTCGTGGCGGCGCAGCCGGCGTCCGCGGCCACGTTGACCCGGGTGACCGACTTCGGCAGCAATCCCAGCAACCTCAACATGTACACCTACGTCCCGGACCACGTCGCCGCCCGCCCGGCGCTGCTGGTCGCGATCCACTACTGCACCGGTTCGGCGTCGGCGGTCTTCAGCGGCCCGGCCCGCGACTACGTCACCGCGGCCGACCAGTACGGGTACGTCATCGTGTTCCCGGAAGCCACCCGCAGCGGGCAGTGCTTCGACGTTTCCTCGCCGCAGGCCCTCACCCGCGGCGGCGGCAGCGACCCCGTCGGCATCCTCTCGATGGTCAACTGGGCCAAGCAGCGCTACAACGTCGACTCCTCCCGCGTGTACGTCACCGGGTTCTCCTCGGGCGCGATGATGACGAACGTGCTCGCCGCGGAGTACCCGGACGTGTTCGCGGCCGGCTCGGCGTTCATGGGCGTGCCCGCCGGCTGCTTCGCGACCACCGACGGGTCCAGCTGGAACAGCCAGTGCTCGGGTGGCCAGCTCATCAAGACCGCGCAGCAGTGGGGCGACCAGGCCCGCCAGATGAGCGGCGGCCGCACCGGCCCGTTCCCGCGGATGCAGCTGTGGCACGGCACGGCCGACGACACCCTGCGCTACCCCAACTTCGGGGAGGAGATCAAGCAGTGGACCAATCTGCAGGGGCTCTCGCAGACGCCGTCGTCGAGTGATTCCCCGCAGTCCGGCTGGACGCGCACCCGCTACGGCGGCACCGGCACGCAGGCACCGGTCGAGGGGATCAGCGTGCAGGGCGCCGGGCATTCGCTGCCGCAGAACGGGATGATCCCGTACGCGATCGCGTTCCTGGGCTTGAACAGCGGCGGTACGACCACCACCACACCGACCACCACGACGCCGACCACCACGACGCCGACCACCACGACGTCCTCGGCGCCGCCCGCCGGGACCACGCTGGGCAGTGCGGCGGCGCGGACCGGGCGCTACTTCGGCACGGCGGTCTCGGCGAGCAAGCTGTCGGACAGCGTGTACACCGGCATCCTCAGCCGCGAGTTCTCCATGATCACCCCGGAGAACGAGATGAAGATCGACGCGACCGAGCCGTCGCAGAACCAGTTCTCCTACGCCAACGCGGACCGGATCGTGAACCAGGCGGCGAGCCAGGGCGCCCGGATGCGCGGGCACACGCTGGCCTGGCACCAGCAGCAGCCGGGCTGGATGCAGAGCATGGAGGGTTCGGCGCTGCGGCAGGCGATGCTGAACCACATCACCCAGGTCGTGACCCACTACCGCGGCAAGATCTACGCCTGGGACGTGGTGAACGAGGCGTACGAGGACGGCGGATCCGGCGCCCGGCGCAATTCCAACCTGCAGCGCACGGGCGACGACTGGATCGAGGCGGCGTTCCGCGCGGCCCGGGCGGCCGACCCGGACGCGAAGCTCTGCTACAACGACTACAACACCGACGACTGGAACCAGGCGAAGACCCAGGCCGTGTACCGCATGGTCCAAGACTTCAAGTCGCGAGGCGTGCCGATCGACTGCGTCGGCTTCCAGTCGCACTTCAACCCCAACAGCCCGGTGCCGTCGAGCTACCGGACGACGCTGCAGAACTTCGCGGACCTCGGCGTGGACGTCCAGATCACCGAACTGGACATCGAAGGCTCGGGGACGGCGCAGGCGGACAACTACCGCACGGTGGTTTCGGCGTGCGTGGCGGTGGCGCGGTGCACCGGGATCACGGTGTGGGGCATCCGCGACACGGACTCGTGGCGGGCGTCGGCGACACCGTTGCTGTTCGACGGCAACGGCCAGAAGAAGGCGGCCTACACCGCGGCGCTCGACGCGCTCAACGCCGGAGCCCCGCCGGACGGCGGAACACCCACCACCACGCCCACCACCACGACGACCACTCCCGCGCCCGGTGGCTGTTCGGCGGCCTACGTCAAGACAGCGGAGTGGAACGTGGGCTTCAACGGCCAGGTGACCGTGTCCGGAACGAACAACTGGACGCTGACGATCACCTTCCACGCGCCGCAGAAGGTGATCGGCAGCTGGAACTACACCGGAACGTGGGACAGCACCGGGTACGTGCTGACCGCGCGGCCCAACGGAAGCGGCAACGTCATCGGCTTCACGGTCCAGCACGGCGGCAACCTGACGGCGCCGACGGTCACCTGCACGAGTCCATAGTGGTCATGATCACAGGTTTCCGGGGCCGTTCGAGGCCTTGCGAAAACTGTCGGTGGTGACGGATAGCCTCAGCACATGAAAACGGACGACGCGACAGTCCCGGCGCACCAACTCACCAAGGGCCAGTGGTTCTGGCACGAGCCCGCGCCGGGGCTGCCCGCGTGGCAGCTGCAGGTGAACTCGGCGGAGTTGCTGGAGGATTCCGTCGAGATCTTCACGACGGATGGGGAGCGGGAGCTGGTTTCGTACCCGAGGAATCGGCTGGTCCGGCTGGCCGAGGTGGCTTGAGGGGTTGCTGGGGGAGGGGTTGGGACTGCGGGGGAGCTGGGGCAGGGCAGGCGGCGCCGGTGTTGTTGCCGGTGAGGCGGCTCGAGGCGGGGTGAATGTGCTCGGCCGGAAGGCGCTTTGCCTGCGTGGGCGGACTTCCTGTGTTCTTCGTGCGGTCCTACCGCGCAGAAACCCGCCGGCGCGCTGGTGGGCGAGCCGGCGGGCTTCGGGTGAGTGGGCGCTTCCCAGATCTATCGGCGGTTGCCGAACGTGTCGGCGGGTGCCGGGCGGGCTGGCAGTGCCGAGCGGGTCAGCGGTGCCGAGCCGGTTCGACCCGACCGTCGTCGTGATCGAGGCGAGCCAAGTCGCGGCAGGCCGTTTAGCCTGCGTCGCGGAGGGCCGGCGGGCGCCATGTCATGCGGACCGTCGTGCCCGATTCGCCCGTGTCGATGTCGGTCTTGTCCGCCACCTGGTCGATCAGCAGCAGGCCGCGGCCGCCTGAGGTGCGCAGGCCTGCCACGCGCGGGCGCGTTGCCGGGATGCCGCAGCCGGTGTCCGTGACGGTGACCGTCACCGCGTCGCCCTCCCGGCGGGCCTGCAAGCGGGCCCAGCCGTGGCCGTCCGGGTAGGCGTGGGCCGCCACGTTGGCCAGGGCTTCGTAGGTCGCCAGCGTGATGTCGTGCTTGCTGTCCGGATCGAGCTCGAGCTCGCCCAGCCACTCGATCAGCTTGCGGCGCAGGCCGGCCATCTCGTTGGGCAGGGCCGGCGCCAGTTCTTCGAAGGTCGAGGCGACCACGGTTCCGACGCCGAAGCGCTCCGGGGCCGTGGTCCCGGCTTGGTCGGTGTCGGTGCTCTCGCCCGTATCGACGCCAGTTTCCGGGGTATGTCGATACACGATCCGCTCCCATCGTTCAGCCGCGGTTCCCCCGTTTCAGCGGGCTTCTCCGATGGACTACCCACCGCCACGGAGTCTTACCCGTTGTGCTTCGTGAGATGTGTCGCTACAGTGGAGACGCTCCTCGCGGATGCCGGCCCCTAGGCCGCCCGGAGGCAGCTCCCCGGATCCAGGCCACTCGGCCTCTTTCCTTTTTCCCGGCCTCGCCGTCCGTGCGCAGGCCCATCACCACCTCAGGAGACACCCATGTCTTTTCACGGGATTCTCGACCTGTCCGGCAAGACCCCGTTCGTCCGGCCCGGCTACCGGCCCGCGCCCGGCGACGTCGCCATCCCGCTTTCCCTGGTACGCAAGCACAACTTGCGGCCCGGTGACGAAATCGCCGGCACCGCCGAGGAAATCGTCAGCGTCAACGGCCACGATCCCCACGAGCCGCGTCCACGGTTCGCCGACCTCGTGCCCGTTCACCCGGACCGGCGGCTGCTGCTCGAAACCACCCCGGCGCGGCTGCTGCCCCGCGTCATCGACCTCGTCACCCCGCTCGGCCGGGGGCAGCGCGCCCTGGTCGTTTCGCCGCCGAAAGCCGGGAAAACCACGGTGCTGCAAGAGATCGGGCACGGGCTGTCGGTCAACCACCCCGACTGCCGGCTGCTGGTGCTGCTCGCCGACGAGCGTCCCGAAGAGGTCACGGAGCTGAGCCGGACCGTGCGCGGCGAAGTGATCGCCTCCCCATTCGACCGTCCGCCGGCCGAACACGTGGCGGTGGCGGAACTCGCCGTCGAGCGGGCGAAACGCTTGGTGGAACACGGCGAAGACGTCGTCCTGCTGCTCGACTCGCTCACCCGGCTCGGCCGCGCGTACAACCTTTCGGCCCGCCCGTCCGGCCGCACGCTGTCGGGCGGCGTCGACGCGGCCGCGTTGCAGCCGATGAAGCGGATCCTCGGCGCGGCAAGGAACATCGAGGGCGGCGGTTCGCTCACGATCATCGCCTCGGCGCTGGTCGAAACCGGTTCGCTGGCCGACACGGTGTTCTTCGAGGAGCTCAAGAGCACCGGCAACGCCGAACTCAAGCTCGACCGCAAGACGGCCGAGCGTCGCGTCTTCCCGGCGGTCGACGTGGCGGCCTCCGGCACCCGGCGCGAAGAACTGCTGGTCACGCCCGGCGAACTCGCGGCCATGCGCGAAGTCCGGCGGGCGATGCCGGGTCCGCACGCGATCGAGCAGCTGCTGGAGCAGCTCCGCAAGACCGGCTCCAACGCCGAGTTCCTGCTCCGCGTGACGGGCGCGGCGGCGCTGCCGGAAGCAGCCTGACACTCAGCTGCCGCGACGCTCCCGCAGCTCGCCGATCACTTTCGCCCCGGTGCCGTCGGCTTCTTCGGGGTGGTCCGGCGGTTCGCCCTCGCCGGGACGGTAGAGCCGGTCTTCGGCACGGCCGGGATCGGCGGTCTCGGGCCGCGCGATCTCGGGTTGCTGTTCGTTCGGGTGGGACATGCCCGGGAGGTACCCAGCAGCCCACGGTTCATTCATCGCGGCGGCTGGTAGGGGGTCGGCTGCGGATAGGAGGGCCGTTCGGGCCCCCGGTTCAGTGCGGCGACGAGAAAACCGAACCCGACGACGACGAGAACGAGCGGCGCGGCCCCCGGAGCGACGGCCCACCAACCGACCCCGGCGGCGGCCACCACCCAGGCGGCCACAAGGGTGCGCTTGGCGGTGAGGGGATACGGCTTCGGCAGTTCCCGCACGGCAACCCCGCCGAGCACGAGCAGCCCGGCAAGGGCGACGAGCAGCACGGTCAGGTACATGGGATGTCCTCCTTCGGGGAGTAGGGCATCTTCCGGTGGACTACCCGCGCGGGTGGACGGCAAGCCGTGGCGTCGCGCACACCGCGGGCGCGGCCTGGCGCGGATCGACGGCGGGCGAATGCCCTCCCGCGGCTTACCCGCCCTGGTGAGGCGCCAGCGGATGCGGGTGGGTGCGCGCGCGGATTGAACGGCCGCTCGGCTGCCCGCCCACGGCTCAAAAGGCAGCGGGCGGAAGCCGGTATGCGCGCAGCTCAGCGGTCTCCATGGCTCCCAGGCCGGGCCTGGCCTGGCCTGGCGGCAGGTGGGGTGCGGGCTGGCGTGCGCGCGATCGACTGCTGCTCGGCTGCCCGCCCCACGGCCCACCGGCCCAGATCAAGGCGCCAGCGGGGGTAGGCCGGTGTGCGCGCGGGGATCTACTGCGGCCCGCGGCCCTCAGGCCGGGCCCAGGCCAAGCGACCTGCGCGTGCGCGGATGACCAACCGCGAGGGCAGCAGCTCACCGCCCAGGCCCAGCCCAGGCGGCCAGCGGGTGCGGGGTTCCGGAAACCGGGGCACAGTACCCCCATGGCCCTTCCGTCCGCACGTCCCGCGGCCGGGGCCCGGTCACGCCGGGTCTGGCTGCGCATGTTCCTGACCGGTGCCCTCCTCTGGGGGCTCGCCGTGGTCGTCACCTTCGTCACCGGCAACCCGAACCTCGTGCCCACCGTTGTCCTGCTCGGCAGCTTTCTCGTGCCCGTCACCTTCGTCGCCTGGGCGTTCGGGCGGCGGCGGAGCGGGGAAGTGACCTCCGAACTGCTCTTCAGCACCTTCGTCGCCGGTGGGGTGCTCGGGGTGTTGGCCGCGTCGCTGCTCGAGTCCTACCTGCTCCACCCCTCCGCCTGGCTGTTCGCCGGGGTCGGGCTGATCGAAGAAGCCGTCAAGCTGGCCGTGCTGGCCGTGCTCACGCGGCACCTGCGGGTCAAGTTCGCCACCGACGGGCTCGTGCTGGGCGCCGCCGTCGGGTTCGGGTTCGCCGCCTTCGAATCCGCCGGCTACGCCTTCACCGCGCTGTTCACCGAACGCGGGCTCTCGCTCATGGACCTCGTGCAGACCGAGCTGCTCCGCGGCGTGCTCGCGCCCGTCGGCCACGGCCTGTGGACCGCGATCCTCGGCGGCGTGCTCTTCTCCGCCAGCGACCACCGCCACTTCGCCCTGACGCTCCGGTTGCTGCTCAGCTACCTCGGTGTCGCCCTGCTCCACGCCCTGTGGGACGCCATGCACGGCATCGCCCTGGTGCTCACCCTGCTGCTCACCGGCACGCCGTGGCAGTACGTCCAGCTGGAACAGGGTTACCAGCCGCAGCCGACCGCGCTGCAGGCCGACGTCTTCACCCTGCTCTCCTGGGGAGGCCTCGCCCTGGTGTCCGTGATCGGCGTCGGATGGCTGCTCGCGGTCCGGGCCCGGGCCCGGCGCGGCGAGCGGCCACCCACCGTGCTGTGGCGGATCCCCGCGAGGTGACCCCTCACGTGCCGCGGCCGGTCGTCTTCTGCAGGGCGTCGATCCGCTCGGACGCCTCCGCCTTCGTCAGGTTGTCCGGCACCTCTTCGCCGGCTTCCTGCGCCAGGGTCTGGAGGTACGACTTCTGCGGCCCGGTCATCGGCTCGTCGCCGGTGGTCCAGTCGCTCGGGTCCTTCTCGGGGTTCGGCTCGACCTGGTCGGTCATGTCAGCTCCAATCGAACGTTTGTTCGTCTGCGGTCGACTCTAGCGCAGGGGTCCGACAATCGCCGGTCACGTGCCGGCCGGGGGCTTGCTCGGGACGCCGGCCTCGTGACCCGGGCGCCCGTGCGTCCGGCGGTCGTCCTTCATCTGCTGTTCGTGCAGGTGGCGGCGGCCGCCGGTGAGCGAAGTGAGCAGCTCACGCTCAAGGTCGCGGTGGGCCTTGTAGTAACCGTCGTCGTATTCCTCGACGACCTGGAAAGTCCACCGATCGGGTAACACGTTGCGCCCGATGAGCTCTTCGGAGATCCGCCGCGCCCAGTCGCCGTGCCCGGCCTTCTCGAGCTGCTCCACGGCCTCGCCGAGGGCCAGGTCGGCGCTCCCGGTCAGCTGGTGGAAGGAGTAGAGGTGCCCGCGGGCGCGCTCGATCGTCTCGAGCGCCTCGGTCACCTTGCCGACCGCTTCGACGGTGGCGGCGTCAGGGTTCTCGTCCATGCGCGAAAAGTGCCCCGTTCCGCGATTTCTACACGTCGCGGAACGGGGCACCGGCCCGGAAAGGTCACGCCGTGGGGCGCGTGGCTCCCGCGTACTGGCTCATCAGCGGCGAGATCTTGACGACGTCGCCGCTCGTCGGCGCGTGCACCATCTTGCCGTCGCCGATGTACATCCCGATGTGGGACACGGGGGAGTAGTAGGCGACCAGGTCGCCGGGCTGCAGCTGGCTGCGCGACACCGGCGTGCCGAAGCCGGCCTGGGCCGCGGAGTTGCGCGGCAGGGTGATGCCGGCCTGCTTGTACGCCCACTGCATCAGGCCGGAGCAGTCGAACGTGCTCGGCCCGGTGGCGCCCCAGACGTAGGCGCTGCCGAGCTTGCTCAGCGCCGCGTTGACCGCGGCCTGCGCGGCCGCGGTGGGCGCCTTGACGTTCGGCGCCGCGCCACCGGTGTCCTTCTGGGCGGCCTTGTCGGCGTTGCTGAGGGTCCGGCTCTGCGCCTCGATCTGGTCGATCTGGCCCTGCAGGTCCTTCTTCTTGGCCTCGATGTCCGAAGCCAGCTTCGCCGCCGCGTCCCGGGCGTCCTGCGCCCGCTTCGCCGCGTCGGCGGCCGACTTCTCGGCGGCCGTCGCCTTGGCCGCCGCGCCGCTGAGGTTGTCCATCGCGGAGTTCTTGTCGGTCGCGATGACCTCGAGCGCCGCCGAGCGGTCCAGGAAGTCCTGAGTGGACGTTCCGGCCAGCAGGGCCGACAGCTTGTTCATCTGCACGCCGCTGGTGAACGACGCACCGGCGAACTTGTCCACTTCGGACTGGTACTGCTGCTTGGCCGCGATGGCCTGGGCGCCGGCGTTCTTCGCGGCCTCGACGTCGGCGTTGGCCTTGTCGAGCTGGCCTTGCTTCGCGGTCAGGTCGTCCTGGGCCCGGAGCAGGTCTTCGTTGAGCTTTTCCGCCTGGGCCGCGAGTTCGCGGTACTTGGCGAGGGCGTCCGACCCGGCGGGCGGCGCCTGGAGGACGGGGACGGGGGCGGCGGTGGCCGGCTGGGCCATGGTGACGACGGTGATCACCGAGGCCGCGGCGAGGGCACCTGACACCACGCGCTTGACGGGATGCGAACGCATTCTCGCGCGGGTCTCCTTTGCTGATCGGCCGCCGTCGGGTACCGGCACGGCGAGCGGGGGTCTCGCCCGTGCCCGGGCGCGCTCGACCGCAACAGGAAGAGCCCGCGGTGGGGTCCGGTACCCGGCAGGGGGTATCGGCGGCGATCTCGCGTCGCCGTCTGGGGACGACCGGGGGCCGCGAGATCTCGAACAGGTTACGAAACGAGCACGGGCACGTCCAGGGCGGAGCCCCGGAAACTCTCCGTGACGCCGATCAACACGCCTGGACCAGTGTGAACGTCACCGAATGTGGCTGAGATTACAGGCCGTCACGGCCTTGTTTACCCTACCCCCCTAGGGTATGTATGAAGGCATGACGAACTCGACCTACACCGTCACCGGCATGACCTGCGGCCACTGCGCCCGGTCGGTGGAAGAGCAGATCCGCGAACTCGACGGCGTCACCGGGGTTGCCGTGGACCTCGGTACCGGCGCGGTCACCGTCCGCAGCACCGCGGCCCTGTCCGTCGACGACGTGCGCGGTGCCGTCGAAGAGGCGGGATACCGGCTGACATGAACACCGCAGCGAAGCTCTCCGCCTACGGTGCGGCGCTCGTCCTGGTCGCCGGCGGCGCCTGGGCGGCCGGCACGGCCGCCGGTCCCTTCTCCGACGCCGCCGAGGCGCCCGCCGGGCACGGGGACACCCACGGCGGCGGCGCCACCGAGGTGGCGGACCACCAGCCCGGCGGGCTGGCGTCGGCCGCGGGCGGCTACACCCTCACGCCCGCGACCACCACGCTCACCCCGGACACCACCACCAGGTTCGCGTTCAAGATCACCGGCCCGGACGGCGCCGCCGTGACCGCCTACGACGTCGAGCACGAGAAGCGGCTGCACTTCATCGTCGTCCGCCGCGACACGACCGGCTACCGGCACCTGCACCCCGACCTGGCCGCCGACGGCACCTGGACCGTGGCGATCCCGGTCGCCGGAGCGGGCAGCTACCGGGCCTTCGCGGACTTCACGCCGTCCGGCGGGAAGGCGCAGACGCTCGGGGTCGACCTCGTCGCGCCCGGGCCGTTCCAGCCGGTCGAACACCGCGAGTCGCGCACCGCCGACGTCGGCGGCTACCAGGTCCGGCTCGACGGCGACCTGGTTCCCGGCCGCGCCTCCCGGATGACGGCGACGGTGACCCGGGACGGCCGCCCGGTCACCGACCTGCAGCCCTACCTCGGCGCGTACGGCCACCTCGTCGCCCTCCGCGGCGGCGACCTGGGGTACCTGCACGTCCACCCGGACGGCGAACCGGGCGACGGCAAGACCTCGGCGGGCCCGGCCGTGACGTTCTTCGCCGAGGTGCCCTCCGCCGGGACGTACCGGCTGTTCCTCGACTTCCGCCACGGCGGCGTCGTCCGCACCGCCGAATTCACCGTCACCACCGTGGCAGGAGGCCGGGCATGACCGCGCAACTGGACAAAGCCGAGGTCGAGCTGGCCATCACCGGCATGACCTGCGCGTCGTGCGCCATGCGCATCGAGCGCAAGCTCAACAAGCTGGACGGCGTAACCGCGACCGTCAACTACGCCACGGAGAAGGCGAAGGTCGTCTACGCCGGTGACGTCGCTCCGCAGGACCTCGTCGCCCAGGTCGAAGCGGCGGGCTACGGCGCCACGCTGCCCGCCGCCGAACCTGAAGCGGGCGAACCGGCCGAAGAGGACCCCACTCGCTCCCTCCGCCAGCGCCTGCTCGGCTCGGCCGTGCTCAGCGTCCCGGTGATCGCCCTGGCGATGGTGCCCGCCTGGCAGTTCACCTACTGGCAGTGGATCTCCCTCGTCCTCGCCGCGCCGGTCGTCACCTGGGGCGCGTGGCCGTTCCACCGCGCCGCGTCCGCCAACCTCCGCCACGGCGCGGCCACCATGGACACGCTCATCTCGATCGGCACGCTGGCCGCGTTCGGCTGGTCGCTGTACGCGCTGCTGTTCGGCAGCGCGGGCACGCCCGGCATGACGCACCCGTTCGAGCTGACCATCGAGCGGCTGGCCGGCGACGGCGCGATCTACCTCGAGGTCGCCGCCGGCGTGACCACGTTCATCCTGGCCGGCCGCTACTTCGAGGCCCGCTCGAAGCGCCGCGCCGGCGCCGCCCTGCGTGCGCTGCTGGACCTCGGCGCCAAGGACGTCGCCGTTCTGCGCGACGGCCGGGAACAGCGCGTCCCGATCGGCGAGCTCGCCGTCGGCGACCGGTTCGTGGTGCGGCCGGGAGAGAAGGTCGCGACCGACGGCGTCGTCGAGGACGGCGGGTCCGCGGTCGACGCTAGCCTGCTCACCGGCGAGAGCGTGCCGGTGGAGGTCGGGCCGGGTGACGCCGTGGCCGGCGCGACGGTCAACGCCGGCGGCCGGCTCGTCGTCCGCGCCACCCGCGTCGGTGCCGACACGCAGCTGGCGCAGACCGCGCGGCTGGTCGAGGAGGCGCAGACGGGCAAGGCGCAGGTCCAGCGGCTCGCGGACCGCGTCTCGGCGGTCTTCGTCCCGATCGTCATCGCGCTCGCCGTGGCGACGCTCGCCTTCTGGCTCGGCGCCGGCGAGACGCCGTCGGCCGCGTTCACCGCCGCGGTCGCCGTGCTGATCATCGCCTGCCCGTGCGCGCTGGGCCTCGCGACGCCGACGGCGCTGCTCGTCGGCACCGGCCGCGGCGCCCAGCTGGGGATCCTCATCAAGGGCCCCGAGGTGCTCGAATCGACCCGGCGCGCCGACACCGTCGTGCTCGACAAGACCGGCACCGTGACGACCGGGAAGATGGCGCTGGTGCAGGGCGACGGCGAAGTGCTGCGCCTCGCGGGCGCGGTCGAGGCCGCGTCCGAACACCCGGTGGCGCAGGCGATCGCGGCCGCCGCTCGCGAGCGGTTCGGCGACCTGCCGTCCGTTGTGGACTTCCGCAGCACGCCGGGTCTGGGCGTCGAAGGCGTCGTCGAAGGACGCAAGGTCGTCGCCGGGCGGGCGGAGTTCGCCGGCGACGAACCCGCGGAAAACCCGGGCACCACCGTCTCCGTGGCCTGGGACGGCCAAGTCCGTGGCCGGCTGGTCGTCGCCGACACCGTGAAACCGACGTCGGCCGCGGCGATCCGGCGGCTGCGCGGACTCGGCCTGACCCCGGTGCTGCTGACCGGGGACAACGAAGCCGTGGCGCGGGCGGTCGCCGCCGAGGTCGGCATCGAGCGCGTGATCGCCGAGGTGCTGCCCGCGGACAAGGCCGAGGTCGTGCGGCAGCTGCAGGCGGACGGCAAGGTCGTGGCCATGATCGGCGACGGCGTCAACGACGCCGCCGCGCTCGCGCAGGCCGACCTGGGCCTGGCCATGGGTACCGGCACCGACGCCGCGATCGAGGCGGCCGACCTGACGCTCGTGCGCGGTGACCTGCTCACCGCGGCCGACGCGATCCGGCTGTCCCGCCGGACGCTGCGGACGATCAAGGGCAACCTGTTCTGGGCGTTCGCCTACAACGTCGCCGCGCTGCCGCTGGCCGCCGCGGGCCTGCTGAACCCCATGCTCGCCGGCGCGGCGATGGCGGTCAGTTCGGT
This sequence comes from Amycolatopsis bullii, assembly GCF_014654205.1. Lineage (GTDB taxonomy): Bacteria > Actinomycetota > Actinomycetes > Mycobacteriales > Pseudonocardiaceae > Amycolatopsis > Amycolatopsis plumensis. The sequence continues at coordinate 87,908 of NZ_BNAW01000008.1, forward strand.
CTTCGTCGTCACGAACAGCCTGCGTCTGCGAGGGTTCCGGGCTGGGTGAAACCGGTTTGTACGTCCCTTGTATCCGGTTGCGTGATTCTCCTCCCCGTAGCGATTCCGACCCATGGAGGACAAGGATGTTCACGAAGGCCGCCGTGCTCACGGCGCTCACCGCCGCTGCGTTCGCCGTGGCCGCACCGGCTCAGGCCGAGACTGCGGCCACGACGGTGCTGCCCGGTGCGAACATGGAGGCCGTGCTGAAGGCGGCCCAGATCGACCCGCGCCGCGCCGACGACACCCTGACCCCGGGCGCGCACGACAGCGTCCTGCTCGTCGAGCAGGCGCTGCAGGCGAAGGGGCTGCTGGCGAGCCAGTACGTCGACGGTTACTTCGGCACCAGCACGATCGAGGCGTACTCGAAGTACCAGAAGTCGCTGGGCTACACCGGTCTCGACGCGTCCGGCCTGCCGGGCAAGACCTCGCTGGAGAAGCTGGGCGAAGGCCGCTACACGGTCACGAACCCGGTCTCCGCCGGCAGCCAGGTGACCTACCACGGCAAGACGCTCAACACCCGCACCAAGGCGATGCTCGTTGCGGCGGAAGGGAAGGCGGGCTTCCAGGTCACGCTGACCCAGGGCTCGTACAACCCGGGTGGCGTCGACGCCTCGGCCGGGACGCACGACGGCGGCGGCGCGATGGACATCTCGGTGTCCGGCATGTCGTCGACCAACCGCAACAACCTGCTGAAGGCGCTGCGCAACGTCGGGTTCGCGGCCTGGTACCGCACGCCGGCGCAGGGCTTCGACTACCACATCCACGCGATGGCCGTCTCCGACCCGGACCTGTCCTCGGGGGCGCAGCACCAGACCGGCGACTACTACCTGGGCATGAACGGCCTGGCCGGCCGCGGCGCCGACGACGGCCCGCAGGTCGCGAAGGTCACCTGGGAGGAGTACCAGCGCGGCTGACCCCGCGGGTGCGCCCGGCCGTGGTGGCACGGCCGGGCGCACCGGTGGTTTGATCGAAGGACCAACGACGTGGGGGTGTTCCGATGCCGCAGAAGGCGTTCCGGTTCGGCGTGGTCGCGGGAGCGACCGAGGGTGGCGCGAAGTGGCTCTCCACCGCTCGCCGCGCCGAAGAGCTCGGCTATTCGACGCTGTTGTGCCCGGACAACCTGAACATGCCGACGCCGACCGCCGCGCTCGCCGCGGCCGCGGCGGCGACGACCGAGCTGCGCGTCGGCTCGTTCGTGCTGGCCAGTCCGCTGCGCACCGCGCGGGCGGCGGCCTGGGAAGCGCACAGCCTGACCGTCGTCACGAGCGGCCGGTTCGAGCTCGGCCTCGGCACCGGGCGGCCGGAGATGCGGCAGCAGGCCGGGGAACTCGGCCTGCCGTACGGGTCGGGGCAGGAGCGGCTCGACGCGATTTCCGAGACGGTGGACCACGTCCGCCGGCTCGACGGCGACGGGCACACGCCGGTGATGATCGCCGCGGGCGGACCCAAGGCGCGCCGCCTCGCCGGGCTGAAGGCCGACATCGTCACGATGGCCGGCGGCGTCCTGACCACCCGGGAGGAAATGACCGGGCACGTCGAGGAAGTCCGGTCGGCGGCCGGGGACCGCGAGATCGAGTTCGCGATGAACATCTGGGTCGTCGGCACCGAGGTACCGCCGTGGATTCGCGGCTTCATCGGCGTCGACGCCGAAACGCTCATCGAGCACGACTCCCTCGGCCTGCTCCGCGGCGACGTCGATGAAATGGCGGCGGAGCTCGAACGCCGTCGTGACGAGCAGGGCGTGTCCTACTTCAGCGTCAACGGCGCGTTCCTCGAGGAGTTCGCGCCGGTGGTGGCGCGGCTGTCGGGGAAGTGAGCGTCGCCGGATCGGTGTTGGCGCCGCAGAGCAGGACGGCGACCCGCTCGCCCGGCGCGGGCCGGTAGGCGCCGGAGAGCAGGGCGGCGAACGCGGTCGCCCCGCCGGGTTCGACGGCGAGGCGGTAGCGGTCCCACAGCGTCGCCCGCGCGTCGACGATCGCGGCGTCGTCCACCAGCACCGAGCCCGCGTTCGTGCGGGTGGCGACGGCGAAGGCGATGTCGCCGAGCCGGGTCGCGCCGAGTGAGTCGGCGGCGACACCGGAGACGTCGACCGCGACCGGCTCGCCGGCGGCCAGCGCCGAGTGCAGCGTGGGGATGGTGCGCGGCTCGACGCCGACCACGCGCGCCCGGCCCTCGACCGCGGCGGCGACGCCGGCCAGCAGCCCGCCACCGCCGACCGCGACGAGGACCGTGTCCAGGCCGCCGGTCTGCTCCAGCAGTTCGCGGCCGAGGGTGCCCTGGCCGGCGCAGATGTCCGGCTGGTCGTAGGCGTGGCAGAAGAGCTCGCCGGTGTCCGCGGCGTGTTTCACCGCCGCGTCGTAGGCGTCGGCGTACTTCTCGCCGGTCAGTTCGATCGCCGCGCCGAGCCGGCGCAGCTTCGCGACCTTCACCGCGGGCGCGGTCGCGGGGACGTACACCCGCGCCGGGAGACCGAACTCCCGGGCGGCGTAAGCGACGGCCAGCCCGGCGTTGCCGCCCGAAGCGGCCACGACCCCGGTCTGCTCGCCCGCGGCGAGGATCCGGTTGAAGGCGCCCCGGGCCTTGAAGGATCCGGTGTGCTGCAGCTGCTCCAGCTTGAACCACACGCCTTCGTCCGCGGCGAGCACCGGTGTCCGGCGGACCCGGCCCTCGATGCGCGCGGCCGCCCGTTCCACATCCGCAGTGCTGATCATGGCTCCAGCATGCGCGCGGGCCGCCGTAAGCACCAGCGGCGTCTCCTATGCTGGATTAAGCAGAACTTAAGGCTGGAGGCTTCCGTGCTCGACGCCCACCGCCTGGCCGTGCTGGCCGAGGTCGCGCACGCCGGCTCGATCGCCGCGGCCGCCGAGCGGCTTTCCTTCACGCCGTCCGCCGTCTCGCAGCAGGTGGCCAAGCTGGAGCGGGACGTCGGTGCCCGCCTGCTCGACCGCCACGCCCGCGGCGTCACGCTCACGCCGGTCGGGGAGGCGCTGCTCGTGCACGCCGAGGCGATCGTCGGGGAGCTGCGCACGGCCGAGCGGACGGTCCGCGCGCTGCTCGAAGAGGAGCTGACCGTCGGCACGTTCGCGAGCGCGGGCATGACCCTGGTGCCCGCCGCGCTCGCGAAGTTCCGTCGCGACCACCCCGGCGTGGCGCTGCGGCTGCTGGACCTCGAGCCGCCGGACGGGTACGGCCTGCTCAGTTCCCGCGAGCTGGACCTGCTGATCACCCACCGCTATCCCGGCGCACCACTGCCCGATCCGCGCGGTCTGCAGCGGTCGCTGCTGCGCTCGGAGCGGTTCCGGCTGATCCTGCCGAAGGGTCACGAGAAGGCGCGCACCCGCCGCCTCACCCTGCGGGCGCTGGCCGCGGAGGACTGGATCTCCGGCGGTCCGGGCGTGCCCAACCGGGCGTGCCTGGAGCAGCTCGCCGACGCCGCCGGCGTCCGGTTGCGGGTGGCCTACGAAACGCGGGACTACCAGGTGATCGTGGCGCTGGTCGAGGCCGGGCTGGGCATCGCGTTCGTTCCCGAGAGCGTGCTGGAGCGGGTGGGCGCGGCCCGCGTCGAGGTCCGCGACGCGGCGGACGCCCGGCCGGCGCGGGAGATCTTCCTGGTGCACCACCGGCGGCCCGGCCGGCTGGTGACCGAGATGGTGGCGCTGCTGAGCCGGTGACTCAGCCCACCGGACGTCCCGCGCTCTCGAACCGCGCCGACGCCGCCCGCAACGCGTCCAGGCACGCCCGCACCGCGCCGCGGTCTTCTTCACCCGCCCGGCAGATCGCCTGGATCGTCCGGCTCAAGGCCGGCCGCGTGGTCAGGATCCGCACCCCCTCGGGCAGCCGGTCGCGAGCCAGCCGGGGCACCAGCGCCGCGCCGACGTTGCCCGCCACCAGGGCCAGCTGGGTGGGGTAGCCGCCGACCGTGCAGCTGATCCGCGGCTCCAGCCGCTGCTTGCGCAGCACCTGCACCAGCCACTCGTGACACCCGGACCCGGCGGTCCAGCCGATCCACGGCAGATCGTCCACTTCGGACAGATCGACCGCCTTGCGGTGCGCCAGCCGGTGGCCGGCCGGGAGGGCGAGGTCCGCGACGTCGGAGAACAGCGCGATCCGCGTCGTCGACGGCGGGATCACCGTCGGACGGTCGGTCCAGCTCTCCAGCACCGCGACGTCGAGGTCGCCGGCCAGCACGCGGGGCATCGTCTGCTCGGCCTCGCCCTCGTGCAGGGTCACCTCGAGGCGCGGGTGCTGCGCGGCGAGGGTGGCCAGCGCCGGCGGCAGCAGCGCGTGGACCGTCGTCGGGATCGCGCCGATGCGCAGCGGGCCGATGACGTCCTCGCGCAGGAGTTCCAGATCCGCCTTCGCCGCGGCGACCTGGGCGAGGATCCGCTCCGCGTGCCCGGCCAGCACCTGGCCCGCCTTCGTCAGCCGGACCCCGCGCCCGCGCGGCTCCAGCAGGGGCTGGCCGGCCTCGCGTTCCAGCTTCGCCAGCTGCTGCGACACCCCGGACGGCGTGACGTGCAGGGACTCGGCCGCCGCGGCGACCGAGCCGTGGGCCGCGACCGCGTGCAGCGCCCGCATCCGCTCGAGTCCGAACACGGTAGGAACGCTACCGAATTCCGCGCAGAAACATTCGCTTGTTCTTGACAGTCGGCGCCCGCAGGCTGGACGCGTGCTCACGACCGCCCCCGCTCCGCCGTTCACCCGCCGCCTGGACCCGCGGCTGCTCGCCGCGCTCGGCAGCTTCTGCATCTCGCTGTCGTCGGTCTTCATCAAGGTCTCGCACGCCAGCGGCAGCACGAGCGCGTTCTGGCGGTGCCTGCTCGCCCTGCCGGTGCTGCTCCTGCTGGCCGGGCGCGAACGGCGGAAGGACGGCCCGGCGCCGCGCCGTCGCGTCCTCTTCCCGTTGCTGGCCGGCACCGGGCTCGGCCTGGACTTCGTGCTCTGGGGCGAAGCGATCCCGCGGGTCGGCGCCGGCATCGCGACCGTGCTCCTCGCCGTCCAGGTGGTCATCGTGCCGCTGCTGGCGTTCGCGTTCCTGGCCGAGCGGCCGTCCAAACGGTTCTTCGCCGCGGTGCCGGTGCTGCTCGGCGGGATCGTGCTGGCCGGCGGGTTCGCCGGCACCGGTTCGTTCGGGCCGGACCCGGTCACCGGCGCCGTCGCGGCGCTGCTGGCCGGCGCCGGGTACGCCGGTTACCTCTTCCTGATCCGGCTCAGCGGCGGCACCGGCACGCAGGCGCACTCGCTGGTGCTGGCCACGGTGTCCGCCGGTGCGGTCGCGGTCGTGCTCGGCGTCCCGACCGGCACGCTCGACCTCACGCCGGGCTGGCCCGCGTTCGGCTGGCTGATCGCCCTCGCCGCCGTCGGCCAGCTGACGGGGTGGCTGCTCATCTCCGCCGCGCTGCCCCGGATGTCCGCCACCACCGGGGCGACGCTGATGCTGCTGCAGCCGGTCGGCGCGGTGCTGCTGGGAATCGGCCTGCTCGGCGAGACGCCCGGGTGGGCCCAGCTGATCGGGTGCGCGGGCGTCGTCGCCGCGGTGTGCTTCGCCGGAGGCGGACGCGCTGCGCGCGAAGGCCGTCCCGGCTAACGTCGCGGGCATGCGGGTGCTGGTGGCCGGGGCGTCGGGGTTCGTCGGCAGCCGGTTGTGCCCGGCTCTCGAGGCGGCCGGGCACGAGGTGCTCGCGATGACCCGCCACCCCGCGAAGTACCGCGGCGCCGGGAAAGCCGTCGGCGGTGACGTCGCCGACGTCGGTTCCCTGCGCGACGCGCTCAAGGGCGCCGAAGCCGCGTACTACCTCGTGCATTCACTCGACAGTGCGGACTTCAAGCGCCGCGACGCCGACGCCGCGCGCGCGTTCGCCCGGGCCGCGGCCGACGCGGGCCTGCGCCGGATCGTCTACCTCGGCGGGCTCGGGGACGACGACGACACGCTGTCCGAGCACCTGGCCAGCCGGCGCGAGGTCGAGCGGCTGCTGGGGGAGACCGGCGTGCCGGTGACGGTGCTGCGCGCCGGGATCGTGATCGGGCACGGCGGTACGTCGTGGGAGCTGACGCGGCAGCTGGTCGAGCACCTGCCGGCGATGGTGACGCCGCGCTGGGTGCGCACCCGCACGCAGCCGATCGCCGTCGCCGACGTCGTCCGGTACCTGGTCGGCGTCCTCGACCACCCGGAAGCGGCGGGCCGGACGTTCGACATCGGCGGCCCCGAAGTGCTGGCCTACCGCGACATGCTGCAGCGGGTCGCGGCGATCGAGGGACGGCCGCTGCTGCTCCTGCCGATACCGCTGCTTTCGCCGCGGCTGTCGTCGTACTGGCTGTCGCTCGTCACGAATATCGACGTCACCACCGGGCGGGCCCTGATCGACTCGATGACCAACGAGGTCGTCGTCCGCGACGACGCGATCCGCCGGATCGTCGAGTTCGAGCCGATGGGCTACGACGAAGCGGTCCTCCAGGCACTGGGCGAGCGCGCGAAGAGCAGGCGGACGCCGTGAAGCCGGTCCTCGCCGCGGTGACCGCCGCCGGATCCGCCCTGCTCGGCGCGTCACTGGCCAGCCGCCCCGGATCCCGCCGCTTCCACGTGCTCACGGCCTCGGTCGCGGCAACGTGGCTCGCCGGGGCCCGGACGGCCGGACCGGTACCCCGGGGCCGCCCGGACGTCGTGCAGCCGGTGATCGTGGGCGCGGGCGCGTTCGGCGTGTTCTACGGGTGCGCGCTGGTGGCCCGCCGCGTCCCGCCGCTGCGCCGCGCGATCACCGGAGTGCTGGACCACGCCCACCGCGGCCCGACGGCCTCGGTGGCGGCGACGGCGTTGGTCACGGGAGTCGCGGAGGAGGCGTTCTTCCGCGGCGCGCTCTACGACGCGGCGGGAGCGCGGGCTTCCACCGCGGTGTACGTGCTGTCCACGGTGGCGACGCGGAATCCCGCGCTGGTGCTGGCCTCGGCGGCGATGGGGACGGTGTTCGCGCGGCAGCGGGGCCGGTCGGGCGGGGTGCAGGCGCCGGCGCTGACGCACGTCGTGTGGTCGGCGCTGATGCTGGCCTTCATGCCGCGCCTCTTTCCGCCGAAACCGCTCGATACCCCGGGTGCGCCCACGCCAGGATGACCGCTTGTGCGGATCTTTCCGGCGGCGGTCGCCGTTCTCACCGCGGTCGCCGGGTGCTAGGCCGGAGCCTCCGGCAAGGACGGGACGCAGCTGCGGTTCCGGCCGGTCCGGCGGCAGAGCATGAACCCGGGCACTGAGGAGGCCGCCGCGCGAGCGCTCTCCTGCGCGCCGGAACAGCCTGATGACCTGGACGGCCGTGACGACCCGGCGCACCCGGTACGTCCTCGGCCCGGGGTTCCTCAGCGGTGCGGAGGTGGGCTCGGGGGAGGCCGGCCTCGACCCCGCGACGGGCGGAACCGTCCTGGTGCTTTCCTCCACCGATGCCGGAGCGGACTCCTGGGCGGAGGGGACCCGGCACAACGTCGGCCAGGAGTTCGAGGTCGTCCTGAAGAGCCGGGTGCTCGCCGCCCAGCGGAGCAATGCCGTGGTCACCGACGGCGCCTGACCGTTCAGCAGGGCGGCGTCTCCCGGCAGGCTTCCACGCCCGTCTTGCTCGTCGCCTGCTGCAAGAGCGTGTAGAGCGTCTCGCGCTGCTCGTCGCTCAGCCCGCTGAACACCTCGTCCTCGACCGCCGTCAGGGCGAACTCCGCGCGCGCCAGCAGCTTCGCGCCGACGTCGGTCAGGTCGACCAGGTGACGGCGGCGGTCCTCGGGCGACCGGCGCCGCTCGATCAGGTTCTCGGTCTCCAGCTCGTTGAGCAGGGTGACGACGTTCGTGCTGTCCATTTCCAGGATCTTCGCCAGGTCCTGCTGCGAGCTGCCGCCCGCGTCGCGCAGCACCGTGAGGGCGATCAGGTGGCGGGGCCGCAGCCCGAGCGGGGCCAGCACCGACTCGCTGCGCAGCCGCAGCCGGCGCGCGAGGTGGTCGATCAGCGCGCCGCAGCGGTGCGGGGGCTGGTTGACGACCGGAAGCGAGGTCATGCGCCCAGTATATGGGCAGTCCAATGGTCGATGTGCTATCAATAGTTTGTCTCACACCAACGATCTATGGACGGCTAACGACATGGCTCATCTCCTGCACATCGACTCGAGCATCCAGGGCGACGCCTCGGTGAGCCGGCGGCTCAGCGCGCGGGCCGCCGCGGCGTGGCGCGAAGCGCACCCGGACGGCACCGTCACCTACCGCGACCTGGGCGCGAACCCGATCCCGCACATCGACGCGGCCGGCGGGCTGGCCGGCCGGGTGCCACCCGCGGAGCACACGCCGGAGCAGGCGGCGGCCTGGGCGCGGACGGTCGAACTCGTCGAGGAGGTCAAGGCGGCCGACACCGTGCTGCTGGGCCTGCCGCTGTACAACTTCGGGCCGCCGAGCAGCGTCAAGGCCTGGGTCGACCACCTGATCGCCCCGGGCCTGTCGATCGACCCCGAAACCAACGCGGGCCTGCTCGGCGGCCGTGAGTTCGTCGTGCTGGCCAGCCGGGGCGGCGGCTACGGCGAAGGCACGCCCCGCGAAGGCTGGGACCACGCCGAGCAGTGGCTGCCCCACGGCGTCTCCCTGACCGGCCTGGAGCCGCGCTTCATCACCGCCGAGCTGACGCTGGCGCCGGTCCGCCCGGCCCTGGCGGAACTCATCCCGCTCGCCGAAGAGAGCCTGGCCGCGGCGGAACGCGCCATCGACGAGCTGTGGGTCCCGGCCCGGGTCTGATCGACGAGGGTGCCTCGCACCACCCGACGGCGGTACCGCCCGGCCCGGGCGGTACCGTGCCGCGGCGGGCGGACTGACGTGGTGCGGGCACAAGCCGCACCCGGGGCGAGGAAGGTCGGGTTTGAGCGCGCACACCTCCCAGATGGACGACATCCGGCTCGTCGCGCAGCCCAGCGCGCTGCCGGTCACCGAGCTGTTCGTCCGCCTGATTCTCACCGACTGGTCCCTGCTGCCGATGCTGGAGCAGGTGACCGCCACCGCGAAACGCCTGGTCGAGGCCGTGGTCGACGCCAGCGACCCGAAAGCGCCCGCGTTCGTCACGCTGCGGCTGCGGCTGCGCGCCGAGGTGCTCTCGATCGAGGTCGACGACGACGTCCCCGGGCGGCCCGACCCGCAGGCCCGGCCCGGCGAGCGGCTGGGCGTCGAACCCGCCGAGGGCGGCGGCCGCACCACCTGGTGCGAGCTGCCGCTGCCGGGCGGGATGACCGCGCGGCAGGTGCGCCTGCCCCGGCGCCAGGAGCGCCGGACGCTCGTCGACGAGCCCGTCTCCGGTGACCCGGTGGCCGCGGACCCGGAAGTCCTGGAGCGCCTGCTGACCCGGCTGAGCGGCTGGTCCGGCCAGAGCTGAACGCTTTCCCCCGCGCATCCGTGCATCCAGACAGGAGCGACGGGGACGCGAGGAGGCAGCCGCCGTGCGGATCGTGATCGCGGAGGACGACGCCCTGCTGCGGGAAGGGCTGGTGCTGCTCCTGCGCAGTGAGGGGTTCGAGGTCGCCGCCGCCGTGGACCACCCCGGCGACCTGCTGACGTCGGTCGAGACGATGGCACCGGACCTGGCCGTCGTCGACGTCCGGATGCCGCCGACGTACACCGACGAAGGGCTCCGTGCCGCCCTCGAAGCCCGGCGCCGGGCGCCCGGCCTGGCGATCCTCGCGCTTTCGGCGTTCGTCGAAGACGGCTACGCGGGCGACCTCCTGGCCGCCGGTGGCGGCGGAGCCGGGTACCTGCTCAAGGAGCGCGTCGGCAAGCCCGAGGAGTTCCTCGACGCCCTGCGGCAGGTCGCCGCGGGCGGCACGGTACTGGACCGGGACGTGGTGGCCGTCCAGCTGGCCCGGCCACGGCCCGGTGACCCGGTGGCGACGCTCACCGAGCGCGAACGCGAGGTCGTGGCCTTGCTGGCCGAGGGCCATTCGGTACCGACGATCGGACGGCTGCTCGGCATCGGCACCGCCGCGGCCCGGCGGCACGCCGGGGACGTCAGCACGAAGCTGCGCGTCCCCGACGGTGCCCAGGCGATGCTCAGCTACCTGCGGGCGTGAGGACTTCGGCCTGCTTTTCGCGGTACCGGGCCACGTTCGCCAGCTTGACGTCTTCGTAGCCGCGGACCAGGTCGGGCAGCTCGGCCAAGATCCGCGCCCGGCCGGCGTCCCCGGCGTGCAACGCCTGCAGGACCACGCTGCGGTAGTCCTCGATCAGCTCGCGCTCGACCTTGCGCACCTCGGCGCGGCCGAACGGGTCGAAGCGGGTCCCGCGCAGCCGCCGCAGCGCGTGCAGCAGGCGGAACGCCGGCCGGAACCACGGACCGAGGGTGATCTTGCGCTGCATCCCGAGCGCCCGCAGCACCGGCGGGTGCAGCCGGTAGGCGTACTTCGTGCCCGCGCCGAACTGCTCCGCGAGCCCGTCGGTGAACGCCGGGTCCAGCGACAGCCGCGCCACCTCGTACTCGTCCTTGTAGGCCATCAGCTTGTACAGGTGCTTCGCGACCGCCTCGGTGATCTCCGTCGGCCCGCCTTCCAGCACCCGCACCCGCTCGACGAACTCCGCGTACGCGCGGGCGTAGGCCTTGTCCTGGTAGGCGATCAGGTCGGGGATGCGGACGTCGAGCAGCCGCGCCAGTTCGGAGCCGGGCTCGGCGTGCACCAGGGCGCGCATCGCGTGCGGCTTCTTCGGCGCGGGCTCCGGGGCGTCCGCCGGGGGCTCGGCCACGAGCAGGCGGCCCCGGCGGAACGCCTGCAGGTTCGCGGCGACCTGCGTGCCGTTCAGCTCGATGGCGCGCTCGATCACCGACGCGGGCAGCGGGATCGCGCCGGTCTGGAACGCCGCGCCGAGCTGCAGCACGTTGGCGAACTGGTCGTCGTCGAAGAACTCCTCGGCCAGGCCGCGCGCATCCAGCGACACCGTGCGCTCCGCCGCGGCTTCCAGGGGCGCGAGCACGCGGCCGGGGTCCGGGAAGGACACCGTCGTGTCGACGACCATCCGGCCGGTCGGGACCTCGGTCGTGGAGACGACGGCGATCGTGCGGGCCGGGTCGGCGACCACCAGGTTCGCCGCGTCCGCGCCGACCAGCGCGTCGCAGGCCAGGTAGAGGTCGCACTCGCCGGCGGCGAGCTTCGGGGCCTGCTCGACCGGTACCGCCGTCACCTTGAGGTCGGAGACGACCGCGCCGCCCTTCTGCGCGAGCCCGGTCTGGTCGAGCGTGCGGACGTGCCGCCCGTCGAGCACCGCGGCGGTGGCGAGGATCTGGGTCACGGTGACCACGCCGGTGCCGCCGATCCCGGTGATCCGCACGGTGAAGTCGGTCTTCGGCGTTTCCGGCGCCGGGACGGCGTCGGCGGCCAGCTCGGCGGTCTTCCGGCGTCGCTTCTTCCCGGACGGCACCACGGTGACGAACGACGGGCAGTCCCCGGCCAGGCAGGAGTAGTCGACGTTGCACGACGACTGGTGGATCGCGGTCTTGCGGCCGAACTCGGTGTCCACCGGCTGTACGGACAGGCAGTTCGATTTGGTGCCGCAGTCGCCGCAGCCCTCGCAGACGCGTTCGTTGATCACCACGCGCGTCGCGGGCGCGGTTTGCTTGCCGCGGCGGCGTTTCCGGCGCTTTTCGGCCGCGCACTCCTGCTCGTGGATCAGCACGGTGACGCCCTTGATCGCGGCCAGTTCCTCCTGCGTGCGCAGGAGTTCGCTGCGGTCGCGGACCTCGACACCGGCGGGCAGCTTCCGGTGCTTCGCCGGGGCGTCGCTGGTGATCACGACCCGCTTCGCGCCTTCGACGAGCAGCAACTGAGCGAGCTTCTCGACGGGCAGCCCGCCGACCGCGTCCTGGCCGCCGGTCATCGCCACGGCCGAGTTGTAGAGGAGCTTGTAGGTGATGTTGACGCCGGCGGCGACGGCCGCGCGCACGGCGAGGCTGCCGGAGTGGGTGAACGTGCCGTCACCGATGTTCTGGACGAAGTGCTCGGCGTCGACGAAGGGGGCCATGCCGATCCACTGGGTGCCTTCGCCACCCATCTGCGTCACGCCGAGGACGGTGCCGACCTGGTCGGGTTCCATGAACAGGGCCATGGTGTGGCAGCCGATCCCGCCGCCGACGAGCGTGCCTTCCGGCACCTTCGTCGACGAGTTGTGCGGGCAGCCCGAGCAGAAGTACGGCGTGCGGGCGAGCAGCGGGACGGCGATGCGCTCGCGGCGGCGGCGTCCCCGGTAGGCCTCGACCGAGGGAAGGCCTTCCGGCAGGATCCTCGCCAGTCCACCGGCGATGCCGTCCGGGTTCAGCTCGCCGAGTTCGGTGAACAGCGTGCGGCCGTCGCGGTCCTTCTTGCCGATGATCCTGGGCGCGTTCGCCACGCCGTACAGGACCTCTTTGAGGGCGGTTTCGACGAACGCGCGCTTCTCCTCGATGACGACGATCTCGTCGAGGCCCTCGGCGAACTCGCGGACGATCGCCGGTTCGAGGGGGTGGATCGCACCGAGCTTGAGGATGCGGATGCCGTGGTCTCCGTCGTGCAGGCCGAGGGTGCGCAGCGCCTGCTGGAGGTCCAGGTAGGACTTGCCGGCGGTGACGATGCCGATCCGGTCGGCCGGTCCGCGCCGGGTGATCCGGTTGACGGTGCTCGCGCGCAGGTAGTCGAGGGCCAGCGGGAGGCGGACGGTGAAGAGGCTGCGTTCCAGCTCGGCGAGGCTCGTGCCGAGCAGCCGTGACGTGGGCGTGTGGCGGTAGGCGTTCCGGATTTCCGGTGCGGTCCACCGGGGACTCACGGTGGCGGTCCCGGACGCGTCCGCGACGTTGGCGACGATCTTCAGCGACGTCCACAGCCCGCTGGCCCGCGACAGCTCGACGGCGTGCATGCCGAGGTCGAGGACGTCCTGGGCGTCGGCGGGGAAGAGCACCGGGACGGCCAGGTCGGCGAGGGCGAGCTCGGAGGCGCACGGCACGGTGGAGGACTTCGCGTTCGGGTCGTCGCCGACGAGCGCGACGGCGCCGCCCCGCGGGTCGGTGCCGGCCAGGTTGGCGTGGCGCAGGGCGTCGGTGGCGCGGTCGAGACCGGGTGCCTTGCCGTACCAGAAGCCGGTGACACCCCTCCGCCCGCCGGCGCCCGCCACGAGCTGGCTGCCCATGACCGACGTCGCGGCCAGTTCTTCGTTGAGGCCGGGCCGGTGCACGACGTCGTGCTTCTCCAGCAGCGTCGCGCGGCGGCCGAGTTCGAGGTCGTAGCCGGCCAGCGGCGAGCCTTCGTAGCCGGAGACGAAGACGGCGGGGTCGCCGCCGCGGGCGCGGTCGTGGCGCACGCGGTCGAACAGCAGCCGGACCAGGGCCTGCACCCCGGTCAGGTGCACGGTCCCGGCCTCCCGCAGATAGCGGTCCTCCAGCGTGAACGTCTCCACGGCGGGGCTCCCTTCGCCTTCGTTTCGGGGCACGATGCGACGTGCGCCACAGTGACGCAACAGGAGGTGTCGCTATGGGATCCAGGACGCAAAAATCAGCGGGTCGCGGAAAGATTTTGCGCGAATTTTTGCGCCGAGTTACGCTCCCGCGCATGCCCGAAGAGCTGCTCGACGCCACCGATCGCGAGATCCTGGGCCTGCTTCGCGAGGACGCCCGCCGCACGCTGTCCGACATCGCCGGCCGGGTCACGCTGTCCACGGCGGCGGTCAAGCGCCGCATCGACCGGCTGCGGGACAGCGGGGTGATCACGGGGTTCACCGTCCAGGTCGATCACGCCAAACTGGGCTGGGGGATCGAGGCGTTCACCGAGCTGCGGTTCGTGGGCAACACGAAGGTCGACGAGATCCTCCACACGACCACGCGGATGCCGGAGGCCCAGGCGGTGTTCACCATCGCGGGCGACCCGGACGCGCTGGTGTGGCTGCGCGTCCGGGACATGGCCCACCTGCAGAAGACGATCGACGAGATCCGGCGGCACCACCAGGTGACGGGGACCAAGACGTTGATCGCGCTGGAATCCTGGTCGCGTTGACATGGAGATCGTGACGCTGGCGCAGCGGCCGGACCTCGTCGAGGCGGTGTATGCGATCCCTTATCCTCCGGGATCGCCGCGGTTCATGCAGGGCAGCCTGACGAGCCTGCTGGTACGGAGGCGGCGGTTGGCCCGGCGGTGGCCCCATCTGGTGGTGGCGCTGCTGGAGGGTGGTTCGCCGGTGGCGCGGGGCGTCATGGTGCCGTTCCGGGAGCGTTCGCCCTTTCCGGCTCGGGGGTGGGACGAGGTGGCCGTGTGGGCTGCCGAGGATGCCCTCGACGGGGTTGCGCCTGATACCGCTGGTGCTCTGGAAATCGCTGTGCATCCTTCGTGCCAGGCGCGTGGGCTCTCTTCGGCCGTGCTCGCCGGTATGCGGGATGCTGTTGCCGCGGCGGGGCTTTCGTCGCTTGTCATTCCTGTCCGGCCGCCCGACAAGGCTTCGGTTCCGTTGGTTTCCATGGGGGACTACGCCTCTGCTGTCCGGCCGGATGGGCTGCCCGTCGATCGGTGGCTGCGTACTCATGTTCGGGCCGGGGGCGTGATCGAGGGGGTCGCTTCTTGCTCGGCTACCGTGCAGGCCCCGTTGGCCGACTGGCGGGAGTGGACCGGGTTGCCGTTCGATCGGGATGGTCCGGCGGTCGTCCCCGGGGCCCTTGCTCCGGTTTTGGTGTCCACTGTGGATGATTATGCCGTCTATGTCGAAGCCAACGTCTGGGTTTCCCATCGGGTGCCGGAACACCCTGCGCGGCTGGGCTAGCCACGCAGGAGGACGCCCGAGGTCCGCTCCCGCTCGAAGAACGTCTCCGGCCACTCGATCGAATCCGGCGGCGCATCGATCGCCGTGGCGCGGCGGCGGAGCTCCGCCAGGTACCCCGTGTCCAGGACGGCCCGGGCCGAAAGCGGCTCGCGCAGCAACAGATCCGCCGGCCCTTCGTACAGGTACGCGTCCACGCCCGGATAGCCACGCGTTCCCGGCGGGTAGTCCCGGTTGACCGGGAAGAACGTCGTCTCCAGCGATCCCAGCCACGAACCCTGCAGGGGCACCAGCTGCGGCCACGAACCCAGCCGCTGCTCGAGGCGCGCGTTGTCGGCGGTGAACCCGCGGTGGTCCGCCACCACATACGCCGCGCCCGGGTACTCGCGTTCCAGGCGCGCCACCGCTGCGCTGCCTCCGTCGTGCGTCAAGTGGCCCAACCCGAACAGCAGCAACGCCTTCCGGTTCTTCTGCAGCACCTGCGTCTTCACCACCGAGGCGATCGAGGCGTCCCGATCCAGGAACGGCTCCAGGTCCGCCGGCGACTGAACCCGGCTCCAGTCGACCGGCGGGTCGGTGGCCAGCACCCGAATCTTTCGCGACGCCGGCAGGGCGGTGTTGACCTGCCGGACCAGGGCGAACAGCTGCTCGTAGAACGTCGAGAACCCACAGCTCGGCTGCGTGGTGTCCCGCCACACGCTGCTGATCTCCGGGACCGGGACGCCCGCGGTGTACGCGTCCAGCAACGGCTGGAGGCGCGCGTTGCCGCACTCCACCGCTATGTCGTTCACCCGGCCCGGAAACCTCGGGTCGCGGATCAGGTCGAACACGAACGTTCCGACGTCCGGGCTGGACTTCGCCACGATCGCGTGGCTGTCGAAGGCCGCCAGCAGCGCCGTCGCCGGGTCCGGGCGCCGCTGGCCCGCGTCCGCCGGTGAAACGAGCAAGACCGCGGCCGCGAGTACGGCCAAGAAGAGTCGCACCTGAGCTCCTCGGATGGTTCCCCCACTGTCTTACGACTGTAAGACAACTCGGTCAGCATCCAGGGCTGCCGGGACCGTGTCAAGGGTGGGTCAGTGGCGGAAGGCCTCCGCCAGCCACCACGATCCGCCGTCGTCGGCGATCTTGGCGTCGATCACCAGCGGGCTCGTGCGCGGCCCGGCGAGCCAGTCGCGCACCGGGGACAGGTCCGCGGCCGAGCGCACCGTGACGCCCGTGCAGCCGAAGCCGCGGGCGATGGCCGCCAGGTCCGAATCGGGGAAGCGGACCGTGGTCATGTCCGCGTCGCCGAAGTGGTGGATCTCCGCGCCGTACGCCGCGTCGTTGTACACGATCACCACCAGGGGCAGGCCCAGGCGGACCGCCGTGTCCAGTTCGGACAGTGCCATGTGGAACCCGCCGTCGCCCGTGCCCAGCACCGGCAGGCGGTCCGGGCGGGCCAAGGCCGCTCCGATCGCCGTGCCCAGGCCCAGGCCGATGCTCTGGAACGCCTGCGTGAAGCAGAACCCCTGCTCGTCGGGCACCGACAGGTACGCGCTCGGGTAGCCCATGAAGTTGCCCGAATCGATCGAGACGATCCGCTCGGCCGGGAGCAGCTCGTCCAGCAGCCTGCTCAGCGTGCGCGGGTCGATCCGGCCGTCGCACGACAGGTCCTCGTGCTCGACGTCGTTCCACCGGCCCGCCGCGATCCGGGCCGCCACCTCGTCCGTGCGGTAGCCCTGGTGCGACGGCGTCAGCGCGAGCACGTCCGCGGCGGTGCACGCGACGTCGCCGACGACGCCCAGGTCGATCGGGCGGTGGGCGCCGAGCGCCGCCTGCTCGACGTCCACCTGGACCAGCTTCGCGTGCGGGCTGAGCAGCTTGCCGTGGCGGGTCGTCCACATGTTCAGCGCGCAGCCCCAGCCGACGACCAGGTCGGCGCCCACGATCAGCTCGGCCGCCGCCGGGGAGGCGAAGCCGCCCGAGATGCCCAGTGCGAACGGGTCGTCGTGGAACAGCCCGTGCGCCACCGCGGACGTCGCGAGCAGCGCGCCACACCGGGCGGCCAGCTCCCGCAACGGTTCCCGGCTCGAGCGGGCGCCGCGGCCGGCGACGAACACCGGCCGCTCGGCGGCCGCCAGGAGGTCCGCGAGAGCGGCCACCGACGCGGTGTCCGGCCGCACCGGGGCGGGGCCGGCGAGCACCGGCAGCGAAGGCTCGGCGGGTGCCGGTTCGGCCTGCACGTCGAGCGGCAGGTTCAGCACCACCGTCCGGCGCTGCTGGAGTGCCGTCCGGAACGCTCGCACCGTGTCGGCCACCGCGCTCGCGGCCGAGTGCACGCGCTCGGGCACCGCGCCGACCGCCGTGGCGAGGCCGTCCTGGTCGATGCGGAAGTTCGACAGCACCGACGCGGCCGCGGAGTCGGCGGTGAGCACCAGCATCGGCGTCCGGCTCTTGGCCGCCTCGGTGATCCCGGTGACCGCGTTGGTCAGCCCGCACCCCTGGTGCAGCGACAGCACCGACACCTTCCCGCTCATCCGCGCGTACGCGTCGGCCATGCTCGCCGCGCCGCCCTCGTGGCGGGCCGCGACGAACCGGACACCGCCCGCCCGCAGCGCGTTGGTCACCTCGAAGTTGCCGCTGCCGACCACGCCGAACGCCGTGCCGGCGCCGAGGCCCGCCAGGGTCCGGCCGACGAGCTCGGCGACGTTCACCGTTCCACCAGGGCCAGCACGCGCGCGGGGCTGCCCGAGCCGCCGACGATCGGCAGCGGCGAGACCAGCAGCAGCACGCCCGTCGGCGGCAGCGACGCGAGGTTCTGCAGCTGCGTCAGGCCGTGCTTCCCGGCGCCCAGCAGCAGCTCGTGGCAGGGGAACATCGGCTCGAGGCCCGGCGCCTGCCCCGCGTCGGTGCCGACCGTCTCGACGCCGAGCCCGGTGATCGGCGCTTCCTCGGCGAGCCACCGCGCGCACTCGGGCGAGACGCCCGGGGTGTGCGAGCCGGCTTCGTCGGCGTTGAGGAACTCCTCCTGGTCACCGCTGCGCGCGTCCCAGCCGGTGCGGTACAGCAGCCAGCCGCCGTCGGGCAGCGGGCCGTGCTCGGCCGTCCAGGCGCGGACGTCGTCGATGGAGAGCAGGAAGTCCGGGTCCTCGGCCGCCCGGGCGGAGAAGTCGAGCACGACCGCGGGCGCCACCAGCGTCTTCAACGGCACCTGCGAGACGTCGTGACCGTCCTTTCCGGACACCCAGTGCACCGGGACGTCGAGGTGGGTGCCGGTGTGCTCGCCGGTGTGGATGTCGTTCCAGTACCACCGCGGGCCGCGCTCGTCGTAGCGGCTGATCTCCTCCAGCCGGAACGGGATCGTGTTGGCGAACGGCTCCGGCAACCGCAGGATCGGCGTGCTCGGGCTCAGGGGAGCGGTGAGATCCACGATCTCGATCGCCCCGCCCGCGATCGCCTTGCCGAGCTCGTCCAACAACGCCATGCCTGCCTCCCGGTGCCGGTGTGCCTCTCGGCTCCCGACCCTATGCCTTGACAGGCGCGCACCGGGAGGTGTTGTCTTAATGTCGTAAGACATTAGGAGGGTGGCAGGGTGATCGAGTTCGTGCTCGACGGCCGTTCCCGGGTGGCCACGTACATGCAGCTCGTGGTCCAGGTGAAGCAGGCGCTGCGCGTCGGGCTGCTGCGGCCCGGCGACCAGCTGCCGAAGGTGCGGGACGTGGCCGAGGCGCTGGCGATCAACCCGAACACCGTGCTCAAGGCCTACCGCGAACTGGTGCTGGAGGGGCTGGCCGAAGGCCGCCCGGGGGTGGGCACGTTCGTCACCGGCAGCCTGGCCGGGCCCTCGCTGGGCCACCAGGCGCAGCTGCGCGACGAGCTGGTGGCCTGGCTGGAACGCGCCGAAGCCGCGGGGATGTCGCCCGACGACGTCGCCGCCCTCATCGAAACCACGATCCGCGGCACCCGGGTGCCGCACGACCTGTCGTAGGGAGTCCGGAATGGAACTGGCGGTGGAAGCCGAGGCGCTGGGCAAGCGCTACGGCCGCACCTGGGCGCTGCGCGACTGCGCGCTGGCGGTGCCTGCCGGGCGGATCGCCGCGCTGGTCGGCCCGAACGGCGCGGGCAAGACGACGCTGCTGCACCTGGCCGTCGGCCTGCTGAAACCCGACGCGGGCGAGGTGCGCGTCTTCGGGCGGACGCCGCGGGAGGCGCTCCCGGACATCGGGTTCGTCGCGCAGGACACCCCGCTCTACCGCGACTTCACCGCGGCGGAGCTGGTCACCATGGGCGGTAAGCTCAACCGCCGCCGCTGGGACGCCGCGCTGGCCCGCGACCGGCTGGGCCTGCTCGGCATCCCGCCGGACAAGCCGGTGGGCAAGCTGTCCGGTGGCCAGCGCGCCCAGGTCGCCCTCGCACTGGCGCTGGCCAAACGACCCCGGCTGCTGCTGCTCGACGAACCCATCGCCAGTCTCGACCCACTGGCCCGCCGCGAGTTCATGCAGACGCTGATGGGCGCCGTCGCCGAGAGCGAGACGACCGTGCTGCTGTCCTCGCACCTCCTCGCCGACCTCGAACGCAGCTGCGACCACCTGATCGTCCTCCAGCGGTCGCGCGTCCGGCTGGCGGGCCCGGTCGACGAACTGCTCGCCGGCCACTGCACGCTCACCGGGCCGCAGGCCGGCAGCGAATCCATCGCCGGGGTGGCGGAAGTGATCCGCGTGAGTCACACCGAACGCCAGTCGACGCTGCTGGTCCGCCGCGGTGACGGCCCGATTGATCCACTGTGGACGGAGCATGACGTGACTCTGGAAGACGTGGTGCTGGCCCACCTCGCCGAAGTCGACGCCGAAACCCGCGTCCCGGCGTCCGCGTGGGGGGTGCCGGCGTGATCTGGCTGATCTGGCGGCAGCACCGCAAGCAGGCGCTGTTCACCCTCGCCGCCCTGGCTGCGCTCGCCGCGGTCATGGTGCCCACGGGCTTGGCGATGCACACGAAGTACGACAACCTCGGCCTGGGCGCTTGCCGGGCAGCGCTCGGCAGCGCGTCGCTGATCACGCAGACCGACGCGGTGTCGCGCTGCGAAAGCCTCGGCCACCAGTTCCAGCAGGAGTTCGGCGGCATGGTGTTCATCGCCGTCCTGTTCGTGGTGCTGCCGGTGCTGGTCGGGGTGTTCTTCGGCGCGCCACTGGTCGCCCGCGAGGTCGAGCAGGGCACCCACCGTCTGGTGTGGACGCAGGGGGTCAGCCGCCTGCACTGGGCGCTGGCCAAGTTCGGGCTGGTCGGGGCGATGACCACGGTGCTGGCGATCGGGTATGCGCTGGGCGTGTCGTGGTGGTTCCGGCCGCTGGTCAGCGCGGGTAACGGCCGGCTGGGCTACTTGTCGTTCGACGTGCAGGGGATCGTCCCGGTCGCGTACACGCTGTTCGCGCTGGCGCTGGGCGTCTTCGCCGGGACGTACTGGCGGAAAGTCCTGCCCGCCATGGGGATCTCCCTGGTCGGGTTCGCGGTCGTCCGCATCGCGGTCGAGGTGCTCGCCCGGCCGCGGTTCCTGCCCGCGCAGAGCCTCACGTTCGCGCCGACCGGCGGGCAGACGCCGAATCCGGCGTCGGGCAACTGGGTGATGGACGTCGGCGTCCGCAACGCGGCCGGGGACCTCGTCCTGCCGAACGCCCAGCTCGGCCCCTGCCCGCCCGGTGGTTGCCCGGACGCCGTCGCCGGTCCCGGCGCGACCAACTGGGTGCAGTACCAGCCGGGGGACCGGTTCTGGCTCTTCCAGGGCATCGAGGCCGGGATCTTCGTGCTCCTGGCGGCGGCGCTCGTGCTCTTCGCCCTCCGCCGGGTGCGCACGATCGCCTGACCGGGCCGCGGGTTCGTGAGTTTTCCACGGTCGCCGGCCGTTCTGCGGCCGATCGGGTGATCTGCGGGGGTAAGCGGGGGAACCGGCTCCGGAGTGCCGGTGCCGGGTCGTAAGGTCGCACCCGGTGAGGGAGCACAACGGTTCTGCCGAGGGGCGCGCGGGGGATCCGGAACCGTGGCGGGTCTGCCTGGTGAACTCGTCCGGCCGGGCACTGGGCGCCGGGATGCTGCTGGGCGAATCCACGGTGCTCACCTGCGCGCACGTCGTGCAGGCCGCGGGGGAGGAAGCGCTTTCGGGGGCGCACGTGCTCGTGCGGTTCGTCGGGCTGGCCGGCCTGCCGGAGACGCTCGCCACCGTGCGGCCGGGCTGCTGGGTGCCGCCGTCGGACGACGGCCGGGGCGACATCGCGCTGCTGGACCTCGCCGAGCCCTTCCCCCACGTGCCCGGCGCTCCGCTGGTGCGCCTCGGCGCCGTCCGCGACCGGGTGGTCCACACCTACGGCTTCCCGGCCCCGCACCGCTACGGCGTCTGGGTGAACAACGCCGAACTGGCCGGCCCGGCCGGCGCCGCCGGGGAGTGGATCCAGCTCAACTCGCCGCTGCCCGGCGAACGCGTGCGGCGCGGGTTCAGCGGCGCGGGCGTGATCGACAAGGCCACCGGTGCGGTGCTCGGCATGGTGGTCACCGAGTACACCGACGAACGCGCCGGGCTCGCCTACCTCATCCCGGTCGAGGTGATCGTCCGGCACGTGCCGGACGTCGCCCGGTGGGTGGGCGAGCCGCCGCGGCCCTCGGCGGGCCCGCTGATCGTCGTCATCGGGGACCGGGATTCCGCCGTCCGGGACGGCTTCCTGGCGCAGGTGCGGCGCGAGCGGGTCCCCGGCGAGCGGCTCGCCGCGATCGTGGACGCGACCGGCAAGACCACCGGCGAGGTGGCCGAGCACGTCAGCGCCGGGATCAGCACCGGCGAGGTGCTCACCGTGCTGGAGACCAACCCGGCGGACGTCGCGGTGGCGGTGACCGGCGTCGAGGACGCGCGGGCGCCGGAGGAAGTGCTCACCGACGTCGTGCGGCCGCTGGTGGACAAGGGCGCCACCGTGCTGGTCCAGTTCAGCAAGCCGGACTCGCCCGGCGTGCGCCTGGCCCGGCGCTGGGAGAACGAGCGGAACGCGCGGCGCCTGGACCGCTTGGCGCTGCTGGTCGAGATGGTGGAGCACGAGGAGGACCGCACGCGGGACCGGGCCGCCCGGCTCGGTTCGCGCGCGGCGGTGCCCGGCAGCTCCGCGGATCTGCGCCTGCGGCTGGCCGCGCTGCGCTCGGCGGGCGAGCGGATCGAACCGGGCCGCGTGCGGCGGGCCCTCGCGGCGACCGAACGCGACGCGGAAGCGGCCCGGTGGGCGCTGGTCCGGCGGTACGCGGAGCTCGACGCGCTGGCCGCCCGGCACGACGAACTGCACGGACGGCTGCGCGGCTACAACGCCAAGGCGACCGACGCGGGCCTGATGGAGGACGAGGAACTGGCCGAGCTGTACCGCCCGGCCATGGCGGCGCTGACCCGGCGGCCGGACGAGCCGGAAGCCGCCGCCGGGCTGGTCGAGCGGTACGTGCAGGCGGTCCGCCGCCGGCTGGAGGGCGCGTGACGACGGGAACGGCGTGGTGCCACGGCCGTCCGGTCGGGCCGATCGGGTTCTGCGAGGTGTGCGGCCGCCGCCGGGTGCCCGCCGAACCGCCGTCCGCGGCCGCGCCGGCCCCGGAGAGCACCCGCCGCAGTGTGGAACTGTGGAGCGGCGAGGCGGATTTCCAGTCGCTGCCCGCCATCGAGGTGCCGGACCCGGAGAAGCTCGTCCTCACCGACCCGGACTACCCCGAGCAGCACCGCTTCTGCGGCCACTGCGGGGAGCCCGTCGGCCGCGCCTACGCCGGCGAACCCGCGTTCGCCGAGGGGTTCTGCGAAAACTGCGGCGAACGCTTTTCCTTCCTGCCCAAGCTGAACCGCGGCGAGCGGGTCGGCGACCGCTACGAGGTCCTCGGCTGCTTCGCGCGGGGCGGGCTCGGCTGGGTGTACCTGGCCACCGACACCGCGCTGGCCGGCCAGCACGTCGCCCTCAAGGGCGTGATCAACAGCGGCAACGCCGTGCTGCGCGCGATGGCCCGGGTCGAACGCGACGTGCTGGTCCGGCTCGACCACCCGAACATCGTGCGGATCAACGACTTCGTCGAGCACGTGCCGCCGGGCGGCGGCGCACCGGACACCTATCTGGTGATGGAGTACGTCGGCGGGCGGTCGCTGCGGGACCTGCTGAAGCAGGGGCCGCCGCCGCGGGTGGAGCACGTGATCGTCTACGGCCGGGCGATCCTCGGCGCGCTGGACTACCTGCACGGTGAAGGCCTGCTCTACTGCGACATGAAGCCGGAGAACGTGATCCACGGCGACAAGCGCGTCAAGGTGATCGACCTCGGTGCCGCCCGCTCGCTCGAGGACCCGGCCGGGCCGAGTGTCGGCACCGAAGGGTTCCAGGCGCCGGCGCACGAGCTCGCCCGGCACGGCCTGACCGTGCGCTCGGACCTGCACACCGTGGGCCGGACGCTGCAGGTGCTGCTCGAGGCGGCGAGCGAAGACGCCGACGCGGACCGCATCGCCGGCGGGCTCGACGCGCTGAAGCGGGTGCTCGAACGCGCCGTCGCGCCGTTCGAA
Organism: Amycolatopsis bullii; assembly: GCF_014654205.1. Classification (GTDB taxonomy): domain Bacteria; phylum Actinomycetota; class Actinomycetes; order Mycobacteriales; family Pseudonocardiaceae; genus Amycolatopsis; species Amycolatopsis plumensis. The sequence goes on from NZ_BNAW01000008.1 coordinate 111,238, forward strand.
CGGCGGTTCGCCACGGCGTCGGAAATGGCCGAGCAGCTCGACGGGGTGCGCCGGGAAATCCTTTCGCTGCGCGACGAACGGCCGCGGCCGGTGCCGTCGGCACTGTTCGAGGACACCGCGGAGCTGCTCGACGACGGTCTCGGTGCGGTGCCCGGACTCGGCCACTGGCTCACCCTCCCCGCCCAAGGGGCACTTTCACGTGAAAGTGCCCCGGAGGGAGGAGCTCCGGATCGCTGGTTGGACCTCGGCCTGCCGGGTGCCGCCGACGGGGCCGGACGGCTGCCGATCCCGCGGGTCGCCCCGGAAGACGCCGCGGCCGCGTTCATCGCCACCGCGGGCGCGCCCGGGCCGCACCGCTGGCTGGACAAGCTCGCGATGTTCGGCGAGCGCTCGGTCGAGATCGCGTTCGCCCGCACGCGGGCCCTGGTCGCGCTCGGGGACGCGCACGCCGCGGCCACGGCACTGGCCGACGCCGAAGAACAGCTCGGAACCGAGGCCGCACGCGACTGGCGGGCGGCCTGGCACCACGGGCTGCTCGCGCTGGCCCGCGACGACGCCGAGCAGGCGTCGGCCGCGTTCGACCGGGTGCACCGCAGCTGGCCCGGCGAGCTCGCGCCGAAGCTCGCGCTCGGGTTCTGCGCCGAACTGCGCGGGCGGACCGCCGCGGCCGAACGCTGGTACCGCTCGGTGTGGCACCGCGACCACGGCCAGGTCAGCGCGGCCTTCGGGCTGGCCCGGTGCTCCCTGCGCACGCACGGCCGGGACACCGCGGTCGCGCTGCTCGACGCCGTGCCGCCGATCTCGCGCCACTACGACGCCGCCCGGATCGCCGCCGTGCGGATCCGGGCCGGGCGCCTGCCGTCCGGGCCACCGGGCCGGGACGACTTCGCCGACGCGGCGCGGCGGCTGCCCGAGCTCTACCTCGACCGGGAAGCCCAGGACCGGCTGGAGGCGCTCGTCCGCGAGGCCGCGCTGGCCGGGCTCGGCGGGGACGAAGGCTGGGACGGCGGCGAGCTGCTCGGCGAGCGCGTCACCGAACGCGGCCTGCGGTCGCTGCTGGAGCAGTCCCTGCGCCGGCTCGCCGAGCGGGCACGCGACCGCGACGAACACGGCGTGCTGGTCGATCTCGCGAACTCCGTCCGGCCGAAGACGAGAAGGTGATCGGATGCCCGACCCGTCGTTCGCCCTGCAGCTGAGCCAGAACAAGTACCTAGCGCCGAGCGACGACCGGATGGACGTCGTGCTCACCGTGCGGGTGGGGGACGCCGGCGTCCCCGCGGCCGGGCCGCCGCCGACCGCCGAGCTGCTGCTGGTGGACTGCTCCAGCTCGATGGACTGGCCGCCGACGAAGATCGAGGCCGCGCGGCACGCCTGCCGGGCGGCCATCGGCTCACTGCGGGACGGCGTGCTGTTCGGGGTGGTCGAGTGCACCGGCCGCGCCCGGCTCGTCTACCCCGCCGAGCCGCCTCTGGCGGTGGCGAGTGAACGGACCCGGCACGAAGCGAAGGCCGCGGCGTCCGAGCTGATCGCCGGGGGTGGCACGGCGATGAGCACGTGGCTGGACCTGGCCCGGAACCTGTTCGAGAAGACGACGGCCGACATCCGCCACGCGGTGCTGCTCACCGACGGCAAGAACGAGTCCGACCGCACCGGCGCGCTGGAAGCGGCGCTCGACCGCTGCCGGGGCCGGTTCGCTTGTGACGCGCGGGGCATCGGCGACGACTGGGAGCCGCGGGACCTGCAGCGCATCGCGTCCGTCCTGCGCGGCAGCGCGGACGCCGTCCTGGAGGACGCCGAACTCGCCGGGGACTTCCGGCGCCTGGTCGAGCGGGCGATGGGCCGGACCGTGCCGGACGTGCGCCTGCGGATGACCACCCTGCCCTACACCCGGCTGAGGTTCGTCAAGCAGGTCTTCCCGACCGAGGTCGACCTCACCGCGCAGTGTCACGCCGCGGGGAGCGGGCTCGAGCTGCCCACCGGGGCGTGGGGTGACGAATTGCGCGAGTACCACCTCTGCCTCGACGTCGAGACGGAACAGCTGACGCGGTACGAGGATCGGTTGCTGGGCACCGTCACCCTCTTCGCCGGCGCGGACGTGGCGGCCGGCGAACCGCAGGCCGTCGTCGGGTACCTGACCGACGACCTGGCGCTTTCCAGCGTGCCGGACGACAACGTCGCCCGCGTCACCGGACAGGCCGAGCTGGGCCGCGCGGTCCGGGCGGGCTGGGACGCCTTCGAACGCGACGACCGGGTGGCGGCGGCGCGCGAATGGGGCACCGCGGTGCGGCTGGCGACCGAGCTGGGGAACGCGGAGATCCTCAAGCGCCTGGGCCGGTTGATCGACGTCCGCGAGGACGGCACCGTCGCGATCAAGGACGGCGTCCGCCCGCGCGACGGCTTCTCCCTGGTGCTCGGGTCGACCATCTCCGCCTACACCGGTTCGGCGGAACCGGCCACCGCTCCGGCCGAAGCGGCGGGCGCGCCTCGCGAGTGCGTCCATTGTGGACACAAAGCGCGGCCCACGGCGAAGCGGTGTGGCCATTGCGGCAAGCCGTTCGAAGCGGGAGCGCCGTCGTGACGGCGATCAGCACCACCCGCAAGACCCTGTGGTGGCTGCGGTTCGGGCTCGTCGCCGCCAGCGTGCTGGTGCTGGGGACGGCGCTGGGGACCTTCCTCGGCGTGCGGGCCGGCATCGCCGAGGTCCGGGAGCGAACCGCGCCCGCGGTGCTCGAAGTGTCACTGGCCAAGGAGGCGATCGTGGCCGCGCACCGGGCGGCGGTGACCGCGTTCGAGGCCCGGCAAGCGCGCCTGACCGGCCCCAGCGAGCAGTACGAGGACGAAATCGCCCGGACGAGCCAGCAACTCGCCCAGGTCGCCGAGCACAACGCGGCGGGCGAGGCGGGCAGCCAGACGCTGCTGCTGATCGAGGGGCTGCTGCCGTCGTACAACGGCTTCATCGGGCAGGCCGACGCGCACTTCCGGCAGGACGCGGGCGGCCCGCTCGCCGCGAGCAACCTGCAATCCGCGTCGGACCTGCTGACCGCGCCGGAGAACGGGATCCTCGCCCGGCTCGACGCGCTCGAGGCCGCCCAGCGCGCCGCCCTCGACCGGCAGCTCGCGACCGGCTGGCTGGCACCCGCGATCACCGCGCTGTGGGCGGTGCCGCTGGTCCTGCTGCTCGCCACGCTCGTCTGGACCCAGCGGTTCCTCGCCCGGCGGTTCCGGCGCACGGTGAACCCCGCGCTGCTGGCCGCCACGGTGGCCTGCGTGCTGCTGGGCGCGGCAACGGCCCTGCTGCTGGGCATCCGGTCCGACGCCCGGGACGGCGGCGCCGCGCTGGAGCACACCGTCGACGCGCGGTCCGCGGTCACTTCGGCCGCCGCCGGCCAGGCCCGGTGGACCCTCGCCCACGTGCTGACCGCCCAGTGCGGGATCGAGGGAGCGGCCGCGTGCGGCGACACGGTGATCGCCTTCGCCGCCGGGACACCCGTCCCGGCGGACGTCCCGGACGCGCCGCCGGGCGCCGTCGACGAATCGGCGCTGCTGGGCCCGGGACTCGCCGAACCGGGCTGGACGGAAGTGCTCGGCTACGGGATCCCGCTGCTGGCCGCCGGGATCGGCGTCCTGGCGGTGGCCGGCCTGCAACCGCGTCTCGACGAATACCGGTTCCGCGCGAGGAGAGAGCCGTGATGAAGCGCTGCGCCGGGGTGGCGCTGGTCCTCGTGCTCCTGATCTCCGGGTGTTCCGCCGGGACCGGCGCGGAGCCGGTGACCGTGCTGGGGTCGTGGACCGGCGACGAGCAGACGGCGTTCCTGCGGGTCCTCGACGGGTTCACCCGCGAAACCGGGATTCCCACGCGCTACCAGGGCACCCGCGCGCAGAACCAGGTGCTGCGGGGGGACCTGCAGCAGGGCACCCCGCCCGACGTGGCGGTGCTGTCCAACCCGGCCGAGCTGGCCGGCTACGCGCGTTCCGGGCAGCTGAAACCCCTCGACGACGTCCTGGGCGCGGACGCGACCGCCGCGTACAGCCCGCAGTGGCGGAAACTGCAGCAGCTCGGCGGGAAGACGACGTACGCGGTCGTGGTTAAGGCGGACCTGAAGAGCATCGTCTGGTACGACCCGAACCGGTTCCGGGAAGACCCGCCGGCCACCCTGGACGCGCTCGTGGCGGCCACCGGGCGGCTTTCCGCCGCCGGGCAGCAGCCGTGGTGCCTCGGCATGGGCGCGCCGCCGAACTCCGGGTTCCCGGGCACCGACTGGCTCGAGGACATCCTGCTGCACCTGGCTCCGGACCAGTACGGCAAGTGGGCGGCCGGGGAGCTGGCCTGGACCGACGAGGTCGTGCGCGAGGCCTGGCAGCGCTGGGGCACGCTGGTCCTGGCGCCGGGCGCGGTCCGCGGTGGCAGCACGGCGGCCCTGCTCACCTCGTTCGCCGACGCCGGCCGGGGCCTGTTCGCCGATCCGCCCCGCTGCCTGCTGGAGCACCTCGGCTCGTTCGCGATCGGCGGCTACCTCGCGGTCCCGCGGCCGTCCGGGCCGCCCGTTCCCGACCGGGACTTCCGGTTCTTCCCGTTCCCGGGCACCGGGAAGACCGCGCGGTCGGAGGTGTCGGCCGATCTCGCCGGGATGTTCCACGACACCCCGGACGCGCGCCGGCTCATGGTGTACCTGGCGGGGGAGCAGGGGCAGCGGATCTGGCCCTCCGGCGGGACGACGTTCTCGGTGCACCAGCGTCTGGTCGGCCAGGACGTCTACCGCAACGACGTGACCCGGCGGATCGCGACCACCCTGGCCAAGGGCACGGACCTCTGCTTCGACGCCTCGGACCTGATGCCCTCGGCGATGACCAGCGCGTTCTACCAGGCGGTGCTGGAGTACCTGGCCCACCCCGACCGGCTCGACACCCTGCTCGGCGAGCTGGAGCAGGTGCGCCGGGGCATCGGCCCGGAACAGTGGCTCAAGCTGCCCTGCTGAACCCGTGCGAAAGAAGGAGATCCGGTGCAGGAGTTCGTGCGTTTCCCGCTGGCCGACGGCGGTTCGGTGGTCGTCGAGGTCGAGGGGGAACCGGGCCTGGAGCAGGCGTCGGCGCCTTCGGGGGTGCTCCGCAAGGCGACCACGACCTTCGAGCACGCCCTGAACGAGGTGCGCGCCGCCGCCTCGGCCGCGCTGGCGCAGTTCCGCGACCTCGGCCCGGACGAGGTCGAGCTCAAGTTCGGCGTCAAGCTCGACGCCCAGGCGGGGGCGGTGATCGCGCGCACCGGGCTGCAGGGCCAGTTCGAGGTCAAGCTGAAGTGGCTGCGCGACGGGGCCGCCCCGGCCGAAGAGGCGGCGGAGGAACCGGAAGGGTGAGGCGTTACGGCTTGTAGCCGACGATCCCGGCGACGCACTTGGCCGAGTCGCTGAGCGGCGTGAGCCGGGGGCCGTCCGGCCACCACTCGTCGCAGACCGCCATGCCCGGTTGCGAAGTCGCGTTCGGCTGGACGAGTTCGAGGCCGTCCATCATGGCTTCGATCTCCGCGCGGGTGCGGAAGCGCCCGGCGCCGAGCGGGCCGGACACCAGGATCTGCTCGATGCGCTTGGCGATCGCGGTCAGCTCCGGCACCTCGGGGTCGAAGAAGTGCGACAGCACCACGTACGAGCCCGACGGCAGCGCGTCGATGTAGGTGCGCATGATGTCGAAGACGCCGTCGCCCTCGAAGTGGTGCATCGTGCCCACCTGCAGCAGCGCGACCGGCTCGGAGAAGTCGATGTGCGCGAGGACTTCCTTGTGGCCCAGCACTTCCTGCGGCTGGAAGATGTCCGCCTCGACCATGTGCGTGAAGTCGTTCTCGACCAGCAGCGCCCGGCCGTGGGCGAGGACCACCGGGTCGTTGTCGACGTAGACGACCGTGTTGTCCTTGTCGATGCGCTGCACGATCTGGTGGGTGTTCTCGGCCGTCGGCAGCCCGGACCCGCAGTCCAGGTACTGGTGGATGGCGGTCTGGTTGGCCAGCATCCGCAGCGCGCGGTTGTGGAAGCCGCGGTTGCCGCGGGCGATGTCCACCGCTTCCGGCACCGCCGTGCGGATCTTGTCCATCACCGCCCGGTCGACTTCGTAGAAGTTGTTCCCGCCGAGGAACCCGTCGTAGATCCGCGCGATGCTCGGCCGGGCGGGGTCGACCCCCACCGGCGTCTGGCTCGGGGACAGCGCGGACGGCGTGTCGGACATGGCGACCTCGCAGGACTGTGGAGTGCGGCGTGGTGTGCGGCGCGGTGGGCGGCGTTGGGCCACCCAGAGTAGTAGGTCGCGTTCCCGCGGTGAACTCGAGGTGGCCCGGTCAGCCGCTCGGGCGAAGCCGCTGGCCGGGGATATCGGCGGCGCGCTGGGCGCGTTCGCGGCGCAGCCGCTCGAGGTGCTGGTCGATCCGCCGGTCGAGGTCGCGCGCGGCCTCGGACAGGTCCGTCAGGTCGCGGCGGGACGCCGGGCGCCCGACGGCGGCGGTGTCCCTTTCGTCCCGTGCCCTGTCCACTTGCCGCACCTCCCGCGTCGGCCCTGGGTTGCTCTCTTCGCCTTACTGCCCCATCGGCCGGTTGCCAAAACGCGGGCTCCCGTGAGCCGTCGCACGGCCGTCCGGTGGAAACACCTGGTCACAATTTTGACCAGGTGGTAGAAATTGAGCAGCCGTGGCGGACGGCCGCCAGGGGGAACTGGAGGAGCCGGTGATGAGCGTGCCTTCCGTGCAGCTGTATTCGGTCCGCGACGCCTTCGCGGCCGATCCCGCCGACACCCTGCGGCGGCTCGCCGCGATCGGCTTCACGCAGGTCGAGCCGTACGGCGTCCTGGAAAACGCCGAAGCGCTGCGTGCCGGGCTGCCCGCCAACGGCCTGACCGCCCCGACCGCGCACGCCCAGCTGCTCGGCGCCGACCAGCCCGCCGTCTTCGCCGCCGCGGCCGAGCTGGGCATCGGCCTGGTGATCGACCCGTTCGTCCCGGCCGAGCGGTGGCAGGACCCGGCCGACATCGCGGCCACGGCGGACGGGCTCAACGCCGCCGCGAAGACCGCGGCCGAGCACGGCGTCGCCGTCGGCTCCCACAACCACTGGTGGGAACTGGAATCCCGGATCGACGACCGCAGTGCCTTCGAGGTCTTCGCCGAGCAGCTCGACCCGGCGGTCGTGCTCGAGGTCGACACGTACTGGGCCACCGCGGGCGGCGAGGACGCGCCCGCCCTGCTGCGGCGTTTGGGCGACCGGGTGCGGGCCATCCACGTCAAGGACGGCGGCCTCGCCACCGACGCCACCGGCCAGGTCCCGGCCGGCCAGGGCCGGGTGCCGGTCGCCGAAGTGCTCGCCGCCGCGCCGGACGCGCTGCGCGTGGTCGAGTTCGACGCGTTCGACGGCGACTTGTTCGAAGCGCTCGCCGCCAGCCACGCCTTCCTGACCGGCGCGGGCCGGTGACCGGCGGGCCGGTCGGCGTCGGGGTCATCGGCACCGGCGTCATCAGCGGCACCTACCTGGAAAACCTCACCGCCTTCCCGGACGTCCGCGTGGTGCGGGTGGCCGACCTCGACACCGCGCGCGCGGCGGCGCGGGCGGCCGAACACGGCGTGCCGCGCGCGGGCACGGTGGCGGAACTGCTGGCCGACCCGGACGTCGAGCTGGTCGTCAACCTGACCGTCCCGGCCGCGCACGTCGAGGTCGGGCTCGCCGCGCTCGAAGCGGGCAAGCACGTGTGGACGGAGAAGCCCCTCGCCCTGGACCGCCAGACCGGCCGCAAGCTACTCGATCGCGCGCGGGAGAAGAACCTGCGCGTGGCGAGTGCTCCCGACACGGTTCTCGGCGCCGCGCTGCAGACCGCGCGCCAGGTCGTCGACGCGGGCCGGATCGGGCGCCCCCTCACTGCGCTGGCGCTGTTCCAGGTGCCGGGGCCGGAACTGTGGCACCCGGCGCCGGAGTTCTACTTCCAGCCCGGCGGCGGCCCGCTGCTCGACATGGGCCCGTACTACCTGACGATGCTGGTCCACCTGCTCGGGCCGATCCGGCGCGTCACCGGGGCCGGCGGGCGAGCCCGCGACACCCGGGTCGTCGGGTCCGGGCCGCGGGCGGGCACGGAGTTCCCGGTGTCGGTGGCGACCACGGTCACCGCGCTCGTCGAGTTCGAAAGCGCTTCCGCGCAGCTGGTCCTGAGCTTCGACTCGGCGCTCAGGCGGCCGGCGCTGGCCGAGCTGACCGGCACGCTCGGCACGGCCGTGCTGCCGGACCCCAACCGGTTCGACGAGCCCACCCGGCTGCACCTGCTCGACCGGGAGGAGCCGGAAGAGCTGGCGCCGCAAGGACATTCGGCTTCGCGCGGCACCGGCGCGCTGGAACTGGCGCGGGCGATCCGGGCCGGGGTGCCGGAACGCGCGTCCGGCGAGCTGGCCTACCACGTGCTCGACGCGATGCTGGCCATCGACGAATCCATGACGCGCGGGCAGAGCGTGGAGGTGGCGAGCACCATCGACGTCCCGCCGCTGCTGCCGGCGGGCTGGGACCCGTACGCGAAGACCCTCTAGATCGGGACGGTGAGCAGGTTCTGCAGGTAGAAACGCAGCGAGCCGACCAGGTCGACGTCGCCCGGCACGGTCAGCCACTGCACCTGCAGGCCGTCCATCAGCGCGATGAACGTCAGCGCTGCCATCGCGGGCTCGACGCCGCCACGCAGTTCGCCGCGCGCGGCGAGGGCTTGGAACGACTCGTGCACGCCGTCGCGCGCGGCCCGGTAGTGGCGCAGGAAGTACTCGTGCGCGGGGTGGTCCGGGGCGACCGCTTCGGCGGCGAGCCGCGAGTAGAGGTCGACGATCCCGGGGTGGCGGACGTTGTGCTCGGCGAGCGCGACGAAGTGCCGGAGGACCTCGAGCCCGGGTGGCACGGTCAGCTGCTCGCGCTCGGAGTCCTCGGCGTCCCGGCGTTCGAGCACGGCGGCGAGCAGGGCTTCCTTGGTGGGGAAGTAGTAGAGGAGGCCGGCGTGGGAAATCCCGACGCGCTTGGCGATCTCCCGCAGCGACGAGCCGTGGTAGCCGAGTTCGCCGTACGCCGCGGCCGCCGCCGTGATGATGTCTTCGCGGCGGATCCGGCCCTTCAGGTAGCCCCCGGTCACGGGGTCGCGGTGGTCTCGGCGGCGTGCACGCGACCATCATGCCTCAGCGGTAGTTCGCACATGCGACGTGAGCGAACGAACAAATCGATTGTGCGAGCGCGCCGGGATTGCGAACATCGCGGGGTGAAGAGCGCGGAACGGCAACGGGTGATCGTGGAGCGGCTGCGCGACGCCGACCAGGTGGGCGTCGCCGAGCTGGCCGAAGCGACCGGCGCGTCGGAGATGACCGTCCGCCGCGACCTCGACCACCTGGCGTCCCGGGGCGTGCTGCGCCGGGTGCACGGCGGCGCGGTCCCGGCGTCGCCCTCGGGGGTGGAACCGCCGTTCGCGGCCCGCGCGACGGCCGGGATCGCGGCGAAGCGCGCCATCGCCGCCGCGGCGGCCGAGCTGATCCGCGACGGCGAGACCGTCGTCCTCGACAGCGGCACGACGGCCCTCGAACTCGCGCGGCTGCTGCGCGGGCGTCCGATCACCGTGATGCCGCTGTCGCTGCACGCCGCCCGCGAGCTGGCCGAGGAACCCGGCGTCCGGCTGCTGCTGCCCGGCGGCGAAGCACGGCCGGGGGAGCAGGCGCTGGTCGGCCCGCTGACGCTGGCGTCGCTGCGGGCCCTGCGGTTCGACGTCGCCGTGCTGAGCCCCTGCGCGCTCGGCGTCGAGTCCGGGCTCACCGCTTTCGACCTGGGCGACGCCGAGGTCAAGCGGACCGCCCTCGACGTCGCGGCCCGGACGATCGTGCTCGCCGACGGCGCCAAGTGGGGCCGCTGCGCGCTCGCCTGCATCTGTCCCGCCGACCGCGCCGACGTGGTGATCACCGACCCCGGCGCACCCGAAGACCAGCGCGCCGCGCTGACCGAGCGTGGCGTGCTCGTGCACGTCGCCGTCCCCTTGGAGAACCGATGACCGCCCCGCCCCACCCGCGCGCCGCCCGGTTCGCGACCTTCATGTTCTTCGGCCTCAACGGGTTCGCGATGGGCATGTGGGTGGTGCACATCCCGAGCATCGAGCGCGCCACGGGCATCTCGCACAGCACATTGGGCGCGCTGCTGCTGGTGCTCGGCGGCGCCGCGTTCACCGGCATGCAGGTGGCCGGCCCGCTCGTCGACCGGCTCGGGCACCGCCGGCTGGTGCCGGCCGCCGGGATCCTGCTCGGCCTGGCCGTGTGCGGGCCCGGGTTCGCGGACTCGTGGTGGACGCTGGGCCTGTCGCTGATCTTCTTCGGCTTCGGCAACGGCGCGATCGACGTCGGGATGAACTCCCACGCGGTCGTCGTCGAACGGGCCTACCCGCGCCCGATCATGGCGGCCTTCCACGCGATGTGGTCGATCGGCGGCGCGATCGCCGCGGTCATCGGCGCGGCGACGCTCGGTGCGGGCGTGGCCACCGGCGTCACGCTCACCGGCACCGGCTTGCTGTGCGTGCTGCTTTCCGTGCTGTCGGCGCGGTTCCTGATGGAGCCGTCCGACGCCCCGGCCGCCGACGCTTCCGGCGCCGCCGAGCCGGTCGTCACGCGCCGGCCCCCGCGCCGCACGGTCTGGTTGCTGGGCCTGCTGGCGCTGGCGCTGATGCTGTCGGAGGGCGTCGCGAACGACTGGGCGGCCCTGCACATGGAGAAGGTGCTCGGCACCTCGGCCTCGACGGCGGCGCTGGCCTACGGCGCGTTCGCGGTGGCGATGACGACCGGCCGGTTCCTGACCGACCGCGTCGCGGCCTGGGCGGGCCCGACGGCGATCGTCCGCTACGGCGCGACCCTGGCGGCGGTGGGCCTGACGACGGCCGCGGCGGCGCCCTGGGTGCCGCTGTCCTTGGTGGGCTGGGCGCTGTTCGGCCTGGGCCTGTCCGGCGGCGTCCCCCAGCTGTTCACCGCGGCGGGCAACCTGGACACCCGGGCCTCGGGCGCGCTGATGGCCCGCGTGGTCGGCCTCGGGTACGTCGGCCTGCTGGCCGGCCCGGCCCTGATCGGCGGGCTGACGCGGTGGATGCCGCTCAACGTGACCTTCGCGGTCCCGGTGGTGCTGTGCGTGCTGGCGGCCGTGTTCGCCGGCGTGCTGAACCCGAAGCCGGAGCCGGCGGAGCAGCCCGTCGGCTGACCTCCGTCAGCGGTGGTGGGCGACGGTTTCGTGCGCGCGCTCCGCGCCGGTGGCCGGCTCGGTGTGGATCACCACCGCCGTCAGGCGCGGGATCGTGTGCAGCAGCCGGTGTTCCACCTCGTGGGCCAGCGCGTGGGCGGCCTCGACGGTCAGATCCGCCGCCACCGTCACCGCCAGCTCGGCCCGCAGGTGGTGCCCGATCCAGCGCATCCGCAGGTCGCGCGCGCCCAGCACGCCGTCGACGGCACGGGCCGTCCGCTCGGCCAGCTCGACCGATGCCGGGTCGACGGCGTCCAGGAGACGCCGGAACACCTCCTTCGCCGCGTCGCGCAGGACGAACAGGATCGCGACGGTGATCAGGAGCCCGACGATCGGGTCTGCCGCGGGGAAGCCGAAGAAGACACCCGCCGCGCCGGCGACGACGGCCAGTGACGTGAAGCCGTCGGTGCGGGCGTGCAGCCCGTCGGCGACCAGGGCGGCCGAGCCGATCTCCCGGCCGATCTTGATCCGGTACCGCGCCACGAGTTCGTTGCCGGCGAACCCGATCACCCCGGCCACCGCCACCACCCACGGGTGCGCGACCGGCCGGGGATCGAGCAGCCGCACCACCGATTCGTACCCGGCGAAGGCCGCCGAAGCCGCGACGACGAGCACGACCACGACGCCGGCCAGGTCCTCGGCGCGGCCGAGACCGTAGGTGTAGCGGCGGGTCGCGGCGCGGCGGCCGAGCAGGAACGCGACACCGAGCGGTACGGCGGTCAGCGCGTCGGCGAAGTTGTGGATGGTGTCGCCCAGCAACGCCACCGAGCCGGTGACCAGCACGAGCACCAGCTGCGCGACGGCGGTCAGGGACAGCGCGGCGAACGACCACACGAGCGCCCGCACACCCCGCCGGCTGGTTTCGAGGGCGTGGTCGACGCGGTCGGCGCTGTCGTGGCTGTGGGGCCGCCATTTCGCATGGCCGTGACCGTGGCCGTGTCCCGTCATGCCCCCAGTCTATCTGCGCAGGCACGCAGATACGCAAGTAGTAAGGTTGTGGCCATGCACGCGTCGCTGCCGGAGTTCGACATGCCCACCGAAGAGCAGGTCCACCTGGCCGCGGAGTCCTTCCGGCTGCTGGCCGACCCGACCCGCATCAAGGTGCTGTGGGCACTGCTGCAGGGCGAGTCCTCGGTGGCCTGCCTGGCCGAACTGGCCGGCGCCGCCCCGACGGCGGTCAGCCAGCACCTGGCGAAGCTGCGCCTGGCGGGCTTGGTGAAGGGCCGCCGGGAAGGCACGTTCGTCTATTACTCGGCGGCGGACAGCCACGTGCGCGGCCTCCTGGCTCAGGCCCTGCACCACGCGGAGCACGTGGACCGCGACCTGCCTTCGGGCGAGCACGCCCACCACCCGCGGCCTAGCTGATCGGCTCCTGCAGTTCCGTCACCCAGCCCGCCGGATCCTCCGGGCAGTCGAGGTACACCTCCCGCTGCGGCCCGGCCGACCGGCCGCCGTGATCGGCGATCCAGCGCACCACCGCCTGCCAGGCGGGCAGGACGCCGTCGATCGCGCCGCGGTGGACCAGCGTCGCCGCCCGGGTGGGCGGGAGGTCCGCCACCGTCAGGCCGTTGAGATCGCCGCTGCCGACCGACGCCGGAAGCGCGGCGTGCACGACGACCTCGTCCTCCGCGCGCTGCTCGTAGTAACAGGTCAGCCGTCCGGCCGGGGTGACGTCCGCCTGCGGGAGGCGGCGGCCGAGCTCCGCGCAGAGCGGGTGCACGACCGGCCCGATCGCCTCCGGCGCGAACCCGGCCGCGACGCCGGTCAGCTCCACCACCCGCATTCCGGGCAGCTCCTTGACCACGACGTCGTGGGCGGGTGGCCGGCCGTCCGCCTCGATCGTCCGCAGCCGTGCCTCGATCTGCATCAGCCGGGCCGCGCCTTCGGCGAGCGCGGCTTCCAGCTCCGCGCGCCGCAGGGCGAGCATGCCGCGCACCTGCTCGACCGTGACCTCGTCCGCCAGCAGCGTGGCCACCTGGTCGAGGGTGAACCCGAGGTCCTTCAGCGCGACGATCCGGTTGAGCCGCGCCAGCTGGCCCGCGGTGTAGCTGCGGTAGCCGGTCGCCGGGTCGACGCGCGCCGGGCGCAGCAGCCCGAGCGCGTCGTAGTGGCGCAGCATCCGGACCGAAACCCGGCCGTGGCGCGCGAAGTCACCGATCGAGAACACGGCTCGATCCTTCCCGAGGCGGGACGAATCCGCCGACGACGTCCGCGGCGAGTTCCGCGAACGTGATCGCCGTGTCGTCTTCGTGCGCGGGCCCGACGATCTGCAGCCCGGCCTGCCGCGCGGGGGCGCTGACCGCCGGCAGCCCGGGCAGCGACGCCTGCGCGATCCAGAACACCTGGTCGTCGTAGCGCTTCCGGTCGTCGTGGGCCGGCGCCGTGGTGAACACCGTCGGGCAGAGGAAGACGTCGACGTCGGCGAAGTAGCGGGCCCAGGCGGCGGTGAAGACGGCCCGCCGCCGCTCCTGCTTGGCGGCACCGGCGAGGTCTCGTCCTTCCTGGCTCGCGAAGAACAGCTCCACCTGGAAGCCGAACGCCTCGGCCTGGGCGGCCAGGTCGACGTCCGCCGGACGGCCCTCGTGGATCCGCACCCCGGCGCGGGCCAGTGCGTCGACGGCGTCCGACAGCACCGCGCCGACCTCGCCGGTCACCGGGCAGGCCGGATCGTCGAGCACGACGCCGACGCTGAAGTCCTCCAGCCGGGACCGCCGTGACGGCCGCACCGGCCCGCCGGTGACGCGTAGGGCGAGCCGCAGGTCCGCGGCCGACCGGGCCAGGGGACCGACGGTCAAGGGGAACTCCCGGGCGAGCGAGGCGGGCGGCCCCGGCGGCTGGAACCCGCGCAGCGGCACGGTGCCCGGCGTCGGCTTGAGGCCGTGGACACCGCAGTACGCCGCCGGGATCCGGATCGACCCGGCCAGGTCGGAGCCGTATTCGAGGTACGTCAGGCCGTCGGCGAGCGCGGCCGCGGCGCCGCCGCTCGAGCCGCCCGGCGTCCGGGCGTGGTCCCTCGGGTTCAGCGTCCGCCCGTGGAGCGGGTTTTCGGTCCGGCCGAAGTCCGCGAGCAGGTGGTGCACGTTCGTCTTGCCCACGACGATCGCCCCGGCGGCCCGCAGCCGACGCACGACCGCCGCGTCCTCGTCCGCGACGCAGGCGGCGAACGCAGGCTCACCCCACGTCGTCGGCAGGCCCTGCACGGCGAAGGCGTCCTTGACCGTCATCGGGACGCCGTGCAGCGGCCCGGCGTCGTCGCCGCGGGCCACCGCACGATCGGCCTCCGAAGCCGCCTCCAGCGCGGACTCGCGGCAGGTCGCGATGACGGCGTTGACGGTCGAGGCGTCGATGCGGGCGAAGAGCTGTTCGGTCAGGTCACGCGCCGAAAGCTCGCCGCGGCGGATGCCGTCGGCCACCTCGGTCGCGGTGCGGAAAGGCGTCATGGGTCCGGGATAGGGCCTGACACGGTGTCAGGGTCAACCGCAGCGGGTAGCCCTCCACGGTGATCGCCGCCCGAACCGCGGGTGGCGCAGCCCGGCGGAGGGAAGCCTCGATGACCGCACCCCCGGTACCGCCCGAACCGGTCCAGCCCGCCCCCGTCGGCCCGGCCCCCGCGCCGGACCGGCCACTTCAGGAACCCGGGGTGCCCGTCCCGGACCCGGTGCCGCCGGAACCGAAGCCGGGACCCGAGCGAGACTGAATACGAAAGCCAGATCATATGAATTTCGTATGACTTCGTGTACCGTCGGAGTATGACAACAGCGCAGAGCTACCGCCGGATGGTCAACGCCGGCAACAAGATCGTCGTGGGGCTGCAGCGGCTCGGCGTCGCCTTCGGCCCGATGCAGCTGCTCACCGTCCCGGGACGGCGCACCGGGGTGCCGCGGACGTTCCCGATCGCGGTGATGCCCATCGACGGGGCGAGCTACATCGTCCAGGCCTATCCGAAGGCGGCCTGGGTGGCGAACGTGCGGGCCGCGGGCGAGGTGACCCTCACCCGCGGTCGCCGCTCGTCGGCCGCGCGGCTGGCCGAGCTGCCGGTGGAGGCGCGGCGGCCGGTCCTGCGCCGGCTCGTCGAAACGAGCCCGCCGAGCGTGGGGAAGCGGTTCGTGACGACCGGACTGGCGGACGCGCCGACGCCGGACGCCGTCGCGGCGGCCGCGGATCGCATCGCGGTCTTCCGCGTCGAACGGTCCTGAGTCGGCGGCGCGGTTTCTCCAAGGCCCGCAACACCTGCCGGGCCGCGCGGCGGGCGGCCGGGCCCGGGAGGATGGTGCGTTCGCCGTCGGGCTGGGGTGCCGGGGCGCCTGGCTCGTCCGCCGCAGCGTGTTCCACGCTTCGCCGGGGTCGCAGCGGCGGAGGGCGATGACGATGCCCTTGGCCTCTTCCGGTGCGGCCGCGACTGCAGGAGGTCCAGCATCTGATCGGTCCGGTCCGGCCGGGCCGCTTCGGCGACGACCAATGCCATCGCGGTGAGCCGCTCGTGGCGCCGCAGCACGGTCACCGTCTCTTCGGTGGCCGGGCGGTCGAGGGTCACCGACAGGACCAGGGTTCCCTCGGCGGCCCACGCCGAGGGAGCGCCGCGACCCCGCGCACCCGCGGCGAGGCCAGGGTGGCGCTCCAGCAGACCGCTCAGCGTCAGGGACGCCGGCGGTGGTCGGCGTAGACGTCCGCGGTCACCACCGGCTCACCGGTGTGGCCGGCGGTCGGGACCGGGCCGCCCAGCCCGTTCAGCTGGGCCGGGACGAAGGCCCCGGAGATCCCGTTGGCGGCGGCCACGTGCAGGGGGCCGCCGCGGTGGTGCACGGACACCGCCGCGCCGAGGGCGCCCGGCGCGTCGGCCGCGATCCGGGCGAGCAGCTCTTCGAGCAAGGGGGTCACGCCGGGCGTCGCGGGAAGGACAGTCACCGCACCCCTCCTCGGCGGGGTGGGAGCGGGGCCCGGGTCCGGGCCCCGCTTCGCTCGGGATCAGGCCTTGATCTCCCGGCGGTCGCCGGCGCCGTCGATCTCGATGCGGCGCGGCTTCGCCTTCTCGACGATCGGGATGCGGACGGTCAGCACCCCGGCGTCGTAGTTCGCGGTGATGTGCTCGGTGTCGAGCGTGTCGCCCAGGAACAGCTGGCGGGAGAACACGCCGAGCCGCCGTTCGGAGACGTGCATCCGGACGTCGTCACCGGTCGGCAGGGGCCGTCGTTCGGCCTTGACCGTGAGGACGTTGCGCTCGACGTCCAGCTCGACGGCGCCGGGATCGACGCCGGGGAGGTCGAAGCAGACCACGAACTCGTCGCCGGCGCGGTAGGCGTCCATCGGCATCGCGGCCGGCTTCGACCAGGTGCCGGCGCCGAAGACCTGCTGGGCGAACCGGTCGAGGTCGCGGAACGGGTCGGTGCGCATCAACATCGGGATCCACCTCCTGGAACTCGTCGACTCTGGTGTCAACACGCAGGTCTGTTCTAGCATGTCATCAAAACGATGACAAGAGACGGGTCGTCGAAAGGATGACGTGATGGACGCAACCGATCCGACCGGCGCGCTGCGCCGGATCCAGGAGGTGGTCGCGGCCGCCCGCGGCGGCACGGGAGACCAGGGACAGGTGCTGGACGCGCTGTCCGGCCTCCGGTTGCTGCGCGAGGAGCTCGCGAGCTGGGAACCGGAACTGATCGCGGCGGCCAGGGCGGCCGGCGCCAGCTGGGTGGCGCTCGCCCCCGCGCTGGGTGTCGCGAGCCGCCAGGCCGCGGAACGGCGTTACCTGCGGCTGCAGCCCTCGCGCACCGGGGAGAAGACCGGCGAAGCACGGGTCGACGCGGAACGCGACCGGCGCGCGGGCGACCGGGCCGTCGCCGACTGGGCCCGTCGCAACTCCGCGATCCTGCGCCAGCTCGCCGGCCGGGTCAGCGCGCTCGACGGGCTCGGCCCGGCCGCGCAGGAGAGCGCCGACCGCCTCGGTGCGGCCCTCGGCGACGACGACCCGGCGACGCTGCTCCCGCCGCTGGCCGCCGCGCAGCCGCACCTGACCGGCGCGCACGCCGGGCTCGCCGAGCAGCTCGGCGAGATCTCCGCCCACACCGACCAGCTCCGCCGCGACGCCGCCGGCAACCGCCGCTCCCGGGAGTGAAGCGGGTTTGCCCGGCCGCCCACCGGGCACCCGCTGCGCGAGCGACGGAAGGACGGTGCCGCCATGACCGCCGAACCCCCGGATCCGGATCCCCGCCGGACCCCGGACCTGGAACCCGGAGGCGGCGTGCCCCCGGGCAGCACGCCGCCCGACTCCGGCCAGACGTCGGGGCTGTCGCACCCGCAGCCCATGCCGTCCAAGGCGATGCCGGTGCTGTGGCTGGTCCTCACCGGCGTGCTCGTGCTGATGGTGGCCGGGCTGGTGGTCTCGCTCGCCTTCGGCTGGCTGAGTGTCTGAGACCGGTCCGGACCGGGTACTCGCGACGCATGGACGACACTCCTGACCGGACCGAAACCCGGGCCGAACTGCTGCCCGAAGAACAGGCCGTGGAGAGCGCGGACCCCGAGGCCCAGGCCCGCGAGGTCCTGCGCGACTCCGACCGCCGCACCGAGCACCCGGAGGCGACGCTGGGGCGCCGCAAGCCCGAGGACACGGTCTAGTCGCCGCCGCGGAAGTTCTCCTGCGTGGCCGGGTGACCCGGCCGCGCCTTCGCGTCTTCGTCTTCCAGCGGCCCGTCGGGCTCTTCGCGGCGAGGTGGCTCACCGACCGGGTTTCCGCTCGAGTCCACTTCGCCGGCTTCGTCGTGGGGCTGCGACATCGTTCCTCCTCCGGTTGCCGATCTTTCGCGGCTACCCGGCGGACACCGGTGTCAACCGCTCCTCGGCCGGCGTCTCGCGGCGCAGCAGCAGCACCGCGCCCAGCCCGAGCGCGGCCACGACGGCGAAGAACCAGAACCCCCACGGGTAGGCGACTCCGGCGGTGACCAGCGCCCCGGTGACGAACGGGCCGAGGATGGAGCCCAGCCGCCCGACCGCCGACGTCAGCCCGAGCGCGGTGCCCCGGGCCTGCGCCGGGAACGCGTGCGCGACGTAGCCGTAGATCAGCACCTGCGCGGAGAACACGAAGACGCCGGTGAGCAGCACGACCGCGTTGAGCACGACCGCGTTCCCGATCTTCAGGCTCAGCGCCGCCAGCAGGACCGCCCCGGCCCCGAACCAGATCCGGGCGATCCGGCGGATGCCGAACCGGTCGGCGATCGTGCCGGCCAGCACCAGCCCGAGCACCGCGCCGATGTTGAGCACCAGCAGCAGGGTGATCGACGTCGAAATCGGGTAGCCCGCCGTGCGCATCAGCTGCGGCAGCCAGGTGTTGAGCCCGTAGACCAGCAGCAGTCCCATGAACGAGCCGGTCCACACCGCGATGCTGATCCGCCGGAACCGGCCGCCGAGCAGGTCTTTGAGACCCACGCGCTCCTGCTGTTCCCTGGCCGCGAGGTAGGCCGCGGACTCCGGCAGCTTCCACCACATCAGCGGCACCGCCAGCAGCCCGACGATCCCGCCGCCGTAGAACAGCAGGTGCCAGTCCTCCTTGGCGTACAGCGCGAGGACCGAGGTCAGCACCGCGCCGACGTGGTAGCCGGTCATGGTGAACGTGCTCGCGCTGGCGCGCCGCCGCGCGGGGAGGTTCTCCGACATCACGGTCAGCGCCACCGGCATGCACGCGCCGAGGCCGAGCCCGGCGAGGAACCGGAAGACGCCGAAGGTCGCGACGTTCGGCGCGAGCGGCGTCAGCAGGGTGAACAGCGAGAACAGCAGGACCGAGCCGATGAGCAGCACGCGGCGGCCGAACCGGTCGGTGAGCGGGCCGAGGCCGGCGGCGCCGACGGCCACGCCGATCAGCGACACCGTGGCCACCGCGGTCGCGCCGGCCGCGGTGAAGCCGAGGTAGCCGCTCTTGAGCAGGGTCGGGATGGTGGCGCCGAGCGCGACCAGGTCGTAGCCCTCGAGCAGGACGGTCAGCCAGCAGAGAACCGCCGTCCACGCGCCACGAGACGTCGTTGTCATCGTCTTTCTCCTCAGAACGGGTAGTGCGCGATGTCCGCGCGGACGGTCAGCCACTGCGTCTCGGTGAAGGCCTCGATGTTGGCCTTCGCCCCGCCGAAGCGGGAGCCGTTGCCGGAGTCGCCGACGCCGCCGAAGGGCGCGGTCGGCTCGTCGCCGACGGTCTGCTCGTTGATGTGCACCTTGCCCGAGCGGACCTCCTCGGCCAGCTGCATCGCGGTGCCGACGTCACCGAGGATGCCCACCGACAGGCCGTACTCGGAGTCGTTGACCAGGCGCGCGGCCTCGTCGAGGTCGCGGTAGGCGCGCACCGGCGCCACCGGGCCGAAGATCTCCTCGCGCCAGGCCGGGCTGGTGTCGTCGAGTCCGAAGAGGACGGTCGGCGGGTAGAACGGCGCGTCGGGCTTGCCGCCCGCCAGGACCTGGGCGCCCGCGGCGACGCTGCGGTCGACGACGTCGGTGACGTGTGCGAGCTGACGGTCGTCGATGATCGGGCCGAGTGCGACGTCGCCCTCGGCCGGGTTGCCGACGGGAAGCCGCCGCGCCTTCCCGGCGAGGGCTTCGACGTATTCGTCCACTTGGGATTCGTGGACCAGGTGCCGTCCGGTGGTCATGCAGATCTGGCCCTGGTGCAGGAACGAGCCGAACGCGCCGGCGGAGGCCGCCTTGGCGACGTCGGCCCCGGGCAGCACGACGAGCGCGTTGTTGCCGCCGAGCTCCAGGTGGACGCGCTTGAGCGAGCGTGCGGCGGCTTCGCCGACCTTGCGCCCGGCCGCGGTCGAGCCGGTGAACGACACGACCGACACCTCCGGCGCGTCGACCACCGCGGCGCCGACGGCCGCGTCCCCGGGCAGCAGGTGCAGCAGGCCGTCGGGCAGCCCGGCCTCCTCGAAGACGCGCAGGATGCTGACGCCGCCGCAGACCGCGGTCCGCAGGTCCGGCTTGAGCAGCACGGCGTTGCCGAGTGCGAGCGCCGGGGCGACCGAACGGATGGCCAGGATGAGCGGGAAGTTGAACGGCGAAATCACCGAGACCACGCCGGCCGGCACCCGGCGGGCCAGCGACCAGCGGGGTTCGCCGGTGCTCAGCACCTCGCCGAGCGGGTGCGTCGGCAGGGCGGCGGCCTCGAAGCAGATCCCGGCCGCCATGTCGGTCTCGATCCCGGCCTTGGGCCGCGTCGAGCCGGCTTCGCGGACGATCCAGTCCTGCACCTCGGCGGCGTGCGCCTCCCACAGCTCGCCCGCGCTGCGCAGCACGGCGGCGCGTTCGGCGGGCTTGCGGCGGGCCCAGTCGCGCTGGGCCTTCGCGGCGGTGGCGGCGGCGGCCGCGACGTCGTCCGGCGTCGCGATGCCCACGCTTCCCAGCACGTTCCCGGTGGCCGGTTCGACGACCTCGTGGGTCCCGCCGGTGCCGCCTCGGAATTCGTTCTCCAGCAAGGTCATGATCACTCCGGTGTGGTCGGTTCGGTGTCGACCTGGATCAGCCGGGGGCCGTCCGGGGTCGCCTTGAGCTGGGTGCGCAAGTCTTCTTCGTCGCGGGCGGTGGTGGCTTCGACGCCGTAGCCGGCCGCGATGGCCGTGAAATCGAGCCCGGGAATCTCCGTGCCGGGCACGTCCGGGGTCCCGAGCAGCTCGCCGAACCACCGCAGGGCGCCGTAGACGCCGTTGCGGAGGATCACGAAGGTGACCGGGACGCGGTAGTGCGCGGCGGTCCACAACGCCGTGATGCCGTAGTTGGCCGAGCCGTCGCCGATGACGCCGACGACCGGGCGCTCCGGGCTGCCCATCGCGACGCCGACCGCGGCGGGCAGGCCGAAGCCGAGCCCGCCGGCGGCCGGGAAGAAGTAGGACCCTTCGCGGCGCAGGTCCATCTGCCGCCACCACGCCGAGTTCGTCGACGTCGACTCGACGACGTAGCGGGTGTCGCTCTCCTGGGTGCCGCGGAGGGCGGCGAACACCTGCTCCGGGTGCAGCGCCTTTTCGCCGGTCCTGGGCTCGGGGCATTCGAGGTGGTTCTTCTCGGTGGTCCGGGCGGGGACCTTCGCCAGCAGCACCTCGATCACCGGCCCGGGGTCGGCGACCAGCGCCTCGCCCATCGGCGCGCGGGCGGCGGCGCCGAAGTCGTCGGTGACCTGGATCAGCCGGGTGCCTTCGGGCAGGTAGGCGCCGGGCACGTGCTGGTGGTAGCGGAAGACCGGCGCGCCGAGCACCAGCACGAGGTCGTGCCCGGTCAGCGCGGCCGACACCGGCGCGATGCCGGCGGGCAGCACGCCGCGGAAGAGCCGGTGCCGGTTGGGGAAGGGCAGGCGGTGCGGCGACGGTGCCACCCAGGTCGGCAGGCCGAGGTGTTCGGCCAGGGCGACGGCCCGGTCGAAGAGCCCGGTGGCGTCGATGTCCCCGCCGAGGACCAGCGCCGGGTTCTTCGCCGCGGCGACGCGCTTGGCGAGGTCGTCGAGCTGGGCTTCGCTCGGTGTCAGACCTCGCTGGACCTGCCGGTCGAGCGTCGCCGTCTCGGCCAGCTCGACGGCCCAGTCGTCGTAAGGCACCGAGAGGTAGGTCGGACGCCGGTGCAGCTCGGCCTCGAACACCGCCTGCGCGAGCGACCGCGGGACGTCTTCGGCGCAGCTCGGCTCGCCGGACCAGGCGACCAGCGGGCGCATCAGCTGTGTCGCGTCGACGTTGGCGAGCATCGCCTCCAGCCCGATCGCCGTCCGGACCTGCTGGCCGGCGGTGAGCACCAGGGGCGAGCGCGAGTAGACGGCGTTGGTGAGCGCGCCCATCGCGTTGCCGGAACCGGCGGCGGCGTGCAGGTTGACCAGCACCGGGCGGCCGGTCGCCTGGGCGTAGCCGTCGGCCATCCCGACGACGGCGCCTTCGTGCAGGCCGAGGACGTAGCGGAAGTGGTCGGGCAGCTCGGCGAGGAACGGCAGCTCGTTGGAACCGGGGTTGCCGAAGACGGTCGTCAGGCCACGGCGGTCCAGGAACTCGTGGGCGAGCCGGCGGGCGGTGGGCATCGGTGGGGCCTCCTCGAAGTCCGCCCGACCCTATGGAGCTGCGCGGCTGTGTTCCAATAAATGTTGCCTCGTTGCTTCATCGATGGGATCGATATGGCGGATTTCGACCTGAACCTCGTGCGCACGTTCGTGCTGCTGTACGAGACCCGCAGCGTGACCGCCACGGCCGAGTCCCTGCACGTCACGCAGCCGACGATCAGCTACAGCCTGCAGAAGCTGCGGCGCCGGTTCTCCGACGAGCTGTTCCGCCGCACGGGTGGCGGCCTGGTGCCGACGACGACCGCCCGCGCCCTCTACGAGCCGCTGCACAGCGCGCTGTCGGAGATCGAAACGGCCGTCAGCGGCGCGAAGTCGTTCTCACCGTCGACGGCCCGGACGGCGTTCACGCTGGCCTTGTCGGACCTGGGGGAGATCTCGCTGCTGCCGCGCCTGATGGCGGCGCTGCCTTCGCGCGCGCCCGGGGTGACGCTGACCGTCCGGCCGCTGGACGTCGACCGGGCGGCCGACCAGCTCGGCCGCGGCGAGATCGACGCGTTCATCGCGTCCTCGCTGATCAGCTCCCAGCGCGTCGCCCGGATCCCGCTGTTTTCCGAGGGCTACCTGGGCATGGTGGCTGCGGACCACCCGCGGCTTCCGGCGGCGGTCTCGTTCGAGCGGCTGGCGGCGGAACGCCATGTGACGGTGTTCGGCCCGACGGGCCACGACGGCCCGCGTCGCGCGCTGGAGGCGTGCGACCTGCTGGATCGCGTGGTGCTCGAGGTGACCCGGTTCGCGGCGCTGCCGTACCTGGTCCAGGACGGCGAGCTGGTGGCGATGGTCCCGCGGCTGGTGGCGCAGATGTTCGCGGCCGAGCACCGGGTCCGGCTGTTCGACCTGCCGCTCGAGGTCGAGCCGGCCCAGGTGTCGGTGTACGCGCGGCACACGCACGCCCGCAGCGCGGCTCAGCACTGGCTGGTGGGCTTCATGCGCGAGGTGCTGGGTTAGGTCGTCTGGCAGCGGGCGCCGTTGAGCGTGAAGCCGACGGCGGCCGGGTTGCTGCGGCTGAAGGAGCCGTTGAAGCCGATGTCGATCGTCGTGCCCGGGGCCATGCTCAGGTTGTAGGAAACCGCTTTCATGGTGACTCGTGAGCCGCTCTGGGAGAAGTCGCCGTTCCAGCTGTGCGTGACCTGCTGCCCGGCGGTGAAGTTCCAGGTGGCGGTCCAGGGGTTGAGCGTCTGGTTGCCGGTGTTGGTGACGTAGACGTTGGCGGTGAACCCGTTGGGCCACGAATCGGTGATGTCGTAGCGGACGGAGCACGACGCCACGGGAGCCGGCGGCGGGGGAGCGGCCTGCGTCGAGCTGGTGGCGGTGGTCTTGGGCGCCGTCGTCGTCGGAGACGCGGAGGTCGAGATCTGCCGCAGCACGGTGGGCACCGGCGTCGGGCTCGGCGCGGTGGTGACAACGGTCCGCGGAGTGGTGGCGGGAGCCAGCGGATCAGGAGCCACGGCGGCTTGCCGCCCGGGCGAGCTCTCGGAGGTGACGGCAATGATCACCAGACTCCCGGCGACGACCAGCGCCCCGCAGAGGGCGGAGACCCACCGAATCCGCCGCCCGGCCCGCTGCTGAGCGGCGGCGGCCTCCCGCGCCCGCTGCTCGAGGCGTTCCCGGTACCCCTCATCGATGTCTTCCTCGCGGGGCCGCGTGAGGGGAACGTAGGCCCCGAGCGAACGAGGCATGGCCCCGGTCTCCCGAAGAAGCTCATCAACGGAAAACTCATCATCCGACCGGCCGGCGCGCGCCATACCGCAACCTCCACTCCGCGAGGGCGCTCGAACGCGCTGGCTTGCCCGGCGAATCCTAGGAAGCAGGGACGGTCTTGTAAACCATGCGAGCAACGGAGTTTCGCCGGCTCCCGCACTGGCCGGAGCCGCCTGGATCGATGCAGAGAGCCGAAACCGGTCGATCATGCCAGACGGTCCCGGGGGCGGGATCCACACCCCCCTGAACGAGGGCCCGGGGTGGCCGTATACTCTTTCTTCAGCAGGTCCGAGTGGCGGAATGGCAGACGCGCTAGCTTGAGGTGCTAGTGCCCTTAACGGGCGTGGGGGTTCAAGTCCCCCCTCGGACACACACGTTACCCACACGGGGAGAGGCAGTCACAGTGACTGCCTCTTTTTTGTTGTCGTAGACCACCTGCAGGCCCAGGTCCCGGTAGACCTGCGTGATCCGCTCCGGGGCCCGCGAGTTGAGGTGCCTCTCGACGTCGCCGAGCTGGTCGAGCATGGCGTAGACCTCTGCCACGTCGACTGCCTGTGCGTCCGGCAGGTGCTTCAGCTCCTCCATGGCGGCTTGCCGCTCGGCCTGTGCGCGCTTCATCGGCTCGACGAAGTTGACGGGGTCTACGCCCGCTTCGATGGCTGCCAGGTGCCGCAGTAGCTTCGCCTCGGCGTCCTTCATCCGCTTCTCGGCTGAGGCTCGACGGCCGTCCACCCGGCCGTCCTGCGATCCGGTCAGCAGCCGTACAGTCTCGTCGCGGTTCTCCGGGGCGAAGACCTGGCACAACCACTCGTTGATCGGCGGGACCACGACGTCCTCGCGTAGGTTCACCGTCTTCGGGTGATCGGCCAGCGTCGTCGAACCCGGCGCCATCGTTCGAGCAATGCACCGGTAGTAGACGCCCTTCCGGATCGCCGCACCCTGCATCTTCCGGGTGCAGATCTCGCACCGCACCATCCCCTTCAACAGGTACGTGTGCTTGGTGGCTGCGCGGTTCCGTTCGAGCTTCGCAATCCCAGGCAGTCCGCCGGCCGCGCGCGACCGGCGCATCAGCTGCGCCTGCGTGAACGTCTCAACAGAAACAATCTCCGGGTGCGCAGGCCGCCGTGACCGAACAACGCGATCCGGCGCTGCTCGCTTGAACCGCACGACGTGCCCCGCGCCGACGTCATCCGGATTCAGCAGCGTCTCGTGCTTGGTCCAGCGTCCGAAGATCGCGTACCCGGTGTATCGCGGATTCTCCAGAATGGATCGGACGGTGCTGCCTTGCCAGCCGTCGGCGAGCCGGTGGCGGTTCTGGTCGGGTCGGCGTTCGGAAGGGCAGGGCACTCCGTCCTCATTGAGTCCCTTGGCGATCGCTCGATCGCCGACCCCTTCCATGTACTCGGCGAATATCCGTTGGACCACCTCGGCTGCGTCGGGATCGATGGCCAGCACACGCAGCCGGAACCCCTCGGCGGCCTTTCGGGGGTTCGGGTGTGGACCACCGTCAACGACGACGTACCCGTACGGCGCCCGGCCACCCTGGTGCCGCCCTTCGTTGACGACCTGCGCATCCATCGCGGCACGGACGCGAGCCTGGACGTGCTGACGCTCCGATTCGCTCATCCCGCCGAGCACGCTCATGAGCATCTTGTGCGACGGGTTCCGCGCGTCGTACTTTCCGCCAAGCTCTGGCACCCACAGGTCGACGCCGTACGCGGCGAAGCGGGGCGCGATGAGCGAGAACTGATTTCCGAACCAACAGCGCGTGCCCTCGCCGACCACGACGGCGTTCCAAGTCCGCCGCGGGTTCTTCAGCTCGGCGAGTAGCCGTGCGGCCTCGGTCCGGCGCTCCCAAGGGACTGACCGCGACTGCCCAACGTCGAAGTACTCGGCAACCAGCCGGCCGCCCAGCGGCTCAACGAACTTCCGAGCGTTCCCGAACTGCCACCCGCGGGAGGTCTCCGGGTCCTGGTTGTCCTCCGTTGAGCACCGGCCGTAGACCGCCAGCTCACCGATACCGTCGTCGACCGGCTCGGCCACCTCAAGGCCCAAGATCTCGTCCAGTGTCGACCACGGGTCGTTGCTGATTTCAGCCGTCACGGTTCCTCCTCTGCCGGTCCGTTCAGCACCGACACCTCGGTAAGCTCGGTCAGGATGGCCAGCAGTCCGCGTGCCACGGCTGGCGTCAGCTCCGGCAATCTCGCAGGTAGAATAACCCGGATCGGACGATCCTCGGAGTGAGTGGCGCTCATGACCGACCTTCCTGCCCGGTCGACTCGCCGCCTTCCCTCGCGCGGTCAATTGCACTCCTGATTTCAGCCGTCCGGTATCCGCGAACCTGCCGCGTCTCGCCGTCTTCGCCGGTTACGCGGTCTCGCGTCGGCCGGCATCCCACTTCGGCCATCTGCTGCGCGAACGTCCGCGAGTCGATCTCCAGGACGTCCAGCAACTCGGCTGTCGGCACGAAGTCTCGGCCCTCCGGCCCGAGATCGTCCCCCAGGTACTCGACGAGCGATGTGAGCACCCCGGGTAGTTCGCGAGGCGACTCAACTGCGTGACCTGCACCGATCGCCCTGACCGCGGCCGCGTGGTCGAGCACGGGCATGGTGTCCTGTCCGGCCGCGTGCCCGGTGAGCGTCCCGGCCGCCTCGCGGAGCGTCCGGCCCTGCTCGCAGATGGTCCGCCAGTCCTCGTTCGGCATGTAGTAGGTCCGAACCGTCATGGCCAGCACATCGGCGCCGGCTGACGTGTCGCCGTCCGGTCGCAGGATGCCCACTCCTTTGTGGGATGGCAGGAGCCGGCTGGAGTCGAACCCGCGCGTGTTCATCTGCTCGCCGAGCACGATGTTCGAGTCGCGCCAGTCCATCACCCGCAGCGCGAACCGCGACCCGAGTACCGCCCGCAGCCCGGACGGGATCGTCTTCGAGTCCGGCCGCTGAGTGGCGAGCACGAGCACGATCCCAGCGGCCGGTCCCTTCTTCGCCAGCCACGTCAGCAGCTCGCCGACGTACTCGCCCGCGGTGAGCTTCTTGCCTTGCACGTCGACGGGTGTGCGGTCTTCCAGAGGAACCTGGACCTCATCGATGAAGATTGCGGTGATGGGCATGTTCAGCGCCTTGTCGCGGGACATCTCCGGCGTGACCTTCGATTCCGGACACGTGAGGTCGTCGAGGTCGCGCATCCGCCGAAACCGCGTCTGAACTTCGCCGACCAGTTCAATCAGCCAGTCCACGAGCGCCAGAACGTGTTCGGGTTCGTCGCCGGACATGAACCGGTGCGCCACCAGGCCGGCCGCATCCCAGTCCTTCCCGGCCTTGAAGTCCGCGACGTACAGCCGTACCCAAGCGTCCAGAATGAGCCCGGCCGCCGCGAGTCGGGCGGCGAAGGTCTTGCCCTGCCGGGGGATGGCACCGACCAGCAGGGACGTCCACACCAACGGCAGGTCGATCCGCCGGTCCCGCGCGTCCCGTCCGAACGGGATCGGCCGCCACGCATCCCACTGCGCCACGCCCAGCAGCGGCGTCCGCAACGGCGGCGACGCGTATGGGTCCTCATCCGCCACCCACATCGACACCCGTCCGGCGTGTCCACCGTTGCCGCGGACTCGTTCGACGATCAGTTGAACCTCATCGACGGCGAGCGCCGACGCGAGGGCATCCCGGTTCTTCACCACGTCGGCTGCCTTGCGGGTGGCGGGAAGGTCGACGGTGACCGCCCAGCCGTCGCCGACACGCGTCGCACGCTCGACGAGCCGCAGCGCCTCGTCCTTGCCGATCAGCTTCGCGTCCCGGAACGCGTCCACCAGGACCTGGGGATCCATTGTCCAGGTCAGCGTCCGCGGCCCCGCGAGCGCCGGCTTCCGGCCGGGACTGCCGTCCTTCTTGCGCCCGAGGATCGCGAGTGCCAAGGAAGCGACGGCCCCGCCGATCCACAGAGGATCGGTGCCGTACACCAGGTCAACGACAGCCACCGCGACGATCGCGACGACCAGGACGGCGCCAGTCACCTTCCAGCGGAACAGGGTGAGCGCCCGAATCTCAGTGAACTTGTCGGCCAACTTCTCCGACTCCTCGGCCGCTGTCCGGTAGTCCCGGACGGTGACCCACGCACGCCACCACCGCACCCCGACGACCAGCCCGCGAACAACCGCGCCGACGTACCGCCACGGCGACTTCACCAGCCCAACGACGGCGTCCTTGCCCGCTTGGACGGCCTGAGGCTTGCTCTTCATCCACAACGGCACCCGCGGCGAGTGCCGCCACCACCGGACGAAGCGGTTCGTCTTCGGCTCCCGCCGACGCGGTTGAGGCAACGTGTCGTCGACCAGCTCACCGTCGAACACGGGATCAGCCTTGACCGGCAATGAGTCAGCCATTGCCCACCGCCGACCGCAGCGCCCGCGCCAGCCGGGGCGACAGGCCCCGCGAGCAGCCGGTAGCCCGCCGCACCCACGCCGGCGTGATCTCGACGTCCGGCGTCCAGCTCTCCCGAGCAATGGCGAGGTAGTCGGCGAACAGCACCCGTCGCCCGCCGGTCTCCTGAACGGGACGCCGTTCGGCCGCCACCAGCACGGCATCGGTGAGCTTGTCCCGCAGGTCGGTGATCGCCTCGACGGCGACGAACACGACAAGCGGCGGCACCGAGTGCAGCACGATCGCCGCAGCTTCCCCGGCGGCGAACGACGTCCAGGTGTTCATGACGTAGGTGGCGGCAAGCGTGAACCACTTCGCCCGCCGCACCCAGACACCGGTCCGGACCTGGTACCGCGCAGTGACCTGCTCGGCTCGCAGAATCGCGAGGAGAACGAGGGAGACGGTCGGGTCCAGCACCCACGCGGCCAGCCACGGCAGCGACCCCGGCCGTGTGCCAGCCGATGCGAAGCCCTGGACGTTGGTCATCGTGAACGCGAGCCCGAGCACGATCCCGGACCAGCACATCCAGTCGACCTGCCGCCGCACCCGCTCGATCCGCAGCGCGACGACGTCCGGATCGGTCTGGTAAGCGCGCACCTCTGCCGCTTCGGCCGCGTCCTGCGCAAGCCGTTGCGCCCGGTTCATCGCCGACCACCCCGCTTCGACGTGTCGACGGTGGTCACCGTCATGGCGCGAGTCAGCGCGTAGGACGCGAACAGCGCAGGTAACCCGAGCACGGCGAACAGCAGCCACGGGTTCCCCGGATGGGCGATCACGACCCACTGAACAGCGACGATCAGCCCGGCGTTGAATAACACCCGCCCGACCAGCGACACGAGCCGCGCCCCGCTCCGAGCAGCTTCGGCGGCGGCCTTTGCCCGGCGGGAACCGGCCCGCCAGACCCAGAGCAGCACCAGCAGCACGCCGACACCGGCGAGAATCTGCGTCGGCGTCACGGTGAGTCCGTTCATCGCGCACCCCGATCGGTTCGTTCGCCGCGTCGCAGCCAGACGGGGTGCAGGGCGCGCCGATCGTCGTCGGTCATCCCGCCCCAGACGCCGACCGTGTCGAGGCCGGCCGTCCGCAACTCCAGCTCCAGGCACTCGTCCCGGACAGGGCACCCGCCGCACAGCCGCTCAGCCAGCTCGTCGTCGCTGTCAGCGTCGGGTGGCCCGTCGTCCGGCGGGCGCCACATGCAGACTCCTTCGCTGGTCACGACGTCGGTCAGGACCTCGGTCGGCACCCAACGCAGCCGGTCCAGCCGCCACGCGATCCCGATCAACTGCAGGTCGTCGGCGCTCATGCGACACCTCCGGCCTGACGCGACCCCAGCAGGCGGGCCAGCTCGGTCGACGACACGCGGAGACCCGAACGGCACCGGGTGGCGCGCACCTCGCGGGTCCGGATCGCCCGGCTCACCGCAGCGCGGGACACGCCGAGCAGCCAGGCCGCTTCTCGAATGGTGTGAAAGGTGATGTGCGAGTTCATGAGAAAGACCAATCTGATGATTTCAAGGCTATGTTGTTGATTTCAGCTCTTCAGAGGGCGCGTTTGTCCGACGCGCCGCCGACGAAGTGCTAGGCGACGTGGTGAAGGCTTGAATAACCGCTAATCTCGGCGCTGAGGCGGAGCGCGGAGGAATACGTGACGGAGGACTGGGCGGCAGTCGCCAAGGCCATCAACATGCGCGTGAACGAACTCGGCTGGCGACAACGCGAGCTGGCCGAGCGATCGCACGTGTCGCAGGCGATCGTGCGCGAGCTCCAGCACCACACGGTGGAGCGCCGCCGGAGCGCGCGCACGCTCGAAGCGCTGTCGACGACCCTGGGCTGGCACCCGCAGCACCTGTTGGCCGTGCTGCAAAATCGCACGCCGCCGCACCCGGACGAGCCGGCCGACGACGGCCACGAGCTGTGGTCCCGACTGGACGCGCTCGAACAGCGCCTGGCCGAGATCACCGATCGGCTGGAGGACGTCCAAACGAGCCTCGCGACCGTGGTCGAGCACGTGAAGCCGAAGCGTTAGCGGCGGGCGATTCGGGCTGGTGAACCAGGTGATTTCCATACCTAGAATTCAAGGCCGAAACGAACTCCGATCCCATGCACAACCAGCGCAGAAGCAGTGCGCAACCACTGCATATCCGCTGCACAAGAGCGCTTCGGGGCGGCAATGAGCGCAGTAGGCGGATGGACCGGACGGTCAGCGTCGGCGCTGCAATCCGCGTTGCGGCTGAGCAATGAGAAATTCGCCGAGAAGCTCGGTATCGGCGCACGTACGGTGGCGTCCTGGCACCAGAAGCCGGACCTCCGCCCGCAGTCAGAGATGCAACAGGTCCTCGACACCGCGTATGAGCGAGCGTCGGACGCCGAGCGAGCTCGCTTCGCCGAGCTGACCGGCGACGGGCCGGCCGCCCTCACCAGGCCGGACACGAAGGAAGCCGATCGACGGCTGGCTGCTGACCCCCACATCGGCGCGGCCCTCGACTGGCTCGACCAGCACGCCTACCGGAGCCCTGGCGCCGCACGTCGCGCCGTAGCCGAGCAGGCTGCGCGCGTCGACGCGCAGGAGGCGTACGCCCGGGCCACGCGCCGCGCATGGGTCGACCAGCGCGCCGTGACCGACGCACTCGCCGAGTACTACGGCCGGCACCACGGTGACCACGGCTTGTACGCTGGAAGCTGCGGTGACCAGGCGGTGAACACCAGCATCCTGACCTGCGCTGATTGGCTCGACCTGGCGTGCGAACTACGCCCGCCGCACGACGGGCTCACGATCGCCAGCGCCCGACCAGACCCGCGGGAAGTCCTGGACGAGCACGCGACGAAGGCAGCGGTCAACCGGCTCGCCGAGACGGTAGCCATGAACACCAGGCTCATGAACGCGCCGCTCTACCGACTGCTGAGCACGGACATCCGTGAACGCCACCTCGGCGGCACGTTCGGAGTGGACCACTTCGTCCACTACGCCCTGACGATGGACCTGCTCGAAGGCGAGCTGCTCGACGCGCTCGCGGCCGGCGACACGACGTCGCTGCCCCTGCGTGATCGCTACCTGCCAGACGTCGGCGCCGTCCTGGACGTCGGCGGCCGACTCTGCGCAGGCGGAGCCCTCGCCTTGACGGCCATCGCTCGGCCGGCCGACCCGTACCGCGGCGAAGCGGACTACGTGCTCTTGGTCCAGGAACGCTCCGGCCACGTACTCAACGCCACGCGACGGCTCGCCGTCATCCCGAAGGGCTTCCACCAGCCGCTCACCGACGTACGGCGAGAAACCCAGATCGGCGCCACCTTGCGCCGAGAGATGGAAGAGGAGCTGTTCGGCCGGCCGGACGCTGACAACACCGTCGCCGACACGCTGACCGCGGACCCGATGCACCCAACCAGGCTCACGGAGCCGATGCGCTGGCTCCTCGCCGAGCCCGGCCGCCTACGGATGGAGTGCACAGGGTTCGGGCTCAACCTGGTGAGCGGGAACTACGAGTTCGCCAGCCTCATCGTCATCGACGATGAAGAATTCTGGACACGCTACGGCGGAGTGGTCGAAGCAAACTGGGAATCCGCGACTCTTCGTCAATATTCGACTACCGACGCGGAACTCGTCACCGAGTTGTTGGGTGATGTAGCGTGGAGCAACGAAGGACTGTTCGCCATGACGCAAGGACTTCGACGCCTTGCGGAAATCGGCGGAGAGCGCGTGAAACTGCCTGCGATAGAATGGGAGATAGGCCAGTGAGCGACGGTTGGACCGCCGGCAACGCCAACGAAGACGCGGCCGACACACGCGGCTGGTTGGTCGGTCACTTCATCGACCCGTCGCAGGGCGTTCGTGCCTCTAAGGACGTTGAAGTCAAGTGGGCCAAACATCCTGCGGGGGACAAGCGTCCCGAGTGGACGTCTGACGACCAGCGGACCACGCTGGTGATGCTGATCTCCGGCGAGTTCCGAGTAGAGGTCACCGGCGGCGGCAAGATTATGACGCGTCAGGGCGACTACGTGATGTGGGGTCCAGGGATCGACCATTCTTGGGAAGCTTTGGCGGATTCGGTCGTGTTGACAGTCCGCTGGCCCTCAGTAACCTAATTCAACGGCGGGAATCCTCACTCGATCACCGCCGATCTCGGCGAGTCGGCGTACTCCCTGGAGAAACGCGAACAGTCCTTCATTGCTCCAGTTTTCGTCACCGATCAGTTCGGTGACCAAGTCGCCGTCGAGCGTCGAATACTGTTGAAGACCGGCAGCCTCCCAGTTCGCCTCAACGTCGCCACCGAACCGCGGCCAGAACTCCTCATCCTCGATCGCGACCAGGCTGGCGAACTCGTAGTTGCCGCTGACCAGGTTCAAGCCGAACCCAGTGCACTCCATCCGTAGGCGGCCGGGCTGCTCGGTCAGCCACCGCATCGGAGCGGACAGCCTGGTCGGGTGCATGGGATCGGCGACCCTGAGATCCCCGGCGGACCGGTCGACGTCCGTCCTGCCGAATAGTTCTTCCTCAAGCTCACGGCGCAGGGTGACGCCGATCCGGGCATCTGCTCTTCGGTCCGCAAGCGGCCCATGGAAGCTCTTCGGGATCACCGACAACCGGTCGGCTGTGTTCACGACCTGCGCGGACCTCTTCTGAACCAACAGTACGAAGTCGGCATCACCGCGGAACGGGTCCGCCGGCCGCGCGATCGCTGTCAACGCCAGCACGCCACCGGCGCAGAGACGTCCGGGTAGATCAAGCACCGCGGACACGTCGGGCAGTTGGCGATCGCGGAGCGGCATGTGTCCCGGACGCGCGGTGCGGCCGCTCGCCAAGTACTCGATCAACTCATGTTCCAGCAGGTCGACGCCCAGTGCGTACTCGACGAACGACGCGATCCCGACCTTCGCCCGCAGCCCTCCAGGCTGCGGGTCGACCTCGAGCAGCCGGTACAGGGGAACGTCAGTGATCCGGATGCCGGACGCTGCTGCGTCCGCGAGACGCCGCACCGCAGCTCGCTCATCGACCACCGCCGATGGCCTCGCTCTGCCACCCTCGAAGGCGGTGTGCTCACCCGCGGGCGTCAGCGAGCATGCGAGATCCAGCCAAGCCGGCCGCGTAAGGACGGTGGTGGTCACCTCCACCTGACCGCAGCGCGCGACGTAGGGCCGGTGGTCGCTGGTCGGCGGCGCATAGTAGTCAGCCAGGGCATGCGCGATGACGCTTCGCGGCGGATTCGGCTGGTTCCGAGATGAGGCGGCTGCGCTCGCGTACACCTGCTCACGGGCTCTCCCCAACGGCCACCCGGCGTGCCGATCGAGCCACGTGAACACCGGCTCGAACGAGTCGTCGGGGCTGAACTCCCGGGTGACAGCGCTCGGGCCGATCAGGGCTTGCAACTCGTCTCGTGAACGACCGAGCACGCTTGCGAGCTTCGGCCAGAGGTAGGGGAGTGGCACGTAGTCGCCCGCCTCCCAGCGAGCGACGGTCGACCGGTCGACGTGCAGCACGTCCGCCAGGCCCTCTTGCGTGAAGCCGGCGACCTTACGAGCTGAGATTAGCTCATCGCGGCGTCGACCTATGGGCATGACCGACCTCCAACCCTGCGTGACTAGATCAATGTAGCAGCAGTAACCGCAGCTCAGACCAGCTAGTGCGACGTATACGCCACACAACTGCCGCACTGCTGCTCTGGTCGTCGAATCTGACTCTCGGTTGACTGATTTCATCAGTCGTGAGGTCGAAAGGGGAGGACGTGACAGGCACTAGCTGCAGGTCGCTGCACTCAGCGCTCTACATCAGCTGGTACCGGTGCGTGCTCGACGGACTGACGCACGCGGTCACGGACGACGAGTTCCTGCGCGGCATCCGCCTCCAGGAGGGCCGATACCACTCACTCTGCGGCCACGAAGTACTGATTCACTCCTGCCTGGCCCCGGCCGACCGTTCATGTCCGACGTGTCGTGAACTCGTGTACGCCTCCGCTCGCGTCGCGGTGAGGCGGCGATGACGCCGATCTCACCCACATCGCGTACGGACCTCGATGCGCTGTTGCTCCAGCCAGCCCGCCTATTCATCGCCTGCCTGCTGGCCGACACCAGCTGGCGTTCGCAACTGGCCGTCCAGCAGGCTCTGGGGCTCTCCACGCCCGACCTGGACCTGCACATCGAGTTCCTTCGCGCGGCTGGCTACGTCCAGTGCCGTGCCGAACCGCGTGAACTCCGCCTGACTCCGCTGGGTCTGAACCGGCTGATGGAGCACATCGGCGCGCTGAAGACGGTCGCAGCAACAGCCGGCGCTCTGGTCGCAGAGGTGCGAGCTGCGCTTCCCGCCAAGAACCCGCCCTGACAGCAGGCCACCCAACCGCCGTCCTCAATCCGCAGCTCACGCGCGCATTCCTGCCACTCACAGCCCTCAGCAAGGACTCGAAGATGCCCAAGCCGACCATCCGCCCGCCCGCGACTGTTGCCGTCAGCAGCAGCCTGCGCGACGCCCGCAAGCGCCGCGGAATCGGCCTGCGGAGGCTGGCCGAGAAGATCGGTGTTCATCCCGCAACGCTCTCGGCCTGGGAACTGGGCATCAAAGTCGCGCCGGCGACGGCCGTGGCCTGGATCCTCGGATACCTCCGGGTCGAGTCGGCAGAGTACGACCGGGTGATGGCACTCGCCCCGCACGCTGGCGATGCGAACCTGGTCGATCAGTCTGACCCACAGCTAGGGCACCTGCTGTGGACATACGAACAGCTCTCTAGCGACGTCCTGGAGTGGGCACCGTTGTGCGTTCCCGACCTACTTCAGACGCGGACGTATGCCGAGCGAGTCCTCGCCGAGACAGTGATGCAGGAGGATCGCAGGGACATGAAACTGCTGAGCCGCCAGGTTCGCCAGCAGGCGTTCGACGACGGGGACCGTCGCTACGTCTTCCTGATCGGTGACAAGGCACTTCACGGCATAGCCAGCTTGCACAACGAGCAGATCACACACCTTCGCGCGACGGCGCAGCTCAAGCACGTGACTGTCCGGATTGTGCCGTCAACGGAGACCGCGCTGAACTCGATCGGCGCCTTTACGCTCTTCGAGGATCGATCCGATCCGATCGCCGTGGTGCTCACGCACCACCACTGCAACAGTTATCTGACGGACCGGACGATGCTAAGCCGTTACCACGACACAGCAAGGGCACTGCTGCGGCGCGCGTTCGGTGAGCCGGCGAGCAACTCCGCCTTGAGCGCACCTACGCTGATTGAGACGACGCAGTGACCGCGGCGATCTATATCGATCCGCTCGTGATTCAGCCTGTAATCGACGGCGAGTGGCATCGGGTGCGCCTGACCGAGATTCCGACACCGGGGCAGGTCATCACGATGCTCTGCGGAGCATTTGGCGCCGCGGAGTTCCACCTGTCCGACGAACGCCGACGACACCAGATCCCCCGGCAGTGCGAAAGCTGCGACGTCATCGATCGACGTCAACGCGGCATCCCCCTTCGAGGGGATCGGACTGGTCGTCGTTGATGCGTTCGACCACACTCTGTAGCGAGACGCTGGGTTCGGCGAACTTGACCGCCGATGTGACTCGGCAGACCCTGTTGCGATCGTGAATTCGGCACTTGCGGAGTCCATGGGTGACGGCTGTGACGAGCCGAATTGCACCCCGTCACAGCCGTCACTGGCGACATATGCGCAGGTCAGCCTGCTTCGCAGGCGTCACAGCAGGTGAGACGGATCGCGCTAAGTCGTGACAACGAATACGTGACGTGTCTCTAGGCAGTGACTTGGGCTGCGTTGACTTACCGTCGCAGGTTGGTCGCGAACAGTCACAAGAATCGGCGTGGCGTTAGCGGCATAACGCAGACAACGGCAGAGGCCGCGCTATCCATTGAACAGGGCGACTGGCGACGTCGGTCGTCCCTGCATGCAGCCAGTTCCCGGCGAGGGCTGACTCGCGAGAGATCTCTGATTCACTCCGCCAGGTTCGCTTCCAACCAGGCCACTCGGCATAGCCGACGCGTGCCCCGCTGCAACACGTCCGGCGACCGCCCGCAGGCTCAATGGACCCCCTACCGCCCTGGTTAGCTGCTGCCAAGCGGCTGGTCGCAACGACCCCTTGGTGACGTCGAGTCCCGCCCTTGACTGCTGAAGCGCTGAGCGCGAACAGCTCCTCGCCGTGCATCAGAGACTTCGAGCATCCCAACGCAGTGGGATTGCTCCTCGTCGATGCATGCAAACGACGCGGATCGTCAGCGGGGGTTGTGTGTGGGTATCGCCAGCACCTAGCACCTTCGAGGACCGACAGGCCGAGCGATTGACAACGGTCGGACACCGACAACTCGACGACTCTGTGGGCCATCATCTGACTACAGGCTGTTGACGTCGTGTGCTTCTGCCGGATCTTTCCCTCGTTGGGGCGAGTCGAGGGGCCAATCGACGCAGTTCGCAGTAAAGTGGCTCCGTAAGGCGTCTGGGCCGCCTACGGCTCGATGAAAGGGAGGTCCTGTGCGACTTGCTCGGGTGTACGTTCGATTTTTCAAGTCGTTTAACTTCGACTATGAGCGACGCGCCAAAGAAAACGCTCAACGTCATGACTGGGAGCAGTTGGAGGAGGGCTGGTATCCGCATGTTCGCTTGAATGTGGATCCAGAGGTTACAGCAGTAGTTGGTGCAAACGAGTCTGGAAAGAGTCATCTGCTTGATGCAATCGAATGCATTGTCGGAGTAAAGAGTGTTCGGCGCAGCGATTTCTGTCGCCACTCCCAGCTCTACTCGATAGAGACCCATGAGATCAGGCTTCCTGATGTGGGCGCAGAATTCATCATCTCATCGCAGTCGGAAGCTAGCACGCTTGCTGAAATTGGAGTAAGCGCTAGTCCTGGGCAAAAATTTCTCTTCATGCGCCCAGGTGCCGGCAGGCCTTTCGTTAGCCTGGGTAACGAAAGGGTCGAACTTGACGGCGATGAACTGAAGATCGTTGAGGATATTTTTCCTCGCGTAATTCGATTATCGACGAAAGTCGCGATACCTGACAGTGTGCCGATCTCGACGCTTTGGGGTGGCAGCAGTGGCGCTCTGGGTGACCGGCGAACACGAAGTCGATTCATTGACATGGCTGAAACCGTTCGGGCGTCGGATGTCAACGAGTTCGGCCCGTTCGTTCCAAAGTTTCTTGAGTTCTTCTTGCCGCGTGAAACCGCTGTTGATTCTGCAAAGAAGCAGAAAGAACGAGATGAACCTGAGTTGGCAAGAAAACTGCTAGTAGACGTTGCTCGTGTCGACCCGGAGATCTTCAAAGATCTCCAGGAAGCCATCTCTGCTGGAAACGAAGGCGATGTGAGTGGCCTGGTCGGGAAGATAAATCAGTCTTTGAGTCGTCATCTGAACCTATCCCGTTGGTGGACTCAAGATAATGATTTCGCACTGCGGGTTTCGCCTCGTGAGCGCGAATTGGTTTTCACCATTCAGGACAGAACTGAAAGTGAGTACTCATTCGCTGAGCGCAGTCGAGGGCTGACGCACTTCTTGGCGTATTTTGTACAGTTGCGCGCGCATCGCCGAGACCCCGCTCGATCTGAAATTCTCTTGATGGATGAGCCGGACGCGTATCTATCTAACGCCGGGCAGCAAGATTTGTTGCGCGTTCTGGAAAATTTCGCTGTTTCTGACAACGGCGTACGGCGAGATCAAGTAGTGTATGTCACACATTCGCCTTTTCTGATAAACAAGAATGCAGCTCACCGTCTTCGTGTTCTCGATAAGGGGTCTCAGGAAGAGGGGACCAGGGTCGTAAAAGACGTCGCGCGTACGCACTATGAACCACTGCGCTCCTCTCTCGGGGCCTACGTTGCTGAGACTACTTTCATAAGTGGAAAGAACCTAATTGTCGAGGGTGTTGCGGATCAGGTGCTGCTGGCTGGAATGTCAAACGCGCTTCGCGCTGGGGGGTATCCCTCGACTAGTCTCCTCGATCTGAACGAAGTTACAATTGTTCCAGCGGGGAGTGCGGATAGTGTGCCTTACATAGCTTACCTTGCGCGAGGGCGCGATCCAATGAAGCCGCCTTGTGTTGCATTGCTTGACGGGGACAAGGATGGTGAGCGAGCTGCTGAAAAGTTGCGAAGAAGCGACGTTAACAGAAGGCCGGTGCTCGATCAAAAATACATTGTGCGATTGGGCTTATGGGCCACTTCCCAGAGTCCGAAAATTATCGGCGCTTCGAACTCTGGAAAGATCGTCGAAATTGAAGACTTGATTCCGCCTCGCATCGCTATTTTCGCCGCCCGTCGCTATGCGGTCCAAGTGATTGGCTGTGACGTGGAAGCGTCTGAGGCGCTTAAGGAAGTTGATTTGAAGGCAAGGGTCGAGTCATCCAGCCGGCCACTCTGGGATGAACTACGCGAGCTATTTTCGGTCAAGATGAACGGCGAAACTATAGATAAAGTGGGTTTCGCGAGGGAAGTAGTCGCATATGTTGAAGGACTAGATCGCGACGAGCCGCGCCCGGTTGGAGTCCCTGCCCTGGAGGAGAACTTCGCTACGTTGCTCGGGGAGCTAACTTCTCTTCTCGATTCGGCTGCTATTGAGGAAGCAGAGCGTCGTCGCTCCAAGCGAATGGGTCGTGTAATTCGAAGCTTCATTGAAGACTATCAAGAGGGCGCGACACGATCTCTGGCCGATGCGCGCCTGCGAGAAATAGAAGCAGCCCTTGCTGATATTGCATCTCACGACGTTGTTCGGCAAAAGATCGCAAGTATCCGGCGTGACTTTTATCTTCGACAAGAGCCGAATAAACCTATTGAGGACTATGTGAACTTCACGGATAGGTTGCGAGGATTGCTCCTTCAGGAGCGATTGGCAAGTCAAAGTTCAGATGATGGTGAATGACAGTCAAGTATTGACGCAGTGACCATTGGTTCGCTAAGTCATGATAAGATGAGTTCATGTGGGATTGGTTGCAACCGACATTGTCTGCACTTAGCCCGGTGGCCACGGGCACGGTGGTCTGGATTGCTGGGCGAGAAGGCCGAAAGAGTGCTTCACGCGAAGCTGATTTGGATCGGACCGCGGCTCGTAGTCTGCATATCCTTGAAAGAAGGACCGAAGCTTACCAGCGGGTGCTGCAGATTGGATTTGACTTACAGGATGATCTTAGGGCTGCTGGCAACGAGTTAATTTTTGGTGATGCTGCAAATATTTCGATGAAGCATCAAGAGAAGTGGCCTGAAGCTCGTGCGATATGCAGAACGGTCGGGAGTTTATCTATCGTTTCGGCATTCAAAGAGTGGCACAGCAACTACACTCGTGCGGCTGAGGAGTTGAGCCGCGCCATCACTACGGGAATTCGTACTGCTCGTGGTCTTCCTGTTAACTCCGGTCAGGAGGATCATTGGGACAAATTCAAGAAGCATATGGAGGCTGCCAACCAGTGCTTCGAGCGCTTGCAGGATCGCATGAATGCTGAACTTGGGATCGACGAATAGGCAACGACTCGCCTCGGTCGCGGTCAGGGCCAACTGGCGATGCGGGTATGGCTTGCACGGTACGTTACAGAAAGTACGCCAGTGTGACATGGGTTCACGCTCGGCTCTGCTTTGATGGTGTCGATCGTTTCGATGGGCTGCTACGGGAGCGGCTGTGTACCTCCTAGTGTGTGACGATAAAGTCCAACGATGAAGGTCACTATAGCAACTATTGCTACCGTTCCCGGCGATCGTGGCGACACCCATCGCGTGCGCAGGCCAAATACCCGCCGATGTCAGAACAATGCAAGTCAGGCGCGAACCGGCGGTTTGTTTGTTCTATTTGTATCCGAACGAGCTCTTTCTTTGATTAGCGAGGCGATATGAGCGAAGATTCAGGTTACAACCTAAGCGAAGAGCAGATTCTTGAAGCGCTGAACTCATCTGGTTTTATTTTCGAGCAACGTGTATCAAAAAGGCTGGAAGAGTGTGGAATATCAAATCGCACTGGCGTTTCCTATTTAGATCCGGATGAGGGAAAATCTAGAGAGATCGATATTGTCGGTAGTTTTGGTATTGCGCTTGACTCTGCAGAAGGTCTTACTCATATTGATTTGGATCTAATAATCGAATGCAAAAGCACAATGCAGCCGCACGTAGTCTTTGTTCGGCCCTGGGGTCCGGGCGATATGGCTCCTCCATTTGAGGTAAACTTTGAGAAGATTGACGAAGCGACCTCGAAATCCGCGAAGAAGAAAAAGTATAGTGATTCTTCGGTCAGGCCGTTCCATGGATCCTGGATGTCTTTCGGATTATTGTCAGCATGGCTTCCGTGTAGACTAGATCAAATTCAAAGAGGCGTTCAGTTGGTGCGAGTCGAACGTGCGGCCAAGAAATTTGTGGCAAGAAATGCACTTTTTGAGATGTGTATGCCGCCAGTGAAAGCTATGTTGGATCGGCGATCGCGAGCTAGCGGGGATGCGATCTATTTCCCAGCGTGTGTAGTTGCGGGGCCGATATATACTACTAGTATTAAGGGTCCCGATGAGCCTATTTTGAATAAAACTAAGTTTTGCTGCGTGCAATTCGAAAATAGCTCAAGCTGGGCAGCTGATAGCAACGGTATCCACACTGTTGATCTGGTCTCGTATGATCATATCGCTGAGTGGGTAGACCATGTGAAGAATGTATCTATCTCGATTGCCAAGAAGACTTTGCAAGGATTGGAAGAATACTCATCGGCAGTAAGTCGGTGGCGCTCTCCGGAAGACGCTGCAAAGGCCAAGCGGATGCGAGACCAGACTGTAGAATCCGACCACGAACTCACGGAAAAAGATGGGGACTAAGATTCGGGCGATGTCAAGGTCGCAGATTCCGAAAGTGGAAGGAGCAGTAGATCCTCTGAGGTTCGCAGCCTCACCTTCCGCGTCAGTGGGCGACTGTGGCTACCGCACAACGTCGTCATAACCTTGAGTCTGAACCTGTGGTAGTTGCTTGCTCAAACGCGTACTCGCTTAGGTATCTAGTCTCTTAGAGGCTAAGGGTTGTTTCTATCGAGCAAGATCGTCCTCGGACACAAATACGTGGGAGATCTCCCAAAGCACAGAGTAACTGGCCCGCCACGGCGGGTCTTTCTCGCGTTCAGCTCCCGTCGATCTCGGCTACGCTGATCTTGACCGCGCCCTCCCCTCGCGCAGTACGTCGGGGAGGTGTCGCATGACCCGCATCCCTTCCTTGGCCGTGCCTGGCCGGATCACGGCACCTGACCCGGAACGCGTGGCTTCATTGCCTGTGCCGATGGGCTTGCCGCCGTTGCGGGATCTCCATGCGGCGGATGGTCCGCGGCTGTCGATCGCGCTGATGGACGGGGGAGGGCGGCTGCAGGATCGCGGCGCCGTCGCCGTCCTCGGCTGGAGCCCGGGGGACCGCCTGCTGATCACCCTTGTCCGAACCTCGGTGGTGATCCGCCGGCGCCCGGACGGGGTGTTCGTCATGCCCCATAAGCCCTACGTGGCGCTCCCGGCTCCGGTGCGCCGCGGCTGCGGAGCCCTGGCGGGCAGCCGCCTGTTGCTGGTCGCCGACCCCGTCCACGACGTGCTCATCGTGCATCCGGAAGCCGCCGTGCAGGCGATGCTGCGCACCTTTCACACGTCGCTGGCCGCTTCCGAGGAGACCGCATGACCGCCACCACCGAAGACCTTGAAGCCGCGAGGCTGCTGCTGTCACGCCTCGGCGTGGATCCCGCCGACCTCATCGGGGACACAACTGCCGACAATTCCGACGACGAGCGCCCGCCGATGCCGACGCTGGGCGAATGGATCCACGTCGTCGCGGGCCTCGTGTCGCCGAGCACGGCCAGTTCCTACGGGTCGTACTGGAAGAAGGCCGACGCAGCGTGGGGCGAACGGCCGATGGACACGATCACGGCCAGCGAGATCAAAGCGATGGCCGAGCACGTCCGCAGCACCGCTCGCGTCCGCCGCAACTCCCGCGGCGGCCGCAACGCGGCCGAGAACTTCGTCGCCGCCATGCGCTGCCTCTACAAGCACCTGGTCAACGACGGACGCCTCGACGAGCGCGCCAACCCGGCCATGCGGGTCACCAAACCCAGGCGCAACGCCTCGACCCGGCGAGCCCTTGGGTCCGAGCGGGTCGGCGAGCTCAACGACATCGTTTCCAGCACCGGCGACGACCCGGAGCTGGACGCGCTGATCTGTCGGCTGCACGAGGAGAGCGCCTGCCGACGTGGCGGTGCACTCGCCTTGCGCCGCCGCGATCTGGACCAGACGCAGTGCACGATCCTGCTGCGGGAGAAGGGCGAGACCGAACGCTGGCAACCGGTCTCGCCGACCCTGATGCGGCACCTCGTCGCCCACTTCGACGAACGCGGCGACGGCGACGCGGAGAGTCAGCTGCTGCGCTACGCCAACGGCAATCCGATCACCAAGCGTCGCTACGACTACATCTTCGGCCGTGTCCAGAAGGAATTGGACTGGGCCAGAGCGTTGCAGGTCAGTGCCCACTGGCTGCGCCACACCACGCTGACCTGGGTCGAACGTAACTTCGGCATCGGCGTCGCTCGCGCCTACGCCGGACACGCCGAGTCCGGTAGCGACCTGACAACCACCACCTACGTCAAGGCCGACATCACTGAAGTCGCCGAAGCCCTGGCCGCACTCACCGGGGAACCACACCCCCTGGCGCCGGTCCGCGCGCTGAGGGCCACTACGGCGTGATTCATGGCGGGCGCGGTCGCGCAGGCCGCGCCCGCCTCAGTTCTCGTGTGCGGTCCTATCCGGGATGTCGACGAGGTTGTCGTGGAATGTGGTGACCATTGTGTACAACACGTGCTGCGGATAGACGACCAGCAAGTCATGCTCCAGCAGGGCAGCGAGAAGCACCTGATCCTCAGCCCGGATGCGGCACCGCGCCCGCATCCGAGCCGGCAAGGTCAAACTCATCCTCGGCGGAATCGA
The DNA here is from genome assembly GCF_014654205.1 of Amycolatopsis bullii. Classification (GTDB taxonomy): domain Bacteria; phylum Actinomycetota; class Actinomycetes; order Mycobacteriales; family Pseudonocardiaceae; genus Amycolatopsis; species Amycolatopsis plumensis. Next base: position 154,550 of record NZ_BNAW01000008.1, read on the forward strand.
CGTACCCGACGGCTTCTCGCTCGGCGCTACGACGAGCAGACCCGAGGACACCGAGAGCCGCAGCGGCAGGCCCGGGGCCCAGCGCAGCCGCTCCAGGGGGACTCGTGCGGCGACCACTCCGTTCATGCCGACCCGGACCAGGCTGAACGCGACCGACCCACGCTCCACTGCGGGGCCGAGATCGGCAACCGGCAGGGGAATCACGGGTTCGGTAGCATGCCTCCGCTCCGGTAGGAGCAGTGAAGCGACAATCCTGTTGCCCGCTCCCTCCGATTTCAAGCACGGAACCGCTTTGGCCGCGTGGGCGGCGACAGCCATTGGGTCTTCGCCGGCTCGACGTTCCCGATCGTGTGACATGAACTGTCCCCAGAACTCTCGCGCGGGGAGGGCGAGGCGGAGCAGCGTCCGACGGCGTCATAGCGCGGAGCTGACCAATTTCGAGTCTAGTCGTGATTGCCCCAACCGTGAATCTGAGCGTCGGAGCGACGTGAGTGGGCGTCAGCGCGACCCGCCGACCAGGGTGTCTGCACCCGGTGGGATTCGAAACTGCGGCTCCCGCTTTTGTGATCATGTCTCTCGTCGATCATCGAGGCTGATCGACATGCGCCTCGACCAGCTAATTCAGTAGCAACGGCGAAGGCTGGTGCGGGTTATCGGCGGCCGTCTCGCGATCATCCGGCGTCGATTCCATCACGGAAAACATCAGGCGGCAAAGCTGCGAAGTGACGTAGGTATGTCGGATGGCGCCTCTACTATGGACGTATGGCGCAATGCACAGCACCGTCCCGAGGCCATCGCACCGCGAGCGGGGCCGCGAACTGCCCAGCGTGTAGCAGCCGGGGAAGGTCGTCCTACCGCTCGTCCTACTCCTACTCGTCGCCCCGTCCGTCTTACGGCGCTGGCGGCGGGTCGAGCTACGGCAGCTCGTCGGGCGGTAGCGGAGGCTCCCGTCGGACCAGGACCGGCAGGTCGGTGTCCTACACGCCGACGGAGTGGCGCACCGTCGAGCCTTTCACCCAGAAGGCCAGCGAGCAGGCTCAAGCACATCCGGAACGCCGCGACCTCTTCTTGTGCCATGCTTGGCCAGACCGAGAAGGTAGCGCGAAGGAGCTGCACGCCCACTTGAAGTCGAACGGTGCGTCGGTGTGGTTTAGCGAGGAGGACCTGCCTCTCGGCTCGCTCATGATCCGCGAGATCGACAAGGGACTACGGAACTCCCGCGTTGGCATCGTGCTGGTCACGCCCGCGCTGCTCAAGAGCATTAACGACGAGGGCGTAGCGGAGAAGGAACTCGCCGTGTTGCTCTCCACTCGGCGCGTCATTCCCGTCTTACATGGGGTGGGCTTCAACGACCTCAACGACGTCAGCCCGATGTTGGCCTCGCACGCTGGGCTGAGCACCTCGGAGTCGTCGCTCGACGTTGTTGCAGCCAAGGTCGCTGCCGCTGCTGCCGCGCTCGCGGACTGAGGTCAGCCGAGCCTGCATGAGCAGGCGAGCCCCGTTTGCCGCGAGAAGTGCTGATCCTCGCCGACCGGCAGACCGGGGATAGGGCCGTGCTGCGGTTGCAGAATGAGATACGGGCCCGAAAGGATTCCAGCCTGCGACACCCGCTTTAGGAGAGTGGGTGACGGCGCCGCCCAAGGCCTCTACCAGTCACTATAGCCTCACAGTTGCCCTTCGTGACCCCATCAGTCACACGGTTGAGCACGAGTTCGGGTCATGGAATGGGTCATGGATCCAACCTGGTCCTGTGATGCGCATCACTGATAGGCCCGGGCGTGTCTACGATGGGCTACTCCGTATAGTTACCCTCTTCGTGGCAAGTCAGCCTCCCGGCTGACGCTCCCGTGATCTAGGTTCAACTTGGGAGATGTCTGGCTCGTGGGGAGGCTGAAGCCCCTCAAATTTCGTATTCAAGAGCATCTGTCTTGTAAACAGAAGGTCAGGGGTTCGAGCCCCTTGCCGGCTCCGGAAAGTGCTTCTGACCTGCGGATTTAAGGCTATCCTCATTAACTTGCAGATTGCAGATGTGCCCGGATGTGCCCGAGACTTCACCTCGTGATCGGCCGGAGAGCGGCTGAGACGGCCGAGGGCCTTACTGATGCCAGTGCGTCGCTTGCGAGACGGCGTTGAACATGCGGGTCTCCGTGGCTGCGACAGACGCATCAGCGAAGGCCGCGGCCTGGTGCTGCACGTGAAGGACGTCAGCGAACTCGGTCCAGGTGATCCACGCTGCGGAACGCTCGAGGCGTCGTGGAGGTGGGTAAGGGCCCACGGGGGCGCGCGAGCCGGGCGTAGACGGCGTCGAGTGCTGGTCGATCGCGTCGGTCATGGTGATGCGACCGTGACTGGCTACGCGCGCCGGTGGCGGGGCGCCGAGAATGAGCAGCAGAAGCGGTATGCGGGCGCCGGCCAGGGGAGTGACCGTGGGATATTCGCGAGTGAGCTGCTCGACCTGGAAGGAACTGGCGCGTAGCCGCTTTGCCTCGAGTGAGACCCGTCTGGACTGCCCGTGCAGCAGCGCGTCGGGCTGCACCAGGACCGGGGCGGCTTTGCCGACGCCCTGGGCGTTGAGCACGACTTCGGGCAGGACTCGATCGTGGTCGTTTCCGCATCGTGGGCGGCGCGGGCCGTCGTGGTCCTGGCGTCGTGGGCGGCGGCCAGGACGGCGCCGAGGAGTCGATTGTGCGGCGGGTGGTCAAATGCGGTTAGCACTTCGGCGGTGAGGACTTTCTCCTGGCCGCGGCCGCCGTGCCGGTAGTTGCGGGTGGCTGAGTCTTCCCACGAGGTCTCGGTCAGCAGGCGACCGAGGATGGTGTCTGCAGGTCCGGCGACGGTTGAGTCGTGTCGCACCGACTGGTCGGTCGGTGACGCTTAAGGTTTGCGCGGACTTCAGGGCCTGCGCCGCACCACGGCATGGGTCTGCTGTGGACACGAGCGAAAGGGCGTTGTGATGGCACAGAAGGTGCGCGTGGAGGTTCTCGATGACATCGATGGCAGCGAGGCCTCCGAAACGGTGGTGTTCGCCTTGGACGGTGTCTCCTATGAGATCGACCTTTCGGAGGAGAATGCCGAGGCGTTGCGCGGAGAGTTCGCGCGCTATGTGCAGGCGGGGCGTCGAGTCGGTGGCCGGCGCGTCCGGACCGCGCTTGGTCAGGCAGCCGGCGCTGGTAGCCGGTCCCCAGGGGCGGAGGGGGGCAACTCACGCGAGTACAACCAGGCGGTCCGCGAGTGGGCTGCGGCCAACGGCCACAACGTAGCGGAACGGGGCCGCTTGTCCAGTGACCTGATCGCCGCGTACGAGGCCGCCCAGTCCACGCCAGTGGAGGTTGCCGCGGCGAAGCCGGCGCGGGAGCGCGCGTCGCGGAAATAGGGCCCTGGGTTCGCGTGATCGAGGGGGTGGACGGGACTGGAGGACGTCGATGGTCGTTGACGCTGACACTGCCCGGCTGGTCGAGCCTGCCGGCGGGCTGGTGATCAGGCCACGGGGCCGCCGTTGAGTGCATCTGCCGATCCCACCAGCTGACGCATCAGCTCCGGACCGCGGAACTCCTGACCCACCCCATGGACCACCACATGTGCAGACACAGGTCCGCCCCTAGTTCCAGCACACCCGACGGTGACCCATTCCCGTCGTCACACCCAGCGACCGCGTTACGCCAAGGCACTCTTGCCGCTGACCGCGCGCGACTCAACGCGCGCTCATGCCGACGAGCGAACTTCCGTTGTGGGGTGTGGATTCGCAGGCCGCCGTCAGCGCAGGTGACGGCTGCCTGAGCGGGGCGACCGTCGGCCAAGTGCGCAACGACCGCACCGTAAAAGCTTCATGTCGATCGCGCATCATCGAGGTTAGACCGGATGGCCCTGGTTGTGGGGTGGTCGAATCCCAACAGTCGCTCGCTGTCGGCGAGTACGGCTTCGTACAGGGGGATGGCTCGCGTCAGGTCGCCTGCCGTCTGGTAGGCGTAGGCCAGGTTGTTTCGTGAGGTCAGTGTGCTGGGGTGGTCGGGGCCGAGTATCCGCTCCCGGTCGGCGAGTACGGCTTCGTACAGGGGGATGGCTCGCGTCAGGTCGCCTGCCGTCTGGTAGGCGTAGGCCAGGTTGTTCCGCTCGGTTAGCGTGTCGGGGTGGTCCGTTCCCAGCACCCGCTCCCGGTCGGCGAGGGTGGCCTCGTACAGCGGAATGGCTCGCGCCAGATCACCCGCAGCCTCGTGGGCGGCCACCAGGCTACTCCGCGAAACCAGCGTGTCCGGGTGATCAGGCCCGCCCGTTTCCAGGGTGCTCTCGTAATGCATGCGTGCGGCGGCAGTGTCGCCAGCTGTCGCCGCAAGATTCCCCAGTTCATCGTGGATACCGCTGCTGCCGCGCTGAAACTCGGCGTCACCGTAGTCGGGCGCGGCCAACCGTTCGGCGACACCTTCAGCCGACTGGTTCGGCCGATGCGTGGTTTGCTGATCGACGACATCAGGCCGGCTCGTGATGATGCGAAGTAAAGGCTCGATACTTTCCCGGGAAAAGTCCATGATTACGTAATGGGTCACCGCGTGAGAGTTTATAAAACTCGGAAAGCCGCTGGGGGATCCGCTAGGCAGGACAACAGGCAGAATCTTACTCGACCAATGTTGCGGATCGCGGATTAAAAGGTCGCGAATCTGCGCCACGCCGGCTTGAGTGTCTCGAGTTTGCCCTGTAGGCGCAGTTTGGTTCTGGGAAAATTTCGCCGCGGGGGAAGACACAACGATGATAAAATCTGAGTCCACGACTTCGCGGCTCATCCACTCATACCAGTCCCGCCGCGTGTTTCCGGCCCATTGGTCGAACTGTGCGTCCACGCCAGATGACCGCAAAAGGTCAGCGAGTCTGTGTACCTCGTCCGCGTGGACCGGCGAGACGTGGTCATAGGCGATAAAGACTTTGGGATGATGTTCATCATCGACCATTTGCTCAGTAGTGTTAGTTGTGGCGGCTTGCTGTCGAGAGAAAAAGGCGAAGACGTAGTCCAAAATGCTCCCGTTGTCAATGAGCGTCGCCGGCCGAGTTGAGTATCCGGATAGATATCGATTGATGCGGCGCACGATCCCGCTTAAGGAGGCCGCTTCCGCTTCGTCGGACCCTCCTTGAATAGCACGAATAATGGCGCGAGTAAATCCCGGTTCGCTTGATTTCTCCATCGGCGTCGAAGAGGCGATCATGGCTATGTTTGACGTTTGGTGAAATTTTGCCGCCGTCTTGTTCATTTGGCGTATCGCATCTGCTGACGAGCCGGTGTTGATCACGATAAGCTGCATAAACCTCGATGAGCTGGCGAACAGTGCATTGCTGAGGTCATCGGCCGTTATTCCAGTGATGTCGACTTGGCCGGGTGTCGCGTCCGCAGGAAAGAATATGTACTTTCCGCGGGAAACCGAGGCATGACCTGACAGATAAAAAACCACCGCATCTTCGGGTTGGCGGCCTGGGTCCCGGATGAAGCGATGTAGATCGCCCAGGATTCGGCTCCTTGTCTGGTCGGCGGGAGCAAGTGACACATGCTCGTAGTCCAGCGACCGGAAAAATGCAACCAGCTCCGCTGACTCATCGGCCGCGTGTGGAAGAGCGGGAAAGGACGAAGTTGTGTAGTCGACGACGCAGGTAATAAGATAGCGGCGGCTGTTGGACCTTCTGGCTGGCGCTGAGGCAGCCAGTGTCTGACTACTCCGTAAAGCCTCGGAGATCACCGAAGCTACCCGTGGTGACTGAAGGTGCCAGGTCGCATCGGGCTGCACGTCGTTGAGCAATATCGTCCGAATTTCGCCACCGAACAGCTCTCGGAGATCGTAGCCAGCGGCCGCGACGTCGCCGCGAATCATGATGTTGGTCCACGACGTTATGCTCTCCGGCCACCGGTCGTGCAAGTTGCGGGATCGCCGAGGTGATGGATCGAGCCGGTCGAAGACCGGCGGGCTGCCGAGTGGTGCATTAAAAGTAACGAGTGTCCGCAACGGCCATTCTGGATGAGCGCACAACAACTCGTAGGCGACCACCGCTCCGAACGAGTTCGTCACAATCACCCGGGTGTCATCGGTGATAACGGCTTCAAGCCGTTCCCGTGCCGCCCGTCGGACGTCAGCGTTGTTGAAGTATGTGTACATTTGATCGACGTCGTTAGGCGAGAAGAGGTCGACAAACAAGGCGACGCTAATGCCCTTGTCCTCAATCGTTCTCGCAGCATCGGTGTCCCGAACATCGAGCAGACCCGAAATCAAGTCGCGAACGATACCGTCGGCGATCTGTTTAGCCGACAACGAAGAAGTGGCGTCGGGGACGCACACGATACCGGACGTGCCTCGGACCACCGGGGCCGCTGCGGACTTGGCATCGGTGGGCTTTACCGGGACCGCGGTTGCCTTGCGAAGGGTTGGAACCTCGTCCGGCGGCGTTGCGATTCCCAGCCTAATGGCCATGCCCCGACCCATTGCGGCGAACGGCACCAGGTCCCCATCTATAAATCTGGTTCCATGCGGATCGGCCAGTACCGCGCGGATGACGTTTCCCGTCCTCGCATTGCGTTCGAGGTGCTGAGTGAGCATCTCGTATATGTCCCATTCCTGGCTTGCAGTCGTGCCTTTGTAGAGTAGGTCTGCCACACCTGGCCTGAACCGCAGTAGCGGGGTCGTCGAGTCTGGGTCTTCGGGAAGTCGCTCCAGCAGTCCGCTGACGAGTATCTCCGCCAGCTGCCCGACTTCGGGCGCTGGGACCAGTTGATCGTGCAACGCTCGAATGAGTTGCAGTGACAGTAACGGTGCACCGGCCAGAATTCGAGCCAGGTGCTGAGCACCGACGCTCGCTCGAGACTGGAACGTGCTTACTTGATCGGCGGCGCTCAGCTTTGTACCCGGCGCGGCAATGGGCTCCGGTGGGCGAACCCAGACCGCGTCTACCCAATCGCTGCCGGAAACCACAGCGTCGACCCATCGCGCGATGTCGTCCTGGGATAGGGTAATGATCGGAACAGCCACATCGGCGGTGCCCGGATCGTCGCTCCACCAGTACGTCATAACTTTTGCGCTGGAGTTCGGGCTGGCCGGATGGTGGGAGCGGACTGTCGCGGACGGCTGCCCCGTCGCGGTGTAGCCCCAGTAGCTCCGAGGCAAGAGGTGCACCAGGGTCGTCGGCATCGCCTTCGCCCACCGGCTTAGCACATGCCAGGGCTGGTCTTCGTACCACCAGGTTGAGGTGGCGTCGGTCAGCAACAGCACCAGACGTCGCCCAGCCGGGTCGATAATGAAGTCCGAGCTGTGTGCCGTACCTGCGCTGTCGCGGAGCGTGAGCCCATCCAGCGACCAGCAGGCAACCGACCGGAACGCGCCAGTTCGACGAAGTGTCGCGGCGAACTCATCAATGGTGTCCGTCCAAACCATCGCCACTGGGGTCCGGTCGACGACGATCACGACATCCAGACCGCGCTCCTGGCTGGCCCCGGTGACGATCACGAGTCGTCCGGCGTCTGCGGTCGCCTCTATGGTGGCATCGACATCAACGACCTGCGGGCCGGGTCTGCGCACACGCCGGAACTGGGATAACGCGGTGACTGTGGTTTGCAACGGTCCGTTTGCCGGCAGCAACCGCAGCCCCACCTCGGTGACGGACACCGCCTCCGATTCTTGCGGCGATCGTTCTTCGTCGGTCAGTGCCAGATTGATGTTAAGTGACGTCTCGGCCGGGGTGTCGGCAGGTGCCTCGAGAGCTTCTGTGCTCGTCTGCGACGTCCTCTCGCCGATCACGTCGGCGGGCGATGTGGACGGACCAAAGGCGGCGGGATACTTTGCGGCCAACCATAGGGCTTCCGCGAGTTGTTCGCCTTGCAGTCCCGGCAGTGCGGCGGCGAGGGACCGAGCCAGTCGGTCGATCACTTACCGCTCAGCTCCTCCAGCAGGGTACTCTCCAGTCGCGTCCGGACCGTCTCGTCAAGCCTTGCGTCCATGTCGGACTCGCCGGTGACGAGATACAGATAGTTCAACAGCTGGTCAATGGCGAGTCGTTCGCCCCCGACCAGTCGCTGCGCAAAAGCGGTGATCATGGCGCGGTCCTGTTCGGTGACGTTGCCGAGATATCCCTCGACAACCTGCAGGAGGAACAGCTCTGTTGGCGTGCTCATCTCGAACCTGACGCACCGGCGCAAGAATGGCGCAGGGAAAGCGCGTTCGCCGTTGCTTGTCATGACGATGACCGGCCAGTGGGTTCGGCGCACAACGCCGGTCGGCACAGTATACGTCGCCCGGTCGTTGCCGCGGACCTTGAACGTGACGTCGTCTGATTCTTGGCTTGCTCTGGCGTCCCGGACCAGCGGCGGAATGTCGAACTCGCCTTCCTCCAAGATATTCAGCAGATCGCCAGGCAGGTCGAAGTCACTCTTATCGATCTCGTCGATGAGTACGGCACGCGGCTTCTCTTTGCAGGCGAGAGCGGTACCGAGGGGGCCGAGGGTGACGAAGTCTTCTACGTGCGTGCTGATGCCTACTGTTCCGGCCTGGGTGGCGTGTAGTCGACCCAACGCATCGTACTGGTAAAGGCCGTCCTGCAAGGTGCTGCGGGAGGTGATGTGCCAATTGAGCGGATCATCGAGGCCGAGCTCTGCTGCGATGAGGCTGACAAGAGTGGACTTGCCCGAACCGGGTGCGCCAGTTAGCAGTAGCGGCCGTCGCAGGTGCAGCGCGGTGTTTACCGCGTCGACCAGGTCGTCCGTGAGGACGAAACTGGTGATCGCAGTGGCACGCTGACGCCAAGGTGGTGGGTCGGGAAGGTTGCGCCAGGGCTCGGTTCCATCAGTCGGGCCATCGCCGGTGAAGATTCGCCACGGCACGTCGGTCTCCCTCATAACTGTGTCTGGATGTGTTCGGCTGGAACTGGGTAGGGAAGCCTGAAAACATCGCGGCCGCGAGGATCGTCCCAGATGATCACGGGATGGTCTTCGAACGAGGGTATCTCGTTTGGAATCTCAGTCCGGCGTGACTCGACGGGAATGCCTGCTGCTGCCTCGGCTACCCGCCGCCTGTGGTCGTGGTCTGAGTCGGCCGGGAACCAGATCAGGAACCCGCAGCCCTCTCGGAGGAATACGCGAAGTGGATCGTTGCTAGCGTTCTTTGGGTCGCCACCTACGAGCCAGGTCTGCTTGGCGTCGTTCTTGATCCACCGTTTCAGCTTGGCGCTGTCGGATAGAAGATTGTCTGGGATTGCCTCAGGCAAGGCCATCCAATTTGTCCGCGTTGTCCACGTGACGCAACGGCCATACAGCCGTCGATCGCGGAGGCGCGGCGACCATCGCAACCGTGGGCGACAGCTCTCGCTCAACGACTCCCAGTCGTCGTCTATTCCGAGGACCGGCCAGTGCTCGATGCGTTTGTCCAGCAGTGCGTAGGGCATGGCGATGTCGACCAGCACGGGCCAGGTTTGCGGTACATCGCGAAGCACACGGCGTAGCGCTGTGAGCAGACCCGTTTCCGTCGGCTCCACCGCGACTTCACCGGCGAGCTGCCCTGTGCGATCGAAGTGTGTCCACGCGATCCTCGCCGGCCAAGGCGGGCTGCTCGGCATCGGCTCGTCGCCAAGGTCGATCACCAGCCAGGCGGGTCCAGCATGTCGCTCCTCGTAATACGCCTGCGCGTCGCCGACCTGGTGACCGATTGCGGTGAGCCAGTTTGCCAGTATCGATGTGTCTCGCGGCGACGCGGAAAGCGCGGCAGCAGTTCCCACGACAAACTTGGCAAGAGCGCTCAGCTTACTCGGTGCGTGGCCAGGCTCACGAACGTCAGCGGCCTCGACCAGCAGAGCGTCGAGAGCAGTTCCCTTGGGCCAACAACCGACCTCGCGTCGATAAATTACCTGCAGTCGGCCGATCTCCAGCTGCGTCGCGCCGATTTCCATGAGGACTGGTTTGGCAGCAAGGGCGGATCGCAGTGCATGAAGCCGGTCGGCGAGCCGGGACCTTGGTTCGGGCGGAACAATCTGAAGTATCTCCGTCAGGGTAAACCGCTCCGGTAGGGGGACATTGGCTGCCTCAAAGTCCGGTCGACTGGCTGTCATCACGTCGGGAGATAACTCTACCTCTACCGCCGGGCGTGGCGGTGGAGTGCTACGCCGCACAGCATTTTTTACGACAGGAAACACGTCCTGGAGGTCGCTCATGCGGCGGACGACAAGACGGCCGCCAAGCGCGGCCCGACCGGACGGGCCAGCTTTCGGGAACTTCGAGACGATTCCTACGACTCGTTCCCGGCCGTCGACGTCGCGACGGGCTACTGGGCCCCCCGACATGCCCTTTGGGTTTTCCGGGTATGCGGCGCCCAGACCATGTACCTGCAGGGTAATTGCCAACCTTTGCCCATGTCTGAACGTGGTTGTCTGCACGGTCCCGTTGAGTGCGGTGGCGAACTCGGCTGTGTTCAATTCTGGAAACCCGAACACGCGGATATCGTCGTGTTCCAGCACGTCGATGCCTAGCGCCAGCGCTGCAGAGTCGAGGCGTCCGCGCTGTTCGAAGGCTTTCTTGCCCCCTCGCTGTTCGTCGACAACGAGCAAGGCGGCGTCGAGGCTTTCACAATGCGCCACATGTTTGAGGGGGATGATTGCTGGCACATCGGCGTCGGGCCACGGTTGTAGTCTTATCCACCACGGCGCATTAGTGCACTCGCTGACGCAGTGCCAGGCTGTCAGCACATAGCCATCGCCGATGGCGAAAGCGCTACGCACCTGAGCATTCCGCCAGTCGTGCATTTCATCGGAGGTAAGCAGCCTCCCGACACCGTGCTCCACTGCGTCACTGCTTGCGCAGGGTCAGGCTGACCTCGACGGTGGCCTCTCCGGTCGAAGTGAAGAGGGCCTCGACCGCCTTGCCGGCGCCGATTGTCGCCTTGATGCCGAATTTCAAAACGACGTCGTTAATTCCGAAAGAGCCGGCCTCGATCGCCTTCTCGCCGTGCTGCTCGATCCCGGCGACGACGCCGCGGACAACAAGACCGATCTCCTGCCCGACGGCCGCCGCAGCTGCATGTAGTACCTTGTGCCCCATCTCGGCCACGCGCTTGCCCGCGTCGCGAGCTCCCATGGCTGGGGCGTAGCCGTCATCATCGACCTGCTCGCTGTCGCTAAGCAACGTCGATGGAGCCAGTAATACACCAACAGATAGGTTGTCTGGCCCTGTCACCACGACGTCGCTGTCCATCCCGACTCCCATCCTCATGTCGGTAGATATTCGCGACGAACAGGCCACTTGTTACAACGCCTGGCGAGATCGACTCCGCTTCACCGCATGTGCCCAACCTAGCCAGGTAGATGCGGCGGTCGGCCTGAGCGGCAGGTATGGCATCGACGGCCATGAGCGAGAACATCGTCTGGAATAGCGATGTCGCCGGTGCGATCAAACTTGCAGACGACTCCGAACCGGGCCGCTAGGGCGCACTTGCTCGGCCACCCACACCGTGAACCTCGCTGCCCGCCAGATCCGGCTCAGTGGTGGTTGCCCCTGGACTGCTGGTGGCGCACCAACAGCCGAACTAGCGCGAGATTGGCTCTGGAGTTCGGGTGGGGCAGAAGCCGTCGGCGACAGCCGTGTGCGTGGTGCAGTCCATGATCCGCGCTCGCACCCAGGGGTGTTCGTGCAGGCTGGGCGGGAGCATCGTGGTGTTGTCGATCAAGGCACTCGCGAGCTGGCCGGCGTCGAGGCCATGCGTGTCACCGAGGTGAGCGCCGGTGAGGTCTGCGCCGGTCAGGTCTACGCCGGCCAGTTCTACGTAGCGCAGATCGGCACGGTGGAGGTGGGCTCTGTGCAGGCATGCGTCACCGAGCATGGCGCCGCGCAGGTCGGCGTAGTTCATGACCGCCCGGGTGAGGTCGGCTCCCCGTAGGTCGGCGCGGCGCATGTCGGCTCCGGTGAAGTAGATCGACGCGAGCCGGGGTGGGTGGTCGAATTCGTGCGTTCGGATCGAGACGCGTGGCAGCGCGGTGTCGATCAGGATGGGCAGGTGAGCTTCCGTGCGTGGGGGACGGCGCGCGATCACGGTCATCACGGCTTACCGGTTGGGCGGGGTCGAGCCACGGTGGTTTCAGCGCCTCGGCTTCGTCGGGACGTGGCGGGAGGTTCGATCGGGCGCGTACGTAGCTGCACAGCAGCTCGAGGATTGCCGCGTGGTCGCGCGGCGATTCTCTCCAAATCTGTTCAAGGCCGTAGATGCCGCCGAGGCGTTCCTCGGGGGTGGGGGCGCCGAGCTGTGCGGCCGCCTTGTGGAAGCGTTCGGTGACCTGGCCGCGTCGAGCCAGCACGAACGATCGAGCGCTGAAGGCCGCTCCGCTGAGGGTTGCGGCGCCGCCGAGGGCAATCAGCACCGTTTGACGGACCGTGTTGAGCGCGTCGGCTTGTCCCTTCCCTCGCATGTTCCGGACAGTGTCGGTGCGTAGGCGCCTTGGTCGCACGGCTGCTGTACCGGAGCGTGGCCAAGAGACGTGTGTCTGCATCAGCCGTCAGTAGTACCAATATGGGTATTATGTCGATTTTGTGCGAAGGTGTCGACGACGAGGCGGCAGGCTGTCGGGGTTCCGATTGCTGTCGAGTTCGCTCGGCAGTGGTAATAGTGTCGTCCTTCCGGTTGAGGAGCGATCGGTGGCAGCAGTTGCCGCACGTCGATCGAGTGGTTCGAGCTACGGCCACAGTTGGGAGCATGACACCCTCGGAGCCGGCTGTGTACCGGCTTCTGGGATCGACATTCAGAGCGTTGGAGCGCTCCGAGCGTCATCGGCGGCCTCTCCGCAAGCGGGGAGGCCGCCCTTTCGTGACTCTTCGTATCACCGCGTTGCAAGAAGCCTATTGCTGCGCGTCTACTCCTGAGACCGTCCGCGCGACGACCGGCGCCTACGGCACGCCGAGCGAATCCGGTTCGATCAGTCCGGACGTATCCACGGGCCGGTCGTGACCCCGGCGATAGACGGTCGGAGACCGGGTGATGGCCCACTGACCTCGGACATTGCCTCGATGGTGACTAGACCGCGCTTGGCGCACATCACGACGCGTGGCTAAGGGCGCATGCCCTAGACGAGTAATGCGTAACTCGGGTTAGTGGTCGTAGGCGGTTAGGGATCGGGTGACGGGCTGCCCGGTGGCGCGGTTGTGCCAGATGGCGGCGGTGAGGGCGAGGGGGCGTTGGGCGACGCGGACTCCGACGCCTTCAATGGTGCGTCCGCCGTGCTCTTCGACGTTGAGCTGGCCTTTGAGGGTGTCGTTGACCGATTCGATGAGCTGGCGGATGGACTTGAGCAGCGGTTCGCCCGGGTGAGGCGTGCGGTTGCGGTAGGACGGCCGGATCAGCCGGATCCCGCGTTCGGTGAGGTAGTGGTCGAGTTCGCGGGAGACGTAGCCCTTGTCGGCGATGATCAGCAGACCCGGACGGTCGGCGAGCAGATGGGGTTCGTGGTCGCAGATCGCCATGAGCACCTGCCGCTCGTCGACCTTGGGATCGGCCCGCGCCCAGGCGATAGGCAGTCCGGCTGGAGTGCAGACCAGATGCAGGCGCAGGCCCCAGAACCAACGCGAGTGCGAGCGGCAGAAGCCGTACTTGGCCCAGCCGGCCAACTGTGAGCGCTTGACCGTCGGCCGGGACCGGCCGCACTCCACCAGGGTCGAGTCGACGATCCAGGTCGCGTCGGCCCACAGGTCCGTGTCCGCCGCCAGCCAGCGCATAACCTGCTTGACCAGCGGCAACGCGGCGCGCAGGCGACGGTTGTAGCCGGACTGGCCCGGCAGGTACCGGAACGCGCCGGGCATGCGGACGGGCAGGAATCGCAGCCAGCGGGCCTCGGAGGTGAATCCCAGCAACGCCTGGGCCACCGCCAGGGTCACCAGCTCCGCGTCGGTCAGCTTCGGCGGTCTACCCATCCGTCGCCTGCCGACAAGGTGGTCGTCGATCTTGACGTAGAGTGCGGTGAGAAGGGTGTTCAGGTCGGTCGTCACAAACTGATCTTGAACACCCTTCGCCCATCTCTGATCACCAGCCAGACTTACGCATCACTCGTCTAGAGCATCCGCTTGGCACGTCGGGGAATCTGACCTTTGGGAGTCCTCCAGGAGAAGATCCTCATTGACGTCGGCGGCGGGCGATCGCGCGGAGCGCCAGCTCGTGCGGCAACCGCCGCTCCTCCTGAGCATGCGCCAGGAACGCTCTGGCGCTGGTCGGCGATCTACTCGGTGCCATCAATACGCCTGCTCGTATCGCCATGACAAGCTCTCAGACCAGGTGATGTGACGGCCGGTCAGTTTCAACCCAGCCGAATCCGCGCCCCGCGGCAAACCCGTCCAGGTGTCCAGAAACATCGGGGCGGTTGACGAGTTGATATTTCTGGCGGATGCTGAAGCTAATGGTGTCGATGTAGGCAGTCAGTTGGATCCGTGGCACCAGCCTCCCCTGCTTCGTAGCTCCGGAGGTTTGCGATGTCCGATTCCACTGTGAGCACGCCGCGTTTCCTGACTGTCCGTCAGGCGGCTGACTTGCTCGGTGTCTCTGCGATGACCATCTACCGTGCCGTAGACGAGGGTTCCTTCCCAGCGATTCGAATGCGTGGGCGTATCTCGATCCCCACAAAGGCCATCGACGCGATGGAGGAAGTCGCCATCTCGGAGATGAGGACGGTCTCCTCCGATGAGGTCACGCTGCCTATGAGGGACAGCCTCGATGCTGGCGGTAGGTGAAGGTCCTTCTTTGGGGCGTCGAGAGCCGATTCCGGTGACTGTGGCCCTCAGGCTGTGGTTGAGCGCGAATTGGAGCCTGTCGCGCTGATGCTGCGATCGCAGCCTGAGGGGGTCCGCTTGGCCGAGGGTGGGGGTGTACGGAGTGGGGGAAGTTAATTCTGTGTTGTGATTTTCCTCTGCGGCCTCAGTCAAGATGAATGCGTCGCAACCTGTCTTTCCTCCGGTGTACTGGTGCACGCGTTTGAGCATGCCCAGTTTGAGTGCTGCATCTCGTGCGCGCCGGACAGTCTTAGGATCGAGGTTGGCGCGCTCGGCCCAGTGTCGAATCGAGATAGATCCCCGTGTGGCGAGGACGGCGTGCGCGAAGGCGTCGAGGGCGGCGTACAGGCTGCTGACGCGTACGCCTGCGATCGTGTCGTTGCGCCCTCCGGGACCGGATCTCTGTGCCACATGGCGTTCTACGGCCGCGTGAAGTGCCGCTTGGACCTGCTGGAGTCGGCGAGGTGAGGGTTCACGTACGCCGCCGGTAGCTTGGTGAGGTCCGAGGCGTATCCGTCGCGGCCGGGTTTCTGTCGCTTCGCGGAGGGCGGGTAACCAGCGGCTGCGGCGCCAGGCGTTCCTTCCGAGGTGGGCAGCCTGGGTGGGAGAAGCCTGGTGGAAGAGGTTCCATGCCTGCTGTTCGGTGAGGCCACGTTCGGCGGCGGCGATGGTGGTGGCGGGCGCCCAGAACCAGCGTCGCCAGGCGTTCTGGCCGATCTCGCGGGCTTTGGTGCCGCTGAGGTTGGCGAAGGCCCAGGCGTGCGCGGTGCTGTGGCCGGCGCGGGCAAGGGCGAGGGCGTGGCCGTATTCGGATTCGGATCTACTGCGGCCGGAGCCGCGTCGCTGGCGCGCGGGTCGCGCTGTACGCGTGGTTGTGGACGTGACGGGCCTGTCTGCGTCGGCCGTCCTGAGTGTGCAGCTCAGGACGGGGCTGGGCAGGCCGTGCCGGTGCGGAGAGGAGGTGAGCCGGAGGGTGGAGCGGGCGGTAGCGGAGACGTTCTGTCGGCTGGCGACGGTGCGGACGACGAGCTGGAGCTCGTCCCGCAGGGACGGCGGTGTCTTGATGATGAGGTGGGTGTGGCCGGGGCGGCCGGAGTCGCGGCGCAGCCAGGGCAGCCCGTGGCGGTCGGCCCAGAGGAGCAGCTGTTCGGCGACCACGTCGCTGGCGTCGACACCGGCGCCAGTGTCTTCGGGGTCGATGTCGATGGCGAGCAAAGGTGGCCGGAGTGTGCCGACGATCGCGCGTGCCGCACTGTCGGTGTTGAGGATGTCGGTGGCGTCGTCGAGGTGGTGGGTGATCGTGTGTGCGGCGTTGTCGGTGTCGATGACGATGAACGGGGGGCCGAAGAGTGCCTGGTCGAGGCGTGACGGGAGGTAGGCTTCGGGCATGGGAAGTCCTTGGGGGCTCGGCGTGGCGCGGCGAGGTGTTGGTCAGGTCGGGACGTCGGCTGGAGCGCGCCAGGGCCAGCGCAGCGGCGGCGCGAGGGCACCCAGGCCTGTCGCCGAGGTATCGATGCGCAGGATGACGGCGGTCCAGGTCATCCCGATGCCGATGCCGAGCAGCGCGACGTAGTCGCCTGGGCTGACGGCGCCTCGGGCGAGCAGGTGAGTGAGGCCGATGATCTGGTCGTTGGGTCCGATGTGGCCCCATTGGTCGCCGGCGTGGCAGAGGGTGCGGTCGGCGGTGATGCCGAGCGGTTGCAGACATTGGGTGTTGAGGAGGTGTCGGCCGTAGTGCGGCAGCAGCACCCAGCGCAGCTGGTCGAGGCCGAGGTCGGCGTCGTGGAGCGCTTCGTCGATGACGGCGCGTATGCCATCGTGGTTGCGGCGGATGACCGAGTCGGAGCCGACGACATCGGTGTACTGGCGTTTGCGCTCGCGGATTCGTTCGATGCCGAGCTCGGTGGTGCCGGCGGGGGCGAAGTGGTGGTTGCCGCGGTGGAGTTGTTCGAGGGTGGGGTCGATGTAGGAGCTGGTGGCGAGGATGTGGGCGAGGCCGGGGTGGCGGCCGAGGATGAGGGCGGAGCCGCCGTCGCCGTAGGCGATGCCGTGGTCGGCGGTGAGGTGGTCGAAGGCGGGTGGGCCGAAGGTTTCGCCGCCGGTGAGCAGGACGGTGTCGAGGTCGGGGCTGCCGGCGAGGACGCGGGCGGAGATGTCGATGCCGCCGGCGAGGCTGTTGCTCATGGCGTTGAGCTCGGTGGCGATCCCGGGGCCGGCGGGGAGGCCGAGGCGGGAGCGGACGTAGGCGGCGCGGGACCAGAAGTCGATGCCGCGGCTGCCGCGCCAGATCGCGGCGTGGAAGTGCAGGTCGGGAACGGGCAGCGATCCGGTGGTGGTCATGGCCATGCTGGCGAGCGCGTTGCGGCCGGCCCGGACTGCGAGATCCATCCCGGTGCTGTCGCGGGCGATCGACACGGCGCGCTGGCTGGTCGCGCCGCGCAGTGTCCGGCTGGACTCGAGGTCGTCGATGGCGACGATCTCGCCGAGCGCGGCGCCGACGCCGCGCAGGTGGAGGTTCTTCCAGCGCATCGTTAACACCGCCCCGTCTGGCTGGGGCGTGTCGAGGTGTCGGTGTGGTCGGTGATGATGGCGTCGACCGAGCCGTAGTAGGCCCGGAGATGATGGGTCTTGATTCCGACGCAGGCGGCGATTTCGTCGAGCGTGAGCGGTCCGCCAGGCGGCGGCTGGTCGAGCAGGTCGCGGACGGTGTCGGTGATCCAGGTGCGCATGGGTCTCCCCGGTCGAGCGGCTGGTGTGGCACGCCAGGTGACGGGAGGGCGCCGAACAGACTGATCGGCGGGTGGCGTGGCGCTGGACGGAGGGTGAGAGCGGAGTCAGGTTCGGCGGGCGCGGCCGCTGCGCCGGGTGAGCAGAGCCTTGTGGTGGGCGCGGCGCAGGTCGGGGATCTGGTCGCGGGCGACAGGGTCGAGTTCGGGCATGCGGTGGATGTCGGTGTCGAAGCCGGGGTCGGTGCGGAAGACCAGGGCGAGGACGGAGGCGTTGTTGCTCAGGTTGACCACCGCATACGGCAGCGTCGGCGGGATGTAGATGATGTCCCCGGCACGGGGGTGGAACGGTTGCATGGTGTTGCCGGATAGGACGGCGACGTGGCCGCTGATGATCGCGACCGCGGTTTCGGTTGCGTCGTGGCGTTGCGGGGCCAGGGTGGTGGCTCCAGGCAGGTGCATCCGGCCACCGGAGAGTGCGCGGGCGGGCACGATCCCGGTGCGGAGGATCGGGGTGAGCGTCTCGCCTTCGTCGGCAAGCTGGCCGGCGGCGGACGGCGTCGGCGTGGTCGTGGTGTCCATCTCGGCAGTCCTCTCGGTGGGTTCAGCGGGCCGGGGTGTCGGTGGTGTGGTGGGCGAGTTCGCAGGCGAGCGCGGCGTTGGCGACGGCGTCGGGGACGAGCCGGCGGCCGTGGCCGCAGGCGGCGGCGACCGCGAGCACGGGCCGGTCCAGCTCGGTCTCGACCAGCCTGAGCGCGGTGCGGGAGTCTTTGGGGTGGGTTTCGTCGACGAGTCCGGCGACGACGTCGATGTCGCGGCGCAGGTGTCGCAGTGCGCGGTAGAACCGCGGATCCGTCGGGGGCGCTTGGGTGCCGGTGCACATCGGGATGTGCGCGGTTGGCATCGGGAGCCGCAGCCGCTGAAGCTGCTTGTGCAGCGCGTTGAGGAACTGCACGGCGGGCACGAGGTCGGTCAGAGCAAACAGCGGCTGGTGGCCGAGGTCGCCGTGGCAGAGGTGGATGCGCCACGTTGCCTCGCGGGGGCCGTCGGCGAAGACCCGGGCGACCTGCTTGGCCAGCGCCCGCACCGCCGCCGGCCAGAGCGGCCTCGGGGTGCGGTCGAGTGTCGCGAGGACGGCGGGGGTTTCGAGCTGGAAGACGACCTGGTTGCCGTGCTGGCGGTGGATGGTGTGGACGTCGTCGAGCACGGCCTGGCGAAACGCCGGCAGGTGCGTGACCGCGGCCGCGGGGCTGCCGAAGGTGAACAGCGCCAAGTCGTAAGGGTTCGGGATCGACACCTGGTGTGGTGGGAAGTCGCGGTCGTCGTGCAGCTGGGCGCGGGCGGCCATGACGGTGTCGGTGTGTGCGGCGCGGCCGAGGGACAGATCGTCGGGTTCGAGCCAGTGGCCGTGCTTGAGGCGGTAGGTCGGCATGTCGTCGTAGTCGGCGGAGTGGCCGGTCCGGACGGGTTCGAGCGCGTCGACGGTGGCCAGGCCGTCGAGCCAGTCGATGATCCACCGCGGGTCCGGGTCGCACGGCAGTCCGGTCAACGCAGTGTTGGGGGTGTGGTCGAGGAACCACTGCATCGTTGCGCGGTGGTCGCCGGTCAGGGTGGCGGGCAGCGAGCCGACGAAGTGCACGGCACGGACGTCCTCGGAGGATGCGTTGTCGAGCTGGTCGTTGCTGGGGTGGCTGAACACGAGCGTGGACATGGGAATCTCCCCTGGTGGGCGAAGTCGGTTGAGTTGTGCGGGGCGTGGGGAGGCCGCCGGCGGGGACATGGGGAGCGGGAGGGGTGCGCGGGCCCGCAATGGAGGGTTTGGGGGTGCGGGCCCGCGCGGCCTGGAGGGTCAGCCGGTGACGGCGACGTGTCCGGGCTTAGGCTGCGGCTTGGGTGCGGTCCGGTCACCCGGGTTGTCACCCTGCTGGTGCCGCTGGCCCGGCACACCCGGCCGGGAGGTCCCGGGGGAGCCGGGCTTGTGCGTCGGGGCGGGTCGGGTGCCGGTGGGCATATTGCCTGTCGGCGGCGGCAGGGTGCCGGCGCCGCAGCTGACCGTCGCCACCGTCACCGTGATCGCCGTGCCCGTGGTCGGCTTGCTCGACGTCGGCGCGCCGGACTCGTTCGTGCGGGCGGGGGCGGTGCTGGTGGTCACGGTGATGACCCCGGCGGTGCCGTGGCCGCCGGGTGAGACCTTGAGGTTGCCGCTGCCGCTCTTGGGGGCGCTGGTGGTGATGGCGCCGTTGCGGCAGGTCGCGGTGAACGGCCCGACCGTGGTCCCGCCGACTCGCAGTGTCGCGACGCGGGCTTCGGCGAATCCGGCGCCGGCCTGCAGGCTGATGCCGTTGGCCACTACGGCACCGCTGGGACTGGACACCGAGCCGCCGGCGGAGGTGATAGCACCGCTGCTGGATATGCTCGGCCGGGCGGGTTTGAGGGTTTCACCGCCGGAGACAGAGATCCCGGTCGCCGTCGATGTCGCCGCGGCGGCCGCGAGGGCGGGCGGTGCGGCGGTCGCGGGGGTGCAGCTGGAGGCGAAGGTGGTGAGGGTGCCGATGAGCAGCGCTCCGGCTCCGGCGGCCGCGAGGGCGCTACGGGTGGTGTTCATAGCGGGTTCTCCAGATATGTTGACGCGGTTGGGTTAGCGGATGAGGACAGGGGTGCCGATGGGCACCGGATCGGCGGGATTGGTTAGGGTGGCCAGGGCGTCGGCGGGGATGCGGATGCATCCGTCGCTGGAGGGGCGGCCGAAGACGTCGGTGGTGGGCCAGCCGTGGATGCCGGTGGTGCCGGGTCCGCCGCCGTAGGTGGTGTAGGTCGCCGAGTGGATCCCGAGCGGGAAGATCACCGGGCTGAACTTCTGCGTCGCATCGGTCATCGAGGCCAGCACGAAGGTCCGCCCCGTCGGGGTCGGTGCGGCCGTGGTGCCGACTCCGACGCTCCAGGTGCCGATCTGCTGGTGGTCGCGGTAGAGCGTGAGCCGGAACGCGGCCCGGTCGATGACGATCCAGTTGGTCGTCGACCGGATCGTGAGCGTGTTGTCCTGGGTGGACAGCCAGCCGGTGGAGCCGTTGGGCCGGGACGGCAGCAAGACCTGCACCCAGCCCGGTTCGTCGGCGATCACCGGAACCCAGGTGTCGGACCCGAGCTGTGTGGTCGGCAGGACGGCGATGGCCGCCCCGCCGGGCTGGTCGAACACCGGTACCGGCTTGGTGGGGTGCACGAGCTGCCCGTCTGGGACCTCCGCAGCTGTCTCATCCAGGGGAGCGGTCGGCACCGTGCCGAAGGTGCTGGCCTCGGGTAGCCCGGCCAGATTGGGGACTGCGCGGGCCGCCACGACCGGGGCGTGCAGCTCGACTCCCAGCTCGACCGGCTCGGCTCCGTGAGAAGCGTCGGGCGTGGGGTGCGACGGTGCGAGGAGTACTCCCGCGGTGGCGACCATCGTGATGGCAGCCAGCCAGAGCGCGAGCACCCGCCACCGGTTTGGTGCCGGTCGTAGCGTCTCGGACATGGAGTAGTCCTTCCAAAGGGTCGTTGAAGGCCGTGGTGGGCCCGCCCGCTGTGGAGTGGGCCCACCACGAAAGCGGTCGTGGCTACTGGGAAAGCGCGGTGATGAAGCCGTCGGCGGGGGTGCCGAGCCCGGTGACGGGGTCCCAGCCAGGGCTGCTTTGCAGGTTCTGTGGGCGGGCGTCGAAGTCGATCAGGTAGCTGCCCTGCCCGCCGGGGACGGCGACGCCGCCGAAGGCGTGCATCATCGGCGTCCAGACTCCGGCCTTCTGCGGGACGACGTCGGTGATGGCGCTGGATCCGCCCAGGCTGTAGAGGATAGGGGTGAGCATCCCTGCGCGTGCGTTGCCGGAGCGGGCCTGCTGGGCGTCGGCGACGAGCCCGGCGATCAGCGGCGAAGCCAGAGAGGTGCCGCCGTAGGAGCCGATACCGAACTGGCCCTTGATGGTCTGCCCGACCAGCATCCCGGTGTAGGAGTCGGCCAGCGCCGCGATGTCCGGGACCCCGCGCTTCTCGCCGTTGCCAGGGACGAAGCCCACCTGCCAGTTCGGCATGTAGTAGAGCGCGGAGCTGCCGCCGCCGGCGCCGGAGGCAAACGGGCCGTCGGTATCTTGCTGCGGTGCCCAGCTGCTGCCGGACTGGCTGTTGCCGCTGTTCTCCCAGCCGGTCAGCACGGTGGGCTGGTTGTTCTGGTCCAGCCCGACGCTGGTGCCACCGACCGCCACGACCCACGGGCTCGAGGACGGGAAGCTGGCGGTGGGGTGGCCGACGGGGCCGGAGTTGTTGCCGGCGTCGCCGGTGGACACCGTGACGGTCTGGCCCTGGATTGCGGCCTGCAGCGCCATCGCGTTGAACTGATCCCGTGCCATCTGCGGCAAGCTGTTCTCGCCGTCGGCGTTGCCGTAGCTGTTGCTGATCACGTCCACGGCATTGTCGGCGACGGCCAGGTTGAACGCCTCGTAGATCCCGGTGCCCTTGCAGGTCTTCCCGGCGTAGTAGCGTATCTTCGCCGCCGGGGCGATGGTGTGGGAGGCCTGCACGTCCAGCGTCTGCTCGGCCGCCCAGCCCTCGGCGCCGCACTCGGTCGCGTCGGTGAACCCGCCCTCGGGCAGGACCGCGCTGTACTGGCCGTCGGCCAGCGGCGGCACGCCGAGCTGGTCGGCGGCCTGGTTGGTGTCGGCGACGATGGTGTCGGAGTTGTAGGCGCCGACGACCCCGATCGTCGTCCCGGCTCCGGTGTTTCCGTTGTCCAGCTTGTACATCGCGCGTACCTGGGTGCCGGTGTAGCCGCAGAGTGCGTTCGATTGGAATCCGGACGGGTATTTCTGCGGGACGTCGGTGTTGTTCTGCTCGCCCCACCAGCGGGCGCAGTGCTGTTCGGTTGCCGCCGCGTTGGTGCGGGTGTGCTGGGGTTTGAGCAGGGTGGCGCTGTCGTCCAGGCCGAGCACGGCGGTGATCGATGCGCGCAGCGAGATCGGCACGGTGACCGGCGATGCCGGGGCCGTGAGGGTGCGGGTGGCGCCGTCGATCCGGGTCCGGAAGGCGGCGATCCTCGTCCCGAACGCCGACTCCAGCGCGGTGGTTGGGCCTTCGGCGTCGACGAAGTGGCGGTTGGCGCTGACCCCGGTCACGTGGAGGCCCTGCGTGGCCATCCAGTGCGACACCTGGTCGACGGTGTCCTGCGTGGCGGCGAATCGGTCGAGGAATTGGTGTGAGGAAAGGAACTTTCCGTACTCGGCGCTACCTGGCGTCGCCAGCTGGGCGGCGAGGCGTTCGGCGCCTGCCTGGTCGCGCAGTGCCAGGGCTACCTGGATGTGCCGGACGGTGTTTCCGTCGGCGTGGGCGACTTCCGTGTGCGGGGTGGCCCAGGCGGGGGTGCTCCCGGTGATCGGAGTGCGGTCAGCGGTGTCGCCGCTGGGCGTACTGGGTGCCGCGACGGCGGTGGCCACAGTGGAGGCGAGTAGAGCCGCGGTCGCGGCGAGGGCATGCCAAAGACGGCTGTGCATCGAGGTTTCTCCTTGTAAGAAAAGGGAAAGCCATCCAGCTTTGCGTCGGGTGATCGACGGGCGTGCTGAAGGGCGTGCCTCGTGCCGCAGCCAGGGTTACGCGAAGAGGGGCTGAGCGGAGACGTCAAGGGGACCACAAGACCGGCCGTGTGATGCCAGTAGTGGAGTTCACTGATCGAGAAGTCCGAAACACTATCGGACGCGTAAGGTGCGCTACTGTTGAGCTTGCGCTACCGGCGGTCCGCGAGCGATCTGCGTCCGCCATGACGTGGAGGATGGAAACACGAGAATGCCCCTATTGTCGGGCGGACCGTGCTGGATTCCACGCCTCCCCAGGGTGGAGCACTAGTCTGCCTTGCTGAGGAGAACAGTAACCGGCCCTGCAAGAAAGTGCAAACAGTTGTGGTGGTCTTGTCGGAAAACCGTTTCGGATATGCCGCCTGCGCTGCGAGGCGTTGCGGGAAGTAGTCGTATGAGTTCGTAGCGTTAAGGGTGTCCTGGTGTGTACTTGCTGCTGGCAACCCGGTCGCCAGTCTTGGTGTGTTCCGGTTTCTGTCGGATGAGTGAAACGGTCGTTCGCGGTCTGGCGTTCCTTCTGTGCTGGCAGTGTGTTGACAATTAACCCGATCGGGTGCTTGCTTGTTAAGCAGTCGATCTTCGCAGGCCACAGGTGGTACGACATCTGCCACGGAGGGTGCCACGAGCCGAGTGAGCGCCGTCCGCCGATCGGGCGGACGGGGTGCGCTGGCGTGAGGAGGGGACAGTGCAGGACATCGATAGCCGGGCAAAACCCGCGGTCGGCGCAGGCTGGCGTCACCGCATCCATTGCGGTGGATAAGCGCATTCGCAGACCAGCCGGACAACCGCCCGCTGGTGTTCACCTGACGGCGTTCTTCGGGCGATCCCGTGAACTGGCCGAGGTGTGCGGTCGGCTGAACGCCGGCGACCGCGCGGTGACACTGACCGGATCACCCGGCGTCGGGAAGACGCGATTAGCGGGCGAACTGCTCGTGCATATGAATGAGCACTTCGACACATCGGTGTTCATTCGCCTCGCCGAACTCGGCGCGCAGGCCGACATGCCGGATGCCGAGCGGCGAATCTGCAACTTGCTGATCGCAGCCTTGCGTATCTCGCATCATCAGCCGAACGTCGACCCCGTGGACGTTCTGATCGAGCATGTCCGTAACCGGCGCGTGCTGATCGTGCTGGACAACTGCGAGCAAGTGCTGGATGCGGCTGCCGAGCTGGTCAACCGGATCATCACCGAGACCGTCATGGTGCAGGTGATCGCCACCAGTCGCGCCTACCTGGATGTCCAGGGAGAGCACCGGGTGCACCTGGGGCCCTTGTCGACCCCCGCCGAGGGCACCGATCGCGCGGCGGCCGAACACAGTGACGCGGTGCAGCTGCTGTCCGACCGCGCCGCTGCAGCCGGACGGCCACTGACCGAACGGGACGACTGGCAGGCCATCGTCGACCTGGTCCGCTGGTCGTCAGGTATTCCGCTGGTGTTGGAACTCATCGCGGCCCAGTTTGGCCGGGGGCGAGCGCCGGCAGTGGTCCTCGATCGCCTGCAAGGCGGCGCGTCGCTGAAGTACGGTCCCGGTGCGCGTGGGGTGCCCTCGCATCATCTCGCGCTCGACATCGCGATCACCGAGTCCTGGGACCTGTGTTCGCCGCAGCAGCAACGGGTCTGGGCGCGGCTGACCGTTTTCACCGGTGGGTTCACTCTCGACGCTTCCGAACAGGTCTGCGCCGATGAGTTGATCGACCAGGGCGAGATCCTGGAGACCTTGGATCATCTGGTGCGGCACTCGATTATCGAAGGCGCCTCCGCCGATGGGCGCTACCGCCAGCACACGTTCCTGCGTGAGTACGGCCGGCGCAGGTTGCGCATCTTCGGCGAATTGGACGAGATCAGCGAACGACTGTGCCGCTGGATTGCCGGGCTGGTCCGGCAGGCGGCCGAGCAGTGGCTCGGGCCGGAGGAGGTCCGATGGCTGGACCTGGTCAACGCTGAATCCCGGAACATCACGGCAGCGGTGGCATGGTGCTCCGACAACGGCCTGATCGAGCGGGGCTTGGCGATCATGGTGGATGTGCTGCTCACGCGGGCGCCGTTCTTCTTCGCCACCGAGATCCAGGTGTGCCGCCAGGTCGAGGAGCTGCTGAGCGAAGGCCCTGTGGTGGCCTCAGATGTGCGGATCTCGGCGCTGGCGATGGCCGGCTGGGTCTGGATCGCCCTCGGCGAACAATCCCGAGGGAAGAACCTCCTGGACGAATGCGTGCGCCTGGCGCGCGAAGCGGGCAAGGACGACGCTCCGGCAGTCCAGCTCGTCGAGGGCACCTACGAAACACTGGCTCTCGGGCAGCGCAGCGGCTTCGCGAAGCTGGCGGCTGCCAGCGCCGGTTTCCGCGCCGTGGGCGCCGATGGCATGGCCTTCATGGCTGACCTATTCCACGCCATGACGGCGGGGCTACTCGGGCCGGCGGACGAGGCGGACCGGATGTCGCAACGCTGCGTGGCCGAGGCCCGCCGCCGCGGCGCCGAGTGGGCGCTGACGTGGGCGGAGTGGACGCGTGGCTTGCCCGCGTGCTCCGAACCAGTGACCAACAACCCCGAGCCACTGAGGCGCCAGAACGCTCTCGGCGACCTGTGGGGACCGATCTGGTGGGTCGAGAGGAAAGCCTGGGAGCTGGCCAAGGACGGGGACTACGTCGGCGCGGCGCGGCGGATCGGCGGTTCGGACAGCTTGCAGGCCCGCCACGGCGTCCACTACAACGGCCTGGCCAGCTTCAAGTCCCACCGCGGTCGGGCGAAGGCCGAGATCGCTTTGGTGCTCGGCCCGGTGGAGTCGACGGCGGCCTACCTCGAGGGCAGCCTGCTGGACGACGAGCAGATCGTGGCACTCGCGTTCGACGAGGTCGACTCCCCACCGGAGCCGACGTTAACCGAGCGGCAGTGGACGATCACCCGGCTGGTCGCCAGGGGGTTGAAGAATCCGCAGATCGCGACGATCGTGCGGTTCTCCGTACGCACGGTCGAGACCGAGCTGACCACGATCTATGGCCTGGTGGGCGTGGCGGGACGTCGGGAGCTCGCCGAGTGGTACCGCGCCCGCTCGGCGCCTACCGGTGCTCCCATCGCACCGGCAGGCCCGCGACGCCGCGGATGACCCCGAAGGTCCGCCGGACCGCGGCGCCGGGCTGAAGCCGCAAACCGGGCAGGGCGCGCAGCAGTTCGATGAGCATGACCCGCAGCTCGACGCGGGCGAGGTGCCGACCGAGGCAACGGTGCTCGCCGGCACCCCACCCCAGGTGCTGCGGCGCCCCGCGGTCGCGCTCGATGTCGAAGACGTCGCCGTCGTCGAAGACCCGTTCGTCGCGGTTGGCGCTTCCCCACGCCAGCAGCAGCCGGTCACCGCAGGAGAGTGGTACGCCACCGAGCTGGGTATCGGTCATCACGGTCCGTCCGGTGGCGGCGACGGCCGGGTCGTAGCGGACCAGCTCCTCCACGAACGCCTCCAGCGCAATTGAATCGGCGGACACCTGCTGCTGCAGGGCCGGATCGTCGAGCAGATGCAGGATCGCGGTGGCACAGGCGTCGGCGGTGGTCAAGTGTCCGGCCGCGACCATCAGCATGGTCATCTTGACCAGCTCGTCATCGTCGGCGTTCCGGCCGTCCACCTGCGCATTCACCATGACCGAGAGCAGGTCGCCGGTCGGGTGGGTGCGTCGCTGGTGGATCTGCCCGAGGAGGAAGTCGGCATAAGTCCGGCCTGCCTGCTGGGCCTCGGTGAGCGTCTCGGCGCTGTAGAGGGCACGGACGTGCTCGGACAGCCACGCGCGTTCGAGCTCGGCCAGTCCGAGCACCCGCCCGATCACCACCGGCGGCACCTGGCGGGCGTAGGCGCCGACAAGATCCGCAGCGCCGTGCGGGATCAGCTCCTGCAGTACTTCCCGGCACACTGCCCGCACGTACTGAGCTTGCGCAGCCGCGGCTTCCGGAGTGAAGAACGTCTGCAGCTGGCGCCGCCACTGGTGGTGGTGGTCGGTGTCGGTCTCGAATAACGGGGCGACGGCCTCCCGCATCTCGGTGACCACCGCCGCCGCGCCCAGCCCGTCGACGTAGGCACTGAACCGATCCGAGGCACGCGCAGCCTCCCGGATTTCGGCATACCCGGTGACCAGCACGTATCCGTCCAGCTCCCCGCTGCGTGCTACCGGACACCCGCGCCGGATCGCCCCCAGCGTGTCGTAGGCGGTCTCGGCGACGGCCGGATCGAGGTGACTGAACGACCACGCCACATCCGCCGGATCGGTCCCCGACACCTGCGCCGCAGCGCCCCCCGCTTCCAGAACCATACTCACCTGGCTACTGGCCGTGAATGACGCAGGTCAAGAGGGTCCGGCGGTGCATGTGGAAACGAATGTGGACCCCGCAGCGCCGACATGTGGCCCGAATGTGGCACAAAGCGGCGTTGGTTGAGAAACGTGTCCGTCACTATGGCTCCAACGCCCTGAACAGCCGCGATGAAGATCATCGACGGTGGTGGGCGAGCAAGGGGTGCCGGCGGGGGCCGGCTGGAAACGTCGAAGGCACACAGGGGTGAAAGTGAGCACGACCGAGCACGGGGATCAGGAGTTCATCCGGCGCTGCGAAACCATCATCAGCGCCCTGCCGATCCGTCATCCGTTCGAACTGCGGGCCTTCCTGGACGCGCTGGGACAGCAACGGGGCATGTCCGTGATCCTGGGGCGGATGCCGCTGAGGCGCGGCGGGGCCAGCGGGCTGCTGGCGCGCTCGCGTGAGGAGTGCTGGCTGACGGTGGTGGCGAAAGCAGTACCGGCGCACGCCGCGCACATCGCCTTCCACGAGATCGGGCACTGGATCCTCGGCCATCCCGGCAACTACGCCTGCGGCCGCCGCACACGCCCGGACGACCGGTGGGAGGTCGAAGCCGAGCAGTTCGCGTGCTTGCTGCGGGAACACGTGAACGCAGAGGCAGCGCGCCATCGCGATCGGCTGCCGGGCCGGACGGCTTTGCGGGCGGCGTTCGGATCGCGACGGCACCTGTGCGCCGATGCTTGACGCGGTCTCGCTCCTCTGGCTTGGCGCCGCAGCCGCAGGCGTGGGCGAGGCAGTCCGCAAAGCGGTGGTCAACCGGGGCAGCGGCTACGCGCTCAGCCGGCACTTCCTGACCACCGGCATCGCCTGTATGGCGTTGTCGCTGGCCGCCGGAGCGCCGGTGACCTTGGACTGGATCGACCGGCTGACGGGCCTGCACAACGCCGCGGTCGTGGCGCAGAACGTGCTGGCGATGCTGGCGATGGTTTTCACCGCCGGGTTCCTGCACACCCTGGGACAACTACGCCTGCCGATGCCGGCGGTGGTCACGATCTTCGTGGTCTGCGCCGCCGGGATGGT
The DNA here is from genome assembly GCF_014654205.1 of Amycolatopsis bullii. GTDB lineage: Bacteria > Actinomycetota > Actinomycetes > Mycobacteriales > Pseudonocardiaceae > Amycolatopsis > Amycolatopsis plumensis. The sequence goes on from NZ_BNAW01000008.1 coordinate 182,969, forward strand.
CACCCTGTACGCGGTGGCAGGGGCGCACACGTCCTTCTTCGCCTCGCCCCGGAATCCGGCCTGGCCTTCGCAGCTCTACTCCGCCATCTACTTGGGCTACCTGGTCGGCTGGCTCGCCCTGCTGTTGCTGGGGCTGACCGTGGTGGCCCGCGGGGAGGTCGCCGGGGTGCGCGGCGGCGTCGCCCTGGCCCAGCTGGGGGTCGCGGTGTCGCTGGTCGGTTTGTCCTGGCGGCTCGGTGTCGTGCTGCGGCTGCTGGTCGACCCGCACCATCCGCCCCGTGGGGCTCATTTCGGAGTGTTCACCGACGGCGCTGGCTTGGTGCTGTTCGTCGCCGGGTCGCTGTTCGCCGCGGCGACCCGGCGGCTGTTCGACTGGCTCGACCGGCGCCGCACTCAGCGCCGGGACGCCGCGATCGAGAGCTTGTGGAAGCGCCTGCGGGTGCTGCTCGCCCATCGCCGTCCGCTCCCGCTGAGCCTGATCCAAAAGCTGGTCGAGATCGAAGACGCGCTGCTAGTCGTCGAGCAGCTCATCGACGATCGAATCCGTCGCGCGATACGCGACGAACTGCACACTCTTGCCCTCTACGTCTATGTCCCGCCAGGGGCGGCGACAGCCGTGGACATCGAGATCGCGATCGCTGCCGTTGTCGCGCATCTGTCACACCCGTCCGCCGAGCATTTGTCCGGCGCGGACGGCGAGGACGCCGAGTCCCGGGCATGGTGGCCGGAGACCGAACGCTTGCATGTCGACGACGTGGCCAGGACCCGGTGGCTGGCCGAGGTCGGTGACGCACTGACCCACCGCCGAGTGCAACGGATGGCCGCGAGAATCAGCGCGGCACATCGCAGGCTCGGGGAAGCGGGATTGCCGAGCTGGTAAATCGGCGACGTCAGGAGGCGGGATTGTCGCGGGCGGCGCGGCGGGCTCGCGCGATTTCTTCCACCACCTGCAGCAGCTGTTTGCGGTCGGCTTCGGGGGCATCGCCGATCGAGCTGGTGATGTCGCGTGCGTTGAATCCGACCAAGCCGAGTTCGGTCACCAGTTCATGGGTTTTGCGTGCAATTTCGTCGTCGGGCGGTGCGAAGTCGGTGGCCGGGACGCTGGGGTCGAGCAAGTTCGGGTGGATGCGCCAGAACTCGGCCAACGCCCGGGTGATCGCGGGGCGGCTGTTCTGGCGGATGCCGGTCTTGAAGTTGCGTAGTGCCTGCTCGGCCAGCGGCAAGCCGGTCCGGTCCCGTACCCACTGGGCGATCATCGGGGGCCTTGCGGTGAAGGTCAGGAAGGTCGGGTCGCCTTCAGCGGTGAGCCGGTCGATCGCGTCAGGATCGACGACCGGGTCACCGCGCAGCAAATAGTAGGTCGAGGCGTTATCGAACAGGTAGGCCAACCGCTCGGCGAAGGTGTCCCGGTCCAGCAGCGCGACGGTGAGTTTCTCCTGGTCGGCTGCCCGGCGGCGCGGGATCGGCGAGCGCAGGTCAGCCGAGGGCGCGGCGCCGGGGGCGTCGTCACCGTCGGGGCTCGATCCGTTCTCGGATGCTCGTGCCACGGTCCGCCCCCATCGCGTCTCGACATCGGTAAGCGTGCAGCTCTGTACACCGCCAGCAGGCATTTGACACATCGCAGCTTGCGTCTACTATCGGAGTAAGCACCACGCTTGTTGCGAGTATCTTCGGAACGTCGAGACAAAGCAACCCACGCCACCCCAGTCAGGGGGTTGGAGCACGGTCCCGCTGTGACCGCCGCACCCTTCACCGGCGCACCAACACCGCTGAGGGGAGCCCCGTCATGACCACATCCGACAACTTCCCCGGGGACGTTGACTCCCGTGTGGACTCGACAGACACCGAGGGGCAGCCGGCCACGTCCGCTGAGCAGGCGGTCGAGCTGGTCGACTGGTCGCCGTTCGGCCGGGTCTTACCGGTCTTGGCCGGTTCCCCCGGAGCCGGGGCAACGAGCACCGCTGTCGCGATCGCCGATGCGCTCCAGCTCGCGGGCAGGTCGGTCCTGCTCGTCGACGCCGGCGATCCCGTCCGATCCGGACTCGGACGTGCTGCGCGGGCCGATGGGCCGCGGCGGGACGGGCCCGGCCCAGCGGCAGGCATCCGGTTCTCCCGGCGCGCCCGCGCGATACTTGCCCGCCTCGACGTGCCCGAAACCGGCGTCGAGCCGGTACTGTTCCCCCCGCCGCCGTACTGGCACCCGGGCGGTCTCGGGGTCGACGTGACCGTGGTCGATATCGGCCACGATCCGTGGCGACTAGCGACCGACCCGGCGCTCGGACCAGGACAGTGGCTGCGGGTCGGCAGCCCGTCACCGATTCCCGCGCTGGTGGTACGACCTACGGTTCCCGGGCTCGCGCACGCCGAACAGGTCCTGGCCCGCTTGGAGCCGTGGGTGCGGGCGGCCGCGGTGACTCCGCCGACGCAACTGCTTGTCGTGGGCACGCGCAGTTGGCCGAAGGGTGTGGCCGGTACCGCAGGCCGCCGCACCAGCATCCTGTTACCCGACACGGTGTTCTTTCCCCGCGAGCGTCACCTCGCCGAGCACGGGGTCACCGCCGACGTGACACCGTCGTCGCTTCGCGCGCCCGCCGAGCAGCTGCTCCGGTCCTGGCATGTCCTGCCACAGCAAACACGCCGCCTACGCCTCCCATTACCACGTCGTGCTCACGTTCGTGACGGCCGCGCCGCCGACCAGGACACCGGCTGAGGCCAACCCGCCGCTCAGCTGGCAAGAACCTTGAACGCCCTCCCACTTGACCCGCCTGACGTGACGTCGGGCGGTGCGATGTGGAGGGCGCGATGTCCGCGCACAGTGTCATCGACTGGCTCGTCCAGATCCCGAATCCGACGCCCGTGCAGCCCGAGGTTGGTGGCGACAAGATCCTGGGGCTGCTCAACAACGTCAAGTGGGGCGCAGGGGTCGCGCTCGTCGCCGGGTTCTTCATCGGCCTGATCGTCTGGGTCGGCGGCCGTTGGGTCGATCATCACCGCGCCGGGAAAGTCGGCGTCGTCATGATGCTCTGCGCCATCGCCGGCGCGATTCTCTACGGCATTGGCTGGTCGCTCATTAATTCTTTCGCGGGCAGTTGAGCCATGTTCACCACCACGCCATTCCCACGCGTCCGTACTCGCGGCCGCCGCTGGATCACCATCTCCGTCGTGCTCGTGGCCGCGATCGCGGTCGTCCTCATTGCTCGGCACGCAACAACTCCGCCTGCGCCACCCGCGACAACGCCCCCGCCCGGCGCCGCGCTCACGGCCACACCCACGGCACCGATCGACGAAGCGACCGCGCTGGCCAGCCGTTCCATGCTGACACTGCCGCCGGAGGCGGCTCTGCCGCACGAGCTCACCACCGCCACGGCGGGGCCGCCGATCACCGTTCCGCGACCGGCGCCGATGGCGGACCGCGTGATCTCCGACGGGTTCCCGGCGACTGCGGAAGGAGCGCTTGGCTGGTTGACCGAATTCAACGAGACCGCGCTGCGCGGCGGCGACCCAGCCACCTACGTGCGCGCCTACGACGAGTCCGCGCTCCCACACGCACCCGCGCCACAGGGCAGCGGCCCGCTCGCGCTGCTGACTTCGTTCCGCGACCGCGCTCACCTTCGCCCTGGCGAGCTCAAGCCCGGCCTGACCGTGACTTACGAGGTCACCCAGGGGCTGATCAAGGGAACCGCCGACGCCGGCCGGTTCGCGGTGGTGTGCACGCTCGGGCAGCTGAGCTTCAACTACCAGGGGCAGGCCACAAGCATGGGCATCGGTGACTGCCAGGCCCTGCGCTGGACCGGCACGGCCTGGCGAATCGCCCCGGGCACCCGTGCGGCTTACGCGACCTGCGCATGGCCGGGCAGCGTCGAATCGGTCACCGCCGGCTACCGGCCCCTGCACCGGGAGGGCGTCCGATGAACCCTCTGGACTTGCTGAACAAGCTGGGCGAGCTGGCCGGCGGGGCGATCGGCGCGGTCGCGGGCGGGGTCCTGGAGCCGCTCATGGCAGCCACCTGGGCCGCGGCGTTGTTCATCCTGCGCACCGCGTTCGAGCTGGTCGACCAGTTTTCCATCTTCACCGTGTCCACCACGGACGGACCCGTCTCGGTCTTGTGGCCGATGACGCTGTGGATCTCCGGGGCCATCGCGCTGGGTATGTTCTTCTGGCAGATCATCACCACGGTCGCCCGCGGCGGCCGCGGCTTCCTCCGCCTGATCACCGGCCCCCTCCAGTACGGGATCGCCGTCGCCCTCACCGTCAGCGCGGTCGCGGCATTCCTCGCCGCCGCCGACGGCTTGACCGAAGCTATCCTGTCCACAGGGCTGCGGGTCGGCAACTTCCGCGACGCATTGAACATGACCGGATTCACCGACGCCCTCTCAGACGAGGTCAAAAACGTCGTGCTCGGCTTGGCCGGTGCTTTCGGGGTGATCCCCGCGGGCTTGGGCTTCGCGTTCGAGGCGGTGTTCCGCGAGGCCGCGATCTACATACTGGTTGCCACGATCCCCGTCGCCGCGGCCGGGCTCGTGGCCGATGCGACCGCGCGGTGGTACTGGAAAGTCGTCCGCTGGGGCCTGGTCGCCATCGTCATGAAGCCCGCCCTGGCGTTCGTCGTGGTGCTGGCCGTCGCAATCGTCGGCGGCGCGCAGGGCCTGTCCGGGCTGCTGGCCGGCATCGGGGTGCTGTTCGTCGCACTGTGCGTGCCGCTGGTGCTGTTCAAACTCTGCGCCTTCATCGATCCCAGCGCCGACCCACAAGGAGTGTTCCGCGACAAGCTTTCCGATGCTGGTCTCGACTCCTACGGCGCCAACAGCATCATCGGACGCATAGCCGAGGCGTTCGGAAACAAGGCCCGCCAAGAGCTGAGGGGCAACGGCGCCAACGGCGAAGAAGACGAGGGCGACGGCCAGGAGCAGGCGAACGTCGACCGCTTCGACCAGGCCGCCGCCGAAGACGACTTGTCCATCGCGTCACCCGACTCGTCCATCGGGCCGCCCGACGCGACCGACGACCAGAACGCATCCGGTTCTGCGAACCCGACCGGCGCTGCTTCAGGCGACGCGTCCGCGGTCGAGAAACCCGGCGATGGAGAAGAATCGGGAGCCGACTCGGCTGTCGAGACGATAGTTGCGCCTGTTGCCGAGGCCGGCGGCACCGGTAACACGAGCATGACCGGGCATGTCGGCGACAGCGGTGACGACGAGAATTTGCCACCGCAGGACCCGCCCGACGACCCGGGGCCGCCCACACCACCAGCGCCCAAGCCACCAGGAGGTCCGCCGCCGGATGACGGCGGCGGCGCCGCGGCCGGTGAGGCCGAGGAAGCCGCGGTGCTGCTGTGAGCACCGCGACCCGAATCTACAAAGGACTGTCCCGCAGGGAACATTCGGGCTGGATCATCGGCCTGACGCCCGTCCAGGCGTTCGTGTGCGTGGGGCTGGCCGTGCCGGTGATTCTCGCGCTGGCGGCCGGGCGCTTCGGGCAGGCTCTGGCGCTGGGCGGACTCTGCGGCACGGCGGCGGCGTTGGTGGTGGTCCCGGTGCGCGGTCGTCCGGCGCTGCGGTGGCTCGGCCATCTGTTGCTCTACCGCGCGGGGATCGCGCTGGGCTGGTCGCGGTGGCAGTCGCGTGCCGTCGCCGGTCAGGCCGAGGATCTGGATGAGCCGGATCTCCCCGGCGTGCTGGCCAGGCTCCGGTTCCCCGACGGGCCCCCGCTGCGCGATGTCGGCCGCGTCTGCTTGATCCACGACACCGCCGACGGACGGTGGGGCGCCACCGCCCGCCTGACCCACGCCGGGGTCGGGATGCTCTCGGACGCCCAGTGTGAGCGGCTGGCCAACCGACTGGGCAATCTGCTGCTGTCGATCGGGCACCGTGAGGTCATCGACCGGATGAGCCTGCTGGTACGCACCGTCCCTGACGACGGCGCCGACTATCAAGCCTGGCGCGCCGAACACGACGTCCCCGATGCCCCCGCGCTGGCGCGGCAGACGGCTGAGGAGCTGGATCGGCTGGTCGGGGCGGTGTCGGTCCGGCACGAAGTGTTCGTCACCCTTTCCGGCACCGAAGAGGCCCTCCGGCGACCCGCTGCCGCCGCCGGTGGCGGGGTCGCCGGCCGGGCCGCGGTGCTCTACCGCGTGCTGGACGGGCTCGAGGACAAGCTCAAGTCTCTCGGCGCCACTGGCGTCCAGTGGCTCTCGGGTCCGGAGCTGGCGGGGGCGATCCGCACCGGGTTCAATCCCGCCACCGCCGCTGGTCTCGCCGCGCGCCGCCAGCAGGCCGGCGGCGACGCCGGTGTGCGCTGGGCGACGGCCGGTCCCGTACACGCTCCGGCACCGTCAGTGCGGGCCTACTACCACGACGGGTTCGCCACGGTGTCATTCTCGGTGTTGATGCCGGAGGCCGGGACGGTGTTCGGGGCACTCGGTGGACTGCTGGCGGTTAAGACCGCCGGCGAGCGCCGCAGCCTGGCCATCCACTACGAGACCCTGTCCCAGCACCGGTCCCGCAAGGCCGTGCGCCGTCTGCGGTTCCGCACCGGGGTGGTGCGGGACTGGAAGTCGGCGAAGGGCTTCAATTCCGGTGCCGCTGAAGCCCGGCAGGCGGGCGGCGCCCGCGCGCAGGAACACGCGGTCGCAGCCGGGCACGGAATCGTCCGCTTCGCCGTCGCCGCCGCCGTCACGATCCCGGATACCTGGAACGTCGAGGACCACGCGGCCAAGCTCGAGAACGACATCGCCGGCCGTTTCCAGCTGCTGCGGATGGAACTGGCCCAGGATGCCGGGTTTGTCGCCGCGGTCCTGCCTGTCGGTGTGGGGCTGCCGCGCCTGCGGGGCGGTGCGCTGTGAGCGGCCGCGACGACGAACGGACTGCCGCGGAACTGCTCGCCACCTTCGGGCCCGCAATGGGCACGCGGTCGCCGGAACGTCGGCGTCCGGATGATCGGGCTGCGCGGGTGAACCGGCGGGCGGCACCGCGGCGGGGATTCGCCCGCCCAGGGTACGGGTGGTCGCCAGTGGCAGCGCCGCTGCAGGTCTACCAGGCCGGCACGCACGAGATCGGTGGGTTGTTCCCGTTGCTGGCGGCGAGCCCGCTGCCGGCGGTCGGGGCGCGGATGGGCTACGACGTCCACTCCGGCGGCGCGTTCTACCTGCACCCGGTCGAATTCGTCCTGCGCTCGATCTGCACCAACCCGAACATGGTCCTGTTCGGCGAGCCCGGTAGGGGCAAGTCCTCCACCGTGGTGGCGTTCTTGCTGCGGATGATGCTCACCGGCGTCCGCACGCTGATCTCCGGTGACGTCAAAGGTGAATACACCCCGCTGCTGCACGCGCTCGGGGTCACGCCGATCATGCTCGGTCGCGGCAGCAGCGCCCGCCTCAATGCCCTCGACCTCGGCCCCTTGGCCGCCCGCTGGGACGCGTGGTCGACCGACCGGCAACGCGACGAGCTCGACGGGGTCTTGGGCCGGTGGGTGCAGCTGCTGGTCGCGCTCGCCGAGGCCCAGGGCTACCGACCCACGGTCACCGACGAGGCCGCGCTGTCAGCCGTGCTGCGGCAGCTGCTCGGCGTCCACGACGGCAACAGCCGCCTCAAGCCGATCACCATCCCCGACGTTCACCGGGCGCTGGCCGACCCAGACGAGCAGCTGTGGCGGGAGCTGCGCTTCGCCGACCGCCGCCAATTCCTGGACCACCTCCGGTCGATCACCGACGCGCTGGCCAACCTGATCAGCGGCCCGCTGGCCGGGCTGTTCGACGCCCCGACCAATGTCACCGTCGACTGGGATGCCCCGATCCAGAGCCTGGACCTGTCCCGGCTGCGCACCCGCGGCGACCAGGCGGTCGCTGTCGCGCTGACCTGCCTCGGGTCGTGGTCGTCGCTGGCGACGGATCTGCAGGAGGACGGGGAGCTGCGGATCGTCGTCCGCGACGAGATCTGGCGCCAACTGCGTCTCGGGCTGCGCGCGGTCCAGGCCGTCGACAGCGAACTACGGCTGTCGCGCGCTGAACGCAAGATCCAGGTGCTGATCAGCCACAAGCCCGGCGATTTCCTCTCCGTTGGCGCGACCGGCTCCCAGGAAGTCGCCATCGCCCGCGACCTGCTTGCCCTGTGCTCGATCCGTGTTCTTCTTGGACAGTCGACGAGGGTCGCGAGTGAGTTGGCCGACGTCCTTGCGCTGTCGGACAAGGAACAGCAAGCCACGACCGGATGGGCGAACGACCGGCAGGGCCGGGCGCTGTGGAAGATCGAAAACCGAACTGGGCTCAAGGTTCAGACGGTGCTCAGCCGGATTGAGCGGCAAATCTTCGACACCAACACCCAGCTGATCCGGAAGCCGAATGCACCGGCCCGCAGCGAGGCATCGGTGACACCCTCGTGAAACCCAAGGGGATTCTTGCTGCCGCGGCCGGCGCGCTGGTCGGGCTGGTGATGTTGCCGATCCTCGCGCTGGCGCTCGTCGTCGTGCCGGCCGCGACCGGGACGGTCGTGCAGCTGAGCGGGTGCGAGCAGGGCGGCCCGGGCGGCGGTTCGATCGTGGTCGACCAGCAGCAGCTGGGCGCCGAGGAAATGGATATCGCCCGCACCATCGTCGACGTCGTCCAGCAGCGCCGGCTGCCACGGCGAGCCGCGGTACTCGCGACCGCCACCGCGATGGTCGAGTCCGGGCTGCGCAACCTCGACTACGGCGACCGCGACTCACTCGGAGTCTTCCAGCAACGCCCGAGCCAAGGCTGGGGCACCCGCGAACAGATTCTCAACCCCGTCTACGCCACCGGCAAGTTCCTCGACGCCCTCATCGCCATCCCCGGCTGGAACACCATGGCACCCGGTCGAGCGGAGCAGGCGGTGCAGCACAGCGGCTTCCCAGACCGCTACGCTCCACGCGAACCTGCTGCCGCAGCAATCGCGGATCGCTTCTGGACCGGCCCCGACAACCCCACCCCACTCCCGCCAGCTGGCGGCGGCACCGAAGCCGTGCAGGCGAAGACGTTCTGCCCCGACCAGGGCGACTCCGACGTCCCTCGCGACCCTGGTCAGATCGACCCGACGAAGCTGCCACCCGGATTCACGCTGCCGGACGATGCCCACCAGCGCGCCGCAGTCGGCTTCGCCCTGGACCAGCTCGGCAAACCCTACGTCTGGGGCGCGAAAGGCCCGAACGCCTACGACTGCTCCGGGCTGATGCTCGCTTCCTGGGCCGCCGCCGGCATCGGCATCCCGGCCGGCACGATCAGCCAGGTCCACGCCGGACACGCCGTCTCCTCGGTTCAGGAGGTACAGCCCGGCGATCTGCTGTTCATCCCCGGCTCGCTCGGCAGCGCGCAGGTGCCGCGGCACGTCGGGATGTACGCCGGGCACGGCGTGATCGTCGACGCCTACGACACCGACACCGGCGTCATCCTCGAGCCCCTCTCGTCGTGGACGTCGAAGATCGTCGCGATCCGCCGGGTCGCCGACCCCAGTTTGCCCTCCCCGCCACCGGGAGGCAGCCCACTCCGATGACCGTCGCTGTGGTGCTGCTCTCCCGCTGCCCGGGAGGAGCGGCTCATGCCGCGCACACGCACCGACACCCTCAACCTCGACCGCGACGTCGCCCTGATGAGCCTCGCGATTGCCGCCCTGGCGATCCTCTGCACACTGGGCGCAATCGTCGTCACCGCCGCCGTCCTGGTGACCGGCTTCGCCGCCGGTACATGGTCGGGGCCGCCGATCATCGCGTGGCCGGGCTTCGCGCTCACCGTGGCGTTCCACGCCGCTGACCCCGGTCCGGCGTTGCCGGTCCCGTGGTCGGGCGCGGTCAGCGGACACCAACTGGCGTTCTACACCTGGTTCACCACGATCACCATGCTCATCGCCGGCCTGACCGTCGGCGTCGCGATCCCGGTCTGGCGACGCGTCGCGCCGACCGACGCAGGGCACGCCACCCGCCGCGACATCGCCAAGAACCTGTCGATCGCTGCCGCGCGCAGAACCGCGATGTGGACCCGAGGTGACCTCACCGACCACCAATGCCGGACCGTACCCGTCGAGGAGATTGCGGTCCCGCTGCACCGCGGACCCCGGCGCCAGCAGCTGATGACGTCGCTCGAGACCCCGACCGGCGCGATCGCCCCGACCCGCTCGGGCAAATCAAGGACGGATCTAGTCCACAAGGCCCTCGCCGCCCCGGGAGCCCTGGTCGCGTCAACGACGAAGAACGACCTCGCCGAGTGGTGCCTATTGGCCCGCACCCGCCGCCCGGGAGCAGGACCGGTACTGGTGATCGACGCGACTGGCACCCTGTCCTGGCCGGCGCACGCGCGCTGGTCCCCGGTCACCGGCTGCGCCGACCCTGCCGTCGCGCTGCGGCGCGCGGAGACGCTGATCGAGGCGTCCTCGCTCGGGCTGGAGAACGTCGGCGGCAACGACGCGGTGTTCCGCGGCCGGGCGACCATCGTCATGCAGGCCTACCTGCTGGCCGCCGCCACTCACCACCGAACCGTAAATCACCTCGTACGGTGGTCGATCGCCAAACCCGTCGACCGGGAACCGGTCGAGCTGCTGGAGCAGCAGTATCCGCAGCTGGCGCAGAACCTGGAGTCGGAGATCGGGATGGTCGCCGAGACCTCCGACGCGGTCTGGATGTCGGTCCGCCGGGCGATCGAGCCGTTCATGAACCCCGCCATCCGGTACTTCGCCACCCCGAGCCCGGCCGAGGAACTGAACGTCGACGAGTTCCTGCGCCGCCGCGGCAGCCTATTTATCATCGCCGGGGAACACCAGGCCCCGCAGGCCCGGCCGGTCCTGACCGCGCTGGTCGAGCAGATCCTCACCACCGCTCAGGACACCGCACTACGCCACGAACGCCGCCGGCTGGAGCCACCGACGACCGCGATCTTGGATGAGCTGTTCGCGGGGACGCCGGTCCCGCGACTGCCGGCGATCATCGCCGACTCCGCCGGCCGCGGCGTGCTGACCCACTGGTCCGCGCAATCCCGCTCCCAACTGGACCACTCTACGGCGAACCCGGCCGGCTACAGCTGATCGACAACACCCTCACTCTGACGGCGTTTCCGGGGTTGAAGGACGACAAGACGCTGGAGTGGTTGTCCACGCTGGCCGGGCAGCACCGCCGCCGGACCCATCAGCACCACAGCGACGGGATCTTGAGTGTCGGGCGCGGTGCCAGCGGCGAGGAGACCGTCCCGACACTGCGAGCCGGCGACATCCGCACCCTCGACCGCGGCCGGGTGCTGATCCTGCACGGCAACCTTCGCCCGATCCTCGGCCGCACCGTCGACGTCGAGGAACGGCCGGATTGGCCCCAGCTGCAGGCCGACGTCGCGGTGATCCGCTCCGGTCGTGCCGCGATCACGCCAGACGGCTACCCGTTGACGCTGCCCGACGGGGGCGATTTGCGATGAGCGACGACGACATCGCCGCACGCCCGAGCGACCCCGCTGACAACGACGGGCGGCGGACGGACAAGCAGGAAAGATCGGAGCCGCGGTCGCTGCGCGAACTGGACGAGGTGGTCGCCGGGCTGGAAACGGTGGCCAAGGCCCTGGGGCGCCAGATGGAGAAGCTGTCGGAGGCGCTCGCGGATCTGACCGACGAGCCGGAGAACGACCCACGGATGGCGCGGTGGCTGACGTTCCTGCCCCCGGCAGCCGCCGAGGACAAGGAACATCGCGGGGAAACACCGCTGTTCACACTCGCGCATTTCGTGCAGTACTACAACCAGACCTACGCCGGCAATCCCGGCACCCGCGCGGTCACCATCCCGGACTGCTGGCTGGACCATCCCGGCCTGGTCGCCGAGATCGCCACCCTCGCCTACACCTGGCGCGAAGCCCACCTGGGAAAGAAGGCCACCGCCCGTGATGCGCAGTACTGGCACGATCACTGGCGCCCCGGCTTCGCCGAACGCATGGCCACCGAGTGGGTTCATCAGCGCTGCCGCTCCGACAGACATAAGACTGCTGGAGCACCGGCTCGTCCAGATCGCTTTACACTGGAACATCGTAAACGAGAGGCACAGGCAGTTGCCGAGAGCGGTGGCGCTGAGGCTGAAAGTGTGGATGGCCAGTCGTGATCGCGCATGTGCGTTGCTGGCCTCCGACGTGCGAATTTCGCAGCAGGATCGGTAAATCTCTGTTGATCGTGCTGTATATCGGGTGCGGCGCCAGTGCGAACCGGCTGGCTGAGCGCTTCGGTGTCGTCAACGTTGGATTGGACTGCACGCCGCCGCTGTGGTGTGTGCCGCGCGGCACGGGTGTTCGAGCCCCGGGACTGGGTGCACCACATGGCGGGCCGTACACGTCGTTGATGACGCTACGGCACGCGCTTGGTGCAGTGGGCGGCGTTCAGGCACCTCGGTATCGAGCACCGCGGTCGGCGTGGCGCGGTGGAGTAGGGGCGGACGGACAGACTGCGGCCCGGCTCTTCTTCGTTGGCCCCGTATGTCGACTGATCCAGTTGGTGTCGGCGATTCGGGCTGAACGGAGCAGCATGTGAAATAACCGTTAGGACGTTCGAGTGGTCGAGGCGTCCCCGGTCTGCTCACGGTGATCTGTTGTCATAGTGTCGCTGAGTCTGGTGGCATCCCGCCGCCGGGGTGGAGCCTGGTGGCTCCGAGGGGAGATTCACCTTCTGATGCAACGGAAAACGTTGCGGCACTTTGTGCTGCGCACAATCACGTTCACGTCGGCTGTCGTGCTGGTCGCTGCGGTCCCGGCGACCGCGTCCGCGGCACCGCAGACCGGGCGGGGTGGTGTACCGCTGCCGGTGTCGTGGACACCGCCGGCGAAAGTGAACCGGACACCAACCGGTCTTCAGGCCAACCAGGTCCAGCCCAGATCGACGCCGGCGACGCCGAGATCGACACAGTCACCCCTGGTTGAAACTTGCGCAAGCGGCGCAAAGGTGGGGACACAGCCGTGGTTCCCGATGGACCGCTACCCGATCTCCGACCGCACGGAGCTGTTGGTCAACCGGGCAAATGGCAACGCCGTCATCACCGACCGGGAACTGACGATCAAGGGCACCGGTCTGAACATGTCCTTCGACGCGACCTACAACAGCCGGGACCTCTGGGGCAACGAGCTGAGCAGGTACTGGACGATCTCCGCCGGAGACGACATCAACCTCTGGGTGAGGACGTACGGGGTCATCGTCCGCGACGCGACCGGATACTGCTCGGAATACACCAAAAACGACGACGGCAGCTACACCACACCGGCCGGTTCACACGCGACTTTGACCAAACTCGCCGACGGCTCCTACCACCTGACCCAGGACGGCTCGGGCGAGGTGCAGTCGTTCACGAGCTCCGGGCAGCTGTCGTCCCAGGCCGACCGTAACGGCCACACCATCACCTACCGCTACAACCCCGACTCGTCGCTGGCCTCGATCACCGACACTCAAGGTCGCGTCACCACCCTCACCAGCGACAGCAACGGTCTGCTCCGGACGGTGACCGACCCGACCGGCCAGGTCGCCGCCTCCTACAGCTGGGATCTCCAGCTCTACAAGGTCAACGGGATCACCAACCGCGCCGGCGACAAGATGAGCTTCGGCCTCGACACCGACGGCCGGATCACCACACTGACCACCACCCTGGGGCGGGTGTACACGCTGTCCTACGACGCCAGTGGCCGCGTGACCCAGGTGACCGAGCCGAACTACGACGGCGTCGCCAGTGTCACCGGCTACGCCTACGACTCCGGTACGACCACCGTCACCGACCCCAACGGGCACAAGAGCACCTACACCTTCGACAGCGGCGGCCGGCAGACCAAGGCCACCGACGCGCTCGGGCACTCCCGGGACCAGGCGTGGTCGGCGCACGGTGACGTGAACTCGCTGACCGACGCGACCGGCAACTCGGTCACCTACGACTACGACCCGCTCAACAACCTCAAGGGCGGCAAGCTCCCCACCGGCGCGGCCATGAGCGTGGGCTACACCGACACCGCCCACCCGCACCTGCCCACGCAGGTCGCGGACTTCTCCGGCAACAAGGTGAACAACACCTACGACAACGCGGGCAACGTCACCAAGGTGCACTCCGACGCGCTCAACGCCGACGTCGCGAAATATGAGTACAGCAACGGGCTGGTGACGAAGTCGACCGACGGTAACGGGCATGCAACGACCTACGGCTACGACACGGCCGGAAACCTCACCACAGTGACCCCGCCGCTGCCACTAAAGCCCACCACCTACACCTACGACTCGCTCTCGCGCGTCGCGAGTGTGACCGACGGCAACGGCGTCAAGCTGGTCTACGGCTACGACAAGCTCGACCACGTCGTCTCCGTCGCCAAGGCCGACGGCACCGGCCTGGCCGCCTACACCTACGACAAAACCGGCAACCGCACCGTCGCCCGCACCGCCGGCGCCACTCTCACCAACAGCTACGAACGGCGCCTGCTGACCCGGGTCGTGCGCACCGCCGGCACGAACACCGGCACCGCGACCTACCACTACGACCGCGCGGGCAACGTCACTGCCGTCGATGACCCGACGGGCTGGATCTACTACGGCTACGACGCCGCCGACCGGCTGACCTCGGTCAAGGACCAGGCGAACGCGACCACCACGTA
>NZ_BNAW01000009.1 GCF_014654205.1 Amycolatopsis bullii
GCCGGCAGCACCGCGTCAAGGCGGGAAAGCGTGCCTTGACCCGGCGCCACCGGCCGTGTTCTGGCTTCGGATCGGGGTGCAGGGAGGGGGCTGGGTGGGGTGCGGGTTGGGGCGTCAGCGTCTCGTTCACGTCGATGAGGCGCATTTTGAAGGCCCCGCTCGTAACCAGACAGGCCCCACCGCTCCCTGGGGGCTGACCCCGGTCCAGTCTATCGGCCGGCTCTGACAAAACCGCCCGGAAAGCCGTTCGGCCGCCCGCTTGTCCACAGCGCGGCGATCTTGTGGACAAGCGGCCGGCGGCAAGGTCACGAACGATTATTCGAGACATCGGAGGTCGCGAATGACTCATTCGGGACCCCCGGGTGTCCTGAATGAGTCATACACGACCTCCAACCTCCAACCGAGCCGACCCGCCCCGATCCCAGAGCACGAAAAAGCCCCGCACCCCAAGGCGCGGGGCTTCCCCGAAAAGAATCAACCGGCAGTGCGCACGTTCGACGAAACCAGCGCCGCCAGCCGGTCCCCGATCGCCTGCGTTGCCCCCGGCGAAGCCTGGTCCCGCGTCGCCAGGTCGAACGCCACCGACGCCTCGATCCGCCGCGCCGCCTCCTTCTGGCCCAGGTGGTCCAGCAGCAGCGCCACCGACAGCACCGCCGCCGTCGGGTCGGCCAGGCCCTGTCCCGCGATGTCCGGCGCCGAACCGTGCACCGGCTCGAACATGCTCGGGTTGCGGCGGGTCATGTCGAGGTTGCCGCTGGCCGCCAGGCCGATGCCGCCGGTCACCGCGGCCGCGAGGTCGGTGATGATGTCGCCGAACAGGTTGTCCGTCACGATCACGTCGAACCGCGACGGGTCGGTGACCAGGTGGATGGTCGCCGCGTCCACATGGGAGTACGCGACCGTCACCTCAGGGTGCTCCAGCGAAACCTCTTCGACGATCCGCGACCACAGCGAACCGGCGAACGAGAGCACGTTCGTCTTGTGCACCAGCGTCAGGTGCTTGCGCGGGCGGGCCTCGGCGCGGTTGAACGCGTCCGCGACCACGCGCCGGACACCGAACGCGGTGTTGACGCTGACCTCGGTCGCGATCTCGTGCTCGGTGTCCTTGCGGATCAGGCCACCCGTGCCCGCGTACGGGCCTTCGGTGCCTTCGCGCACGACGACCATGTCGACGTCGCCGGCGTCGGCCAGCGGTCCCCGGACACCCGGGTACAGCCGCGCCGGGCGCAGGTTGACGTGGTGGTCCATCTCGAACCGCAGGCGCAGCAGCAGGCCGCGCTCGAGGATGCCGCTCGGCACCGTCGGGTCGCCGACCGCGCCCAGCAGGATCGCGTCGTGCTGGCGGAGCTCGCCGAGGACCGACTCCGGGAGCAGCTCACCGGTCGAGTGCCATCGCGCCGCGCCGAGGTCGTAGTTCGTGATCTCCGCCGTCGGTACTACCTCGCCGAGCACCTTCAGCGCCTCGGAGACCACCTCGGGCCCGATCCCGTCTCCTGGGATCACCGCGAGCCGCATCCACACACCTCCGTCGACCGGACCACCGGCCGCACCGATGGCCCACCGCAACAAAACGCCAGCAGCCGGAAGGTTACCGGCCGTAGACAAACCGCCGTAGCCGCACCACCCTTATGTCGCATCCTCCCACGGGGTGAGACACCCAATCGGGTGAATACAAACGGGGCGCCCCCGGCGGAAATCCGCCGGAGACGCCCCTGGTCCTGCACAAATCGATCTTGCCGGGGACTAGCGGTGACCAGCCCCGATCGGCTGACGCTCGTTCCCCGGCCGGGCGCCCTGCGCCGCGTCCACCTTGACCACGTTCGCCCGGTTGCCCGCGGCGTTGTGGTGTTCGATGGCCAGCAGCCCGAGGGCGTTGTCGGCCGCGGCTGACGCCGCGTTCCGCGTCACGACCAGCGCCGTGCCCGGCTTCGCGACGTAGCCCAGCGCGGCGTCGCCGCCGCCCTGCACCGTGTAGCCCGGCGCGAGCGCGTCGAACGAAAGCGGCGTGCCGACGTAGTCGATCAGCCCGTTCGTGGTGCCCGGCGCGACGTAAAAACCGCTCACGCCCACCGTGTAGGAGATGCGGTGGGAGTCGGCGTTCGCGTCGATGCCCAGCGCGGCCAGGGAAACCGGCAGCGTGAGCACGTTCGTGTCGAACACGTTGGTGTCGACGTCGCCGAGCTGGCCGTTGACCGCCTGGACGTCCACGGTCGGGAAGCCCGGCTTCAGCGCGACCGTGTTGGCCAGGAGGACGTCGGTCGACGTCGCCTTGGTCACGTAGGTCTCGAAGTCCGGCTGCCCGTCCCCGGTCGTGTCGATGTCGACGAACGGCGAGGTATTGCTGCCGATGTTCGCCCAGTCACCCCAGGTGGACAAGCCGAACGCGAGGATCGCGTTCTCCGGCTCGCCCTGGGCCTTCGCCAGCGGAGCGGTCGACGCCGCGCCGATGTAGCGGAGATCGCCGCCCTTGGCCGTGTTGTTCAGCGTGCAGTCGGTGACCACGTCCGCGTCGCACTCGGGCAGCTGCGGGGACTCCGCCTGCAGCTCGAGCACGCTGATCAGCGAGCGGTACCGCTGCGCGCCACTGCCCTGGTCGACACCCTTGCCGGTCAGGTTCAGCACGGCCTGCGTAGCGTCCGGAGCGAACTTCACCGACGGCGGCGTCGAAATCGTCGACACCGGCTTCGGCGCGGAGTAGACCGAGACCCGCAGCGGCACCTTGGCCCCGCTGACCGGCGTGAAGGCGACGCGCCCGGAGGCGTCCGCGACGAACTGCCGGGCCAGGCCGGCCTGGGTGGCGGCCATGGTCGGGTCCATGACCTTGCGCAGCGCCTTGGCGTCGGTGATCTTCAGCGTCACCTTCACCTTGGCCGTGCCGCGCGGGGTCAGCTTGACCGACGGCTTGTCCACTGTGTACTCGACACCCGACAGCGCGTTGACCGCCTGGTAGGCCACCGAGTACTCGGCGGGCGTGACGCCCTTGTTGACCAGCTTGACGGTCTTCGACAGCGTCACCGGACCGGCCGCCTCGACCGTGCCGAAGCTGACGCTGACCGCGCCCGGGTCGTCGACGACGTAGGCGAGCACCTGGTTGTCCAGCGCCGCCTTCGCGTCGATCCGGCCGCTGCCGACGCGCTGCGGCGCGTAGGTGTGGCCCGCACCGTCGGAGACGTCGTGGCCGGCGGTGTCGATGACCGACGCCTTGACCTCCTCGACCGACCAGTCGGGGTGCGACTGGCGGACCAGCGCGGTGATGCCCGCGGTGTGCGGGGCGGCCATCGACGTGCCGCTCAGCACCGTGCGGCCGTTGCCGCTGCCGCGGAAGGCCGAGGTGATCGTGTCACCCGGCGCGGCGACGTCCGGCTTGACGGCCGGCCCGCGGGTGCCGCGCGAGGTGAACGAGCTCGGGGTGTCGACGATCGTCTTGTCGTAGGTCTGGATCGAGGCGCGGCCGGCGCCGTAGAGCCGGACCTGCAGCGTGCCCGCGGTCAGCGCCGCGCGCAGCGTCTTCGTGGCGGACCCGGTGAACTGGAACATCGGGATCGCGGCGTTGCCCGCGATGCCCGCGCTGAAGTGCTCCAAAGTGGACGAAAGCAGCGCGCCCTTCGCCCCGGCGGCCTGCGCGTTGTTGGCGCGGGCGGCCGAACCGCAGGCGCGGGTCGCGTCGTTGTCGTCCCACTCCAGGAAGACGAACTTGCCGGCCGCCTTCGCCTTGTCCTCGGCGGAGTACGGCGCGCAGCCCGCGGCGTTCGCCGCCGAGAGGGCCACGACCGGCGCGGTGACGTCCAGCGTGTCGTAGCCGGTGTAGTTCTGGCTGTACTGGCCGGTCTTCTGGCCCGCGGCGGTCGTCGGGGCCTTGACCTCGGCGGCGTCGCGCAGGATGCCGGCGTCGCGGGTGCTGGCGACGGTGAGCGCTTCGGGGGTGTTGCCCGGAGAGCCGGCGATGTCGTTGATGTCGCCGCCGTTGCCCGCGGAGATCACCGGGAGCACGTTGTTCGCGGCGAGCTTGCGCACGAACAGCGAGTCCGGGTCGTCCGGCGCGCCGAAGTCGGAGCCGAGCGAGAGGTTGACGATGTCGAGGTGGTCGGTGAAGTCGCCGTCGCCGTCGGGGTCGAGCGCCCAGTCCAGCGCCTGCGAGGTGACGTTCGTCGAGCCGGTGCAGCCGAACACCTTGATCGCGTAGAGCAGCGACTTCGGGGCCGTGCCCGGGCCGATCTGCATCGCGTCGACCTTCTTGGCGTCCAGCTTCTTGTAGTCGCCCTTGAACGTCTTGCCGTCGGCGGTGACGCCGAAGCCGCCGATGGTGCCGGCGACGTGCGTGCCGTGCTCACCGCAGGCGAGCGGGTTCGGGTCCGGCTTCGGGGTGGTCTTGCCGGCCGTGGCGGCGTCGTAGTCGTCGCCGACGAGGTCGGTGCCGCCGACGACCTTGGCGCTCGGGAAGAGCGGGGTCGGCTTGGTGGGATCGACGCTCTTGTAGGCGGCCTGCGTGCCGGGGCCGCCGAAGTCGGCGTGGGTGTAGTCGATGCCGTCGTCGATGACGCCGACGCGGACGCCGTCGCCGAACTTGCCGGTCTGCTGCCAGGCGGTGAGCGTGTTGGTCAGCTGCTCGGCGCTGGCGTTGGTGCGGGTCTTCGGCACGACCGTGCGCACGGCGACGACGTCGGCCCGCTTCGCGACCTCGCGCAGCTTCGCGGCGTCGGCGGTGACGACCACGCCGGGAACGGCGTTGGCGGTCTGGGTGACGACCTGCGGCTTGGCGTCGGCCGCGCGCAGCTGGCCGACGACGGCGTCCACGGCCGCCGCGGTGTCGGCCTTGGCCGCCTTGGCGGCCCGCTTGGCCTGCTCCTTGCCCTGCGGCTGCGCGTCGGCGAACGCGTCGACGGCCGGCTTCTTGGCCAGCTCGACGAACGCGGTGACCCGGCCCTGCGCGGCCCCCAGGCGCGGCGACAGCTTCCCCTGCAGCTTCGCGTCGTCGATCTTGGCGGGTGCGACGCCTTCCGCGAGCTGCGCGCCCTGTGCCGGATCAGGACTGGCGCTCGCGACCGGCGCCCCGAGCGCGGCCGCCAGAACGACGGCGAAGGCCGCCGTCGTGGCGCGCGCGGGGAGGCGGGATCTGCTCATGAGTCGGCCCCTTACTCGAGGTCTGGACCCGAACCTGCCTGCCGCTCCTGACACCCCCGACGGTGAAGCGCGGCGCAGCGCCGTCCCTCGACGACGCGTGGTTCAACCTCGCGCAGAGAACCTAATCCCCCAAAACACCTACTTAGGTAGGCAAAGGACTCCGTTATGTAGTTGTGATTGCGCACGAAGACCCCCTGCCGGGTGACAGGGGGTCCTCGAAAGTGTTACGTCAGTTGAAGTCCACCGCGCGGATCGTGTGCGCCCCGACCGAAGCGCCGATCGGCTCCAGCAGGTGCGCGTCGATGTGGCGGTCGACGCGCAGCAGCATCACCGCGTCCGAGCCGTCGGTGGTCTGGCTGATCTGCGCGGCCTCGATGTTGATGCCGGCCTCGCCGAGCAGCGTCCCGACGCGGCCCATCACGCCCGGGCGGTCCGGGTACTCGACCAGCAGCACGGTGCCCTCGGCGCGCAGGTCGAAGCCGCGGCCGTTGACCTCGACCAGCTTCTCGACCTCGTCCAGGCCGGTCACCGAACCGGACACGGTGAGCACCGAGCCGTCCGCGTGCACCGCGCGCACCGTGACCAGGCTGCGGAACTTGGGGCTCTCCGGCTCGGTCTCCAGCTCGACCTGCACGCCCAGCTTCTCCGCCAGCTGCGGCGCGTTGACGAAGGTGACCTGGTCCTCGACCACGCCGGTGAAGACCCCGCGCAGCGCCGCCAGCTGCAGCACACCGGTGTCCTCGTTCGAGATCTCGCCCTTGACCTGCACGGTCACCGACGTCGGCGACGTCGGGTTGAGCGCCGTCAGCAGCTGGCCGAGCTTCTGGACCAGCGACAGGTACGGGCGGACGTGCTCGCCGACCGCACCGCCGCCGGTGACGTTCACCGCGTCCGGCACGAAGTCGCCGCGCAGGGCCAGCAGCACCGACTTCGCGACGTCGGTGCCCGCGCGGTCCTGCGCCTCGGCCGTGGAGGCGCCCAGGTGCGGCGTCACGACGACGTTCTCCAGCTCGAACAGCGGGCTGGACGTGGTCGGCTCGGTGACGAAGACGTCGACGCCGGCGCCGCCGACGTGGCCCGAGCGCAGCGCGTCGGCCAGGTCTTCCTCGACGATCAGCCCGCCGCGGGCGGCGTTGACGATGATGACGCCCGGCTTGGTCTTCTTCAGCGCCTCGGCGTCGATGAGGCCCTTGGTCTCCGGGGTCTTCGGCAGGTGGATGGAGATGGCGTCGGCGCGGCTCAGCAGCTCGTCGAGGGTGACGAGCTCGATGCCCAGTTGCGCGGCGCGGGCGGCCGAGACGTAGGGGTCGTAGGCGATGAGCTTCGTGTCGAAGGCGGCCAGGCGCTGGGCGAACAGCTGACCGATCTTGCCGAGGCCGACCACACCGATGGTCTTGCCCTGGAGCTCGACGCCGGAGAACGAGCTGCGCTTCCACTCGCCGCCGCGGAGGCTCTGGTCGGCGGCCGGGACCCGGCGCGCGACCGCCAGCAGCAGGGCGACGGCGTGCTCGGCGGCGGAGACGATGTTCGACGTCGGCGCGTTGACGACCAGGACGCCGCGCTCGGTCGCGGCGGGCACCTCGACGTTGTCGAGGCCGACGCCGGCGCGGGCGACGACCTTGAGCTGCGTGGTGGCCGCGAAGACCTCGGCGTTCACCTGGGTGGCGGAGCGGACCAGGAGCGCGTCGGCGCTCTTCACCGCCTCGAGCAGCGCGGACCGGTCCGTGCCGTCGACGTGCCGGACCTCCACCTCGTCACCGAAGACACTCAGCACGGAGGGGGCGAGCTTCTCCGCGATGAGGACGACGGGTTTATTGGGCTTGCTCACGATGCGGCTCCCACTATCTGGTCATTTCCAGGACGCTCTGTGTCGACAAACGGTCTCAGCACGTCGTTGTGCCCCGGTCGAGCGGGAGTTTAACCCGCGCGCCGGACCTGTGGCGTCGTCCGGTGTTAACTTGCCCGCAATCCCTCGAAAACAAGAGCCAGCAGCCGCTGCATGCCCCCTTCGCCGGGCAGGTGCCCGCCCGCCCAGGATGCCGCGTGCAGCAACAGAAGCAGCTCGTGCGCCGTGACGTCCTCGCGGAGTTCGCCCGCGCGCTTCGCTCGTTCCACCAGTTGGGAACCGACCTCGCGCATGGCGTGGCAAGACTCGTACAACCGGGACGATTCGTCGTTCAGCGCATCGGCGGTGAGTTCGACCAGGCCGCGGAAGGTGCCGGTGGCGTCCCCGAGCCCGGCGAGCCACGAGTGCAGGGCGTTCAGCGGCTCGGGGTGGGTGAGCAGGGTGCGGGCCCGCTCGGCCTGGACGTCGAACCGGGCGCGCAGCAGCGTCTCGAGCAGCGCGTCCCGGGTCGGGAAGTGCCGGTAGAGGGTGCCGATGCCGACGCCGGCGCGGCGCGCGATGTCTTCCAGTGACGCCTCGACGCCGTGCTCGGCGAAGGCGCGCTGCGCCTCTTCGAGGAGGCGTTCGTAGTTGCGGCGGGCGTCCGCGCGCATCGGCTTCACATCGGTCATCGCCTCTCCGACTTTACCGGGTAGCCAATCGGAGGCTGCCTCCGTATATTAACCGGAGGCAGCCTCAGCTTACTGGAGGGAGTTTCGAGGATGACCTTGATCGAAGACACGCGGGCGCGGCTCGGCGCGGTCGGCGCCTGGTTGCCGAGCGCGCCGCTGGCCCCGCCACCGGACGTCGAGCGCGCGGCGACGCGCCGGCTCGCCGAGGCCGGTTACCGCTCGGTCTGGAGCGGCGAAGGACCCGGCACGCGGGAGGTGTTCGCCCACTTCGGCGACCTGCTGGCCACCGTGCCGGACGTCGTGCTCGGCAGCGGTATCGCGAACCTGTGGGCCCGGCGCGGGACGACCGCGTACAAGGGCGCGGCGACGCTGGCCCGGTCCCACCCGGGCCGGTTCGTGTTCGGCATCGGCGCCGGGCACGCGGTCCAGGCGGCGAAGCTCGGCGAGGACTACCGGCCGCTCGACCGGATGCGGTCCTATCTGTCCGAAATGGACGATGCGGCGGCGGAAAACCCGTCCTCGGTCACGTTTCCGCGCGTGCTGGCCGCCGTCGGACCGAAGATGCTGGCGCTCGCCCGCGACCACGCGGACGGCGCGCACCCGTTCGCCCAGCCGGTCTCGCACACGGCATACGCCCGCGAAATCCTCGGGCCGGGCAAGCTGCTGATCCCGCAGCAGACCGTGCTGGTGGGCAGCCGCGAGGACGCTCGCGAAAGCGTGCGGCGCCGGGTGGCGCAGGCGCGCGAGCACTCCGTCACCGTCTACCTCGCGGGCTGGAAACGGCTCGGCTACACCGACGCCGACATCGCCGGGCCGAGCGACCGGTTCGTCGACGACCTCGTCCTGTGGGGCGAGCCGGCGACCATCGCGAAACGCCTCGGCGAGGTGCTCGACGCGGGCGCGGACCACGTGCTGCTGACCCCGGCGGCCCCGTCGTTCGAGTCCACTGTGGAAACCCTGCTCGACCTGGCTGCGGTGGTGACCCGATGAGCGTCGGGATCTGGCGGTTCTTCGACGGCGCCCCGATTGGTGTGGTGCGCGAGACGGCCGCCGAGGTGGAGGAGCTCGGCTTCGACGCGATCTGGTTCGGCGAGTACGCCGGCCGGGACGCGTTCACGCAGGCGGGCCTGGTCCTGGCGGCGACGTCCCGGCTGACCGTCGCCACCGGGATCGCGCGGTTCGACCGCCGCGCCCCGATCGCGGCGGAGGCGGCGACCCGCGCGCTCGGCGAGGCCTACCCGGGCCGGTTCGTCGCGGGCTTCGGCGGCCACCTGCCCGGCGCGCGGCCGGTTCCGGCCATGCGCGCGTACCTCGACGGGATGGACGAGGCCGCGTTGCCGGCCTTGCCACCGCCGTCGCCACGGCCCCGGCGGCTGATCGCCGCGCTCGGTCCGCGGGTGCTCGACCTGGCGGCCGAGCGGGCGGACGGCGCGCACCCGTACTTCGTCCCGCCGGAACACACCGCGGTCGCGCGGGAGCGGCTCGGACCGGGCAAGTACCTGGCGGTCGAGCAGACGGTGATCCTCGACGCCTCGCCGGAGGCCGCCCGCGAAGCGGCCCGGGAGCACGTGGGCCTGTACGTCCGGCAGGCGCCGCACCACCAGGCCAACCTGCGCCGCCTCGGCTTCACCGACGCCGACCTGGCCGACGGCGGCAGCGACCGCCTGGTCGACGCCATCGTGGCGACCGGCGAGGAGACGGCCGCGGCCCGGATCCGAGCCCACCTCGACGCGGGCGCCGACCACGTCTGCGTCCAGGTCCTGGCCCGCACCCCCAAGTCCTACAGCCTCCTGGCCGACCTCCGCCCGTGACGAACGGGGCATCACGCGTGTCCCGGCGGGCATCACCGGTGATGGGGCGGGCATCACCGCGATGCCCGCCCAATCACGCATGATGCCCCGGCAAGCACGCGTGATGCCCCTTCAAGCACGGGTGATTCCGCTGGGAACACGCGAGATCCGGGTTCCGGGGTAGGGTGGCGGGGCGCGGTGCGGGCCGCGTCCCGTCCGCGGAAAGGGCCGAGCCCACCCCCGCTTCACCGCACCACCAGCTCCGCACCTTCTTCCTGCCCGGTGCCGGCGGACCACGGGCGACGAGGGAAGGAGGCACCATGGGCACGTTGCCCGCGAAACCGAGCCTGGACCAGCTGCGCAAGCGCGCGAAGGACCTCGCGCGCGCCGAAGGCGTCAAACTCGCCGAAGCGCAGTTCCGCATCGCGAGGGACCACGGGTTCCCGAGCTGGCCGAAGCTGCAGGCCTACGTCCGGCGCGTCACCGAGCACGGGAACACCCTGCAGCACCCGTACCACCAGGACGTCGGCTACTACGCCGAACGCGCGCTCGGGCTGCTCGCCTCGGCCGAGGACGACACGCCCGGCGCGAAAGAGCCGTTCGACCGCTGGGGCCAGCCCCTCACCCGCGACGGCGCCCGCGCGGTCGTCGCGCGCGAGCACGGTTTCGGTTCCTGGAAAGCACTCCGCGACCACGTGAAGTCTCTTGTGGACAGTGGCGAGCCGTTCGCGCGCGCGTACCGGGCGATCGAGGCCCGGGATCCCGAGCAGCTCGAAACGCTGCTCGGCGAGTTCCCCGGACTCGTCGACGCGCGCGGCACCAACGGCAACGACCTGCTCGGCATGGCCGGCGCCACGCACGACGAACGGCTCACCCGGGTCCTCCTCGACCACGGCGCCGACCCGGCCCGCGGCAACGTCCACGGCTGGACACCCCTGCACCAGGCGGCCTACAGCAACCTGCCGCGCCTGCTCGACCTGCTCCTGCGGCACGGCGCCCCCGTCGACGTCCCGGCCCGCGGCGACGGCGGCACTCCCCTGGTCGTCGCCTTGTTCTGGGGCCACCGCGAAGCCGCGGAAACCCTGGCCGCGCACAGCCGCGCGCCGGGCAACCTGCGCGTCGCGGCCGGCCTCGGCGACATCGAGGCCGTCGACGACCTCCTGACGTCGGGCCGCGGCGGCGCCCACCGCGGTTTTTACCGCCCCCACAGCGGTTTCCCGGCCTGGCAGCCGACCGACGACCCCGCCGAAGTCCGGAACGAAGCCCTCGCCTGGGCGGCCCGCAACGACCGCACCGAAGCCCTGCGCACCCTGGTCGCCCGCGGCGCCGACGTGGACGCGGACGTCTACCGCGGCACCGCGCTGGCCTGGGCGGCGGCGCAGGGCAAGCTCGCCGCCGTCCGGACGCTGCTCGACCTCGGCGCCGACGTGAACTTGCGTGGCACGTTCGGCGGCCCGAACCACGGCGAGGGCGTCACGGCCCTGCACCTGGCCGCGCAGTCCGGCCATCTCGACGTCATGCGCACCCTCCTCGAAAACGGCGCCGACCCCACGGCGCGGGACGCGATCTTCGACGGCACGCCGCAGACGTGGGCGGAGGTGTGCGGGCAGCCGGCCGCGCGGGACCTGCTCCAGTAGACAACCGGAGTATGTAGTCCGTATCTTCAGAGACGGACTACAGACTCCGTTTTGCCCCTGGGAGGATCGCATGAACTCACCCCGCGACGTCTTCACCGCGTTGTCCGACGGCATCAGCGAAGGACGCTTCAGCGAGCTGTCCGCGCTCTACGCCGAGGACACCGTCGTCGAGCACCCGCAGGCGGTCCCGCGGCCGACCCGCCTGGTCGGCCGCGACGCGGTCCACGAGCGGTTCGCCGGGGTTCTGGCCGGGGCGCTGCGGCTCAAGCGCAAGAACGTCGTCGTCCACGAGACGACGGACCCGGAAGTGATCGTCGCCGAATACGACTACGACGCCGAATCCGTGGAAACCGGCCGGACGATCACGACGGCCAACATCCAGGTGCTGCGCGTCCGCGACGGCCTCATCGTCCACTCCCGCGACTACCACGACTACCTGCGGCTGGCCGTCATCCGCGACGGCGTCGACCAGCTCGTCAAGGCGTACGAGCAGGCGCCGCCGTGCGAACTGTCCCCGGTGACGCCGGAGAGCGGGAACACGGCGTTCGAGCGGCTCGTGCACGGCGTCGCCGGCGGCCGCTGGGACGAGCTGCCGGAGCTGTACGCGGAGGAAACCCACGTCACGCACCCGTTCCTGCCGGGCTCCGAAGTGGTGCGCACGCGCGAGGAGCTGCGGGCGCACTTCGCCGCGGGCAAGGCGATGAACCCCCAGTTCGCCGTCGCGGACCTGGTCACCTACCACGGCACCGACCCGGAGGTGCTGATCGGCGAGTTCGCCTACCAGGGCGAGTACGGCGGGAAGCCGGTCCGGATCGCGAACATCTTCGCCATGCGGATCTCGGGCGGCCTGGTCGTCGAATCCCGCGACTACGGCGACCACCTGGGCATCGCCGGCGACCTCGGCCGGATCCCCGAGCTGGTGGCGAAGCTCTAAGCGTCGGCGAGGTCCTCGGGCAGGTCGAACTCGCCGTCGCGGACGCCCTTGACGAACGCGTCCCACTCCCCCGGCGTGAAGACGAGGATCACCCCGTCCGGCTTCGCGGACTGCCGCATCGCCGTGTAGGTGACGCCGTCGGTGTGCTCGATGAAGGCGTACTCGACGCAGTCGTCGAGGGTGACGCCTTCGGGCTCGGCCCGGATCCACTCGGCCTTCGTGAAGTCGAGGTGGTGCCGGATGTGCGCCTTGTCGTCGACCGGCTGCTCACTCATGTCACCAGCGTAGCGACCCGGGCACCGAACGCACTGAAGGGGACGCCCGCGGCGGGCGTCCCCTTCGAGTGGGCTGGAATCAGGCGGTTTCGGTGATCGGCCGGTCCACCCACGACATCAGGTCGCGCAGCTTCTTGCCGGTCGCCTCGATCGGGTGCTGGTTGCCCTGCTCCTCGAGCTTGGTGAAGTTCGGCCGCCCGGCCTCGTCCTCGGCGACCCATTCGCGGGCGAACGTGCCGTCCTGGATCTCGCCGAGGATCTTCTTCATCTCTTCCTTGACCGCCGGCGAGATGACGCGCGGGCCGCGGGTCAGGTCGCCGTACTCGGCGGTGTCGGAGATCGAGTAGCGCTGGCGCGCGATGCCGCCCTCGTACATGAGGTCGACGATCAGCTTCAGCTCGTGCAGCACCTCGAAGTAGGCGATCTCCGGGGCGTAGCCGGCCTCGGTGAGCACCTCGAAACCGGTCTGCACCAGCGCGGACGCGCCACCGCAGAGCACGGCCTGCTCGCCGAAGAGGTCGGTCTCGGTCTCCTCGGTGAACGTCGTCTTGATGACGCCGGCGCGGGCGCCACCGATGGCGGCCGCGTAGGAGAGCGCGAGCGCCTGGGCGTTGCCGGAGGCGTCCTGCTCGACGGCGATGAGCGCCGGGACGCCCTTGCCGTCGACGAACTGGCGGCGGACCAGGTGGCCCGGGCCCTTCGGGGCGACCATCGCGACGTCGACGTTGGCCGGCGGCTTGATCAGGTCGTAGCGGATGTTGAAGCCGTGCCCGAAGAAGAGCGCGTCGCCGTCCTTGAGGTTCGGGGCGATGTCCTGCTCGTAGATGAAGCGCTGCTTGGTGTCGGGCGCCAGGATCATGATCAGGTCGGCCTCGGCCGACGCCTCGGCCGGGGTGAGCACGCGCAGGCCCTGCTCCTCGGCCTTCGCCCGCGACTTGGACCCCTCGGGCAGGCCGATGCGGACGTCGACGCCGGAGTCGCGCAGGCTCAGCGAGTGGGCGTGGCCCTGGCTGCCGTAGCCGATGACAGCGACCTTGCGCCCCTGGATGATCGAGAGGTCGGCGTCGTCGTCGTAGAAGATTTCCACTGCCATGGGGGTACTGCTTCCTTTCCTGACTTACGTCTTAACGCGGTGATGTAGCGGTGATCGAACGGGCGCCGCGACCCACCGCGACCATGCCGGACTGCACGAGTTCGCGGATGCCATACGGCTCCAGCATCCGCAGCAGGGCGCCGATCTTGTCCGACGTCCCGGTCGCCTCGACGGTGAGCGCCTCCGGGGACACGTCCACCACCTTCGCACGGAAGAGCTGGACGGTTTCGAGGACCTGGCTGCGCACGGTGTTGTCGGCGCGCACCTTCACCAGCAGCAGTTCGCGCTGCACGGCGGTCGACTGCTCCAGCTCGACGATCTTGATCACGTTGACCAGCTTGTTGAGCTGCTTCGTCACCTGTTCGAGCGGTAGCTCTTCCACGGCGACCACGATCGTCATGCGGGACACCTCGGGGTTTTCCGTGGGCCCGACGGCGAGGGACTCGATATTGAACCCGCGGCGGGAGAACAGGCCCGAGACGCGCGCGAGCACACCCGGCTTGTTCTCGACCAGGACACTCAGCGTGTGGACGCTCATCTCAGCGCTCACCCTCTCCGGCGGCTTCCGCGGCGGCCTCGGTGGTTTCGACCGAAACCTCGTCGTCGTCGAACAGCGGTCGGATGCCCCGGACCGCCATGATCTCGTCGTTGCCGGTGCCCGCGGCGACCATCGGCCACACCTGGGCATCCTTCCCCACGACGAAGTCGATCACGACGGGGCGGTCGTTGATTTCCATCGCGCGGCGGATGGTGGCGTCGACGTCCTCCTTCGTCTCGCAGCGCAGGCCGGCGCAGCCGAGCGCCTCGGCCAGCAGGACGAAGTCCGGGATGCGGTGCTTGTGCGTCCCCAGGTCGGTGTTGGAGTACCGCTCCGAGTAGAAGAGGTTCTGCCACTGCCGGACCATGCCCAGGTTGCCGTTGTTGATGACGGCGACCTTGATCGGCGCGCCCTCGATGGCGCAGGTGGCCAGCTCCTGGTTGGTCATCTGGAAGCAGCCGTCACCGTCGATCGCCCACACCGGCGTGTCCGGGACGCCGAACTGCGCGCCCATCGCGGCGGGCACGGCGTAGCCCATGGTGCCGAGGCCGCCGGAGTTGATCCAGGTGCGCGGGTTTTCGTACTTGACGAACTGCGCGGCCCACATCTGGTGCTGGCCGACACCGGCGGCGTACACGGCGTCCGGGCCGACGAGCTCGCCGATCCGCTCGATGACGTACTGCGGCGACAGCGAACCGTCGTCGGGCCATTCGTAGCCGGCCGGGTAGGTCTTGCGCCAGTCGTCGGCCTGGGTCCACCAGTCGGCGAGGTCCGGACGGCCGCTGTGGTCGAACTCCGTCTTCACGGCGGTGATGAGCTCGCCGATGATTTCCTTGCAGTCACCCACGATCGGGACGTCGGCCTTGCGGTTCTTGGAGATCTCGGCCGGGTCGATGTCGGCGTGCACGACCGCGGCGTCCGGCGCGAACGAGGACAGCTGGCCGGTGACCCGGTCGTCGAACCGGGCGCCGAGCGCGATCAGCAGGTCCGCGCGCTGCATGGCGGCGACCGCGGCGACCGAGCCGTGCATGCCCGGCATGCCGAGGTGCTGCGGGTGCGAGTCGGGGAACGCGCCGCGCGCCATCAGCGTGGTGACGACCGGGATGTTCGTCAGCTCGGCGAGCTGCTTCAGCTGCTCGTGCGCTTCGGCCTTGATCACGCCGCCACCGACGTAGAGCACCGGGCGCCGCGACTTCGCGATCAGCTTCGCGGCTTCGCGGACCTGCTTGCCGTGCGGGCGCAGCGTCGGGCGGTAGCCCGGGAGGCGCAGCTCCGTCGGCCAGGAGAACGAGGTCATCTCCTGCAGCACGTCCTTGGGGATGTCCACCAGGACGGGGCCGGGCCGGCCCGTCGCGGCCAGGTGGAACGCCTCGGCGATGGTCCGCGGGATGTCCGCGGGGTCGGTGACGAGGAAGTTGTGCTTGGTGATCGGCATGGTGATGCCGCAGATGTCGGCTTCCTGGAACGCGTCGGTGCCGATCAGCGCGCGCGACTGCTGGCCGGTGATGGCCACGACCGGGACCGAGTCCATGTTCGCGTCGGCGAGCGGGGTGACCAGGTTGGTCGCGCCGGGGCCCGAGGTGGCCATGCAGACGCCGACCTTGCCGGTGGCCTGCGCGTAGCCGGTGGCAGCGTGGCCGGCGCCCTGCTCGTGGCGGACCAGGACGTGCCGGACCTTCGTCGAGTCGAGCAGCGGGTCATAGGCGGGCAGGATGGTGCCGCCCGGAATCCCGAAGACCACCTCGGCGCCGACGGCCTCGAGCGAGCGCACGAGGGACTGCGCGCCGGTGACGCGCACCGGCGTTCCCGCCGGAGGGGCCGGCTTCGGACGTGCTCCGGGCGTTCCGGGCGTCGGCCCGGGCTTCGCGTCGCTGCGCGACGTCGCACTGGTCATCGGATCTGCCTCGTGGGTCTCGGTGTCACTCGTTCGGGTCGGTTTTGTGCGGTGGGGCCGGGAATCTCTTCCCTTGGGCAACAAAAAACCCTCGCCGACCGTAAGGTCGCACGAGGGTTCGCGCGTCGACGCAGCGGAAAGTCTTCCCTAAGCGTCGACGCGCTTGGGAAGTACGAGGCCGGTCAGCGGTGTCACGGCGATGACGCTAGACCGAACGCCCCGCGGGTGTCAACTCTGCGGGATGACGTGTCCGCATCGTGGACGTGGGTCACACCGGCGCGACCCGGGTTCGAGCCCGGCGTGCGCGCGGTGCACCATTTCTCCGTGGCCGAAAAACAGCAGGACGAAGGCCGGAAGGCCGTCTTCCGCGTCCCCCGCACGTCGTTCATGGCGATCGCCCTCCTGACGATCTGCGT
This sequence comes from Amycolatopsis bullii, assembly GCF_014654205.1. GTDB lineage: Bacteria > Actinomycetota > Actinomycetes > Mycobacteriales > Pseudonocardiaceae > Amycolatopsis > Amycolatopsis plumensis. The sequence goes on from NZ_BNAW01000009.1 coordinate 16,216, forward strand.
GACGCCGATCGCGCTCGGGGAGATCCCGTACCTGCAGTGGCTCTACCTCTTCCCCATCGCGCTGGCGGTGTTCGTGGTCCGCCACCGCACCGTCGCGACGCGCTCGGGGCTGGCGGTCCGCACGGTGTTCGGCCACCGCGACATCCCGTGGTCGGCGTTGAAGGGGCTCGCGATCACGAAGAAGTCCCGCGTGCAGGCGGTGCTGCAGGACGATACGAAGGTGCCGCTGCCGACCGTGCGGACCCGGCACCTGCCGGTGCTGTCGCTGGTCAGCGAAGGGCTGATCGCCGACCCGAGCGGGGTGCTGCAGGCCGAGGACATCAAGCCCGGGACACCGGCGAGCGAGTAACCCCGCGGCGTTTGCTGGGAACCCGACGGCGTAAATTGGTCCTACCAGTTTCGCCGGCCACCCTTTGACCTGGGAGTTCCCGTGCCGCCTCTCCGTTCCCGGACCACCACCCACGGCCGCAACGCGGCGGGCGCGCGCTCGCTCTGGCGCGCCACGGGCATGACCGACAGCGACTTCGGCAAGCCGATCGTCGCGATCGCCAACTCCTACACGCAGTTCGTGCCCGGCCACGTGCACCTCAAGGACCTCGGCGAGATCGTCGCGGACGCGGTCAAGGAAGCGGGCGGCGTCGCGCGCGAGTTCCACACGATCGCCGTCGACGACGGCATCGCCATGGGCCATTCCGGCATGCTCTACTCGCTGCCCTCGCGCGAGATCATCGCCGACTCGGTGGAGTACATGGTCAACGCGCACCAGGCCGACGCGCTGGTGTGCATCTCCAACTGCGACAAGATCACCCCGGGCATGCTCAACGCGGCGATGCGGCTGAACATCCCGGTGGTGTTCGTCTCGGGCGGCCCGATGGAGGCCGGCAAGGCGGTCGTCGTCGGCGGCGTCGCCCAGGCCCCGACCGACCTGATCACCGCGATCGCGGCGTCGGCGAGCCCCGAGGTCGACGAGGACGGGCTGGCCGTCGTCGAGCGTTCGGCGTGCCCGACGTGCGGTTCGTGCTCGGGCATGTTCACCGCGAACTCGATGAACTGCCTCACCGAAGCCCTCGGTTTGTCGCTTCCCGGCAACGGCTCGACGCTGGCGACGCACGCCGCGCGCCGCGCGCTGTTCGAGCAGGCCGGGCGCACGGTCGTCGAGCTGTGCCGCCGCTGGTACGAAAACGACGACGACTCGGTCCTGCCGCGTTCGATCGCGTCGAAGGCGGCGTTCGAGAACGCGATGGCCCTCGACATGGCGATGGGCGGTTCGACGAACACGGTGCTGCACATCCTCGCGGCCGCCCAGGAGGGCGAGGTCGACTTCACGATCGCCGACATCGACGCGATCGGCCGCCGCGTGCCGTGCCTGTCGAAGGTGGCGCCGAACTCCGACTACCACATGGAGGACGTCCACCGCGCGGGCGGAATCCCGGCGATCCTCGGCGAGCTGTACCGCGGCGGCCTGCTCAACACGGACGTGTGGTCGGTGCACTCGCGTGACCTCGAATCGTGGCTTTCGGAGTGGGACATCCGGGCTTCGTCGCCGTCTGCCGCCGCTCTCGAGCTCTTCCACGCGGCGCCGGGCGGGGTCCGCACGACCCAGGCGTTCTCGACGTCGAACCGCTGGTCGTCCCTGGACACCGACGCTGCCGGCGGCTGCATCAGGGATGTCGAGCACGCGTACACGAAGGACGGCGGCCTGGCGATCCTCCGCGGAAACCTCGCGGAGAACGGCGCGGTGATCAAGTCCGCGGGCATCGACGAGGACCTGTGGCACTTCGAGGGCCCGGCGCGCGTCCTGGAGAGCCAGGAGGAAGCGGTGTCGGCGATCCTGAAGAAGGAGATCCAGCCGGGCGAGGTCCTGGTGATCCGCTACGAGGGCCCGGCGGGCGGCCCGGGCATGCAGGAGATGCTGCACCCGACGGCGTTCCTCAAGGGCTCCGGCCTCGGCAAGAAGTGCGCCCTGATCACGGACGGCCGCTTTTCCGGTGGGTCGTCGGGCATTTCGGTGGGCCACATCTCCCCGGAGGCGGCCGCGGGCGGCCTGATCGGCCTGGTGGAGAACGGCGACCGGATCCTGCTGGACGTCCACGAGCGCCGGCTGGAGCTGCTGGTGGAGCCGGAGGTCCTGGTGGAGCGCCGGGCGAAGATGGAGGCGTCCGAGCGGCCGTGGCAGCCGAAGGACCGCCAGCGCCCGGTGACGGCGGCTTTGCGCGCGTACGCCCGGATGGCGACGTCGGCGGACACGGGCGCGGTCCGCGACGTGAACAAGTAAGCCAGGCTGGTTCGAGAAGGCCGTCCCGGGTTTCCCGGGGCGGCCTTTTCCGCTCCACCAGGCGATTTTTCGGCACACCAAGACCTCGGCCCCCTGGGGGACCTCCGATTTCAACATTACCGGCGCCCACCGACAGTTTTCCGGCGTCGCGGAGGCCGGAGCCGCCCCGCCGAGTCGTCCCCCGGCTACCGCGTCAAGACGATGACCACGACGGTCGCCGCGGCGGCGAGCAGCAGCGACACCAGTCCCAGCGGCAACGGCCGCTTCCGCCAGGGCGTGTTCCGCTCCAGCGAAATCGGCCCGGCGCCGGTGAACAGCAGGCTCAGCGCCGAGAGCCCCAGCAGCAGCTCGAACTCGAACCCCTGCCCCGAGCCCTCGAAGAACCCGCCGTGGAACTTCGCGTACACCGCGTTGGCCGCCACCCCGAGCAACCCGGCCGCGGCCAGCGGCGTGAACAGCCCGACGATCACCAGCACCCCGCCGCCGACCTCGGTGACCCCGGTGATCCACGACAGCAGCGTCGTCTGCTTGTGGTAGCCGAACGTCTCCAGCACCCGCGCGAACCCGCCGATGCCCGGCCCGCCGAACAGGCCGAACAGGTGCTGCAGCCCGTGCGCGCCCATGGTCACGCCGAGCGCCAGCCGCAGAATCAGCAGGCCCAGCCCCAGCCCGCCCTGGCGCGGCGTGTCGTCCGACCGATCGTCCTCGACGCCCGACAGGAGGCTGGTGGGCTGCTGCGAAAAGTCGTCTCCACTGCTCACCCGCGCAGGTTAGGGGATCGCCGCGGGCCTGGCGAGCTCAGTATTCGCCGTGCACCAGGTTGTCCGGCAGCTCGCCGCCGGCGTACCGGGCGATCTCGGCCGCGGCGACGGCGTAAGAACGACCACGAACCCCGCGGACGGCCCCGCCGACGTGCGGCGTCAGCAGCAGCCCGGGCACCGTCCACAGCGGGTGCCCGGCGGGCGGCGGTTCGGGGTCGGTGACGTCGAGAGCCGCCCGCAACCGGCCCGTGGTCAATTCGGCGACAAGAGCGTCGGTGTCCACGACAGCGCCGCGCGAGACGTTGACCAGCACCGCGCCGTCGCGCATCCGGGCCAGGAACTCCGCGTCGACCATCCCCCGCGTGCGGGACGTCAGCGGCACCATCAGCACCACGACGTCGTGCAGCTCGAGCAGCCCGGGCAGCTCACGCACACCGTGCACGCCCTCCCGCGCGGTCATCCCGACCATCGTGCAGCGCGCGTCGAACGGCTCGAGCCGGCGCCGCAGGTGCTGCCCGAGGTCGCCGGCGCCGACGACGAGCACGCGCTTGCCCTGCAGCGTGTCCGCCGTCTGCCGCTCCCAGCGGCCTTCGCGCTGCGCCACGGCGAACACGTCCAGCTTCCGGTACATCGACAGCAGCGCGGCGACGACCCACTCGGCCGTGCTCCCGCCGTGCGCACCGCGGCAGGTGGAGAGCAGGACGCCGTCGGGCACCTTGCCGACCCAGTCCTCGGCGCCGGCGGACAGCAGCTGGATCAGCTTCAGGTTCGGCAGCGTGCGCCACAGCTGCTCGCCCGGCGGGTGCTTGCCGGGGATGAGCACCTGGGCCTTCGCGGCCTCGGGCGGCACCGGCTCGCCCCACTGGTAGCGCACGGGCAGGACCCGCGGGACCTCGGCGAGCACGGTCATGCCCTCGTCGTCGGGCACCAGCACGGTCAGCGTCATGATCCCCAACGTAATCGAGGAGTACTCACCCATGGTTCACGCACCGGCCCCTAGGCTGGGGGATCATGCGCACCCGCTACCGCTCGGCCCTGCTGGCGATCTTGGCCTGCGGCGTCCTGCTGCCTACTGGGTGCGCGCGGTTCGACGACACCGCGGCCGGCCAGACGTTCAGCCCCGCGCCCGTCCCGAGCCCCGAGTCGCCGCCCGAGGTCCAGGGCCCCGGCGCGGACTCCGGCAGCGACCCCAAGCAGGCACGCCCGGGCCAATCCGCCGCGCCCGTGCCGCCGCCGCAGGGCTGCAAGGACTTCGACCCGTCGGTGATCGCGACGTGCCTGGACACCGTCGCCGCGGTGGCCGGCCTGCCGGGTGACGGCTCCACGCCGACCGCGCTGGCCGGCGAGCGCAAGAGCGGTCGCGTCCTGCTGGCGACGGCAGGCAAGGACGCGACGGACTTCGCGAAGCTCGACGTCCAGGCGGCCGGCGACGGCGGCCTGACCGGGCTCGCGCTGTCGCCGTCGTACGTCGAGGACCAGCTGGTCTTCGCCTACGTCACGACCGCGACCGACAACCGGGTCGTCCGGTTCGCCCAGGGCCAGCCGCCCAAACCGGTGCTCACCGGCATCCCGAAGGGCGCGTCCGGCAACCGCGGCACGATCGGCACGGACAACCGGGGCGCGCTCCTGGTCGCGACCGGCGACGCGGGCGACCCGAACGCCGCGGCCAACCCGAGCTCCCTCGCCGGGAAGCTGCTGCGGATCGACACGTCCGGCAAGGCCGCGGCGGGCAACCCGAACGGCTCGCTCGTGGTGGCGGCCGGCCTGCACGCGCCGGGCGGGGTGTGCGCGTCGGCCGACGGCGGCCGCGTCTGGGTCACCGACCGCCTCGCCGACAAGGACGCCCTCTACCGGATCCAGCCCGGCCAGCCGCTGACGACGCCGGCGTGGACGTGGACGGACAAGCCGGGCGTCGCGGGCTGCGCCGACTTCGTCGACGCCAACGGCTCCCTCTCGGTCGGCACGTCCCTGGCCGGCAACCTGCAGAACCTGCCGGTGAGCCCGGACGGCGCGATCAGCGGCAAGCCGACGGTCAGCCTCGACGGGAAGACCGGCAAGCCGCCGGTGACGTACGGGCGGCTGGCCGGCATGAGCATGATCAATCCCCAGCTGGCGGTGGCGGGCACGGTCAACAAGGATGGCGGCACCCCGGTCTCCAGCGACGACCGCGTCGTCCTGATCACCCCGGCCACCTCCGGCGGCGGCAACGGCAAGGACTGACCTGCGCGTTTCCGTCTGTCGCCGATAATCGACCCACGGCCGGACCCGCACCGCCCCTGTCGCCGATAAACGACCACACCGGACCCGCGCCGCGGTCGCCGACAATCGACCGCACTCAGGTCGCGCCGCCGTCGCCGATAAACGACCACGGCCAGACCCGCGCCGCCATCGCCGACAAACGACCACGGCAGACCCGCACCGCCCGTCGCCGATAAACGACGACTGGCCAGAGCGCCCCCCTCGCCGAAACCGACTGCGGCCAGACCCGCCGTCCATCGCCCACCGGAGCCGGGGCGGCCCGCCGCCTCCCCGGCCCACCGCCTCCCCGGCAGCCGGTCAGCTCAGTGGCTTCAGCTCCACCCGCCGCCCTTCAGCGGACGACGTCAGCCCGGCTTCCGCCACCTGCAACCCCCGGGCGGCCGAGAAGAAGTCGTACCGGTGCTGCCGCCCGGCGACGACGTCACGCACGAACTCCTCCCACTGCGCCTTGAAGCCGTTGTCGAACTCGGCGTTGTCCGGCACTTCCTGCCACTGGTCGCGGAAGGGTTCGGTGGCCGGCAGGTCCGGGTTCCAGACCGGCTTGGGCGTCGCCGAGCGGTGCTGGACGCGGCACCGCCGCAGCCCGGCGACCGCGCTGCCTTCGGTGCCGTCGACCTGGAACTCGACCAGCTCGTCGCGGAAGACCCGCGTCGACCAGGACGAGTTGATCTGCGCGATGACCCCCGACTCGAGCTCGAAGATGCCGTACGCGGCGTCGTCCGCCGTCGCCGCGTACGCCTCGCCCTGTTCGTCCCAGCGGCGCGGGATGTGCGTCACCGCCTTGGCCGTCACCGCCGAAACGCGGCCGAAGAGGTTCTCGAGCACGTAGTTCCAGTGGCAGAACATGTCGAGCACGATCCCGCCGCCGTCCTCGGCGCGGTAGTTCCAGCTCGGGCGCTGCGCCTCCTGCCAGTCGCCCTCGAACACCCAATAGCCGAACTCGCCGCGCACCGACAGGATCCGCCCGAAGAACCCGCCGTCGACCAGCCGCCGCAGCTTGAGCAGCCCGGGCAGGAACAGCTTGTCGTGCACGACGCCGTGGCAGATCCCGGCGTCCCGCGCGAGGCCGGCCAGCTCCAGCGCCGCCGGGAGCGTCTCGGCGAGCGGCTTTTCGGCGTAGATGTGCTTGCCCGCCGCGATCGCCGCTCGCACCGACGGCTCCCGCGCGGACGTCAGCTGCGCGTCGAAGTAGATCTCGACGTCCTGCAGCGCGGAGTCGGTGTCGGTGGTCCACGCCGTCAGGCCGTGCCGGTCGGCGAGGTCCTTGAGCTTCGCGGCGTTGCGCCCGGCGAGGATCGGCTCGAGCTGGACGCGGCTGCCGTCCGGCAGGGCGACACCGCCCTGTTCGCGGATCGCCAGGACCGACCGGAGCAGGTGCTGCCGGTAGCCCATCCGGCCCGTCACCCCGTTGAGCAGCACTCCGATGCTGGACTGGTTCATCACTGCAAGCCTTCCTGGTCGAGCGGGATGTCGTATTCGGTGCGGCGCCCGCACATGCCGTAGCCGTCCGGGTTCGACGGCGTCGCGACCCGCAGGCCGGACCGGTCGAGGTGGCTCCCGTCGCCGTCGGCGAGCGCCTTCAGATGGGCGCCGGTCAGCTCGGCGGCCCGCAACGCCCCGGCCTGCCAGCGCGGTATCCACTCTGCGACCTTCGGCGCGACGAGCGCGACGGCCGCCCGGTGGAACGCCCGCAGCGGTTCCGGATCGCCGTCCCGCAGGGCCTCCCGCAGCGGCAGGTACCCGCGAACGGCCAGGTCACGGCGTTGCCGAGCGGCGTGGTCGGTTTTCGGCAACGCCGCGGCCTCGGCGTAGGCGGCCGGGTCGGCGAGCACGTCGGGCGGGAACGTGAAGACGGCGTCCCCGGCCTCCGGCAGCCCGCTGTTCTGCATGAGGACCGTGACGCGCAGGCCGTCGTCCTGCACCATCCGGTGTACGGTGCCGGGCGCGAACCACGCGATGACCCCGGCTGACAGCGGCGTCTCCGCGTAGCCGTCACCGCTCAGAGTCTGGACCGCGCCCCGGCCCCCGGTGACGACGTAGGCCTCGGTGCAGGCGAGGTGGACGTGCGGACTGCCCCCGCAGACGCCGTCCTCGGCCGCCCAGTCGTAGGCGCGCAGGTGCGAGACGCCGATGCCACCCGGTAGCGGAAAATCGTTCATGACCAGCCGTGCCCGTCGAGGTAGCGGGCGACCCGGTCGCGGTCCCAGACCCCGTCGGCGACGACGATCCGGTAGCGGTAGGTGAAGCTCTCGCCCGGCGGCAGGTCGAATTCGTCGAAAAACGCCCACGAGAAGGCGACCATGGGCTGGTCCCCCGACCGGACGAACCAATGCGACTCGTGGATCGCCTTGTCGTTCTCGGGCGCATGGGCGAAGACGAGCGTCGAATGCGCGTCGACGCCGTCGTGCTCGCCGACGAACGCGAGCCACGGCGCCTGCGTGCCCATCATGGCCTCGCCTTCGAGGTCGCCGGGGCCGAGGACGCGGCCACCGCCGAAGTCCCGGGGCCCCCGCCAGTGCAGCCCGGTGTACCCGGCCAGCTCGCGGCCCGCGGTGGTCGGGCTGCCGAACACGAGCGCGGTGTCGCGGATGTTCGTCAGCTCGATCCCCCAGTCGAGCGCCCAGGACCCCAGCTCCGGTTCGACGGAGTGGACGACGATGTCGCGCCGCTCCCGCGCCCACTCCTCTCCGCCGTTGGCGACCCAGGTGAGGCCCTCGGTGAAGCTCAGCCGGTCGCGTTCGACGGTGAAGGCGGTGAATTCGTCGTGCCGCATCGAGCCGATGCGGTCGGGCAGCTCCTGGTACCAGTCACCGGGGACGTAGGTGTGCCCGCCCCAGAAGTTCTGCCCGGACAGGTGGCTCGCGGTCATCTGCAGGCCCTTGTGCCAGCGGTGGTCGGCGGGCCGGTAGCCGCTGACGGGCCGGCCGCCGAGGGTCCGCAGCGGGTGGGCGTAGGGCTTGCGCGACTCGAAGGCCACCGGGTCGGGTTTGTACACATAGGGCATCAGCTGGACGCCGCCCGCCTCGACGGCCACGTGCTCGCCGTGCCGGTGGGTCACCGTGATCGTCGCGCTCATCCGCGGCCTCCTGCCTGGTCGCCCGCCATGGAGCGGTAGAAGGGGTCGCCGGGCCCGATCTCCCCGCGGCGCACGCCGAGCCCGGTGGACGCGGACTTGTAGAGCGCGGCGATGAACTCGAGAACCTGCCGCCCGTCGTCCCCGCTGCACGGCGGCCGCCGCCCGGCCCGGTAGGCGGCGAGGACCGGCGCGAACGCGGCGGCGTGCGAGCTGTCGACGTCGGCGGCCGGGGTGTGCCACCGCTCGGCGGCCTCCCCGCCGACGTGCGGCGCCGGCGTGTAGCGCCAGTCCTTGACGCCGTATCCGTAGAGGTGGGTGAGCTCCGCGGTGGCGCGCTCGCAGTCGATCCGGATCCGGCTCACCTCGTCCGGTGAGAGCACGCTGTTGACGACGGTCGCGAGCGCGCCCGATTCGAACCGGACCAGTGCGGTGGAGACGTCCTCGGTCTCGACGTCGTGCACGAGCCGAGCGGTCATCGCCCGCACCTCGGCCCAGTCGCCGAGCAGGTGGAGCAGCAGATCCATCTGGTGGATGCCGTGGCCCATGGCCGGGCCGCCACCCTCGGTCTCCCAGCGTCCCCGCCACGGCACCGCGTAGTAGACGGCATCGCGGTACCAGGTGGTCTGGCAGTGCGCGACGAGCGGGCGCCCCAGCTCCCCGCCGGCGAGCAGCTCACGGAAGTGCGCGGTGGCCGAGCCGGACCGCTGCTGGTAGACGAAGGCGGCGTACGGACCGCCGTCCCGCTCGGCGACGGTCATCTCGTCGTACTCGGCGAGCGACCGGCACGGCGGCTTCTCACACCAGACCCAGGCCCCGCTCTCGAGCGCCTTCTTCGTCTGCTCGACGTGCAGGCTGGGCGGCGTACAGATCGAGACGAGGTCCGGTTCCTGCTCGGCGAGCAGCGTGCCCAGGTCGTGGTACGGCTTCGCGTGGTCGGTCGCGGCGCAGAACGCGGCGACCCGTGCCTCGTCGACGTCGGCGGCGGCCACGATGTCGACGTCTTCGTGGTGGACCTCGAAGGCGGTCCGGTGGCTTTCCGCGATGGCCCCGGTCCCGACGACCGCCACCCGTAAGCGCTTTCCCTGAGCCAACCCGGGTCTCCCTCCACGGCTCCGGCGCCCCAGCAACGCCGATCCACGCCGCCCGGGCACCCGCGGACGGCGGCCGCCACGACCGGGCTGACCTCTCCGACCGTTCCAGAAAGCGCTTTCTCATGCAACGGGCGACCGCGATGTCAACGTTGTCAACGGCTGCGATCCACCGGTCGGACGACTCGCGCAGCCGGTCGGAAATTCTCCAGCGGCAGGACTCTTACCGAAGTGGCCGCGAAGATCAGCTGCTTTTGCTGCGGGTCTTCCGCGGCTGCCGGCTCTCGGCCCGCATCGCCCGCATGTCCAGGAAAGAGGCAACGCCGGACACCAGTGCCGCGAACAACCCGAGGTACCGGCCGAGGCCGGGCTCGATGGCGACCCCGGCGGCCTCGAAGATACCGCGCTGGTCGGCGTCGAACTCCCAGTCCAGGGTCGCCCAGCCCAGCGCCATCAGCAGCAGCGACGCCGCGGCGACCACCAGCCACAGCTGCGGCAGGCCGCTGACGCGCAGGGTCCGGATTCGCCCGAAAACGACCACGACCAGCCCGGCCAGCAGCAACGGCAGCGGCGGGCACCAGGCGAAGAAGCTCGAGTGCCATGCGTCGCGGACGACGTCACCGTGGGGCAACTGCGCGAGGATGCCCTCGATGTCCGGTCGGGTGGCGGTCAGCGTGGTCCACGGCAGAAACGTCGAACCCAGCGCGAGCAGCCCGGCCGCCAGGCCGAGCCACTCGCGCCAGGTGACGCTTTTGACGGAGAACGGCTGTGTCATGAAAACGGTCAGGAACCGACGCGCTCGATGATCAGTTCGCGCACCCGCTTGGCGTCGGCCTGCCCCTTGGTCGCTTTCATGACCGCGCCGACGATGGCGCCCGCCGCGGCGACCTTCCCGCCGCGGATCTTGTCCGCGACGTCCGGCTGCGCCGCCAGGGCCTCGTCGATCGCCGCGAGCAGCGCCGAGTCGTCCGAGACGACCTTCAGCCCGCGCTTCTCGACGACCTCCCGCGGCTCACCCTCACCGGCGAGCACGCCCTGGACGACTTCCTTCGCCAGCTTGTTCGTCAGTTCGCCGGACGTGACTAGCCCGATCACCTCGGCCACCTGGGCCGGGGTGATCGCCAGCTCGGCCAGCTCGACCTCGCGGGCGTTGGCCTCCTGGGCCAGGGTGTTGACCCACCAGCCACGCGCGTCGTCCGGCGATGCGCCGGCCTCGACGGTGGCCGCGACGAGGTCGACGGCGCCGACGTTCAGCAGGTCACGCAGGGCCTCGTCGGAAAGCGACCATTCCTGCTGGATCCGCTTCCGCCGCTCCGACGGCATCTCCGGCAGCGTCCCGCGCAGCTCCTCGACCCACTCGCGCGACGGCGCGATCGGGACCAGGTCGGGCTCCGGGAAGTACCGGTAGTCCTCCGCGGTCTCCTTCGTCCGGCCCGAGGACGTGGTGCCGTCGGCCTCCTGGAAATGCCGCGTCTCCTGCTTGATCGAACCGCCCTCGGCGAGGATCGCCGCCTGCCGCGTCATCTCGTAGCGGACGGCGCGCTCGACGCTGCGCAGCGAGTTGACGTTCTTCGTCTCGGTGCGGGTGCCGAACTCGGTCGCGTCCTTGGCCATCAGCGAGACGTTCGCGTCGCACCGCAGCGAGCCCTGGTCCATCCGGACGTCGGACACGTCGAGCGCGCGCAGCAGGTCCCGCAGCGCACTCACGTAGGCCCGCGCCACCTCGGGCGCCCGCTCGCCGGTGCCCTCGATCGGCTTCGTCACGATTTCGATCAACGGCACGCCGGCGCGGTTGTAGTCGAGCAGCGAGTGTTCGGCACCGTGGATCCGCCCGGTGGCGCCGCCGACGTGCAGCGACTTGCCGGTGTCCTCCTCCATGTGCGCGCGCTCGATCTCCACGCGCACGACCTCGCCGTCGTCGAGCGTGACGTCGAGGTAGCCGTTGAAGGCGATCGGCTCGTCGTACTGCGAGGTCTGGAAGTTCTTCGGCATGTCCGGGTAGAAGTAGTTCTTCCGCGCGAACCGGCACCACTCGGCGATCTCGCAGTTCAGCGCGAGACCGATCCGGATGGCCCCCTCGACGGCCTTGCCGTTGACCGCCGGCAGCGCCCCGGGCAGGCCGAGGCAGGTCGGGCAGACCTTCGTGTTCGGCTCGCCGCCGAACTCGTTCGGGCAGCCGCAGAACATCTTCGTGTTCGTGTTGAGCTCGACGTGGACCTCGAGCCCGAGCACCGGGTCGAACCGCTCGACGACGTCGGCGTAGTCCATCAACTCGGCCACGGCAGTCACTTCGTTCCTCCCAGCTCCGGGACCTTGTGGATGAGCGCCCCACCGGCGGCGGCGTCGCGGGCGGCCTCGTAGGCGGCGCCGACCCGGTAGAGCCGGTCGTCGGCGAGCGCCGGGGCCATGATCTGCAGCCCGACGGGCAGGCCGTCCTCGTCGGACAGCCCGCTCGGCACGCTCATCGCGGCGTTGCCGGCCAGGTTCGACGGGATCGTGCACAGGTCGGCGAGGTACATCGCCATCGGGTCGTCGACGCGCTCGCCGATCTTGAACGCCGTGGTCGGCGTCGTGGGCGAAACGAGGACATCGACCTGCTCGAAGGCGGCGTCGAAGTCACGCGTGATGAGCGTGCGCACCTTCTGCGCCGAGCCGTAGTAGGCGTCGTAGTAGCCGGACGACAACGCGTAGGTGCCCAGCATGATCCGCCGCTTGACCTCGGCGCCGAAGCCCTTCTCGCGAGTGAGCGACATGACCTCTTCGGCGCTGTGCGTGCCGTCGTCGGCGACGCGCAGGCCGTAGCGCATGGCGTCGAACCTCGCGAGGTTCGACGAGCACTCGCTCGGGGCGATCAGGTAGTACGCGGGCAGCGCGTAGACGAAATGCGGACAAGAGACCTCGACGACCTCGGCCCCGAGCGCGCGCAGCTGCTCGACCGCGGCCTGGAACGACCGCAGCACGCCCGGCTGGTAGCCGTCGCCGCCGAACTCCTTCACGACGCCGACCTTGACGCCCTTCAGGTCACCGTTCGCGCCCTCGCGCGCCGCAGCGACGACCGGCGGCACCGGCGCGTCGATGGACGTCGAGTCCCGCGGGTCGTACCCGGCGATGACCTCGTGCAGCAGGGCGGCGTCGAGCACCGTCCGCGCGCAGGGCCCGGCCTGGTCGAGCGAGGACGAAAAAGCGACCAGGCCGTACCGCGACACCCCGCCGTAGGTCGGCTTGACCCCGACGGTCCCGGTGACCGACCCGGGCTGCCGGATCGACCCGCCGGTGTCGGTGCCGATCGCGATGGCGGCCTCGAACGCCGCGATCGACGCCGACGAGCCACCGCCCGACCCGCCCGGGATGCGGGCGTGGTCCCACGGGTTGTGCGTGGGCCCGTACGCGGAGTTCTCGGTCGACGACCCCATGGCGAACTCGTCCATGTTCGTCTTGCCGAGGATGACGACACCGGCCTCGCGCAGCTTGCGCGTCACAGTCGCGTCGTACGGCGGCAGCCAGCCTTCGAGCGTTTTCGAACCACAGGTGGTCGGCACGCCTTCGGTGGTCAGGACGTCCTTGAGCGCGAGCGGGACACCGGCCAGCGGCGATGCAGGCGCGTTGCCTTCGGCGATGCCCTCGTCGACCTTCTTGGCCGCGGCCAGCGCGCCCTCGGTGTCGACGTGCAGGAACGCATGGATGTGGTCGTCGACCTCGGCGATCCGGTCCAGGTGGGCCTGCGTGACCTCGACCGCGGACACCTCGCGCGAGTGGATCTTGTCCGCCAGCTCCGCGGCGGTCAGCTTGATGAGCTCGGTCACTGCTCTTCCCCCAGAATCCGCGGCACCCGGAAACGGCCCTCTTCGGCGGCCGGCGCACCGGCCAGCGCCTGTTGCTGCGTGAGCCCGGGGACGACCACGTCCTGTCGGAAGACGTTCGTCAGCGGCACGGCGTGCGACGTGGGCGGTACGTCGGCGGCGGCGACCTCGCTCACCTTGGCCACCGAGTCCAGGATCTGGTCGAGCTGGCCGGCGAAGACGTCGATTTCGTCGTCGGTCACGGCCAGCCTGGCCAGCTTCGCGAGGTGCGCGACCTCGTCTCGGGAAATGTTGGGCACGCGGGTGACTCCCGGGTTGTGCTGTGCGGGTTGTCTCGGAAGCTGCAAGTCTATGGTGGCGGCGCGGGCGGACTCGACTGGGTTACGCCCGGCGCAGGCAGGCTGCCGTCCGGCGACGCTCACATCCCGCCCGGCGGACAGCAGGTCCCGCGAGCCGAGTAGGTCTGTCACAATCGGCGACCGGCATCGAGCGTCCCACGGCAAGGCTGGGACGCCAGAGGTGAGAGGGGCGCGTGGTGTCGTTCCTGATCCGGGTCCTCCTTCCGGACAGCCCGGGGACCCTCGGCGCGGTGGCCACGGCGCTCGGCACGGTAGGCGCCGACATCCTCAGCGTGGACGTCGTCGAGCGCGGCAGCGGAGTCGCCGTCGACGACCTGGTGGTCGAACTTCCGTCGGGCCGCTTGCCCGACGCGCTGATCACGGCGGCGGAGAGCGTCGAGGGCGTCGAAGTGGACGCGGTCCGTCCCTACGCGGGCGTCCTGGACACGCATCGCGAGCTCGAGCTCGTCGAGGAGATCGCCGCGCAGCCGAAGTCCGGCCTCGACATCCTCGCCGAGGGTGTCCCCCGGATCGTGCGCGCCGGCTGGGCGATGATCGTCGAACATTCGGAGACGGGCGCGGTCCGGCTGGCCTCGTCCAGCGCCGCCCCGGAAACCCCGATCACCGACCTGCCGTGGCTGCCGCTCGAACGCGCGACGGTTCTCGACAGCGAGGAGGCCTGGATCCCGGAGACGTGGAAGGAGCTCGGCACCGAGCTCGCCGCGACCCCGCTCGGCAAGCCGGGCAAGGCGCTGCTCGTCGCCCGTCCCGGCGGCCCGAACTTCCGCGCCGCCGAGGTCGCCCGGCTCGCCCACCTCGCCGGCATCGTCGCGGTCGTCCTCGACGGGTAGCCCCGCACGCCGTCGAAAAGGGACGAGCCTTCCACGGGCTCGTCCCTTTTTCGACGAAGCCCAGGTCAGAGGTCGATCTGGTAGGCGATGAGGGTGATGTGCGGGAACGGCCGCCAGTCTCGCTCGGCCAGGCGCGTGAACCCGAGACGTTCGTAGAGCCGATGCGCGCTGTGCATCCGGTCGAGGCTGCTCAGCACCACCTTGCGGAGCCCGAGCGCACGAGCGTGGTCGAAGACAGCCTTGATCAAGGCTTCGCCGACACCGCGGCCACGCGCCGACGGCGCCACCGCCAGCATCCGGAACTCCAGCTCCCCCGGACGCGAGATCTCGGCGTACTCCGACCCGGGCCGCACGATGGTCACGGTGCCGACCACGTTCCTCGCCCCGTCCACGGCGACGAGAACCTCAGCCGCCTCGGCCCGCCGCGCGACGTCACGCAGCATCGCGTCGTAGCCGACGTCGTCGGCCAGGTGGCCGTCGGCTTCGTACGCCTGGACCGTGACCTCGCCCGCCGCGGCGTATTCCTCGGCCCGCGGCGGCCGGATCTCGACCTCACCCATCCGATCCCCCAGTCTCTCCTTCGGCGGTCTCGTCGCCGGCCGGCAGCGCCACCTCCCGCGCCGCGTCGGGGCCCTGCTCCAGCAGGACGCGGAAGCCGCCTTCGTCGAGCACCGGCACCTTGAGCTGAACCGCCTTGTCGTATTTCGAACCAGGCGAATCCCCGACGACGACGAAAGCGGTCTTCTTCGAGACCGACCCGGCGGCCTTGCCACCGCGGGCCATGATGACCTCCTTGGCCTCGTCGCGGGAGAAGCCGTCGAGCGAGCCCGTCACCACGATCGACAGGCCCTCGAGGTTGCGCGGGATCGAGTCGTCGCGCTCCTCCTCCATCCGGACGCCGGCGCGTCGCCATTTTTCGACGATCTCCCGGTGCCAGCCGACCTCGAACCACTCCTGCGTCGCGCGCGCGATGGTCGGGCCGACGCCGTCGACGTCCGCGAGCTCCTCCTCGGTCGCCTGCTCGATGCGCTCGATCGAGCCGAACTCTCGCGCCAGTGCCTGCGCCGCGGTCGGACCGACGTGCCGGATCGACAAAGCGACCAGCACCTTCCACAACGGCCGGTCCTTCGCCACCTCCAGGTTGGCGAGCAGCTTCCGCGCGTTCGCCGACAACTCGCCGGCTTTGGTACGGAAGAGTTCCACCTCGGCGAGACTGTCCTCGTCGAGGTCGAAGACGTCGCCCTCGTCGGCGATCACCCGCGCGTCGAGCAGCGCAGCCGCCGCTTCGTACCCGAGGACCTCGATGTCGAAGGCGCCGCGCCCGGCCAGGCTGAACAGACGCTCTCGCAGCTGCGCAGGGCAGAACCGGCTGTTCGGGCACCGGATGTCCTTGTCGCCCTCTTTCTGGTAGGCGAGTTCGGTACCGCAGGCCGGGCAGTGGGTGGGCATGACGAACTCGCGCTCGTCACCGGTTCGCGCGTCCACCACCGGCCCGAGCACCTCGGGGATGACGTCACCGGCCTTCCGGATGACGATCCGGTCGCCGATCAGCACGCCCTTGCGCTTGACCTCTTCCTGGTTGTGCAGGGTGGCCCGCGCGACGGTCGACCCCGCGACCTTCACCGGCTCGGTGACGGCGAACGGGGTCACCCGTCCGGTCCGCCCGACGTTGACCTGGATGTCCAGCAGCGTCGTGATGGCTTCTTCGGGCGGGTACTTGTACGCGATCGCCCACCGTGGCGCGCGTGACGTCGTGCCGAGCCGCCGTTGCAGCGCCACCCTGTCGACCTTGATGACCACGCCGTCGATCTCGTGCTCGGCGTCGTGCCGGTGTTCACCCCAGTAGGTGATGTGTGCGGTGAGTTCGTCGGCCGACGTCAGGACTTTGCTGTGCGGCGACACCGGTAGCCCCCAAGCCGCCAGCGCGTCGTACGCCTCCGACTGACGCTGGGGCTCGAAGCCGTCGCGCTTGCCGAGACCGTGGCAGATCAGCCGGAGGCGCCGCTCGCGCGTGATCTTCGGGTCCTTCTGCCGCAGCGAGCCGGCCGCGGTGTTGCGCGGGTTCGCGTACGGCGGCTTGCCCGCCTCGACCATCTTCGCGTTCAGCTCGAGGAAGTCCTCGACGCGGAAATAGACCTCGCCGCGCACCTCGACCAGGGCGGGCACCGGGAACTGGTCGGTGGCGGTGAGCGTTTCCGGGACTTGGTCGAGCGTGCGGACGTTCAGCGTGACGTCCTCCCCGGTCCGGCCGTCGCCGCGGGTGAGGGCCCGGGTGAGGTGGCCGTTTTCGTACAGGAGGTTGATCGCCAGGCCGTCGATCTTCAGCTCGGCCAGGAACTCGGTCTGCCCGACCTCCTTCTCGACGCGTTCCACCCACGCCAGGAACTCGTCCCGGTCGAACACGTTGTCCAGGCTGAGCATGCGCTCGAGGTGGTCGTACGCGGTGAATTCGGTCGAGAACGTGCCTCCGACACGCTGCGTCGGCGAATCGGGCGTGACCAGCCCGGGGTAGTCGTCCTCGAGCTGCTGAAGTTCGCCCAGCAGCTCGTCGAACTGCCCGTCGGAGATGATCGGCGAGTCCAGGACGTAGTAGCGGAACTGGTGGTTGCGCAGTTCCTCGGCGAGGGCGCCGTGCCGCTCACGCACGTCGGCCGGGACGTCGGTCACGTCCTCGGCGTTCTGGTCCTGGGGAAGGTCGGTGCTGCTCACGGGTGGTAACCCTAGTCGGCGGTACCGACATTTTCGTCGTGGTTGCCGCCCAGTCCGCGGACCAGTTCACGGAACTCCAGAAGGGTGATGGAGCCGGCGGGCTCGGCTTCGGCGGTCTCGACGCGCCGTAACCGTTCGGCGGCGAGCCGTTCACCCAATGTCGCATCGAGGGGCAGGAAGGTCATGGTCTGCCGGGTGGCGTCGTCGAGGTCGCCGAAGCGCGGGTGGAAGACCGCGACGTCGACCACCTGCTCGTCGTCGTCCACCTGAGCGACGACGCGGACTTCGGCCAGCGCGATCCGGTGCCTGCCGAGGTTCACCGTGACCTCGGTCGGATCGGGGACCGGCGGAACCGAGTCGTGGTACTCCCAGATCGCGTCGTCCGGCGGGGCGGCAGCGCGCCACGCGTCGGTGAACGGCCGCACTTCAGGGTCTTCCTGGCCCGTCACGACCAGGGCGTAGATCGCTTGGCGACCACGCTCCAGCGAGAAGTGCAGCCGCGGGTGCAGCGCCTCCACCAGCTCGCAGAGCTCGTGCTCGACCCGATGTGGCTCGCCCTCGCCCAGAGCGGCACTGACCATCGGAAGCAGCTCGAACCAGCCGTGCCAGAACGCCTCCGCGGCGGCTGCGGGATCATCCGGCACGGGCTGCTCCGGCCACGCGGTGCGCGGGTCGGGCGGGTCGGCGGCGGTGCTCTTGCGGCGGAACAGACGCATGGTTTCGGGAGGTCCTCGTTCGGTCGGCTACTCGCCAACGCTACTTGCCGGCCGAGGCGGACGTCCGCGAGTCGCCGGATTCCGTCACCAGCCTTCCGGCGGCTCCACGAAGGCTTTGCCGAGGTCCCGGGTGAGCGAGAGGGCGCGGCGCATCCATTCCGGCGTCGCGCCGGCGAGGCCGCAGGCAGGCGTCGGCACGGCCCGTTCGGCGAGGACGCTGCGGTTGAACCCGAGCCGGTCGGCCAGCCGGAACGCCGGCTCACCGACATCCTTCAGGCTCGGCGGCGCTCCGGGCGCCGTTGCCGGCACCGCCCCCAGGAACAACGTGGCCCCGCCGTCCCACACTTCGCCGATCTCGTCGAGGAACGCGGCGGAGGCGCCGTCGAGCGCGGCGAGGTCGAACGCCAAGGCGTCCGCGCCGGCCTCCCGCAGCAGACCGAGAGGCGGTTTCGCGGCGCAGCAGTGCAAGATCACCGGGCGATCGGTGATGCGGCGGGCGCCGTCGATGACGGTGGTGAGCAGCTGGCGGGCTTCGGGCGCCGGCACTGCCGGGACGTTGCCGTAGCCGGACGGCGTCGACAGGCCGCCGGCCAGCACCGCGGGCAACGACGGTTCGTCGAACTGGACCACCACCGGCGCACCGGTCCTGGCCTGCACCTCCGCGACATGTCCGGCCAGGCCGTCCAAGAGGGACGACGTGAAGTCCCGCAGGGCCCCGCGATCGGTGAGCACCCGATGCCCCCGGGGCAATTCGATTCCGGCGCCCAGGGTCCACGGCCCGGCCAGCTGGATCTTGAAGACCGGCGGGGTGACCCCGGCCTTCTCCCGCGCCTCCTGCACGGCGTCGAGATCCCAGCGGAGCAGGTCGACGGCCCGGCGATGTTCGTGCCCAGGCCGGGACGCGACGCGATAGCCACTCGGCACGACGTCGACGGCCAGATCGACGAGCAGTGCGGCGGTCCGGCCGAGCATGTCCGCGCCGACGCCGCGGGCCGGCAACTCGGGCAGGTGCGGGAAGTCGGGCAACTCGCCGAACACGACGGCAGCCGCTTCGGCGGGATCGTTGCCCGGCATCGAGCCGATCGCCGTCGCGGCTCCGCTGGCCCAGATTCGCTCACTCACGGCCACCGATTCTGGTCGATCCCTGGACGACGGCACCGGCCGGGGCGCCGGGATGCGGACATTCACCGCATATCCCTTGACCGGCACCATGGGTGCGTCCACGGCGATAGGCTGACCGGCCATGACCAGTTCCCCACCGCAGCCGGGCTGGTACCCGGACGCGCGGGACCCCCGTCTGCACCGATGGTGGGACGGCCAGGCCTGGACCGCCGACACCCGGCCGGCCTACCCCTCCCCGCCATCGAGCGATTCCGAGCCGATCGAGCTGGACATCGAACGCGCCCACGACCCGGCCCGGATCCAGAACCAGGTCAATCGCGCGACACGCGGCCGGGGCGCCGCACGCGCCGGGAGCGGCACCCTGTTCACCGAGCCGGTCCTCGTGGTCAACCAGCGAGCCAAGCTGATCGAGATGGCCAACGAGTTCGGCGTCTTCGACCAGCACGGCAACCAGCTCGGCGGGGTCGTCGAGGTGGGCCAGAGCACGCTGAAGAAGGCGATCCGGCTCCTGACCAACTACGACCAGTTCCTGACCCACAAGTTCGAGATCCGCGACGCCAACCACAGCACCGTGCTCAAGGTGACCCGGCCGGCGAAGGTGTTCAAGTCCCGGTTCCTCGTCACCAGGGCGGACGAGACGCCGATCGGTGAGATCGTCCAGGAGAACGTCTTCGGCAAGATCCGGTTCGGCTTCATCGTCGACGGCAGGTCGGTCGGCGGGATCTTCGCCGAGAACTGGCGCGCCTGGAACTTCTCGATCCGCGACCACGCCGGCACCGAGGTCGCCCGGGTGACCAAGACCTGGGGCGGGTTCCTCAAAGCCGCCTTCACCACGGCCGACAACTACGTCGTGGAGATCCCTCACCCGCTGCCGGATCCGCTCGCCAGCATGGTGGTCGCGGCCGCCCTGACCATCGACACCGCGCTGAAGCAGGACACCGACTGACCGAGGTGACCGGCGTCTCATCTCCTCCCGGTGGACAGCGGGCCCGGCACGGCTCAGGGTGAAGAAAGGCCGGGACGCCGCAGTCTCGCCGGGACGGGAGGTCACCGTGGAGCCGTTGCCGGAAAGCAGCGACAGGAACTGGACCGAGCCCGGAATCTACGAGGTCACTTCAGGCGTCTACCGGATCCCGTTGCCGCTGCCCAACGATGCTCTGCGCGCGGTCAACGTCTACGCGGTCACCGACGGCGAGAAGCTGGTGCTGGTCGACTCGGGGTGGGCGCTGACCGTGGCCCGGCAACAGCTCGCCGACGCTCTGGCCGGGATCGGCGCCGGACTCGCCGACGTCAGCGAGTTCCTCGTCACCCACGTGCATCGGGACCACTATTCGCAGGCGGTGGTCCTCCGTCGTGACTTCGGTTCGAAGATCGCGCTCGGCCAGGACGAAGAGCCATCGCTCAAGGCATCCGGCAATCCCGACCGCCTGCCGATGGAGGCCCAGGTCGACCTCTTGTTTCAGGCCGGGGCCGGCGAAGTCGTGGAAGCGCTCGCCCGGCAGTTCGGCACGAACCGGCGGCACACGGAAGCCGACCTCTGGGAAGCGCCCGACGAATGGCTGACGCCGGGCCCGCGGCCGATCCTGCCCGGGCGCGAATTCGAAGTCGTCGCCACTCCGGGACACACGTCCGGGCACGTCGTCTTCGTCGACGACACGGCCGGCCTGTTGTTCTCCGGTGACCACGTCCTGCCGCACATCACACCCTCCATCGGGTTCCAGCCGGTGCCGGCCGAGTTGCCGCTCAACGACTTCCTCGGCTCGCTCCGCCTGGTGCGTGCCATGCCGGACCGCCGCATGCTCCCCGCCCACGGTCCGGTGTCCGAGAGCGTGCACACCCGGGTCGACGAACTGCTGGAGCACCATCGCCAACGTCTCGAGACGGTAGCGTCGCAAATCGCGGCCGGCGCGACTTGCGCGTACGAAGCCGCACACCGGATGGGGTGGACCCGCCGCAACCGCAAACTGTCCGAAATGGACTCCTTCAACCAGATGCTCGCGGTTTTGGAGACCGCCGCACACCTGGACCTCCTGGTTTCCCAAGGAAAATTGAGCGCCCAAGCCGTCGACGGGATTCGTCGTTACGCGGTCGCCTGACACAGGGCGCCGCCCCGCACTGCGGGTAGCCGCCTCGTCGCAGTCAGGTCCACCGACCTGCCTCCTGCATACTGGATGAAATGGAGGTCATCAGACGCGCCCGGGCCACGGACGTCGAGGCGCTCGTGCGCCTGTTCGGCGCACCGGGCGAACCGTTGGCAACCGCGCTCCAGGAACTCATGAACACCTCGCACGTCACGCTTGTCGTGGCCGAGGACGACAACGGCGTCGCCGGCACCGCGCAGCTGACCGTGCTCCGCGGCCTGGCCTGGGACGGCGCGCCTCGTGGTCTGCTCGAGGGCATCCGCGCCGCGCGGCGCGGTGTGACCAGCGCGCTCCTGACCTGGGGTATCGACGAAGCCCGTCGGCGCGGTTGCGCACGCATCCACCTTGATTCGGGCCTCACCCGCGGCGACCTACGTGACTTCTACTCACGCTTCGGTTTCGAGTACAGCTACCAGGGGTTCTCCCGCGTCCTGTGATACTGACGCCGTGGCCGACTACACCATCCGCAGAGCACGGCGAGAAGACATCGAAGCGATCGTTCACATGCTGGCGGACGACCAGCTCGGCGCCACCCGGGACGATCCCGGCGACCTTGAGCCGTACCTGCGCGCCTTCGCCGAGATCGACGCGGATCCGAATCAGCTTCTGGTAGTCGTCGCAACAGGTGACAAGCCGGTCGGCACCTTGCAGCTGACGATCATTCCGGGCCTCGCCAGGCGCGGCGCGCTTCGCGGCCAGATCGAGGCCGTGCGGATCCACGCCGACCATCGCGGCACCGGCCTGGGTGCCGACCTCGTCCGCTGGGCGATCGACGAGTCGCGGCGGCGCGGGTGCGCCCTCGTGCAGCTCACGTCGGACACCTCCAGGACAGGAGCGCACCGGTTCTACGAGCGACTCGGGTTCCTGCCCAGTCACACGGGTTTCAAGCTCAAGCTCTGAGCGGCGGGCGTCGCCACTTGTCGCGAAGCAACGACTGTCTATTTCGGACATTGAATCTTCTCCAACCCCAGCGTGGACGTCCATTCACATCAACGAAGCACAAACAATGGTGATTAGTCAATAGAACGGCGCGAAGGGACCGTTCGCGCCGTTTCGATGACTTTTCTCGCGAGCCGTCGTACCGTCGGACTCATGACATCTTCACAACCAGTCCGCAAGCTCGTCCCTGCAACCGCCCAGAGCGCTGCCGGCGAACTTCCGTTCGTGCTGCAGTCGATCCGGGCCGACCCGAACACGTTGCAGCGCATGAAGGACGAGCAGGTCATCGACTTGATCCGCGATACGGACGCGGAGATCTCGAAGCTGCAAGCACTGCAGCTGAGAGCGATCGCGGACCTGAGCGTGCGGCGGAGACAGGCGCCCAGCGCGTCCTCGGAAGTGGCGTTGGCCTTGTCCACAACGGAACATCGCGCCAGTGCCATCGTTTCCGCGGCCAAAGCGCTGATCGCCCGCCTGCCCCGCATGCTGAATCTCATGGATGACGGCCAGCTCGACCTTTATCGCGCCATGAAAGTCACCGACGCGACGGCATGGCTGTCGGGAGAACACGTCCGTGTCGTCGACGCAACGCTCGAGGGTCGGATTCCGGGGAAGAACGCCACCCAGGTCCGCCGGGCCGCGGCCTACGCCGCCGCGCAGGCCGATCCCGAAGGCGCAGCGCTCCGCACCGAACGAAAGCTGGTCGAGCGGCGGGTCACCCTCCACCACCAGGACGCCGGCGTGACCCACCTGTCGGTCAACAACGCACCGACCGAAAAGGCAACCGCGGCCTATGCCCGCGTCGACCAGACCGCCCGTGCGCTGAAGACGCCGGACGAACCGCGAACGCTGGATCAGCTCCGAGCGGACGTGGCCATCGATCTGCTCCTCAGCGGCAACGGCGGCCCGAGCGAACGCACCGAGGTCTTCCTGCACATCGATCTGGCCACCTATCTCGGCCTCAATCAGACGCCGGCAGCGTTGTCCGGTCGCGGGCCCATCGCGGCTGCGCTCGCTCGCCACATCGTCGGCGGCTCCGGTACGACGCTGCGCCGGGTTCTCACCGACCCGCGAACCGGCCACGCGGTCGAACTGTCGCCGACGCGCTACGCGCTCGATCAGGACGAGTTCATCCGGGTTCGCGACCAGGAATGCCGACAGCCAGGATGCACGCGCCCCGCACAGAGATGCGGGATCAAAGCGACTCGCACGAAGGGCGAGCCGGAAGGCGTTGCAGACCAGGCAGTCACCTTGTGCTCGCGGCACGGCAAGCTGGCGGGACAGCCTGGCTGGGACTACGAAGTCACGCCGGAAGGCACCGTCAATGTCGCGACACCGTCAGGACAGGTCCATTCGACGACCCCACCGTCGATGCACCCCGCCCGCCGTCGGACGAACCGGCTCCGTAAGAAGCACCGGAGGTGACCGACGATCAGCGGGTTCCTGAGATCTTCGCGCTGCCGAGCACGACGTCCCCACCTTCGGGGTCAGGGCGGTAGAGAACGACGACCTGCCCTGGAGCGACTCCACGCAGCGGCTCGCGCAAGTGCACCGTCATGGTGTCGTTGTCCACGTCGGCGACCGCGTCCACGATCCCTCCGTGGGCCCTGACCTGGACCACGCACTCGGTGGGTTCGCTCAGCGGCCGCCCGCTGGGCCAGATCGCCCGGTCAGCCTCGATCACCTTGACGCCAAGTCCGGCCGCGGAGCCCACCTTGACGGAGCCCGACACCGGTTCGAGTGACAGAACGTACCGAGGACGGCCATCCGGTGCCGGTGCATCGATTCCCAGCCCCTTGCGCTGGCCGACGGTGAACCCGTGCACCCCGGTGTGCCGGCCGAGGACCGCACCCGTTTCCGCGTCCACGAGCTCACCGGGACGCTGCCCCAGCCGGTTCTCCAGGAACTTCTTGGTATCGCCGTCCGGGATGAAGCAGATGTCGTGGCTGTCCGGCTTGTTGGCGACGGACAGGCCTCGCCGCTCCGCCTCGGCTCGCACGTCGGTCTTCCAGGAGTCTCCCAGGGGGAACATGGCGTGGCTGAGCTGCTCCGGTGTCAACGACGCGAGGACGTACGATTGGTCCTTGCCGCTGTCCGCGCTACGACGCAACTCGGGCACGCCGTCCACCACGGAGAGGCGCGCGTAGTGGCCTGTCGCGACCGCATCGAATCCAAGCGCCATCGCCTTCTCAAGAAGGGCTTCGAACTTGATCTTCTCGTTGCAGGTGACACACGGATTCGGAGTGCGCCCGGCAGCGTATTCGCCGACGAAGGTCTCAACGACCTCTTCGGTGAAGCGCTCGGCGAAGTCCCAGATGTAGAACGGGATCCCGAGGATGTCAGCAGCCCGTCGGGCGTCGTGCGAGTCCTCGATCGTGCAACACCCGCGCGAGCCGGTCCGCAGCGTTCCCGGTTTGGCCGACAGGGCCAGGTGCACACCGACGACGTCGTGCCCGGCGTCGACCGCGCGCGCCGCGGCGACCGCCGAGTCCACTCCTCCGCTCATCGCGGCCAAAACCCGCATGCCTTACACCTCTTGCTTCTGGGTCTGCTTGCGCATTCCGGCGAGGCCGGCCTGCCGGGCGCGCATGACGACACCACCGATCTCCGCAGCCACCGCCTCGATGTCCGCGGCGGTCGATGTGTGTCCAAGGGAGAAACGGAGGGAACCACGAGCCGCCGCCGGGTCGGCACCCATGGCGAGCAGCACATGGCTCGGCTGGGCGACGCCTGCAGTGCAGGCAGACCCCGTCGAGCATTCGATGCCCTTGGCGTCGAGCAGCATCAACAGGCTGTCGCCGGCGCATCCGGGAAAGGTGAAGTGGGCGTGGCTGGGCAGCCTCTCGCCCTCTCCACCGTTGAGAACGGCGTCCGGCACCTCGCGCTGGACGGCCTCGACGAGGCCGTCCCGGAGTTCCTCGACGCGCTTCGCGTAGTCGGCTCGGGTCGCGACGCTCAGTCGGACGGCAGCCGCGAACCCCACGATTGCCGGGACGTCCAGGGTGCCGGAGCGGATGTTGCGCTCCTGGCCTCCGCCGTGAAGCAGAGGCGCACACGGTACGTCCCGCCCGAGCAGAAGCGCTCCCACACCGAACGGGCCGCCGAGCTTGTGTCCGGTCAGGGTGAGCGCAGCAGCGCCACTGGCCGCGAAATCGACCGGGACGGCCCCGACGGCCTGAACCGCGTCCGTGTGGAATGGGATGTCGAACTCGGCGCACACCGCCGCCAGCTCGGCGATCGGATTGATTGTGCCGACCTCGTTGTTCGCCCACATCACGGTGGCCAACGCGACAGATTCGGGATCCGCTGCGATGGCTGCGCGGAGGACGTCAGGCGACACCCGTCCCTGACTGTCCACGTCGAGCCACGTGACCTCGGCACCGCTGTGAGCTTCGAGCCATTCGACGGTATCGAGCACTGCGTGGTGCTCCGCGGCACCGCACAGGATGCGACGACGCTGTTCCTGCTCGCCGCGGCGGGCCCAGTAGATGCCCTTGATCGCGAGGTTGTCGCTCTCGGTACCCCCGCCGGTGAAGAGCACCTCGGAGGGACGGGCGCCCAGCGCCTCGGCGATGGTTTCGCGGGCTTCCTCGACCATCCGGCGAGCCCGGCGACCCGAAGAGTGCAGCGCCGAGGCGTTGCCCACGGTGGACAGCGCCTCGGTCATTGCCGCTATGGCTTCGGGCAACATCGGAGTGGTCGCCGCGTGGTCGAGATAGGTCATCGCTGTTCCAGGGTAGTCCGCTCCAGCGCGTGACGAAGCCCACCCTGGCTCTCGAAGTGGGCTGTCACACCTTTGACGGCCACCGCCCGGTCAGCCGGACGCCCACCATCGCGAGAGCCACCAGGGTCACCGTGAGCAGGGCCATCGCCGGTGACGGGTCGACAACCGAGCCGACCGCGCCGAGCAGGACCCCACCCAGGCCGATGAGCAGCGCGGATCCGACCCAGTCCGCGAGCTGCATCGCCGAGGTGTTGAATCCGCGCTCACCCTCGGGCGAGTAGCGGAGCAGGAGGACGGAGATCGCGGGCATCGCAATCCCCATGCCTGCGCCGCCGACCGCGCAGGCCACGAATGCGATCCAGCCGGGGAACCACGGCTGCGAGACCAGGCCGAAGCCGACCAGGCCGGCCGCGACCAGCCAGAACCCCGTGCGCAGCGACGCCTCCCTCGACCACTCGAGGTACCGGCCTTGCGCTGCCGACGCCGCGGACCAGCCCCACGCCGTGATCGTCAGCGGCAGGCCGGCCAGGGCGGGGTTGTAGCCGTGGACCGCACCCATCGTCAGCGGCAGGTATGCCTCCATCCCCGCATACGCCCCGGCGATCAGGGCTCGGGAGGCGACAACCGTCGGCAGGCCAGGGCGGGAAGTCAACGTCCCTGACGGCAGCAGCGTCCGGAGGGCGTAGGCCAGTGCGATCAGGCCGACCGTGCCGTAGCCGAGCGCGATCCACGACTGGTGCTGGGCCGCCCATGTCAACGCCGCGACACCGAGCGCGGCGATAATCGCCTGCGGCACGCTCGCCCGTCGGCCGCCGGTGGCGGGTTCGTGCGCGGGCAAGCGCCGGACGACCACGACCAGCATGAGCACCCCGACGACCACCAGCGGAACCAAGCCGAGGAAGACCCAGCGCCAGCCGATGCTGACCGTCACGACCCCTGCCACCGAAGGCCCGATGACCGCAGGCAGGACCCAGGCGGCTGCGTTTGCGGCGTAGATGACCGGACGTTCGTGGTCGGTGAAGGTCAGCGCGATCAGGAGCGAAACCGAGACGAGGAGCAACCCCGAGCCGAAGCCCTGCAGCGCACGGCCCAGGAGGAGCATCGGCATTCCGCTCGCTTTCCCCGCGACGACCAGGCCGACCGCAAACAGCACGGGTCCCGCCAGCAGCGCCGGCGCTGGGCCGCGGCGGTCGCCGATCCGGCCCGAAAGCACCGTCGCTACCACGCTGGAGACCAGGAAGATCGTGAAAGGCCACGAATAGAGCGACGCACCGTGGAGGTCGGCGACCAGGGTCGGCATCGCCGTCGCCACGCCCATGCTCTCGAACGCGACCAATGTGACCACGAGCAGCAGCGCGATCGTGGTCAGGCGGTGTTCCGCGGTCCAGAGCACACTTCGGCGGCGGGGTGCGGAGTCGATCGTCGAGGCCATGATCAGCAGCGTGCAACCTCCAGCCCGCTGGAGGTCAAGGTGGTTCAGGCGGAGCGGTGCGCCACCGGTTCCAGCGGCAGGTCGCGGGCCAGTGCCGCCGCCTCGCCGCGGGAACTCACGTCCAGCTTGTCGAGGATGTTGCGGACGTGGAACTTCACCGTGTGCTCGCTGAGCTGCAGTTGCTCGGCGATCTGCCGGTTGCGCAGGCCTTGGGAGATGCCCGACAGAACCTCCAGTTCGCGCGGATTGAGCCCGTCGAGCGGACGCAGCTCCGGCGGCTCTGTGACACCGAGCGGGAGGACCGCGGTGACCGTTGTGCCCCAGTCCGGCACGGCGTCGACCTCCCAGTGGCCGCCGAGGGCCGTCAGGCGCTCGGTCAGGCCTCGGGGCGGGACCGCGTCGGCGACTTCGGGGCAATCGTCGCGGACGGTGATCCGCAGCACCGATCCGTCCACGCGCCAGGACGCCCTCAAGCGCGTGGTCGCGGGCCGGTCCAACGCTGCGAGCACCAGGCCGCGGGTCAGCGTCCGTGCCGTGTGGGCGATGTCCTGCGGGAGGGACGCGTCGCCGACCGGGTCGACGAGGTCGACGTCGACTTCCGTGTGCCGGACCAGGTCGGCCAGCTGGGCCTTGAGGACGGCGAATGCCGCGTCCGACGGCTCCGCGGACAGAACTTGGTCACGGTCGCCGACGCCTTTGAGCTCGAGCAGCGCGTCGGCGGCGAGGTCGACCGCGGTGCGGCGGGCGACGGCGTCGGAGAGCCGGCCGGAACGGAGCACCGACAGGAGGGTGACCAGGGTGGCCGCGTGCGTCTGGCCGAGGTCGGTGATCACCTGGGCGCGAGCGGAGGCCGCGGCGAGGCTGCTGGCCAGGACGTCCGGGCCCGGGTCCGTCGCCCGCTGGCCTGCGTCGGTGCTGACGATGTGCCACAGCTGAGCCGCCAGCTCCAGTTCTGCCGACGGCGGCTCCGCGGCTTCCAGCACCACGGCGATCATCGCGCCGTGGCCGACCGCGGGTGTCGAAGTGAGCAGGATCAGGCGACGCTCGACGCCTCCGAGGATGCCGTCGGTCACCAGGGCTTTGTCCGGCTCGCTGCGGTCGACCAGCCGCTGTAGCTCGACGCTCGTTACTGCCTGCGTGATCGCTTCGTCGCCGATGGCCTTGAACGGGCTGCGGGGGCAGTCGCCCGTCTGCATCGCGGCCGCGCGGTGCGGGATCAGCTTGCCCAGCTCCGCGGTGAACCGGCTGAGCAGCTGGGGCCGGGGTGCTGACAGGAGCCGTTCGACGACGCCCAGCACGTGCCGCGGATCCGACCAGGAAACGTCCATGGTCTCCAAGGTAGGCGCGGCCGGGATCCGGCGACCTGCTCGTCCGGCTAGTGAACACTGCTCGTCCGGGCGGTTCGGCGGCTCCGCCGGGCGAGTTGACTTCCGAGGGAGGACATTCGAACCGAAGGTCACGAACCAAGGAGCGAGAACCACCATGCGAGCGATCACCTTCTCCGCATACGGCGGACCGGAAGTCCTGCAACTGTCCGACGTCCCGACGCCGGAGCCGGGCCCGGGACAGGTGCGGCTGGCCGTGCGGGCCGCCGGGGTCAACCCGATCGACTGGAAGATCCGCAACGGCGCCATGCAGCAGAATTTCCAGGTCCCGTTCCCGCACATCCCGGGCCTCGAGGTCGCCGGGGTCGTCGACGCCGTCGGAGAGGGCGCGGACTTCGCCGTGGGCGACGAAGTGTTCGGCTGGTCGGAGACCGGAGCCTACGCCGAATACGCGCTCGCCAAGACGGTCGCGCCGAAGCCCGGGAGCCTTTCGTGGGCGGACGCCGCCGCGTTGCCGGTCGCCGGCGAGACCGCGCTTCGCGTCCTCGGGCTGCTTGGGGTCCGCGAGGGCGAGACGCTGCTGCTCCACGGCGCCAGCGGCACGGTCGGGCGGTTCGCCGCGCAGGTCGCCGTCGCGCAGGGTGTGACCGTCATCGGGACCGGCGGCAGCCGGAGCCTCGACGACCTCAAGTCGCTGGGCGTCGTCCCTGTGCTCTACGGCGACGGCTGGGTGGAGCGGGTTCGTGAGGCGACGACCGGGCCGGTGGACGCCGTTTTCGACGCTGCCGGGCACGGCGTGCTGCCGGGGTCCGTGGAGCTGCGCGGCAGCAAGGACCGGATCATCACGATCGCCGATGCGGCCGCGTTCGAGCTGGGGATCCCGTTCTCCAGCGGGGGCGAGCAGACCCGTGAGGTCCTCACCGGGATCGCCGGCTGGGTGACCGATCGCGGGGTCGGCATCGCGCAGGGCAGGAGCTATCCGCTGGCCGAGGCGGCCGCGGCGCAGGTCGAGAGCGAGGGCGGGCACCCTGGCGGAAAACTGACGATCGCCGTCGGCTGAACGAAGCGGACCGGGACCGGCCGCCGGGTGATGGCGGCCGGGTCCCCCAATCCGGGCCTGCCGCCGGATCGCGGCGACAGGGCCCGGATCACTTCGCGGGAGGCGAAGCCAGTGGGGCCGCCTGGCGGCGCGGGGTCCGGCGGCGCTGCTGGACCGGGATCTGCACCGTGCCCAGCGCGGAATGGACCGCGGACTCGGCGAGGTCGGCCAGTTCACGGCGGGTTTCGGCCCGGCCGGGGGCGATCTCCGGGCAGATGTAAATCTCGAGCACCAGACCGCGCAGGGCCGCGACCCGGCGCAGGGAGGCGATCAGCGACTCCGGGCCGATGAACGCCGGGCGGCTGGTCTCGCGGCCGTCGGCGAGGCGGTACCGCAGCGCGATCGGACGCACCGGGACACCGCCGTCGATGGCCGCCTGGAACGTCGCCGTGGTGAAGCGGCCCGAAGCCAGACCGCACCACGTCGTGCCCTCCGGCGTGACGCTCACCAACGAGCCCGTCCGGAGTGCGTCGGCCAGCGCCGCCATCGTGGCGGGCAGGGTCCTCAGCCGCTCGCGGTCGAGGAAGATGCTGCCGCCGCGGCGGACCAGGCCGCCGAGCACCGGCCAGCTCGCGATCTCCTTCTTGGCCAGCGCGCGCATCGGCCGCAGCGCGTTGATCGCGATGATGTCCAGCCACGAGATGTGGTTGTTGACCACCAGCGCGCCGCGGCCGGCGGGCGCGGTCAGGAAGTCGCCGCCGCCCCGGATGTCCAACCGGACGCCGAACGCGCGCAGCACGCCCAGGAACACGAGCCTGAGCAAGCGCTCACGGCCGGGGGCGACCAGCAGCAAGGGTGCGGACACCAGTGCCGCGAGGACCACCGAGATCGCCGCCGCGAAGCGCAGGACCCGGCGCGGGAGGCCGACCAGCGGGTCGTCGGCGGTGAGGCACTCGTCTCCGCACGGCGAGGACGGCATCCACGCGTGGCTCATCCCTGGCCCCCGAGGAAGAACTTCAGGTAGCGCTCGTCGACGTTCTGCAGGTCCAGCAGCACGAAGAAGTCCGCGACGCCGAAGTCGGCGTCGAGCGCTGGCGGCCCGCAGACCTTGGCGCCGAGACGGACGTAGCCCTTGATCAGCGGGGGCAGCGTGGGCCGCGCCGGGCGCTCGATGCCCGAGGCGTCCCACGGGATCAGCGGCGCGACGCGCGTAGCCTCGTCGGAGTAGTGCTTGGCGCGCAGGAGGTCCCACACGCCGGCGGCGAAGGAACCGTCGTCCACGAGCGGGACGGACGCGCAGCCGGCCAGGTAGCGGTGGCCGGAAAGCAGCATGTAGCGGGCGATCCCGGCCCAGACCAGGCTCACGACGGCGCCGCTGCGGTGGTCCGGGTGCACGCACGACCGGCCGGTCTCGACCAGCGACGGGCGCAGGCCTCCGATCGCCGCCAGGTCGAATTCGCTGTCGGCGTAGAGCTTCCCGGCCTGGGCGGCGCGCTCCGGCGGCAGCATGCGGTAGCAGCCGACGATGTCGCCCGTGTTGTCGTCGCGGACCACGAGGTGGTCGCAGAACTCGTCGAACTCGTCGACGTCGAGACCGGGCCGCGGGGAGTGGAGCCGCGCACCCATTTCCTCGGCGAAAACCCGGTGCCGCAGTTTCTGCGCCGCGACCACTTCGTCGTTCGCGTGCGCGACGAGAAGCGAGTACCGGGGGGCGTCGGCGGGGAGCTCGGCACCCGCCTGATCAGTGCTGACGAGGAGCTGTGACGTCGTCATGGTCAAGGTGTACCTGCGCGGAGGAAGCCGCGGAGAGTGCCATCCGATGACCGATAAATGCACGTTCAGTTAATGGGGGGTTCTCTGTCCCGAAAACGCACGAAGGGGCCCTCCGGGTCGTCCGGAGGGCCCCTTCGCGGGCGAAGATCAGCCCTTGCGCTTCTCGACCGCTTCGGTCAGCTGCGGCGCGACGTTGAACAGGTCACCGACGATGCCGAAGTCGGCGATCTCGAAGATCGGCGCCTCCGGGTCCTTGTTGACGGCGATGATCGTCTTCGACGTCTGCATGCCGGCGCGGTGCTGGATCGCGCCGGAGATGCCGAGCGCGATGTACAGCTGCGGCGACACGGTCTTGCCGGTCTGGCCCACCTGGAACTGCGCCGGGTAGTAGCCGGAGTCGACGGCGGCACGCGACGCGCCGACAGCCGCGCCGAGCGAGTCGGCCAGCTTCTCGACGACGTCGAACTTCTCCGCCGAGCCGACGCCGCGGCCACCGGAGACCACGATCGAGGCCTCGGTCAGCTCCGGGCGGTCGCCGCCGGTGACCGGCTCGACGCCGGTGATCTTGGTGGCCTTCGCCGCGTCGACCGCGGGGAGCTCGACGGTCTCTTCGGCCGCCGCGCCCTCGGCGGGCTCGGCCTCGACCGCGCCCGGGCGGATCGAGACGACCGGCGCACCCTTGGCGGACTTGGACTTGACCGAGAACGCGCCACCGAAGATGGACTGGTCGATGACGCCGTCGCCGTTGACGCCCACGGCGTCGTAGATCAGGCCGGAGCCCAGGCGCACGGCCAGGCGGGCGGCGACCTCCTTGCCCTCACCGCTGGCGGTGACGAGCACGGCCGCCGGGGACGCCTGCTGCGCGAGCGCGGCGAGCACGTCCACCTTGGGCGTGACCAGGTAGTTCGCGGCGTCGTCGCCTTCCGCGACATACACCTTGGCGGCGCCGTGCGACGCCAGCGCCTGCTTCGCCTTCGCGGCGGTCCCGGTCGGGCCGACGACGACGGCCGACGGCTCACCGAGCGCGCGGGCGGCGGTCAGCAGCTCGAGCGTGACCTTCTTGACCTCACCGTCGACGTGGTCGACGAGGACGAGTACTTCAGCCATGGTTCTACTTCCTCCTCGAAGAGCCGTTGTCAGATGAGCTTCTGGCCGACCAGGTACTCGGCGACCTTGGTGCCGCCGTCACCCTCGTCCTCGACCTTCTCGCCGGCGGTGCGCGGCGGCTTCGGCGCGGACTCGGTCACCTGCGACCACGCGTTGGCGAGGCCGACCTCGCCCGCGTCGACGCCCAGGTCGGCGATGGTGAACGTCTCGACCGGCTTCTTCTTCGCGGCCATGATGCCCTTGAAGGACGGGTAGCGCGGCTCGTTGATCTTCTCGCCGACGCTCACGATCGCGGGCAGGCTCGCCTCGAGGTGGGTCAGGCCGTCCTCGGTCTCGCGGGTGGCCTTGATCGTCGAACCGTCGACGGTCAGCTCACGCACGTAGGTGACCTGCGGCAGGCCCAGCAGCTCGGCGAGGATCGCCGGGACGGCGCCACCGCGGCCATCGGAGGACTCGTTGCCGGCGATGACCAGGTCGAAGCCCTCGACCTTGCCGATCGCGGCGGCGAGCACCTTGGCGGTGGCGATCGCGTCGGAGCCGTGCAGCGCCTCGTCGGAGACGTGGATGGCCTTGTCGGCGCCCATGGACAGTGCCTTGCGGATGGCGTCGGTCGCGCGGTCCGGGCCCACCGAGATCACGGTGACCTCGCCCTCGCCGGCCTCCTTGATCTTCAGCGCTTCTTCGACGGCCTTCTCGTTGATCTCGTCGAGCACGGCGTCGGCGGATTCGCGGTCAAGGGTGTGGTCGGACCCGTTGAGCTTCCGCTCCGAGTAGGTGTCCGGTACCTGCTTGACCAGGACGACGATGTTGGTCATGGGTCTGCTTCGACCTCCCGGTTCGTGGCCCGCGGGCAACCACGGGACAGTGCTCTACTGGCCGGTAGATTAGGGCCATTCGGCGCGCAGGACCCGTTGAGGTGACGCCATTCACCTGGATGAGCAATTTACTGGGACCATCGTCCCGGTAGTTGACCGGTTACCCCACCCGACCTGCCGTTCGTCCGATCGGACCAACCACGGCCTACTCGCAGTGGGTGTCAGGCATTAACCTCCCCCACCATGCCCGCGCGCATCGCCGTCATCACCGACTCGAGCTCCTGCCTGCCCGACCTCGTCGCTTCCCGGTGGGCCATCGGGGTTGTCCAGATCCAGCTGAGCCTGGGCAGCCACTACGACGACGAAAACCGCTTCGACCGCGGCGAAGTGATCGACGCCATGAGAGCCGGGCAGGTCATCGTCACCGCGCCCCCGGACCCGGGGGCGTTCTTCTGGGCCTACCAGGAAGCCGCCGCCGCCGGGGCGACCGCCATCGTCAGCATCCACATCTCCGGCCGTATGTCCGACACCGTCCGCGCGGCTCGGGAGGCCGCCCAGCAGGTCCGCATCCCGGTGCACGTCCTGGACAGCCGGACCACCGGCATGAGCCTCGGCTTCGCCGCCGTGTCGGCCGCGCGGGCCGCCGCGGCCGGCGCGGACGCCGAGCGGGTCATCGATGCCGCCGAACGCCGGTGCACCACGAGCACCGAGTTCATCTACGTCGACACCCTCGAATACCTCCGCCGCGGCGGCCGGATCGGTGCCGCCCAGGCCATGCTCGGCAGCGCGTTCTCGATCAAGCCGCTGCTCACGGTCAAGGACGGCGAGGTCGCCCCGCTGGCCCGCGTGCCCGGCACGCGGCGCGCGCTGGCCAAGATGGTGGACCTCGCGGTGAAGAAGTCCGGCGGGTTCCGCGCCGACATCGCCGTGACCCGGTTCGGCGCCGGCGACCACGAACTGGAGATCGGCAGGCAGATCGAACGCCGGGTGCCGGGGATGGTCGAAAGCATGGTCGTCGAAGCGAGCACGGTCATCGGCGCGCACCTCGGCCCCGGCGCGCTCGGCATCACGGTGTCGCCGGTCGGCTGAGCCGCCGCCCCGGGATCGCCAGCACCGCGAGCGGCACCACGACGCCCAGCCCGGTCGTGGTGATGATCAGCCCTTGGTCGATCGGCGCGAAGTGCGACACGTGGCCGAGGTGGTAGAGGAAGTGCGGCAGTCCGAACAGCAGCGCCGCCACACCGGCGAGCCGGGCGACCGATGTGGTGCCGATCACGGCGGCTCCGACGAGGAGGGCGGCGAGCGCCAGGTTCAGGCCGCCGAAGTCGCGCAGGAGGTGCTCGTTGAACGGCCCGTCCATCGCCACCCAGCCGGTGCGGAAGCCGGGAAAGTCCTGGTAGAAGCCGGTCGGCGACATCAGTGGCCACATTCCGACCATGGCCTCGACCAAGCCGAAGAAGACGAGCAGTACGCGGGTGATGGTCCGTTGCATGACCACGGAACGAGAGGGCGGTGCCGGACGTGACACCCGCTAGGGTCGCGGAGGTGACCACCCCAGCCACCCGGGCCGAGGCGCTGCACCTGACCGGCGAGCGGACCGTCCCCGGCATCGCCGAGGAGAACTACTGGTTCAGGCGCCACGAAGCCGCGTACGCCGCCCTGCTCCCCCACTGCGCGGACGCGACGGTGCTCGAAGCCGGCTGCGGCGAGGGCTACGGCGGGAGTCTGCTCGCGACCACCGCCCGCCGGGTGCTCGCGCTGGACTACGACGTCCCGACCACCGAGCACGTCGCCCGCCGCTACCCCGAGGTCGCCGTCGCACGGGCCAACCTGGCCTTCCTCCCGGTCCGGGACGGCGCGGTCGACGTCGTCGCCAATTTCCAGGTCATCGAGCACCTGTGGGACCAGGCCGGGTTCCTCGCCGAGTGCCGGCGGGTGTTGCCGGAAAACGGCAAACTGCTGGTCACGACGCCGAACCGGCTGACCTTCACCCCGGACAGCGACACGCCGCTGAACCCGTTCCACACCCGCGAGCTGGCGCCGTCCGAACTGGCCGCGCTGCTCACCGACGCCGGCTTCGACGTCGAGACCCTGCACGGGTTGCACCACGGCGAGGCCGTTCGGGCGCTCGACGAGCGGTACGGCGGTTCGATCATCGACGCCCAGCTGGACGTGGTCATGGGCGAGCTGCCGGGTCAGGCCGTCTGGCCGGAGGCGCTGCTCGCCGACGTCGCCGCGATCGAGGCCACTGGCTTCGACATCCACGGCGACGACCTCGACACCAGCCTCGACCTGATCGCCGTGGCGGTGCGCCGATGAGCGAGGGCACCTTCTGCCTCGTCGTGCACAGCCACCTGCCGTGGCTGCCGCACCACGGGAGCTGGCCGGTCGGCGAGGAGTGGCTCTACCAGGCGTGGGCGCACTCCTACCTGCCGATGGTCGAACTCCTGGAGCGCTTCGCCGCCGAAGGCCGCCGCGACGTGCTGACGCTGGGCGTGACGCCGGTGCTCGCCGCGCAGCTCGACGATCCCTACAGCATCCGCGCGTTCCACGACTGGCTCGGTCATTGGCAGTTGCGCGCCCAGCACGCGTCGACCCTGTGGCGCGGCGACCCGCTGCTGCGCGAACTCGCCGCGGCCGAGCACCGGACCGCCGTCCGCGCGGCCGAGGAGCTCGGCACGCGGTGGCGGCACGGCTTCTCCCCGGTCCTGCGGTCCCTGGTCGACAGTTCGACCATCGAGCTGCTCGGCGGGCCGCTCGCGCACCCGTTCCAGCCACTACTGGACCCGCGGGTGCGGGAGTTCGCGCTGAACGCCGGTCTCGCCGACACGGCCCTGCGGCTCGGGTCGCAACCCGAGGGGATTTGGGCTCCGGAGTGCGGCTACGCGCCTGGTATGGAAAACGACTACGCCGCGGCGGGCGTGCGGCGGTTCCTGGTCGACGGCCCGTCGCTGCGCGGCGAGACCTGGGCCGCGCGACCGGTCGGCGGTACCAACGTCCTCGCGTTCGGCCGGGACCTCGAGGTCACCTACCGCGTCTGGTCGCCGAAGGCCGGCTACCCCGGCCACGCCGCCTACCGCGACTTCCACACCTGGCAGCACGAGGTCGGCCTCAAGGCGGCGCGGGTCACCGGCAAGACGGTCGAGCCACAGGACAAGGCGCCGTACGACCCAGCGCTCGCCGCGGACGTTCTGGGCACCCACGTCAAGGACTTCGTCGAGACAGTCGTGACGCGGCTTCGGTCGCTGAAGCGGCAACACGGGCGTGAGGCGCTCGTGGTCGCCGCGTACGACACGGAGCTCTTCGGGCACTGGTGGCACGAAGGACCGGCGTGGCTGGAGGGCGTGCTGCGTGCGCTTCCCGAGGCCGGCGTGCGGGTGACGACGCTGAAGGGCGCGATGGAAGCCGGCCACGTCGGCGAGCCGATCGACCTGCCTGCGTCGTCGTGGGGCTCGGGCAAGGACTGGCGCGTCTGGGACGGCGAGCAGGTCAAGGACATGGTCGCCGCCAACGCGGCGCTGCAGGAGCGGCTGCTCGACCTCGTTGCCGGTTTGGCGACCATGGCACGGGACACCGTCGCCGACCAGGCCGTCGCCGAGGCCATGCTAGCGCTGGAAAGCGACTGGGCGTTCATGGTCACGAAGGACTCGGCCGCGGACTACGCCCGTCGTCGCGCGGCGGTCCACACCGAGCGTTTCGACACGCTGGCCGGGTTGCTGCGCTGCGGCGATCGCGCGCGGGCCGCGGAACTCGCCGCGCGCTACCGGGCCGACGACGGACCGTTCGGGCACCTCGACGCCCGGGCGCTGAAGCACGACTGAAAGGGACCCCCGGATGGGAATCCACGAAATTCCGCTCAAGACCCTCGACGGGCGGGACAGCTCGCTGGGCGAGTTCGCGGGCAAGGCGCTGCTCG
Organism: Amycolatopsis bullii; assembly: GCF_014654205.1. Lineage (GTDB taxonomy): Bacteria > Actinomycetota > Actinomycetes > Mycobacteriales > Pseudonocardiaceae > Amycolatopsis > Amycolatopsis plumensis. Next base: position 53,422 of record NZ_BNAW01000009.1, read on the forward strand.
TGGTCAACGTCGCGTCGAAATGCGGCCTCACCCCGCAGTATTCCGGTCTCGAGCGGCTGCAGGAACGCTTCGGCGAGCACGGCTTCTCCGTCGTCGGGTTTCCGTGCAACCAGTTCGCCGGCCAGGAACCCGGCAGCGCGGACGAGATCCAGACGTTCTGCTCGACGACCTACGGCGTCACGTTCCCGCTGTTCGAGAAGATCGACGTCAACGGCGAAGGCCGGCACCCGCTCTACGCCGAACTGACCGAGACCGCCGACGCCGAGGGCGCGGCGGGCGACGTCCAGTGGAACTTCGAAAAGTTCCTCGTCGGCGCCGACGGCGAGGTCCTGGCGCGGTTCCGGCCGCGCACCGAGCCCGAGGACGAGGCGGTCGTCAAGGCCATCGAGGCCGCGCTGCCGGCTTGACGTCCGACGGCGGGGGACACCGGTCCCCCGCCGTGGTCGAATTCAGGACGAGCCCGCCTCGATCACCTTTCGCACGCACTCGGCGACCACCACCGGGTCCACTTTGACCACGTGGCGGTCGTAGGTGAGCAGGCCGTTGACCTCGTTTTCGACATCCGTCGTCTGGGTGTAGACGGCACCGGACAAGCCGCGCTCCGCCACCACTCGCTCGAGCGCGGCGCTCACCTCCGCGTACCGCTCGGTGAGCCGCTCTCGCGTCGGCGTCATCTCGTACGCGTTCGGCGGACCAGGCCAGCGGTGGTCGTCCAGAACGAGACCAAGGCCGCCATACTCGCCGTCGACGATCGCGCGGCCGTCGCTCACCGACGGCGTACCCGGGCCCACGTACGTGTGGTCGTCGTAGACGTCGCCCGCGCCGCTGTCCGGCCGCGAGAAACAGCAGTTGACGCCGCTGTTCGCGATCACCAGCCGCGTCGAGTCGAGGGCTTTGACCGATTCCGCGACACGGGCCGTGTCGAACTCGCCCCAGCCCTCGTTGAACGGGACCCAGCCGACGATCGACGGGACCGCTTGCAGTTGCGTCACCATCTCGGCCAGCTCGGCCTCGAACCGCTCGCGCGCCCGCGGCACCGGGTCCGGTGCGATCCCGGGCGGGCCGTCGAACGACACGGTCAGCGACGGCATGTCCTGCCAGACGACCAGGCCCAGCGTGTCGGCCCAGAAGTACCAGCGGGCCGGCTCCACCTTGACGTGCTTGCGGACGAAATTGAAGCCCAGTTCCTTCGTCTTCTCGAGGTCGAACCGCAGGGCGTCGTCGGTGGGCGCGGTCGAGATGCCGTCCGGCCAGTAGCCCTGGTCGAGGGGTCCGTGCAGGAAGGTGACCCGGTCGTTGAGCGCGATCCGGGGACGCCCGTGCGGGTCCGGGACCAGGCCGATCGTCCGCAGGCCGGCGTAGCTGCCGACCTCGTCCGAAATCGCACCACGCTCGTCGAGCAGCTGGACGCGCAGCGAATAGAGGTGCGGGTCGTCGGGTGTCCAGAGGCGCGGCGACGGGACGTCCACGCGAATCGACGTCCCGGCTGCGCCGGAGGCTCGTGCGATCTCGACGTCGTTGTCCGAAAAGACGACAACGACCTCGTCGCCGCCCGTGACCTGGGGCAACACCGTCACCCCGGTCAAGTCCGGAGTCAGCTCCAGCCGCTCGACCCGGGCCTCGGGGACCGGCTCCAGCCACACCGTTTGCCAGATTCCGGACGACGGCGTGTAGCAGATCCCGCCGGGCGCGTTGCGTTGTTTGCCGACCGGGAAGGGCTCGATGTCGGTGCAGTCCTCGGCGCGGACGGTCAGCTCCTGCGGTCCCGAGGCGCGCAGGACGTCGGTGATGTCCGCGCTGAACGCCGTGTAGCCGCCTTCGTGGGTCGCGACGAGCTGGTTGTTGACCCAGACCTTCGCCGTCTGGTCGACCGCGCCGAAGTGCAGGAGGACCCGTGACCCGCGCCAGTCGGCGGGAACGTCGAAAAGGCGCCGGTACCAGAGGACTTCGTCGCGTCGCCGGATTCCGGACAACGCCGATTCCGGCGGGAACGGGACCAGGATGCGCTCGGCGTAGCCGGACGGCCGTGGTTCGTCCGGCGACGACGGCCAGCCCGCGTACTCCCAGACGCCGTTGAGGTTCAGCCAGCGCGGCCGCGTCAGCTGGGGGCGCGGGTACTCGGGCAGGACGTTGTCCGGAGCGACGTCGCCGCTCCACGGGGTCGGCAGGGGCGGGTCGAGCCGGCGCCAGCCGGGGGCCTCGTCAGGAGTCATCCCGGTCGATGGTGGCAGAGATCCCCGCGCTCGCCAGTGATCGAGATCACATGTGAACACTTCGCCAGCACGGGCGCGTCTAGGCGTTCTGACTCGCGAGTAACCTCTGCCCATGCGAGTGCTGATGCTGTCCTGGGAGTACCCGCCCGTGGCCATCGGGGGCCTGGCCCGGCACGTCCACGCGCTCGCCACCCACCTCGCCCGCCAGGGCCACGACGTCGTGGTGCTCTGCCGGCACGCCGCGGGCACCGACGCCGGGACGCACCCGCGCACCGACCGCGTCGTCGAGGGCGTGCGGATCATCCGGGTCGCCGAGGACCCGATGCACGTGACCTTCGAACGGGACCTCGTCGCCTGGACGCTGGCCATGGGGCACGCCATGATCCGCGCCGCGCAGGACCTGCTGCGCACCTGGCAGCCCGACGTCGTCCACGCGCACGACTGGCTGGTCGCCCACCCGGCCATCGCGATCGCCGAAGCCGCGCGGGTGCCGTTGGTCGGCACGATCCACGCGACCGAGGCGGGGCGGCACTCCGGCTGGCTGTCGCACCCGCTGAACCAGCAGGTCCACTCGGTCGAATGGTGGCTCGCGAACCGGGCCGACGCGCTCATCACCTGCTCGCAGGCGATGCGCCGCGAAGTCGCGCACCTCTTCGAGGTCGAAGCGGCCGACGTCACGGTGATCCACAACGGCATCGAGGAGCGCGGCTGGCAGGTGCCCGCGGACGAGATCGCGCGTGCCCGCGAGGTCTACAGCCCGGCCGGGGCGCCGCTGTTGCTCTATTTCGGACGACTCGAATGGGAAAAGGGCGTGCAGGACCTGCTGGCCGCCCTCCCCCGCATCCGGCGCCGCCACCCGGGCACCCGCGTCGTCGTTGCCGGAAAAGGACGACACTTCGACGAGCTGGTCGAGCAGTCGCGGAAGCTGCGGGTGCGGCGCGCGGTCGACTTCGTCGGGCACCTCTCCGACCGGGACCTCCGGGCCGCGCTGGCCGCGGCCGACGCCGTCGTGCTGCCGAGCCGGTACGAGCCGTTCGGCATCGTCGCCCTGGAGGCCGCGGCCGCGAAGGCGCCGCTGGTCGCGTCGACGGCCGGCGGCCTCGGCGAGGTCGTCGTCCACGGCGAGACCGGACTGGCGTTCAGCCCCGGGGACGTCGCCGCGCTGGCCGCCGCGGTGACAGCGGTGCTCTCCGACGCCAAGGCCGCGGCCGAGCGGGCCCGGGTCGCGCAGTCCCGGCTGGCCGCGGATTTCGACTGGGGCCGCATCGCCGAGGCGACCGCCGAGGTCTACCGCCGGGCGAAGCCGGGCGAACCGGTCGAGCTGCCCCGGCCCAAGATCGCCACCGGCAACGCCTTCGAACCCGTCCCGGCCGAGATCCCGGAAGTCTAGGCAGCCGGGAATCTCAGAACCGGCAGGGCCGGACGCAATCCGGACCGGCTGCGACGGTCGTCGTCGCAATTTCGGACACGGCGAACGTCAGCGAAAACACGACGAAGAGAGTGGCTACGGCAGCTCTCAACCTGCTGGTCATGGGGACTCCTCGGGGAACGGGGGCGCGATCGGCGCCTCGCAGCGAGCATCCGCGCCGCTTCCCGGGGAAACAATAAGCGGAACAGCAGGGGCGATACGTATTCGTCGTCCGTGATCGGTAAGTCCGGTTCACCGGGTTCCGGTCAGCACCCGGACGCGGACGCGTTCCCGCAGCGGGCCGTGTGGGGTCACCGCCGCCCGGATTCGCTCGGTGAACGCCGGCCTCGCGTCCGGGGCGGGCAGTTGCTCCGGGCTCATGGCCGAAAAAACGCCACCGGCCAATTCCTCGACACTCAGCGGCGCCGAGTACTCGACGACCGTCGAGTGCACGACGTACCCGGCGGCCGCGAGAGCCGTCGCGTACCGCTCCTGGCTCGCGTCGTCGGTGCCGCAGGTCCGGTGCACCGGGGTGCCGAGGTAGGCGGCGAGGACCTCCCACAGTGCGGCCGACCACGCCGTGTCCTGCAGCCACAGCGGCTCGCCGTTGGTCACCACCGCGACACCGCCGCCGGGACGCAGCAGCGGGCGGACCGTCGCGAACAGCCGCTCGTGGTCCATCCAGTGCAACGCCTGCGCGACCGTCACCGCGGCCAGGCGTCCCCGTCCGAGGACGGCCGCCAGTGCGCCGACGTCCGAATCCGCGCCGAGCAGCCAGCTGACGTTCGCCTCCACGGTCGCCCGGCGGCCCTGCGTCAGCATCGCCGGTTCCGGATCCATGCCCAGCACCGCGCCGACGCGGGGCGCCAGGGCCCGGGTGAGCTGGCCGGTGCCGCAGCCGAGGTCGAGGACGACGTCGTCGCCGGTCAGCGCGAACGCCTCGGCGAGCTCGTCGCCCACCTCGGGTGGATAGCCGCGCCGGAACCGTTGGTAGTACTCGCTCACTTCGCCGCCGAACCCCGATGTCGTCATGCCACGAGCCTCCCCGCCGCGACCGGCGAGCGGCGTCGGTTCCACTCAGGGCGGACGCCGGGCGTCACAGTCGGGTCTCGGCTAACAACCCGCTGGCCTGCGCAAACGCCTTGAAGGCACGAACCGAACTCCGTGAGGTCACCATGAAGATCCTCTCCCTCACCACGGCCGGCCTGCTCGCCCTCACCCCGGCGGCCGCCGCGCAGGCCACCACCCCGCCACCACTGCCCACCTGGCTGAAACTGTCGGCCTCCAGCGGACATCCCGGCGAAAATGTCAGCCTCACCGTCGCGTGCGAAGGCGAAGCGAGCCCAGTCACCACCAAGACCCTGCGCGTCACCGTGCCGTTGGACCGCAACGCCGAGGGACACCAGCCGTGGGCGTTTTTCGGCGAAAGCGTCGTCGCCGCCGTCGCGCCCGGGACGTACCCGGTTTCCGTCCGCTGCGCGGGAGAGACCCTGACCTCACGCTTCACGGTCCTGGCGGCGAAGCCCCGGTTCGGCCAGGTCAAGGTCGTTCCCCACAGCGCTCCCCGGACCGGGGACGGCTCGGCCGCCTAGAAAACCGGCAGCAGGACGCCCTGCTCCGACTCCGTCCGCGGGCCGAAGATGCGGCGGTCGGTTTCGGCGATCGGGACGTCGTTGATGCTCGCTTCGCGGCGGCGCATCAGGCCTTCGTCGCTGAACTCCCACAGCTCGTTGCCGTAGCTGCGGAACCACTGTCCCTCGGCGGTCCTGGACTCGTACTGGAACCGGACGCCGATGCGGTTGCCGCGGAAGCCCCACAGCTCCTTGCGGAGGGCGTAGTCGAGTTCGCGCTCCCACTTCGCCGTGAGGAACCGGACGATCTCCGCGCGCCCGACGACGTATTGGTCGCGATTGCGCCAGACCGAGTCCTCGGTGTACGCGAGCGAGACGCGTTCCGGGTCGCGGGTGTTCCACGCGTCTTCGGCGGCCTGGACCTTCTGGCGGGCGGTGTCCTCGTCGAACGGCGGGAACGGCGGGCGTGGGGTCATGGAAGCTCCTTCCGGACGCGGAGAACGTGCGTTCTCCGCTGCTCCCGCTAGACTAGAGAACGATCATTCTCAGCGCCAGGGACAGGTGACATGAATTCCACGGAGGCGACCGACCGGCTGCTGGAGGCCGCCGAAGACCTCTTCTACGCCCACGGCGTGCAAGCGGTCGGGATGGACGCCGTCCGCGAGCGCTCCGGCGTCTCGCTCAAGCGGCTCTACCAGTGCTTCCCGGCGAAGAACGACCTGGTCGAGGCCTATCTCCTCCGCCGTGACGAACGCTGGCGCGGCTCGTTGCGCGATTTCGTCCACGCCCGCGGCGACGACCCCCTGGCCGTGTTCGCCTGGCTGAAGAACTGGTTCGCCGAGCCGGGCTTCCGCGGCTGCGCGTTCATCAACTCCTTCGGCGAGTTCGGCGAGCCCACCCCCGGCATCGCCGCCGCGATCCGCAAGCACAAGGACGAGGTCCGCGCCTACCTGCGCGGCCTCGTCCCCGACCGGAACATCGCCGACCAGCTGTTCTCGTTGATGGAGGGCGCGACGGTGCTCGCCGCCATCACCGGCGACCCCCGCGAAGCGGAGATCGCCGGCGAAGCAGCGAAGGTTCTGCTGGCCGCTCAGGGGTAGAGCGTCAGCCCGGGATCGAGCGCGACCTGCGCCAGCTGACCGAGGTCCAGGGGCGGCGACGGCATGTCCGGCGCGTCACCCAGTTTCGCGTCCCGGGCGGTGTTCTGGGCCTCGATGACGACGCCGGTGCCGTCGGGCTTGGTGACGTTCACCCGGTTGACGGTCGGACCCCCCGGGGTGGTGAAGGTTGTCTCGACGATCGTCTCGCCGTGCGGTCCGGTCCACGGTCGGCACGAGCCCTGCGTGTCCTCGGGCAGCGGGCCGCACTCGGTCGCGGGGGTGGCGTTGCCGCCGAGCCGGGTGACGATGGCCCAGACGGCGCCCTTGTGCGCCTTTTCCGTCGTCGAGGCCGCGGCCATGAAGTAGTCCTCGCCGCCACTGCACACGCCGTCCTCCTCCACCTGCGCGGAAAAGACGTGGTAGAAGGTCAGGGGCCCGTGCTGGGTGCCTTTCGGGTACTGCCCGAACGGGTGAACGCCCAACGTCGTGCCCGCGGCGACCCGCTGCTGGACGGCCGCGGTGAGCACCGTCGTCAGCCGGTCCGCCGCCACGGTCACCTTCTCCTTCGGCGGGGCCCCGGTCGGCCGCGAGGGGAGCCGGCACGCATTGGACGACGGAGGTGGCGGAGCCGCCCCCGGCTGCACGAGGCTCGGCCCGGGATCACCCGGGGCGAGGACGAGCACCGCGCCGGCGGCCACCGCCGCCACCCCCGCGCCCGCCGCGGTCCACGGGTTCGCCACCCGGCGCACCCGCGCCCGGCGGCGCTCGCGGTCCAGCACCGCCTCGACGTCCACTGTGGATGGTGGGACGACGCCGATCGCCGCGTCGAACTGCTCCCTGCTCATTGGCCCTCCATCAGTTCCGGCTCGCGGCGACGAGCGCGCGCAGCGAGTCGAGCCCGCGCGCGGTCTGGCTTTTGACGGTTCCGGTCGAACACTCGAGGATCTCGGCCGTCTCCTCGATCGAAAGGTCGCAGTAGTACCGCAGCACCACCGCGGCCCGGCGCCGCGGCGGCAGCGCGTCGAGCAGTTCCAGCAGGCCGAGCCGTTCGATGACGTCGTCGGCGGGCAGCACCGCGGGCTCCGGCAGCGTCTCCGCCGGCTCTTCGCGCCGCCACGCCCTGGCCTTCTCGTCCAGCCACGTCCGCACCAGGATCCGGCGCACGTAGGCGTCGAGGTGCGCCACCCGGCGAGCCCGCGGCCAGTGCCGGTACAGCTTGCCGATGGTGATCGACACGAGATCGTCGGCGAGGTGCCAGTCCCGGCACAAGAGGTACGCCGTGCGGCGCATGACCTCCATCCGCGTCGTGACGTAGTCGCGGTACCCCGCTTCTTCCGACCGTTTCACCAGTTCCTCCTCGTTGCCCCCACACCTGTCGAACGGGGCGCGCGGCCGCGGGGGTTGCCCGGAGATCGCAATCCGGGCAACCCGGCTCCGCGCCGAACCCGTTCCACGAACTGGGGGACCCGACAGTGAGGAACCATTCCATGAGGAAACCGATCACCGCGGTCATCGCGGTGACCTTGGCCGCGGGCGTGCTCACCGCACCCGGCGCGGCGGCCGCCCCGGCGGACGGACCGGCGGAGACGCCGACCCGGATCACGCTGGTCACCGGCGACCAGGTGCTGGTCGGCGGCACCGACGTGCGGGTGCTGCCCGCCCGCCGGGACCACCCGGTGCCGTTCCGGCAGTACACCCGCCACGGCGACAGCTACGTCCTGCCCGGCGACGCCGCCGAGCTGGTCCGCGCCGGACGGCTCGACGAGCAGCTGTTCAACGTCACCGGCCTGCTGCGCCAGGGCTACGACGACGCGCGCACGCCGCACGTGCCGTTGCTGGTCCGGCAGGCGGGCCCGGCCGTCGCCGCCCGGACCGGGGTGGCCGCGCGGCCCGCCGCACTCGGCTACACCGCACTCGACGAGCCCAAGTCCGGCGCCGCGGCGTTCTGGAACCGGCTCACCACGCAACCCGCCACGCTGGCGGCGGGCACCGCGAAGGTGTGGCTCAACGCGAAGGTGCAGGCGAGCCTCGACCAGAGCGTGCCGCAGATCGGGGCCCCCGCGGCGTGGCAGGCGGGGCTGACCGGCCGCGGCGTGACCGTCGCGGTGCTCGACACCGGCATCGCCACCGCCCATCCGGACTTCGCCGGCCACGTCGGCCCGAGCAAGGACTTCACCGGCAAGGGCAACGTCGAGGACGGCGTCGGACACGGCACGCACGTGGCCTCGACGATCGCCGGCTCCGGTGCGGCGTCGGGCGGGAAGTACCGGGGCGTCGCGCCCGACGCGACCCTGGCCGTCGGCAAGGTCCTCGACGACTCCGGCCACGGCACGTTCGACGGCGTCCTGGCCGGCATGCAGTGGGCGGTGACCGAGGCGCACGCCCGCGTGGTGAACATGAGCCTCGGCAGCGCGCCGTCGGACGGGACCGATCCGGTGTCCGAAGCCGTGAACACCCTGACCCGCGACTACGGGACACTGTTCGTCGTCGCCGCGGGCAACTCCGGCCAGGATGAATCCGTCGAGAGCCCGGCCGCCGCCGACGCCGCCCTCGCCGTGGCCAGCGTGTCCAAGAAGGACGTGCTGAGCCCGTTCTCCAGCCGTGGTCCGCGGCCCGGCGACGGCGCGGCCAAGCCGGACGTCGCGGCCCCGGGCGAGTCGATCACCGCGGCGCGCCCGGCCGGGATCCCGCCCGCGGGCGAGCCCGTCGGCGACGGCTACCAGACGCTGAACGGCACCTCGATGGCAACGCCGCACGTCGCGGGCTCGGCGGCGATCCTGGCCCAGCAGCACGCCGACTGGCCGGCCGAGCGGCTCAAGGCGGCACTGGCCAGCAGCGCCACGCCCGTCGACGCCGGACCGGCGGCGGTCGGCACCGGCCGCGTCGACGTCGCCCGCGCCACGACCACGGCGGTCACCGCCACCGGCGCGGCGTCGGCGTACCTCCCGTGGCCCCACCACGGGACGACCAAGAAAGCGACGGTCACCTGGTACAACTCCGGATCCACGCCGGTGACGCTGGCGCTCTCCAGCGACCTCGGCGGCGTGGTCACTTTTCCGGCCAACGTGACCGTGCCCGCAGGTGGCAGCACTCCCGTGGAGCTCACCTTCGCCGCCCAGGACGGCGCCCCGGGCACTCACTCCGGCATCCTCACCGCGCGCGGTGACGGCGTCAGCACCCGGACCGCGCTGTCGGTCCGGCAGGAAGGCGAGACGTACAACCTCACCGTGGGCCTGCTCGACCGCGACGGCAAGCCGTGGGCGCCGACCGGGTACCCGCCGGTGGCGATCCTCGACCTCGACACCGGCTCGCTGACCCTCGGCGAGGCGGGCACCTATCGGCTGCCGCGTGGCCGGTACGCCGTGCACAGCACCATCGAGACGCCGCGGCCTGGCCAGGAGCCGTCGTACAGCTTCATCAGCCTGCCGGAGCTGGTGCTCGACCACGACGTCACGCAGACCTTCGACGCGCGCGACGGCAAGCCGACGTCACTGGAGCCGGACAACCCCGCGGCCCGTGGCGGCACGTACGGGGTCGAGCTGCTCAGCCGGATCACCGGCTGCGGCTGCGTCTTCGCGAACAACACGGACCTCGACCCGCGTTTCCACGAAGCCTTCGCCGCGACGGTGCCGGGGACCTCGTCGGCCGCGTTCGCCTTCAGCCAGCAGCGCCGGGCCACCGAACCGGACCTCGAGCTGACCGCGGACGACGGGAAGCCGTTCGCGGTCCGGGGCCTGTGGCTGGAGTCCGCCGCACCGGCCGGCCGCAGCACGGTGCCGATGGTGTCCGGCGGGGCCGGCACCCAGGAGGACCTGGCCAAGATCGACGCGCGCGGCAAGCTCGTCGTCATCCAGGTGTCACCGGAAACGCCGATCACCGAGACCTACCGGCGGCTCGCGGACGTCGAGCACGCCGGGGCGAAGCTCGCCCTGGTTTCCCTGTCGGGTGACACAGCCGCGGCCACGGTGCTCGGCGGCGACGCCCCGACGCTGACCATGCCGACGATCTGGAGCGGTTCGTCGGTCACCGGGCGGCGGCTGGCGGAGCTGGCGAAGACGGGCGGGGCCTCGGCGACGGTCGTCAGCCGTCCGTCGCCCAATTTCCGCTACGAGCTCGGTGATGGCGTCGAGCGGGCCGTGACGGCAGCCCGCGTCCAGCGGCCGAAGACGCGTGACCTCGCCGAGGTGCGCACGGCCTACCACGACAGCACTGCCCAGACGATCCGCTACGTCGCCGCGCGCGAGTTCTTCGGCCGGATGGTCGGCTACGGCTACACCGAACCCGTCGCCGACCAGCAGGAACGCACCGAGTACTACTCCCCCGGCCGGTGGGAGACGGTGTGGACCGCGGGCCGGCTCGGGGAGCTGACGGAGAAGCTCGACCTCGCCGCGGGCCGCCAGTACCGGCTCGCGTGGAACAAGGCCGTGGCCGGGCCGTCGGTGCGCGGGCTGACCGTGACCCACTCGGGCGAGCAACCGCGTCCGTGGGCGTGGCGCAAGGACGGTGTCTTCGACATGTGGTTGCCGATGTTCGGCGACGCCGCCGGACGGCCGCGCACGGCCGAGTCGTTCTTCGGGGACACCGGATCGGTGAGCCTGACCAAGGACGGCGTCGCGATCCCGGTGTCCCCGGACGAGCCGGGCATGGCCCGGATCCCGGTGCCGGACGCGGACGGCGCGTACCGGCTCTCCGCGGAGGTCCACCGGCACGCCGGCTGGTGGCCGCTGTGGACGGATGTGTCGGCGGAGTGGGGCTTCCGTTCGTCGGCCGCCGCGGACGGCAAGGCGCTGCCGCTGCTCACCGTCCGGTTCGACCCGGCGGTCGACCTCCGCAACGGCGCGCCGGCCGGGCGGGTCTTCACCTTCCCGGCGTTCGTCGAGCGGCAAGGCGGTGGGACCGGGACGAAGCTGGCTGTCGAGACGTCCACGGACGACGGGCGCACCTGGCAGCCCGCGGTCACCCTGCGGACCGGGGACCACTGGACAGTCGTGGTCCGAAATCCGGCAAGTGGTTTCGTCTCGCTGCGGGCGAAGGCGTCGGACGACGACGGGAACACCGTGCAGCAGACGGTGATCCGGGCGTACGGGATCTCCTGACGCGGAAATGAACCGGTCCGGTGACGGGGAGCCGCCGTCACCGGACCGGTCCGGACCACACCATCCCAACCAGTGTGGATCCGGCCTCCCCTCGTCAGGTAGGGGAGGCCGGATGCTCGAAGCACTCTTTACCGCTGAGAGCACATCGAACAGAGCCCTGCTACCGGGCGTCCGTGAGGTACCGCGCGTAGGCACCCGTGGTGAGGAAGCTCGGCAGCTTCTCGCCCAGCGCGGTTTCGGTGAAGATCTCGTACGCGTCGTCCAGGCGGTTGCCCGCGCCCAGCTCGGCGCGCACCGACGCGAGTTCTTCGTTCAGGAATTCGACCGCCAGCTCGCGGGTCAGCGCCGTGCCGTCCTCGAGCTTCGTGCCGTTGCGGATCCACTGCCAGACCTGGCAGCGCGCGATCTCCGCGGTGGCCGCGTCTTCCATCAGGTTGTGGATCGCCGCCGCACCGGTGCCGCGCAGCCACGCGTCGACGTACCGCAGCGCGACGTTGATGTTCGCGCGGACGCCCGCCTCGGTGACCTCACCGCCGGCGCTGGCCACGTCCAGGAGGTCTTCGGCGGTGACGTGGACGTCCTCGCGCAGCTTGCCGAGCTGGTTCGGCCAGCCGCCGAGCACGCTGTCGAAGACCTCGCGGCAGACCGGGACCAGGCCGGGGTGCGCGACCCAGGAGCCGTCGAAACCGTCGCCGGCCTCGCGTTCCTTGTCGGCACGGACCTTCTCGACCGCGGTCGCGTTGACTGACGGGTCCTTGCTCGGGATGAACGCGGCCATCCCACCGATGGCGTGGGCGCGGCGCTTGTGGCAGGTGCTCACCAACAGCTCGGTGTAGGCCCGCATGAACGGCACGGTCATGGTGACCTGCGCGCGGTCCGGGAGGACGAAGTCGGCGCCGTGCGCGGCGAAGTTCTTGATGAGGCTGAAGATGTAGTCCCAGCGGCCGGCGTTCAAGCCCGCCGCGTGCTCGCGCAGCTCGTAGAGGATCTCGTCCATCTCGAACGCGGCGGTGATGGTCTCGATCAGCACGGTCGCGCGGATGGTGCCGCGCGGGATGCCGAGTTCGCGCTGCGCCAGCAGGAAGACGTCGTTCCAGAGACGCGCTTCGAGGTGGTTCTCCAGCTTCGGCAGGTAGAAGTACGGGCCGACGCCGCGGGCGAGCAGCTGGCGTGCGTTGTGGAAGAAGTACAGGCCGAAGTCGACCAGGCTCGCCGACACGGGACGGCCGTCGATGCGGATGTGCTTCTCGACCAGGTGCCAGCCGCGGGGGCGGGCGACGATCGTCGCGGGGTCGTCGCCGATCGTGTAGCGCTTGCCCGCGTCCGTCGTGAAGTCGATGTTGCGGCGGATGGCGTCGTAGAGGTTGATCTGGCCGTCGATGACGTTGTGCCAGGTCGGCGACGTCGCGTCCTCGAAGTCCGCCAGCCAGACCTTCGCGCCGGAGTTCAGCGCGTTGACCGTCATCTTGCGGTCGGTCGGGCCGGTGATCTCGACGCGGCGGTCCTCCAGACCGGGCGCGGTCCGGGCGACGTGCCACGACTCGTCGTCGCGGATCCGGCGGGTCTCGGGCAGGAAGCCGAGCGGCTTCTCGCCGGACTGCAGTTCCTCGCGCCGCGTGCGGCGGGCGTCGAGCAGCTCGCGCCGGCGGCCGGCGAACGTGTTGTCCAGCTTGGCCAGGAAGTCGAGTGCCGCCGGGGTCAGGATTTCCGCGAACCGGCCCTCGACCGGTCCGGTGACCTCGATGCGGTAGTTCAGCCGATCAACCATGGGGTGCCTCCGCGAGCTGTGGGCAGGGAAGGAAAGAAGGGGGAAGGTCGCGGCCGGACGACGGTGGGGGTTGCCGTCGTCAGGCCGCGGCCGGGATCAGTGGAACTGGGCTTCTTCGGTGGAGCCCTTGAGCGCGGTGGTCGAGCTCTCCGGGTTCAGCGCGGTGGCGACCTGGTCGAAGTAGCCGGTGCCGACCTCGCGCTGGTGCTTGGTCGCGGTGTAGCCGCGGCTCTCCGAAGCGAACTCGCGCTCCTGCAGGTCGACGTAGGCGGTCATGCCCTCGCGGGCGTAACCGTGCGCCAGATCGAACATCGAGTAGTTCAGCGCGTGGAAGCCGGCCAGCGTGATGAACTGGAACTTGTAGCCCATGTGGCCGAGCTCGCGCTGGAACTTCGCGATCGTGGCGTCGTCGAGGTGCTTCTTCCAGTTGAACGACGGCGAGCAGTTGTAGGCCAGCATCTGGTCCGGGAACTTCGCCTTGATCGCCTCGGCGTACTTGCGCGCCACCTCGAGGTCCGGCTCGGAGGTCTCCATCCAGAGCAGGTCGGCGTACTGGGCGTAGGCCAGGCCGCGCTCGATGCACGGCTCGATGCCGTTGCGGACCTCGTAGAAACCCTCGGCGGTGCGGCCGCCGGTGAGGAACTGCTGGTCGCGCTCGTCGACGTCGCTGGTCAGCAGCGTCGCTGCCTGGGCGTCGGTGCGGGCGACGATCAGCGACGGCACGTTCAGCACGTCCGCGGCGAGGCGGGCGGCGTTCAGCGTGCGCTCGTGCTGCTTGGTCGGGATGAGGACCTTGCCGCCGAGGTGGCCGCACTTCTTCTCGGACGCGAGCTGGTCCTCCCAGTGCACACCCGCGGCGCCGGCCGCGATCATGCCCTTCATCAGCTCGAACGCGTTGAGCGGGCCACCGAAGCCGGCCTCCGCGTCGGCGACGATCGGGGCGTACCAGTCGATGTCGGTGTTGCCCTCGGCCCAGCTGATCTGGTCGGCGCGGCCCAGCGCGTTGTTGATGCGGCGGACCACCGCCGGCACCGAGTTGGCCGGGTACAGGCTCTGGTCGGGGTAGGTCTGGCTCGCCAGGTTGGCGTCGGCCGCGACCTGCCAGCCGGACAGGTAGATCGCCTTCAGGCCCGCGCGGACCTGCTGGACGGCCTGGTTACCGGTGAGCGCGCCCAGCGCGTGGATGTAGTCCTCGGTGTGCAGCAGGTCCCAGAGCTTCTCCGCGCCGCGGCGGGCCAGGGTGTGCTCCTCGACGACGCTGCCGCGCAGCTTGATCACGTCTTCGGCCGAGTAGGAGCGCTGCACGCCCGCCCAGCGGGGGTCGCTCGCCCACTGCGCGGCCAGCTCCGCGGCCGCCTGCTTGGCCTGTTCCGTCATCGGATCTCCCGGTGTTGCGAAGTTTGCGATTGCTCGCCTTGCTTGGTCTGACCCTGACACGCCAGCGAAAACGAGGTCTAGTCGTCCAATTTGCCAATTTGTGCGAAGGGTACGTACGCTCTTTGCAAAGCTTGCGAATCGCCCGGTTCGCAAGTGATCGAAAATCCGCGTTCTTGACCGTTCACGTAACCGTTCAGGACCGGAAACCTTCCGGGAAAGAGGGCTCGCATGGAGAAGACTTTCGCCGGGGCGCGGCTGCGGCACCTTCGGGAAAGCCGCTCGATGAGCCAGGCCGATCTCGCTCGTGTGCTGGAGATCTCACCCAGCTACCTCAACCAGATCGAGCACAACTCGCGCCCGCTGACCGTGCCGGTGCTGCTGCGGATCACGCAGGCGTTCGGCGTCGACACCGAGTTCTTCGCCAACAACGACACGTCCCGGCTGGTCGCCGACGTCAAGGAAGCGCTGCTCGACGAGGTCCTCGGCGTCGACGTCACCACCAGCGAGCTCAACGACCTGGCGACGAACCTCCCGGCGATCGCGCAGGCGCTGGTCAAGCTGCACCGCAGCTACCGCAACGCTGTCGAGAACACCGCCGTGCTGACCACCGAAAACGGCCTGGGCCTGCACGGCAGCGCCGCTGCGCCGCTGCCGCACGAGGAGGTTCGCGACTTCTTCTACGAGCGCGAGAACTATGTCGCGGAACTGGACGAACGCGCCGAGAAGATGGCCGCGGAGATCCCGCTGCAACGCGGGCAGGTGCTCGGCGCGCTGAAGGAGCGCCTTTCCCAGCGCTACGGCGTCGAGGTGACCAGCGAAGGCATCGACGAAGCCGCCGGTCAGCAGCACCGCTACGAGCCGGTGACGCGCGTGCTGCGGCTGGCACCCAGCCTGCGGGTCGGGCAGCAGGCGTTCCGGATGGCTTCGCAGATCGCGCTGCTCGAGTACGACGACCTCATCACCGAGCTCGCCGACTCGTGGGCGTTCTCCGGCCCGGCCGCCCGGTCGCTCGCCCGCGTCGGCCTGGCGAACTACTTCGCCGGGGCGCTGATCCTCCCGTATGGACCGTTCCTGGCCGCGGCCGAACGGTTCCGCTACGACATCGAGCGGCTCTGTGACCACTACGGCGTCGGCTTCGAGACCGTCTGCCACCGGCTCTCCACGCTGCAACGGCCCAAGCAGCGCGGAGTGCCGTTCTCCTTCGTGCGGGTGGACCGGGCCGGGAACATGTCCAAGCGGCAGTCGGCGGCCGGGTTCCACTTCTCCCGCGTCGGCGGCGCCTGTCCACTCTGGAACATCTACGAGGCGTTCACCCAGCCCGGCAAGATCCTCACCCAGATCGCCACCCTGCCCGACGGCAAGAGCTACTTCTGGATCGCGCGCACGGTGTCGCGCAACATCGGCGGCTACGGCAGCCCGGGCAAGACGTTCACGGTCGGCCTGGGCTGCGAACTGCGCCACGCCGGGCGGCTGATCTACTCGACCGGCCTCGACCTGGACGAGCCGGCCGCCGCGACCCCCATCGGGATGGGCTGCAAAGTCTGCGAACGGCCAGCCTGCTCCCAGCGCGCCTTCCCGACGATCGGCAAGCAGCTCACCGTGGACGAGAACACCAGCACCTTCGTCCCCTACCCGGCGGTGCCCAAGGGCTGATCACCCGATCACGTGCGTGGTCCACTTCGTCTCGTCCGGGCCGAGCAGCGTGATCCGGCTCAGCAGTTCCTGGGCGGCGATGCCCGCGGCCTGGGGCTTGTCGATCGCGACGCACGCCCGCAGCCCGTTCTTCGTCGTGCACCGCGGCTCGCCGAGGCCGTATGTGCGGCGGGCGCCCGGCGGTGAGACGTTGATCGTCACCAGAGCGCCGTTCGCCGAGTACTGCAGCACCAGCTGCCAGGGGACTCCGTCGTCATCCGGACGGCGCGACGTGGAGGCGTCGGACAGGCGGAACGACGGCGGGAGGCTGCTGATGCGCAGCGGCAGGGACACCGCCCGGGGCCCGAAGGTCACCTCGCTCGCGACCCGCACCAGCGCCTGCTGAAGGTCGGGCCGGGCGAGGTAGTACGTGTGCAGCTGGGCCCAGCGGCCGTCCGGGGTCGGCCAGCGCAGGTAGCTGGCCCCGTGGTTGAGGGGGTCGTTCACGTCGGTTGTGATCCAGTGGCCGTCGCGGCCGCCGACCTTCTGCGGGACTCGCTTCGGCGTGCCGCTCAAGTTGGGTGGCGGGCCCGGTTCGCTGTCGTCGACCGAAAGCCAGATCATCGGAGGCAGGTCGCCGCGGCCGATGGCCAAGACGGTGTCGCCGTGTCCGCCGGTGGCGTATTCGATGCCCTTGATCTCCTCCGGCAGCCAGCCGAAGCTCGCCTTCGCCACCAGCGGGTTGTCGGTGGGCGCCGGTGCGACGGACGGCGGCGCGGCGAGCGACGGCGTGGGCAGGACGGCCGCCGGCGCGATCGGGGGCGGCGCTGGCCGGAACGCCGACACCGCCGTCCAGCCCCCGGCCGTCACCACCGCGGCACAGCCCAGGACCAGCGCCGTGGTCCGCGCGCGGCGACGGCGTCCCCCGAGGCGGCGCGCGCGGTCGAGGTCGAGGCGGGACGGCGGGGCGGGCGTTTCGGCCAGTTCCTTCAGCTTGGTGGCCAGCTCGTGGTCGGTCATGCTCGTCCCTCCCGGATCGGTTCGCGCAGTAGCTCGCGAAGTGCGTCCACGGCCTTCGCGGTCTGGCTCTTGACGGTGCCTTCGGAACAGCCCAGCGCCCGCGCGGTCTCCGCGACCGGGAGGTCGCAGAAGTAGCGCAGGACGACGGTCGCCCGCTGCCGGGCCGGCAGCCGCTCCAGCGCGGCCCGCAGGTCGAGGGCCAGTTCGACGTCCGCAGCAGGCGTGGACGGCTCGTGGTCTTTTTGGCGCAAATCCACCCGCCGCCACCACGACGTGCGCTGTTCGGCCAGGTACGTGTTGACCAGCGTGCGGCGCGCGTAGCCGTCGATGTTGTCGGCGCGGGCGGCCCGCGGCCAGTTCGCGTAGAGGCGGGTGATCGCCGACTGGACCAGGTCGTCGGCCCGGTGCCAGTCGCCGCAGAGCAAGTACGCCACCTTGCGCAGCCAGGCCGCCCGCACGGTCACGTACTCGGTGAATCCGGCGTCCATCGGCGCCCCCCATCTCGTTCGACACCCCTTTGATGTGGCCGGAGGCCCGAACGGTTGCCCGGGACGCGCGAGTCGTAGATTCACCGGGGTGCACGACATCGAGACGGTGACCGCGGCAACCATCGAAAAGGCCGCCGAGCGGCTGGCCGGGGTGGTGACCCGGACGCCGCTGGAGCCCAGCGCCCGGCTGTCGTCCCGGGTGGACGCCCAGGTCTGGGTGAAACGCGAGGACCTGCAGACCGTCCGGTCGTACAAGATCCGCGGCGCCTACAACTTCATCGTCCAGCTCGACGAGGACGTCCGCGCCCGCGGGGTCGTCTGCGCCAGCGCCGGCAACCACGCCCAGGGCGTCGCGTACGCGTGCCGCCGGCTCGGCGCCACCGGCCGCGTGTACGTCCCCGGGACCACGCCGCGGCAGAAGCGCGAACGCATCGCGACGCTCGGCGGCGCGCACATCGAAGTGATCGTTGTCGGAGAAACGTACGAAGACGCCTTCGCCGCGGCCAACGAGGACGCCCAGCGCACCGGCGCGACCCTGGTGCCCGCCTTCGATGACGTCCGGACCGTCGCCGGTCAGGGCACGGTCGCTCTCGAGGTGGTCGAGCAGCTCGGCTTCGTGCCCGACGTCGTGGTCGTGCCGGTCGGCGGCGGGGGGCTGCTGGCCGGGGTCGGCAGCTGGCTGCGCGAGCGGCACCCGGAGGTCCGGATCGTCGGCGTCGAACCCGCCGGCGCGGCCTGCATGGCCGCGGCCCTGGAGGCCGGGCACCCGGTGCGGCTGCCGGAGCTCGACTCGTTCGTCGACGGCGCCGCCGTGCGCGAGGCAGGCGCGGTCACCTATCCCCTGATCCACGAGAGCGGTGCCGAGCTGACCGCGGTCGCCGAGGGCGCGGTGTGCACCGAGATGCTCGCGATGTACCAGTCCGACGGGATCATCGCCGAACCCGCGGGCGCGCTCGCCGCGGCGTCGCTCGGCACGGTCGTCGAGGTCGAGCCCGGCCAGACCGTGGTCTGCCTGGTCTCCGGCGGCAACAACGACGTCAGCCGCTACGGCGAGATCCTCGAGCGCTCGCTGATGCACGAAGGGCTGAAGCACTACTTCCTCGTCGGGTTCCCGCAGGAGCCGGGCGCGCTGCGGCGCTTCCTCGAGCAGGTCCTCGGGCCCGAAGACGACATCACCCGCTTCGAGTACGTCAAGCGCACCAACCGCGAGCTGGGCCCGGCGCTGGTCGGCCTGGAAATCGCGCGGCCGTCCGACCTGGCCGGGCTGCTGGCCCGGATGGACGCGAGCCCGCTGCAGGTGGAGCGGATCGAGCCGGGCAGCCCCCTGTTCCACTTCCTGCTCTGAGCGCGCGGTCCACTAGGCGGATGGTGAAGGTCGACGGTGTCCGCAGTGTCGAGGCGTTGCGCGAAAAAGTCCACGAGGGTGCGGAGCCCGAATACCTGCTGTTCTACGGGCACACGCCCTCGAAGTCCGGCCGGGTGACGGCGAGCTGCCTGAGCCAGTGGTGGGTCGACCCGTTCGAGGCCGACGGCGTCGTCTACTCGACCGCCGAGCACTACATGATGGCGGGCAAGGCGCTGTTGTTCGGTGACGTCGAGAAGGCCGAGCTGATCCGGTCGACGCCCGACCCGAAGACGGCGAAGGTGCTCGGCCGCGAGGTCGCCGGGTTCGACGCCGCCACCTGGGAGCGGCACCGGTTCGACATCGTCGTCGACGGCAACCTGGCCAAATTCCGGCAACACCGCGACCTGCGCCGGTTCCTGCTCGGGACCGGGGACGCGGTGCTCGTCGAGGCGTCCAAGAAGGACCTCGTCTGGGGCACCGGTCTCGCGCGCGAAGAGAAGAACGCGACCAAGCCGGACTACTGGCGCGGGCTGAACCTGCTCGGCTTCGCGCTGATGGAGGTCCGCGACCAGCTGCGGGCGCGCGTCTGACTCAAGGCCCGGGGACCGGCGCGCCGGGGCACGACGCCGACGTCGTCCGGCCCGTGTCGAAGAAAGTGACCACGGCGTCGGCGCAGGGCAGCGACGCCAGCGAGCCGTGGACGTCGTCCTCGACGGTCATCAGCGCGCCGCCGATCCGTCGTTGCACCGCGAGCGCCCAGCCGATGGGCGTGACCGGCTCGTAGAGGTGGCCGGCGAGCTGCAGCGGGCTTGTCCCGTTTTCGAACGACCACGGCCGGGCGTCGAGGGGCCAGCCGATGCAGAGCTGTTCGTAGAAGCCGTAGCCGCCCGCGACCGGGAGGCGCTGCATGCGGTCGAGGCGGTGCTGCCAGACGGTCTCGAAGTCGCGCGGGCTCGGTGACTCGTTGCAGAGCAGCGCTGTCTGCTGGAAGTGGTTGAAGGCGTGCGGCTCGCCGTTCCAGCCCAGGCCGCCTGTTGTCGTTTTTCCGGCAACGGGCGTTCCGCCGTCGCGGATGGCGGCGAGCTGCTTCGCCAGGCCGGCCCATTCCCGACGTGGGTTGGCGAGCATGCCGTTGACGCTCTCGCCGTACTCGTCCCGCAGGCCGAGCAGGGCGTTCGCGACCGCGGGCTCCGTGGTCCCGAATCGGTAAATGGCGTCGTACCTGGCGATCCAGGCCGCGAACTCGTGGAAGGTGTTCTCGCCCGCGGTCGCCTGGCCGTCGTCCATCGCGGTGACGCTGAAGGCCGGCGGCATGACGGAGTCGAGCAGCATTTTGTCCACCTGGTCGTCGAAGAGCGACCGGTACTGGGCGCCGAGCGCGGTCCCCCACGAGACGCCGTAGTAGCCGATCTTGTCCTCGCCGAGGGCGACGCGGATGCGGTCCAGGTCGCGGGCGATCGTCGGCGTGGTCAGATTCCGGACGAAGGCCGGGTCGGCGTCGACGCACTTGCGGTTCGCCTCGGCGAACCGTTCGGCGGCTTCGCGCGCCTTCTCCTCGTCGGTGCTGCCCGGCTCGGGGAATTCGGCCGGGCACGGCAGGTCGGCGCTGTAGCCGACGCCGCGCGGGTCGAACCCGACGAGGTCGTGGTGGACACCGAGGCCGCCGGCGTGGGTGTCGGCGATGCTGCCGGGCATGGTGAGCCCGGACTGGCCGGGACCGCCGGGGTTCAGCAGGATCGCGCCGGCCCGCGTGCCGGTCGCCCGGATCCGGCTGACGGCGATGTCGATTTTCCGGCCATCGGGGTCGGCGTAGTCGAGCGGGACCGGGACCAGCGTGCATTCGGTGCGGTGGTCGCCGGGGTCCCAGCCCTGAGCGACGGTGGCGCACAGCTGCCAGGAGAGCCCGTCCGCGACGGCGACCGCGGGGACGGCGGGCAGCAGTGCCGCGGCGGCGAGCAGCGGGACGGCGAGCCGGGTGATCGACATGGGCCCAGGCTGCCGCGGAGCGGGCGTGGCGGAGATCGGCCGATCAGCCGGGGAGCACCGCCGAACGGCCGGGAAACGGGCGTGGTCGTTTCCCGACCATCGGCGAACCCGCAGGTCAGTCGCCCGGGCATTCGTTGTCGCCGCCGCTGCGCTCGACGCAGTGGGTCGGCTCCGGGGGCGGTGGCGGGCCGGGGTGGGTCTGGGCCCACCGAACCCCCGCCACCACGGCGACCACGACGACACCGATCCCGTAGAACCAGATCCAGCCCTGCCGCCGCGTGGTCGCCGAAACGACCAGTCCCACGACCGGGATACCCACGCCGAGCCAGCTCGCCCAGGTGAACGTCGGGCTCGCCGCAGCGGGGTCACCGGATCCCAGCCCGATGCCGTGCGCCGTCAACGTGCCCTGGAAGAACATCAGCGGGACGACGATCAGCCACACCACCGCGCCCACGGCGAGCAGAGCGGACGCGGCGACCTCGCGAAGCTCCTTCACCCGACCACTATGTCGCGAAAAGCGACCACGCGGCCTGAGTAGATCTACTGCTCGCCGAGGGTCTTCTGCAGTGCCTTGTTGGCCTTGCGGGCCATGTCCGCGACCGCCTCGCGACGGGCGGCGTCGGCTGCGTAGTCGTCTTCGCGGTTGCGGACCACGCGGGCCGGCGCGCCGACCGCGATCGAGTAGTCCGGAATGTCACCACGGACGACCGCGTGCGCACCGAGCACGCTGCCGCGGCCGATGCGGGTGCCCTTCAGGACGCTGACCTTGGTGCCGAGCCAGGTGTCCGGGCCGATCCGGACCGGGGACTTCACGATGCCCTGGTCCTTGATCGGCACGTGGATGTCCGAAATGACGTGATCGAAGTCACAGATGTACACCCAGTCGGCGACCAGGGTGGCCGCGCCGAGCTCGATGTCGAGGTAGCAGTTGATCACGTTCTGGCGGCCGAACACCGACTTGTCGCCGATCCGCAGGGAGCCTTCGTGGCAGCGGATGGCGTTGCCGTCGCCGATGTGGACCCAGCGGCCGATCTCCAGGCGCCCGTAGCCCGGGCGGCAGTGGATCTCGACGTCTTTGCCGAGGAAGAGCATCCCCCGCAGGATGATGTGCGGGTTGGCGAGCCGGAACTTGAGCAGCCGGTAGTACCGGACCAGGTACCAGGGCGTGTACGCGCGGTTGCGCAGCACCCAGCGCAGCGAGTCGGCGGTCAGGAACTTGGCCTGCCGCGGGTCCTGCCGGGCGCGGCGCCAGGCCCGCACCCGCGACAGCGCGGGCGCACCCCACATCGACGTCATGCCCGTGACCGTAACCTGTGTGCGGGACGGGTTCGCAGGCAAGGGGAGCGGGATGGGCACGAAGCTGATCATCGACACCGACCCGGGCGTCGACGACGCGCTGGCGATCGCGCTGGCGGCGCTGTCGCCGGACGTCGACCTGCTGGGTGTGACGTCGGTTTTCGGCAACGTCCCCCTCGACCGCACGACGTCGAACGCGCGAAAGCTGCTCGAGCTCTTCGGCCGCGCCGACGTGCCCGTGGCCGCCGGGGCGGCTCGCCCGCTCGTCTACTCGAAGCCGCGTGACGCGAAAGAGGTCCACGGCGGCGACGGCCTGTCCGGCCACTCCTACACCCTGCCCGAGGCGAGCCGTCCGCTGGAGGAGCGGGACGCCGTCCGGCTGATGCTCGACCTGCTCGAAGCCGCCGACGAGCCGGTGACCATCGCCCCGATCGGGCCGCTGACGAACATCGCCGCGCTGCTCGCGGCCCACCCGGGCGCGGCGGCGAAGATCGCGCGGCTGGTGATCATGGGCGGCGGCGTGACGTTCGGCAACAGCACGACCGCCGCCGAATTCAACATCTGGAGCGACCCCGAGGCGGCCCGGCGGGTGCTGGTCGAGGAGGACGTCCCGGTGGTACTGGTCCCGCTGGACCTCACGCACCGCTGCGCCGTCGACGGCGAGTGGCTGGCGAAGCTCGCGTCGTCGGGGCCGGTCGGCGCCACCCTCGAAGGACTGACGTCGACCTACCGGCAGCACTACACGCGCGTGTTCGGCGAAGACCGGATGGTCATGCACGACGCCGTCGCGGTCGCCGAGGCGATCTCGCCGGGCATCCTGCACACCGAGACCTACCGGGTCGACGTCGACTGCGGCCTCGGCCCGGCGCGCGGCCAGACCCTGGTCGACCGGCGGCGGCTCGGCGAGGACGATCCGCAGTTCTCCCCCGGCCGCCCGATCGAGGTGGCGCTGGACACCGACCTCGACGGCCTGCGCGGCTTCGTCCTCGACCGGCTCACGGGAGCGGCCCGGTGAGCGAGGAACCCGAGATCGTCCCGGCCGAGATCGAGACCGGCAGGCCCGGACCGCGCCGCCGGAAGCCCGTGGTCGTGATCGCGGCGGTGGTCGTCGTCGCGGGTGCCCTGGTGGCGGGGATCTCGCTCGCGCCGAAGCAGCAGGAGACCACGAACGCCGCCGCGACGGCCGGCCCGACGTCGTCGACGTCGGGGACATCGCCGACGCCGTCCACGCCGCCGACGACCACGCCACCGCAGACCTCGACGCCGCCGAAGGTGCCCGAAGCGAGCGAGTTCGACGCCTGGGCGTCCAAGACCAGCCAGTGGCTGGACATCCCGCTGCGCGCGATGGTCGGCTACGCCAAGGCGACGACGACCCTGAGCAAGGACATCCCCGGGTGCCACCTTTCCTGGGTCACGCTGGCCGCGGTCGGAAAAGTGACCACGGACCACGGCCGGGCGCGCGGCGGGCAGTTCGGCACCACCGGCGTCCTGGACAAGCCGCTCGGCACGATCGAGGTGCGCGACTTCTACAACAAGGTCGTCTCGACGGCGAACGCCGCCGGGCCGATGCAGCTGTCCCCGGCGATCTGGGGCAAGTACCAGGCGAGCGCGTCCGGCGGGCAGCCCGATGTCCAGAACATCGACGACGCCGCGTTGACCACGGGCCGCGCGCTGTGCGCCGACGGCCACGACCTGTCCCAGGGCCAGGTGTGGTGGAACTCGGTCGCCACACTGCAGGCGGCACCGCTGTTCCTGCACCGGACGCTGGCCACGGTCAACGTCTACGGCACGGTCGGCCAGGGCTCGGCGGCGCCGAACCCGGCGGTGCTGAGCGCGGTGAACTTCGCGATCGACAAGATCGGCCTCCCGTACATCTGGGGCGGCAACGGCACCGGCGGCAACGACCCGGGCTTCGACTGCTCTGGCCTGACGACGGCGGCGTACGCGAGCGCGGGGATCAAGCTGATGCGCACGGCCGACACGCAGTTCCGCAGCGTGCCGCACGTGACCGACCCGCAGCTGGGCGACCTGATCTTCTACGGCGAGCCGGCCACCAAGATCCACCACGTCGGTCTCTACATCGGCAACCAGCAGATGATCGACGCCCCCCAGACCGGCCAGGCGGTCCAGGTCCACTCGTACCGCCGGGACGGCGACGATTACGCGGGAGCGGGCCGCCCGACGGCCTGAGGCGCTGCGCTCGGAGACCTCGGTTTCCGACCTCGCCGGCGGCCCGGCGAGACCATCACCGCCCGCTCGTCTCCGCCCGTTCGGTCGGCGGGAACCAGTCCCACAGACGCGCGGCCTTGCGGGCCGCCACGCCGCCGCCGGCGACGCGGGTCAGGCGGGTCATCAGCCGGTGGGTGAGCGGGCTGGTGGACAGGCTGACCTTCGGGTCCTGCCGGGCCATCCGCGCCACCCGCTGGCTGCGAGGACGCCGCGCGTGGTCGTAGCGCGCCAGCGCCGCCGGGACATCGGTGGCGCCCGCGAGTTCGGCGGCGAGCACGGCCGCGTCCTCCAGCGCCTGGCACGCGCCCTGGGCGAGGAAGGGCGTCATCGCGTGGGCCGCGTCGCCGAGCAGCGCGACCCGGCCGTCCGCATAGGACGGCAACGGGTCGAGGTCGAAGATGTCGTGGCACAGCACGGACGCCGCCGGGGTCGCGGCCAGCAGGGCCGGAATCGGGTCATGCCAGTCGCCGATGCGGGCACGGACCTCGGCGAGGTTGTCGCCGTAGCGCCGGCCGGGCTCGTCCTCGCGGATGGTGAGGAACCAGAACACCCGCTGCCCGCTGAGCGGGTGCGCGCCGAACCGGGCGCCGCGGCCCCAGGTCTGGAACCCCGCGACCGGCCACACGGCACCGGGTTCGGTCACCCCACGCCAGCAGAGGATCCGCTGGAAGACGGGACCGGGCACGTCCGGCCACACCGCACGCCGGACCGCACTGCGAAGCCCGTCCGCCCCGATGAGGACGTCGGCGTGCGCGGTCCGGAGCCCGGCCGGGGTCCGGTAGGCGACGGCCACCCCGGAGCCGGACTGCTCGACTCCGGTCACCTCGGCCGCGGCGTGCACGACGCCGGCCGGCAGGTGGCCGGCCAGCACCCCGCGCAGGTCGGCGCGGTGGTTGGCCAGCAAGGGCGCGTCCCGCCCCGGCCGGAACCGCATGAGGTAACCGCCGTTCGGGGTGCGGAGCGTGGCTCCGGCCTCGGTCGGCACCGAGACCGCGCGGAATTCTTCGCCCACGCCCAGCGCGTCCGCCGCGCGGACCGCGTTGGGCGCGAACGACCAGCCTGCGCCGGCTTCGCCGGGTTCGGCCGCCCGTTCCAGCACGGTCACTGTCCAGCCGGCCCGCCGCAAGCCGATCGCCGCGGCGAGGCCGCCGATCCCTCCACCGGCGATCAGCGCCGTGTTCTCCCGGCCGGTCATTTCGTCTTCCCCTTCGCAGGGCGCGGCGTCTCGGTCAGGAGCTTGGTCATCCAGTCGTAGACGTCGTGGGCGACGCGCAGCCGTTCGGCGCGGCCGCTCCCGGCGCCGGCCAGGCCGATGCCGTCGGCGGCGAGGTCACGGAACTCGGCCAGGCCGGCGACCCGGCGCCGGATCACCGTGTCCCACGCGTCGTCGTCCACGCGGTAGTAGCTCGTCCGCTCGCCCGGCCTGGTGCGGCGCCGGACGAACCCGGCGTCGGCCAGGACCCGCATGTTCGTGGCCAGCGACGCCTTGCTCGCCCCGATCGCCTCCGCGATCTGCCCCGCGGACTGCTCCGGTGGGTCACAGATCATCAGCCACCCTAGGATCCGGCCGGCGATCGGTGGCACCGCGTACTCCGCGGCGCAGAACATCGCCATCCGCTCGACCCACTCGAGCTCCTGCTCGCGCTCGGCCACTCGAACCTCCCGTGCTGTTCAGTTAGTTCAGTATGTTCCGAACCAACTGGACTTGGCAACCCGGCTCGAAAAGAATTGGACGGCTCCCGGTCCGGGGTTGTAGCTTGCGGTCGTCCGTGACACCGCCCGAGGAGGTGAGACCCATGAACGCAGGATCGACGTGGGTGCTCCCCCTCCCGTCACGGCCGGGCGATTGACGTAGGTGTCGCCGGGAGCGCCTCGACCACCAGGCACTCCCGAAAGGCACCCCCATGGACTCTCCGCCCTTCGACGTCGTCATCGCCGGCTGCGGCCCGACCGGCGCGACCCTGGCCGCCGAACTGCGGCTGCACGACGTGCGCGTCCTCGTCCTCGAACAGGACACCGAGCCCGCGTCCTTCGTCCGCATCGTCGGGCTGCACGTCCGCAGCCTCGAACTGATGGCCATGCGCGACCTGCTGGACCGTCTCCTCGAGCACGGGCGGCAGCGGCCGGCCGGCGGGTTCTTCGCCGCCATCCCCAAGCCCGCGCCCCCGGACCTGGACTCCGCGCACGCCTACCTCCTCGGCATCCCGCAGCCGGTCGTCGTCCGGCTCCTCGAAGACCACGCGGTCGCCCTGGGTGCCCAGGTCCGCCACGGTGCGGCCGTGGTCGATTTCGAGCAAGACGACGACGGCGTGACCGTCGAGCTGGCCGGCGGCGAACGGCTGCGGACCCGCTACCTCGTCGGCTGCGACGGCGGCCGCAGCACGGTGCGCAAGCTGAGCGGCATCGGCTTCCCCGGCGAGCCGTCGCGGACCGAGACGCTGATGGGCGAAATGGCGGCGACGGCGCCGCCGGCGAAGATCGCCGCCAAGGTGCGGGAGGTCGGCGAGACCCACCGGCCGTTCTGGCTCCGGCCCTTCGGCGAAGGCGTCTACAGCGTCGTCGTCCCCGCCGACGGCGTCGGCGATCGCGCGACACCGCCGACCCTGGACGATTTCCGGCAACAGCTGCGTGCCGTCGCCGGAACCGACTTCGGCGTGCACTCCCCGCGCTGGCTGTCCCGGTTCGGGGACGCCACCCGGCTGGCCGAGCGGTACCGGGCGGGGCGGGTCCTGCTGGCCGGCGACGCGGCGCACATCCACCCGCCCACCGGCGGCCAGGGCCTCAACCTGGGCGTCCAG
Organism: Amycolatopsis bullii; assembly: GCF_014654205.1. Taxonomy (GTDB): domain Bacteria; phylum Actinomycetota; class Actinomycetes; order Mycobacteriales; family Pseudonocardiaceae; genus Amycolatopsis; species Amycolatopsis plumensis. The sequence continues at coordinate 80,749 of NZ_BNAW01000009.1, forward strand.
GACGCGTTCAACCTCGGCTGGAAGCTGGCCGCGCGCATCCGCGGCTGGGCACCCGGCACCCTGCTGGACACCTACGAGGCCGAACGCCGTCCGGTCGCCGAGGCCGTCTTGGACAACACCCGGGCCCAGATGGAACTGACGTCCCCCGAACCGGGCCCGCAGGCCGTGCGCCGGCTGCTCACCGAACTGATGGACTTCGCCGAGGTGAACCGCCACCTGATCGGGAAGATCACCGCGATCGACATCCGCTACGACTTCGGCCCGGGCCCCGACCTGCTCGGTCGGCGGTTGCGCGACATCGACGTCAAGCAGGGGCGTCTCTACGACCGGCTGCACCGCGGCCGCGGCCTGCTGCTGGACCGCACCGAACGCCTGGGCACCGGCGCCTGGTCGGATCGGGTCGACCACCTCCCGGACCCGGCCGCGGCCCTCGACGTTCCGGCCGTCCTCCTGCGCCCCGACGGTCACGTCGCCTGGATCGGCGACGACCAGCGCGACCTGGACGACCACCTGGCCCGGTGGTTCGGCTCGCCGCTCCGGTGAGGCAGCACGCCGAAGTGGTCGCTGATCGAGTCGAGCCCGGAGACGCGCAGGTTCACCACGTCCGGGTGGTCGCGGCCGAGCCGGCGCCGGTTCTCTTCGACCTGCCGCTCCCCATCGCTGTAGCGATCTTCGTCCGCTGCGAAGCGGCTGTCCAGGTCCGGGAAGGACGTCTTCGGGGCACTCGATCATGACCCCACGGCCGCCGTCGGCCGGCCTACCGTGGCGGGGTGATGTCTTTGAGCCACGACCGGCTGGCCGGCGCCCTCGTCACCGAAGCGGACCGGTTCGGGGCGGTGATCGCGGGCGCCGACCCGGACGCGCGCGTCCCGACGTGTCCGGAATGGACACTGCGGGACCTGACCTGCCACGTCGGCGTCGCCTACCACAAGTCGGCCGTGATCATCGCGAGCCGGCCCAGCGGTTACGTGCCGTTCGAGGCCGTCACGATCGACGAGCCGCCCGCGTTCGAGGCTCTCGGCGGCTGGCTGCGCGACGGTGCCGAGCGGCTCGTCGCCGCGGTGGCCGAGGTCGGTCCCGAGACTCCGACGTCGACCTGGACCCCCGATCGGCGCGCCGGGTTCTGGACGCGGCGGCTGACCCACGAGACGGTCGTCCACCGCGCGGACGCCGCCTTCGCGACCGGCACACCGTACGACGTCGACGCCGACCTCGCCGCCGACGGGATTTCCGAGGGCCTGGACCTGGTCGTCGTCTTTTCGCGGCAACAGCACCCGGCCCTGGACCGGACGTCGCTGCGGGGCACCGGCGAGACGCTGCTGTTCCGCGCCACCGAACCCGAGGTCGCCTGGCTCGTCCGGCGGACGCCGTCGGGGGTGGAGGTGAGCGAGGAGGCCGGCTCGGAAGCCGACGTCGTCGTCGAGGGCCGCGCTGCCGACCTGCTCCTCGCCCTGACCGGGCGCCTCGCCGCGGACGACGTCCGGCTCGCCGTGTCCGGTGACGCGGCCCTGTTCCACCACTGGCGGGAGCAAACGCGCTTCTAGACGTCGATGGTGGCGGTCGCCGAAATGTGTAAGGCTCCTGTCATGAGTGCAGCCCCGACCGGCGATCGACCGGGCTACCTGATCAAACGCGCCCAGCAGGCCCTGAACCAGGCCTGCACCGACCGGCTCCGCCCGCTGGGCCTGTCGATGTCGCAGTACGCCGTGCTGCGCGCGCTCCACGACCACCCGGGCGCGTCGTCGGCCGAGCTCGCGCGGATCACGTTCGTCACGCGGCAGTCGCTGCGGGACGTCCTGGGCGGCCTGCGGTCGGCCGGGCTGGTCGCCGTCGCCGAAAAAGCGACCACCGGCCGGGCGCGCCCGGTGACGCTGACCCCGCAGGGCCGCGCCCGGCTGGACGCGGCCGAAGACCTGATCACGCAGGTCGAAGCGCAAATGCTGAGCACGCTGTCGGCCGACCGGAAGCGCTGCCTGGCCGACCTCCTGCACACCTGCGTCGGCAACCTGACTTGACGGCGGTCGTATAGTCGGTTCCGACTAATAGGGAGCGACTAGTGCCGCCACGCAAGATCCGCAACACCCTCGCGCTGGCCCTGCTCGGGCTGCTGCTGGAACGCCCGATGCACCCGTACGAAATGGCGTCGACGCTGCGCGAGCGCCACAAGGGCTCGACGTTCAAGATCAACCCGGGGTCGCTCTACGACACTGTGGAGTCGCTGGCGAAACACCGCTGGATCGAGCCCGTGGAGACGGTCCGGGAGGGCAACCGGCCGGAGCGGACGGTCTACGCGCACACCGAACTCGGCCGCCAGGAGTTCGTCGCCTGGCTCGACGAACTGGTCCGCGAACCGGTCGCGGAGTACCCGAAGTTCGTCGCGGCGGTGAGCTACCTCGGCGCGCTCGGCCCCGAGCGCGCCGCCGACGCGCTCGAGGAACGCGCCCGCCACCTCGCCGAACGCATCGACGGCGCGGACACGGCGCTGGCCGAAACGGTCGGCAAGGGCGCGCCGCGGCTGTTCATGATCGAGGTCGAGTTCGTCCGCCACGCGTGGCAGGCGGAGCTCGACTGGGCGCGCCGCACGGTCGCCGAAATCCGGTCCGGCTCCCTGCCGTGGCCCGAGAACTTCTGAGGGGAACCATGTCCGACACCGATGTCCTCGTCGCCGGCGCCGGTCCGGCCGGCCTGCTGCTCGCCGCGGAGCTCGCGCTGGCCGGCGTCCGCACCACGATCGTCGAACGCCTGCCGGAACGTCCGCCGTATTGCCGCGGCTTCAACCTGAACGCGCGGGCGCTGGACCTGCTGGCCCGCCGCGGCCTGGCCGAGGGGCTGGTGGCCGAGGGGCACCGGGTGCCGCACGCACCGGTCACCGGTCTGCCCGGCCCGCTGCTGCTCGACGGCGCGGCGACGGACCACCCGTTCTCGCTGGGCATCCCGCAGACCCGCGTCGAAGAGGTCCTGGAGGCGCGGGCGCTCGAACTGGGCGTCGAAATCCTGCGCGGCCACGACCTGCGCTCGTTCACCCAGTCCGCGGACGAGGTCGCCACGACGGTCCACAACGGACGCTTCGGCCGGACGATCCGCGCACGGTTCCTCGTCGGATGCGACGGCGGCCGCAGCACGGTGCGCAAGCAGGCGGGCATCGGCTTCCCCGGCGTCGACGCACGCTGGTACGCGCTGCTCGGCGACGTCGAATGCGAGCTGCCGTACGGGCCTTCGGCGGGCCCGGACGGGCGGAGCGTGTTCGTGATCCCGCGGCCGGGCTACGTCCGGATCGTGGTCCGGGAGGACGACCCGCCGTCGGACAAGGACACGCCCGTCACGCTGGAGAGGCTGCAAGCCCAGGTGGACGCGGTCCTCGGCCGCCACGTCGAGTTGCGCGCACCCCGCTGGCTGAGCCGCTTCGGCGACGCGGCTCGCCTGGCCTCGAGGTACCGCGAAGGCCGGGTGCTCCTGGCGGGCGACGCGGCCCACATCCACCCCCCGGCGGGAGCGATCGGCGTGAACGTCGCTCTGGACGACGCGTTCAACCTGGGCTGGAAACTGGCGGCGACGGTGCTCGGCACTGCGCCGGAAGGCCTCCTGGACACCTACCACGACGAGCGGCACGCGGCGGGCGAGCGGATCCTGGCGAACACGCGGGCGCAGGTGGCGCTGGAAGAAGCCGCCGAGGAGCCGTGGGCGGACTTGATGCGCCGGGTGGCGGCGCACCCGGCGGGGAACCGCGCACTGGCGGAGATCATCACGGGCCTGGACACGTGTTACGAGCCGGGCGGCCACCCGTGGTCCGGGCGGCTGGCTCCGGACGTGCCGCTGCTGGCCTCGGGAGCGGAGACGCACTTGGCGGCCTTGCTGCACGCCGGGCGGCCCGTGTTGCTGGATCTGACGGCCTCGGGGTCGTTCGCGGCTTGGTCCGGCGGGGTCGAGGTGGTGGCCGCGTCGAGTCTGTCTCCTTTGGACGTCGAGGCGGTGCTGCTGCGACCGGACGGTCACGTCGCCTGGGTGGGCACGCCGGACTCGGGCGACGCCGGGCTGGCGGAAGCGGTGCGCCGGTGGGTGGGGCAAGTGCCGGCGTCGGTCTGACGGGGTCAGCGCGGGCGGTCCAGGACCGCCCGCTGCTCCACCCGTCCGTCCAGGACGAACTTGCTGTGCAAGGAAAATCCCAGCTTCTCGACCACCCGGGCCGACGGCTTGTTCGCCGGCTCGTAGACCGCCAGCAGCCGATCCGTCCAGCCTGACTCGAACGCGCGGTCGCGGACCGCGGACGTCGCTTCCGTCGCGTACCCGCGGCCCCAGCCCGAGGGCGCGATCCACCAGCCCATCTCCACCGCCGGCACGCCCAGGCCCGACTCCGTCGCCGCCCGCCGCACCAGGGAGACCACTCCGTCGAACGATCCCGGCGCCGCCGACACCGCGAACCAGCCGAAGCCGTGTTCGGCCCAGTGCGCCAGCGTTGCGCGGTGCTTGGCCAGCGTGTACTCGTGGCTCCACGGCTCACCGGTACCCACGTAGCGGACCGTCTCCGGCAGCTGGGCCAACCCGAACAAGTCGTCGAAAAACGCTTCGGACCACGCGTGCAGCGTGAGCCGTTCCGTGGCGATCAACACCGGTGCCACCTTATCCGAGGAGCACGCCGATCCCGTCGAGCTGACGCTGCAACCCGAACTCGAACGCCTCGTCGAGGTCGACGTTCTCGACGCCCGTCATCACCTCGGTCAGCGTCGGGAACCGGCCCGATTCGAGGAACCGGGTCAGCAGCGCCATGTCGGCCTCCAGGCGCTGGTCGCCCGTGATGCCCGTGTCCTGCTCGGCCTGGACCTCGAACGCGTTGCTCGCCGCGAGGCCGCCGACCCAGCCGTTGAGCGTCATGATCACCTGCAGCTTCACCCGCCGCTTCAGACCGGTTCCGGCCAGCGCGCGCAGCGACCAGTCGACCAGGCGCAAGCCCGCCGCCAGCACCGGCGGGCGGACCAGGGAGTTGAGCAGGATCGGCGCCAGCCACGGGTGACGGCGGTACGCCCGCCACTGCGCGCGGGCGGCCAGCTCGAGGCGCGGCCGCCACGGAGCCGGGCCTGGCTCCGGCAGCTCCGCCTCCCCGAGCGCGACGTCCGCCATCAGCCGCAGCAGCTCGTCCTTGTCCGGCACGTGCCGGTACAGCGCCATCGGGCCGACGCCCAGCTCGGCCGCCAGCCGCCGCATCGACAGCGCGGCCAGGCCCTCGGCGTCGGCGAGCGCGATCGCCGCGCGCACCAGGCTGTCGCGGCCCAGCGGCGGCTTGACCGGCGTCCGGTCCGCGACGACCGTGCCGCTGCCCGGCACCGCACGCACCCAGCCCTGCTCGCCCAGCGCCGACAGCGCTTTCGCGGCCGTCGCCATCGCGACCCCCCACTCGCGGACCAGCGCCCGCGTCGACGGGACACGGTCGCCCGGCCGCAGCTCGCCCGCCGTGATCCGGCGACGCAGGTCCGCCGCGATCCGGAGGTAGGGCGCCTCGGTCACAGCCACTCCGTACTAGAACAGTTGCCGGCAGAGCCTAGAACACTTCCAGGGTACTCCCCCAATGTCTGCACCAGAGATTGCCGGTGCGAAAGGCCGCACAATACGGTCCGAATACACCGTACGAGAAATCAGGGGGAACCATGACGACGACCGAAGTCCGCCGCTCGAAGCCGTGGGTGCGCCGCCCGTGGGTGTTCCCACTGGGGCTGCTGGTCACCGCGTTCCTGGTCTTTTCGCTGCCGCCCTACCTCGGGCTCGACCCCGCGCAGTCGCGGATCCCCGCCCCCACCGGCTGGTACTACCCGGTGCTCGTCACGCACATCGGCTTCGCGACCGTCGCCATGGTGACCTGCGCACTGCAGATCTGGCCGTGGCTGCGGCAGAAGTACCCGGCGGTGCACCGCCGCACCGGGCGCGTGTACGTCTTCGCCGGCGCGATCCCGGCGTCGATCGCCGGCTTCGTCATCGCGCTCGCCGCGCCGTTCGGCCCGGTCGGAGCCGTGTCGAACGTCCTGCTCGCGATCCTCTGGTTCGGCTGCACCGTGCAGGGCTACCGGATGGCCCGGGCGCGCCGGTTCGGCGACCACCGGCGGTGGATGGTCCGCAGCTTCGCGCTGTGCATGTCGATCATCAGCAACCGGATCTGGGGCGTGGTCTGGGCGATGGTGCTGACACCGCAGCTGGACACGACGTTCGGCGGCAGCGAAGTCGCGCTGGGCCAGGCGATCGCCGGGATCACCACGTGGACCGGCTGGGTGCTCCCGCTGCTGGCCGCCGAGTGGTGGCTGGGCCGGGGACGGCGTCGCGCGGCGGCCTGAGCGACCCAGCGTGACCGGGGTAGCCCGATCAGCCTATGGTCCACACCACAGTAAAAGGTCTATACCAATGGAGACAGGTTTCCGCCGCCGCGCTTCGAGTCGTGGAGGTTCCCATGCGTCTCCGTTCCCTGCTGGCCGCGCTGGCCGGTGCCACCCTGCTGAGCACCGGGGTCGCCGATGCCGCGGCCGGGTCGCCGATCCCGGTCGGTCCCTATGTCGACATGGGCGCCTGGCCGACGCCCAGCCTGTCGGCGATGTCGGCCGCGAGCGGCGTCAAGAGCTTCACGCTCGCGTTCGTCAACTCCTACGGCTGCAAGGCCAGCTGGTTCGGCGCCTACGACCCGCGCACGGCGTGGCAGCAGGACGAGATCGCGAAGATCCGCTCCGCGGGCGGCGACGTCAAGATCTCCTTCGGCGGCGCGTCCGGCATCGAACTGGCCCAGGCGTGCAGCACGTCCGCGCAGGTCGCGGCCGAGTACGACGCCGTCGTCAAGGCCTACGGCCTCAAGTACGCCGACTTCGACATCGAAGGCGCGGCCGTCGCGGACCCGACGTCGATCGCGCGCCGCTCCCAAGCGCTGAAGACGCTTCAAGACAACAACCCGGGACTCAAGATTTCCCTGACCCTGCCGGTGCTGCCCGACGGCCTCACCGCGGACGGGCTCAACGTCGTCAAGGCCGCGAAGAACGCCGGGGTGAACCTGGACCTCGTGAACATCATGGCGATGGACTACTACCAGGGCGCCGGCGACCAGGGCGCGAAGGCGATCTCGGCGGCCAAGGCCACACAGGCGCAGCTCAAGTCGCTCTACGGGCTGAGCGACGCGGCGGCGTGGAAGAAGGTCGGCGTCACCCCGATGATCGGCGTCAACGACTCGCAGAACGAAATCTTCTACCAGAAGGACGCGAAGGCGCTGGTGGCCTTCGCGAAGACGGTCCACCTGGGCATGCTGTCGTTCTGGGAGGCCGGCCGCGACGCCAACGCGTGCACCGGCGCGCTCTACAAGTGCACCAACGTGCCGCAGTCGAAGTACGAGTTCGCGAAGATCTTCGCCGGGTACACCGGCTGAGTCACCACCGGGCGGCGTCCGCGAGCAGTGCGTCCCGCACCGCCGCGGACCCCGGCCGGCAGGGCCCCGCCCGGGTGACCGCGAAGAGCGTGTTGATCGGTGGCTCCTCCGGCTCCAGCAGCGCGATCAGCGCCCCCGAAGCCAGCTCGGCCGCGCAGAGGTACCTCGGCAGCACGCTGACGCCGAAGCCCGCTCGCACGCAGGCCAGGACCGCGCGCAAGTCGGGTACGACCACCGCCGGCCCCGCGGGCGGGCGGGTGCCCAGTACCGAACGCCAGTAGCGGCGGATGATCGGCAGGTCCTCCGCGTACGCCACGAGGGGCGCGGTACGCGGGTCGCCGGTGAAACCGCCCGGGCCGACCAGGACGAACTCCTCGTCGGTCAGCGGGGTCGCCGTGAAGCCGCGGCCGCGGGGGCGGATCGTCGAGACGACCAGGTCGAAGCGCCGCTGCGTGAGGCCCGCGAGGAGGTCGTCGGCCAGGCCGAACGTCACGCGCAGCTCGAGACCGGACGCGACCAGACCCGCCAGCGCGGGCAGGACCCGCTCGGCCGTCAGCTCGGCGGGCCCGGCCAGGTGCACCGGTGCGGCGAACGGGTCAGCCTCACCGACGGTCACCGAAGCGAGCGCGTCGATGTGCGGGGCGATCCGGGCGGCGAGGTCGTCGGCGGCCGAGGTCGGGGTGACGCCGCGGGCGCGCCGGACGAACAGTTGCCGGCCGAGCTGCTCCTCCAGGGCTCTGACCTGCGCGGTCACCGTCGGCTGGGAGAGTCCCAGTGACGGCGCCGCGCCGGTCAGCGAGCCGGCCCGGTGGACGGCCAGGAACGTGCGCAGCAGGTCGAGGTCCAGCTCAGTCCTCGATCAGCTCGATCGAGTCCACCACGTTCGGGTAGAACGCGACGTGGTCCTTGATCGGCGCGACCGGGTCGTACGGCTTCTCGTACGTCCAGACCGCGTTCTCGCCCTGCACGTCACCCGCGTTGAGCGAGTAGTAGCTGGCCTCGCCCTTGTACGGGCAGTACGTCTCGTGGTCGGTCCGCTCGAGCACACTCGCGTCGACGTCCGCCAGCGGGATGTACTGGACCGCGGGGTAGGTGGATTCCTGCAGGGTGAACGCGTTGCGGCTGTCCGCGATGACGCGCCCGCCCGCCTTGACCACCACACGCGCCTTCGTCGGCTCGACGGTGATCGGGTGGTCCGGACCCGGCTGCAGAACCTTCTTCGCCATCTCAGCTCCCTAAGAGTTCTGTGTTCAGTGAGCAGCGCGCCGGGCCCGGCCGATATTCCGCGATCAGGGCAGGTAGTACATCGGGTTCGGCAGCTTGACCGGACGCAGCGCGTGGCCGCCTTCGAGGTCGCTGAACTGGTCGCCGAGGTTGAGGACGATCCTCGCGCCCGTCGCCTCGATGTGCGCCCGCGTGCCCGACTTGTACTGGACGGTGGTGCAGGTCAGCCCGCACGGCAGGTAGTCCGGCGCGGTCGTCTTCGGCTTGAAGAACGCGCCGGCCGGGGCGGGGAAGCCCTCGTTGGCGAGGTTCTTCAGCGACTGCGGGCCCTGGAACTCGTTGCGCCCGGTCAGGAAGTAGACCTGGACGCCGCGCTGCGCCGCCCAGTTCGCCAGCTCCAGCACCGGCTTGTTGGCGACGAACGTGCCGTTGTCGATGGCCTGCTGCTGCTTGACCGGGTCGAAGCCGAAGTCGTTGTCGGCCTCCCAGCCGTAGGTGACCTCGGACGTGTCGTCGACGTCCAGCACGATCGCCGGGTTCTTCACCCGGCCCAACGACTGCTGCAGGTAGCGCTTCGCGTCCGAGACGACCCGGTTGGTGTCCTTCGCGAACCGGCTCGTGTCGGAGTAGTGGTGCTTGCCGGCGGCGTCGACGTAGTCGCCGTAGTAGGCCTTGACGTCCAGCTTGACCTGGCCGATGTTGGCCGGTTCCTTCGAGCGGGCGGCGGTCGCGTCGTCCGACCCGGCGAGCGCGGTCGCCCCCGAGGCGACGGTGGCGCCGATGGCCGCGGCGGCGGCGAGCTTGACGAGACTTGACCATTTTCCGGACACGGCGAACCCTCCAGTGGAACTTTGACGACCCGGGGAACCTACGTCACGTTCACCGGGAGTTCCACCCCTCGAAAGTTTCTGTTCACGTGATGCGTTCGGCACGGCAGAAGAACGCGACGGGCGACCGCCCGATCCGCGTCAGCACCACCGAGGCCTCCGCGCCACCACGGGGTTTCAGCCGTCGCCGCAGCGCGTCCGGATCGACGTCGAGGCCGCGCACCAGGATTTCCAGCCGTCCGACGTCGTGCCGCTTGAGGACCGCCTTCAGCGCCTTCTCGGTGTACGGCCCGTGTTCGAGGACGCGGAACGCGCGCACGCCCGGTGGCGGCGCGTCGCCGGTCAGGTACGCGATGCGGTCGTCCAGCTGCCACAACCCGTGCCGCGCCGCGTAGTGGCGGACCAGCCCGGCGCGGACGACGGCGCCGTCGGGGTCGACGATCCACTCCCCCGGCTCCCGCGTGGGCAGTTCGTCCGGATCCGCGTCGGTGACCGTCCACTGTGTCCCGTCCGAGCGCAGCACGGTCGCCCGGCGGCTGACGCCGGTGCCCAGGCCCCGCCAGAGGCAGGATTCCCGGACCTGGCCGTCCAGGGACACGAGTTCGACCTCTTCGGCCCACGGCGTCAGCGTGAAGTCGAGGCCGGGGGCGCACTTGATCGCCAGCGGACGACCCGGGCAGGCCTCGACCAGCCCGTCCAGGGGCGGGGCGAAGTCGGCGGGTTTCCACGCCCGGCGGCCGGCGGAGTCGCGCCGCGCCGGGTCGGCGACGACCACCCCGGACCGGCTGGCCGGACGCAGGGCGTCGGCACGCGCGAGTCCGAACGCGACACCGGCCGCCGTTCCGTTGTGCCGGGCCATTTCCAGCCGGACGGGATCCACATCGGACCCGATCGTGCGACGCGCGACCCGGGCGATTTCGACGAGGTCCGCGCCCACCGAGCAGGTGACGTCGTGGACGTCGAGGCCCGCCAGCCGCCGAGCCCGGTGCCGCGCGACGATCGACGCACTCGCCTGCTGGAGCGCGTCGGAGGTGAACAGCCAGTCCACCCCGGACAGCTTGCCGACGGCTTTCCGCCGCAGCTGCACGGTTTCCAGGACGGCGGCCGCGTGCTCCTCGCCCACCAGGCGGCGCACCTGCGCCACGGACTTGATCGGGTCGGTCAGCGGCCACGCCGAAACCTCGGCGAGCGCCGCCACCCCCGCGCCGGAGCGCAGGTAGGCGACGTCGCCGAGGCTGAACGAATACCCCAACTCAGGACGGCCGCTTGGTCCCGGTGATCATGACGTTGTAGAACAGCTCGCGCGGCAGGATCTTCGACAGCACCTTCTTGTCCACGGCGGACAGCCGCAGCCACAGGTGGTAGGCGAACATCCGCCAGCGCACGGTCAGCTTCTCCGACGGCACGGCGGCCTCGAACGTCCGGATCGGCCAGCCCGCGAGCGCGGCGGCGAACTCCTCGGTCACCGCGCGGACGTCCTGGGCGCCGGCCCCGCGGGCCCACGACTCGAGCTCCGACGGGTCGAAGGTGTGGATGTCGACCACGGCCTCCAGCGCGGCGGCCCGCGACGATTCGTCCAGTTCGGACTGCGGACGCCGCCAGCCGCGCAGCGCCGGCAGCTTCGTCACCCGGGTCGTCAGGAACCAGGTGAGCTGGCCGAGCTTGCGGGCGTAGAAGTCGCCGACCTTGGTCGGCTCGCCCGCGAAGACGAACCGGCCGCCCGGCTTGAGCACGCGCAGCACCTCGCGGAACGCCGCCTGGACGTCCGGGATGTGGTGCAGCACCGCGTGCCCGACCACCAGGTCGAACGTGTTGTCGTCGTACGGGATGCGCTCGGCGTCGGCGACCCGGCCGTCGACGTCGAGGCCGAGCTTCTCGGCGTTGCGCAGCGCGACCTGGACCATGCCGGGCGAGAGGTCGGTGACCGAGCCCTTCTTGGCCACGCCGCCCTGCATCAGGTTCAGCAGGAAGAAGCCGGTGCCGCTGCCCAGCTCCATCGCGTGCTGGTAGGGCTGCCCGTCCTCGCCCGCGACGGCGTTGAACACGTCGGTGGCGTAGGAGATGCAGCGCTCGTCGTACGAGATCGACCACTTCTCGTCGTAGGTGCCGGCTTCCCAGTCGTGGTAGAGCACGTTCGCCAGCTTGGGGTCGGCGTACGCGGCCTGGACCTCTTCGGCGGTGGCGTGCGGGTTCGGCGCCGGGTCGTTCACGTCGGTCAAGGCGTCATTTCCCTTCGAAAGTGGCCTTGCCGGGCCCGTTTTCGATGAACGACTTCATGCCGTTCTGCTGGTCTTCGGTGGCCCAGAGGGCGGCGAACAGGTGCGACTCGAGCTTGAGCGCGTTCGGGAGGTCCATGTCGAGACCGCCGTCGATGGCCGCCTTGGCCGCGCGCAGCGCCACGGCGGGGCCGTTCGCGAACTGGGCCGCCCACTTGTGCGCGGCCGCGTAGACGTCGTCCGGAGCGACGACCTGGTCGACGATCCCCAGCTGCAGCGCCTCTTCGGCCTTGACGAACCGTCCGGTGTAGACGATGTCCTTGGTCTTGCTCGGGCCGATCAGGCGGGCCAGGCGCTGGGTGCCGCCCGCGCCGGGGATGACGCCGAGCTGGATCTCGGGCTGGCCGACCTTGACGTTGTCGCCGGCGACCCGCCAGTCCGCGGTCAGCGCGAGTTCGAGGCCGCCGCCGAGGGCGTACCCGGTGATGGCCGCGACGACCGGCTTGGGGATGTTCGCGATGGCGGCGAGGGTGCCGGTGAGGTTCGCGCCGAACTTGGCGATCTCCGGGTAGGTGCGGGTGGCCATCTCCTTGATGTCCGCGCCGCCGGCGAAGGTCTTCTCGCCGCCGTAGAGGATCACCGCGCGGACGTCGTCGCGCTCGGTCGCCTCCTTCGCCAGCTCGGCCAGCTCGGCGGTGACCTGGGCGTTCAGGGCGTTGACCGGCGGCCGGTCGAGCCGGACGGTGCCGACCCCGTCCTTGACCTCCAGGGTTACGAACTCTCCCACGCCCATCCTCCTCGTTGACGATCTGCCAGCACGCTACCGGTCGGTAGGGACAGCCTAGCGACGGCGGGCGAAGAAGCGATCCCCGGAACGCTCGAGCACGAGGTCCTGGTCGAACGTCTTCGACAGGTTTTCGCTGGTGATGACGTCGTCGACCAGCCCGGACACCACCGCGTGGCCGTCACGCAGGAGCAGCGCGTGGGTGAACCCGGGCGGGATCTCCTCGACGTGGTGGGTGACCAGGACCAGGGCCGGCGCGTCGGGGTCCAGCGCCAGGTCCGACAGGCGGGCGACCAGGTCCTCGCGGCCGCCGAGGTCGAGACCCGCGGCGGGCTCGTCGAGCAGCAGCATCTCCGGGTCGGTCATCAGCGACCGGGCGATCAGGGCCCGCTTGCGCTCGCCCTCGGACAGGGTGCCGAAGGTGCGCTCGGCCAGGTGCCCGATGCCCATCGCGTCCAGGAGCTCGGTCGCGCGGGCCGTGTCGAGGGTGTCGTATTCCTCACGCCAGCGGCCGAGCACCGCGTAGCCGGCGCTGACCACGACGTCCTTGACCAGCTCGTCGCCCGGCACGCGCTGGGCGATGGCCGCCGACGTGAACCCGATGCGCGGGCGCAGGTCGAAGATGTTGACCCGGCCGATCCGCTCGCCGAGCAGGTCAACCTCGCCGTTCGTCGGGTGCAGTTCGGCCGCGGCCAGGCGCAGCAGGGTGGTCTTGCCCGCGCCGTTCGGGCCGAGCACCACCCAGCGCTCGTCCAGTTCGACGCTCCAGTCGAGGCCGGCGAGGAGGTCGTTGGTCCCGCGGCGGACGCCGACACCGGCCATCCGGACCACGAGGTCGTCAAGTTCGCTGGGCTGGATCGGCTCGCTCACGAGGCCCATTCTGTCTGTCGTCGCGCGCGCGTGCGCACCCGCCCGGGTGAGACGGCGATCCGGCAGGTCGGAACTGTCCACGACGTGGAACGCCGCACCGCGAGAGAGCAGCTCCGGGCGTCGCTGTGGCAGGATTGCCGGCATGTCAGCCGACGCGCCCACCACCGGGATCACCCGGGGTTCGTTCTGGCGCCGTCGCACCATCGACCTGCTCCTCGTCGCCTCGGCCGGGTGTACCCGGGCGCGGCTCCGCTGATCCCTCGCGTCCTCTTCCGGCGCGTGCGGTGCCGTGCTGTCCCGGCGTCCCGATCACCTTCGCGTCCGAGGAGCACCCGCGTTGACCACGTCCCTGGTTCGCCCGCCCGTCGAAATCCACCCGCAGCTGACCGACCCGCTGCTGCCCGAGCTGCTGCACCCGTCGCGGCTGCTCTGGACGCCGCGTGAGCTGGCCGACCTGACCGCCACCGTCACCACCGAGCTGACCGCCGATCTGCGCGGCATCCTGCGGTTCGACGAGGACCGCCGCTGGTGGGCGCGGCTGGCGCTGACCGACGGCGTCGAGCTGTGGCTGCTGTCGTGGCTGCCCGGCCAGCACACGAAGCCGCACGACCACGGCGGCGCGTCCGGTTCGTTCACCGTCCTGCAGGGTGAACTCGGCGAGGAGTACCGCTACCCCGGTGGCCCGATCCGGCGCCGCACGCACCTCGCCGGCGAGGGTCTCGGCTTCGGCGCCGGCCGCGCCCACCAGGTCACCGGCCTCGGCGACCGGCCCGCGGCCAGCGTCCACGCGTATTCGCCGCCGCTGGTGGCGACGCGCGAGTACGCCTCGCTCGCCGACGTTCCGGCGGAAATCCCGCCGCTGCCCGCTATCGTCCACGGATGAGCGCCATCGATACGTTCCTGTCCGCCGCGCGGTCCGGGTTGGACCGCGTCGGCCCCGCCCGGGCCCGCGAGCTGCAGGAGGCGGGCGCGCTGCTCGTCGACATCCGGCCGCTGGCGAACCGGCGGGCCGAGGGCGAGATCCCGGGTTCGGTGATCGTCGAGCGAATTCACCTGGAGTGGCGGCTGGCGCCGGACAGCGAGTGGCGGCTGCCCGGGGTGACCCCGGATTCGACGGTGGTCGTGCTGTGCAACGAGGGCTACTCGTCGAGCCTCGCGGCCGCCGACCTGCAGCGGCTGGGGTTGCCGAAGGCGACCGACCTCGAAGGCGGCTTCCGCGCCTGGGCCGCCGCCGGCCTGCCCGTGCAGACCGGCGGCAGCCCGGCGGTGCCCTAGGCGAGCGCCGGAGCGACCTTCTCGGCGAACAGGTCGATTCCGGACCGGTCGTACGCGGCTTCCGGGAAGTTGAAGATCGCGTAGGACATACCCAGCTGCCCCAGCGCGGCGAGCTTCTCGGTGACCTGCTCGGGGGTGCCGGTGGCAGGGCTGTTGGCGAAGACGCCGTGCCACCGCTCCGCGGCGTCGGCAGGCACGTACTTGTCGAGGTGGGACCTGAGCCAGGCGAGCTTGTCCTGGACGTCCTTCTCCGTCTCCCCGATGACCACGTTGTGGTTGACCGAGCGGACGATCGCGTCGAAGTCGGTGCCGACGTCCTTGCAGTGCTGCGCGAGGATCTCCGACTTGCGGGTGAACGTCTCGGGGTCGCCGGCGAAGTTCGTGTACTTCGCGTACTTCGCGGCGATCCGGAGGGTCTTCTTCTCGCCGCCGCCGGCGATCCACAGCGGGATGCCGCCTTCCTGCGGCGGCAGCGGGCGCAGGATCGCCCCGTCGGTCCGGTACTGCTTGCCGTCCAGTGTGGACGTTCCGGTGGTCCAGAGGTCACGCATGATCTGCACGCCCTCGTCGAGCTGGGCGAGCCGCTCGCCGGCGGACGGGAAGCCGTAGCCGTAGGCCCGCCACTCGTGCTCGTACCAGCCGGCCCCGATGCCCATCTCGACGCGGCCACCCGAGATCAGGTCGGCGGTCGCGGCGACCTTCGCCAGGTAGGCGGGGTTGCGGTACCCCATGCAGGTGCACATCTGCCCGAGCCGCACGGTGTCGGTCGCCGCGGCGAACGCCGAGATCAGCGACCAGGCCTCGTGCGTGGCCTCCTCGGTCGGGACGGGCACGGTGTGGAAGTGGTCGTAGACCCAGATCGATTCGAAGGGGCCCGCCTCCGCGTGTTTCGCGAGGCCGAGCATGGTCTTCCAGTGGTCCGCGGGGTCGATGCCGGCCAGGTCGAGCCGCCAGCCCTGGGGAACGAACAATCCGAAGCGCATGCGTCCAACCTAACGCGGCCACCGCCCGCGCGCGGCGTGATTTCCGGCCACCGCGACGTGGAGCAACTCCAGGTCAGTCCGGTTTTTCCGAAAGCCGATCGACCTCAGGCCAGCACGACGCGCGCCAGCTCCGCCGGGGTAGCCAGCAGGCCGTGCTTCGGCAGCACCCGGACCGTGTACCCGATCGACCCCGGCCGGGGGAGTTTCACGCGGGCCGCGAACGCGCCGACGCCGTCGGCGGTCATCGGGACCGTCACCGGGTCGCGGAGCTCGTCGTCGTCGGCCACGCGGCCGACCACCGCCTGGATGTCCACTTCGGACGGGTCGAGGCCGGCCAGGTCGATGCGGGCCCTGATGGTCACCTCGGTGCCCACCACCAGGGGCTCGGTCGCCTCCACCAGCAGCTCCGAGTCGAAGATGCGCAGCCGCGGCCAGGACACCTCGAGCTTCGTGCGGTAGTCCGCCAGCGACAGCGCGCCGCGGTAGCCGTCACCCGTCGCCGCCGCGACCGTGCGCGCCGCCGGCAGGTAGCCGTTGTCGACGTACTCGCGGACCATGCGGGACGCCTGGACCCGCGGGCCGAGCGTTTCCAGCGTGTGCCACACCATCGACAGCCAGCCCGTGGGCACGCCGTCGGGCGAGCGGTCGTAGAACAGCGGCGCGATCTGCTGGCCGAGCAGCTCGTACAGCGCCGCGGCCTCGAGGTCGTCGCGGCGCAGCGGGTCGGCGACGCCGTCGGCGGTCGGGATCGCCCAGCCGTTGCTGCCGTCGTAGCACTCGTCCCACCAGCCGTCGCGGATGGACAGGTTGAGCCCGCCGTTCAGCGCCGACTTCATCCCCGACGTCCCGCACGCCTCCAGGGGCCGCACCGGGTTGTTCAGCCAGACGTCGCAGCCGCGGTAGAGGTAGCGCGCCATCGACATGTCGTAGTCGGGCAGGAAGACGATCCGGTGCCGGACGTCCGCCCCATCGACGAACCGGACGATCTGCTGGATCAGCTGCTTGCCGTTCTCGTCGGCCGGGTGCGACTTGCCCGCGACGACGACCTGGATCGGCCGGTCCTCGTGCAGCAGCAGCGTGCGCAGCCGCTCGGGGTCGCGCAGCATCAGCGTCAGCCGCTTGTACGTCGGGACGCGGCGGGCGAAGCCGACGGTCAGCACGTCCGGGTCGAACACCGAGTCCACCCAGCCCAGCTCCAGCGGCGACGCGCCGCGCTGCAGCCACGCCGCGCGCACCCGGCGCCGCACCTCGTGCACCAGCTTCTCGCGCAGCTCGCGCCGCAGCTCCCACAGCTGGGCGTCGGACACGCCCTCGCGCAGCGGCCCCTCGCCGACGTCGAGACCCCACTCGCGGCCGAGCAGCGTGCTCAGCTCGCGGGCCACCCACGTCGGGCCGTGGACGCCGTTCGTCACCGACGAGATCGGCACCTCGTCGTGGTCGAACCCGGGCCACAGCCGGGAGAACATCTTCCGCGTGACGCGCCCGTGCAGCTGCGAGACGCCGTTCGCGCGCTGCGCCAGCCGCAGGCCCATGTGCGCCATGTTGAACAGGCCGGGGTTGTCCTCGGCACCGAGTGCGAGCACGCGGCGCGGGTCGATGTCGGGCACCAGGCGGCCGTCGGCGAAGTAGCGCTGCACCAGGTCCACCGGGAACCGGTCGATGCCCGCGCTGACCGGCGTATGCGTGGTGAACAGCGTCCCGGCCCGGACGGCGGGCATGGCCTCGTCGAACGCGAGGCCGTCGGCCTGGACGATCTCGCGGGCGCGTTCCAGCCCCAGGAAGCCCGCGTGTCCCTCGTTCGTGTGAAACACCATGGGCTGCGGGTGGCCGGTCAGCTCGCAGTACTTGCGGACCGCGCGGAAGCCGCCGATGCCGGCCAGGATCTCCTGCCGCAGCCGGTGGTCGGCGTCGCCGCCGTAGAGCCGGTCGGTGACGCCGCGCAGGTCTTCGTCGTTGGCCTCGGTGTCGGTGTCGAGCAGCAGCAGCGGCACGCGCCCGACGCGGGCCTGCCAGATCTGCGCGCACAGCTCGCGGCCGCCCGGCATGGCGACACCGATCAGCACCGGCCGGCCGCCCGCCGTCAGCAGTTCGAGGGGGAAGGCGTTCGGGTCGATCACCGGGTAGTGCTCGACCTGCCAGCCGTCCAGCGACAGGGACTGCCGGAAGTAGCCGTTGCGGTAGAGCAGCCCGACGCCGACCATCGGCACGCCCAGGTCGGACGCGGCCTTGAGGTGGTCGCCGGCCAGCACGCCGAGACCGCCGGAGTAGTTCGGCAGCGCCTCGGTGACGCCGAACTCCATCGAGAAGTAGGCGACCGCGGACGGCAGGTCGGCGTCGGCACGCTGCTGGTACCAGCGCGGCTCCGACAGGTACTTCTCCAGGTCCTCGGCGGCGGTTCTCGCGCGCTCGAGGAAGTCGTCGTCGACGGCGAGCTCGTCGAGCCGGGCCGGCGGCAGCGCGGTGAGCATCCGCAGCGGGTCGCGCACGGCGTTGAAGAGCTCGGCGTCCATCGACGCGAACAGGTCGCGCGTCGGCGGGTGCCACGTCCAGCGCAGGTTGGTGGCCAGCGCGCCCAGCCCGGACAGGGAATCCGGGAGGCTGGCGCGGACGGTGAACCGGCGGACTGCACGCATGGGAAGCGACGATATCGGGCCGTGGGCCGCCGTGCGCAGGAGGAGTTCGGGGATAACGTGCACGCTCCGCGTATGCCCTGGGTATGGTCCTGCCCGTCGGGTACGGGTGGGCACGAGAGCGAGTGGAACAGATGATCCCAGGGGGAGGGCGGCGGGCGCTGGTCGCGCTGCTGTGCGTCGCGGCGGTCGCCGTGAGCGGGTGCAAGGACAAGGGCGGGGCGAGCGGGGACCCGGCCAAGGACACCGGCGCGGACTCGGTCTCCGGGCTGCCGGTGACGCACTTCGAGAGCGGCCTCAAGCCGGACGCGCCGACGCCGAGCCTGAACGTCCGCAACGCCGAAGGCGGCGAGGACGACAAGCTGGCCACCGCCGCGATCGACGACGTCCAGACCTACTGGGGCCAGATGCTGCCGTCGAACTTCGGCCAGCAGTTCGAGCCGGTGAAGTCCCTGCTGTCCTACGACGCGCAGACCGACACCGAGAAGACCGGCTGCGGCAGCGTGAAGAAGCTCGTGAACGCGTTCTACTGCCCGGTCGACGACTCGGTGGCCTGGGACCGCGGCGTGCTGCTGCCGATGCTGCGCCAGCGGTTCGGCCCGATGTCGGTGGTCGTGGTGCTCGCGCACGAGTTCGGCCACGCCGTCCAGTACCGGCTCGGGGACAAGGCCGGGATCGCCAAGAACACCCCGACCGTGGTCAAGGAGCAGCAGGCCGACTGCTTCGCCGGCGGCTACTTCCGCTGGGTCGCCGAGGACAAGAGCAAGTACTACCGCGTCTCGACGTCCGAGGGCCTGAACCAGGTGATGGCGTCGATGTTCCTGATCCGCGACCAGGCGGGCACCAGCGCCGCCGACAAGGGCGCGCACGGCACGGCGTTCGACCGCACCTACGCCTTCCAGGCCGGGTTCGAGAAGGGCCCGAAGGAGTGCGCGGGGATGACCGAACAGAACGTCAAGCCGCGGCTCACCGAGCGCCCGTTCGACAAGGGCGACCAGGGCAAGGGCGACGCGAAGTTCAACGCGCAGACCGTCGCGCTGCTGAAGAAGAGCCTCGACGAGGCGTTCAAGGGCGCCAACGTGGCCGCGCCGGAGATCACCGACGGCGGCAGCTGCCAGACCACGCCGCCGGCATCGTACTGCCCGGGCGACAACACCGTCAGCATCGACATGGCGAAGCTGGCCCAGCTCGCCCAGCCGATCGACCGCGACGCCGAGATGAAGGGCGAGGACCCCGGCGGCATGGGTGACTTCGCGGCGTTCTCCGAGGTCGCGGCGCGCTACGCGCTGGGCATCCAGAAGGGTGTCGGCGCGTCGATCGACAACAAGAACGCGGGCCTGCGCACGGCCTGCCTGGTGGGTGCCTGGGCGGCGTTCACCAACCGGCCGGGCGACCTGCGGCTCTCGGCGGGCGACCTCGACGAGGCCATCGCGGACCTGCTGCAGCCGGAGAGCCTCGTGTCGGCGGACGTCAACGGGAAGCGCCCGGACAGCGGTTTCGACCGGGTCGAGGCGCTGCGCCGCGGCTACCTCGAGGGTTCGTCGGTCTGCTCGAAGCAGTACGCGTAGGTACCGCGAAAAGGGCCCCCACCAGCCGGTGGGGGCCCTTTTTCACTTAGAAGAGGGCGCTCGCGAGGTCGCGGCGGGCCTTCATGACCCGGTCGTCGGCCGGGTCGAAGAGGTCGAACAGGGCCACCAGGTGCTCGCGGACCTTGTTGCGGTCCTCGCCCGCGGTGCGGCGGACGGTGTCGATCAGGCGCTTGAAACCGGCCTCGACCTCGTTGGCCGCGATTTCCAGGTCGGCCGCGTCGAGCTGGGCGGCCAGGTCCGACGGGTCGGCGTCGGCCTTGGCGCGGGCGTCCGGGTCGGCGTTTTCGGCGCGGGCGGTGAACTTGACCTGGGCCAGGGCGTTCTTGGCCAGCTCGTTCGCCGGTTCGACGTCGAGGATGCGCTCGTAGGCGGCCTGCGCGGCGGCGAAGTCGCCCCGCTCGAAGGCCTCTTCCGCCTCGGTGAAGCGCGGGTCCTCGGGCTCCTCGACCGGGCCGCCGGCCGCCTCGGCGTCGCGGATGCCCGGCAGCTTGTCGCGCAGGGCGTCCAGGAGCGCGGTGATCCACTTGCGGATCTCGGGCTCGGGCAGCGCGCCGGAGAAGGCGTCGACCGGCTGGCCGCCGGCGATGGCGACGATCGTCGGGATGGACTGCGCGCCGAACAGCTGCGCGATCCGCGGGTTGGCGTCGACGTCGACCTTCGCGACGACCCAGGCGCCCCCGGATTCGGCGGCCATCCGCTCCAGGACCGGCGACAGCTGCTTGCACGGGCCGCACCACTCGGCCCACAGGTCGACGACCACCAGCTGGTGGAGGGACCGCTCCACGACCTCGGCCTGGAAGGTGGCCTCGGTGACATCGATCACGGCCGCGCCCGCGCCTTCGCCGGAGGGCCGCGGCGGGCCGTCGCCGTCCGGACGCGCGGCCGGGGCCGGCTGGCGTTGCGCCGCTTCGGCACGGGCCTTGAGCGCGGACAGGTCGACCGCGCCGGAAAGGGCGGCGGACAGGGCCGCTGACTTCGCTGCAGATCCGCGTGGTTGTGTCACGGTTCCATCCTGGCACGCGCGCCGGAGAAGTTTCACCGGGTGCCCGGCCTGTCCATGGTCTGACACGTCCCGGCGGTGGGTGGTTTCGGCTTGGGGGGTGGGGCGAAGGTGGGGCGAGCGGCCTCGGTTCCGCGCTGGCCTCCGGCCCCCGGTATCAATTCTACCGGCCACCACCGACGATTCCGGGCCGCGCGCAGCCCCGCGAACTGTCGGTGGCCACCGGTAGGCTGGAAATCGGGGGCTGCTCACCGACCCGCGCCGTGGGTTTGCGCACCTGCGCGGCCCGTCCGCTTGGCAGGACGGCACCGCTGGGGCAGGCTCGGCCGGGTGCACATCCGGCGTGACGTGAAGGTGGGCCTGTCGGTCGCGGCCGCCGTCGTCTGGGTCGGCGCGGTGACGTTGCTCATCGTGCACGAACCCGATCCGGGCGCGGGCTCGCCCGCCGAACTGCGCGACCGGCTCGCCGCCGCCCTCTCCGGGCACGATGCCGACTCCTTCGCCGATCTCCTCGACTACCCCGGCTCGGGCGGCGACGACTTCGCGAAGGACTACGTCTCGGTGCTCGCCGACCGCGGCGTCCACGATGTGCGCGTCGAGCTGGGGCCGGACTCGGGCGCGCCGACCCGCGCCACCGTCTCGGGCGCCCTCGGCGACGGCAAGCCGTTCAGCTACCCGCTGACGGTGACGAGCGAAGACGGCCGGTGGACGGTCGCCTTCACCCCGCCGCTTCCCTGATCACGCTTCGCGCAGGTGCGCTTCCACCCGGTCCACCTTGGCCTCGAGCTGGCCCTCGAAGCCCGGCCGGATGTCCGCCTTCAACACGAGGCCGACCCGGGCCGAGCCCTCGCCCGCGGCCTCGACCGCGCGCTTCACGACGTCCATGACCTCGTCCCACTCCCCCTCGATGTTCGTGAACATCGCGTTGGTCGAGTTGGGCAGCCCGGAGTCGCGGACCACCTTCACCGCGCGGGCCACAGCTTCGCTCACCCCGCCGTCGGGGTCCCCGCCGGACGGGCTGACGCTGAACGCGACGATCATGCTCGGAAGTCCCTTCTTCGGTGGTCATTTCCGCCAGTCGTGCGACACCCGCCGGTACCCGCTGGTAACTTCGCGTGTCATGAACCGTCCGCTGCCGTTCGACCCGATCGCCCGCGCGGCCCGGATCTGGGAGGACCGGATCGGGCCCTCCGGGACCATGGCCGCGGTGACCGGGGTGATGCGGGTCCAGCAGATCATCCAGTCCGCGGTGGACGGCGCGCTCAAGCCGCACGGCTTGACCTTCGCCCGGTACGAAGCACTGGTGCTGCTCACCTTCGCCCGCAGCGCCAGCCTGCCGATGCGGGTGATGGGCGAGCGGCTCCAGCTGCACCCCACCAGTGTCACCAACATAGTGGACCGGCTGGAGCGCGACGGGCTCGTGAAGCGGGTCCCGCACCCGACCGACCGCCGCACGACGCTGGTGGAGATCACCGACGAAGGCCGCAAGCGCCGGGAGGCCGCCACCGAAGCCGTCACCGAAATCGACTTCGGGCTGAGCGGGCTGACCGAACGGCAGACCGAGCAGCTGACGGACCTGCTGACCAAGGTGCGCCGCGCCGCCGGGGACTTCAGCGAGTGAGCAGCAGAAGGGCCCGCACTCGGCGAGTGCGGGCCCTTCTCACATGCCGGGATCAGGCGGCGACGGGTTCCTTCGCCTGGAACAGGCCGACACCACCGTGGGACAGCCGCTGCGGGCCGTCGAGCTTGCCGTTGCGCAGCGCCCACTTCTCGAACAGCCAGGTGAACAGCGGCGGGATGCTCGCGAGCAGGGCCAGGACCAGCGTCTTCGGGCGCCAGCCGAGCGGCTTCGCCACGGACAGGGAGACGACCACGTAGAGGACGAAGATCACGCCGTGCACCATGCCGATGACGGGCACGCCGCCCTCGCCGGAAGAGTGGACGACGTACTTGAGGAACATCCCGACCAGCAGCGCGGCCCAGGACAGGGCTTCGGCTACTGCGGCCACGCGGAACACGAGAGCGGCCTTGCTGGACACTGCTTCCTCCTGTGGGGTCTCACCACGTTCGTACCGGAACATCAAAAAACGCCCGACACACCGTCCAAGCCGGACTTGCCTTGGACGTCAACGGCGCTGTCGGACGTACTGATACCCAGTGTGAGGCGTGATGCCCCTCACGGGAACACCGGGTCCCGTGACGATGCTCACGGCCGTGGTCCACTGTGGTCTGAACCACGGCCGTGAGCGTCCCTTGTCTACTCCGCGCAGGGCGAAGCCGGGGCGGACGAAGGTGACGTCCCCCACTTCGCCGTCGCGTCGGACGTGAGGCCGAAGTCCAGCGTCGTCCCGCGGTTCAGCTGGTCCACGTTGACGTACACCCGGTCACTGGCCTTGCCGCCCACCCGAAGGGACGACACGTACTGCAGCTCCGCACCGGAAGCACCCGGCGCCTTGATCGTGATGTCGCGCCCGTTCTCCAGGTGCAGAACGGACTTCGCGAACCGCGGAGCGTTGAGCACGAAGTTCCCAGTCCCTGGGACAGCGGGGTACAGCCCCAGCGCGCTGAAGACGTACCACGCCGACATCGTGCCCAGGTCGTCGTTCCCGGTGACGCCGTTGGGCGCGTTGGTGAACAGCGTGTGCGCGGCCCGCACGACCGTCGACGTCTTCGACGGCTGCCCGGTGAGCGCGTACATCCACGGCGAGTGCAGGTCCGGCTCGTTGTTCGGGTTGTAGCGGAACTGGTCGTAGTAGTCGTACGGGCCGACCACCCAGTTCTCGCGGACCGCCGTCGCCGGGTTCTTCACCAGTTCGTCGTAGGCGAAGAAGTCGTCGAGGCGCTTGCCGGTGGCCGCCGGGCCGCCCATCCGCTGCACCAGCCCGGGCACGTCCTGCTGCACGAGCCACTGGTACTGCCAGGCCGTCCCTTCATGGAAGCCGTCCTGGCTCTGCGGGCTGTAGGGCTTGTCGGCCGGCGAGAACCACGCGCCCCCGAGGACCTTCGGGCGGAAGAACCCGGTGAAGCCGCGATCGGCCTGAGTGGCATCCCACAACGTCCGGTATGTCCGGCCCTTCGCCGCCAGCGCCGCCGCGTCGTCCTTCTTGCCGAGCGCGGCCGCCATGACCGACAGCGAACAGTCACCGAGCGCGTACTCCAGGGTCGCCGAAGCGCCGTGGTTCGGGTCGGTGTCCTGGCCCTTCTTGGGGAAGTCCGGGTCGTACTGGACGAACCCGTCCTTCTGGTAGCTCGCGTTGCCCGAGCGGCCTTGGAACGGCGACGACGCGGGCGGGATCTGCGTCGAGTTCTGCAGGAGCGCCTGGTAGGCGTGCATCTCCTCCCCCGACAAGGCCCCGAAGCGCCACAGGTCGACCAGGAACGGCGTCACCGGGTCGCCGGTCATCGTGTTCGTCTCCTGGCTCGCGTACGCCCACCGCGGCAGCCAGCCGCCCTGGTCGTGGATGGCCAGGATGCTCTTGGCGATGTCGCGAGCCCGGTCCGGCCGCAGCAGCGCCAGGAGCTGGTTCTGCGTGCGGTAGGTGTCCCACAGCGAGAAGAAGTCGTAGTACGTCCAGCCGGCCGCCCGGTGGATCTTCTTGTCGAAGCCGTAGTAGCGGCCGTCGGCGTCGTTGGCCGTCAGCGGCTGCAGCAGCGCGTGGTAGAGGGAGGTGTAGAAGACCGTCCGGTCGTCGGTCGTGCCGCCTTTGATGTCCACAGAGGACAGCTCACGCCGCCAGGTGCGCTGGACGTCGGCCTTGGCCGCGTCGAACGACCGGATGCGCTCCGAGGCCAGGTTCAGCCGCGCACCGGCCGCGTCCACCTGGGAGATGGCCGTGGTCGCGGTGACCTGCCCGCCACCGAACGTCAGCCACGCGCCGCGCAACCCGGCGCCACCCGACGAGGAGCGGGAGCCGGGTGTGCCGCCGTCCGGCGACCACGTGCCGAACGCCTTGAACGGCTTGTCGAACTTCGTCGTGAAGTACGTCGTGTAGGCCTTGCCGCCGCAGAACGCCTGCGACTCCACGGTTCCTTCGACGGTCCGGTCGTCCACGACGCGGATGCTGCTGCCCGTCACCGGTTCCTTGTCGTTGGCCTGGCCGACGTTGACGAAGACGTTGGCGTCACCGGATTCGGCGAAGGTGTACCGCTCGACCCCCGCCCGGGTCGCCGCGGTCGTCTCGACGTCGACGCCGCCGTAGCCGGTCAGGTGGACCTTGTAGTAGCCGGGCTTCCCCACTTCACCGTCGTGGGTGAACGGCGAGGCGTACTGCTTCTGGTCGAAAGTGGACGGCTTGGTCGTGTCGAACGCCTTGCCGGGGCCCACGTCCCCGGTCGTCGGCAGGGTCGAGACCAGGCCGCCCTGCTCCCAGCAGCCCGCGCCGGACAGGAAGAAGTGCCCGAACCCGCGGATCGCGGTGTCGGTGTAGCGGTAGCCGGCGTAGTGCGAGGTGATCGGGCTGACCTGCGTCATCCCGAACGGCGCCGAGGCACCCGGGAAGGTGTTGCCCTCGTCCTGCGTGCCGATGAACGTGTTGACCGCGTCGAGGGCGTCGCCGCCGGCCGCGGCGGCGACGGTGGGGGTCGCCACCGTCGCCGCCGCGGCGAGCGTCAGGACGCCCGCCAGGACCTTGCGCTTCATGCCCCGATGCCGATCGCGAACACGTGCAGGGCACCGCCGCTGACGTTCGACGGCAGCGTCACGCTCGCCACCGTCTTGCCCGCGGCCAGGGTGATCGGGTTGGTGCCGAACACCATCGTGCGGATCTGCTGCGGGTCGCCGCCAGAAGCGTTGCGGTACGGCGTGGACAGCACGATCCGGTTGCCGAACGCCGGCTGCGCGCCACCGCCGCCGAGGGTCCAGTCGGAGAACCCGATGGTCGCGGTGGACGTCGTGCCGTCGGTGTAGGTCACCGTCAGCGTGCCCGACGCGTTGCCGTTCGACGCCGAGCCGAGCAGCGCCAGCCGCCCGGAACCGGTGACGTTCACGGTCTGGCCGCCGGCGACCACGTTGTCCGGGTCCCCGGCCGGGAAGGACGGCCAGGTGAACTTCAGCCCGTCACTGGTGATCGTGGCGCCCGGGGTGGCCCCGGCCGCGGCGAGGGCGTCGGCCGAGTAACTCCAGCCGCCGCCGTCGAAGTTGGCCGCCCCCGAGTTCGAGTCCGGGGAGATGCCCGCGTTGTTCACCGTGGCGAGCCAGCTGTTCGGCTGGGCCACCAGGACCGTCAGGACGGCCTGGGAGGAGGCCACGCCGGGCGCGGAGAACGTCACCGGGATGCGGCGGGCGCCGTCGGCCAGCCCGGCCGGGACGCTGACCGTGAGCTCGGCCTGGGCCTTGCCAGCGGCGGGCACCGCGATGCTGCCCGTCGACGGCGTCAACGTGATCCCGTCGACACTGCCCGCGGAATAGGTCCAGGTCCGGGCGGTCCCCGAGAGGTCCTGGACCCCGACCGACGCCTTCGACGTCGACCCCGCGGGCGTCACCGCGCGTGCCGGGTCCACAAAGGACAGGCTGGGCTTCTCCTGCTCGCGGAACGACGGCGGGGCGTCGGCCGCCGCGCTGCCCCACGCGGTCGCCGTGGCGGACCGGGTGTAGTCGAGCGTGCCGCCACTGGAAAGCAGCGCCTCCGGCAGCCACGCCTTCGAAGCGGCACCGCCGTTGACCTTCAGGCTGCCCACGTAGTCACCGGTGCCCGGCGCGTTGATGGTGATCTTCTTGCCCGCGCCCGTGGTGAGCACGGCGTGCTCGAAGCGCGGGGTGACGAGCAGCGTCTCGGCGCGGCCCGGGATCTCCGGGTAGATGCCGAGCGCCGACCAGACGTACCAGGCCGACATCTGGCCGAGGTCGTCGTTGCCGATCAGGCCTTCGGGACGCGGGTTGTACAGCTCGTCCATCGAGCGGTGCACGATCGCCTGGGTCTTGGCCGGGGCGCCCGCGTAGGAGTAGACGTACGGCGCGTTGGAGTTCGGCTCGTTGCCCATGAAGGCGTACGGCTCCTGCGTGCCCGCGTTCAGCTGCGTGAAGAAGGTGTCCAGCCGGGACTGGGTCGCGGTGTTCCCGCCGAACGCCGTCACGACGCCGCCGAGGTCGTAGGGCACCATCCACTCGTACTGGGCGCCGTTGCCCTCGACCCAGCCCTGCGAGCTGGCGGGGTCGTAGGTGCCGGAGAACGAGCCGTCCGCGTTGCGCGGCTGCAGGTGGCCGGTGCCCGGGTTGTAGAGGTTCTGCCAGTTCTGCGCGCGCTTCATGAACGTCGTGTACGTCGCGCTGTCGCCGAGCCGCTTGGCGAACTGGGCGATGGAGAAGTCGGCGCTGGTGTACTCGAGGGTGTCCGCGCCGGCGCCCGGCACGTAACCGAGCTTCTGGTAGTCCTCGAGACCCGGCCGCTCGGTGTAGCCCTGGGTCGGCTGGGTGGCGCCCTTGATCATGAGCAGCAACGCCTTCTGGGCGTCGAAGTCCCGTGCCCCGAACGCGTACGCGCTGGACACGATGATGTGGTACGGGTCGCCGTTCATGACGCCGGTGTAGTCGTTGGCCACCGTCCAGCGGTCCCACGAGCCGCCCTGCTCGGCGTAGGCCATCATCGACCGGACGATGTCCGAGGTCTCGTGCGGCGCGATCGTCGCCAGCAGCGGGGCTTCCGAGCGGTAGATGTCCCAGCCGGAGAAGTTGGTGTACATCGCGTGGCCCTTGTCGGCCGTGTGGATCCGGCCGTCGAAGCCGACGTACTGGCCGTTGACGTCGGAGAAGACGTTCGGCTGGATCAGCGAGTGGTACAGCGAGGTGTAGAACGTCGTCAGGTCGGCGTCCGAGCCGCCGGTGACGGCGATCTTGCCGAGCTGCGCGTTCCACGCCTTGCGCGCGTTCGACGCCACCGTGTCGAACGACTTGCCGGTGTTCTCCGCCTTGAGGTTGGCCTTGGCGCCGTCGACGGACACGAAGGACAGTCCGACCTGGACGTTCACCTGGGCGCCGTTGAGGTTCGCGAAGGTGACGTACCCGCCGCTGCCCGGGCCGCTGACCGTGGTGTTCTGCGGCGCCGCCTTGGCCGGGCGCGCGATCGAGGCGTCGACGCCGTTGGGCTGCGCGACCTTCGCCTTGGCGCCACCGGTTTCGGCGGCCTTGTTCGGCGTCACGGCGCCGTTCTTCCAGGTGCCGATCGACGCGAACGGCGTGTCGAACTTGGCCGAGAAGTAGACGCGGTAGCTGTTGCGCGCGCCGCAGAACCGGCCGCTGGTGGCCCAGCCGCTGATGGTGTCCTTGCCGATGGTGATCGACGCGTCGTCGGTGCCGTTCACCGAGCCGGAGGTGTTGACCAGCAGCGTCGAGGACGCGCCTGCCGGGTAGGTCAGCCGCGCCGAGCCGGTGCGCTGGGTCGCGCTGAGCTCGACCTTCGCGCCACTGTCGAGGGTGACGTCGTAGGCTCCCGCGGTCGCGTGTTCGTTGGCGTGCGAGAACTTCGACGTGTAGTGGGCCGGGTCGGTCGCCGGCGAAGTCGTCACTTCACCGACATAAGGGATGAACGGGATGTCCTGATAGGTCGAACAGCCCGCGCCGGACAGGTGCGTGAGGCTGAACCCGGTCAGGGCGTTGTCGTCGTAGAAATAGCCGCCCGGCTGGGACTTCACCGTGTCCGGGCTCCACTGGACCATGCCGAACGGGGCGACCGCGCCCGGGAACGTGTTGCCGGCACCGCCCCCGGTGCCGTGGTCGGCCCCGCCGGGCCGGGTGCCCACGAAGGGGTTGACCCACTTCGCGTAATCCGTGCTGCTCGCGGCAGCGGCGGGGACAGCGGGAGCCACCGCTGCGGTCACCGCCAGGGTCAGGAAAGCTAAACCGGCTCTGAAGCGCGCTCGCGCCATGGCCATCGCCTCTCCACCTCGTCAGCGCGACCAGAAACGGTGTGATGACAACCTTGTCGCGCGATCGGTCGAACCCGGCCACCTTCGATAACCACTCACCGGACAGTCAAGGGACACGTCAAGACCTGTCCGGTTCCGGACAGCGTCATCAACCGTCTGCCCTACGCCTTCGGTAGCCGAATCGGCACAATCCACGCATGAGGCGTTGACAAGCACCGGGCGGGTGGCGTTCAATCCCCGTCACTATGACAACGTTGTCTCCTCTCGGCCGGGACCGGGACGGCAGCACGCGCACCGCGAGCAGGCGGGCCACGATGAGCGACGTGGCCCGGCTGGCGGGCGTGAGCATCAAGACCGTCTCGCGCGTGGTCAACGACGAACCGGCGGTGCACCCCGACACCGCCGAGCGGGTCATGGCGGCCATCGAGCAGCTGGGGTTCCGGCGCAACCTGGGCGCGCGCAACCTGCGCCGCGGGTTGACCACCGGCACCATCGGGCTGATCGTCGAGGACGTCGGCAACCCCTTCTACTCCGAGCTGAACCGCGCGGTCGAACGCATCGCGACGTCGTTCGGGCGCCAGGTGCTCACCGGCTCGTCCGAGGAGAACTCCGACCGCGAGCGGGAGCTGGTCCTGGAGTTCTGCGCGCGGCGGGTGGACGGCATCCTCGTCGTCCCGGCCGGCCTGCAGCACGGCTACCTGGTGCCGGAGATGCGCGCGGGCACGCCGGTGGTGTTCATCGACCGCCCGGCCGGCGACATCGTGGCCGACACCGTGCTGGTGGACAACCTCGGCGGCACCATCGAAGCCGTCACTCACCTCGCGCAGCACGGCCACCGGCGGATCGCCTTCCTCGGCGACAGCCCGGACATCTTCACCGCGGCCGAGCGCCTGCGCGGGTTCCGCGAGGGCTGCGTGCGCAACGGGATCACCTACGACGAGTCGCTGGTTTCGATGGGGACACCCACGCCGGACGCCGTCGGCAACGCGGTCAAGCGGCTGCTCGACGGCCCGGACGCGGCCACCGCGGTGATCGCGGGCAACAACCGGATCGCCGTGCACCTGCTGCGCGCCCTCGCGCACGCCGAGCGCCGCCCGGCCATGGTCGGGTTCGACGACTTCGAGCTGGCGGACCTGCTGGACCCGCCGGTCACCGTGGTCGCACACGACGTCAGCGCACTGGGCCACGCCGCGGCCGAGCTGCTCTTCGCCCGCGTCCAAGGAGACCAGTCCCCGCCCAGAAAGGTAGTCCTGCCCGTGCATCTCGTCGCCCGTGGTTCCGGTGAGGTCGCCCCGTGACCCTCGAACCGATCCGGCTCCCCGCCAACCAGCCGCCGCAGTTCTACCGCGGCGGCGACGCCATCGCGGCGCTGCGCGGCGCGTCGCCGGACAAGAAGTTCGGCCCGGAGGACTGGGTCGCCTCGGCGACCACGATGTTCGGCCAGGAGACCAACGGCCTCACCCGGCTCCCGGACGGCGCCTGGCTGCGCGACGCGGTCGAGGCGAACGCGAACGGCTGGCTCGGCGCGAAGCACGTCGAGGCGCTCGGGACATCCACTGGGCTGCTGGTGAAGCTCCTCGACGCGGGCCAGCGGCTGCCGGTGCACTTCCACCCGGACGACACGTTCGCGAAGCGGCACTTCGACTCGCACTTCGGCAAGACCGAGGCCTGGATCGTCGTGGGCACCCACGGCGACGACCCGCGCGTCTACCCGGGCTTCAAGGAGACACTGTCGAAGGCGACGGTGTCCGAGTGGACGCGCGAGCAGGACGTCCCCTCGATGCTGGGCGCGCTGAACAGCATCCCGGTGTCTCCCGGCGACACCGTCTACATCCCGGCCGGGCTGCCGCACGCGATCGGCGAAGGCGTCTTCGTCGTCGAACTCCAGCAGCCGACCGACTTCTCGCTCACCATCGAGTGGCGCGACTTTCTCGCGTCGCCGGAGAAGGGCCACCTCGGCCTCGGCTTCGACACCGCCATCGAGGCCCTCGACACCTCGGGCTGGGACGCCGAACGCCTCGGCACGATCATCAAGCGCACCGCGGGCGATAACGCGTCCACTGTGGACCTCCTGGCCGGCGGATCGGAGCGGTTCTTCCGCGCCGAACAGCTGCGCACCGACGAGAAGACAACGTTGTCACTCGATCCGTCCTTCGCGGTGCTGGTCGTTCTCGACGGCGAAGGCACGCTGCGGACCGAGCACGGCGGCGAGCACGCGCTGGCGAAGGGCGACACCTACGTCGTCCCGTTCGACGCCGGCCAGACCGAGCTGTCCGGCACGGCGACGGTGATCCGCTGCCGGCCGCCGGCGCCGGAAGAGAGGCACGGATGAGCGAACTCCTCCTGGACGCGGTCGACCTGACCAAGCACTACGGGTCCGTCGAAGCCCTGCGCGGCGCGTCGTTCCAGGCCCGCGCGGGCGAGGTGACGGCCCTGATCGGCGACAACGGCGCCGGCAAGTCCACGCTGGTCAAGTGCCTCTCCGGCGCGGAACAGCCGACCTCGGGGAAGATCCTCCTCGACGGGACCGAAGTGCACTTGGACTCCCCCACCACCGCGCGGCGGCTGGGCATCGAGACCGTCTACCAGGACCTCGCCGTCGCGCCCGAGCTCGACCCGGCGGCCAACCTCTTCCTCGGCCGCGAGATCCACCGCAAGGGCATCCTCGGCAAGCTCGGGATGCTCGACAAGGCCGAGATGCGGCGGCAGGCCGTCGAGGAGTTCCAGCGCCTCGGCGTGACCCTGCAGAGCACCGACGTCCCGATCGGGTCGCTTTCGGGCGGCCAGCGGCAGAGCGTCGCGGTGGCGCGCTCGGTCGTGTGGGCGTCGAAGGTCGTGTTCATGGACGAGCCCACGGCGGCGCTGGGTGTCGTGCAGCGCGAGCGCGTGCTCGACGTCATCAAGAAGGTGCGCGACAAGGGCATCGCCGTGGTGCTGATCAGCCACAACATGCCCGAGGTGCTGTCGGTCGCCGACCGCGTCGAGGTGCTGCGGCTCGGCAAGCGGGTCGCCCGGTTCACCGGCTCGGACACGAAGCTCGAAGACCTCGTCGCCGCGATGACCGGCGCCCTCGTGCAGGAGGAGGCCGCGTGACCGAGCCTGCGAGGTCCGCAATAGACACAGCAGCGTCGGTCACGACGCCGACGAGCGTGAGCGAGGAGGCGGCGTGAGCGTGTCCAGTCCCCCTCAGAAGGACATCCAGGAGAGCCCCGAAGCGGGCTTCGGCAAGCGGCCGCTGGGCAAGCGCCTGATCGAGGCCAACACGTTCTGGATCGGGCTGGTCCTGCTGGCGCTGGTCATCCTGTTCAGCGCGATCGCGCCGGACAGCTTCCCGACGCTGTTCACGTTCCAGACGCTGTTCATCGAGTCCTCGGTGCTGCTGATCCTGTCGGTCGGCATGACGTTCGTGATCATCACCTCGGGCATCGACCTCTCGGTCGGCTCGGTGCTGATCCTCGCGGGCATGGTCGCGGGCAAGGTGATGGAGGCGCTGTCCGGCGGGGACGCGTCGAAGGCGGGCTGGGGCGTGATCCTCGTCGGGCTCGTCGTCGCCGTGGTCACCGGCACGATCTGGGGCCTGATCAACGGCGTCCTCGTCGCCGTGGCGAAGATCCCGGCCTTGATCGTCACCCTCGGCACGATGGGGGCCGCGCTGGCCACCGCGTACCTGCTCAACGGTGGCTCGGACCTGCGCACCGTGCCGGCGGAACTGACCAAGACCTTGGGCTACGGCACGTCCTTCGGCATCGTGCCCAACCTGGTGATCGTGGCCATCGTGATCACCGTCATCGGGGCGTGGCTGCTGCGGACCACGAAGTTCGGGCGGTACACGTTCGCGGTCGGCTCCAACGCCGAAGGCGCGCGGCGGGCGGGCATCGGCGTCACCGCGCACCTGCTGAAGGTGTACACGCTGACGGGTTTCCTGGCCGGGATCGCCGGGTTCCTTTCGCTGGCCTACTACAACTCGACCACCATCTCCGGGCACACCACCGACAACCTCAACGCCATCGCCGCGGTCGTGATGGGCGGGACGAGCCTCTTCGGCGGCGTCGGCACGATCCTGGGCACGGTGATCGGGGTCTTCATCCCCGCGGTGCTGCGCAAGGGCTTCAACATCATCCACGTCCAGGACTTCTGGCAGATGTTCATCGTCAGCTGGGTCCTGGTCGCCGCGGTCTGGTTCGACCAGCGCCGCCGCCGTCGCCACAACTCCCGCTGAGTCCCCCCAAGTACAGTCCCCCCAAGTACAACGAGGTGCTTATGAAACTGACCAAGACTCTCACCGCCATGGGTGCCGTGGTCTCCGCCGCCGCCCTGCTGTCCGCGTGCGGCTCGGGCACGGTCGGGCAGAGCGGGTCCGGAAACTCGGCGCAGCCGGTCGGCGGCAAGAAGCTCGCGCTGATCCCGGGCGTGCAGGCCGAGCCGTTCTACATCTCGCTGCAGTGCGGTGCCGAGGCCGAAGCGAAGAAGCTCGGCTACGAGCTGACCACCCAGGCACCGCAGAAGTTCGACGCGCCCCTGCAGACCCAACTGGTCAACGCCCTCGGCGCCAACCCGCCGGCCGCGCTGCTCATCGCCCCGACCGACGACACCGCGATGCTGGCGCCGATCCAGCAGGTCAAGGCGCGCGGGACGAAGATCGTCGAGGTCGACACCGCGCTGAAGGACACCGGGGTCGCCGTCTCGTCGATCTCGTCCGACAACGCCGCGGGCGGCAAGCTCGCGGCCCAGACGATGGCCAAGCTGGCCGGCGGCAAGAGCGGCTCGGTACTGGTGCTCGACACGATCGCGGGCACGTCCACCACGGCCGCGCGCGCCAAGGGCTTCGAGGACGAGCTGAAGAACACCCCGAACCTCAAGTCGATCGGCATCCAGTTCACCCAGAACGAGCCGGAGCAGGCCGCGGCCAAGGTGACGGCGGCCCTGTCGTCGACCCCGGACCTGATCGGCGTCTTCGCCACCAACCTCAACACCGGCGAAGGCGCGGCGACCGGCCTGCGCAACGCGGGCAAGGTCGGCGCGGTCAACCTGATCGGCTTCGACGCCAGCCCGTCGGAGGTCGAGGGCCTCAAGAACGGCCAGTACCAGGCCCTCATCGCCCAGGACCCGGCCTCGATCGGCACCCAGGGCGTCCAGCAGGCCGTCGCGGCCATCGAGGGCAAGGCGGTGACGCGGAACCTCACCGCGCAGCTGCACTCGATCACCAAGGACGACATGGACACCAACTCGCAGTACTTCTACAAGCAGTCCTGCTGACCCGTCCGTCAGAGCCCTGCGGGTGGTGTGCGCGCCTCCGCAGGGCTTTGACCAGCGGTGTTCACCGGCGGTGAACACCCGCAGCCGGTCACCGCGGTGGGAGAACCGCTCACCGCACCGCCCGTTTCCCCGGACGGGTGTCCTGCGTCACACTCATCTGCACATGCATCTGCACTTCCAGATGCATGATCGCAGGGAGGGTGCGATGAAGTACGAACGGCCGGCTTTGCACCGGACGATCTTCGCCGTGGACGTCGAGGGCTACGGCGACCAGAACAGGACCACACCACACCGGCTGGCGTTGCGCGAAGGGCTCTACCGCGCGCTCAGCCGCTCGTTCGACGACGCCGGCGTCCCGTGGGCGGCCTGCCGGCGCGAGGACTGCGGCGACGGCGTCTTCGTCCTCGTCCCGCCGGAGATCCCGAAGGGACTGTTCGTCGAGTTCCTGCCCGCCGCGCTCGCCGTCGCGCTGCACCGGCACAACCGGACCCACGACCCCGGCGCGCGGATCCGGCTCCGGATGGCGCTGCACGCGGGCGAGATCGCCTACGACGACCACGGGGTCACCGCGCCGGCGATCAACCAGACGTTCCGGCTCCTGGAGGCCAGGCCGTTGAAGGAGGCGCTCAAGGCGTCCCGCGGCGTGCTGGCGCTGATCACGTCGGCGTGGTTCTTCGACGAGGTCGTCCGGCACAGCGACGGTCTCGACCCGACGACGTTCCGGCCGGTGCCGGTGGCCGTCAAGGAAACCCGCACGACCGGGTGGATTTCGCTGCCGGACCGGCCGTACCCGGCGAACTCGAGCCTGCTCGGCAACGTCACGGCGATCGACCACTACCGGACCTGGCGCCGGTTCCGCCGCCACGCCCAGGTGCTGGCCGACCGCGACGGGCCCGCGTAGCCGTAGGATCTACTGCCCTGGACACCGCCGCCGAGGGGAGGCCCGACCGTGCACCTGCGCCCGGCGTCCCGCGCCGACCCGCTGCCGGTGCTCGCCGCCGCCCGCCGCATCACCGACGACCTGCGCGACGGCCTGTCCGGCATGCCCGCCCGCCGCGCCGCACACCGCCTGCGCCGGCTCTTCGGCTTCCCGGGACTCGGCCTCACCGACCTGTCCGGGTCCCTGCTGTGGTCGGGGCGGCCCGGGCCGGACGCGGTCGTCGCGACGGTGCTCGAAAGCGTGCTCCACAGCGAAGAACCCGGCTCGGCGCCGGACGTCCTGGTGCTGCCGCTGCACGTCCGCGACGAGCTCGCCGGGGCGTTGCTGGTCGTCGGGGACGTCCGGGACGCGGTCGCGGCCCAGGCCGCCGACCTGGTGGTGCAGGCGCTGGAGCGCGGGCGGCTCGAGGCGTCGGCGGAACAGGCGGCGCAGGCCGAACTGCGGGCGCTGCGGGCGGAGATGTCGCCGCACTTCGTCTACAACGCCCTGACGGTGATCGCGTCGCTGGTGCGGTCGGACCCCGACCGCGCCCGCGACCTCATGCTCGACTTCGCCGACTACACCCGCTACAGCCTGGCCCGCCACGGCGAGTACACCGTCGTCGCCGAGGAGTTCCGCGCCATCGAGACGTACCTGGCGCTGCAGAAGGCGGTGCTCGGCGAACGGCTGCGCGTCCAGGTGCGGGTGGCGCCGGAGATCCTCGCCGTCGCGGTGCCGTACCTCGTGCTGGAGCCGCTGGTGGAGAACGCGATCCGGCACGGCATCGAGCCGCGGTCGGGCACCGGGCAGGTCCAGGTGCACGGCCAGGCGGAAGGGAACGACTGCGTGATCTTCGTCGAGGACGACGGGGTCGGCATGGACCCGAAACGGGCGGCGGACATCCTCGCCGGGCGCACCGGCGAAGACGATCCCGCGGGTCTCGGGCTGGCCAATGTGGACAGACGGCTGCGGGACGTCTACGGCGCCTGGTACGGCCTCACCGTGGAAACCGAGGTCGGCGCGGGCACCCGGGTGATCGTGCGGGTGCCGCGGTTCCAGCCGGGAGTGCTGCCGTGAGCGGGCTCCGGGTACTGGCCGTCGACGACCTGCCGCCCGCGCTGGACGAGCTCTGCCGGATGCTGCGCGAAGCGCCCGAAGTCGGCGAAGTCGTCGGCGCCGCAGATGCGCTGAAGGCGTTGAAGCTGCTTCAGGCGGATCAGTTCGACGCGGTGTTCCTCGACATCTCGATGCCGGGCCTCGACGGGCTCGAACTCGCGTCGCTGCTGGCGAAGCTGAGCGAGCCGCCGGTGATCGTGTTCGTCACCGCGCACGACGGGCACGCGGTGACCGCGTACGGCATCGGCGCGGTCGACTACCTGCTCAAGCCGGTCCGCACCGAACGGCTGTCCGCGGCGCTGGCCAAGGTGCTGCGGATGGCGACCCCGGCGTCGCGGCCGACCCCGGACGCGATGGCGGCGCTGCCGGTCGAGTCGGGCGGGCGGACCCGGTACGTCCGCCGTGACGACGTGTTGTTCGTGGAGGCCCACGGCGACTACGTCCGCCTGCACACCCGAGGCGGGGTCCACCTGGTCCGGATGCCGATTTCGCGGCTGGAGGAGTACTGGGAGGGCACGGGGTTCAGCCGGGTGCACCGCGGTTTCCTGCTGGCGGTGGGGGCGGTGCTGGAGCTGCGCAGCGACACGGCGGGCGGGCTGCTGGCCCACACGGAGGCCGGAGACGTCCCGGTGAGCCGCCGCCACGCGCGGGACCTGCGGGACCGGTTGCTGGAAGCGGCCCAGCGCGGTCAGCTCGGATCCGATTCGCGATGAGCAGGATCCGGCGGGTCGCCGTCACCAGCCCGCAGACCCGGCTCGCGCACGCCCGCCGCCGGTCGCGCGGCCGCTGGCGCCAGCCCCGCCTGCCCGCGGGCGACACCCAGCGCGCCACCGCCCTCTACACCGCCCAGCGCCGTCGCGGCATCCCCGCGCTGGTCCTCATGTTCGCGCTGCTGCTCGGCCTTCCCGGTGTCTTCGCGCTCTTCCCGGCCCTGGACACCGTGCGGTTCCTGGGCGTTCCGCTGTCCTGGCTGATGCTCGCGGTCTTCCCGTACCCCGCGATGGCGCTGCTGGCCCGCTGGCAGCTGCGCCGCGCCGAGCGCCTCGAGGACGAGTAGTGGGCGTCGCGCTCGCCGTCGCGCCGGTCGTGCTCGTGACGCTGCTGATCGGCGTCCGCGGGGTCGCCGCCATGCGCACGACGTCGGACTTCCTCGTCGCCTCCCGCCGGATCTCCCCGCTGGTGAACTCGGCCGCCGTCTCCGGCGAGTACCTGAGCGCGGCGTCGTTCCTCGGCATCGCCGGGCTCGTCGTCAAGGACGGCATCGGAGCCCTCTGGTACCCGGTCGGCTTCACCGCCGGCTACATCGCGATGCTCGTCCTGGTCGCCGCCCCCATGCGCCGCTCGGGCGCCCTGACCGTCCCCGACTTCGCCGAAGCCCGCCTCAACTCCCCCGCCCTGCGCCGCCTGGCCGCCGTGGTCGTCCTGGTGATCGGCACGATCTACGTCGTCCCGCAGTTCCGCACCGCCGGCCTGGTGCTCGCCGCGGTCGGCGGCACGCCGTACTGGGTCGGCGTGGTGCTGGCCGGCGCCGCGGTCAGCGTCACCCTGGCGCTGGGCGGCATGCGCGCGGCCACGTACGTGCAGGCGTTCCAGTTCGTCCTCAAGCTGCTGCTGTTCCTCATCCCGGCGATCTGGCTGGTGCTGCAGGCCGGCGCGGTCAACCGGACCGACGCGCTCAACCCCGTCGAGTTCACCCACTTCGCCCGCGAGACGCCGGTGCGGTTCGAAGTCGACGTCACGATGGAGATCCGCGAGCCGACCCCGGTGCGGCGCAACGGCGTCATCGAGACCCTGCCGCCGGGCGAGTTCACCGCGCACAGTCAGGACGAGGTCGTGTTCGGCACGGGCGCGGCCGTCCCCGCGGTCCGCGGCGGCGCCGCACTGGGCGGTCCCGACTGGCGGCGCCCGCTGCTCGACCTCGGCGACCAGGGCCACCCGCTGCTGGGCACCTGGGCCGTGCTCATCGCGACCATGCTGGGCACGATGGGCCTGCCGCACGTCCTGATGCGCTTCCACACCAGCCCGGACGGCCGCGCCGCGCGCCGCACCGCGGCGATCACGGTCGCGCTGCTGGGCGTCTTCTACCTCTTCCCCGGCGTCTACGGGGTGCTCGGCCGGGTCCTCGTGCCCGGGCTGTACCTCTCGGGCGCGACGGACACGGTGGTCGTCGCGCTGCCGTCCCAAGTGGACACCGGCTGGGCCGGCGGGCTGTTCACGGCGCTGCTGACCGCCGGCGCGTTCGCCGCGTTCCTGGCGACGTCGCTCGGGCTGCTGCTGGTGATGTCCGGCGCGCTCGCGCACGACCTCGTGCCCGGCGGGCTGCGGCGGCTGCGGATCGCCGTGTTCGGCGTCGCCGGGGTGATGGTGCTGCTGGCCCTGCGCTCGGCCGAGCTCGACGCCGGCGTCCTGGTCACCTGGGGCTTCACGGTGGCCGCGTCGACCTTCTGCCCGCTGCTGGTGCTCGGCATCTGGTGGCCGCGGCTGACCGCGACCGGCGGCATCGCGGGCGTGCTGACCGGCCTGGTGGCCTCGTCCGGCTCGATCCTGCTCGCCCTCGCCGGGCCGCCGCTGCACGGCTGGGTGGCCATCTTGGTGCAGCAACCGGCACCCTGGTCGGTACCCTTGGCATTCGGCGCAATGGCGCTGGTCTCCCTGCGGGGCAGACCCCCCGGCTGGTCGACGGCAGCCATGCTGCGCCTCCACCTCGACGAACCCCGTTCGACACGCCCGCGCGACCGTTCGTCAACCGTTCGTCGTCTGACCCGGCTGTTGAACCGCTGAAGCTTCACGCGCGCCTCACGCGTCCCTACGGTGTCGCACGTCACTTTCCGCAGCGTCGCAGGGAGCAGCGATGAGCACGACGAACACCGGCGGGCCCCCGGACACCTCCGAAACCATCTGGGAACGAGCACACGAAAGCACGGAGTTCCGCGAGCTGCGCAGCCGCCTGCGCCGGTTCGTCTTCCCGATGACGGCGGTGTTCCTCCTCTGGTACCTGCTGTACGTGCTCCTCGCGGACTACGCGCACGGCTTCATGAGCACGAAGGTGTGGGGCAACATCAACGTCGGCCTGATCTTCGGCCTGCTGCAGTTCGTCTCGACGTTCGTGATCACCGGCCTCTACGTCCGGTACGCCAACCGGAAGCTGGACCCGGTCGCGGAGAAGATCCGTGAGGACATCGAGGGTGACTCTGCGAAGGAGCAGGCATGACGAACATCGCTGCGGGCGTCGAGGGCAGCAACCCGCTCCTCAACATCGGCATCTTCGCCCTCTTCGTGATCATCACCCTGGTGATCGTGTTCCGGGCCAGCCGCAACACCAAGACGGCGTCGGACTACTACGCCGCCGGCCGCGCCTTCACCGGCCCGCAGAACGGCATCGCGATCTCGGGTGACTACCTGTCGGCGGCGTCGTTCCTCGGCATCGCCGGCGCGATCGCGATCAACGGCTACGACGGCTTCCTCTACTCCATCGGCTTCCTGGTGGCGTGGCTCGTCGCGCTGCTGCTGGTCGCGGAACTGCTGCGCAACACCGGCAAGTTCACGATGGGCGACGTGCTGGCGTTCCGGATGAAGCAGCGCCC
Source organism: Amycolatopsis bullii (assembly GCF_014654205.1). Lineage (GTDB taxonomy): Bacteria > Actinomycetota > Actinomycetes > Mycobacteriales > Pseudonocardiaceae > Amycolatopsis > Amycolatopsis plumensis. The sequence goes on from NZ_BNAW01000009.1 coordinate 120,269, forward strand.
GGTGCGGGCCGCGGCCGCGACGTCGACGCTGATCGTGTCCTTCTTCTACCTGCTGGCGCAGATGGCGGGCGCCGGCGGCCTGGTGGCCCTGCTGCTCGGCGTCGAAGGCAGTGGCGCGCAGGCACTGGTGATCGCCGTGGTCGGCATCATCATGATCGCCTACGTCCTGATCGGCGGCATGAAGGGCACCACCTGGGTGCAGATCATCAAGGCCGCGCTGCTCATCGTCGGCGCGCTCGTGATCACGCTCTGGGTGCTCGGCAAGTACGGCTTCAACTTCTCCCAGCTGCTGCAGGCCGCCGTCGACAAGGCGGGCAAGGCCGGGCAGACGTTGCTCGGCCCGGGCAAGCAGTACGGCGCCACCGGCACCTCGAAGCTGGACTTCCTCTCCCTCGGCATCGCGCTGGTGCTGGGCACGGCGGGCCTGCCGCACGTGCTGATGCGCTTCTACACGGTGCCGACGGCCCGCGACGCGCGGCGCTCGGTGGTCTGGGCGATCGTGCTGATCGGGGTGTTCTACCTGTTCACGCTGGTGCTGGGCTACGGCGCCGGTGCGCTGGTCGGGCCGGACACGATCAAGAAGGCGCCGGGCGGGGTCAACTCCGCGGCTCCACTGCTGGCTTTGGAGCTGGGCGGCCCGGTGCTGCTGGGCCTGATCTCCGCGGTCGCCTTCGCGACGATCCTCGCGGTGGTCGCCGGCCTGACGATCACGGCGTCGGCGTCCTTCGCCCACGACGTCTACGCGAACGTCGTCAAGCGCGGCAAGACCTCGCCCGACTCGGAGGTCAAGGTCGCCCGGATCACCGCGGTGGTGATCGGCGCCCTCGCCATCGGCGGCGGGATCCTGGCCAACGGGCAGAACGTGGCGTTCCTGGTGGCGCTGGCCTTCGCGGTCGCGGCGTCGGCGAACCTGCCGACGATCCTCTACTCGCTGTTCTGGAAGCGGTTCAACACCCAGGGCGCGCTGTGGTCGATCTACGGCGGCCTGGCCATCACGATCGTGCTGATCATCTTCTCGCCGGCGGTGTCCGGCAAGAGCACGTCGATGATCAAGACCGCGGACTTCGCCTGGTTCCCGCTGAGCAACCCGGGCATCGTCTCGATCCCGGCCGCGTTCATCCTGGGGTGGCTGGGCACGGTCCTGTCCAAGGAGCACGACGAGAAGAAGTACGCCGAGATGGAGGTCCGCTCCCTCACCGGTGCGGGCGCCGAGAAGGCGGTCGTCCACTAGCTCCGCCGACGGGCGGCACGACCCCGAAGGCCGTCGCGAGGGTGTTCCCGATCCCCTCGCGGCGGCCTTCGGCCATCCTCAGTACGGAAGCTTGCCCTCGGCGACCCCCTGCAGGGTGGCCTCCAGCTGCTTGCGCACGTACTGCCACAGCCCGCCGCCCAGCGAAATCCTCGCCACCCCCAGTTCGGCGAGGCCTTCGAGGCCCGGGCTGCCCGGCCACGCGGGCGCGTTGACCGCACCGCCCGTTCCCTGCACGAAGCGCGCGATCAGCTCCGGCGTGCGCAGGTGGATCGGGTAGACGCAGTCGGCGCCCGCTTCGAGGTAGGCCTTCGCCCGGGCGACGCCTGCTTCGAGCGCTTCTTCCGGGTCGGCTCCGCGGAAGGAGTCGACCCGGGCGTTGATCACCAGGCCGTCGCCCGCCGCCTCGCGCAGGGCGGCGATCCGGGCCGCCTGCTCCTCGACCGGCCGGACGTTGCCCGTCGTGTGGTCGGTGTCCTCGAAGTTGCAGCCGACGGCTCCCGCGTCGAGCAGCCGGCCCGCCAGCTCGGCGCCGGAGAGGCCGTAGCCCGATTCGGCGTCGACGCTGACCGGGACGCCGACCGCCTTCGCGATCCGCGCGGCGGCGGCGAACATCTCGTCCGCGGGCGCCTGCTCGCCGTCGGGGAAGCCGAGCGCCGCCGCCACGGCGACCGAGCTGGTCGCGATGGCGGGGAACCCGGCGGCCTCGACGAGCTTCGCGGTGTCGGCGTCCCAGGCGTTCGGCAGGACCACCGGCTTGCCGGGGACGTGCAGCGCCCGGAGCGCGGCGGCGGTCATGCGTCCCGCTTCGGCAGCGGCGTGTGGCTGGTGATGGTCATCCGGTTCCAGCTGTTGATGGCGATGATCTCCCACGCGACGGCCTGGTACTGCTCCTCGGTGAACACCTTCGCGGCCTGCTCGTAGACGTCGTCGGGCACGCTCTGCGTGGCGGACAGCTTGGTCATCGCTTCGGTGAGGGCGAGGGCGGCCTGCTCCTGCTCGCTGAACAGGTCGGTCTCGCGCCAGCCGTCGAGCACGAACAGCCGCCGCGGCGACTCGCCCAGCTCGAGCGCGTCGCGGGAGTGCATGTCGAGGCAGTACGCGCAGCCGTTGATCTGCGACGCGCGGGTCTTCACCAGTTCCAGCAGCTTGGGGTCGAGCCCCGCGTTGGCGCCGGCCTTGTTCACCTGGGCCTGCAGGTTCGCCATCGCCTGGTAGAGCTCGGGGGCGCCCCCGAGCGCGATTCGCTTGCTCATGCCGTCCACGCTAGTGCCAACTGGTCCACGGGTATGGTCCAGTCACATGACGGATTCGTGGTCCAGTTCCGGGCTCGACGTCCACCTCGGCTGGCAGCCCGCTTCGGGCCGGGCCGGGCTCGCGGCGGCGATCCGCGCGGCCATCCGCGACGGCCGGTGGCAGGCGGGCGCGGCGGTGCCCTCGACGCGCTCGCTGGCCCACGACCTCGGGGTCGCCCGGGGCACGGTCACGCGCGTGTACGCCGACCTCGCCGCCGAGGGGTACCTGCGCACGGCCCAGGGCGCGCCGACCCGGGTGGCGACGGCGGGATCGCTGCCCCAGTCCGCGCCGCGGCAGGCCCCGCGCGACCCGGCGCCGCGCTGGGACCTGCGGCCGGGCCGTCCGGACCTGACGGCGTTCCCGCGTCAGGCGTGGCTCACCGCGACCCGCCGGGCCCTGCTGCGGACGCCGGCGTCGGCGTTCGGCTACGAGTCGGAGCTGGGCGCGCCGGAGCTGCGGGACACCCTGGCCGGCTACCTGGCCCGCGCTCGCGGGGTGGTCGCCGACCCGGCGCGGATCGTGGTGTGCCACGGGTTTTCGCACGCCATCGCGGTGGTGTCCCGGGCCTTGTTCTCGTTGGGCACGGGCGAAATGGCGTTCGAAAACCCTTCGCTGGGCATGTACCGGTCGATCGCGGCGGCGCAGGGCCCGCGGATCGCCGGCGTGGACGTCGACGGCGACGGCCTCGACCTGTCCGGTTTGGACAGTCCGGCGGTGGTCGTCACCCCGGCGCACCAGTACCCCACCGGTGTCACGCTGGCCCCGCCGCGCCGGGCGGCGCTGGCCCGCTGGGCGAGCGATTCGGGCGCGTACGTGCTGGAGGACGACTACGACGGCGAGTTCCGCTTCGACCGCCAGCAGGTCGGGGCGTTGCAGGCGCTGGCGCCGGAGCGGGTGGTGTACGCGGGCACGGCCAGCAAGACCCTGGCCCCGGCGCTGCGGCTGGCGTGGCTGGTGCTGCCGCGCTCGCTGGTGGAGCCGGTCCGCGCGGCCATGGCCGACAGCGGTTCGCGTCCGGCGTTGCTCAACCAGCTGGCGCTGGCGGAGCTGATCGACTCGGGCGCCTACGACCGGCACGTCCGCCGCAGCCGCGCGGAGTACCGTTCCCGCCGCACCCGCCTCCTGGGCGCGTTACCGGCTTCGGTTCGGCCACACGGCATCGCGGCGGGCCTGCACCTCCTGCTCATGCTGCCCCCGGACGGCCCCTCCGAGGCCACGGCGTTGGCCGCCTGCCGCCGCCGCTCGATCGGCATCGAGGGCCTGTCCGGCCACTGGATGACCCCGGGCCGCCCAGGCGGCCTCATCGTCGGCTACGCAGCAACCCCGGCCCACGCCTTCAAGGGAGCAACCCAAAACCTGGTAGAAGCCCTAGCCGAAATAACCCCCTAGCCACCCCCTTCCGGCTTCAATCCCGCAAACCGACCCTCCAGGTACGCAAGTCGACCCTCCAGGTACGCGGTCCGACCCTCCAGGTACGCAAGTCGACCGCCCAAACACACGTGATGCCCCTCCAATCACGTGTGATGCCCCCGCAATCACGCATGAAGCTCGCCCCATCACAGGCGATACCCCGCGGAGCACACGCGCGGACCGCGGGCCGCCCCCACCCGGAGCGGCCCGCACCACCGTCAGAACCAGCAGTCCGGCCGGACCCGCAGCAGTTCGGTCCGCAGCACCGGCGTGCCGTCGACCGGCGCCGGGTCCTCCGCGGTCGGCTGGATCCCACCCGCCGCGACCTTGTCCAGGGTCTTCAGCCCTTCTGCACCGACCGTGCCGAACACCGTGTAGTTCGGCCGCAGGGCGGAATCGCCGTACACGACGAAGAACTGCGAACCGTTCGTGTCCGGCCCGGCGTTGGCCATGGCGAGGAGCCCGCGCGCGTAGACGCGCCGGACGCCGGTCGGGTCGGTCGGTGCCGGTGGCAGGTCGACCGGCAGTTCGTCCTTGTACTTGTAGCCCGGCCCGCCTTCGCCGGTCGCGGTCGGGTCGCCGCACTGCAGCACCTTCAACGTCGGGTACGCGGTGAGCCGGTGGCACACCGTGTGGTCGTAGAACCGGTGCCGCGCCAGGTGCAGGAAGCTCTGCACGGTGCACGGGGCCTTCGCGCGGTCGAGCCGCAGCGGGAGCGCACCCTGGCTGGTCGGGACGGCGACGTCGACCTTGCCGTGGCTCGGCGTGTGCCGCGGGTCGGGCGGCAGCGGCACCGGCCGCGCGGGCGGTTCGTCGGGGGTTTCGGTGTACTGGCAGGGCCCGTGCGTCGTCTTCGGCGGCGGGGCGTCGGCCGCCGCGGCGACGCCGTTCCCGGCCACGAACAACGCGCCCGCCGCCAGCGCGGTGAGAAGTGTCCTCTTCATGTGCACGCCCTCCCAGTGATCGCCCGGTTCCGGAGCGCCCCGCAGTCTAGGGCCCGGCACCGACAGCCAGAACCGGCGAAAGTCGCCCCCTGTCAGTCCATCGGGTGAACCTCGGGGTCCGCACCCGGGAAATTGTCGGACCCCCGGCGCACGATGGTCGGCACGCGGCAAACCCGCCGCCCACGAGGGGAGGACACATGGAGCTTCAGCGAAGACCCGTTGCGGCGGCACGGTTTCTGCTCGCGCGGCTCGCGTCCGCGCTACTTGCGCAGATCCGCGATCAGTTCTTCGGCGGCGGCGAACGGGTCGAGCTCCCGCGCCACGACCCGCTCGGCGACCCCGGCGAGCCGTCCCCCGCCGCGCAGGTCCACGAGCTCGGCCCGCAGCCGCCGGAGCGCGATGGCCTCGACCTCGTCGCGCGCCCGGGCCACCCGGCGCCGGGCCAGCTCGTCGTGCCCGGCCAGCCAGTCGTGGTGCGCGGCCAGCGCGTGCACGACCCCGTCGACGCCCTCGCCCTTCGCCGCGACGGTCCGCACGATCGGCTGGCGCCAGCTCGGTCCCCGGATCTCCCGGCGGGCCAGGGAGATCATCTGCTTGAGGTCGTGCACGGTGGCGTCGGCGCCCTCGCGGTCGGCCTTGTTCACGACGAAGACGTCGGCGATCTCCAGCACGCCGGCCTTCGCGGCCTGGATGCCGTCGCCCATGCCGGGGGCGAGCAGCACCACCGTGGTGTCGGCGAGTTTCACGACGTCCACTTCGGACTGCCCGACCCCGACGGTCTCGATCAGCACGACGTCGAAGCCGGCCGCGTCCAGCACGCGCACCGCCTGCGGGGTCGCCCAGGAGAGCCCGCCGAGGTGCCCGCGCGTGGCCATCGAGCGGATGAACACGCCGGGGTCGGTGGCGTGCTCGGTCATCCGGATTCGGTCGCCGAGCAGCGCCCCGCCCGAAAACGGCGAAGAGGGGTCGATGGCGAGCACCCCGACCCGCTTGCCCTCCGCACGCAACGCGGTGAGCAGCGCCGACGTCGAAGTCGACTTGCCGACGCCGGGCGGTCCGGTGAGCCCGACGACCCGGGCCCGCCCGGTGTGCGGGGTCAGCGCCCGCGCGATCTCCGCGACCCGGGGGTGGGCGTCCTCAACGAGCGACAGCAGCCGCGCGACGGCACGGGGTTGTCCGTCCCGCGCGCGGCCGACGAGGTCGTCGAGGTCGAGTGGGCCGGCCACTTACGCCGACGGCACCCGCAGCAGGAGGGCGTCGCCCTGGCCGCCGCCACCGCACAGCGCGGCCGCGCCGAGCCCGCCGCCGCGGCGGCGCAGCTCGTGGATCAGGTGCACGGCGAGCCGGGCACCGGAGGCGCCGATCGGGTGGCCGAGGGCGATGGCACCGCCGTTGACGTTGACCTTCTCCGGGTCGAGGCCGAGCTTCTCGGTGGAGACGAGCCCGACCGCGGCGAAGGCTTCGTTGATCTCGACGAGGTCGAGCGCGTCGGCGGTCAGGTTCGCCTTCGCCAGCGCGGCGAGGATGGCGTTCGACGGCTGCTCGTGCAGGCTAGCGTCGGGCCCGGCGACGACACCGTGCGCGCCGATCTCGGCGAGCGGCGTGATGCCGAGCTCCTCGGCTTTCGCCTTGCTGGCCACGATCACCGCGGCGGCGCCGTCGGAGATCTGCGAGGCCGAGCCCGCGGTGATGGTGCCGTCGGAGGCGAAGGCCGGGCGCAGCTTCGCGAGGCCCTCGGCGGTGGTGTCGGCGCGGACGCCCTCGTCGGTGTCGAAGACGACCGGGTCGCCCTTGCGCTGCGGGATGGAGACCGGCGCGATCTCGTCGGCGAACCAGCCGTTCTTGATCGCCTCGGCGGCGCGCTGGTGGGAGCGGGCCGAGAAGGCGTCCTGCTGCTCGCGGGTGACGCCGTAGCGGGAGTTGTACTTCTCCGTCGAGGCGCCCATGGCGACCTGGTCGAAGGCGCAGAAGAGGCCGTCGTAGGCCATGTGGTCGACGAGGGCGGTGTCGCCGTACTTGAAGCCGGAGCGGGACTTGGGCAGCAGGTGCGGCGCCTGGGTCATCGACTCCTGGCCACCGGCGACGACGAGGTCGAACTCGCCGGCGCGGATGAGCTGGTCGGCGAGCGCGATGGCGTCGAGGCCGGAGAGGCAGACCTTGTTGATCGTCAGCGCGGGCACGTTCATCGGGATGCCCGCGGCGACCGCGGCCTGCCGGGCCGGGATCTGGCCGGCGCCGGCGGTCAGCACCTGGCCCATGATGGTGTACTGCACCGCTTCGGGAGAGACCCCGGCGCGTTCGAGGGCCGCCTTGATCGCGACCCCGCCCAGCTGGGCGCCCGTGAAGTCCTTGAGGGAGCCCAGCAGGCGCCCGATCGGCGTACGGGCGGCACCCAGGATCACGGAACCGGACACGGCGTCCTCCAAGCATCGGCGCATGGGCAGTTTTCCCGACCATACCCGGGAGCAGGGCTTCTTGATGGAGCCAGTGTGAGGCGGGGCACGCGACTATTCCGCCGTGAAGGGAGCCGCGGGCCCCCTATCCTGCCTCCATGAATGACGCCCTGCGGCCGTTCGTGACGGCCATCGACCACGTCGGCATCGCGGTCCCGGACCTGGACGCGGCCATCGAGTTCCACCGCACGCACTTCGGCCTGGAGGTCGCGCACGAGGAGGTGAACGAGGAGCAGGGGGTACGCGAGGCGATGCTGCGCGCCCCGGGCACGGCGGGCACGGAGACGCAGATCCAGCTCCTGGCCCCGCTGCGCGAAGACTCGGCGATCGGCAAGTTCCTGGCCAAGAGCGGCCCGGGTCTGCAGCAGCTGGCCTACCGCGTGTCCGATGTGGACGCCGCAGCGGCGGCCCTGCGCGAAAAGGGCCTGCGCATGCTGTACGAGGAGGCGAAGCGGGGCACATCGAACAGCCGCGTGAACTTCGTCCACCCGAAGGACGCGGGCGGCGTCCTAGTGGAACTGGTGGAGCCGGCCAAGGACGCCACGGCGCACTGAGTCGCGCCCGTTCGCCGGCAACAACACCGGCCCGGCGAAGCCGCATCCGCCTGACAAACGAGCAGGGCGGCGGAGGAGGGGGAGGGCGGGAGGGGCGGGGGGCGGGGCGGGGCCCCAAGAGATGCGGCAACCGGCGCCCTGCCCGGGCCGCGGCTCGAGCCGGAGCCGCCCCACCGCAGCCGGGCCAGTTGCAGCTGCGCCGACCCAGCTCCGGCCGCGCACGGTCGATCGGCACCTCGACCGTCGCGCACTGCGCCGACGGCTCCTGCGGCGTGGCGCACGGGCCACGCGCCGCCAGGCGCCCACACGCCGGCGGCTGGTCGGCGCCGAACGAAGCGCCGTCTCGAACGTGCCCAGCGCACTCGACCTGGCTGGTGTCGCGGGCAAGATCGAGCGGGGTGACGTGAAGCCGAAGGCGCCGCGCCCGCCCGAGCCGACGCCCCCCGCCCAACGCGCGCCCAAACCGGCTAAGCGGGCGCGGCTTTGGAAGACAACGCGTCCGCGATGAACGTCAGCTCACCGTCGAACTCCGCCGGGAGGTCGTCTTCCGAATGACGGGCCGTCGCGTGCCGATGACTGACCGCCCGGGCCAGCAGGCCCGAGGCGCGATCCACGTCCGCCGTCGGCAGCCCTCCGCCCGTCGCCGCCACGATCACCGCCCGGACCTGCCGGACCAGGACCTGGAACCGCTCGTGGAGGGCGTCGCGGACCACGTGGTGCGTGTCGGCCTCGCGCCACAACAGGTGCGAGAGCCCCAGCGATCTGCTGAACCGGTGGTCGAGCTCGCGGACCAGGCGCCGCAGGCTGCCCGCGAGGTCGCCCGGGACCACCACCACGGCCGGCTCGATGCGTTCGTCGGGCAACCGGGCGACGAGCGCCGTGAGCAGGTCGGACTTGTGCCGGAAGTAGTAGTGCACCAGTCCCTTCGGCACCCCCGCCCGCTCCGCGATGCGCGAAGTCGGGGTGGCGTCGAAGCCGGACTCGGCGAAGAGCGCCTCGGCGGCGCAGAGGATGCGCTCCTTCGCCGAATCCTCGGTCATTCCCGTGCCTCCTGCGTCGTCAGTGCTGACCTGCCGTGCGGTGCGCGGCGTTCGCGACCGGCATCGCTGCCGCACCCGCGATCACCGTCAGCACCCCGGCGATCCAGGACGTCCAGGATGCGCCGTTGAACTCCGTGTATCCCATCACCCACGGCGCGATGAACAGCAGCACGCCGAGCGCGATCTGGATGCCTTCGCCGTAGACCATGCCCGGCATCGCCAGCGAAACCAGGCCGTCGAGTGCGATCAGCGCGCCCAGGACGACCATCGTCCACATCGCGGTCGTGTCCGTGCTCAGCCAAAGGGGTGAAAGAGCGGCGACCACCCCGATGACGACCTCGGCCCAATCGTGCGGCCGGGTCCACGCGCGCGTAGAGACTTCACTCATTCGTGCTCACCTCCGTCGGTGAAACTGCTGGTCGGGTGGGTGTACCCAGCACCGATGATCCGCTTGACTGGCCAGCCGGTCAAGTTTCCGGACGTGTAATCGTGCTGTCCGTCTCGTACAGTTGTGGGCGCGTGTTACCGGCGAGTAATTTCTGCCGCCAACGCCCCCCATCTCCGCGGAGGAACCGATGACGCAGCTCGGCGAGATCCAGCAGGCCATCCTGACCGGCGAGTCCGCCGCGGTCGGCTCGTTGCCCGTGCCCGAGAGCTACCGCGGGGTGACCGTGCACGCCGACGAGGTCGACATGTTCGAGGGCCTCGAAAGCCGCGACAAGGACCCCCGCAAGTCACTGCACGTCGACGACGTCCCCGTGCCCGAGCTGGGCCCCGGCGAGGCGCTGGTCGCCGTGATGGCGAGCGCCATCAACTACAACACCGTGTGGACGTCGATCTTCGAGCCGATCCCGACGTTCAAGTTCCTGAAGAAGTACGGGAAGCTCTCGCCGCTGGCCAAGCGGCACGACCTGCCGTACCACGTCGTCGGCTCGGACCTGTCCGGCGTCGTTCTCCGGACCGGTGTCGGCGTGCACAACTGGAAGCCGGGCGACGAGGTCGTCGCGCACTGCCTGAACGTCGAGCTCGAGGGCCCGGACGGGCACAACGACACCATGCTCGACACCGAGCAGCGGATCTGGGGCTTCGAGACCAACTTCGGCGGCCTCGCCGAGATCGCGCTGGTCAAGGCCAACCAGCTGATGCCGAAGCCGGACCACCTGACCTGGGAAGAGGCCGCCTCCCCCGGCCTGGTCAACTCGACCGCCTACCGCCAGCTCGTCTCGCGCAACGGGGCGGACATGAAGCAGGGCGACGTCGTCCTGATCTGGGGTGCTTCGGGCGGCCTCGGCTCCTACGCGACGCAGTACGCGCTGAACGGCGGCGCCATCCCCGTGTGCGTCGTGTCCAGCCCCGAGAAGGCGGCGATCTGCCGGAAGCTCGGCGCGGAGCTGATCATCGACCGCAGCGCCGAGGGCTATCGGTTCTGGAAGAACGACGACGAGCAGGACCCGAAGGAGTGGCAGCGCTTCGGGGCGAGGATCCGCGAGCTCACCGGCGGCGAGGACCCGGACATCGTGTTCGAGCATCCGGGCCGGGAGACCTTCGGCGCGTCCGTCTACGCCGCGCGCAAGGGCGGCACGATCGTCACGTGCGCTTCGACGTCGGGGTACATGCACCAGTACGACAACCGCTACCTGTGGATGAACCTCAAGCGGATCATCGGCTCCCACTTCGCGAACTACCGCGAGTCCTGGGAGGCGAACCGGCTGATCGCGAAGGGGCTGATCCACCCCACGCTGTCGAAGACCTATGCGCTCGAAGAGACCGGGCAGGCGGCGCTGGACGTGCACCGCAACGCCCACCAGGGCAAGGTCGGCGTGCTCGCGCTCGCCCCGCAGGAAGGCCTCGGCGTCCGCGACGAAGAGAAGCGCGCGAAGCACATCGAGGGGATCAACGCCTTCCGCGGCGCCTGAGCCGCGCCGGCGCGCCGGGCCCCGGGTGTCGAAAACCGCCGGGGTCCGGCCCGTTCGGGCCAGTTCCTCCCGCCGCAGCAGACGGCACGTTCGGCGCACCGCACGGGTGCTCACCCTTCCGTGACCGGACTGCGACTACGGTAGGCCCCATGAGCCTTGGCGATGAACGGGAGCTTGTGCCGCTGGGAGCCGGCTTCGACGTGGCGAAGCGCGGGTACAGCCGAGCGCAGGTCGACGAGCACCTCGAACGGCTGGACGCCGATCTGAAGATGCTCACCGCGGATCGGGACGCCGCCATCGCGCAGGCGGGCGACCTCGCCCGCCAGCTGGAGATCGCGCGCGGCGAGATCGCGGACCTGCGCGGGCAGGTCGACCGGCTCGCCCAGCCGCCGACGAGCGTCGAAGGCCTGTCCGAACGGCTGCAGCGCATGTTGCGCCTGGCGCAGGACGAGTCCGCGGACACCCGGGCCCGCGCCGAAGCCGAGGCCGGGCACATCCGGGCGAAGGCCGAGACGGACGCCAGCGCCATGCGGGCCCGCTACGAGCAGCTGCTCACCGAGCTCGACCTCCGCCGCAAGGAGATGGAGGCCGAGCACCGCAAGGTCCTCGAAGACGCCCGCGCGCAGGCCAAGAAGATCACCGACGAGGCCGAGGCGGAGCGCAAGCGGCTCGACACCGAGTCGCAGGACCGCCGCACCAAGGTCGAAGAGGACTTCGAGATCGCGATGGCCTCGCGCCGCACCGAGGCGATGCGGGTGCTGGCCGAGCAGGAGGCGGCGAGCAAGGCCGAAGCCGCGCGGCGCGTCCAGGAGGCCACCCAGGACGCCGCCGACATCCGCGCGAAGGTCCTCGAAGAGGAGAAGGCCGCGAAGGCCGACATCGACCGCCGTCAGCGGGAGTCGGTCGCGGAGGCGAACAAGCGCCGTCAGGACTCGATCACCGAGGCCAACGCCCGGCTCGCGGAGGCCGCCGACGAGGCGCGGCGCCGCGTGACGTCGGCCACGGAAGAGTCGAACCGCCGGATCACCCAGGCGAACGAGCGCGTCGACGCGCTGCGGAAGGTGCGCGGCGGGCTGGCCGAGCAGGTGCGCGCGGCGCGGGCGGTGCTGGCCGAGGCTCACACCGTCCTCGGCGACGACGTCAAGGTACCCGCCGAAGTCACCGCCGACCTGGGAACGGACAAGAAACCGGACCCCGTCGACGCGACCGAGAAGACGGTCCGGGTCACGGACATCGAGGAGACGATCCGGATCCGCGCCTCCGACGTGCCGAAGCCGAAACCCGGCGCCAAGCCCGCGGCCAAGCCCGCCCCCGGTGCGGCCCCCAAAGCGGCGCCCAAACCGACGCCGAAGCCGGCTCCCCGGGCAAGCGGAGCGCAGAAAGCGACTGGCGAGTAACCTTCCACCCGACACGGGCGCGGACGGGCCTGCGCGGTCGGCATCGACCGGCTGACGTCCCTGCTCACGCGGGATCACCTGGAGGTTTTGCGCATGGGTGCGGCATATCGGACCGTGGTGGTGGGCACGGACGGCTCGGAGTCGTCGTTCGCGGCGGTGGACCGCGCGGCGGCGGTGGCCGGCGACGCGGGCGCCACGCTGGTCATCGCGTGTGCGTACTACCCGGCCAGCAAGTCCGACGTGGACAAGGCCCAGGACGTCCTCGGCGACGAGGCGTACCAGGTCGTCGGCTCGGCGCCGGCCGAGGACACGCTGCAGTCGGCGCGGGACCGCGCGACGAAGGCGGGCGCGCAGAAGATCGACACGGTCGCGGTGAAGGGCGACCCGGTCGACTCGCTGCGCAAGGTCGTGCACGAGCGCGAGGCCGACCTGCTGGTGGTCGGCAACCGCGGGCTGAACACGATCGCCGGCCGGATCCTGGGCTCGGTGCCGTCCGAGGTGGCCCGCAAGTCCGGCGTGGACGTGCTGATCGTCCACACGACCTGACGTGACCGATCCGAGCGAGGAGCTTCAGCAGCGGCTCGAACGCGTCCTGCTCGGCGGCAGGCGGAAGTACACCCGGCTCGAAGTGGCGGAGAAGGCCGGCGTGCCCGACGACCGGTCACGCCGGCTCTGGCGCGCACTGGGGTTCGCGACCGTGCGCGACGACGAAGTCGTCTTCACCGACGCGGACGTCGAGGCGATGCGGACCGCCGACCAGCTGGTGCAGTCGGGCCTGATCGACCCGAGCATCGAGGTGTCGGTGACGCGCGCGCTGGGCCAGCACCTGTCGCGGCTGGCCGAGTGGCAGGTCGACATGCTGTGGGAGCTGATCCGGGAGCAGCCGGAGCTGGGCCGCAGCGAACGCCAGGTGACGCGCCTGGTCGACCGGTTGCTGCCGGAGCTCGAGCGCGTCCAGAACTTCGTGTGGCGCCGCCACCTGGCTGCGTACGCGGGGCGGGCGTTCGCGGCGCCGGACGAGCACCTGGAGACGCGCACCGAGGTGGTCGGCTTCGTCGACATGGTGGGTTACACGCGCCTGACGCGCCAGATCGGCGAAGACGAGCTGAGCCGGGTGCTCGACGCGTTCGAGACCCTGGCCACGGAGGTGATCGCCGAGCACCACGGCCGCGTGGTGAAGATGATCGGCGACGAGGTCCTGTTCGTGGCGGACGCACCGGTCGACGCGGCCGAGATAGCCCTGACGCTGACCGAGCGCACCTCGGCGGACGAGACGTTGCCGGCGGTCCGCGCGGGCATGGCCTCGGGCCGCATCCTGTCCCGGTTCGGCGACGTGTACGGCTCGGTGGTCAACCTGGCGGCCCGCCTGACGTCGGTGGCCCGCCCCGGGACGATCCTGGTCGACCGCGAACTGGCGGCGGAGCTGGCGGAGGAGAAGGCGTACGAGCTGCGCGCCCGCAGGCCGGTGACGGTGAGGGGCTACAACCGCCTCCGCCCGGCTGCGCTGCGCCGGGCGAGCGAGGCACCGACGGGCATGTTCGCCAGTTCCCAGCAACTGGCGGCGGAGATGCTGGGGCTGGCGGACCCATCGGCCCGAGAGGCGGCGCCCGAGCAGCCCGGAACGCCGCCGGAGGACGAGGTGACGGCGACCCCACGCCCCCGCCGCCGGCGGCGCCGCATCCTCTGATCCGAACTCGCCAGCACAGTCTCCGGCACTCCCACGCAGGGTTCCGGCAGAGTCACAGTGCCTCTCAGGCGTGAACGGGACGCTGACGCCGGACCTGCACCCCACCCAGACCTCCCCCACCGCCCCGATCCGAAGCCAGAACACGGCCGGCAGCGCCGGGTCAAGGCACGCTTTCCCGCCTTGACGCGGTGCTGCCGGCCGTAGTCACAATGGCGGCTTCGGGGTGGTGGGCACCAAACTTGCCGGCCACGGCGCCCTGGCCCCACCCAGGTCCGCCGCACCTTAGGACCAAACCCGACCAGCAGCCCCCGGCTTCCACCACGCAACAGCGACCGACCTCGCCGGAAACTCCCCCGCCCTTCCCAGGGGGGCGTCCCCAGGTCCAGTCTATCGGCGCCCACCGACCAAACCCGCCCCGAAGCCGCATCCGGGCCAACCTGTCCACAGCAGGGTCACCTTGTGGAAACCCGGGCTCAGGCGTCGAAATCCACCGTAAGCGTCTCCGAGACCGGGTAAGACTGGCACGTCAGCACGAACCCCGCCGCCACCTCTGCCTCCTCCAGTGCGAAGTTGCGCCGCAAGTCCACCTTGCCCTCCGTCACCCGGGCCCGGCACGTGCCGCACACTCCGCCCTTGCAGGCGAACGGCAAATCCGGGCGGAACTTCTGCGCCCCATCGAGCACCGAGGACGAACGCGGCAACGTCATCGGGGTCGAGCGGCCGTCCAGGACCACCGAAACCTCCGACGACTCCCCCGCCACCGCCGGGTCGAGGTGCTCCACCGGCGCCGGTGGGGTGTCCACGTAGAACAGCTCCTGGTGCACCTTCGCCGACGGCACGCCCAGCGACGTCAGCAGCTCCTGCGCGCCCGACACCATCTCGAACGGCCCGCACAGCCACCAGTGGTCCACCGACTCGACCGGCACCAACGTCGAAAACAGCGTGCGCAGCTTCGGGACGTCCAAGCGCCCTGTGAACAGCTCCGCCTCGCGGGGCTCGCGCGAGAGCACGTGGATCAGCTCGAGCCGCGACGGCGCGCTGTCCTTCAGGTCCGCCAGCTCGTCCGCGAACATCACCGTGTCCGTGCGGCGGTTGCCGTACAGCACCGTCACCGTCGCCGTGGACGACTGCAGCAGCGAGGCCACTATGGACAACACCGGTGTGATGCCCGAGCCCGCCGCGATGAGGACGTGGTGACCGCCCTCCGACAGGTCCGGGGTGAACGATCCCGTGGGCGGGGCCACCTCGATCGTGTCGCCCGGGCGGACTTCATTCACCAGCCAGGACGAGAAGTACCCGTCCGGGACCAGGCGCACCCCGACCCGGGGCGGGGCGCCCGCCGGGGCGCAGATCGAGTACGACCGGCGCTCGTCGCGGCCGTCGATCGAGCGGCGCAACGTCAGGGACTGACCCGGCTTGAACGCGTACTCCGACGCCAGCGACGCAGGCACGTCGAACGTCACCGCGACCGCGTCGTCGCACAACCGCTCGACCCCGGCCACCTTCAGCGAGTTGAACCGCGCCACCTAGATCTCCTTGACGTGCTCGAACGGCTCCAGACACGCACGGCAGCGCCGCAGCGCCTTGCACGCCGTCGCGCCGAACCGGGACTGCTCTTCGGTGTCCGCGGAACCACAGCGCGGGCAGGAAACGCGCGAGACCGGCGCCGACAGCGTCAGCGGGATCGGACCCGACCGGCGCGGCGCCGCGCCCGGCGGGGCGATGCCGGCCGCGGCCAACTTCTCGCGCCCCGCGGCCGAAATCCAGTCCGACGTCCAGGCCGGTGACAGCTGCGTCCGGATCTCGACATCCGCGTAGCCCGCCGAAACCAGCGCGTGCTCCAGGTCGTCGCGCATGGTGTCCATCGCCGGGCAGCCCGTGTACGTCGGCGTGATCGCGACGACCACGCGGCCCTCGGACTCCGACACCGAACGCAGCACGCCCAGGTCCGCCAGCGTCAGCATCGGCAGCTCCGGGTCGGTGACCGTGGCGGCCACGGCCGCGGCGGTCACCATCGGGCGTCCGGCATCGCCCGGGCGACGCTCTGCAGCTCCGCCAGCAGATACCCGAAAGACTCGGTGTGGACGCCGTCGCGGCCCATCCGGCCCGAGACCCCGGCAAGCTCGCCGGAAGAAGGCCGCGAAAGCGTCGCCGCGGCCAGGGCCTGGTCCAGCACCGCATCGAACTCGGGGCGCAGCGAAGCCGCGTCCACGAACTCCGCCGGGTGCGTGCGGAACAGCTCGCCCACGTACGGCCAGACCTCGTCCAGGCCCTCCTGCATCCGCGAGTGCGACAACGGCGTGCCGTCGCCGAGGCGGACCAGCCACTGTGCCGCGTAGTCGCGGTGGTAGGTCAGCTCCTTGACGCCCTTGTCCGCGATTGCCGCCAGCACCGGGTCCACCGACATCTCGAGCCGCTGGAACAGGGCCAGCCGCCACGTCGAGAACACGAACAGGCGCGCGATCAGGTGCCCGAAGTGGCCGCCGCCCAGCTCGGCGAGCCGGACGTTGCGGAACTCGTTCTCCACCCGCTGGAACGCGAACGAGTCCTCCGAGCGATCGCTGCCGTCGGCCTTGCCCGCCCGGGCGAGCAGCAGCCGCGCCTGGCCCAGCAGGTCGAGGGCGATGTTCGCGATCGCGACCTCGTCCTCCAGCTCGGGTGCGTTCGTGCACCACTCCTGGAGCCGGTGGGAGAAGATCAGCGCGTCGTCGCCCAGCATCAGGCAGTACGCCGCCAGCGAAGCGGCGTCCACCCCGGACGGCACCGAAGTGTCCACTCCGGACAGCGGGTCCTCGAAGCCGGTGCCGAACGCCCAGCGGGCGTCGTTCTCCTCGGTGATGGCCTCGTACACGTTGTCGAAACTCATATGTGCGGCACATCCTCGGGAATGTCGTAGAACGTCGGGTGCCGGTAGACCTTGTCGCCGCTGGGGGCGAAGAACGGGTCCTTCTCGTCCGGCGACGACGCCGTGATGTCCGCCGCGCGTACGACCCAGATCGACACGCCTTCGTTGCGCCGCGTGTAGAGGTCGCGGGCGTGGTGCAGCGCCATCCGGTCGTCGGCCGCGTGCAGCGACCCGACGTGCACGTGGTTCAGCCCGCGCTTCCCGCGCACGAACACCTCGTACAGCGGCCAGTCGTGCTTGACCGGCCCCGGAGCGGCGGGGACGCCTTCCAGGGGGACGGCGCCGTGGCCGCCTTCGGCCGTCAGGTCGGTCACTTGCGCTCCTTCTTTTCAGCGTGCGCGACGGCGGCTTCCCGCACCCACGCCCCGTCTTCGTGGGCGCGACGCCGGTGCGCGATCCGCGAAGCGTTGCAGGGCCCGTTGCCCTTCAGGACGTTCTTGAACTCGTCCCAGTCCACAGCGCCGAAGTCGTAGTGCCCTCGCGCAGCGTTCCACTTCAGGTCGGGATCGGGGAAGGTGACGCCGAGGGCTTCGGCCTGCGGCACCGACATGTCCACGAACCGCTGCCGCAGCTCGTCGTTGGTGTGGCGCTTGATCTTCCACGCCATCGACTGCGCGGTGTTCGGCGAATCGGCGTCCGGCGGGCCGAACATCATCAGCGACGGCCACCACCAGCGGTTCACGGCCTCCTGGACCATCTCCCGCTGCTGCGGAGTCCCCTTCATCATCGTCATCAGCAGCTCGTAGCCCTGCCGCTGGTGGAAGGACTCCTCCTTGCAGATCCGGATCATCGCCCGCGCGTACGGCCCGTACGACGAGCGGCACAGCGGCACCTGGTTGCAGATCGCGGCGCCGTCGACCAGCCAGCCGATCACGCCGACGTCCGCGAAGGTCAGCGTCGGGTAGTTGAAGATCGACGAGTACTTCTGCTTGCCGTTGATGAGCTTGTCGGTCAGGTCCGCGCGGTCCGCGCCCAGCGTCGCCGCCGCGGAGTACAGGTAGAGCCCGTGCCCGGCCTCGTCCTGGACCTTGGCCAGCAGGATCGCCTTGCGCCGCAGCGACGGCGCCCGCGTGATCCAGTTGCCCTCGGGCTGCATGCCGATGATCTCCGAGTGCGCGTGCTGCGCGATCTGCCGGATCATCGTCTTGCGGTAGCCATCGGGCACCCAGTCGCGCGGCTCGATGCGCTGGTCGCGCTCGATGGTGTGCTCGAAGTGTTCTTCCAGCGAGACAGTGGCCGTCACGGCTGCTCCTTCGAAACCAGCGTCAGGACGTCGTACTTCGCCACGGACTCGCCCTCGGCGTTGGTGACGTCGGCGTCCCAGCGGACCTCGCCGTACTCCTGGTCGATCCGCGGGGTGATCTGCTTGGCGGTCAGGGTCACGGTCAGGGAGTCGCCGACCTTGACCGGCGTGAGGAACCGCAGGTTCTCCAGGCCGTAGTTGGCCAGCACCGGCCCCGGCTCGGGCGAGACGAACAGGCCTGCCGCGAACGACACGACCAGGTAGCCGTGCGCGACGATCCCGCCGAACAGCGGGTTGGCCGCCGCGGCTTCCGGGTCGGTGTGCGCGTAGAACGTGTCGCCGGTGAACTCGGCGAAGTGGTCGACGTCTTCCTGGGTGACCGTGCGCGGCCCGGCGACCACCGAGTCACCGATGCGAAGCTCGGCCAGGGACTTGCGGAACGGGTGCACGTCGCCTTCGGTACGCGGGGCACCGGTGACCCAGCGGCCGGTGACCGCGGAAAGCACGGCGGGCGAACCCTGCACGGCCGTGCGCTGCATGTGGTGCAGCACGCCCCGGATGCCGCCCATTTCCTCGCCGCCGCCCGCGCGGCCGGGGCCGCCGTGGACCAGCTGCGGCATCGGCGAACCGTGCCCGGTGGACTCCTTCGCGTCTTCGGCGTCCAGCACCAGCAGGCGGCCGTGGTACGGCGCCGCGCCGAGGACGACCTCGCGCACGAACTCCTTGTCCGCGCTGACCACGGACCCGGCCAGGCTGCCGCCGCCACGCGCGGCGAACTCGACGACCTGCTCGGTGGACGTGTACGGCATCAGCGTCGAGACCGGCCCGAACGCCTCGACCTCGTGCGGCTCGGAGCGCTCGGGGTCGGCCTTCAGCAGCACCGGCGAGAGGAACGCGCCGCGCTCGGCGTCGGCGTCCACGACGTCGACCTTCTCCGGGTCGCCGAACACGACGCTGCCGGCGTCCAGCAGCGCCTTCAGCGACCGCCGGACCTCCTCGCGCTGCTCCAGGCTGGCCAGCGCGCCCATCCGGACACCTTCGGACGCCGGGTTGCCGACCGTCACCTTCGCCAGCCGCTCCGACGCGGCCGCGGCGACGTCGTCGAGCAGCTCCGCGGGGACGAACGCGCGGCGGATCGCGGTGCACTTCTGGCCCGCCTTGACCGTCATCTCCGTGGTCAGCTGCTTGACGAACAGGTCGAACTCGGTGGTCCCGCGCACCGCGTCCGGGCCGAGGATCGAGCAGTTCAGCGAGTCGGCCTCGGCGTTGAACCGGACGGCGTGCCGGATGATCGCCGGGTGGGTCCGCAGCTTCTGGGCCGTCGACGCCGAGCCGGTGAAGGACACCAGGTCCTGCGCGGTGACGTGGTCGAGCAGGTCGCCGGCGCTGCCCGCGACGAACTGCAGCGAGCCCTCGGGCAGGATGCCGGACTCGATGATCAGCTCGACCACCCGCGCGGTCAGGTACGCCGTCTGGCTGGCCGGCTTGACCAGGCTCGGCACCCCGGCGAGGAACGCGGGCGCGAACTTCTCCAGCGGCCCCCACACCGGGAAGTTGAACGCGTTGATCTGGACGGCGACGCCCCGCAGCGGGGTCGCGATGTGCTGGGCGACGAACGTGCCGCCGCGGGAGAGCGGCTCGACGTTGCCCTCGACGTAGACGGTGTCGTTCGGCAGCTCGCGCTTGCCCTTGGAGCCGTAGCTGAACAGGACGCCGATGCCGCCGTCGATGTCGAACTTCGAGTCACCGAGCGTGGCTCCCGTGCGAGCGGAGAGGGCGTACAGCTCGTCGCGGTGCTCGCGCAGGTGGGAGGCGAGCGCCTTGAGCAGGGCCGCACGCTGGTGGAACGTCAGTTCCCGCAGGGCCGGGCCGCCCACGCGGCGGCCGTACTCGAGGGCGGCGGCGAAGTCGACGCCCTTCGACGAGATCCGGGCGACCTCCTCGCCGGTGGCCGCGTCGTGCAGCGGGACGCCCTCGTCCGCCGCCGTGTGCCAGCTCCCGGAGACGTAGCTGCGCAGCAATGCCATCAGGTCCCTCTCGCCGAATTACCTACCGGACGTTCAGTTAATCGCATGGTAGCCGCCGGGCCCGAAGATCGGAAGAGGCCGGCGCTTGACACCGGCCCGGACCACTGCCTTTACTGAGCGGCACCGCGAGGTGACCGTCCATTCGGTCAGTCTGGAGACACAGCGCATGACCAACGCCGCGCACACCATGTTCGCCGCCGACGAGGCGTCGCGCGCGCTGGGCATCGAACTCGTCGAAGCGAGCGACGGCCGGGCCGTGGCGACCATGACGATCACCCGCGAGATGGTCAACGGGCACGACATCGCCCACGGCGGGTACGTCTTCCTGCTGGCCGACACGACCTTCGCCTGCGCCTGCAACACCCACGGCCCGGTCACGGTCGCGGCGGGCGCCGAAATCTCCTTCGTCGCGGCCGGACGGCTCGGCGACCACCTCGTCGCCACGGCCACCGAGCGCACCCGCTACGGCCGCAACGGCATCTACGACGTCACGGTGCACCGGGAGACCCCCGCCGGGCCCGAGGTCGTCGCCGAATTCCGCGGCCGCAGCCGCGTCCTCTCCGCGAAACGGGATTGACCATGATCGAGACGGACATCGGCGCGGACGAGCTGGCCGCCCTCCAGCTGGAACGTCTGCAGTGGACACTCCGGCACGCGTACGCCAACGTGCCCGCCTACACGCGGAAGTTCGACGAGGCCGGCGTCCACCCGGACGACTGCAAGGAGCTCGCCGACCTGGCGAAGTTCCCGTTCACCACCAAGCAGGACCTGCGGGAGAACTACCCGTTCGGGATGTTCGCCGTGCCGCAGGAGCAGGTCCGGCGCATCCACGCCTCCAGCGGCACCACCGGCAAGGCCACCGTCGTCGGGTACACCGAGCAGGACATCGACACGTGGGCGACGGTGATGGCCCGCTCGATCCACGCCGCGGGCGGCCGCCCGGGGCACAAGGTGCACGTCGCCTACGGCTACGGCCTGTTCACCGGCGGTCTCGGCGCGCACTACGGCGCCGAGAAGCTCGGCTGCACGGTGATCCCGGCGTCCGGCGGGATGACCGCGCGGCAGGTGCAGCTGATCACCGACTTCCGGCCCGAGGTCATCATGGTGACGCCGTCGTACATGCTGACGCTGCTCGACGAGTTCGAGCGCCAGGGCGTCGACCCTCGTACATCGTCACTGAAGGTGGGCATCTTCGGCGCCGAGCCGTGGACCGAGCAGATGCGCGCGGAGATCGAGGAGCGGTTCGCGCTCGACGCCGTCGACATCTACGGGCTGTCGGAGGTGATGGGCCCGGGTGTCGCGCAGGAGTGCGTCGAGACGAAGGACGGTCTGCACATCTGGGAGGACCACTTCTACCCCGAGGTGATCGACCCGTACTCCGAGGAGGTCCTGGGCGGCGGGGAAACCGGGGAGCTCGTGTTCACGTCCCTGACCAAGCAGGCCCTGCCGATCATCCGCTACCGCACCCGGGACCTCACCGCGCTTTCCCCGGGGACGGCCCGGCCGGCGTTCCGGCGGATGGCCAAGGTCACCGGCCGCACCGACGACCTGATCATCCTGCGCGGGGTCAACGTCTTCCCGACGCAGATCGAGGAGATCGTGCTGCGGACGCCAGCGCTGAGCCCGCACTTCCAGCTCGTCCGGTCCACACGCGGCCGGCTCGACCACCTGACCGTGCGGGTGGAGGCCCGTCACGACGCTTCCGGCGAAGACCGGGCGCGCGCGGCTTCGGAGCTGGTCAGCGGGGTGAAGGACGGAGTCGGCGTGACGGTGTCGGTGGACGTCGTCGATCCGGACACGCTGGAGCGGTCCATGGGCAAGATGCGGCGGATCGTCGACCAGCGGGAGAAGCCGTGACAACCCCGAGGCGCGGTCGGCCGGGCTACGACCTCGAATCGCTGCTGCAGGTGGCGGTGAAGCTGTTCAACGAGCGCGGCTACGACGGCACGAGCATGGAGGACCTCTCCCGCAAGCTCGGCATCACGAAGTCGGCGATCTACCACCACGTGCCCAGCAAGGAGGAGTTGCTGCGGCTGGCGGTCGACCGGGCCCTGGACGGGCTGTTCGAGGTCGCCTCCGAGACGGCGTTGCTCGACGGCCGGGCGATCGACCGGCTGGAGCACCTGGTGCGCGGCAGCGTGGTGGTGCTGGCGGACCGGCTGCCGTTCGTGACGCTGTTGCTGCGCGTGCGCGGCAACACGAAGGTCGAGCGGGCGGCACTGGCGCGGCGGCGCGAGTTCGACCGGCTGGTGACGGACCTCGTGAAGCAGGCCGAAGCCGAAGGCGACGTGCGTCCGGACGTCGACCCGGCGGTCACCGCGCGGCTCGTGTTCGGCATGGTCAACTCGCTGATCGAGTGGTACAAGCCCCGGCGCGGCTCCTCGGCGGCCGAGGTCGCGGACGCGGTGTGCAAGGTGGCCTTCGAGGGCCTCCGCACCGGCTCGTGAGGATCACTCCTCGGCGGTCTGCGGTGGACGGCGCGCCTGCCACAGCAGGGCTTCACGCAGCTGGCCGATGAGCCGCTCGTCGTCCGCTTCGGACGGGTCGACGCCCAGCGGGATCCAGCGCTCCGACACCTTCTCGCCCCGGTCGTAGCTGGAAATGACGATTCCCGAGTACGACACGGACGCTTCGTCCGCGCAGTCGCCGTCCGGCAGCGGCTCGCCGGCTTCGAAGGCGTCGTCGAAGCTGACGTGGCGATGCTGCAGGCGGACGCTCACCCAGCGCCCGGCCGGCCGGATCGGCGCGCCTTCTTCGTTCATCTGCTCCTACCCCCGGTCCGGGCCCCCTGCCGTCTCGTCGCATCCGGGTGCCGAGGAGTTACCGGCGGGTTGTTCCGGTTGCGTAACGACAAAGGTTGGCGCGAAACACCGCTCGGCCGCCACCGGAGTCACTCTTTTGACGACGGGTCAACTACTTGTTGACAGCCTGCCGATCCCCCGCGAGGCTGAGCGGATGACCAGTGGGACCCGGCCCCGGCGCCGCCGGCTCGAGCCGGCCGAACGGCGTGCGGAGATCCTCGCCGCCGCCCGGCGGCTGTTCGGGGCGGGCAGCTACGCCTCGGTGTCCACTTCGGACATCGCCGAGGCCGCCGGGGTGGCGCGGCCGCTGATCAACCACTACTTCGGCGGGAAGCGGGAGCTGTACCTGGAAGTCGTGCGGCAGCTGATGATCGTGCCCGCGCCGGTCACCGAAGCGCTGCCGGACACCACGATGGAGCAGCGGCTGTCGATCGGCGTCGAACGGTGGATCGAGGTCGTGGACCGCAACCGCGACGCCTGGCTGACCGTGATCGGGCCCGAGGCGGCCGGGCGCGACCCCGAGATCGAGCGGATCATGCTGGAGGCCGACGAGATCGCCGCCGACCGGGTCCTGGAAGCCGCGCTGATGACCGGCGTGACCGAGGGCCGCGAAGAGCTGCGCGCGATGATCCGGTCGTTCGGCGGGATGCTGCGCGCGGCGTCACGGGAGTGGCTGATCCGCGGCACGCTGGACCGCGCGGCGCTGCGCACCTTCCTCACCGATGCGCTCCTCAACCTGCTGAAGATCACCTACCCGGCGGTCCTCGCCGAGCGGCGCGGAACCGGCGGGCGAACGCCGCCGGCGTCATCCCGGTCCAGCGCTTGAACGCGTGGATGAAGCTCGACGCCTCGGCGTACCCGAGCCGGTAGGCGACGTCCTCGACCGACAACACGCCGGTGTCCAGGAGCTCTTCGGCGAGCGTCTGGCGGACTTCGTCGACCAGGGCCCGGTAGCTCGTGCCGGCTTCGGTGAGGCGGCGGCGCAGGGTGCGGGTGCTGAGCGTCAGCTGGCGGGCGATTTCGTCCATCCCGGCGTCGACGCCGCCGAGCCGGACCAGGCGCTCGCGTACCTGCTGCGAAATGCCGGAACGCTGCCGACGCCGCGTGACGAGCGCTTCGCACTGCGCGGCGCACAGGGCGACCGTCTGGTCGTTGGCCTGCGGCAGCGGCCGGCTCAGCAGCGCCGGATCGAGCGTCGCCCGGCAGGCGTCGGCGCCGAAGCGCGGCCGCACGCCGAACGCGGCCCGGTACGGCTCCACGGTGGCCGTTTCGTGCCGGAATGTCAGCTCGTCCAGCGCGATCTCGGGCAGGAGGTCGCGCATGACGGCGAAGATCGCGGCCAGGTCGCGCAGGACGAGGAAGCGGGCGACGTCGGCAGGCACGCGGCTGTCGTCGAGTTCGAGGGTCAGCCGGTCGGCGCCGAGGACGACGTGCGGGATGCAGAAGGCGAAGCTCAGGTCGAAGTAGCGGAGGGCGAACAACATCGCGTCCCGCAACGTCGGGCTGCTGATGCAGGCGAAGCCGAAGATGCCGAAGGTGGTGACGCGGTAGCGGCGGCCCAGCTCCAGCGCCGCCGCGTCCGAACCGTCCAGATCGGCCAGTGCCCGGACGACGGCCAGCTCCTGGCGCGCGTCGACCTGGACGGCCGGGTCGGCGAGCAGCTCCGGCGTGAGCGTGGTGTTCGCCAGGAGCCTGCCGCCCGGGAGGCCGCGTTCGGCGGCGAACCGGGTCATCAGCTCGATGCTCGCGGTGCCGCGCGGGAAGTCCCAGTCCCCGACGGCGGGCGCGGCGAGCTCGGCCATGGCCGGAATTCTGGATCACGCCGGGAGAACGTGTCCAATCGAGGACCGGAACTGTCCGGGATGATCGTTAGGGTGATCGCGTGGAGAACTTGAGCCGACGAGCCGTCAACCGCGCCACGCTGGAGCGGCAACTGCTGCTGAGCCGGGCGAAGATGTCCGCTTTCGACGCGGTGGAGCACCTGGCCGGGCTCCAGGCGCAGGCGCCGTTTCCGCCGTACTTCGGGCTGTGGTCACGGCTGGAGGGGTTTCGGCCGGCGGAGCTCGTGGAGCTGCTCGAGAGCCGCCGCGTGGTGCGGATCGCGCTGATGCGCGGCACGGTCCACCTGGTGACGGCGGCGGACGCGCTGGCGTGGCGGCCGGTGGTCCAGGCGATCTACGACCGCGATCTGAAGCAGAACACGCTGCACGCGAGTGCGCTGGCGGGGCTCGACCACGATCTCGTCGCCGAGGCGGCGCGAAAGCTGCTCCTCGGCGGCCCGATGCCGGGGAACGCGCTGGGTGCCGAGCTGGCCCGGACCTGGGACGCCCCGCCGTCTTCCCTGACGCACCTGGCCCGCGGCCGGCTGCCGCTGGTGCAGACCCCGCCGCGGGCGATCTGGGGCAAGGCCGGGCAGACGACGTACGCGTGCCTGGAAGAGTGGGTCGGTGCTCCCCTGTCGCCGCCTTCGCCCACTTCGCTGATTGCGCGGTACCTGCGTGCGTTCGGCCCGGCCACGGTGGCGGACGTCCAGACGTGGGCGGGCATCACCCGCCTAGGCGAGGTGGCGTCTTCGATGGACCTCCGGCGCTACCGCGACCCGGACGGCCGCGAGCTGCTGGACCTGCCGGAGCTGACGGTGCCCGACGAGGACACCCCGGCACCGCCGCGGCTGCTGGGGCCGTTCGACCAGATGATCCTGTCGTACGCGGACCGGACGCGGGTGATCTCGGACGCCTACCGCAAGCGCGTGATCTCGCACAACGGCCTGGTCAAGGGCACGCTGCTGGTCGATGGCCAGGTGTGCGGGTTCTGGGACATCAAGGCAACGCGGAAGGCGGCGGTCATCGAGCTGTCGCCGTTCGAGAAGCTGGCGAAGCGGACAGTGTCGGCGTTGGAGAAGTCGGCGGGCGAGCTGGTGAAGTGGGCGGAAGAGGGCGCGGAGACGCACGAGGTGCGCGTCCACCCGCCGGAGTGAGGCTGGCCGGAAATCTCGATTGAGTGACCGTTCGTGGCCTGTTGTCACAGCCAGGGAGTCCGTAGCTTTTCGGACATGACTGGTTCGGCGAAGGGGCCGTCGGTGCTGATCGTGGGCACCGGGTTCGGCGGCATCGGGACGGCGATCGAGCTCAAGCGCGCGGGGTTCACCGACTTCACGATCCTCGAGAGCGCGGCCGAACCCGGCGGCGTCTGGCGGGACAACACCTACCCGGGCGCCGCGTGCGACATCCCGTCGCCGCTGTACTCCTTCTCCTTCGAGCCCAACCCGCGGTGGCCGAAGCGGTTCTCGCACCAGCCCGACATCCTCGCCTACCTTCGGCGCGTCATCGCGAAGTACGGCCTGGAACCGCACATCCGGTACCACCGCGAGGTCACCGCGGCCGCGTTCGACGAAGACCGCGGGCTCTGGCGCGTGGAAACCGGCACCGGGGAGACGTTCGAGGCGAACGTCTTCGTGCCCGCCGTCGGGCAGCTGTCGCGGCCGGTGCTGCCGGACATCCCGAACCGGGAGAGCTTCGCCGGCGACGCCTTCCACTCCGCGCGGTGGGACCACGACGTCGACCTGACCGGCAAGCGCGTCGCCGTCATCGGGACCGGGGCCAGCGCCGTGCAGTTCGTGCCCGAGCTGCGGAAACGCGCGCAGCACGTCACGGTCTTCCAGCGCACGCCGCCGTACGTGATGGCGAAGTCCGACCCGAGCTACCGGCGGTGGCAGCACTGGCTGTTCGAGCACCTGCCGCCGACGCAGCTGCTCGGCCGGCTGCGGATCTTCCTGCTCGCCGAGTACGCCACGTACGCGATGACACGCCACCCCGCGCTGGCGAAGATGTTCGAACTGCGGACCGCGCAGCTGCGGCGCCGTCACATCAAGGACCGGGAGCTGCGGGCGAAGCTGACGCCGTCCTATCCCCTCGGCTGCAAGCGGATCCTCTTCACCAACGACTACCTGCCCGCGCTGGCGCAGCCGAACGTGGACGTCGAGACGCGGCGGATCGCCGAGATCACCGAGAAGGGCGTGCGGGTCGAGGACGGGACCGAGATCGAGGCGGACGTCCTGGTCTACGGCACCGGTTTCGCCGCGACGCAGTTCCTCGGCCGGATGGAGGTGCGCGGCCTCGGCGGGCGGTCCCTGGACGACGAGTGGTCCGGCGGCGCGCGGGCCTACCTGGGCATGACCGTGCCCGGCTTCCCCAACCTGTTCTGCGTCTACGGGCCCAACACCAACCTCGGCGCCGGGTCCATCATCTACATGATCGAGCGCCAGGCGCGCTACATCCGGCAGGCGGTGGAACGGCTCGCGCGGCCGGAGGTGTCCTATGTGGACGTGCGGCCGGAGGTCGAAGAGCGGTACGACCGGGAGGTACAGGGGCGGCTGGGCCGGAGCGTGTGGAGCGCCTGCACGAGCTGGTACCGGCAGGCGGACGGCCGGGTGACGACCAACTGGCCCGGCCTGGTCACCGAGTACGACCGCCGGACCCGGCGCTTCGACGTCGCCGACTACCGGGTGGCGTGATGGACTACGACGTGCTGGTGATCGGTTCGGGGTTCGGCGGCAGCGTCACGGCGCTGCGGCTGACCGAGAAGGGCTACCGCGTCGGCGTGCTGGAAACCGGCCGCCGGTTCGCCGACGACGAGTTCGCGAAGACGTCGTGGCGGGTGCGGAAGTACCTGTGGGCGCCCGCCTTGCGCTGCTTCGGCATCCAGCGGCTGACGCTGCTGAAGAACACGTTCGTGATGAGCGGCTCCGGCGTCGGCGGGGGTTCGCTGGTATACGCGAACACGCTGTACGAGCCCCCGGACGGGTTCTACGAAGACCCGCAGTGGGCGCACATCACGGACTGGAAGGCCGAGCTGGCGCCGTACTACGACCAGGCGAAGCGGATGCTCGGCGTGGTCGAGAACCCGGCGACGACGGCCGCGGACCGGGTCCTGCAGAACGTGGCCGACGACATGGGCATCGGCCACACGTACCGGCGCACCCCCGTCGGCGTCTACTTCGGACAGTCCGGGGTGGACCCGTTCTTCGGCGGCGCGGGGCCGGCGCGGACCTCCTGCACGCTGTGCGGCGAATGCATGACCGGGTGCCGGGTCGGGGCGAAGAACACGACGGTCAAGAACTACCTGTACCTGGCCGAGCAGGCGGGTGCGGAGGTGCACCCCTTGACGACGGCGGTGTCGGTGCGGCCGATTCCCGGCGGGTACGCGGTGGACACGCGGCGCACGGGCGGTCTTTCCCGCCGCACGTTCACCGCGACGCAGGTGGTGTTCTCCGCGGCCGCTCTGGGCACGCAGCGATTGCTGCATCGCATGCGTGACACCGGCACTTTGCCGCTCGTGTCCCCGCGGCTCGGGCTCCTGGCCCGCACGAACTCCGAAGCGGTGCTGGCGGCGCGGTCGCTGCGGGCGGACACGGACTACTCGCGCGGGGTCGCGATCACGTCGTCGATCCACCCGGACGCGGTGACGCACGTGGAGCCGGTGCGGTACGGGCGCGGCAGCAACCTGATGGGCCTGCTGGCGACGGTGCTGGTGGACGGCTCGCCCGGCCGCCGCCGCTGGGTGCTGGGCCTGCGGGAACTGTGGCGCGCCCGGCGGAACCTGCTGCGGATACACAACCCGCGCCGGTGGTCCGAGCGGATGATCGGGCTGCTGGTGATGCAGACGCTGGACAATTCGGTGACGACGTACACGAAACGCGGGCTGTTCGGCCGGCGCATGACCACCCGCCAGGGCGCGGGGGCGCCGTCGCCGGACTGGATCCCGGCCGGCCACGAGGTGACGCGCCGGGTGGCCGCGAAGATCGGCGGGCTGCCGCAGGGCGCGTGGACGGACATGGCGAA
This sequence comes from Amycolatopsis bullii, assembly GCF_014654205.1. Lineage (GTDB taxonomy): Bacteria > Actinomycetota > Actinomycetes > Mycobacteriales > Pseudonocardiaceae > Amycolatopsis > Amycolatopsis plumensis. Next base: position 149,031 of record NZ_BNAW01000009.1, read on the forward strand.
CATCCCGATCACGGGCCACTTCATCGGTGGCTGCACGATCGGCGACTCCCCCGCTTCGGGGGTGATCGATCCCTATCAGCGGCTGTACGGGTACCCGGGCCTGCACGTGGTGGACGGGTCGGCGATCTCGGCCAACCTCGGCGTGAACCCCTCTTTGACGATCACGGCCCAGGCGGAGCGGGCGATGGCGTTCTGGCCGAACCGGGGAGAAGCGGACCCGCGGCCGCCGCTGGGTGCGGAGTACCGGCGCGTGGCGGCGGTGGCGCCGAAGAACCCGGTGGTGCCCGCGGAGGCACCGGGAGCCCTTCGGCTGCCGATGGCGTGAGAAGGCCCTCCCGGACCGCGCCGCCGGGAGGGCCACACTCAGCGCACGGTCACGGCAGGCCCGCGAGCCCCGCCGACACCGTGTTGGCGAACGCGTACCCCTGCGACGCGTCCCAGTTGATCGACCACGTCATCGCGCCCCGGATCGTCGGGTACGTCGTCGACGGCTTGAAGCTGCCGCAGGACGTTCCACGGGCCAGGCAGTTCAGCGCCGACACCGTGTTCGCCGGGGCCTGGTAGCCGCCGCCCGCGGCCTGCGGGGAGGCCGGGAGGCCGAGGCCGACCTGGTCCGCGCGCAGGCCGCCCTGGAGCTGGATGCAGGCCAGCGCCGTCAGGAAGTCGACCGTTCCCTGGGAGTACACGTTGCCGTTGCAGCCGTTCATCGAACCCGAGTTGTAGTACTGCATGTTGACGATCGTCAGGATGTCCTTGATGTTCAGCGCCAGCTGGAAGTAGCCGCCCGCCGTGGACTGCATGTCGATCGTCTGCGGTGCCATCGTGATGACCTTGCCGCCGCCGTTGTAGATGCTGCGCAGCGCCTGGCCCATATACGTGGCGTTGATGCCGTTCTCGAGGTCGATGTCGACGCCGTCGAAGCCGTAGTTCGCGATCAGCGACTTGATGCTGTTCGCGAAGTTGTTCGCCGAGGTCGAGTCGCCGACGCTGATCGTGCCGTTCTGGCCGCCGACCGAGATGATCACCTTCTGGCCGCGGGCCTGTACCGTCTTGACGTCGGCCTTGAACTGCGCGTCCGTGTAGCCGCCGAGCTGCGAGGACAACCCCGAGTCGAGCGTGAAGCTCACCGCGCCCGGCGTGCCGGTGGCGTCCGCGAAGGACACCGCGATGATGTTGTACTTCGTCGGGACGTCGGCGAGCTTCAGCGCCTTGGCGCCGTTGTAGAAGTTCTGCCAGTAACCCGTCAGGACGTGCTTCGGCAGATCACCCTGAGTGGGCGGCGTCGACGTGGTCGTCGTCGGCGGGGTGGTGGTGGTTGTGGTGGTCGGCGGGGTGGTAGGCGTGGTCGGCGTCGTCGTCGGCGGGGTGCCGGGACCGTCGAGGCTGACGTCGTCGGCGTAGTACCCCGGCTGGCCGTACCAGCCGTGCAGGTACACCGTCAGCGACGTGCTCGAGCCGGTCGTGAAGCTCAGCGACAGCTGCTGGTAGCCGCTGGTGCCGGGCGTCCACGTGCTGGTCGTCGCCGAGCCGGAGACGCCGAGGTAGACGTAGCTGCCCTGGACCCACGCGGACAGCTTGTACGCCGTGTTCGCCGAGACGGTGAGCGTCTGCGCGCACTGGGCGGTGTCCGACGACGACGGCGTCGCGTTCAGGGCCCGGCTGCCGCTGTGCACCGGCGAGCCCACCGCGGCCGACGTGCCGGTGCACGTCCAGCCCGTGGTGCCGGCTTCGAAGCCGGGGTTGGCCAGGATGTTCGCCGCCGAAGCACTGCCGGCGAGCACGAAAGTGACGCCGAGAGACAGCGCCACCACGGAAAGTAAGGAAAGCAGAGCGAAGCGGACCTTGGGGACCACGGAGGACCTCCACGACACTGGTGAGGCAGGTCACCACAAAGTGGACTAGACCAATCTGAATGTCAAGCAACCCCATCCGAAAGTCGGGGTGCCCGAAACGGCAGAATGTGACGATCGGATCCAGGCGAAGCAGGAGCGTGTAGCAGTGAGCGTGTCGGTCGAGCAGAAGATCGCCGAAGAACTGGGCGTGCGCGAAGGACAGGTCAAGGCCGCCGTCGAGCTGCTCGACGGCGGTTCGACCGTGCCGTTCATCGCGCGCTACCGCAAGGAAGTCACCGGCATGCTCGACGACGCGCAGCTGCGCACGCTCGAAGAGCGGCTGCGCTACCTGCGGGAACTCGACGAGCGCCGGCTCGCCGTGCTCGAGTCGATCCGCAGCCAGGGCAAGCTCGACGAGGCCCTCGAGGCGTCGATCCTCGCCGCGGACACGAAGTCGCGGCTGGAGGACATCTACCTCCCGTACAAGCCGAAGCGCCGCACGAAGGCCATGATCGCGCGCGAAGCCGGGCTCGAGCCGCTGGCCGACGGCCTGCTGAACGACCCGAACACGGACCCGCAGGCCGCCGCGGCGGTGTTCGTCGACGCGGACAAGGGCGTGGCGGACGCCCAGGCCGCCCTCGACGGCGCCCGCGCGATCCTGGTCGAGCGCTTCGCCGAGGACGCCGACCTCATCGGTGAGCTGCGGGAGAAGATGTGGGGCCAGGGCCACCTGGTCGCCAAGGTCCGCGCCGGCAAGGAGGAGGAAGGCGCGAAGTTCTCCGACTACTTCGACTTCTCCGAGCCGTACACGAAGCTCCCCTCGCACCGGATCCTCGCGATGCTGCGCGGCGAGAAGGAGGAGGTCCTCGACCTCACCATGGCGCCGGACGAGCCCACCGACGAGCCGCAGGTCGGGCCGACCGACTACGAGCAGCGCATCGCCGCGAAGTTCGGCATCACCCAGCAGGGGCGGCCGGGCGACAAGTGGCTCGGGGACACCGTGCGCTGGGCGTGGCGCACCAAGATCCTCCTGCACCTGGGCATCGATCTGCGGATGCGGCTGCGCCAGGCGGCCGAGGACGACGCCGTGCGCGTGTTCGCGGCCAACCTGCGCGACCTCCTGCTGGCCGCGCCGGCCGGCACCCGCGCCACCATGGGCCTCGACCCGGGCTTCCGGACCGGCGTCAAGGTGGCGGTCGTGGACGCGACCGGCAAGGTCGTCGACACCCACGTCATCTACCCGCACCAGCCGGCGAACAAGTGGGACCAGTCGATCGCCGAGCTCGCGGCGCTGGCCGCGCGGCACAAGGTCGACCTGATCTCCATCGGCAACGGGACGGCGTCGCGCGAGACGGACAAGCTCGCCCAGGAACTGATCAAGAAGCACCCGGAGCTGAAGCTGACGAAGGCGGTCGTGTCCGAGGCGGGCGCTTCGGTGTACTCGGCGTCGGCGTTCGCTTCGCAGGAACTGCCGAACATGGACGTCTCGCTGCGCGGCGCGGTCTCGATCGCCCGGCGGCTGCAGGACCCCCTGGCCGAGCTGGTGAAGATCGACCCGAAGTCGATCGGCGTCGGCCAGTACCAGCACGACCTGTCCGAGGTGTCGCTGTCGCGCTCGCTCGACGCGGTGGTCGAGGACTGCGTGAACGCGGTCGGCGTGGACGTCAACACGGCGTCGGCCCCGCTGCTGACGCGGGTTTCGGGCATCACGACGGGCCTGGCGGAGAACATCGTGGCCCACCGCGACACGAACGGGCCGTTCCGCTCCCGGATGGCGCTGAAGGAGGTCGCGCGGCTCGGGCCGAAGGCGTTCGAGCAGTGCGCGGGCTTCCTCCGCATCCCCGACGGCGACGACCCGCTCGACTCGTCGGCGGTCCACCCGGAGGCGTACCCGGTGGTCCGGCGGATCCTGTCCAAGACCGGCACCGACATCCGGTCGCTGATCGGCAACACGCGGACGCTGTCCTCGCTGCGGCCGGCCGAGTTCGTGGACGAGCAGTTCGGTCTCCCGACGGTGACGGACATCCTGGCGGAGCTGGACAAGCCGGGCCGCGACCCCCGCCCGGCGTTCAAGACGGCGACGTTCGCCGAGGGCGTGGACAAGATCTCGGACCTGAAGCCGGGCATGCGCCTGGAGGGCGTGGTGACGAACGTGGCGGCGTTCGGCGCGTTCATCGACGTGGGCGTGCACCAAGACGGGCTGGCCCACGTTTCGGCGCTGTCGAAGAACTTCGTGAAGGACCCGCGGGAGGTCGTCAAACCCGGGGACATCGTGAAGGTGAAGGTCCTGGACGTCGACGTGCCGCGCAAGCGGATCTCACTGACCCTGCGCCTGGACGACGAGCCGGGCGCCGGCTCGGGCAACCGCGGTGGTGGCGGCGGTGGCGAGCGCCGGGACCGGGGCCAGGGCGGCCAGGGCCAGCGCCGTGGCGGCGGGGGCGGCGACCGACGCGGCCAGGGTGGCGGCGGCCGGGATCGCGGCGGCAACGCGAGCGGCTCGATGGCCGACGCGCTGCGACGGGCCGGCTTCGGGAAGTAAAAGGCAGGCGGGAGGCCGCCCCGGACGAGCCGGGGTGGCCTGCCGGCGGCCGAGGAATCCTCAGCCGCAAGGCACCATCAGCAACACTGCAGGATGCATCGCGCGCGGTCGAAACGGCCCGCTTCGAGGTCTTCGGAGCGGATCATCCAATAGAGCATTCCGGCGTCGCCCCACATCATGTCGGCAGCTTCGTCGCTGTCGATCTGGGCGAGGAACACCCAGCGGGCCGCCTCCTCGATCAGTCGCGGGTCCCGGTAGTCCCCCAGCACTTCCGTCGCGACCTCCTTTTCGACCGCGTTCTGGATGGGGTCGGCGAACCCGCCGACCTGGTGGTGCGGCCCCTCCGGGTGCAGCTGCCAGACCAGCTGCCCGAACACTCCGGTGCCCATGTGGTTGCCGGGCAGCAGCACCGTTTTGGCCGCCTCGGCGAGGGTTTCGCCACTCGCGGTCTTCGTCTCGTCGAGCAGGACGTGGTAGTTCCTCGGGGCGGTGGCCTCGACCTTGCCGAACAGGTCACGCGCCGGGTAGGGGTCGAGGCCTTCGGGTGCCGCCCGCTCGGTGACCGGAACTCCCGCCGGCACGAAGACCAGCCGGGCGGCTTCGGCGTCTCCGAACTCCGGGATGTCGTCGGCTTGGCGGCGCTCGGCGTCGAAGTAGAAGAACAGCAGCGTGCCCGCCTCCGGCAGCGGGATGCTGAGGAACTCCCGCGGCAGCGCGGCGCAGTCCACCGCGGCTACGAAGTCGAGCGGGCCCCGCCCCGGCCACTCGGGCCACCCGACGTCCTCGGGCAGCGCCGGCGCACCACCGATCCGGCCCACGGGCGGGCCTTCGCCCGCGGACACCAGGCGGATCCCCGGGCGAGCCAGCGCGGTCCACGCGGAAGCCAGCTCCGCGGGCAGCCGCTCGTGGGCGAGGGTGTCGAGTCGATCTCTCCAAGACGTCACCGGGACATCGTGGTAGGGGGTACCGACAAAAATCAGCGGAGCGCGAGGAGGCCGGCGGCGAGCAACACGACCGGCACCACCGCGGCCGTCGCGCTGATCAGCCCCATTCCGCCGCGCCAGCCGGCCGCCGACGCGACCATCCGGCGCACCAGCCCCACCTCCACCACGGCCGTCAGCACGAAGCCGAGGCCGACGCCGAAGATCGCCACCGCGCCGACGACCAGCAGGCCCGACGCGGACGCCGCGCCCAGCGGGGCCGCGACCTCCCAGCGCACCACGCCCGCGGCCGCCGCCAGCGATGCCAGCAGCAGGACGAACGCCACGAGGAAGCCGCTGCGGGCCGTCGCCGGGTGCGGGCCGCGCGCGAGGAACCAGAAGCCCGCGTCGAGGGCCAACACCACCACGGCGAGCACCACGAACCCGGGCCGGAAGGTCATGCGGCGAACCGCACTTCCACACTCCCCAGCTCACCGAAGTCCGCCACGACGTGGCCGCCCGCGCGGATCGGGCACGGCGGGGTGGCCGTTCCCGTCGTCACGATGTCGCCCGGGCGGAGCGCGCGGCCGTGGCGGGGCAGCTCCATCGCCAGCCAGTGCAGCGCCAGCCTCGGGTCGCCCAGCACCAGGCTGCCGCTGCCGCGCGAGTACTCCTCGCCGTCGGCGTGCAGGACCACCGGGCGGCGGGGCAGGTCGAGCTCGCGCCACCCCGGCACCGGGCGGCCCTCGACGAACCGGCCCGCGCACGCCACGTCGGCCAGCAGCTGCGGGCCGCCCGCGTGGCGGTGGTCGGTGTAGCGGCTGTCCGGCAGCTCGATCGCCAGGAACATCGTGTCGACCGCGTCGAGCACCGCGGCCAGTGACGGCGACAGCCCCGGGTCGGCCTTGAGCCGGAAGGCGAACTCCGGTTCGGCGACGCCCATCGTCATCGTGTCGGCCGGCACCGGCTCGCCCTCGACGTGGTGGAACCGCTCGAACATCGCGCCCGGCAACGGCCCGGGCACGTCGAGGTACTGCCGCGCGTACGCGGTGGTCGCGGCGATCTTCCAGCCCGACACCGGTCCGGCCAGCTCGGCGAGCGCCGCCTGCGCCGCCATGCCCTCGGCGAGGTCGGCCGGGCGGACGTCGGCCGGGAGGCCCTCCAGCCGCTTGCCGGTCAGCCACGCGTCCCAGATCAGCTCCGCCGCCCGCTCTCGGTTCACGCCCGCGATCTTGCCAACCGGAACACCGGGTGTCGATCGGCTTCCCCGGCGAACGCCTCGGCCGGGTCGCTCGCCTTCGCGTCGAAGAACGGCGCCGTCACCGGGAGCTTGCCGACGTACGCGCGCAGCACCGGGCCGGCCGTCGCCGCGTCGACCTCCTCGACCTCCCACGTCTCGGTCGTCTGACCGCGCCGCAGCCGGGCGGTGGCGTCGGCGCGGAGGTTGTACACCCAGCCGACCCGCCCGTACGGCGAAACGAGCCACCGCTCGCCGCCGACCTCGATGACGTTGACCGGCGTGGTCCGGTCGGTGCCGCTCTTGCGTCCCCGCGTGGTCAGCAGCCACCCGGTGCTCCCCGCGATCGGGACACCGCGGTTCAGGAACGCCGTCACCAGGACGTTCACGGCCTTCCGCACGACCCCCAGCCGGTACTTCTTCGCCATCACGGATTCATAGCGTAGACCCCGGAAAGCGCCCGCACGCGCGCCCAGACGTTCTCGAACCGCCCGGCGTCCACCACCGGCTTGCGCAGCGCGGCCAGCGCGATCGCCTGCTGGGCCTCGGTCGAGCTCGCCTTGCCGTTGAGGTCCACCGCCGCGACGCTGAAGTCCTGCACCAGCACCGCGAAGATCTGGTCGACGACCTCGTCGTCCAGGCCGGTGATGCGGGCCTGCTCCAGGACGAGCTGGCCGTACACGATCAGCGTGAACAGCTCGGTCAGCGCGAGCCCGAAGTCGAGGTCGGCCTGCTGCGCCTCGTCCGGCGCCGCCTCGGTGAGCAGCTTGACCAGGTACCCGGCCTGCTCGGTGAACAGCGCGACGTTCGGGATGTGCGCGGCCTCGGCGTAGGCGGTCTTCCAGTCGTGGAACCGCACCTTCGACAGGCCGCGCGCCGGGCCCTGGCGGAAGAGGAACTCGTCGTCCGCGGCGTCGGTGCGGGTCGGCACCGGGGCGTACTCCTGCGGCGCGAAGAGGTAGTTCGGCATGAACTTCGCGATCAGCGCCAGGTTGACGGCGACCGTGCCCTCGAGCTTCGGCAGGCCGTCGATGTCGTTCTTGGACATCGCCAGGTAGGTGTCGGCCTCGAAGCCCTTGGCCGCCACGACGTCGGCGACCAGGCCGATCACCTTCTGCGCCTCGGTGGTCACCTTCATCTTGGTGATCGGGTTGAACAGCAGGTAGCGGCGGTCGCCGGGGTTCGCGCTGCGGAAGTAGTCGACGGCGCGGTCGGAGAACAGCTTCATCGCCGTCAGCCGCGCGTAGGCCTCGACGAACTCGCGGCGGACGTGCGGGAAGTCCGTCACGGGCTTCCCGTAGAGGACGCGGTTGTGCGCGTGCGTGATGGCCTCGTACAGCGAGTGCGTGGCCATGCCGATGCCGCCGAAGCAGAGGTTGAACTTGCCGATGTTGACGGTGTTCAGCGCGGCGCTGAAGGCCTCGGCGCCGACGTGCAGGATGTCCTCGGCGCGCACCGGGTAGTCCTCGAGCCGGAACTCGGCGACGTACATCTGCGACGGCACCACGTTCTTCACGACGTGGTAGTTCGGGTGCTCGGAGTCGGCGTAGAAGAAGACGTACTGGTCCGGGCCTTCGACGCCGTCGATGCGGCCGAAGACCGACACCGTGCGGGCGCAGTTGCCGTTGCCGATGTAGTACTTGGAGCCGGTGGCGCGGTAGCCGTCGCCGTCCTTGGTGAGCACCATGTCGGACGAGTAGATGTCGGCGCCGTGGTCCTTTTCGGACAGTCCGAACGCGCCGACGCCCCCGGCGTCGAGGGCGGCCGCCGCGCGTTCACGTGCCTCCGCGTTACCGCTTTGCCAGACCGGGCCGAGGCCGAGGATGGTGACCTGCCACGGGTACCAGTAGTTGAGGCCGTAGAAGCCGAGGATTTCCGACAGCGCGGCGACGCGGCTGGTGTCCCAGCGCTTGTCGGGGTTGCCCCCGGCGTTCGCCGACGGCGTCAGGAACGTCGAGAACAGGCCTTCCTTGCCCGCGAACTCGATGAAGTCCGCGTAGAAGGTGCGGTTGTGGTAGTCCTCGGTGAGCTTCGCCTTGCCGCGCTGTTCGAACCAGTCGATGGTGGCGCGCAGCAGGCGCCGCGTCTCGGCGTCGAAGTGCGCCGGGTCGTACTCGCGCGGGTTCAGCAGCATGGTCGTCCTCCTCGATTACCGACCGGTAACTTAGCAAGGACGCGCGAGTGCGGGCAATCTCACTGGGGGTAGGTCACTGTCGTTGGTACACTGATCTTGCGGGCCGCTCAGTTCTGCCTCGGTCCGCTGCTGTTGTCGACTACCACGCGCCGCGGCCGTTGACCGGTCTGCGCCGGGCAGGACAACCCTTCTCGACGTTATGGAGACCAGGGCATTCGCTTGCCCGCACGCACTTATGAGCACTTTTTCCGAACTCGGCCTGCCCACCCCGCTCGTGGCCGCGCTGGCCACCCAGGGCGTCACCGAGCCCTTCCCCATCCAGGCGGCGACCCTGCCGCACACCCTCGCCGGGCGTGACGTCCTCGGCCGCGGCCGGACCGGCTCCGGCAAGACGTACGGCTTCGTGCTGCCCGTGCTGGCCCGCCTCGCCGCGGGCCCGACGCGGCGCAAGCCGGGCCGTCCCCGCGCGCTGATCCTGGCGCCGACCCGCGAGCTCGCGACGCAGATCGAGGCGTCGATCCTGCCCCTGGCCCGCCCGCTGGGCCTCAAGGCGACGACCATCTTCGGCGGCGTCAGCGCGAACCCGCAGATCACCCGGTTGCGTGACGGCGTCGACATCGTCGTCGCCTGCCCCGGCCGGCTCGCCGACCACATGCGCTCCGGGCACGTGAAGCTCGACGCCGTCGAGATCACGGTCCTGGACGAGGCCGACCACATGGCCGACCTGGGCTTCCTGCCCGAGGTCCGGCGGATCATGGACGCCACGCCCGAGCGCGGCCAGCGGCTGCTGTTCTCGGCGACCCTGGACAACGGCGTCGACGTGCTGGTCAAGCGCTTCATGGACGACCCGGTGCTGCACAGCGTCGACTCGGCGCAGTCGCCGGTGGCGACGATGGAGCACCACGTCCTGCACCTGGAGGAGACCCACCGGCTGCCGGTGCTGGTCGACCTGACGGCGGCGCCCGGCCGCACGCTGGTGTTCACGCGGACGAAGAGCCGCGCGAAGGCGCTGACGCGGAAGCTGAACGCCTCGGGTGTCCCGGCGGTGGAGCTGCACGGCAACCTGGGCCAGAACGCCCGCACGCGCAACCTCGAGGCGTTCTCGTCCGGGACGGCCCGCACCCTGGTGGCGACGGACATCGCGGCCCGCGGCATCCACGTCGACGACGTCCGGCTGGTGATCCACGCGGACCCGCCGGTGGAGCACAAGGCCTACCTGCACCGTTCCGGCCGCACGGCGCGCGCCGGGGCGTCGGGCACGGTGGTGACGTTGATGACGGACGCCCAGGTGCGAGACGTCCGGGACCTGACCCGCAAGGCGGGCATCAAGCCGACGACCACCCAGCTCGGCCCGGGCCACCCGCTGCTGGCGGAGCTGGCGCCCGGTGAGCGCACGTTCTCGAAGGCGCCCGCAGTGGACAACCGGCCGAAGAAGGTCTCCGCCACGGGCGCGGCTCCGGGTGGCGGCCGCGGTCGCCGTTCGGCGGCGCCGAAGGAGAACCGCGGTGGGCAGCGAGCCCGGGCGGCCTCGCAGGAGCGGTCGACCGGGTCCGGTTCGCGCCGCTCGGAGGGCGCCTCGGGTGGATCCCGCCGGTCGGGCACCTCGGGCAAGCCGGTCGCGTCCCCCGCTTCGGGAGGCGGGCGGCGCTCCGGTGGCGAGGCTGCTTCGGGCAACGCGCGGCGCTCCGGTGGTGCGCCCGCGGGGAACCGGCGGTCGGGTTCCGGCGGCGCGGCGGCGTTCTCGTCGGGCACCCGCGCGGGTTCGCGCCGCTCGCGCTGAGTTCAGCCGACAGGTCCGGGCCCCGGCACTCGTTGCCGGGGCCCCGGACCGTCCGGGGCCCGGCACGTCCGGTAGCTAAGCGCGGCCCACCGAGACCGGATGCGCCAGGATCTGCCCCGTCCGCTCCGCCGCCTCCCCCACCCCGTCCAGCCCGCGCCACTCCTGGACCACCACGTACAACGTGTCGTCGCTCAGCGCGCACGCGAAGCAGCCTCGGTCGAAGGTCAGCTTCTCCAGCACCTCCCCGCCTTCCCGGACCCGGGTGCACGACCGGTGGGGCACGTCCGACACCCACACCGCGCCCGAAGCGTCGAGCGCGATGCCGTCCGGCACTCCTTCACCGAGGTCCGCCCACACGCGGCGGTCCGTCAGGCTGCCGTCCGGGAGGACCGAGAAGGCGGTCAGGCGGTTCGCGTACGACTCGGCCACGATCAGCGTCGAGCCGTCCGGGGTCAAGGCCATGCCGTTGCCGAACGCGATGTCCTCCGCCACCCTGCGGACCTCGCCCGCCGGGTTGACGAACAGGATCGCGCCCGGGCGGTACGGCTCTCCGGCCATCAGGTCGAACCCGCCGCCGTTGACGTAGCAGCCTCCGGCGCGGGTCGTCACGATCTCGTTGAACCCGGTGCCACCCAGGTCGGCGTGGGTCGTCAAGCCGGACTCCGACAGCCGCAGCAGGAGGCCGTCGGACGACGACACGATCACCGGCTGCCCGTCGAGGAAGTCGAAGCACATCGGCATCGTCGGGAAGTCCGCGCGGAACACCACCTCACGCTCGGCCGCCGGCGAGACCGCCACGATCTCGTGGGCCAGCCAGTCGGCGAACCAGAGCCGCCCGTCGTGCCAGCGCGGGGACTCGCCGAACGCGACTCCGTCGAGCACCAGCGCCGTCATCGCCACACCCCCAGCAGCACCGCCACCACCGCGATCTTCACCAGCCAGTCGCCCGCGTGCAGTGCCGCCAGGCGGACCGGGACCCGCTCGTGCAGCACCGAGCCTGCCAGAATCACCGCCGGGAAGCCCGCCCACACCGCCAGCGCCAACCCGAGCGCGCCCGGCACGCCGTCCACCCCGACCGCGCGCGCCACCAGCGCGAACGCCGTCACCAGGACCACCGTCCGCGCGAACTCCGCGCCCATCCGCCACGGGGACGGCGCGGCCACCGCGCCCGCCGGGCTCAAGCGGGCCCAGACCGGCCCGAACACCCCGTACCAGGCCGCGCTCGCCGCGAACGCCGCCACCGAAGTCACCAATACCGCGATCACCACTGTCCGCTCCTTCGCTCGTCGAGATTCGAAGGAGACGTCGGCGCCGCGCAACCGGCTTCGACATCCGGTGCGGAAAACTTCTACAGCGACGAAGTCAGCCCGCGAGCCCGCAGCACCGCGCGCTCCAGCGGGCGGAACACCACCAGCTCGATTCCCACGCCGACTAGCAGGATCAGGAAGATCGCCGCGATCACCGTCTCCATGCTGTTGAACGACGAGCCCTGGTTGAGGTACGCGCCGAGGCCGATGCCGAGCTGCGGGGACAGCGCGATCAGCTCCGCGGCCATCAGCGAGCGCCACGAGAACGCCCAGCCCTGCTTCAGCCCGGCGAGAAAGCCCGGCAGCGCCGCGGGCAACAGGATGTGCCGCGCCGACGACAGCCGGTTCGCGCCCATCACCTGGCCGACGCGCGGCAGGATCGGCGGGATCTGGTCGATGCCGGAGACCAGGCCGTTCGCGATCGACGGCACCGAACCGAGCAGCACCACGAAGTAGATCGCGGCGTCGTTGATCCCGAACCACAGGATCGCCGCCGGCACCCAGGCCACCGACGGGAGGCTCTGCAGGCCGGTCAGCAGCGGGCCGATGGCCGCGCGGACGACGCGGACCTTCGCGACGACCAGGCCGAGCGGGGTGCCGATGAGCACGCCGGCGACGAAGCCGAGCGCGGCGCGGTGCACCGACGTCCAGACGAAGCCGAACACCTGGCCGTCGACGACGATGCCCCAGAACTCGTTCCACACCGACGCCGGGGCCGGCAGCTGGGACTCCGGCCAGAAGGCCGCGGCCCAGAGGAGCTGCCAGACGACGACCAGCAGCACGAGTGCGCCCACCGGCGGGAGGAAGCCCCAGGCGAACCGCTTCCAGAAGCTCGGGCGGCGTTCGCCGACGGGGGCGTCGAGCGAATCCAGTCCGGCGCCGACCGCATCCAGGTCGGCTTCGGCACTGGGGTGGGGGGTCCCCAGGGGGGCGGAGCCCCCTTGGGCGGGGGTCTGGGGGTTCGACCCCCAGGCAGCCGAGTCAAGCTGCGGCATGGGTGCTGATCACCTCACGCAGGTGCCCGGTGATTTCCTCGGTCAGCTCTTCGGCGTCGGCCAGCGGCACGTCCGTCCACTCGCGCACGACCCGGCCGGGCCGCGACGACAGCAGCACGACGCGCTGGCCGAGGCGGACCGCTTCGCGCACGTCGTGCGTCACGAACAGCACGGACGTGCCCGTGCTGCGGTAGACGCGCAGCAGCTCGCTCTGCAGGACGTCTCGGGTGATGGCGTCGAGCGCGGCGAACGGCTCGTCCATCAGCAGGAGCGACTGCTCCGGGTCGCCGCCGACGCGCAGCGTCGCGGCCAGGGCGCGGGCGAGGGCGACGCGCTGCCGCATCCCGCCGGACAGCTCGTGCGGCCGCTTGCCGCCAGCGCCGTTCAGCCGGACCAGTTCCAGCAGCTCGGCGGCCTTTTCGCGGCGCTCGGCCCGGCCGAAGCCGGCCAGCCGCAGCGGCAGCTCGACGTTGCGGGCCGCGGTCAGCCACGGCATCAGCGCGGCTTCCTGGAACATCACCGCGGGCCGGGAGGTGTTCAGCGTGATCTCCCCCGCCGACGGCGCGTCCAGCCCGGCGACCAGGTTCAGCAGCGTGCTCTTGCCGCACCCGGACGCGCCGAGCAGGCAGACGAACTCGCCGGGCGCGACCGTCAGGTCCACGCCGTCGAGCGCGACGACCGCGCGGCCTGCCGTGCCGAACGCCTTGCGCACGCCGTCGAGGCGCACCGCTGCCGCGCCGGTGAAATTGCTGCGGCCGGTCGGGAGGGTGGTGGTCATCGCTGACTGCCTCTCACTTGGTCAGTTCGGGAGCTTCGACGGCGGGCAGGTTCTTGGCCTTGAGCACCTCGTTCAACGGACCGAAGTCCGCGAAGCCCTTCAGCGCGACCGCTGACTTCACCACGCCCGCCGTCACCGAGTCCTGCGCGAGCTGCGGGAATTCGGCGGCGATGGGGTCGGTGGTCAGCTCGATGCCGGAGAAGGCGCGGTCCAGGACCGCTGCGCTCAGGGTACTGCCGGCCAGCTCCTTGAGTGCTCCGTTGACGACGGTCTTCGCGTCGGCCGGGTTGGCCTTGGCCCAGTCGATCGCGGCGAGTTCACCCTTGAGCAGCGCGCGGACGGTGTCCGGGTGCTGCTGCAGGAACTCGCTGCGCACGATCGCGACGGTCGTCGGGAAGCGGCCGCCGGGCCACAACGTCTTCTCGTCGACCAGGACCTTCGCGCCGGCGTCGAGCACCAGCCGGGACGCCCACGGCTCGGGCAGCCAGCCGCCGTCGACCTCGCCCTTCTTGAAGGCATCGAGCGTCTTCGGGTTGTCGAGGTTGGTGATCTTGACCTGGTCGGTCAGCTGCTGGCCGGCCAGGAACTTCTTGAGCGCGACGTCCTGGGTGTTGGCCAGCTGCGGGGTGGCGATGTTCTTGCCCTTGAGCTGCTCGACGCTGGTGATGTCCGGTTTGACGACCAGCTGCGCGCCGCCCGAGACGGCGCCGGAGACGAGCTGGATGGCCCCCTTGGACTTGGTGAAGGCGTTGATCGCCGGGCCGGAGCCGATGAAGGCGACATCGAGGGAGCCGCCGAGCAGGGCGTTGACCTCTTCGGGGCCGGCGTTGAAGGTCTGGGTGGTGAGCTTGGTCGCGCCGAGTTCGTTCTTGAAGAAGTCCTTCTTGACGCCGATGAGCGCGGGCGCGTGCGTGACGTTCGGGAAGAAGCCGACCCGGACCTCGCCGGCGGCGCCCTGGTTCGCGGCCGGGGCGGTGCTGCTGTCGGCCCGCGAACAGCCGGCGAGCGCGCCCACGACGGTCAGGGCGGCCAACGCCGAGGCCAGAGTTCTTCGAGGGGTGCGCACGTCAGCATCGCCTTTCGTCGGTGTCGGGGGCGAGGTTCGCACGGTCACCCACTCAGGCGCATAGCCATCCGCATCCCGGGAAAGGTGGTGAGATTTCTTGACATCGGCGGCCCCGGCCCTTAGAGCCGGGGAGAAAGTCGACGAAGAGGGCAACCGCTCGCGTCACCCGGACGTGGTACAGGGTGGACCACGGATTCGGGAGGAAGACATGACGAGCAGGGGCCAGGGAGCCGCCGGCGTCCGCGTGGCGCTGGTCGTGTTGTTCATCGGGCTGGGCCAGGCGTCGTTCGAGTGGCTCAGGTCACTGGGCATGGACGCGCTGACCAGCGCCGTCGTCTGGGCGATCCCGGTCATCACGGGGGCGGCGGTGGCCCTGGTGCTGTGGGTGGCATCGGACCGGGCGTTCCTGCTGCGCAACTGGCTGCCGGTGGCGATGTCGATCCCGGTGTACCTGGGCGGAGCATTCGGCCTGGCGACGGGGACGGCGAGTTTGGTGGCGTCGATCGTGAGCGGGGTCGGGCTGGGGATCGCGGCGGTGGTTGTTGCGGGGATGATCCGGTCGCGGCGGCGGGTTGAGGCTGGTCAGTAGGGGGTTGCTTCGGGTTGTCCACATGGTGGCGGGGGTGTGGATAACTTGGGGTCGAGGTGGGCTTTTCGGACTTTTCGGCGGGGGTGGCCGATAGACTGGACTTGGGGACGCCCGGAGAGGGCGGGGGAGTTTCCGGGGCCGCCCCGCGGCTTCGCCGCCGTAAACGGGACGCTGACGACCGCACCTGCACCCCACCCAGACCTCCCCCGCCACCCCGATCCGAAGCCACAACACGGCCGGCAGTGCCGGGTCAAGGCACGCTTTCCCGCCTTGACCCGGCACTGCCGGCCGTAGTCACAATCGCGGCTTCGGGGTGGCGGGCACCCAGCTACCCCGCTCGAGGGCAGGCACCGCAGCGCCATGAATGACCCATTCCTGACCCCAGACGCCAGGAATGAGTCATTCACGACGTCCGGGCGACCCGCACGCAAGACCCCCGGAGAGCGGCGGGACTGAGCGCCCACTCAGTGGCGCAGCAGAAGTGACACGTCACCGAACTCATGCCACAGGTACCGCTCCTCAACCGCCGCCGCATACGCGCGCTGGAGCACCTCGGCCCCCGCCACCGACTCCAGCAGCAACAGGTGCGATGCCTCCGGCGCGTGCAAGCCCGTGATGATCCCGTCCACCACCCGCGCCGGGCGGTCCGGGCCCAGGACCAGGTCCGTCCACCCTGACGCCGCGCGCACCTCACCATCGGAGACCGCCGACTCGAGGGCGCGAGCCGCCGTTGTGCCCACCGCGATCACCCTTCCTCCGCGGGCGCGGACCCACGAGACCAACGCCGCCGTAGTCGGGGGGACTCGGTACCTCTCCGCCTGGGGTGGCTCGGCCGCCTCCGGGGAGGAGACCCCCGTGTGCAGCAGCAGCGGCGCGAACAACACCCCGTCCGCCACCAACCCCGTCACCAGCTCCGGCGTGAACGGGCGGGCCGCCGAGGGCATCTCCGCGCTGCCCGGCTCGCGGGCGAACACCGTCTGGTAGTCCGACAACGGCCACGCCCGCGGGACGTACCCGTAGCGGATCGGGCGGCCGGCTTCCTCGAGCAACGACAGCACGTCGACCGACGAAGCCGCCCGCCACAGCCGGGCCTCCCCCGGGACCACGGGGGCCAGCAGCGTCAGCGACGCGCCCCCGGCCAGCGAAAGGCGCTCGCCCGGACGGCCGTCGAGCAAGGGGCCGTCCGGTGCGCGCAGCTCGACGACCCACGCGCCGTCGTCGAGCGGGGTCGCGAAGTGGACCACGATCGGGTGGCCCGCCCGGCGTGCGTCGACCGCCGCCGGGAGGGTTCCGGAGGTGTTGACCACCAGCAGGTCACCCGGCCGCAGATGCGCCCCCAGCGAGGTGAATGCCGTGTGGTGGACGCCGGCCGGGGAGGCGACCAGCAGGCGGACCTCGTCGCGGGACAGGCCGCGGGCCTCCGGTGGGGCCGATGCCGACAGCTCCGCCGGCAGGTCGAACCGGATGTTCATGCCGTCACCAGGAGGTCGGCCGCGCGGTAGCGGCCGCTCGGGGGACGCTCGTCCAGCAAGCGCAGGAACGCCGGGACCGCGGACGACGGCAGCGGCCGGTCCGAGATGTCCTCGCCCGGGAACGCGCGCTGGTGCATCGCCGTGCGCAGGTCGCCCGGGTCGATCGCGTACACGGACAGGTTCGGGTGTTCCGCGCCCAGGACGGCGGTCAGCTGATCGAGGGCCGCCTTGGCCGAGCCGTAGCCGCCCCAGCCCTCGTACGCCTCGACAGCCGCGTCGGAGCTGATGTTCATCACGACACCACTCGCCAAAGCCGGGAGCAGCAGCTGCGTCAGGGCCAGTGGCGCGAAGACGTTGACGCAGTAGACCTCTTCGAGCGCCGCCAAGGGATAGCGCGCCAGCGGCGGCAGCGGGCTGACGCCCAGGGAACTGGCGTTGTTGACGAGCAGGTCGAGCGAAGGACAGGCTTCGGCGAGCGCAGCGCGGTGGGCCGGGTCGGTGACGTCGCCGGGGACAGCCGTGAAGCCGTCCTCACGAGCCGCCGAAGCCAGCGCGTCCGCGTCGCGGGCGTCGCCGACGACCGTCCACTTGCGACGCACCAGGGCGGCCGCGAGCGCGCGGCCCAACCCGGCCGAAACGCCGGTGACGAGTGCGGTGGGCATGGTTCCTCCTTCGAGAGGGGGTGCCCCACCATCGTGAAACCTCTACGTTAGTCGAGGTCAACCGCTCGGCGGCCGCGCAGCAGGAAGTACGCTGCCAGCGAAACGACGAGGCCGACGTAGTACGCCAGATCCGCGCCGTGCAGCGCGGCCGCGACCGGTCCGGTGTAGAGGGAGGTGTTCATGAACGGGACCGCCGCGCCGAACCCGGCCACGAACGCCACCACCGCTGCCCAGGGCCGCACGGAATCCGCCGCCAGGACGTCCACGCGCCGGCCGCCGCGGGTGCGGGCGAGCCAGTCCGGGACGACCACGCCGAGGAACGGCGGAATCCAGTAGGACACGAACAGCAGCACGTTCTCGAACTTCGCCGAGAGGTCGCCGCTGTGCATCCACAGGATCAGCGCGAACGCGAGCACCGTCACGACCACCGCCGACACCGGGCGCCGCAGCCGGACGCCGACCGTCTGCAACGCCAGCGAACCGCTGTAGTCGTTCATCGCGTTCGACGACACCGCCGCCAGCGCGATCACCGCCAGCGCCAGCGCACCCATGAACCCGCCGCCGAGCAGCTGGGCGATCCCGGACGTCGTGTGGTCGCCCAGCGACGACCCCAGCGCGAGCCCGAGCCCTTCGCCGATCGCGTACGAGACGACGAGCCCGAGCAGCGTCGCCCAGAAGATCGCCCGCGACGACGCCGAGACGGGCAGGTACCGGCTGAAGTCCGACACGTAGGGCGCCCAGGAAATGGCCAAGGACAACGTGATCGTCGTGAACAGGACGACGCCGCCCGCCAGGTCCGCACCGGAAGCGGTGTCGGCGACGGCGATCGGGTGTCCGGAAAGGACCTTCACGGCGAGCGCGGCGAACGCCAGCACCAGCAGCACGCTCATCACCGCCTGCACGCGGTGGATCAGCGCGTAGCCGAACACGCCGAGCGCGCACTGCAGCACGAGCACGATCAGCACCGCCACCCAGAACGGCAGCCCGGTCAGTTCGGCGAGGGCCTCGCCGCCGAACAGGCCGACCAGCGCGTCCCAGGCGATCGAGCCGAGCCACTGCACCAGGCCGGGCAGCACGACGCCGCCGCCGAACGGCAGCCGGGCGAGCGGCAGCTGGCCGGTGCCGGTGCGCGGGCCCCACGTCGACAGGTACGCCACCGGCAGCGAGCCGAGCACGGTGCCGGCCAGCATCGCGGCCAGGCCCGTCCAGAACCCCAGGCCGAGCGACGCCGCGAGGGTGCCGGTGAACACCGCCGTCATCGTCAGGTTCGGCGCGAACCACACGCTGAACAGCCGCCACGGCCGCCCGAACCGGTTGCCTTCCGGCACCGGCGCGATGCCGTGGGTTTCGATCGCCAGGTCCCGCCCGCCCGCGGGCATCCGCCCGCCGAAGACCTCGGCGCCCAATCCGCGTCCGCTCATGTCCTGCCTCCTGTCGAGATCACCCTAAAGCGCAGCCGCGTGGTGTAACGCGACGGCCCGAACGGACGAATCACGGTTGGCCGTTGCCGGACTGCGCCACCCAGCCGCCAAGACCCACCGGGAGGGTCGCGAAGTGCAGCACCCGCGAACGTCGGTGATGACGGGTCTCCTGGCGGCCGGGTGCGCGCTCGGCGTCGTCGCGCTGACGCTCAAAGCCGGCGAAGGCAGCCACTCGGGGCTCGACACCGCGCTCAGCACCACGACCGGGTTCCTCTTCCTGCTCGCGGGCGCGGTCGCGCACGTGCGGCGCCCGGCCAACCCGATCGGGGTGCTCATCGCCTTGGCCGGCGTCGCCCTGTTCCTCGAGGACCTGCAGTTCACGACCGACCCGGTGCTGTACACGATCGCCGTGCCGCTGCGGGCCGCGTCCAGCCCGGTGATCGCGCACCTGGTGCTCGCCTTCCCGCACGGCAGGCTCCGCTCGCGGTGGGAGCGGCTGCTGGTGGCCGCGGCCTACGCCGTGGTGCTCGGCATCGGCGTGGTCGGCCTGCTGACCGCCGACGACCCGCGCGACCTGCTGGCCGTCGCGGCCGACTCGCAGGCCGCGCCCGTGGTCGGCCGCGCCCTCGGGCTCGCCGCGACGGTGATCAGCGCGGGCGTGGTCGTCGTGCTGCTCTACCGGTGGCTGACCGGGCGGCTGCCGCAGCGGCGGCTGCTGTCGCCGGTGGTGGTGATCGCACTGGCCGGGGCGCTGACGTCGGGGGCGGGCACGGCGCTCGGCGAGGGGCACCCCCTGTCCGGGCCGCTGCTGATGGCGTACCGGATCCTGTTCTGCCTGTGGCCGCTGGCGTTCCTGGCCGGCGTGATGCGGGCCCGGGTCGGCAACGCCGAGATGATCCGGCTCCTGCTGGAGCGCGACGGCACCGGGCTGGCCGCGCTGGTGCAGGACGACGAGGTGTGGAAGGACAGCCGGTCGATCGACGCGCTCAACGCGGCCGCCGGGCTGGTGCTGGACAACCAGCGGCTCACCGACGAGCTGGAGCAACGGCTGGCCGAGGTGCGGGCGTCGCGGGCGCGGCTGGTCGCGGCCGGCGACGAGGAGCGCCGCCGGCTCGAGCGCGACCTGCACGACGGCGCCCAGCAGCGGCTGGTCAGCGTCGTGCTGCTGCTGCGGATGGCCGCCCGACCCTCCGGCGCCGAACTGCCGCCGGAGCTCCGCGCCCTGCTCACGAGTGCGGTCGACGAGCTCCAGACGGCCATCACCGAGCTGCGCGAGCTGGCCCGCGGCATCCGGCCGGCGATCCTCACCGAAGCGGGCCTGGTCGCGGCGGTCCGGTCGCTGGCCGACCGCATGCCGATGGAGGTGGCGCTGACCGTCGGCACGGTCCCGCGCCTCGACGCGGCGGTGGAGGCGACGGCGTACTTCGTGACGTCCGAGGCGTTGACCAACGCGCTGAAACACGCCCGGACCGACCGCGCCGACGTGCGGATCGAGGTGGCGGGCGCCGAGCTGCGGGTGGCGGTGACGGACGCGGGCGTCGGCGGCGCGGACGTCGAGGGCAGCGGGCTGGCCGGGCTGCGCGACCGGGTGCAGGCGCTGGGCGGGGAGCTGGCGGTCGCCTCCGGGGCCGGCGGCACCACGGTCACCGCGGTCATCCCCCTGGCCGCCGAAAAGCCGTGAAGGCCCCCTCGCCGAAGCGAGGGGGCCTTCAGCCGAGCACTGACTAGACGAGCAGCAGGAACAGCAGGCCGTTGGGCGTGCCGAGACCCGTCACGTCGTCGTAGCCGGGGGTGGTGTGGATGGTCAGGCCCTGGTAGTCCAGCGTGCGGACCGAGCGGAGCAGGCCGTCCGAGGCGTCGACCGAGTTGGCGTAGTCGACGCGGGCCACCGCGGCGTCCACGTGCTTCACGTCGGTGATCGCCGGCGTGCGGGACGTCAGCTTGTAGATCACCGGGTTGATGAAGCCGTGGTGGAAGTGGTCGAAGCTGTCGGCCACCGCCATGATGCCGGCGAACACCGGCGACGCGAGGCTCGTGCCGCCGATCCGGTACTGGTCGTAGTGCGCACCCTCCGGGAAGGTCTGCGTCTGGCCGACCAGGAAGCCGGTGTTCGGGTCGCCGACCGCGGAGATGTCCGGGACGACCCGGCCCTTCTTGTTGCCGGTCTGGTTCTTCTTCGCCAGCGCGTCCGGGACGACGCCCTTCTGGTAGAAGGGCTGCTCGAACAGGCGGCTGGTGCCGCCGCCGGAACCGCTGGTGTAGTTGGCCGGGCCGTAGACGCCGTTGGTCAGCGTCGACTTGCTGGTCTCCCAGCCGGTCTCGAAGATCCGCTTGCCGTCTTTGCCGATCGCGATGGACGTGCCGCCGACCGCGGTGATCCACGGCGCGGAGGCGGAGAAGTCCGGCGACGGCGTGCCGAGGCGCGCGACCTCGTCACCGTTGTCGCCCGAGGAGAAGTACACGCCGATGCCCTCGAGGACCGCCTGCAGCGAGATCTGGTTGAACACCTTGACCTCGTCGGCCGGGATGTCCTCGCCGGTGTCGCCGTAGGAGTTCGACACGATGTCGGCCTTGTGGCCGGCGACCACGTAGTTCAGCGCCACGTCGAGGGCGTTGTCCTCGCAGGACTCGCCGCCGACGTACAGGATGTCGGCGCCCGGCGCGAGACCGTGGGCGGCCTCGACGTCGAGGGTCTCCTCGCCGTACCAGCCGGCCGCGTCGCACTGGTCCGGCGGCTCGAGGACCGGGTTCGCCGGGAAGACGTGCTGCTTGAACTGGCTCGGCTTCAGCGGGTGCTGCGGGTCGTTCTTCTTCGCGTACGTGCTCGCGTCCGAGTAGATGGTCGGCGAGGCGAACGCGTCGACGATGGCGATCGTGGTGCCCTTGCCGTCCGCGCCGACGTTGTCGACGCCGTAGGCCGACCGCAGCTGCGCCGGGGTGTAGCCGCAGGGGGCGTAGGGCAGGTGCTTGCCGTTGTAGGCGGGATCGGTGGTGTCGATCTTCTCGCCGTAGTAGGCGCTGCACGGCGGCGCGTTGCGGAACCCGGGCCCGGGCGCGACGTCCGACGGCGTGCCGGAGCCGGTCGCGTGGTCCGGCTTGAACAGGTTGGTCGCCTGGTCGACGCCGACGACGCCGAGCACGTCACCGGCCAGGTTCGCCGGCACCGACAGGTTCTTGTCGGCGGCGCGCAGCGTCTGGCCCTTGACCCGGTACTTGCCGAGGTCGACGGCGAAGGCGTTCTCCGTCTGGGCCGCGGTGCCGGTGGCTTCGACGTACGCCTTGTTCGACGGGATCTCGCCGATGCTGAAGCCGTTGCCGGTCAGCCACGCCTTGACGGCGTTCACCGTCGCGTCGGTGGCCGCGAACCGGTCACGCACCTGGTCGGGGCTGAGGTACTGGCGGTAGGTCTTGCTGTCCGGGTCGGACACGGCCTGCGCCAGCGCCTCGGCGCCGGCGTTGTCGCGCTGGTTCAGGTAAACCCGGAAGCTCAGCTTCGCGGCGGGCGCCGTGTCGGCGACCTTCGCCTGCGCGTTCGCCCACAACGGGTGCGATTGCGGGATGTCCTGACGCCCCTGCGCGGACGCCGTCGCCGGCAGGGCGCCGGTCAGGCCACCCACCACCGCGAGCGAAAGGAGCAGGGTGGAGCTTCTTCGCACAGAAATCTCCCTCTTCGAATGCGGCCCCCAGAAAATGGGCCTTGGAACACCGGGTGAGACTAAGCCGGTGTTCCGCTCGCGGGGAAGTGCGTGCGGAACCGTTATCTGGCCGGGAATTCGCGAACCGTGAAGCGTGGTACGGAAATCCGATTTGTCGCGGCGAAAACGCGAGGAATGGTGCGTGATGCGCGATTGGTCCGGTTTGCGCCGGTACGGCGGACCACGCACCACGGGCGTGCGCCACCTACTAAAGTCGGTTGCTCCGTCCACTCGGGACAGTCGGGCGGTGGCGGTACTTCGGCCGTCACGCCAGGCACCGGTCCACCTCGGCGGGGGCGAACACGGTGTCGACGACCATCGCCACCGCGCCGGCCACCGCCATTCCCTCGCCGCGGCCGCCGATTTCCACGCGCAGGTGCTGCGTCGCCCTGGGCAGCGCCCGCCGGTACAGCACCTCCCGCACACCCGCCACGAAGTGCGGCTCGGCGAGGTCGCCGGCGATCACCACCACGCCCGGGTTGACCACGCACACCAGCGTCGCGAGCACCTCCCCCACCTGGCGGCCGGCCACTTCGGCGAGCCGCACCGCGAGCGGGTCCCCCGCCGCGATCCGGTCGCGGACGCCCGAGCCGGACTCCGTCGGCAGCCCCAGCTCGGTCAGTCTCGCCGCCAGCGCACCGCCGCCGGCGACGGCCGCGAGGCAGCCGAGGGAACCGCACAGGCAGCGGGCGTCGGGGTGCTCCGGGAGCCGGATGTGGCCGATGTCGCCCGCACCGCCGTCGATCCCGCGGAACACCTCACCGCCGAGGACCAGGCCCGCGCCGATGCCGGTGGACACCTTCACCACGACCAGGGCCGCCGAATCCCGGTAGCGGGCCCGGTGCACGCCCAGCGCCATCAGGTTCGCGTCGTTGTCCACCAGCACCGGGGCGCCGAACCGGGCGCCGAGGTGGCCGTCGATCGGGTAGCCGTCCCAGCCCGGCATGATCGGCGGCTGCGTGACCCGGGCGCGGCCGGGCTCGACCGGGCCCGGCACCGACACGCCGACGCCGCACACCGGCCGCCCCGCCTCGGCCCGCAGCTCCTCGAACCACTCCGCGACCTGGTCGAGCACCGGTTCCGGGCCGTCGGCGACCCGCAGCGCACCGGCCCGGCGGCCCAGGACCCGACCGGCCAGGTCGGTGACGGCCGCTTCGGCGTGCGTGGTGTCGATGCTCGCGGCGAGGACGACCGCGTGCTGCTCGTCGAAGCGCAGCTGCCGGGCCGGACGGCCGCCGGTCGAATCCTCCTGGCCACCCTCGGCGAGCAGGCCCGCCGCCTGGAGCTGCTCCAGCCGCGCGGTCAGCGTCGAGCGTGACAGGCCGCTGCGCTCCTGAAGGGCCTTCCGCGTGCTCGCCTGCCCGGTCCGGACCAGCTGCAGCAGCTCTCCGGCGCTGGTCGGCGTGGTCATCCCGCAGCCCCCTTCGAACTTTTGTCCATTGACAAGACACAAGTCGGAGATAGATTGGACATATGAACGTAACACGGGAGCGGGCCGCGGCTGTCCTGGCGGGCAACTGGCTCGGCGCGTCCACCGTGCCCTCGCGGGCGCTCTACCCGCACCAGTGGAGCTGGGACTCCGCCTTCATCGCGCTCGGCCTGCGCCACCTGTCCCCCGGGCACGCCCGGCGCGAGCTGCTGACGCTGTTCGAAGCGCAGTGGCCCGACGGCCGCGTCCCGCACATCGTGTTCGACCCGCAGACCCCGCCGGAGGCGTACTTCCCGGGGCCGTCCTTCTGGCAGGCCGGGCGGACGTCGGGCCTGGTCCAGCCGCCGGTGCACGCCCGCGCCGTGCTCGCGGTGCACGAGGCCGAGCCGGACCACGCGTTCCTCGCCGCGCTGTACCCGAAGCTGGTCGCCTGGCACGACCACCTGCGGACCGGCCGCGACGCGGGCGGCCGGGGGCTGGTCGCGATCGTGCACCCGTGGGAGTCCGGAATGGACAACAGCCCGGCGTGGGACGAGCCGCTTTCCCGCGTCCCGCTCGCCACCGGATTCGTCCGCCGCGACCTGGCGCACGGCGACCCCGGCGACCGGCCGAGCGACGACGACTACGGCCGCTACGTCCGGCTCGCCGCCGCCTACCGGGACAGCGGCTACCGGGACTTCGGGGACTTCGTCGTGGAGGATCCCGGTTTCAACGCCCTGCTGGCCGACGCCGAACTGGCCCTGGCCGAGATCGCCGAGGAGCTCGGCCTGCCGTCCGGCGCACACCGCGAAGCCGCCGCCCGCCTCGAGAAGGCGTTGCAGGAAACGCTGTGGGAAGACGGCTTCTTCTTCGCCCGAGACGTCCACACCGGCTCACTGATCCGCGAGCACACCTGCGCGGGCCTGCTGCCGCTGATGCTGCCGGACCTGGCGGTCGCCCCGGCCCTGCTGACGACCGCGACCGGCCCACGGTTCCGGCTCGGGCGGGTGCACGGCGTCCCGAGCTACGACCTGACCGCGCCCGGCTTCGACCCGGCCCGCTACTGGCGCGGGCCGTCGTGGTCCAACGTCGGCTGGCTGGTCCGGCAGGGCCTGCTGCACCACGGTGAGTTCGCCCTCGCCGCACAGCTGCGCGACGACCTCGTCGAGACGGCCGCGCAGACCGGCTTCGCCGAGTACGCCGACCCGCTGACCGGGGCCGGGCACGGCGCCCGGTCGTTCAGCTGGACGGCCGCCTTGACCGTGGATCTGCTGTCCGAGGGGAAGTGACGGGTCGCCCGGCCGCGTCGGGGGCGGCCGGGCGATCCGTTCAGCCCGCCGCCGTCGCGTAGTCCGAGCCCACCCACGTTTCGTCGATCCTCAACCGCTTGTAGCGTGAGCTGTCGCTGGATGCGGCGTACGTGCTCGTCACCTGGAGCCGGACGTACCGGGTGTTCACCGCGGCGAGGTCGACGAACTGGACGCCGCGGTGGCTCGGCAGCGTTCCGGACTTCACCGCGCTGCCCCAGTCCTTGCCGTCACTCGACACGAACACCTTGTACGCCTTGATCCGCGCCGACTGCTCGGTGTCCGACCGGGCGTAGCTGACCGAATCCTCCCGCTGGTTGATCCCGAGGTACTGCACCTTCTTCGCCGTCCCCAGGTCGTAGTCGAGGTTGACCGGGAGCGTCTTGTTGTTGTCGAACCAGGTGAGGTAGTCGCCGTCGCTCGCGGACTGTCCACTGTGGCCGCTCCCCGACGCGCTCGCCTTGAGCGTGACGGTCTTCGGGTCGTAGGTGCCGGTGCGGCCCGCGGTCTCGACCTTGAACACCGTGTCGTAACCGTCCCAGCCGGACAGCCCGGTCAGGGTCAGGTTCCCGCCGCCCTGGCCGAACGCGATCGCCGCACCGGTGCGCAGGTTCGTGACGCGGCGGACGCGGTAGCCGTTGTCGCGGATCTTGAGCGTGCTCCCCGACGGCTTGGTCAGGACGTGCACGTACTGCGTGTCGCCCTTGATGGTGATGACGCCGTGGGCGCCGTCGTTCCAGAAGCCCGGCTGCATGCCGCCGTACATGTACCCGGCGCCTTCGGTGCTGCCGAGGGACTCCCAGATCGCGTCCAGGTACGTTTTCGCGAAGTTGTTGAACGCCTCCTGGTTCGACGGGAACTTCCCGTTCACCATCGCCGTTTCGGCCATCAGGGACTTGATCGACGAGCCCGAGTTCGTGATGAGCCGGCCCAGGTTGAGCATCTTGTTCACCGGCGGGTTCGACCCGCCGTACCACCACGAACCGGTGTCGGGGAGCTTGAAGCAGGCTTCGGTGAGCCGCGGCATCGCCGTGTACGTCGCCTGCGGGTAGTCGTACGACGGCGTCATGCCGGTCTTCTGCTCGTTGCTGATCGTGTCCATGATCGGCGTGTCTTCGTTGTTGTTGCTCAGCAGGTAGTCCGGGCGCTGCTGGTAGATCTGCCGGTACAGGTCGTGGGACTCCCAGTAGGCGTTGTCGTTGTCGATCCAGAAGCCGCCGAGGTCGGGGTAGTTCTTCATGACCTCGAAGAAGTTGTCGTAGCTGAACTGGCCGAAGCCGTCCTGGCTGTCGAGGTCGACGTCCTTGCCCTTGTACTTCGAGTAGCCGGCGGAGTCGAGCCACTCGTGGCCGCCCTCGTCGTGCCACTGGGCGTCGTTGGTCATGTAGAGGATGACCTTGAGCCCGCGGGCTTTCGCGGCGGCGATCAGCTCGCCGAGGAAGTCCCGCTTGGTGCTGCAGCTGCCGGGGATCTTCGACGGCCAGGCGCGCGAGTAGCCGAGCCGGCTGTGGAAGGAGGCGAGGACGAGGTAGGACGCGTGCAGCTTCTCGGCTTCGGTGACCCAGTAGCCGGGACTCCACCCGCCGTCGGTGATCGCCTTTTCCCAGGCGCTGCAACTGGTGTAGCCGGGTGACGTGCGCATGCCCCAGTGCAGGAACAGCCCGGCCTGGCTGTCGCGCAGCCACTGCTGTGACGGCTTCTGCAGGTCGGCCGAAGCCGGCGCGGCGATGAGCCCGGACGCCGTCAGCATCGCCGCGCACGCGACGAGCACCCGGCGGAGGAACCTGTCTGCCATGAGCGACCTCCAGTGGTCTGGTCCACTCGGTGGTGTACTCCTGGCGAGGAGGGCGGTCAAGGCTTAGATCCGACCTTTCTGCCGAGTTTCGCTGGCCGGTACATCCCTGCTGCCGCCGTTCGGGTTAAATATCTGATATATGACGCAAGAGATCCGATCTCTCTTGACTCCGCCTCCGGCAGGCGAGTAGATGTTCTCCCCGAGAGCGCTTTCGCTCTCCGAGACCATCGCTCCGGCGACACGGGCAGCACGCCGCGCCCCCCAGAGCTGGTCGGGATGCCGACGGACGGCGGATCGGCATCCCGGCCACCCTTCCACCGCGTCGCGGGGCCAGCGCAGGAAAGGGACGACGCATGTCCGAACATCCCCTTCGCCCGACCCGGCGTGCGGTCCTGGCCGGGACGCTGGGCGCTCTGGGCGCGCTCGCCGCGGCGGGCCCCCTCGCGCGGGCAGCGGACCAGCTGCCCCCGATCGGCGGCGCGGCACCGCCGCCCGACTGGTCGCGCGCGGTGATCGATTCGACGATGAAGCGCTACACGCCGGACAAGATCGGCGGCTGGGGCTACACGCTCGGCCTGTACCTCTACGGCCAGTACCTGTTCTACAAGCGCACCGGCGAGAAGAAGTACCTCGACTACATCATCGCGTGGTACGACCGGTTCATCACCGACAGCGGCATCTCCAACAGCTTCAGCAACCTGGACTCGATGCGCTCGTGCCAGATGCTGCCGCTGCTGTACGCGGAAACGGGCCGCAAGAAGTACAAGACGGCGGCCGACCAGCTGCGCAAGCGGTTCCCGTCCTACCCCCGCACGTCCGACGGCGGCATGTTCCACGCAACGAGCAAGGTCGGCCAGCTGTGGGGCGACGGCGTCTACATGGCCCAGCCGTTCCTCGCCCTCTACGGCGCGGCTTTCGGCGACGGTGACTACTGCTTCGAGGAAGCGGCGAAGAACATCGTCGTGTACTTCAGCCATCTGCGCGAACCGGCGAAGGGCCTGCTGTACCACGCCTACGACGAGGACGGCTCCGAGTCGTGGGCGTCCGGGTCCGGGCACCACTCGAAGTACCACTGGGCGCGGGCGATCGGCTGGTTCGGCATGGCCACCATCGACATCCTCGAGGTGCTGCCGGCCGACCACCCGCGGCGGGCCGCGCTGATCGACGTCGTCCGCTTCCTGGCGGCCGGCTACCAGCGCTACCAGGACGCCTCGACGGGCCGCTGGTACCAGGTGGTCGACCGCGGAGGCGACGCGAAGAACTGGCTGGAGACGTCGGCGTCGTCGATGTACACGTTCACGATGGCCCGCGGCGTCCAGCGCGGCTACCTGCCGGCGTCCTACCAGGCGGTGGCGGATCGCGGGTACGCCGGCGTGCTGCGCAAGGTGTCGCTCGGCTCGGACGGGCTCACGAACATCACCGACATCTGCGAGGGCACCAACGTCGGAGACCTGTCCTACTACTACGCCCGGGCCCGCAAGACCAACGACTTCCACGGCCTGGGCGCATTTTTGATCATGAACGAGCAGTATTCGCACTGACCCTTGTGACGCCGCAGAAGGGGCCCCGGCCAGTCGGCCGGGGCCCCTTCGTCCGTGCGGAAAGAGGCATCACGTGTGATTGAGCGGGCATCACACGTGACTGGAGGGGCATCACTCGTGATGCCTTACCAATCACAGATGATGCCCCTCCAATCACACGTGATGCCCCCTGGATCACGGGTGAGGCCCCTTCCCGCTCGCGGGAAGGGGCCTCGGGGTGGGGTCAGCAGGCCGAGGTGGAGCTTGCGGTGGTGATCCGCAGGGCGGAGCCGGAGGTGGTAGTGGAGTCCTTGACGCAGTAGCCCGTCACGGACTGGAAGCCGATGTCGAACGGGCTCTTCGAGCCCTTTTCGGCCGTGAAGTGGTCGAACGTGATGTCGGAGCTGTTGTTGACGATGCTCGCCGGGCGGCCGTCGTCCTTGGCGAACTCCACCGAGCTGTTCACGAACCGGATGCCGGCCGCGTAGTGCAGGTACCAGCCGTACGACGGGCGGGTGCCGATGCTCTTCGGGTTGTAGTCCGTCGCCGTGTTGCTCGGGACGCCCGTGCCCATGGTGCCGTTCCCGCCCGGCACCGAAAGCTTCACGCCGGTGAACGTGACGTCGGAGACGCGGTGGCCGCTGTCCGCGCCCCAGATCGTCGGGCTGAAGCTGCTGCCCGTGTGCGTGCCGGTGACGTTGTCGAACGTGATGCCGCTGATCGACCCGACACCCGGGTTGTTGCCGCAGCGCTTGCGCGTGCCGATCTTCATCATGATCGGCGAATACGTCCCGGACATCGTGATGTCGCGGTAGTGGACGTCGGAAATCTTCGCGCCGTCCATCGAAACGATGCCGATGCCCGATTTGTGCGCGCCGGTGATCGTGATGCCCGAGAAGTGGTACCCGGTGAAGTCGCCGCAGGTCTCGGACCCGAACATCAGCGCGTTGCAGCAGACCGCCGACAGTTTCGC
This sequence comes from Amycolatopsis bullii, assembly GCF_014654205.1. GTDB lineage: Bacteria > Actinomycetota > Actinomycetes > Mycobacteriales > Pseudonocardiaceae > Amycolatopsis > Amycolatopsis plumensis. The sequence goes on from NZ_BNAW01000009.1 coordinate 178,461, forward strand.
GCCCGTCACCGTCACGTTCCCGTTCGGCAGTTTCGCGCCGAGCGCGTAGTCGCTCTTGAACACCAGCGCGTCGTCGTTCGCGGCGATCGCGGCGTTGGTGATCGTGACGTTCGTCGTGCTGATGATGTTCCAGCCGTCGCGGTCGCTCGCCGTGTCGATGGTGAGGTGGTCGGAAACGACGTTCGTGCAGCCGTTGATCAGCGCCGCGAAGTGGCCGCCGCGGCGCAGTTTGACGCCGGACAGCGTCAGGCCGTCACACCGGGTGAGGGACAGGATCTTGTCGGCCTCGCCGGACTTCGGGTTGCCGGTGATGAGGTTGCCGCCGCCGTCGATCGTGCCGGCGCCGGTGAAGCCGATGTTCGTCAGCCGGTCGCCGGAGAACATCGCGTTGTGGAAGTGGCTGTGCCCGTAGTCCTGGTAGTCGTCCCACTGGTTCGGCTCGGGCTTGTCGTAGGTGTCCGCGCTCGACCCGGTGATCGTCGCCCCGGCGTCGAGCTGGATCGTGACGTTGCTCTTGAGGTGGACGGTGTTCGCCGACTTGTAGGTGCCGGAAGTGAACCGGACGGTGCCGCCGCCCGCCGCGTTCGCCGCGGTGATCGCCTTGTCGATGGCGGCGGAATCGTTGGCCGACCCGTTCCCCTTGGCGCCGTAGTCCTTCACGTCGTAAACGCCGCCGGGCGCGGCGGCGGAAACGCCGGCGCCGGCCACCACCAGCCCGGCCACCGCGAAGGTGATCAGCAAGAGTTTTTTCACCGTGGAACCGCCTTGTCATGGGATCGCAGAATTCGGCATGACGGCGGAAACCCCAGATTACGAGCGGCACGAACGGAATGTCAAGATCGCCGGGTCCGGGGACCCGCGCCACCCCCAGTCGGGGCGCGGGTCCCCGTGTCCATTCGGGATTCTCGGAGTCTACCTTCGCCGGGCCCGGGTGCCCCGTACATTTTTCATGGTCCACAACGTGAATCCACCATGATCGGTGTCACGCAGGGTGACTTCAGGCCTTCTGGAGACCCGGCTTCCCGGCCTGCACCACGTAGCTGACGTCGTTCTTGATCACCACCGCAGCCGGGTCGTAGACGCTCGTGTCGGACGTCGTCATGAAGTCCGCCCGCAGCTGCGACGGCGTGGTCGTGACGCGGACGTACCCGCGCTCGCCCTTGCAGTACTTGACGTGCGGGTTGTTCGCGTACCAGGCCGCGCTGGGCGCGGACGCGGTGTCGCTGTTGCTCGTGACCGACGTCGTGACCAGCTCCGAGCCGATCACCGGGTCGCTGTGGTCGAAGTAGTCCAGCCGCAGGTCCGCGGCCCAGTGCCGGTGGACGTCGCCGGTGAGCACGACCGGGTTGGCCACCTTCCGGTCGACCCAGCCCTGCTGGATCCGGTTGCGGGAGGCCTCGTAGCCCTGCCAGGAGTCGTTGCTCTCGCAGGTGGCCTTGTTGCCGTCGCTGTCCCGCGTCGCGAAGAAGACCTGCTGGCCGAGGAAGTCCCAGGTCGCCGGGTGCGACTCGAACTGCTTGAGCAGCCACGCCTCCTCCGTGGCGCCGAGGATGCTGCGGGAGGTGCTGCGCATGTCGGCGCAGGCCGGACCGGCGTCACCGGACGGGTCGGGCACCTGGGCACTGCGGTACTGGCGCGTGTCGAGCATGTGGAACCGGGCCAGGTTGCCCCACATCAGCTGCCGGTAGAGCTGGATCGACGCGCCGTTCGGCTTGGCCGTCGACCGGATCGGGGTGTTCTCGTAGAAGGCCTGGAACCCGGCGGCCTTGCGCGCGGCCGGCGCGGGTGAAGTGGTGCCGTTCCAGTTGTTCATCACCTCGTGGTCGTCGAAGACCACGATCCAGGGCGCGATCGCGTGCGCGGCCTGCAGGTCGGCGTCGGTCTTGTGCTGGGCGTGGCGGGCGCGGTACTGCGCGAGCGTGGTGACGTCCTCGGTGAAGGCCAGGCTGCGCGGGTTGCGCTCCTGCGCGGTCCGGCCCGACTTCTTCTCGTAGATGTAGTCGCCGAGGAACAGCACCAGGTCCGGGTCGTCGGCCACGATGCCCTTGTACGCGTGGTAGTAGCCCTCCTCCCAGTGCTGGCACGAGCTGAAGCAGTACTTGAGCTGGTTGACCGCGGCCCCGGCGGCGGGCGCGGTGCGCGTCCGGCCGACCGGCGAAATGTAGCCGGAGCTCTTGAACCGGTAGAAGTACTCGCGGGCCGGCTGCAGCCCGGTCGGTTCGATGTGGACGCTGTGCCCGGACGCGCGGACGGCGTCCACCGACCCGCGCTGCACGATCGAGCTGAACGCCTCGTCGTTCGCGATCTCCCAGTCGACCGCGTAGGTGGCGTCCGGCATGCCGCCGAAGCCGTCCGGGTTGAGCGGCGCGGGGGCGAGTCTCGTCCACAGCACCACGCTGTCGGGCAGCGGATCGCCGGAGGCGATGCCGAGCTGGAACGGATCGCGGACGGCGGGGGCGGCGGCCGTGGTGCGGGCGTTCGCCCACGACGGCAGTGCCGCCGAAGCCGCGGTGGCGGTGACCGCGGCGAGCCCGCCGAGCAGCACCTTGCGCCGGTTGACCTGACCCATGGGAAAACCCTTTCTCGTGGTGGACGGGCCTCAGGCCGCGTAGTCGGTGATGCCGTCGCTGCAGGACTTCAGGTCGGGCTTGGCGGTCGTGTAGTTCGCGACGCAGACCTTGTAGAAGACCCAGCCGCCGTGCGCGACCGTGACGGCCTTGTCGGCCTTCGTGCCTTCGCCGCCGGAGTTCCAGACGTAGAACGGCCCGGCGCCACCCTTGAGCCAGTAGGCGACCACGGCGGAGTAGCCGTCGGAATTCGTGTCGTAGACCAGGAAGTGCGAGTCGGACGAGCGGTACTGCGCCTCGCCCGCGCAGGCGTCGGCGCACTGGCCGCTGCCCGAGCCGACGCCGCAGTCGGGCGCCACCCGCGTGTCGGAGTTGGTGAAGACGTAGGTGTCCGAGATGTACCCGCCGAGCGCCGGCACGTAGTCCCACAACGTGCCGGTGCCGTACGGGCCGGTCACCGACGAGCCGTTGACCTGGCAGTCGATGGTGACGGTGGCGCCGTTGGCGACGGTCTTGACCGCCGTGGCGGCCGTGGTGGGTGCCCGGCGGACGTTGAGGGGGTCACCGGCGGTCTTCACGGTCCCGCTCGCCGCCGCCGACGCCTCGATCGCGCCGCCGGCCAGGAGCGCGCCGACCGCGGCCAGTACCAGGCCGGAACCGGCGGTACGCCGGAGTTTCGATCGCTTCATGGCGGCAGCGTCGCTCCGCGCCATACACATTCCGTACAAAGCGCGCACGTGTGCGCACAGACACTCCGAATGGATCTAGCCGGTGCGCCCGGACGGTCCTAGAGTCCGGCTATGGGGGAACTCATCGGGCAGGTTGAGACCACCTCGCTGGCCATCCGCGTCCTCGGTCCGCTGGAGGTCACCGCCGCCGGGCGCGTGATCGCCCTCGGCGGGCCGAAGCCCCGGCTGCTGCTGGCCGCGCTGGCCCTGCAGCCGAACGTCGTCGTCTCGACCGACGTGCTGGTGGAAGTGCTGTGGCCGGCATCGGCGCCGCGGTCGGCCGCGGCGAACATCCGCACCTACGTGCATTCGCTGCGAAGACGGTTCGCCGAGATCCACCCCGGCCTGGGCGAGCGGATCAGCAGCCGGGCCTCCGGCTACCTGCTGACCGCGTCGCCGGACGAACTGGACCACCTCGCCTTCGCCGCCTTGGCCGGCGAAGCCCAGGAAGCGCTCGACGGCGGCGAAGCCGAAAGCGCCCTCAAACTCCTCGACAAGGCCGACGCCCTCTGGCGCGGCGAAGTCCTCGAAGGCCTGCCGCACGACCACAGCTGGGGCGCGACCGTCGCCCGCCTCGCCGAACTGCGGCTGTCGGTGCAGGAACAACGCCTCCGCGCGCGGATCGGCCTCGGCCGCTCCGGGGAGGCCATCGCCGAACTGCGCGGGCTGGTCACCGAGCACCCGCTGCGCGAAGAGCTCTGGGCGCAGTTGATCGTCGCCCTGCGCGCCGCGGGCCGGACCGGGGACGCGATCGAGGCCTACGAGTCGGCCGAGCGGGTCCTGCGCGAGGAACTCGCCGCCGAACCGGGCGCCCGGCTGCGCGAGCTGCGCGCGACCCTGGTGCCGGAAAACGTCCTCCCCCCGCGCGTCGCCGACGTCGCCCCGGTCTGCCAGCTGCCCCTGGACCTGCCGGACTTCACCGGCCGCGACACGCTGATCCGCGACGTCGTGACCCTGCTGCGCGAGCGTGCGGACTCCGGCACGCCCGCCGTGGTCGTACTGTCGGGCGCACCCGGCGTCGGCAAGTCGGCGGTCGCCGTCCGGGTCGCGCACGCGGTCCGCGACGAGTTCCCCGACGGCCAGCTGCACGTGGACCTGGCCGGCACGTCGTCGTCGCCGCGGGCGCCGATGAGCGTGCTCGCCGAACTCCTGCGCACGCTGGGCATTCCGGACGCCGGCCTGCCGCGCGAGCTGGCCGAGCGGTCGGCGCTGCTGCGGTCCCGGCTGGCCGGGCGGCGGATGTGCGTCGTGCTCGACGACGCCGGCAGCGAGGCCCAGGTGCGGCCGCTGCTGCCCGGGGCAGGGGCGTGCGCGGTGCTGGTGACCAGCCGGATCCGGCTGCCCGGGCTGGCCGGCGCGAAGCCGGTGGACGTCGACCTGCTGCCCGAGGCCGAGGCCGCGCGGCTGCTGGAGGGCATCGTCGGCGCCGGGCGGGTGGCCGCCGAGCCGGAGAGCGCCGCGGCGATCCTGCGCCAGTGCGGGCACCTGCCGCTGGCGATCCGGGTGGCCGGCGCGAAGCTGACGCACCGGCCTGGCTGGACGCTGCGGCTGCTGGCCGACCGGCTGGGCGACGAACGCCGCAGGCTCGACGAGCTGCGCGTCGGCGACCTCGCCGTCCGCGCGAGCGTGACGCTGTCCTACGACCTGCTGCCGATGTCGGCGGCCACCGCCTTCCGCGGGCTCGGCCTGCTCGGACCGGTCCAGTTCCCGGCGTGGGCGGTCGCAGCCGTGCTGGGCCGCCGTGACGCCGAAGACGTCCTCGACGTGCTGGTCGACGGCCACCTCGTCGAGCTGGTCGGCTCGGATTCGGCCGGGCAGCCGCGCTACCGGCTGCACGACCTGCTGCGCGTGTACGCGGTGGAACTCGCCGAGCGGAGTGACGCGGCGAAGACCCGGGCCGGCCTGCGGCGGGTGCTGGAGGGCTACCTGGGGCTCGCGCTCGAGGCGGCGCGCCGGATGCCGCTGCACTTCTTCGGGGCCTACTGCGACGACGAGCTCCCCCGCCCCGGCGTGCCCGAAGGCGTCCTGCCCGAAGACCCGGCCGAGTGGTTCGCGGCCGAGCGGCACACGACCGTCGCGGCGGTCTCGCTGGCCGCCCAGCACGGGTTCGACGACCTGGCCTGGCCGCTGGCTTCGGCGCTGACGCCGTACTTCGACCTGCGGGGCCCGCAGGACGACTGGCACAGCACCCATCTGGTGGCACTGGCGGCGGCCCGCCGGGCCGGCTCGGCGCGGGCCGAGGCGATCGTCCAGCGCAACCTCGGGCAGTACCTGCTCTACCAGGACGAGTACGCCGAGGCGCGGGTGGCGTTCGAGGCGTCGAAAAAGCTGTTCGACGAGGTCGGCGACATCCAGGGCGTGGCCGTCGCGCTGACCGGGGTCTCGACGATCCTCCGCATCGAGGGCGAGGACGACCTGGCCCTCGACCACTGCCACGAGGCGCTCAAGCTGTTCGCGGAAGCCGACGACCCGAACGGCGAAGCGGTGGCCCGCCTCGGCGCGGGCGCGGTGTGGATGTCCCGAGGGTGTTACGCGGTGGCGAAGCGCTGGATCACCGACGCGCTGGAGCTGTCGGCCTCGATCGGCGACCGCCACCGCGAAGCCCACGCGCTCAAGCGGCTGGGCCTGTTGTTCCAGCACCAGGGCAACCTGGCGGCGGCCCGCGAGCACGTCGACCGGGCCATCGCGATCTTCACCGACCTCGGCGACGACCACTGCGTGGGGTACGCGAACCAGAACCTCGGCGAACTGTGCCTGCACAGCGGGGACTTCGCGCACGCGCAGCTGCTGCTGGTGAACTCGCTGGCGGTGCACCGCCGCAACGGCGACCGGCGGTCGGAGGCCGAGGTTTCGCAGCTGCTCGGGGAACTGCACCGGGCGCTTTCGCAGCCGGAGCGGTCGCGGGACTACTCGGAGCGGGCGCTGGCCATCTGGCGGGAGCTGTCGACGCGGCCGAAGGAGGAGCCGTCGGTCGTGGTGGTGCCGGAGCGGCCGCACATCGCCTCCGCCTGAGCGAACCGCCCTTCCGGCGCGCCCGGGTGCCCTAGGATCCCGCCGTGACTTCGACGTCCCGGCGTGCGCGGACCACCGGACTCTGGCCGATCGGGAGACACCTCGTCGCGGTGGTCTGCACCGGGCTCGGCGTGTTCGCGGCCGCGACCGTGCTCCTGTGGGTGGCGCTGGGTCTGCCGGCCGCACCCAGGTGTGCATCGACGTGCTGTGCGCGTACCTGCGCATGCCGTACGAGCCCGCGCTGGATTCGCCGTGGTACCACGACGAGGAGACCGAAGTGCGCTTCTCGATCACGAGCGTGATCAGCGACCACCTCCGCCCGGGTGCGCCGGTCAGCTGGCAGGGCCACGAGTTCAACTTCCTCCGCGCCGTCCTCCGCTCCGCGGACTTCGCGGGCATCGAGGTGGGCAGCGGCCGGCTCCTGTTCAGCCTGGCCCGGTTCCGCCGCGGCTGGACATCGTTCGATGGAATGCGCGTAACCGGCGGCGAAGTCTGGTTCGGCGGCGCGCAGTTCGCCGACGGCGCCCGGGTCAATTTCGACAACGCCGAGTTCAGCAGCGGCCGCGTCCAGTTCGAAGGCGCCGCCTTCGAAGGCGGCGAAGTCGACCTCTCGAAGGCCAGTGCCGACGACTGCACCGCGCCACCCGTGTTCGACGAGTGGGAGACCCCGCCACCGGGGCTCCTGCTGCCCGGCGCCTGACGCACAATCCGCTTGTACGGATCATGTACGCCGTCCCGTCAGTCTTTCGCCACCTTCGAACAACAGGTGCGAGAGGAGAACCGGGGATGATCCGGATCATGAAAGCCGGCCGCGTGACCGCGGCGGTCCTGGCCGCCGGGGCGGTGACGGCTCTGGCCGGAGCCCCCGCGCAGGCCGCCACCGGCACCGGCTGGACCGCCGACTTGTCCACAGTGGACAGCAACGACGTCAACGTCACCGGAGCGGGCGGCACGCTCACCCTGGCCGACGCCGCGTGGCACCGGACCGCCCGCGTGTTCGCCGGCAGCGAGGGCAGCCTCACCACCGACGGGCACCGGCTCGGCTCGCCGACCAACCGCGTCAGCGCCGAACTGACCGCCGACACCCCCAAGGGCACCTCGGTCGACGTCGACGTCCGCGGCCGGACCGGGGCGGACGACTGGACCGAGTGGACCCCGGCCGGGACCACGCTGAAGAGCGCCGTGAACGAGGTGCAGGTGCGGATCAGCCTGCACAGCTCCACCGACGGCGTGCGCCCGTCGGTCACGAGCGTCAAGCTCGACGCCGACAACGCCCCGCAGGTCAACGCCCTCACCGCCGGCACCGAGCTGACCTACAAGGTCTACGGCACCCGCGAAGGCCTGCCCGGCGGGACCACCGCCAACGGCCACGTCATCACCAGCCGCGACCACTTCGTCGCGCTGCCCTCCGGCAAGGCGCTGGCCCCCAAGGGCACCGGCAACTACTCCGTGCGCGTCTGCCGGACCGACGGCAGCAAGTGCGAATACGCGCCGGTGTGGGACGTCGGCCCGTGGAACGAGCAGGACGACTACTGGAACCCGTCGTCGGTGCGGACGAAGTTCAAGGACCTGCCGCAGGGCCAGCCGGAAGCGTATGCCGCGTACCACAACGGTTACAACGGCGGCAAGAGCGGCCTCGGCTACAAGGTGCAGAACCCGGCCGGCATCGACCTCGCCGACGGTGTCTTCTGGGACGGGCTCGGCATGTCGGACAACGGCAACGTGAACGTCACCTACCTGTGGACCGGCTCCGGCCCGACCGGTGTCGTGAGCACGGCGGGCGACCCGATGAACGTCCGGGCGAGCGCGAGCACCTCGGCCGCCATCAAGGGCCTCGCGGCGAACTACGCCAAGGTGAACATCGAGTGCTACGTCGAGGGTGACACCGTCACCGGCAAGTTCGGCACCGGCAACATCTGGGACCGGATCGGCCCCGGGCACTACGTGTCCGACACCTACCTGCAGACGGGTTCCGACCAGCCGGTCGCCCCGCACTGCTGAAAATCGTCGCGCGGCTGACTGCCCTCACCCCGCGACAACGGCGAAGGCCCGGTGTCCCCCGCCGGGCCTTCGCCCATTTCCCCGCCATTCCGCTCAGCGGCACACTTTTCACAAACGTGAACGGGCTTCCGCCGGGTGTACAACGGCCCATCTGCCGTGCAAAAATTCCGGGCACTCTCCTCCCCCCGAAATCACGGAATGGCGGGTACCTGTGAGCGTTTCCCGGAGAACCCTGCTGACCACCGCGGCCGGTGCCGCGGTGGCGGTGGGCGCCAGCCCCACCACGACCGCATCGGCGGCCACCCCTGACCAGGCCTCGGCCACCCGGACGCTCCGCCAAGCGGCCGATTACGCGGTGGCCAAGCTCCGCGCGGTGGCCCCCGGCGTCACCGCGTTCCCGGTCGGCACGAAGTTCGAGAAATGGACCTATTCGCAGAACGGCGACTGGGTCGGCGGATTCTGGCCCGGCCAGTTGTGGCTGGCCTGGCTGCACAGCGGCGAAGAACAATTCAAGACCCTCGCACTGGCCTCCGCGGAAAAACTCGCGCCGCGCCAGAACGACACGGGCACGCACGACCTCGGTTTCCTGTTCTACCCCTCGTGGGTGACCGCGTGGCGGCTCACCGGCGACGAGAAGTGGAAGGCGGGCGCGGTGCAGGCCGCGTCGTCGCTGATCAAGCGCTACAACCCGGCGGGCCGGTTCATCCGTGCCTGGGGCGCGCTGTCCGACCCGAACAACGCCGGCCGGGTCATCATGGACACGATGATGAACCTCGATCTGCTCGCGTTCGCCAGTGCGCAGACCCAGGATCCGCGCTACCTCGAAATCGCCGTCGCGCACGCGAAGACCGCGCAGCGGAACTTCCTGCGCCCCGACGGGTCGACGCCGCACGTGTTCGACTTCGACCCGGTCACCGGCGCGCCGATCGGGCCGAACACGGTGCAGGGCTACAGCCCGGCGTCGTGCTGGTCGCGCGGGCAGGCCTGGGGCGTCTACGGGTTCACCACCATCCACCGGCGCACCGGGGACCCGGAGTTCCTGACCACGGCCCGGCGGCTCGCGGACTTCGCGCTGTCGCGGCTGACGCCCGACCACGTGCCGGTGTGGGACTACCTGGCCCCGCAGGCGCCAAACGACGTCAAGGACGCCTCCGCGGGCGTGATCATGGCGTGCGGCCTGCTGGACCTCGCCGAGCTCACGCACCGCCCGCAGTACCGGGAGAGCGCGCTGCGGATCCTCACGGCGGTCTCGCGGACGTGCCTGACCACGAAGTCCACCCGGGCCGAGGCGAGCGTCGCGCGCTGCACGCGGAACCGCCCGGCCGAGGACGGCGTCGAGGTGTCACTCCCCTACGCCGACTACTACCTGCTGGAAGGCATCCTGCGGGTGCTCGACCGGCGCAAGGTGGACCGCGCGATCGACCTTTCGCGCGTGTAGCGGCGTCCGGGGAGGCCGCCACCTCCCCGGACGCGCGCGCCGTGTTCAGTGGTGGTGGTGCGCGTGCACCTTGGCGTGACCGAGACCGCGCCCGATCATCCACTTGTTGACCGGCACCGTGACGACGAACGCGACCGCCAGCGAGAGCACCAGGGCCAGCCAGAACAGGACACTGGCCAGCCCGGCGTCCATCGCCCCGGGAATCGCCACGACCACGGTGTTGTCGATCAGCTCCATCACGGCGATCGACACGGTGTCCGCGGCCAGCGCGACCTTGAAGGCCGCCTGGAGGTTCATCCCCGACTTCAGCACGCCCCGCATGGTCAGGCCGTAGCCGAAGACGAAGGCCAGCGCGATCGACAGGACCACCGTCGCCGCGTTGTGGAGGCCGAACGCCGTGCCCAGCACCATGCCGAGCACCTCACCGATGGCACAGCCGGTCAGGCAGTGCAGAGTCGCCTGGATCGCTGTCGCCCACGAAGCCCCGTGCTGTTCGTTCATGCCGGTGACTATACCCCTGGGGGGTACTGTGCGCACGTTCCGCGCGTCACAGTGCCGACGGTCCGGCGCAGGCACAGACAGACGGATCGTAGTCACGCAGCGTGGTCAATCGAAGCTGACCAGGGGATATCTGCCGGAGCAGAACTCACTTCCGTAACCCTTTGCGCACATCCCGTTGACCACAGTTACCCGGGGCCCTACGTTCGCCCTTGGTCTCCACCATGCGCAGACCCATCGAACTGATCGAAATCCTGAGGAACGGGTGGGGATGCGAGCGCCGACGAAGACCTTCCGGCTGGTCGCGATGCTGCCGCTGGTGGCGGCCCTCGCGCTCGGAGGCTGCTCGGACCAGCTGGGCAACGCGCCGGCCGCGCCGCCGACCCGGATCGAGTTCGTGCCCAAGGTCCGCGGCATCCCGTACTTCGAGGCGATGGACAACGGCGGCCTCGAGGCGGCGAAGCAGCTGGGCGTCACCTGGCACTCGACCGGCCCGGCGACCGTCGACCCGGCCGCGCAGGTGACGATCCTGCGCGACCTGATCGCGAAGAAGGTCGACGTCATCGTGGTGGCCCCCAACGACCCGGCCGCGCTCGCGGGCGTGATCGCCGAGGCCAGGGCGAAGGGCATCCACGTGCTCACCTCGGACACCGACGCGCCGGGCACGCAGCGCGAGGTGTTCGTCAACCAGGCCAGCGCCCAGGGCATCGGCACCGCGCTCGTCGACGCGCTGATGGCGAAGACCGGCGGCGCCGGCCAGTACGCGATCGTCTCCTGCGGCCCGGCCGCGGCGAACCTCAACTCGTGGATCGCCGTCCAAAAGGAGTACGCGGCCGCGCACTACCCGAAGGCCGAGCTCGTCGACACCGTGTACGCGGGCGAAGACGAGGCCGCCGCGACGGCCATCGCGAAGCAGCTCATGACCAGCCACCCCGGCCTGACCGGGTTGATCGGCGAGTGCACGACGTCCGCGCCGGGGGTCGCGAAGGCCGTCGGCGACGAGGAGAAGATCGGCCGGGTGTTCACCGTCGGCGTCGGGACGCCGCAGGCCATCAAGCCGTTCCTGCTCGACGGCTCGTGCTCGCAGTCGGTGCTGTGGAACGTCGAGTCGCTGGGTTACCTGACCGCGTGGACGGCGAAGCAGGTCGCCGACGGCAAGCCACTGGGCCCGGTCAACAAGGTGAGCCTGGAGCTGCCGGCGGTGAAGTACGACGCGGCCACGAAGACCGTCCTGCTGGGCGACCCCCTGCTCATCACCGCCGACAACGTCGACCAGTTCAAGTACTGACGCCGGCTCACCGGTGCCGGCGCACGTGGGCGACCGCGGCGCCCCCGCCGAGCACGAGCAGCAGTGCCGTCAGCCCCCAGCGGCGTTTCTCCTCGGTCCGCCGTCCGGTGTCCCGGACCACCGGCTCGGCCGGCTTCTCCGGACGCGCGCGCGGGGTCGTCGGCGGCGGGGGTGGCGGGGCCGGGGTGGACGGCGTGGGCGTGACCACCGGGGCCGGCGTGGGAGCCGGCACCGGGGCCGGCGGCACGACGACGGGCTGTTCGACCGGTGGTGGCGGCAGGGGTGACGGCTCCGGTGCCTGCGTGGCGGGCGGCACCTCGGTCCGGGACGGGGTCGACGGTGGGGGTGACGACTGCTCCGGGGGCGTGCTCGGGGGAGGTGACGACTGCTCCGGAGGTGTCGTCGGCGGGGGCGGGGGCGGGGGCGTGGGTGCCTCCGCGATGCACCCGGCGGCGTCGCCGCTCACCAGCGGCGGCCCGGTCGCGACCTCGGTGGCCGGGCCCGAGCCGTCGCGCGGCAGGCGGAACGTGACGCTGCGCTGCCCGTAGTGGTTGGCCGTGGCGTAGAGCACGCCGGAGGCGAGCACGACCGACCCGTACGCGCCGCCTTCGGGGAACCGCAGCCCCGGCACCACCGCGACCTTTCCGCTCGCCGGGTCGATGGTGACCACCGAACTGCCGCCGTGTGAGGTCGCCGAGACGCCGTAGAGCAGCCCGTCCGCCGGGTCGACGGCGAAGTCGTCGACGCCGACGGCGAGCGAAACCGGCCGCAGCGCGGTCCGGTGCACCACCCGCAGGTAGTCCGCGTCCCCCGGGTCGATGTCCACTGTGTACAGATCACTGCCCTGCCGGACGTACCAGCGGTCGCCGTCGATCGCGCCCGCGGTGGCGCCGGTGACCGGGCTCCACACCGGGTGCGGCGTGCCGGCCCGGCCGATCACGCCCAGATCGGTGACCACGCCGGCGGCGTCGATCCGCACCGCGTGCGCGCCGTGGTACCGGCCGGCGCGGGTGCCGTCGGCGACGCCGTAGACCACGCCCTGCGCTGCGGAGTAGCCCATCGCGTTGATCCAGTACCCGGCCTGGCTCACCCGCTGCGTGACCCCGCCGGGCAGGGAGAGCCGTCGCAGGGTCGTGGGCGCGCCAGTGCGTTCGTTCTCCGCCTGCAGGATCGTGCAGCCGCCCGGCGGCCGCGCCACCGCGAGGTGGGCCGCCGGGGGCGTGAGCCAGCCCGACGCCGCGAGCAGCGCCGAGACCGCCGCGGCCACCCCGAACGCCGCCGCCCAGCGGGTCCGCGTGCCGGTCAAACCAGCCTGGCCAGCGCCGAGGTGAACGCCTCGGGGGGCACGCTCACCCCACCGCTGAACGGGTTCTGCAGCTGGTAGATCGCGAACAGCAGCAGCGTGATCGTGCCGGCCAGGGTGGACACGATGATGATGTGGGCGGCCAGCCGCGTGCCGCCGAACAGGTTGGGCAGCAGGATCGCGGTGATCAGGCTGCCGAGGATGAGCGCGAACCAGACGACCGCGCCGACCCCGCCGGCGCCGGAGTGGCTCAGCCGCTGCTGCCGGGCCTGGTAGACCGACCAGAGCTGGTCGCTGGCCTCGGTCTTGCGGTCCAGCTCCCAGTCGCCGTCGGCGGGCGCTTCCGCGACCGCCAGGCGCATCTGGTCCAGCTGGGTCGCGCCGGTGGCCGGCACCTCGCTGCCCTCGGCCAGGCGCGGCCACTCCTGCTCCTGGACCGTGTGCGCGTACGCCGTGGCGAGCTGGTGGACGCGGTCCTTCGTCGCCTCCGGCAGCGCGTCGGCCGCCCAGGTGGCCGCGACCAGGCTGTCGGCCTCGGTCTGCGCGTTCTGGCTCACGGTGCTCACCGAGTCGTACAGCGAGATGAGGACGAAGGCGACCAGGACCGCGTGCAGCCCGCCGACGATGGTGAACACCTGGCCCGCCGCGTCGTTGTTGCCGGGCCTGCCCTCGTCGTCCCGGCCGAACCGGCGGACCAGGTAGGCGATCAGTCCGCCGACGCAGGCCGCACCGGCCACCCAGAGACTGCCGGCCACGAAGATGTTCATCCAGGTCCTTTCGCCCGCGGACTGCGGGAAGCACGGCCCGGCATTCCACAACCGGGCACGCTCAAGTTAGTCATCCGTTTCCGGGCGGACAACAGAAAACAGCGAATTCATCCAAGTGGCCGCACCGGCAGGCGAAATTCGCCGATTCGGCGCAGCCAAAGCGGGGTACCCGCCACCGCGTCGTACCGCTGGGCAACCATGAACCGCGCTGCCGAGCAGGCTTTTTCACGACCGAGTGACGTCCGCGGACAGCCGGTGACCAGCCCCGTCGAACATCATCCGAGAATGATCGAGTGCCGCGCCCGCCATTAACCCGGTGACCCGATCGTGTCATTGTGCGGCCGGACTCGGTTGCTATGTTGATTTCGCGGCGCCACGAAACCCGCACATATCAGTGAATAGCAGGTCTGACCGGCGTGCCGGCTGGGGCGGGCACGTGCCGAACGCGAATGATTGGGTGGTCCTCGTTGTGACTGTCACCGACCCGGTGGGATCCGAGCAGGTGGAATCCGAGCCGGCGCCGTCGAGCCTGAGCCGGGCGGCGGCCCGGACCCTGGCCACGACGACCAAGTCCGTCCCGCAGATGCAGGGCA
>NZ_BNAW01000010.1 GCF_014654205.1 Amycolatopsis bullii
GTTGCTCAACTGCCCCGCGAGAGCAGCAGCACCGGTGGCGGGCGCCAAAGCGGGGATCGGGCTGCCATCGAGGTTACGGCCCGGGTTGAGCAAGCGGGCGCGCTTCACCAACCGTTCAGCAGCAGCCTTGGGAATATCGGCGAGATGTTCCAACAACCGAGCGACAGAGCGATACCCGAACAGCTCCATCACCCCGCGCTGCTCGATCTCCACCAGCAACGCCCCAAGCCCCGCCTCAGCAGACCGCATGCACGCGACGAACTCCCCGACGCGGTCGGCAAAAGCCACCGCCTCGGAGGAACACACAGTCGCGTCGCTGGTCATACCTCCAAGCTACCGACCATCGAACACGAGTTCATCACTCGACCGGGTATGTCCACATGCGACTGTCCGCACCCCGGAACAGCGCCTCACTCCCCCAGCCGCCCCCGCAAATGGGCCCGCTCGGGCTCGGTTCCGGCCAGCGACAACGCCTCCCGGTACGCCGCAGCCGCCTCCTCGTGCCGCCCGAGCCGGCTGAGCAAGTCACCCCGAGCCGCCGCGAACGGGCTGTACCCGCGCAACTTCGGCTCCCCCGCCAAGCCGTCCAGCAACGCCAGCCCTGCCGCCGGTCCGTCGCGCATCGCCACCGCCACCGCGCGGTTCAGCTCCACCACCGGTGACGGCGCCAGCCCCAGCAGCACGTCGTAGAGCGCCACGATCTGCGGCCAGTCCGTGCCCGCCACGTCCGCCGCCTCGTCGTGCAGGGCCGCGATCGCCGCCTGGACTCCGTACCAGCCCGGGGGTCCGCCGGTCAGGGCCACCGTCACCAGCTTCGTCCCCTCGGAGATCAGCGCCTGGTCCCAGCGGCCGCGGTCCTGGTCGTCCAGCAGCACCAGGTCGCCGGCCGGGCCGGTGCGGGCGTCGCGGCGGGCGTGCACCAGCAGCAGCAAGGCCAGCAGGCCCGCGACCTCCCGCTCCCCCGGCAGCAACCGCCGGAGGATGCGAGCCAGGCGGATGGCCTCCTCCGCCAGGTCGAGCCGCTGCAGGTCCGGGCCCGAACTGGCCGCGTACCCCTCGGTGAAGATCGAGTAGACGACCTGCAGCACACCCGGCAGCCGCCCGGGCAGCTCGTCCGCGTCCGGCACGCGGAAGGGGATCCGGAGCGTGCGGATCCGGTTCTTCGCCCGCACGATCCGCTTGCCCATTGTCGCGCTCGGGACCAGGAACGCCCGCGCCACCTCCGGCGTCGTCAGCCCGGCGAGGCAGCGCAACGTCAGCGCCGTGCGGTCCTCGGCCGGCAGCGCCGGGTGGGCGCACGTGAAGAACAGCTGCAACCGCTCGTCCGGCAGGTCGCCGTCCGACAGGGGCGGGGCGGGCGCCGCGCGGTCGGCCTCGACCTGCAGCACCGCGAGCCGGGCCGCGTAGGCCTGGTCGCGGCGGAGCCGGTCGACGGCCTTGCGCCGGGCCGTCGTCATCAGCCAGGCGCCCGGCTTCGGCGGCACGCCCTCGGCCGGCCAGTGCACCAGCGCCGCCTCGATCGCCTCCGACGTCACCTCCTCGGCGAGGTCGAGGTCGCCGAACCGGCGGACGAGCGCGGCGAGCAGCAGCCCGCGCTCCTCCCGGAACACCGCCTCGACCGAGGCGTCCACCCGCCCCGCCACCCCGTCAGCCTTCGTAGCCGGCGAGCGGCCGCACCACGATCGATCCGCCGTCGCGGGCCCCCGGGCAGCGGGCCGCCCAGTCGAGCGCGACGTCGAGGTCCGGCACGTCGACGACGAAGTAGCCGCCGAGCACCTCCCGGGATTCGGCGAACGGGCCGTCGGTGACGAGCCGCTCGCCGCGCTCGTCGACCCGGACCGAGGCGGCCGTGGTGAAGTCGGCGACCGAGTCGCCGCCGACGTACACCCCGGCTTCCTTGAGGGACTTGTCGAACAGCATCCAGTCCTCGGGCGTGCTGCAGCCGGTGGGCGCGCCGTCGGCGTCGAGAGCGGCGTTGATCAGCATCAGGTACTTCATGGTTCCTCCTGGCTCGGTTGCCGTACGCCAGCACTACGAACGACGGCCGGCCCGTTGGACAGGCTCGGGGCGGAAATCAGCGGAAGGCGCCCGCGTGCGCCTCGGCCCACTCGCCGAACGTCCGCGCCGGGCGCCCGGTCACCTCCGGCACCGTCGGGTGCACGGTCGCCTCGTCCAGGGTCCCGTCGACGTAGAAGTTCCAGAACGCGTCGACGTACTCACGCGGCATGCCCGCCTCGAGCTCCGCCCGCGTCTCGTCGTTCGACAGTCCCACGAACCGCAGATCGCGCCCCAGCACCGAACCCAGCACCGAAACCTGCTCCACCGGCCGCATCGCCACCGGCCCGGTCAGCTCGTGCACCAGCCCTTCGTGCCCACCGGCCAGCGCGAGCGCCCCCACCGCCGCGATGTCGGCCGGGTCGATGCAGGCCACCGGGACGTCCGGGAACTGGACGCGGACCGTGTCGCCCGCGCGCAGCTGCGGCAGCCAGCGCAGGGCGTTCGACATGAACGCGCGCGGCCTCAGGAACGTCCAGTCCAGGCCCGATTCCCGCAGCGCGCGCTCGGACAGCGTCATGTACCGGGAGACGGCGTTGTCCAGGTCCTCCAGCGCCGCCGAGCCCCCGGACAACAGCACGACCCGCCGTACCCCGGCCTCCCGCAGCAGGCCGGACACGTCCTCGTAGCCGGACAGCAGGAAAACGCCCTCGACACCCTTCAAGGCGTCGGTGAGGCTTTCGGGCGAGTTGAGATCGCCCACCGCGGCCTCGACCCCGTCCGGCAGCCGGACGTCCGGACGGCGCACCAGCGCCCGGACCGGGGCGCCCGCCGCCGCGAGTGCCGAAACCACTTCCGCGCCGACATTGCCGGTGGCGCCGGTGACCAGGAACATCGTTCGAACCCCCAGGAGAACAGTCCCGGTCAGCCTAGCGCCACCGGACGACGTCAGTCCTGCGTCGGCAGCTCGTCGAACTCCACGACCTGGCGGATCTCCACCTCGATCTCCTGGTCGAACAGCTCGACGTACCGCTTGGCGAACTCGACGGCCTCCGCCCGGTCCGCCGCGTTGATCAGCGCGAACCCGCCGATGACCTCCTTGGCCTCGGCGAACGGCCCGTCGGTCACGCGGATCGCGGCGCCGCGCGCCTTGCGGACCAGCGAGCCCTTCTCCGTCGGGTGGACGCCCTCCGCGGTGATCAGGATGCCCTTCTCCGCCGCCTCCTGGATGAACCCGCCCATCTTCGCGATGAACTCCTGGCTCGGGTTCCACGACCGGGGGTCGTGCTCGTCGACCCGGTGCATCATGAGAAACCGCATGGTCTGCTCCCTCTGTTCGTCGGCCGGGGTCCGGTGCGTTCTCCCGGACGCGGTGACCGGCCTTCACCCCCGCGTCGAACGCACCGGTCCGGTGTTCGACATTTCCCCGGGGCGATTTTCGGGCAGAGTACCTGTGACCTGCATCACCACGGAGAGGGTGTTCGATGTCCGTCCTGCTCGCGATCGGAACGCGCAAGGGTCTGTGGCTGGCCACCAGCACGGATGACCGGGTCACCTGGGAAGTGACCGGCCCGCACCACCCGATGACCGAGGTGTACGCGGTCGGCATCGACACGCGCCGAGCCACCCCGCGGCTGCTGGCCGGGGTCACCAGCGAGCACTACGGGCCGAGCGTGGCCACCAGCGACGACCTGGGCGCGACCTGGGCCGAACCCGACCACGCCCCGATCGCGTTCCCGGCCGACACCGGCGAGTCACTGGCGAGGGCCTGGCAGCTCGTGCCGGGCCCGGCGAGCGAGCCGGACGTCGTCTACGCCGGCACCGAGCCGTCCGCCCTGTTCCGCTCCACCGACGGCGGCCGCACCTACGAGTTCGTCCGCGGCCTGTGGGACCACCCGCACCGCGAACACTGGACGCCCGGGGGCGGTGGCAAGGCCATCCACACCGTGCTCCCGCACCCCACCGACCCCCGGCGCGTCACCGTGGCCATGTCCACCGGCGGCGTCTACCGCACCGAGGACGGCGGCGAGTCCTGGGAGGCCAGCAACACCGGCATCAAGGCGGTCCACGTGCCCGACCCGTACCCCGAATACGGCCACTGCGTGCACAAGGTCGCCCGGCACCCCGCGGAGCCGGACAGGCTGTTCGCGCAGGTGCACCACGGCGTCTACCGCAGCGACGACGCGGGCGCGACCTGGCAGTCGATCGCCGACGGCCTGCCCAGCGACTTCGGCTTCCCGATGGTCGTCCACCCGAACCGGCCCGAGGTGATCTACACCTTCCCGCTGGCCGCCGACGCGATGCGGTTCCCGCCGGAGGGCCACTGCCGCGTGTACCGCAGCGAGGACGCCGGGAAGTCGTGGGAGGCGCTGGGCCCCGGCCTGCCGGACGGGTACTGGGCCGGCGTCATGCGGGACGCGATGTGCACCGACGACGCCGACCCGGCCGGGGTGTACTTCGGCTCGCGGACCGGCGACGTCTACGCCAGCCGCGACGACGGCGACAGCTGGCAGCTCGTCGCGGCGCACCTGCCCGACGTGCTGAGCGTCCGCGCCGCGAGGGTGTGACCGTGCGGATCACCGTGCTGCTGCCCGGGACGCTGCGGGAGAAAGCCGGCGGCGAAGCCCGGCTGGACGTCGAGGTCGCCGAGCCGGCCACGCTGGGTGCCCTGCTCGACGCGCTCGCCGAGCGGTACCCGGCGCTGGAACGGCGGTTGCGCGACGAGCAGGCGGGGCTGCGCCGGTACGTCAACTTCTACGTCGACGGCGAGGAGTGCCGCCGCCGCGACGGCCCCGCGACGGTGCTGCGCGAGGACGCCGAGGTGCAGATCATCCCGTCGGTCGCGGGAGGCTGAGCTCGTCGAACAGCGCCGCCGCCCGGTCGGCCGTCGCGGCCGCCCGGCGTCCGGTGCTGAGCAGCGCCAGGACCAGGACGCCGGCCCCGAGCCCGGCGACCAGCCACCACACGCCGTGGCCCAGGCTCGAGAGCGCGACCCCCAGGGTGGTGCCGGTCTGCCGTCCGGCGGAGGCCAGCGACGCGGCCACCCCGGCCATCGACGCCGGCATCCCCGAGACGGCGGTGTTGGTGATCGGCGGGTTCACCGTGCCGAGGAACACGCCGAACAGCAGGAAGGTGGCGAGCACGACGGGCAGCGGCGTCGCCGGGCCGAGGAACGCCGAGGCGGCGCCGCCCGCGGCGAGCGCGGCACCGGCGACGACCAGCGGCCCGCGCGGCCCGCGCGTGCCGACGAACCGCCCGGTCCGCGGCGACAGCAGCAGCACGAGCACGCCGACCGGGAGCAGGCACAGGCCCGCCGTCAGCGGGGTCATGCCCCGGACGTCCTGGAGGTACTGCGTCGTCACGAAGAGGAAGGCGCCGAACCCGCAGAGCGCGAACAGCGCCATGACGATCGCCGCGCTGAAGGACACGCTGCGGAACAGGCGCAGTTCGAGCAACGGGTCGGCGCGGCGCGGCTCGTAGGCCACGATGCCCAGCACGCCGAGCCCGGCGAGGGCGAGCAGGCCGAGGATCCACGGTGACGTCCAGCCCAGCCGGTGCGACTCGATGAGGGCGGCGACGACGCTGCCGAGCACCAGCAGCACGAGCACCTGCCCCACCGGGTCGAAGCGGCGGGCCCGCGGCGCCCGCGACTCGGGCACGAACAGCGTCGTGGCGACGAGCGCGGCGACGATGACCGGGACGTTCACCCAGAAGACGGCCCGCCAGCCGAAGCCGTCGACGAGCACGCCGCCGAGGATCGGCCCGAGCGCCAGGGCCAGGCCGGACATCGAGCCGAACACGCCGATGGCGCGGGCGCGCTCGGCCGGCGCGGGGAAGGTGGTGGCGACGATGGCCATCGCGACCGGGTTCAGCATGGTGCCGCCGACGGCCTGCAGCGCCCGGGCGGCGATCAGCCAGCCGATGCCCGGCGCCAGGCTGCACAGCAGCGAGCCGAGGCCGAACAGCGCGAGCCCGCACCGGAAGACCCGCTTGCGGCCGAACCGGTCGGCGGCGGACCCGGCGAGCACCAGGAAGGCGGCCAGCACCAGCGTGTAGGCGTCGACGGTCCACTGCAGGCCGGAGACGGAAGCGCCCAGGTCACGGCGGATCGCGGGCAGGGCGACGGTGACGATCGAGATGTCCATCACCACGACGACGATGCTGGCGCAGCAGATCGCGAGCACGAGGCCGGGACGGTTGGTTGTCATGCTTTCGACGCTAGGATTTAGAGCGTGCTCGAAGTCAACCCGATCCCCGCGGAGGGGCTGACCATCGCGGACGCGGCCCGCCGCACCGGGGTCAGCGCGCACACGCTGCGCTACTACGAACGCGCGGGCCTGGTGGTGACCCGCGTCGACCGCACCAGCGGCGGACGGCGGCGCTACCGGCAGCTGGACCTCGACTGGATCAAGATCTGCACCAAGCTCCGCGCGACGGGCATGCCGATCAAGACGATCCGTCGCTACGCGGACCTGGTCGCCGCCGGCCGCGGCAACGAGGCGGAACGCCTGGCGCTGCTGGAAGAGCACCGCGCCGACGTGCTGGCGAGGCTGGCGGAGCTGGAGGAGAACCTGAAGCTGATCGACCGGAAGATCGGGGTCTACCGGGGCCGGCTCGAGGCCGGCGACGCGGACGGGCTGTGGGCGCCGGCCGAGCCGCACTGACCCCGGCCGCGGCTACCATTCGGCGGCCCCCACCGCTCCCGGCAGGAGATCCATGACGCAGCCAGCGCTCGCCGACGCACCCGGACCGGACGTCACCGCGCCGATCCCGCGGGTCGCCTCCCCGGCCGGGCGCGCGACCCGGCGGCTGCCGGACCTCGCGTGGTGGCTCTTCGCCGCCCTGCCCGCCGGGCTGGCGCTGCTGGCCGCCGTGCGGGCGCCGCGGATGGCCGTGCTGCTCGACTACTGGCACGTCTTCGCCAAGATCACCGACGACGGCGGCCACCTCCTGCTCGGGCAGGTCTTCACCTACCACCTCGACCAGCCGTTCGTCGTGCCGTCGCTGCTCTTCTACGCCGACGCGGCGTGGTTCGGCGGCGACAACCGCGTCCTGACCGTCCTGACGGTCGTCCTGCTCGGGGTCGCCGTGCTGGCACTGCGCACGATGCTGCCCGAACACCCCGCCCGCGGCCCGCTGACGGCCGCCGTCTCGTGGCTGCTGTTCTCCTCCCACGCCACCGAACTCTGGGAGCAGGGCACCAACGGCATCAGCTGGGTCCCCGCGGTGACGGCGTGCACGATCGCCGTCGCCTGCGCTCACCGCGGCCGCCTGGCCGGCGCGTCCGCGGCCGCCGTCGTGGGGTGCCTCTGCTTCGGCGCCGCCCTGCCGATCTGGTTCGTGCTCGCCTGCGTGGCCTGGCTGCGCCGGGAATCCCGGCTGCGGGTCGCGCTGCCGGCCGCGGCCGGTGTGGTGGTCCTCGGCGCGTGGTGGCTCACCAAGCCCGCCGGGTCGCAGTCGGGCGCTTCGGCGGCCTTCGACCCAGACGGACGCCTCTCCGTCGTCGCCGCCGCCGTCGGCGGGCTGTGGTCGGTCGACGTCGCCGTCGTCGCGGTGATCGGCGGCGGGCTCACGATCGCCGGGCTCGGCCTGCTGCTGCGCCGGACGGTCACCACCCGGCCGTCGGCCGACGCGGGCTGGGCCGGGCTGGCGCTCTACGCCTTCGCGCTGGCGTCGATGCTCGCACTCGGCCGCACGACGGCGAACGTGCCCGGTGGCAACGTCGGGCTCATCAGCCGGTACGTCCTGGTCGCGGCGCTGGCGACGAGCGCGCTGACGGTGCTGGCCGTCCTGCACCGTCCACAGTGGCCACACCGGTACGTCGTCGCGGCCGTCGTCACCCTGGCGCTGGTGACGCACGCGATCGGCGGTGGCAAGGCCGACCAGGTCCGCCGCAGCTACGCCCCGCTCAGCCTGTCCGCGATCGCGCTGCGCGTCGACGCGCCCGCGGCGCTGGAGGCCCTGCACATCCAGCGCGCCGCCGGTCCCGCCGCCCGCGCGCTGCAGGCGTACCCGTTCAGCAGCGCGTTCACCTTGGGCTGCCACGGTCCCGAGCTCGGCAGCCACGTCGACCTCGGCACGGCCCGGCCGGTGCGCGGAGCACTCGACGCCCCGGCCACCGACCCCGGCGCGATCGTCACCGGCTGGGTGACCCTCGACGGCGGCCGGCCGGACTGCATCCTCGTCACCGACCCGGCCGGCACGGTGACCGGCGGCGGCATTGCGGGCCTGCCGCTCACCGCCGGCCAGGCCGCGGCACCGGGCGCGACGGCCTGGCAGGCGACGGCGGGCCCGACGACCGGGCCGCTGACCGTGCTGGCCGTCCGCGACGGGCACCTGTACCGGATCGGCTGACGCCTACCCCAGGCCGCTGTAGGCCGCGGCGACCATGGTCATGCCGCGGCCGTCGCCGACGACGGCGTCGAGCATCTGATTCATCGCGTAGGCGACGGTGAGGCCGGCGTCGAGGTCGTTGAACACGAGGGAACCGCCCATGCCGCCCCAGAAGCACGTGCGGCCGCTGATGCCGTAGCCCAGGCCGTACCGCATCGGGACGCCCAGGCCGTGGTCGAGGCCGTGGTACTGCTCCTCCAGGGCCCGCTCGCACCCGGCCCGCGACAGCAACCCCGCGCCGCCGGACGTGAGGACCGACTGGACGGCCGCCACCGACCGGGCGTTGCCGTAGCCGGCGCCCGACGGGATCTCCGCGCGCCGCCACGCCGCGGTGTTCGTGTCCTCGGGCACGAACACCGGGTTCGGGGCGGCGTCGAAGAGCTCGGTGGGCGGCGGCACGGTCAGCCCGCCGGGCGGCGCGAGGGACGGCGCGACGCGGTCGTGAAGGCGGTCGGGCAGTCCGATGTGGAAATCGGCGCCCAGCGGCCCGGCGACTTCCGCCGCGAAGAACGCCCCGATGGTCCGGCCGGTGATCCGGCGGACGACCTCACCGAGCAGAAACCCTTGCGTGAGCGCGTGGTAGCAGCCGATTTCCCCGGGCGTCCACCGCGGTTCCTGCGCGGCGAGCAGCGCGGTGACCTTGGGCGAGTCGGCCAGATCGTCGAAGGTGATCGGCGTGTCCCAGACCGGAAGTCCCGCGGTGTGCGACAGGACGTGCCGCACTCGCACGTCCGCGGCGCCGAACTCGGGCCAGTACCGGACGAGCGGCGCGTCGAGGTCGAGGTCGCCCCGATCGGCGAGGACCAAAGCGCACAGGGCGAGCATCGTCTTGGTGCTGGAAAAGACGTTGGTGATCGTGTTTTCTTCCCAGGCCACGGTTTTCGCCGCGTCGGCGTACCCGCCCCACAGATCGGCCACGCACTCGCCGTCGACGACGACCGCGACCGAAGCGCCGACGTCATCCTTGGCCAACGACGCCGCGAGCGCGTCGCGCACTTCTCCGAACCGCTTGTCGCACCTTCCGTGCACCATGGGAGCCGACTGAACTCCGTCCACCCCCGTTTGCGCCACCAAATTACCGGGACGGGAATTTCCCACGGAATTTCCTTTATCAACTTGTAGTGCGCCGCCGGAGCGCGCCGGTGCCACGATGAATGCTCCGGATGGAGGCGCCGATGGCGACCGAAGTGGCGACGTTCTGCCCGCTGTGCGTGTCCCGGTGCGGGGCCACCGCGACCGTCGAGGACGGGCGCCTGCTGGCCCTGCGCCCGCTGCCCGGCCACCCCACCGGGCAGGCCCTCTGCGTCAAGGGCAAGGCCGCGCCGGAGATTGTCGCGCACCCCGGCCGGCTGCTGCACCCGCTGCGGCGGACCGCTCCGAAGGGCGCGGCCGACCCCGGCTGGGAGCGCATCGGCTGGGACGAGGCGCTGGCCACCGTCGCGGCCCGGCTGACGGCGATCGCCGCCGAGTCCGGGCCGGAGGCGGTCGTGTTCGGCAGCGCCTCGCCGTCGACGTCGGCCATGTCCGACTCGGTCGACTGGCTGACGCGGCTGCGGCGGGCCTTCGGCAGCCCGAACCTCGTCAGCTACATGGAGCTGTGCGGCTGGGGCCGCTACCTGGCCACCACCTACACCTGGGGCGAGCCGGTGCCCGGCGCCTACCTGCCCGACCTCGAGCACGCCGGCTGCATCCTCTACTGGGGCTACAACCCGTCGGTGTCCCGGCTCGCGCACGCCACCGCGACCACGGCCGCGCTGCGGCGGGGCGCGAAGCTCGTCGTGGTGGATCCGCGCCGGGCCGGTCTGGCGAGCAAGGCCGACCACTGGCTGCGGGTCCGGCCCGGCACGGACGCCGCGCTGGCGCTGGCGATCACGCACGAAATGATCGAAAACGGCTGGTACGACCGAGATTTCGTGGACCGGTGGACCAATGCGTCGTGGGCGGTCCGCACCGACACCGGCGAGCTGCTGTCGCCCGGCGCACCGGTGCCCGACGGGGTGGCGACGCGCCGGGTCTGGGACCTCATCGCCGAAGAGTGCGCCCGGTTCGCCCCGGGCGTCGCCGAGCGGATCACCGGCGTGCCCGCGGACCGGATCACCGCCGTGGCCCGGCTGCTGTGGGAGGCGCGGCCGGTGGCGTTCTACACCTGGAGCGGGCTCGAGCAGCACAGCAACGCGACGCAGACCGTGCGGGCCATCAGCCAGCTGTACGCGCTCACCGGCTGCCTCGACGTGCCGGGCGGGAACGTCCTGTTCACCCCCGTCCGGGCGAACCCGGTCGACGGGGCGGCGCTGCTGCCGCCCGGGCAGCGGGCCAAGGCCATCGGCGCCGCCGAGCGGCCGCTCGGCCCGGCGCGGTTCGAGTTCGTCACCGGAGAGGACTTCTACCGGGCGGCACTCGACGGCGTCCCGTACCGGGCCAGGGCGCTGGTCAACTTCGGCGCCAACCTGGTGCTGGCGCACGGCGACAGCGCGCGCGGCCGGGACGCGCTCGGCGCGCTGGACTTCTTCGTGCACACGGACCTGTTCCTGAACCCGACCGCCGAGCAGGCCGACATCGTGCTGCCCGCGACGAGCCCGTGGGAGGCCGAGGCGTTGCGGATCGGCTTCGAGACCGGCCAGGACGCGCAAGCCACCGTCCAGCTGCGGCGTCCCCTGGTCGCCCCGCGCGGCGAAGCCCGCCCGGACCTGCGGATCATCTTCGACCTCGCGCTCGCGCTCGGGCTGGGTGCGCACTTCTTCGACGGCGACATCGAGGCGGCCTGGCGCCACCAGCTCGCGCCCGCCGGGCTCACCCTCGAGCAGCTGCGGGCCGCGCCGGAGGGCATCCGCCTGCCGCTGCGGACGGTCCACCGCAAGTACGAACGGCACGGCTTCCGGACGCCGTCCGGCGTGGTCGAGCTGTACTCCGAGGCACTGCTCAGGGCGGGATACCCTCCGCTGCCCAGCTACGACGAGCCGTCGCTCAGCCCGCTTTCCCGGCCGGACCTCGCGGCCCGCTACCCGCTGATCCTCACCTGCGCCAAGTCGCTGTTCTTCTGCGAGACCCAGCACCGCGCGATCACGAGCCTGCGCAAGTCCGCCCCCGATCCGCAGGTCGAGCTGCACCCCGACGCAGCGGCGGCGCGCGGCATCACCGCCGGCGACTGGGTGCGGCTGGAGACACCCCGGGGCAGCGTCCGCGCACGGGCGAAGTTCAACGTCAACCTCGACCCGGGCGTGGTGTGCGGCCAGCACGGCTGGTGGCAACCGGCGGCCGGGCTCGGCGAGCCGGGCTACCCGGTCGCGGGCGAGGGCAGCGCCAACCTCAACCTCGTGCTGGGCCAGGGTCCGAGCGACCCGGTCAGCGGCAGTTCACCCCTGCGCGCGTCGCTGTGTGAAATCACACGGGAAGCTCCGAGTCTCCGGGCGGCCGATGATCGTCCGGGACGGCGTCGTCTACCGTAAGGGCGGAACGGGGCCGGGTCGCTACCGGCCGTGGTCGTCCGACGGACATCGATGGCAAGGCGGCTGGTGAAGGAACGCGAGTTGCGGCGCCGCTGCAGGCGGCTGCTGAACGAACTGGGTATCCGGCCACCCCTCGACGTCCTCGAGCTGTGCCGCAGCGTCGGCGACCAGCGCGGCCGCCCGATCCGGCTGATCCCGCACCGGATCCCGGTGCCGGGGCCGTTCGGCGCCTGGATCGCCACCGCGCAGGCCGACTACATCGTCTACCAGCAGGACACGAGCAAGGCCCACCAGCGCCACATCATCCTGCACGAACTGGGACACATGCTGGCCGGGCACGGCGCCACCGCGGAGAACCCCGACCTGGTGGACCGGCTGGCGCCCGGCCTGGAACCGGAGGCGGTCCCGCGCGCCCTGCTGCGCACCTCCTACGACACCGACCACGAACGGGAGGCCGAGACGGTGGCGACGATCATCCTGGAGTGGGCGTCGGTCCTCGACCGGGTCGCCCCGCCGTCGTCCGACGAAGGTGCCGCGCGGCGGATCGACGCCGCACTGGACGAACGGCTGGGCTGGCTGTGAACAGCAAGATCACGCTCATCGTGGTCCAGGGGGTGATCCTGTTCCCCGCGCTGCTGTGGAAGAGCTACCAGCTCTCCCGCGCCCCGCGCGACGTGGCGCGCTGGATGGTCACCGCCTGCCTGGCCTGCTTCGCGGCCGCCTACCCGCTGGGCCTGCTGGCGGGCGACGTCAACCAGCCGTACCCCGGGCGGATCGTTCCGCTGCTGTTCCAGCACATCTTCCTCTGCGGGCTGGTCTTCTCCCTGGCGTGCTTCTTCCTGTTCTCGGCCCTGCCTGCCGACCGGGCCCGACGGCGGGCCCGGCTCGAAGCGGTCCCGCTGGGCGCGGCGATCCTGGTGATGGCGGCCGTCACGGTGCTCATGCCCGACGTCCCGCCGGCGCAGTACCCCCGCGCCGGGGTCTCGGTGTTCTACCTCGCGGCCGACCTGTACCTCACCTACGGCATCGCGAGTGCCTGCTTCTTCGCGCGCCGCTACGCACGCGGGGCGGCGCCCCGGCTGGCCCGCGGGCTGACGGTGGCGTCGCTGGGGTTCGCGTTCGGAGCGGTGGGCGGGGCGACCCTGATCGCGGTGGTGCTGGTGCACTGGGCGGGCGCGGCGATCCCCTCGCTGCTGGTGCAGGCGACGGTGTTCCTGGTGTTCCCGAGCGCGATCCTGCTCGTGGTCGGCCTGTCCTACCCCGGCGTCGCCACCCGCCTGGCGGCGGCCCGCGTGTGGTGGCAGCACCTGCGCACGTACCACCGTCTCCGTCCACTGTGGACGACGCTGCACGAGGCCTTCCCGGAGGACGCGCTGAGCCGCACCCCGCCGGGCCGGTGGGACGCGCTGAGCTTGCTGGGCGTCCACCGCCGGTACTACCGGCGGGTGATCGAATGCCGCGACGGGCTGGTCCGGATCAGCCCGTACGTCGCCCGCCTCGAAGGTCCCCTGCCGGATCGGCTGACGGAGGCGCTGCGCGTGCACGCCCGCCGCGAGCCGGTCCCCGAGGAACCGACGCCGATCGCGGTCCCGGAGAGCGGCAGCCTCGACGACGACGCCCGCGAGCTGGTCGCGTTGTCCGAATCCCTGGCGGGCTGACCGGTCAGCCGCAGGGCACGGAGAGCTGGACGCCGTTGGCGGTGTAGGTGTTGATCGCCGTACCGTTGCACGGGTACTGCACCACGCCCTTGCCGCTCGCCACCACCTGCGCGGTCCCGTCGACCACCCGTGAAATCGAGACGGGCAACGGGATGATGGGTCCGAGCGGGAAGTAGGAGTACTGGTTGACCGCGGTCAGCGTGGTCCCGTTGAAGGTGAAGCTCTGGATCGGGCCACTGACGGCCTGCGCGGGAGCAGCTCCGGCACTGGTCAGCGCAAGGACTCCGACGGCGATCACGGCGTACCGAGACATCCGATGCGTCATGGCTACCGTTCTAACACCGCGAACGGGCACTGTCTGCCACCATTTACGCACGCTCGGCGGCCGTTCGGCGGCGTCCGGGTGGCGCAGCGCTCCTTATTCCAGCGGGACGAAATCACCGCCCTTCCGCGCCTTCGCCAGGTCGGCGTGCGTGGAAGCGCTGGTCGTGGCGCGGCCCTGTACCACGCGGACATGGGAACCGTTCAGCGGAAAGACGAGTACGAATTTCGTCCCGTCGTTCCCGCGCAGCACGACGCCTTTCCTCAGGTCGTCGAGGAATTCGATGATGTCCCGTTCGATTTCCTCGGCGAACTCGCGCTGGTCGTCCCGCGACAGGTCGTACAGGTCGGTGTCGATGTCGTAGGTGGCGCACTTGCCGGTCACCGGGTCGCGCGCCTCGAACTCCAGGCCGAGCCAGCGCTGCGGCTCCACCGTCACGACGGCCTGCCAGGTCGATCCGTTCAGCCGCCACCTCGACAAGGCGTCGACCTCGTCGGTGACCACCACCGTCCAGGCGGTGGTCGCCCGCAATTCGCCGAGGAATTCGAGGAGCCGGTGCCCAGCTCCGGAAGTCACGGGCTAACTCAGCGGTCGAGCCAAGGAGCGAGCAGCTTCTCCAGATCAGCGTCCGAAAGAGCCCGCGGCCCACCATGAAACTCATGCCACCGCGCAGCATCACAAGCCGCCGTGTACTCGACCTCGAACGCCCGCATCAGGACGTACATGAACGTCACCGAGCTGAACCGCTCACCCAGCAGCGTCCGCGCCTCGCGGGCGACCTCGGTCGCGCCGGTGAAGTCGGACAGCTTCAACGATTCCGCAGCCGGGTCCAGCAGGCTGGGCGCATACATCACGACGATTTCTCCATAACCGAAACGAAAACTCAGCCTTCGGCAGCCAGCTGCCCACAGGCGGCGGCGATCTCCTGGCCGCGGGTGTCCCGCACCGTGCACGCTACTCCGCCGGCGTTCACCAGCCGCACGAACTCCCGCTCCACCGGCTTCGGCGACGCATCCCACTTCGAACCCGGCGTCGGGTTCAGCGGAATCACGTTCACGTGCACCAGCTGACCCAAGTGCTTACGCAGCCGCTTGGCCAGCAGCTCCGCCCGCCACGGCTGGTCGTTGATGTCCCGGATCAACGCGTACTCGATCGACACCCGCCGACCCGACGTGTCCGCGTAGTACCGGGCCGCTGACAGCACCTCGTCCACCGACCACCGGTTGTTCACCGGCACCAGCGTGTCGCGCAGCTCGTCGTCCGGCGTGTGCAGCGACACCGCCAACCGCACCTGCATCTTCTCGTCCGCCAGCTTCCGGATCGCCGGCGCCAAACCCACCGTCGACACCGTCACCGACCGCTGGCCGATCCCCAGACCACCCGGCGCGGGATCGGTGATCCGGCGCACCGCGGCCACCACGCGCTTGTAGTTGGCCAGCGGCTCGCCCATCCCCATGAAGACGATGTTCGACAGCCGGCCCGGGCCGCCCGGCATCGTGCCGTCGCGCATGACCGCCGCCGCCGAACGGACCTGGTCGACGATCTCCGCCGTCGACAGGTTGCGGTCGAGGCCGCCCTGGCCGGTCGCGCAGAACGGGCACGCCATGCCGCAGCCCGCCTGGCTCGAGATGCACAGGGTCGCGCGGTCCGGGTAACGCATCAGAACGCTCTCCAGGAGCGTGCCGTCGTGGGCGCGCCACAGCGTCTTGCGCGTCGCGCCGTCGTCCGCCGCCAGGGCGCGGACCTCGGTCAGCAGCGTCGGCATCAACGACTCGACCAGCCTGTCCCGCGAAGCCGCCGGGATGTCGGTCATCTCCGATGGGTCCACCGTCAGGCGGGAGAAGTAGTGGTTCGACAGCTGCTTCGCGCGGAACGGCTTCTCCCCCAGCTCGGCGACGGCGGCCGCGCGCTCGGACACCGAAAGATCGGCGAGGTGGCGCGGCGGCAGGCCGCGCTTGGGTGCGTCGAAGACGAGGGGAAGGGCAGTCATAACCGGACCAGTGTCCCACGCGCCCACCCGGGCCGCCCGTGGCGCCCCCACCAGGTGTACGCCAGGTCACCAGCCCCGGTCGGTGGGACCGTGTCACCCACAGGGATGATCCACCGTGAAGCGCGGCGTCCGACGAAAGAGGTGAGCGCGTGTCCTTCCGGCACCTTGTCCTGGTGGTCGCGATCGCCCTGGGCGTCGCCGGCTGCAGCACCCCGGCCCCGGCCCCGCCGCCCGCGCCGAGCGGGCCGCACGCCACCGTCGGGTCCCTGCGCCTGCCCCTGCCGCCGGGGGCGGCCTACACCGAGCACAGCCCGGACGGCCTGCTGGACGGCTGCATCTCCGAAGGCACCGCGGTCTGCGAAGCGCGGGTCCTCGACCTGCGCAAGGCGGACCCGGAGGCGCCGATCAACCTGCCGAGCACGAAACGGCCCTTCGGCTGGTACACCGGCACGGACCTGCCAACGTGCATCACGCCCGCATCGCCGCCCGGGAAGGCCGCTCCGGCCACCGGCAGCACCCTCGTCGACTCCGGCTTCGCGCCGATCGGGCCCAAGAAGGCCGAGTACGGCCGCTGGAAGGTCACCTGCGAGAACTCGGCGCAGAACAACCAGGTCCGGATGTGGTGGCTGCCGACGAGCCGGATCCTGGTCGTCCAGTACGGGTCCTTCCCCGGCTGGGACGCCAAGATGGACAACCTGCTCGCCGGCGCCACCTTCAGCTGACGGCGTCGAGCGCGGCCCGGATGATCGCGTCCGTGTCGATGCCGTGGTAGCGGTAGACGTCCTCCAGCGACCCCGACTGCCCGAAGCCGGTGACGCCGAGCGCGACCGACGGCACCCGGTTGATCCCGGCCAGGAACGCCAGCGTGTGCGGGTGGCCGTCGAGCACCGTGACCAGCGGCTTCGCCCGCGAGGCCGGGAAGACCTGGTCCAGGATCCACGTCTCACCGCGACCCCGGCCGGACCGGGCCTGGAGCGCCTCGAACAGCAGGCCCGGGCTGGTCACGCACACGACGTCGGCCTCGACGCCGACCTGGGCGAGCCGCTCGGCCGCGGCCAGGGTGTCCGGCACCAGCGCGCCCATCGCCGCCAGCGTCACGGCGGGGGAAGCAGCGCGCCGCAGCAGGTACGCGCCCGCCACGACCTGGCGGCGACGGCGTTCGCGGGCGGCCGGGTCCGTCGGCACCGCGGCCAGGGTCTGGTCGACCGGACGGGTCGAGAGCCGGAAGTACGACGACGTCCCGCCCGGCTTGCCGAGCCGGCCAAGCGCGGCCAGCAGCGTCCACTCGGTGTCGATCGCGAACGCCGGTTCGTAGCTGACGCAGCCGGGCTGCTCGATCCCGATGGACGGCGTGGTGATCGACTGGTGCGCGCCACCCTCGGGAGCGAGCGTGACACCCGAAGGCGTCCCGATCAGGATCGACTGCCCGCCCGCGTAGATGCCGAACGACCACGGCTCCAGCGCGCGCTCGACGAACGGGTCGTACATGACGCCGATGGGCAGCAGCGGCTCGCCCCACCGGCTCCAGGTCGCCCCCAGCTCGCCCAGCAGGCCGACCAGGTTCGTCTCGGCGATGCCCAGCTCGACGTGCTGGCCCGTCGGCTTCTCCCGCCAGTGCATGATCGTCTCGGGGTCGTCCTCGAACCAGTCGCGGCGCTCGGTGGCCGACCAGACGCCGACCTTGTTGACCCAGCCGCCGAGGTTGGTCGTCGAACTGACGTCGGGGCTGACGGTTACCACGCGCTTCGCCGCTTCGGGCGCTTCGCGGGTCAGGTCGAGCAGCACGCGGCCGAGCGCCGCCTGCGTCGTCGCGGTCCCGGACGGCGTACGCCCGATGTCGACGGGCAGGTGCAGCGAAGGCGCCGAAGGAACGTCCGGACGGCGAAGGCGCGAAGCAACTTCGGCGCACAACGCAGCTTCAGGCGACCCGGGAGCGAAGCCTTCCCACGGCGAAGCGAGATCCGTGCCCAGCGAAGCGGCCAGCTCTTCCATCTGCGCCACGGTCAGCAGCGAAGAGTGGTTCTGCGGATGCCCCTGCGTCGGCAGGCCGCGGCCCTTGACCGTGTAGCAGAAGATCACCGTCGGCCGATCATCGGCAATCGACGCGAAGACCTCGTCCAGCGAACCGAGGTCGTGGCCGCCGAGGTTGCGGATCGCGGCCAGCAGCGTCTCGTCGTCCAGCGACGCCACCAGCTCCGAGAGGGCGGCGTTTCCCGCGGGCAGCCGGTGGCGCACCTGGGCGGCGTCGCAACGCAGCAGGCGCTGGTACTCCGGGTTGGGCATCCCGTCGATGCGGGCGCGCAGCTCGGCCCCGCCGGGCCGGGTGAACAGCTCCTCGAGCAGCCGCCCGTACTTCAGCGTCAGGACCTGCCAGCCGGCCGCGTCGAACATGCCCTGCAGCCGCCCGGCCGCGATGTTCGGGACGACCCGGTCGAGGGACTGGCGGTTGAGGTCGACGATCCAGACGATCTCGCCCAGTTCGGCGACGGCCGGGTCGAGGATGGCCTCCCAGATCGCGCCCTCGTCCAGCTCGGCGTCGCCGACCAGCGAATACTGGCGGCCGGTGCCCGCCTCCGAGCCGCGGGTCGTCAGGTAACGGCGAGCCAGCGCGCCCCAGATCGGCGCGGTCGCGCCGATGCCGACGGAACCGGTCGAGTAGTCGACGGGGTCGGGGTCCTTGGCGCGGCTCGGGTAGCTCTGCAGGCCGCCGAACTCGCGCAGGGTCGGCAGGTAGGCCTCGTCCAGCTCGCCGAGCAGGTAGTTGATCGCGTGGAGCACCGGGGACGCGTGCGGCTTCACCGAGACGCGGTCCTCGGGGCGCAGGTGCCGGAACCACAGCGACGTCATGATCGACACCAGCGACGCGCACGACGCCTGGTGCCCACCGACCTTGAGCCCGGCGGGATTCGGCCGGACCCGGTTGGCCTGGTGCACGATCGCGGTGGCGAGCCACAGGACCCGCTGCTCGATCGCGGTGAGCGCCGGGGCGGTCGCGGGGGCCTGGGTCATCGTCGACACCTTTCGTGCAGGAAGCGCACACCAGGACAGCACTGGTGGACGCATCGCACAACCGATGCCGCAGGAGGTGCGCAGAATGCGCATCGAACGCCGAGGGCTCAGGCCTCCGGCTGCGCAGAATGCACGCGTTCCAGCAGGGGCGCCAGCCGGTACGGGACGAGCTCACGCATGACGAGCGAGATGTTCGTCCGCTCCACCCCGGGCGAGGCGAGGATGTGCCCGGCGATCCGGTACAGGTCGTCGGCGTCGACGGCGACCACCTGCACCATCAGGTCGCTCGCCCCGGTCAGCCCGCACACCTCGGTCACCTCGGGGATCGCGGCGAGGGCGGTGCCGACCTCGGCGAGGCGCCGCTGGTCGACCTGCGCGTTGACGAAGGCCCGCATCGGATAGCCCAGCCGCGCCGGATCTATGCGGCGTTCGAACGACCGCAGGACGCCGCGCTGCTCGAGCCGCGCGAGCCGGGCCTGCACCGTGTTGCGGGACAGGCCCAGCCGCTCGGCCAGCGCGACCGCCGTGGCCCGGGGGTCCTCCCCCAGCGCTTCCAGCAGGCGCGCGTCGATCTCGTCGATGGTTTCCGGCACCCGCCGATCTTCCCAGGTGACGGGCGTCACCGGAGACCGGTTGCCAGCCGACCGTTTCCGATATATCGTGAACGTGTCGCAACAGTTCGAGAAAGGAACATGACATGCGTAGGCAACGACACCCCTTCGCTCACGAACGTGGGCGCGCACCTTTCGGGCCCTTCGGCGGTTTCGGCGAGTTCCCCCCGGGTTTCGGCCCCGGTGGACGCGGCCGCGGCCACGGCCCGCACCGGCGGGGTCACGGCGGACGGCGCAGCCGCCGCGGTGACGTCCGCGCCGCGATCCTGGCGCTGCTCGCCGAGCAGCCCCGGCACGGCTACGAGATCATCCGCGAGATCGGCGAGCGCTCCGGCGGCTTCTGGCGGCCCAGCCCCGGCTCGGTCTACCCGACGCTGCAGCTGCTGGCCGACGAAGGCCTGGTGATCAGCAAGGACGAGCACAGCAAGAAGCTGTTCGAGCTCACCGACGCCGGCCGCGCCGCGGCGGAGCAGCAGGACAGCACCCCGCCGTGGGAGCAGATCGCGCAGGACGTCGACCCGGTCGAGGTCGGGCTCGCGAAGGCGGGCAAGAACCTCGCCGCCGCCGTCGTGCAGATCATGCGCGCGGGCACCGAGAGCCAGCAGGCCCGCGCGGCCGAGGTTCTCAACGACGCCCGGCGTTCGCTCTACGGCATCCTCGGCGAGGACGAAGACGAGTCCTCTTCGCC
This sequence comes from Amycolatopsis bullii, assembly GCF_014654205.1. Classification (GTDB taxonomy): domain Bacteria; phylum Actinomycetota; class Actinomycetes; order Mycobacteriales; family Pseudonocardiaceae; genus Amycolatopsis; species Amycolatopsis plumensis. The sequence continues at coordinate 20,113 of NZ_BNAW01000010.1, forward strand.
GGAGACGGCGGAGTGACCAGGCAGGACGAGGCCGGTGGGCTTGACCCGCGTGTGGACGCGGTAGCTCACCGGCAGCGTCAGGTCCTGGCCGCGATTCCCGTTACGCTGCAAGGACTCCGCGATCGCCTGTTCGGCGACCGGCCGGCTGAACTCGATCTTCAGCACGGCTTCCAGGTCCGCGGCGGTCGCAAACCGCCATTCGGTGGCGACGCGGCGGCAGCCGAACCCGGCCCGGGCGAAGAACCGTTCCACCGCGCCCGGGTCGTAGTGCGGTAGGTCGGCGCGCATCCAGCGTCCGTAGGGCTCGCTGGTCACGTCGAGGTCGACGATCAGGATCGCGCCGCCCGGCCGCAGCACCCGTTCCGCCTCCGCCAGCCCGGGCTCACACCCGGGCCCGAAGAAGTAGGCCGTGCGCGCGTGCACGACGTCGACGCTCGCGCTGCGGACCGGCAGCCGCTGGGCCCGGCCCATCCGGACGTCCACGTTCGACAGTCCTTCGACACGCTTCAGCGCGCTTCGCACCAACGGCTCGTGCGGCTCGACCCCGAGCACCGATCGCGCGTCACGGGCGAAGCGCGGCAAGTGAAACCCGTCACCGCAGCCGACGTCCAGCACGTCCAGGCCGGTCCAGTCGTGCTCCTCGCGCAGCACACGCCAGATCTCGCCGCCGCTGTCCTGCGCGCGGTTCTCCAGCTCGTAATCGGCCTGGTAGTACCAGATGTTGGGGCTCGGCACGACCTCCGCGCGCCGGGACGACCACCGCACCCCAACTGCTCCTTCCGGGTCCTCGTCGCCGGGCCGTGCTCGCACGGTGGCGAATTCTTGGCGGAAAACTCACGGATGACGCCTAGAATCCGGTGGGTATCGGGAGGAGCACCCATGGCCATCGACCCGTCCAGTACCCCGTCCCCGGTCCCGGCCGGAATTCCGTGCTGGATCGAGCTGGCCTGTCGCGAGCAGGCCGTGGCGGAGCGATTCTACGGTGCCCTCTTCGGCTGGGAGTACACCACTCAACGGGATCCGGCGACGTCCGACGGCCGCTACGCCATCGGCGCGCTCAACGGCCTCCCGGTCGGCGGGCTCTACCGCGCGGCCCAGGGCGCGCCGCTGGGGTGGATGCCGCACATCTCCGTGCCGCACACCGCGAGCGCGGCCGAGTGGGTGGAGCACCTCGGCGGGCGGATCACCCTCGGGCCCGTGGCGATCCCGGACCGCGGCACGATCATGCACGCCATCGACGCCTGCGGTGCACCGGTGGTGTTCTGGGAGGTGCCGCCCAACTGGGAGTTCGTCACCGGGATCCCGAACACCTTCAGCGGCGCCGACCTCAACACCCACGACGGCGTCGCGGCGGATCACTTCTACACCAAGCTGTTCACCTACGGGAGCCATCAGATCGGCGACGGCGAGATGCTCGACTACGTCGAATGGCTCATCGAGCACGAGCCGGTGCTGTACCGGTACGTGATGGGCTCGGAGTACAGCCTGGACACCCCGCCGCACTGGCTCGTGTACTTCGACATCGACCCGGCCCGCGGGGTCGACGCGGTCGCGGGCGAGGCGCTCATGCACGGCGGCACGGTCGTGATCCAGCCCTACGACACCCCGTTCGGCCGGATGGCGATCCTCGCCGACCCCGAGGGGGCGGTGTTCGCGGTGATCGACCACTCGCGCGTCACCGAAGGCTGGGGCCGCGCCGAGGTCGACGACCCCTACGACGACTAGACCGGCACGAACGCCGAAAGCAGCAGCCAGGACACGACGGCGGAGGGCAGCAGCGAGTCGAGCCGGTCCATGATCCCGCCGTGCCCGGGCAGCAGCGTTCCCATGTCCTTGACGCCGAGGTCGCGCTTGATCAGCGATTCGACGAGGTCGCCCAGGGTCGCGGTCAGCACGATGGCGACACCGAAGATCACGCCCTGCCAGACGTGGCCGTCGAGCAGCAGGCTGAGGGTCAGCGCCCCGGCCACGACGCCGCCGATCACCGAGCCCGCGAAGCCTTCCCAGGTCTTCTTCGGGCTGATGGTGGGCGCCATCGGGTGCTTGCCGCCGAGCACGCCGGCGATGTAGCCCCCGGTGTCCGAGGCGACGACGCCGATCAGGAAGGTGAGGACCCGGCCGACGCCGTCCTCCGGCGGCACGAGCATCGCGGCGAAGGCACCGAAGAGCGGCAGGTAGGCAGCGGCGAAGGTGGACGCACTGATGTCGCGCAGGTAGCCCTTCGCGCCGCCGGGCAGCCGCCACAGCAGGCAGGCGAGCACGGTGAGGACGAACGCGGTGAGCGCGCCTTCTCGCCCGAACGGCCAGGCGAGCCAGATCATCGCCTGCCCGCCGACGAGCACCGGGATCATCGCGACCCGGATGTCGGCGACCCGGCGCAGCACCCCGGCGAATTCGAAGGTGCCGACCGCGATCGCGATCGCGATGATCCCGATGAACAGGTAGCGAACGGTGAGCAGGGAAACGATGATCGCGGCACCGAGCAGCAGAGCGACGCCGATGGCCGCGGGCAGGTTCCGCCCGGCCTTGGAGGCCTTCTTGACGGCCTCCGGCGGCGCGGGCGTGTCCGACGCACCCGATTCGGCGTCGCCGGCTCCGGCGGCCGCCGCGGGCGTTTCCGCCGCGGCGGTCCCGGCGGCCGACAGCCGGGCTGCTTCGCCCGTCCCGGAGGTCTCCGGCACGACCGGCGTCCCCGCGACCCGGCCGGTTCCCGAGGTCGCCGAAGTTCCCGGCGTCCCGGCCGGTTCTTCTCCGGTGGCGTCCACCCGGTCCTCGCGTTCCTCGCTCACCTGTGCCATCAGACCTCGAGCAGCTCGGCTTCCTTGTGCTTGACCAGCTCGTCGACCTTGTGCACGTAGGTGTCGGTCAGGTTCTGCAGTTCCTTCTCCGCGCGCGCCACGTCGTCCTCACCGGCTTCGCCGTCCTTGGCGATGCGGTCGAGCTCGTCCTTGGCCTTGCGGCGGATGCTGCGGATCGAGACCCGGGCGTCCTCGCCCTTGCCCTTGGCGACCTTCACCATCTCCTTGCGCCGCTCCTCGGTGAGCTGCGGGATGACGATGCGGATGACCTGGCCGTCGTTGCTCGGGTTGACCCCCAGGTCCGACTCCCGGATCGCCTTCTCGATCGCGCCGAGCTGCGACTGGTCGTACGGCTTGATGAGCGCCATGCGGGCTTCCGGCACGTTCACGCTGGCCAGCTGGTTCAGCGGGGTCGGCGAGCCGTAGTACTCGACGACGATCCGCGAGAACATCGCCGACGAAGCCCGGCCGGTGCGAACCGACTGCAGCTCGTCCTTGGCGACGGACACCGCTTTTTCCATCTTCTCCTCGGCATCGAGGAGGGTCTCGTCGATCACGGTCACTCCCGTAGTTGTGATGGGTGGCGCTTGCTGATCCCAGCAGGTCTAGGCCGGCACCCCGGCAGTGGGGGTGCTGACCAACGTGCCGATTCTTTCACCACTCACCGCGCGGGCGATGTTCCCCTCGGTGAGCAGGTTGAACACGATGATCGGCATGTTGTTGTCCATGCAGAGGCTGAACGCCGTCGCGTCGGCGACCTTGAGGTCCCGCTCCAGCACCTCGCGGTGGGTGATCTCGCGGAACATCTCGGCGGTGGGGTCAGCCTTCGGGTCCGCGGTGTAGACGCCGTCGACGGCCTTCGCCATCAGCACGGCTTCGCAGCCCAGCTCGAGCGCCCGCTGCGCGGCCGCGGTGTCGGTGGAGAAGTACGGCATGCCGACCCCGGCGCCGAAGATCACGACGCGGCCCTTCTCCAGGTGCCGCTCGGCGCGGCGCGGGATGTAAGGCTCGGCGACCTGGCCCATCGTGATGGCGGTCTGCACGCGGGTGGGCAGGCCCTCCTTCTCGAGGAAGTCCTGCAGCGCCAGGCAGTTCATCACGGTGCCCAGCATCGCCATGTAGTCGGCGCGGTCGCGGTCCATGCCGCGCTGCGACAGTTCCGCGCCCCGGAAGTAGTTGCCGCCGCCGATCACGACCGCGACCTGGACACCGGTGCGGGCGACGTCGGCGATCTGCTGCGCGACCGAGTGGACGACGTCCGGATCGACACCGATCGAACCACCGCCGAACATCTCGCCGCCCAGTTTCAGCAGCACCCGCCGGTAGCCACCTTCGACCCGGTCACCCATCTATGTCGCCTCCTAGGCCTCTCGACCTGTTTTTGTCATATCCAGACCTGACAGTGCCCCGTCCCCGATTGGACGGAGACGGGGCACTGGGTGAAACCTACGCCCGGACCTGGCCTCAGGCCTGGCCGACCTCGAAGCGCGCGAACTTGGTCAGCGTCACGCCGGCCTCGTCGAGCAGGGCCTTGACGGTCTTCTTGTTGTCCTTGACCGACGGCTGCTCGAGCAGGACGTTGTCCTTGTAGTAGGCGTTGACCTTGCCCTCGATGATCTTCGGCATGGCCTGCTCCGGCTTGCCTTCTTCGCGGGCGGTCTGCTCGGCGATGCGGCGCTCGTTCTCGACGATCTCGGCCGGCACCTCGTCGCGGGTCAGGTACTTGGCGCGCAGCGCGGCGACCTGCATGGCCGCACCGCGGGCGGCCTCGGCGTCGTCACCGGTGAACTCGACGAGCACACCGACGGCCGGCGGCAGGTCGGAGCCGCGGCGGTGCAGGTAGGTCGCGGTCTGGCCCTCGAAGGCCACGACGCGGCGCAGCTCGAGCTTCTCGCCGATGCGGGCCGACAGCTCCTGGACGACCTCGTTGACGGTCTTGCCGTCGAGCTCGGCACCCTTGAGCGCCTCGACGTCGGAGGTCTTCAGGGTCTTCGCGACCTCGACGATCTTCGCGGCGAGCGCCTGGAAGTCGGCGTTCTTCGCGACGAAGTCGGTCTCGGAGTCGAGCTCGATGAGGACGCCGCCGTCGCCGGTGACCAGGCCCTCGGCGGTGGCGCGCTCGGCGCGCTTGCCGACGTCCTTGGCGCCCTTGATGCGGAGGAACTCGACGGCCTTGTCGAAGTCGCCGCCGTTCTCCTCGAGGGCCTTCTTGCAGTCCATCATGCCGGCGCCGGTCATCTCGCGCAGGCGCTTCACGTCAGCGGCGGTGTAGTTCGCCATTCTGGTAAATCCGTCCTTTGCAGGAAATCTGTGGGTTGCTACACCCGTGCGGCCGGGCCCCGGGGGCGCGGCCCCACGGGCGGTGGAGCATCAGGAGGAGGCGGTCGCCTGCTCGGGAGCGGCCTCGGCCGGGGCAGCCTCGACGGCAGCGGCGGCTTCGGTCGCGTCGGCGGCGGCGGTCTCGGAGCCGGCGAGCAGCTCCTTCTCCCACTCGGCCAGCGGCTCGTCGGAGGCGACGCCCGGCTCCGGCTTCGCGTCGGCGGACGCACCGTTGCGGCTGGAGCGCGCCATCAGACCGGCGGCCGCGGCCTCGGCGACGACCTTGGTCAGCAGCGCGGCCGAGCGGATCGCGTCGTCGTTGCCCGGGATCGGGTAGTCGACCTCGTCCGGGTCGCAGTTGGTGTCCAGGATCGCGACGACCGGGATGTTCAGCTTCCGAGCCTCGCCGACGGCGATGTGCTCCTTCTTCGTGTCGACGATCCACACCGCGCTCGGGACCTTCGACATGTCGCGGATGCCGCCGAGGGTCTTCTCGAGCTTGTCCTTCTCGCGGGTCAGCGTCAGGATCTCGCGCTTGGTGAGGCCGGCGAAGCCGCCGGTCTGCTCCTGCGACTCGAGCTCCTTCAGGCGGAGGAGGCGCTTGTGCACGGTCTGGAAGTTGGTCAGCATGCCGCCGAGCCAGCGCTGGTTGACGTAGGGCATGCCCACGCGCGCGGCCTCGTTGGCGATGGCTTCCTGAGCCTGCTTCTTGGTGCCGACGAACATGATGGTGCCGCCGTGCGCGACGGTTTCCTTGATGAACTCGTACGCACGGTCGATGTAGGTCAGCGTCTGCTGCAGGTCGATGATGTAGATGCCGTTGCGCTCGGTGAAGATGTAGCGCTTCATCTTCGGGTTCCACCGGCGGGTCTGGTGCCCGAAGTGCACGCCGCTGTCGAGCAGCTGCTTCATGGTGACGACGGCCATTGCCGGAATCACACCTCTTCTGTGTAGTGCGCGCTTCGCTTCCGCGGGCGCGCTGCTCGGTTTGTCGCTCCCGGCCGGGTGGCCGTTCGCCCTGGTGCCCGTGCCGGTGTCCGGACCCCGGAGTTGGTCGAAAACCTCCGAGGACCGCCGGACCCCGTGCGCTCCCCCGGCTGTGTCCAGAAGGGGAACGCGCACGTGCACGCGAAGTCAGCCCGCTGAAACGGACTGCGCAGAAGATTCTACCCCCTCCCACCACCCCCTCCCCCACCGGCGGCCGCTGGGCGACGCAGTTGTCCACATCGGGTCCGGTTATCCACAGATTCGGCGCGAGCTCCCCACGACGGCCTGCGGTACCGCACGCTGGAGTCATGGAGTCGATCATGCGGGTCCGCCGGTGGGTGCCGGTGTGGGTGTTGGGCGCGTTGGCGCTGGTCATGGCGGTTTTCGGAGGGGAGTTCATGGGTGGAGACGCAGGAGTGCGAGCGCCCGGCGCGGCGGGTTGGCGGGGTGAAGCGCAGGCATCGGCGGGGCTGGGGACAGGTGCGGCCCGGACGGGCGAATTCCCGCGACCACGGGCATCGCCCGGCTTGCGAACGGGCGGCCTGGCACCACCGCCACCGGGCTCCTTGCTCGCCGGATCAGCGGCAACCGGCGAGCCGCGGGCAGACCCGCTGGCTCCACCTGCAGCAGCCCCCGCCTGGTGGCCGACCGAGGTGATGGCATCCGAGCCCCGGGCAGGTCGGCTCGCGGTCACCGCGCGTCCACCCTCGGCTGAGGGCGCAGCTTCCCTCGCGGCCGCCCAGGCACCGGCCGTGTCGTGGGCGATGGCACTCATGGCCGCCCCAGCGTGGCCACCCTCGGTCGCGGCCGAAGCCGAGACCAGCCGTCTTCTCGCGCGGCAATCGCGGCTTGCCTGGCCGTTATCACCCGTTCCGGTGATCACCAAGTACTTCGACGCCCCCGAAACGCCCTTCGGCCCCGGCCACCGCGGAGTCGACCTGGCCGCCGTACCCGGGCAGGACGTGCTGGCCGCCGATGCTGGTGTCGTCGTCTTCGCCGGTTCGGTCGGCGGGCGGCCCGTACTTTCCGTCGACCACGACGGTGGGCTGCGGACCACCTACGAGCCTGTGGTCCCGAAAGTGGCCGTGGGCGAGCAGGTCTTCCGAGGCCAGGTGCTCGGCACCGTCGTCGCCGGGCATCCCGGCTGCTCGGTGGCGGCCTGCCTGCACTGGGGCGTGCGGCGGGGTGAGGAGTACGTCGATCCCCTCGCACTGACCGGCGAGGTGGGCGAATACCGGCTCAAGCCGTGGGGAGGTGGTCGGTGATCAGGCGCCGGTCTGCTCGACCAGCTTGGCGCGCAGCCGCATGACCGCACGCGTGTGCAGCTGGCTCACCCGCGACTCCGTGACGCCCAGGACCTTGCCGATCTCGGCGAGGGTCAGGCTTTCGAAGTAGTAGAGGCTGACCACGATCTTGTCCCGCTCGGTGAGCTGCGCGATCGCCTGGGCGAGCTGGCGGCGGTTGTCCTGGTCGACGAGCACCGCCACCGGGTCGACGGCGTCGTCGTCGGGCAGCGTGTCGACCAGCGAGCCGCTGTCCTTGCCCGCGGCCACCAGGTCCTCCAGCGCGACGACGCTGGTCAGCTGCAGCTGGCCGTAGAAGTCGCGCAGGTCGTCGAGGCCGATGCCGAGTTCGGCGGCGAGTTCCGCGTCGGTCGGGGTGCGGTGCAGGCGGGCGCCGAGGCGCTCCATCGCGCGCTCGGCCTCCTTGGCCTTGCTGCGGACCGCGCGCGGCACCCAGTCCTGCGAACGGAGGTCGTCGAGGATCGCGCCGCGGATGCGCTGCATCGCGTACGTCTCGAAGCGCAGGCCGCGCTCGGGGTCGAACTTCTCGATCGCGTCGACGAGCCCGAAAATGCCCGACTGCACGAGGTCGCCGACGTCGATGTGGGTGGGCAGCCCGGTGCCGACCCGACCGGCGACGTACTTGACGAGCGGGGCGTAGTGCAGCACGAGCCGATCGCGCGACGCCTGGTCCGGGCTGTCGGCGAACTGCTGCCACAGAGCGGCGATCCCGGCGTCGACGTCGTAGCCGGCCCGGGCTTCCGCGGGCGCGGCAGCCTCACCGTGAGTGGTCACTCCGGCGGCTTCGGTCACGTGCGGGCCTGCGGTCATCGCACAGTCGTTCTCGGCATGCGGCTCAGTGTTGTCTCCGTGCTCGTGCGGATGCGCGTGCGCCGCCGGTCCTGCTGGTGACGACCCCGGCGAGCCTCCCCGGACCGCCTCAGGCCCTGGGGTGCGCTCGGTCATGGATCGCTTTCAACCGATCGACGGTCACATGAGTGTAGAGCTGCGTCGTGGCAAGCGTAGCGTGACCAAGCAGTTCCTGAACGCTCCTGAGATCGGCACCCCCTTCGAGCAGATGCGTCGCGGCGGAATGCCGCAGGCCGTGAGGCCCCATGTCGAGTGCTCCGGGCACGGCCGTGACGGCGTCGTGCACGACGCGCCGCACCGCGCGCGGATCGACGCGTTTGCCCCGGACACCCACGAAAAGCGCGCGCTCGGCGCTCTCACCACCGCTTTCGGCGATGATCTTCGGCCGCCCCTCGTCGATCCAGTCCGCGAGCGCCTCCGCCGCCGGAACGCCGAACGGGACGACGCGTTCCTTGCCGCCCTTCCCCAGCACCGTCACGACACGACGGGAGAAGTCGGCCCCGCTGACGTCCAGCCCGCACAACTCGGACACGCGGATGCCGGTGGCGTAGAGCAGCTCGACGATCGCGCGATCACGCAGGGCGACCGGATCGCGTTGCGCCGCGCCGGCGGCCGACGCCTGCATGACCTCTCCCGCCTGCCCGGCGCGCAGCACCCCGGGCAGGGTCCGGTGCGCCCGCGGCGCCGCGAGCCGGCCACCCGGGTCCGTGGCCAGGACACCGGTGCGGTGAGCCCACGCGGTGAACGTCCGGGCCGACGCGGCCCGCCGGGCGAGCGTCGTCCGGCTCGCCCCGCCGGACTGCTGGGCGGCGAGCCACGCCCGCAGCCGGGCGAGGTCCAGCTCCGCGACCTCGCTGCCACCGTCCACCACGAAGCCCAGCAGCGACACCGCATCACCGACGTACGCCCGGACGGTGTGCGCGGACAGCCCGCGTTCGAGCCCGAGGTGCCGTTCGTAGGCGGTGACGACGGCCCGCACGGGCTCGGGCAACGCGGCCCGGAGCGCGCGCAGGTCGGGACGGCGGGCCCGGCCGGAGCGTGGTGGCGGCATGGATGTCACGCTGCGCGAACAACCGCCTTCGGTCAAGGATCGCCACGCGGACCCACCGGACCGGCCGAACGCCGACGACGGTTTCGCCCGGATTTCGTCGTGGTCACGCGCTTTCCTTCCGTCGTCGCCAGCCGGACTCCCCGCGGACGGCGAATCCGTCGATTTCCAGTGCGGGCAGCAGCGCCCGCACCCGCCGCAACGGGAGGCCGGATTCGGCCGCGACCTCGACGTCGGACCGGTCGGCGCGCACGGCCAGTGCTTCGAAGGCGCGCAACGCGTCGGGCCCCAGCCGGTCGGTACGCCGTTTCGGCCGGTCCGAGACGGTGTCCTCGGCGACGCCGAACCGACCGACGGTCTCGAGGACTTCGTCGACGGTCGAGACCAGCGTCGCTTTGGCGTCGCGGATCAGGTCGTGACAACCGATCGACATCCCCGACGACACCGGCCCGGGCAGGGCCATCACCACCTTGCCGAAGGCACCGGCGGTGCCGGCGGTGTTGCGGGCACCGCTGCGCCGTCCCGCCTCGACCACCAGGGTGCCCTCGGTGAGGGCGGCGATGAGCCGGTTGCGGACGAGGAAGCGGTGCCGCGCCGGCGTGGTACCCGGCGGGTATTCGCTGACGACGGCGCCGCCGGAGCGGACGATCCGGTTCAGCAATCCGACGTGCCCCGCCGGATAGCCGCCATCGACAGCGCACCCCAGCACCGCAACGGTGACGCCCTCCGCGGCGAGCGCGCCTCGGTGCGCCGCCCCGTCGATGCCGTAGGCGGCACCCGAGAAAACGGGCACACCCCGGCTCGCCAGCCCGTAGGCGAGCTCGGCGGCGTGGTGTTCGCCGTATTCAGTCGCGGCACGGGCGCCGACGATGGCCACAGCCCGATCGGCAGCGGTGCCGAGCGCAACATCTCCGGCAACCCACAACGCCAAAGGCTGCACGGCTTCGGCGACGCCATGCTGCGCCGCGAGGTCGATTGCGTGCAGCGGCCAGCCCGGCCACTCGTCGTCCTCGGGCACGACCAGACGAGCGCCGGCCGCGGCGGCCCGGCTGAAGTCCTGGCTGACGAGGTCGTAGTCCCGTCGCGCCTCGGTCGCCTTGAGCACCTCGTCCGGGCAGTCGCCCCGCCGAACCCGCGCGGCCGCCTCGATCGGCTCATGCTCGGCAACGAACGCGACGAGGGCCGGCGCCGGTGGTTCGGCCACCCGCAGCAGGTACGCGCGAGCCCGCCGCAATTCATCCGAACTCATGCCGCCACCCGCTCTCCGACGGCCAACTGCGGCGCCGACCTGCAGCCGCCCACGGACACGACGCCAGCCCGCGGTGGGGGCTTAGTCGCCCGCTCCTGAAGACTCACCGCCCCGCGCTCGGAGACGAGGACGACCGCAGCAGTTGCAGGTGAGTGAGCCACCCGCAACGGGAAACTCCGCGGCCGCTCCAACTCCCCCACGGCCCTGCGCTCGGCAACGACTACCGCGACGGGCGCCGCTGGCCCAGCCACTCGCAACGGGAAGGCCCGCATCAGCTCCGACCCAACCGCGGCCACGCGATCGGAGAAGGCGGCAGGCGTCGGCGGCTCGGCGACCCGAAACAAGCAGGCTCGCACCCGCTCCACCCCAACCGCCGCTACGCGCTCAGCCACGACGATCGCGGCGGGCATCGGTGGCTCGGCGACGCGCAGCGGGAAGGCGTGCGCCCGTTCCCATTCCTCCGCGGCCACGCGCTCGATCAGGAAGGCGACCGCGGCCTGCGCCGGTGCCTCAGCCACCCGCAACGGGAAGGCTCGCGCCCGCTCGAACTCGACCGCAGCCAGCCGTTCGGCGACGGCGGCAGGCGTCGGTGGCTCGGCGACGTGCAGGAGGGAGACTCTGGGCCGCCGCGAGGTGAGGGGGCTCATGCCGCCACTCGCTCTCGGAAGGCCAAGGCCGAGCTGACTTGGTCGGCGCCCGGGCGGGCCTCGCCGTCCAGGTCGGCCAAGGTCCAGGCGATGCGCAAGCAGCGGTCGGCGCCGCGGCCGCTCAGGGCGCCTCGGTCCATTGCGCGGTCCAGCAGGATCGTTGCGTCGGCGGGCAAGGCGAACTGGCGGCGGAGGGCCGGCCCGGGCACCTCCGAGTTGGACAGCCAGCCGTGTTCGCGCCAGCGGTGGGCCGCTCGTTCGCGGGCTGTGAAAACTCGCTGACGGACCGTCTCCGATGACTCCGCCGCGCCGGTGTCGTGCGCCGTGATTGCGCTCAGCGGCCGCAACCGGACCCTCAGGTCGACGCGATCGAGCAGCGGTCCCGAGAGCTTGGCGAGGTAGCGGCGGCGGGCGCTCGGCGAACACACGCAGTCCGCATCCTTCGGCGGCGCGCACGCGCACGGGTTGGTCGCGAGGACCAGCTGGAACCGCGCGGGGTAGGTGATCGATCCCTTGACCCGGGAAATGCGCACTTCGCCCTCTTCGAGGACCGTCCGGAGCGACTCGAGGCACTGGCTGCCGAACTCGCAGACCTCGTCGAGGAACAACACGCCGCGGTGGGCCCGGCTGATCGCGCCCGGCGCGGCGAGTCCGCTGCCGCCGCCGATCAGCGCCGGTACGGAGATCGAATAGTGCGGGGCGACGAACGGCGGGATGGTGACCAGCGGCGAGGACTTCGACAGCGAACCGTCGACCGAGTGGACCGCGGTGACCTCCAGGGACTCCTCCGGCGTCAGCTGCGGGAGGAGTCCGGGCAGCCGCTTCGCCAGCATCGTCTTGCCCACCCCGGGCGGACCGGTGAGGAGGAGGTGGTGCCCGCCCGCCGCGGCGACCTCCAGAGCCCAGCGCGCCTCCGGCTGGCCGACGACGTCCGCGAGGTCCGGCACGTCCGGCGGGGTCACCGGGCCGGGTGGCTCCGGGTGGGCCAGCTCGGCTTCGCGATTCAGCCACGCCACGAAGTCCCGCAGGTGCGGCGCGCCCGCGACTTCGATGCCGTCCACGAGGGCGGCCTCGACGAGGGAGTCCGTCGGCACGACGGCTCGTCCGTACCCCGCCGCCCGGGCCGCCAGCAGGCCCGGGAGGATGCCGCGGACCGCGCGGATCCGGCCGTCCAGGGCGAGTTCGCCGAGCAACACGGTGCCGAGCAGCCGGGTGGCGGGGACCGCCCCCGATGCCGCGAGCACCGCCGCCGCGATGCCGAGGTCGAAGGCGGAGCCCATCTTGGGCAGGTTCGCCGGGGACAGGCCGAGCGTGACCTTGCCGTCGGGCCACGGCTGCCCGGAATTGCGGACGGCGGACCGGACGCGGTCCTTGGCCTCGCGCAACCCGGCGTCGGGCAGGCCCACCAGGGTGATCCGGCTCAGGCCGCCACCGAGGTCGGCCTCGATCTCGATCACCCGGCCGTTGATGCCGAGGAGACCGGCCGACCAAGCTTTGGCGATGGGCATCAGAACGCCGCCTCGATGTGCTGGAGCTGCGGCCGGGTGCCCGGCTCGGCGAGGATCGTGACGACGTCGTAGCGGACCGGGCACCAGCCGAGGCGGAACTCGCGGAGCCAGCGCTGGGCGGCTCGGCGGATGCGACCGGCTTTCTCCTCGGTGACCGTCTCCGTCGGGAGGCCGAATTCGGTGCCGGAGCGGGTCTTCACCTCGCACACGATGATGCGGGTGCGGTCGGTGAAGACGAGGTCCAGCTCGCCTTCGCGGCAGCGCCAGTTGCGGGCCAGCAGGACGAGGCCGCGCTCGCGGAGGTAGCCGAGGGCGATGTCCTCGCCCCAGGCGCCCAGATCTCGGCGGTGTCTTGCGAGCTCGTCGGTGCCCGTCATCGTGTTCGCCCCTCGTCGGTTCCGCATCCGTTCGGTCACGGTGCGTGTGCCTTCGACGATGCCAGCGGGCGGACGGGGCTCACCAGACCCGGATCGTGGAGCTGTGGACAACCGGGGCGTTGTGGACAACCGGTCCACGGAAGACCGCCGCACCGCCCGAACTGTCGGCGGGACGTGCTACCGGACCGGACAACTTGCGTACTTGGAGGGTCGGCTTGCGTACCTGGAGGGTCGGATGCGGACAGCACCGCGCCGGCCCATCCCAGTGGGACGAGCCGGCGCGGTGGGAAACGGAGGCTAGCCCGAGAACGGGCCGTCTTCGGGGAGGCGGAGGTCCGGCTTGTCCAGTTCCTCCACGTTGACGTCCTTGAACGTGATGACCCGGACGTGCTTGACGAACCGGGCCGGGCGGTACATGTCCCAGACCCACGCGTCGGACATGCGGACCTCGAAGTACACCTCGCCGCCGCCGTCGCGGACCTGGACGTCGACCGCGTTCGCCAGGTAGAACCGCCGCTCGGTCTCCACCACGTACGAGAACTGACCCACTATGTCGCGGTACTCGCGGTACAGCGAGAGCTCCATCTCGGTCTCGTACTTCTCGAGATCCTCTGCGCTCATGAAATCCGCGCCCCTCCTCGGGATCGTTCTGCTACTCCGCCGGCGGAGCGTTCATTGTGACCCACACCCGCGGCCGGGGCATGCAGCGGCAGGCTGAGTTGCGGTTCCAATGCCTCGTCGAGGACCGTGGCCAGGCCGGCCGCGCCCGGCGCGCCCATGGCCTTTTCCAGCGCCGCGTACGTCAGCAGGACCGGCCGCGCCGGGCGCAGGCCGTGCTTGACGGCCACCGTGGCCACGTTCGTGTAGGACCAGCGGTGGACGTCGCTGGGGCCGTGCACGCGCAGCGCCGCCAGGTGGTCGGACGTGCTGTACCCCTTGTGCACGTCGAATCCGTAGTGCGGGAAGTCGTCGTGGTAGCCCGCCATGATGCGGTCTCGTGTCACCTTCGCCAGTACCGACGCGGCCGCGATGCAGGCCACCGAACGGTCGCCCTTGATGACCGCCGCGTTCGGGGCCGTCAGGCCCGGGACGCGGAAGCCGTCGGTGAGGATGTAGCCCGGCTGGACGCGCAGGGCCGCCGCGGCGCGGCGCATGCCCTCCAGGTTCATCACCCGGATGCCGTAGAGGTCGACCTCTTCGGTCGGGATGACGATCACCGAGTAGTCGACGGCACAGGCGAGGACCAGGTCGTAGACCCGGTCCCGCGCCTTGGCGGTCATCATCTTCGAGTCCGTCAGCTCGGTCAGCTTCGCCGCGTCGCCCTGCTTGAGCACGCAGGCCGCGACCACGAGTGGCCCCGCGCACGCGCCGGCGCCGGCTTCGTCCACGCCGGCGACCGGGCCGAGGCCACGGCGGTCGAGCGCGCCCTGCAGACCCCAGAAGAGGTCGCCGCGCACCACGGCTCGCGGTGGCCGGATCGGCTCGGCCGCCGTCAGGGGAACGGGAAGTATCAAAGCTGGATCACCCGTCTGCCGGAAAGGCTAGGGTTTCCGCCCGGCCGCCCGGCGCAGTCCGGACTTGAGCTTGCGCCCGACGAACAACGCCGGCCACGCCGCCGCGATCCCGGCGCCGAGCGGGAGCCCGCTCTGCCAGGCCGGCGCACCCAGGGCCACCGGCTGCGCCGATTCCTGCGGGTTGTGGTCGGTGATCCCGCCCCACCGGCTCGGCGGCAGGACGATGATCCGCGCCTTGCCGATGACGTTCTCCACCGGGACCACGCCGTTCACGCCGCCGCCGCCCTGGAACCGGGAGTCGTCGGAGTTGTTGCGGTTGTCGCCCATCACCCAGAGCATCCCGGCCGGAACCTTCACCGGCTCGAAGGCCTTCTGCTCCTGGATGGACGTGTCCCAGTAGATGTACGGCTCGTCGAGCGCCTTGCCGTCCACGATCACGCGGCCCTGCGGGTCGCAGCACTGGACGGTCTGCCCGCCGACCGCGATCACCCGCTTGACGAAGTCCCGCTCGTCCGGCGGGGCGAACCCGACCAGCGAGCCGAGACCGCGCAGGGCCTGGACGACGACGTTGCTCGACTCCTGCGGGGCGATCTCGTTGTTGATCCACGCCTGCGGGCCCTTGAAGACGATCACGTCACCCGGGGAGGGCTCGGTGAAGTCGTAGGTGACCCGGTCGACCAGGATCCGGTCCCCGGTGCACCCGGGGCACCCGTGCAGGGTGGCCTCCATGGAACCCGAAGGGATCATGAAGACCTTCGCGAGGAATGTCTGGATCAGGATCGTGAGCACCAGGGCGATCACGAGCAGGATCGGCAGTTCCTTCCAGAACGACCGTTTCTTGGCGGGCTTGGCTCGCCGCCGACGGGATCCCCCGCGCTCCTCGGAACGGGACAGCCTTGGCTTGTCCTCTTCGGAGCGATCGGGGTCATCCTCGGGAGCGTTCTGGGACACGGGTTCGGCCACGTCGTCAGGCTACCGGTAACCGGGTGGTGACTCAGTTAGCCGAGGCCGTCTCGCGGTTTTCGCGCCGCTCCTTGATCTTGGCCTTCTTGCCGCGGAGGTCGCGCAGGTAGTACAGCTTCGCGCGCCGCACGTCACCGCGCTTGTGGACCTCGATCTCGGCGAGGTTCGGCGAGTGCACCGGGAAGGTGCGCTCGACGCCGACGCCGAACGAAACCTTGCGCACGGTGAAGGTCTCCCGGATGCCGCCGCCCTGACGGCGGATCACGACGCCCTGGAAGACCTGGTTGCGCTCGCGGTTGCCCTCGATGACGCGGACGTGCACCTTGAGCGTGTCGCCCGGGCGGAAGTCCGGGATGTCGGAACGCAGCGACTGCTTGTCCAGCGCGTCCAGGGTGTTCATCGGTGGTCCGTCCTCGTCTTCGGTATGGCTTGCGTACAGATCCCGGGCGCGCAACGGTGCCGCTGCGGGCGACCCGGGGGGCTGATGGCGGGCTCGTGGACGAGGAGGTCCACTCACGCCAACCTGTCAAGTATTACAGACCGGGATCGGGCGGGGAGCACCGGCCCTCGGCCTGCTCGGGGTCCAGGCCCTCCAGGACCCCGCGATCGTGCTTGTCGAGACTACCTTCCGGCAGCCGCGCCAGGAGATCGGGGCGGCGGCGGGCCGTGCGCTCCAGGGCCTGGTCACGCCGCCAGCGGTCGATCAGCGCGTGGTTGCCCGACCGCAGCACGTCCGGCACCGCCAGGTCCCGCCACACCTCCGGGCGCGTGTAGCTGGGGCCTTCGAGCAGGCCGTCGGAGAACGAGTCCTCGGCGGCCGAACGCGCGTTGCCGAGCACCCCCGGCAGCAGCCGGACGACGGCTTCGACGATGACCAGCACCGCCGCCTCGCCGCCGACCAGGACGTAGTCGCCGATCGACACCTCGTCGACGGGCATCCGGCGGGCGGCGTCGTCGACGACCCGCTGGTCGATGCCCTCGTAGCGGCCGCAGGCGAAGACCAGGTGCTTCTCCGCCGCGTAGGCGTGCGCCAGCTCCTGGGTGAACGGCTTCCCCGCCGGCGTCGGCACGACGAGCCGCGTCTCGGACGTGCAGACGTCGTCCAGGGCCGGGCCCCAGATCTGCGGCTTCATGACCATGCCCGGCCCGCCGCCGTACGGCGCGTCGTCGACCGCGCGGTGCACGTCGTGGGTCCAGTCGCGCAGGTCGTGCACGCCGACCTCGATGAGGCCGCGGTCGATCGCCCGGCCCAGCAACGCGGCGCGCAGCGGGTCGAGGTACTCGGGGAAGATCGTGACGACGTCGATCCGCATGTCAGGCGTCCAACAGCCCTTCCGGCGGGTCGAGCACGACACGGCCGCCCGCGACGTCCACCGTGGGGACGATCGCGCGGACGAAGGGCACCAGCGCCGACCGGCCGTCGACGTCCAGTTCCAGCAGCTCGCCCGCGGGTGAGTGGACGACCTCGACGACCTTGCCCACGACCGTGCCGTCGGCCAGCTCGGCCCGCAGGCCGGCCAGCTCGTGGTCGTAGAACTCGTCGGGGTCCGAAGTCGGCGGCAGCGTGTCGGTGTCGGCGAGCAGGAGGGCACCGCGCAGCGTCTCGGCGACGTCGCGGGTCAAGACCTCCTCGAAACGCACCAGCAGCCGCCCGCTGTGTTCGCGGGCGGCTGCGATGGTGAGTTCCCTCTTGCTGCCGTCACGCAGCTTCGTCGTGACGGCCGCACCGACCTTGAACCGCTCTTCCGGCGAGTCCGTGCGCACGTCCACCGCGAGTTCCCCGCGGATGCCGTGCGCCTTCGCGATGCGGCCGACTACGACGTCCATCCTGACCGTGCTTCCGAGAGGCTCAGCGGTCGGTGTCGACGACGTCCACACGGACGCCGCGGCCACCGATGCCACCCATGACGGTGCGCAGGGCGGTCGCCGTGCGACCACCCCGGCCGATCACCTTGCCGAGGTCGTCGGGGTGGACGTGCACCTCGAGCGTGCGGCCACGGCGCGTGGTCAGCAGCTCGACCCGGACCTCGTCCGGGTTGTCGACGATCCCGCGCACCAGGTGCTCGAGGGAGTCCGCGAGGAAACTCACTCGGACTTCTCGCCCTCAGCAGCCTCCGCCTTCTCGGCCTCGGCCTTCTTCGGGGCGGACTTCTTCTTCGGCGTGGTGGCCTCGGTGGTGGGCTCCTCGCCGGCCGCGGCCAGCGCCGCGTTGAACAGGTCCTGCTTGGACGGCTTCGGCTCGGCCACCTTCAGGGTGCCCTCGGCGCCCGGCAGGCCCTTGAACTTCTGCCAGTCACCGGTGATCTCCAGCAGGCGCTGGACCGGCTCGGTCGGCTGTGCGCCGACACCCAGCCAGTACTGGGCGCGCTCGGAGACGACCTCGATCAGGCTCGGCTCTTCCTTCGGGTGGTACTTGCCGATCGTCTCGATGGCCTTGCCGTCCCGGCGGGTGCGCGCGTCGGCGACGATGATGCGGTAGTACGGCGCACGGATCTTGCCGAGGCGCTGCAGCTTGATCTTGACGGCCACGGGTGTGGGTTCTCCTCGAGTCTCTCTGGTGCTGGGCTGGGCGCACGCGGGCCGAGTGGGGACACGGACGCGGGCACCCGAAGGTCAGGAGCTTTCGCACGGTGAGAGGGTCCGGCGGAAGCAGGCAGTGACCCATTCTGCCAGACGGCACCCGCGCACCTAGAAAGAGGCCACCCCGAGCGCCCCGAGCAGGATGGTCAGCGCCGGCAGGAAGTTGTTCACCTGGTGTGCGACGATACTGCCCGGCAGGCGGCCGGTGACCAGCCGCACCAGGCCGATCGGCACCGCGATGACCAGCAGCAACGTCGTCCGCAGCGGCTCGAGGTGGCTGGCCGCGAACACCGCCGTGGACAGCAGGAACGCCGCGACGCGGCCCCAGCGCTCGCTGCGCCACTGCAGCTGCTCCGCGGCACCCCAGAGCAGGCCGCGGTAGATGATCTCCTCGCAGATCGGGCCGAGCAGCCAGAGGTAGACGAACATCACCAGCGCCGCCGAAATCGACATCCGGCGGTCCTCGACCAGCGCGCTGATCGCCGACGTCGCGTTCGCGTCGCCGACCAGCCGCGTCCACAGGTAGGCGGCGAGGGTGGTGAAGACGAGCCCGACGCAGCCGTACCGCAACCCGGTCTTCACGTCGGCCCAGCGCCACTCGAGCCGCAGGTCGGACACGGGACCGTTGCCGCGGACGAAGGTGATCAGCACCGCGACAGCGGCCGCGATCATCGTCGGCAGCATGGTGCCGAGCAGCACGACGCGCATCGGCAACGGGCCGGGCCCGGTGTCGCCGACCAGGACCGACACGAAGGCCGCGGACGCCAGCAGCACGGCTTCGACGAGCAGGAAGGCCCCGAAACCCCACCGGTGCCGCGGCGCGGGCGGCAGGAAGGCGGTCGCGGCGGGCTCCTCGGGCTCGGGGAACGGCGTGGCGTCGGTGGCCGGGTCCCGGGGCTGGGAAGTGGTCACGCCTTGCCCTCCGCGTCGCTCGGCTCCTGCCTCGAGCCTAGCCGCCGGGATGTGATCGCACAGTATCCGTCCAGCTACTGTCCATCGATCTTCGCAATGTCTAATGCGCGACGAACAGGAGCACCGCGGGCGGGAGGTTGTTCGCCGCGTGGGCGATCACCCCGGCGCTGACGCGGCCGGACAGGTACCGGGCCAGTCCCATCGCGATGCCCTGCCCGAACAGCGCGATGGTGCGGGTCGGCTCGCCGTGCAGCTGGGCGAACACGAGCGAAGTCAGCACGAGCACCGCCCAGGGCGGGACCCGGTGGAACGACAGCGCGTTCCACAGCGTGCCGCGGACCAGCAGTTCCTCGGTGATCGGGGCGCCGGCGATGACGATCACCGCCGCGAGCACCAGCCACACCGTGTCGCCGTCGAAGGTGTCGGCGAGGTCGGTCAGCGGGCTGTCGGAGACGTCGTCGGCGCCGTAGACCGCGATCAGCATCAGGTTCAGCAGGTAGCCGACGACCAGCGCGAGCACGCCGCAGGCGAGGCCGATCCGGACGTCGCGCCAGGTGGGCTTGAGGCCGAAGTCCGCGCGCAGGCCCTCACCCCAGAGCCACGAGCCGGCCGCCGGGCCGAGGCCGAGCAGCAGGTTGGGCACGAACGCCAGCAGCAGGAGCGGGCCGATGTCGTGCAGCTCGAGGGGGTCGAACTCGCCGACGTTGCGGTTGACCGCCGCGGCGATGATCAGGTTGGTCAGGTAGTAGCCCGCGATGCCCGCGAAGAACGCCACGAAACACCAATGCGCCCCGAGCACGCGCCGTGCGCCGTCGTCGTCCGTCACGCGTCCCACGCTAAAGTGCCGCCGCCGCAAGGAAATCAGCGGGGTCTAGGTGTGGACGACGCCGCCGAGCACGATGTGCGAAGGATGCCGGAGGACGCCCAGGTCCTCCCGCGGATCGCCCGGGTAGACCAGCAGGTCGGCGGGTGCGCCGTCGGCGATGCCGGGGTGGCCGAGCCAGTCGCGGGCGGCCCAGGACGCGCTCGCGAGGGCCTGCTCCCGCGTCATGCCGGCGCGGTGGAGCGCCTCGATCTCGTCGACGAGCCTGCCGTGCTCGACCATGCCCCCGGCGTCGCTGCCCGCGAAGACGCGTACGCCGGCTTCGATGGCCGTCGCGACC
Source organism: Amycolatopsis bullii (assembly GCF_014654205.1). GTDB lineage: Bacteria > Actinomycetota > Actinomycetes > Mycobacteriales > Pseudonocardiaceae > Amycolatopsis > Amycolatopsis plumensis. The sequence goes on from NZ_BNAW01000010.1 coordinate 40,331, forward strand.
ATCTCGCCGACGCCGGCGTGCAACGCCCGCATGTGCGCGGCGTACGCCGGGTACTTGCCCGCCTTGTCCGCGATGCCCGGGAAGTTCTCGATGTTGATCAGCGTCGGGACCAGCGCGACGTCGTGGCGCGCCAGTTCGGCCAGCTGATCGGCACTCAGGCCGGTGCCGTGCTCCAGGCAGTCGATGCCGGAGGCGATCAGCCCCGGCAACGCCGCTTCGCCGAACACGTGCGCGGTGACGCGGGCGCCGTGGTCGTGCGCCACCTTGACGGCTTCGGCCAGGACGTCGTCCGGCCACAGCGGCGCCAGGTCGCCCACGCCGCGGTCGATCCAGTCGCCGACGAGCTTGACCCACCCGTCGCCGTCACGGGCCTGCTCGGCGACGGCCTCCGGCAACTGGGCGGGGTCGTCGAGCTCGAGGCCCAGACCGGGGATGTACCGCTTGGTCAGCGCGAGGTGCCGCCCGGCGCGGATGATCGTCGGCAGGTCGGCCCGCTGCTGCAGCGGACGGACGTCGATGGGGAGGCCGCAGTCGCGGATGAGCAGCGTGCCGGCGTTGCGGTCGGTGATCGCCTGCTCGGCGGCCTCGTCCAGCGAAACGGGGCCGCCGACGCCGATGCCGGGGTGGCAGTGCGCGTCGACCAGCCCGGGCACGAGGAAGACGTCCCGGCCCAGGCTCTCGGCGTCCGGCACCGGCTCGAACGAGATCCGGCCGCCGGTGATCCACAGCTCCCCCGGCTCGCCGCCGGGCAGGATCACCCCGGCGGCGTGGAGCGCGGTGCTCAATTGTCCTTGGGGTTCTTCGGCAGCTTGAACTTCGTCGGGTCGAAGCCCGGGACGTCGTTCATGCCGCCGAGCTGCGACAGGTCGGGCATCCCGCCTGGCATCTGCCCGCCGGGGGGCAGCATCGGCATGCCGCCGGGGAAGCCGCCGCGGACCTTGGGGGGCGTGGGACCGCGGCCCTTCTTGCCCTTCTTGCCCTTGCGCTTGGAGCTGCCGCCGCCACCGCCGAAGCCGAACCGGCCGGCCATCTGGGCCATCATCTTGCGGGCCTCGAAGAACCGGTTGACCAGGTCGTTGACCTCGCGGACGGTGACGCCCGAGCCGTTCGCGATGCGCAGGCGCCGCGACCCGTTGATCAGCTTCGGGTCTTCGCGCTCGGCCGGGGTCATGCCGCGGATGATCGCCTGCAGCTTGTCGAGGTGCTTGTCGTCGACCTGGGCGAGCTGGTCCTTCATCTGGCCGGCACCCGGGAGCATGCCGAGCAGGTTGCCGATCGGGCCCATCTTGCGGACCGCGAGCATCTGCTCGAGGAAGTCCTCCAGCGTGAGCTGGCCGCTGGAGAGCTTCTCGGCGGCCTTCTCGGCCTGCTTCTGGTCGAAGGCCTGCTCGGCCTGCTCGATCAGGGTGAGGACGTCACCCATGCCGAGGATCCGCGACGCCATCCGGTCCGGGTGGAAGGTGTCGAAGTCCTCGAGCTTCTCGCCGTTGGAGGCGAAGAGGATCGGCTGGCCGGTGATCTCGCGGACGCTCAGCGCGGCACCACCGCGGGCGTCGCCGTCGAGCTTGGTGAGCACGACGCCGCTGAAGCCGACGCCGTCCTGGAACGCCTGCGCCGTGGTCACGGCGTCCTGGCCGATCATCGCGTCGACGACGAACAGGACTTCGTCGGGCTCGACCGCGTCGCGGATGTCGGCGGCCTGCTTCATCAGCTCTTCGTCGACGCCCAGGCGGCCCGCGGTGTCGACCACGACGACGTCGTGCTGCGCGTGCTTGGCCTCGGCGATGGCGCGGCGGGCGACGTCGACCGGGTCGCCGACGCCGTTGCCCGGCTCGGGCGCGAAGGTGACGACGCCGGCGCGCTCGCCGACGACCTGCAGCTGCGTGACGGCGTTCGGGCGCTGGAGGTCGCAGGCGACCAGCATCGGCGCGTGGCCCTGCTTCTTCAGCCACAGGGCGAGCTTGCCGGCCAGCGTCGTCTTGCCCGCACCTTGCAGACCGGCGAGCATGATCACGGTCGGCGGGGTCTTGGCCAGGTTCAGCCGGCGCGTCTCGCCGCCGAGGATCCCGACGAGCTCCTCGTTGACGATCTTGACGACCTGCTGCGCGGGGTTGAGCGCCTGGGAGACCTCGGCGCCCTTCGCCCGCTCCTTGATCCTCGCGATGAAGGTCTTGACCACGCCGAGGGCGACGTCCGCCTCCAGCAGCGCGATGCGGATCTCGCGCGCGGTGGCGTCGATGTCGGCGTCGGACAGCCTGCCCTTGCGCGTGAGCGTCTGCAGGGCGGCGGTGAGCCGATCGGAGAGGGTGTCGAACACGGGTGTGCACGCTCCAGCTGGGTCGATGGTGGCGCGCCGGACTCGGCCGGCTTTGTCGAGGGTAGTCGCTCCGGCTCCTTCCCTTCGCGGGTGTGCGCGCAGTAGTACGCGTACGTTAACCACTGTTCGACGCACTTCCGAGTGGATGTCGCCAAATCAGTGGCACATTGCCCGGATTTTGGTAAACATAGGTGCATGACCTCAGTCCCCGTCCTGCACGAACCGGCCGGCGACACCGACGAACCGGTGCCGCTGCGGCGGATCGCCGGCCTGTTCCGCCCGCACCGCGGGCCGCTCGCCGCGCTGTTCGCGCTGATCGTCGTGCAGGCCGGCCTCGGCGTCGTCTCGCCGTTCCTGCTGCGCGAAATCCTCGACGACGCCCTGCCGCACCGGGACACCCTGCTGATCAGCCTGCTGGCGGCCGGGATGATCGGCTGCGCGGTCGGCAGCGGCTCGCTCGGCGTCGCCACCACCGGGCTGTCCAACACCATCGGGCAACGGGTCATGAACGAGCTGCGCGTCTCGGTCTACGGCCACCTGCAGCGGATGTCGCTCGGCTTCTTCACCCGGACGAAGAGCGGCGAAGTGCTCTCGCGGGTGTTCAACGACATCGGCGGAGTCGACAACGTGATCACCACGACGGCCGGGTCGATGGTGCAGAACGCGACCACGACGATCGCCATCGCGGTGGCCCTGGTCGCGCTCGACTGGCAACTCGCGGCGCTGTCACTCGTCGTCGTCCCGCTTTTCCTGCTGTTCACGCTGCGGCTGGGCAAGAAGCGGCGGACCCTGGCCCGCGGCCGGACCCGCCGGATGGCCCGGCTGACGACGATGGTCGAGGAGTCGCTGTCGGTCACCGGGGTGCTGCTCGCCAAGACGATGGGCAACGAACGGGCCATGCGCGAGCGGTTCGGTGCCGAATCGCGGGAGATCGCCTCGCTGGAACGGGCGGCCGCGCTGGCCGGCCGCTGGCAGACGGCGTCGCGGGCGATGAGCCTGACGGTGATCCCGGCGCTGGTCTACTGGATCGCCGGGCTGGCGCTGGCGGGCGGTGCGTCGCCGATCTCGCTCGGCACCGTCGTGGCGTTCACCAGCATGCTCAACCGGCTGGTGGCGCCGGCGAGCGCGATGCAGAGCATCGGGCAGAACGTGGCGACGTCGAAGGCGTTGTTCGGCCGCATCTTCGAGGTCCTGGACCTCCCGGTGGAGATCGCGGACAAGCCGGGTGCTCGGGTGCTGGAGGTGCGCCGCGGCGACATTGCGATGCGCGGCGTGTCGTTCCGCTACGACGCCGACGGCCCGCCGACGCTGCAGGAGATCGACCTCGACGTGCCGGCCGGGACGACGACGGCACTGGTCGGCTCGACCGGCTCGGGCAAGACGACGCTCGCCTACCTGGTCGCCCGGCTGTACGAGGTGAGCAGTGGTTCGGTGACGATCGACGGCACCGACGTCCGGGACGTCACGCTGGCTTCGCTCGCGGCCGGTGTCGGGCTGGTGTCGCAGGAGACCTACCTCTTCCACGACACCGTGCGGGAGAACCTGCGCTTCGCCAAGCCGGACGCGACCGACGACGAGATCGAGCGGGCGGCGAAGGCCGCGCACATCCACGACACCCTCGCCGGGCTGCCGGAGGGGTACGACACGGTCGTCGGCCAGCGGGGGTACCGGTTCTCCGGCGGCGAGAAGCAGCGGATGGCGATCGCCCGGATCCTGCTGCGCAACCCACCCGTGCTCATCCTCGACGAGGCGACCAGCGCGCTCGACACCCGCACCGAGCGCTCGGTGCAGGCCGAGCTCGACCGGCTCGCCGCGGGCCGCACGACGCTGACGATCGCCCACCGGCTGTCCACTGTGGAGCACGCCGACCAGATCGTGGTGCTGCACGAGGGCCGGATCGCCGAAAGGGGGACACACGACGAACTGCTGGCGCGCGACGGGCGTTATGCCCGGCTGGTCCGCGGAACCGCCTAATCTGGGGCCATGCACACCGAACCGGCCCGGACCCTGGACGAGACCGCCGCGCGGGTCACCGCGGACGCCGAACTCGCCGACCTGTCCCGGCGGGTGCGCGAAGGCGTCGGGCGGCTGAACTGGCGGATGCGCGCGGAAGCCGACCGGCACATCCCCGGGCCGGCGGTGCTCGCGGTGCTGAGCCGGCTCTACCGCGCGGGCACGCAGACGCCGACCGAGCTGGCCGAAGCGGAACGGCTGCAGCCGCAGTCGCTCACCCGCATCCTGGCCTCGCTCGACGTCCGCGGCCACATCGAGCGGACGCCGGATCCCGACGACGGGCGCCGGTCACGGGTCAGCATCACCGACGAGGGCCTGGCCGTCCTGCGCCGGTACAGCACCCAACGCGAACGGTGGCTGGCCGGGGCACTCGAATCGACGCTCTCGCCGACCGAGCAGCAACTGCTCCGGCTGGCCGCCGACCTGCTGATCCGGGTCGCGGACGCCTGAAGGCTGCCGTGGAGACCCCTCGATCCCTCCACGGCAGCCTTCGGACACCCCCTCGGGGGTTCCGCGCCGCCTCCCCGCGGTGCGGAACGGGTTCCGGAAACGGGCCGCTCCTCCTTCGGCCCGCCCCGGAACCCTGGCGTCTGGACGGCTCACCTCCCCAGGGGCCGTCCGGACTTCCCCCCTCGTCAGCGATCCGGTATCCGCTGACAGGAAGAAGTCTGCCGCGCCGCGGGGTGGCGGGTTGAGTGTGAGAACCCTCAATTACCCGTGGGTAGTAATACTCAAGGCGTCTTGGTGCGACTGCGGGCCGCGGCTCGCTTCGCCGTCGTCCGCGCCTTCGCGGCCCTCGACGCGGCCGCCTTGGCCTTCGTGACGGCCGCGTTGCGCGCATCCTCCGCTTCGGCGGCGTTCTCCTGCAACGCCGCCAGCAGGCGGGTTACTCCCTCGGCCTGTTCGGCGGCCGTCGGCTGGACGACCTCGGCGCCGTCGATCTTCGCCTGGACCAACGCCTCGAAGGCCTCGCGGTAACGGTCGGGGTACCGGCCGGGGTCGAACTCGCCGGTCAGCTCCTCGACCAGGTTCACCGCGCGCCGCAGCTCGCCGGGCCGGATGTCGACGTCGGCGTGCCGGAACGGGAAGTCGGGGCTGCGCACCTCGTCCGGCCACCGCATCGTCTCCAGCACGATCACCTGGTCGCGCACGCGCAGCGCGCCCAGCGTTTCGCGGCGGCGCAGCGCGACGGTGACCAGCGCGAGCCGGCCCGACTGCTGGAGAGCCTCGCTGAACAGCACGTACGGCTTCGTCCCCGCCGGTTCGGGTTCGAGGTAGTAGCTCTTGGCGAACCAGAGCGGATCGACGTCGGGCGCCGGGGCGAACCCGCGGATGGCGATCGTGCGGCCCGGCATCGGGAGCGACGCCAGCTCGTGGTCGGACAGCAGGACGACGTCGCCGCCGGGGACGGGGTAGCCGCGGACCATCTCCTCGGGCGGCACCTCGTCGCCGTCGATCTCGCACACGCGCTTGACCCGGATGCGGCCGCCGTCGGTCTCGTGCACCTGGTGCAGCGGGATCTCCCGCTCCTCGGTGGCGCTGTACGCCTTCACCGGGATGGCGTAACTACCGAACCCGATCGTGCCCGTCCACACTGCGCGCATCCGTGCCACCTCCGCAGCTCCCAGGCTAGACAGCGGCTACGGCGGATCGACAGCTACAAACGGGTGTCAGGCGAGACAGATTCGCTCACACATTCGAAGGACGGCGTGACCTCGTCGAGCGCCTCCGCCGAGCACCGGGAGGCGATCGCGGCCGCGCGGAGCACCTCGGTGACCACCTCGACGTCGAGCGGCGGGGCCGCGGCGAGGGCGGCCGAACCGCCTTCGACCCGGGCGGCGAGGCCGGCGAGGGCGTGGGAAATCGCTTCCTGGCCGGCGACCAGCTGGGCGACGACGTCGGTGAGCTCGGCCGTCGTGGCGCCCGGACCACCGCAGCGCAGGCCGGCGGCGAGTTCCTCGGCGCAGGAGCGCAGGTGGGTGGCGACGACGGTCGGCGGCAGCGTCAGCCAATCCTGCATCGCTCACCCCCTCGGGCCGGTCGAAGCAGCCATAGTGCCACCGCACGCGCCGTGACCGGACGCGACACACCGCCGCCCGCATATTTGACCGAGCGTTCTCGATACGACTAAGGTTTCGATCATGTCCCGGGTCAAGGAGTTCGACGTCGGCGAAGCCTGCGACGGCGCCCTCACGCTCTTCCGGCGCCAGGGGTACGAGGCGACGTCGGTCAGCGACCTCGTCGCGCACCTCGGCGTCGCGAAGGCCAGCCTGTACGCCACCTTCGGCACGAAGCACGACCTGTACGTCACGGCGTTGAAGCGGTACGCCGAACGGACCGACGCGCGGGTGATGGCCCAGCTGTCGGAGCCGGGTTCCGGGGTGGCCGCGGTGCGCCGGCTCTTCGACGGCTACACCGCGGAAATTCTCGGTGACGACACGAAAATGGGCTGCTTCGTGGTCAACGCGGCGGTCGAACTGCTCCCCCACGACCCGGACGTCGCCCGGGTGGTGGAGCGCAGCTGGGACACCCTCGAGGTCGCCCTCACCATGGCGCTGGAGCGCGCCAGGGTCCAGGACGAACTCCCCGCGGGAAGCGACCCGGCGACGCTGGCGCGTTTCCTGCTCACCGTGCTGCAGGGACTGCGCGTCCTCGGCAAGGGCAGCGATGCGGCGAGCCGGGTGGGCGCGGCCGTCTCCCAGGCCATGCGCCTGCTTATTCAAGACTGATCGGACCAGAAAGAAGGTACACGATGGGGGCACGTTTCGCGGGCAAGGTCGTCCTGGTGACGGGCGGCGGCTCGGGCATCGGACGGGCGACGGCGCGGGCGTTCGCGGGCGAAGGCGCGACGGTGGTCGTCGCCGGGCGCGACGAGCGGCGGCTGGCGTCCGCGGTGGCGGAGATCGGCGGCGACGCGAGCGCGGTGACCGTCGACGTGACCGAGTCCGCGGACGTGGCGCGGATGGTGGAGACGGTCGTCGCGCGGCACGGCGGGCTGGACGTCGCGTTCAACAACGCGGGCATCCTCGGGTCGCCGGCGCCGGTCGCGGACCTCGACGAGGACGGCTTCGGCGCGGTGCTGGACACGAACGTCACCGGGACGTGGCTGTGCCTCAAGCACGAGGTCGCGCACATGCGGGCGCACGGCGGCGGCGCAATCGTCAACATGGCGTCGAACATCGGCGCGCACGGCAGGCTGCCGAACATGGCGGCCTACGCGGCGTCGAAGGCCGCGGTGAGCGCGCTGACCAGGACGGCGGCGCGCGACCACATCGCCGATGGCGTGCGCATCAACGCCGTCAGCCCGGGCGCGACCGACACGGACATGTCGCGGCGCCCCGGCGAGACGGACGCCGACCGGGCCGCGCGGCTGAAGGACGCGATCCCGCTGGGCCGGGTGGGTGCCACCGCCGAAGTGGCGGCCGCGGTGCTGTGGCTGGCTTCGGACGAAGCCGCGTTCACCGTGGGGCACGACCTGGTGGTCGACGGCGGCGCGACCGCCTGAGCGGCCCCACCCGGGCCGGCGGATGAGGGTGGGCCGGATCCTCCTCCGGCGCGGGTTCACGACTCACGGTTGCGCATGGTGACGATTCCTCTCTCGGGCAGGACGGACGGGGTCCACGACGGGGGTCACGACTCGCGGTTGCGCACGGCGGCTCTCCTCTCGGGCACGTCGGGATGGACTCGGTGGGGTCAGGACTCGCGGTTGCGCATGGCGGCTCTCCTTCCGGGCGCGGAAGAACGGGAATTCAGCAGGTCAGGACTCGCGATTACGAACGACGGCTCTCCTTTCGACGTGGGATGAACAGGGCGCCTCGACTCAGGACTCGCGGTTGCGCACAGCAGCACTCCTTCCGGGCCCGGACGAACGGAGATCACGACAGCTCAGGACTCGCGGTTGCGCACGGCAGCTCTCCTCTCGACCACAAGGCGGACAAAGGGCCCACCGGCTCACGACTCGCGGTTGCGCACGACAGCCTCCCTCCGGCGGTTCGCGCGGACTTCGGGGGCACAGCGGCTCAGCGGGCTCAGCGGGCTCAGCGGGCTCAGGATTCGCGGTTGCGCATGGCGGCGGCCTCCCTTCACTGCTCCGAACGTGTGGCAATCATCGATCGCGGCCGCCCGGTGTGGTGGGGTGGATGTGGATCGTCGGATCACCCAGGGGAGTTGCACCGCCTTGAGTATGGACGGCGCCCGTCCGGCCCAACCCCGCGCGGGACGGATCCGTGGGGCGCTGAATCCTGCTCACTGGACCCTCTGGCGGCAGCGCGGGTCGCTGATCTTCTACTGCTTCCTCGTCGAGCCGGTCGCGCTCGCCGCCACCGTCTGGGCCGCCGTGGCCGTCCCCGCGCGCGGGTGGGACTTCGCCGTCTTCGCCGTCCTGGCGAGCCTCGGCGTGCTGCAGGCCGAACTGGGCCGCAAGATCGAACGGGTCCGGCGGCTGGTGTCCGACACCCCGCACATCAACCTGACGTCGGTCTGGACGTTCGCCGGCGTGCTGCTCCTGCCGCCCGCGCTCGTCACCGCGCTGGTCGCCGTCCTCTACCTGCACCTCGCCACGCGCAGCCTCGCGCGGATCAAGCGCGTTCCGCCGTTCCGGACCACCCTGAACGCGACGCTGGTCGTCATCACCTGCTTCTCGGCCGAGTTCGTCCTGGGCCGCCTCGGTGTCCCGGACATGTACGCCGCGCTGACGGCGGGCTGGCGCGGCGTCACGGCCATCACGCTGGCCGCGGTGACGTACTTCCTGGTCGCGGCGATCACCATCGTGCCGGCGCTGACGATCACCAAGCGCACGGTCAAGGCGTTCTTCGGCGGCCTCGGCGACAACCTCCTCGAGGTGGCGACGCTCTGCCTGGGCCTGCTCACGGCGTTGACGCTGGCGACGCTGCCCGCGCTCGCCGTGGCGATCGTGCCGCCGTTGCTGGTGCTGCACCGGGCGGTGCTGATCAAGCAGCTGGAGATCGCCGCGACCACCGACGAGAAGACCGGGCTGTTCAACACGACCGGGTGGCACCTGCTCGCTTCGCGCGAACTCGCGCGCGCCCAGCGCAGCAGGCACAGCACGTTCGGCGTGCTGATGATCGACCTGGACTACTTCAAGCTGATCAACGACGAACACGGCCACCTCGCGGGCGACACCGTGCTGCGCGCGGTCGCGGCGACGATCAAGAGCGCCGTCCGCGACTACGACTCGGTGGGCCGCTTCGGCGGCGAGGAGTTCGTCGTCCTGCTGCCGGACATCGGACCGGCGGCCGTGCTCGCGGTGGCCGAACGCATCCGGTCGGCCATCGAATCGCTGCGGGTCGAGTACGAGGACGGCACCGGCGTCCGCGCGATCGACGGCCTCTCCGCCTCCATCGGCGTCGCGACCTACCCGGACGGCGGCACGGCCGTCGACCGGCTGCTGCAGGCCGCCGACAAGGCCCTGTACCGGGCCAAGGACGCGGGCCGCAATCAGGTCGTCGAAGGCACCGCGTCCGCTTGACCCACCCCAAAATCGGCCGCTGACCTGGCGACTTGTCACATTTGCTCGGCTGAGCTAAATTTTGCTCATGCGAGCAAGAACGTTCACCGAGTCCGGCAGGCGGGCCCAGATCGTGCGGGCCGCGATCGCCGTGATCGCCGAAGCCGGTTACCTCAAGGCGTCGTTCAGCCGGATCGCGAAGCACGCGGGCCTGTCGAGCACCGGGATGATCAGCTACCACTTCGCCGGCAAGGACGACCTGCTCGCCGCCTGCGTCACCGAGATCGAAAAGATCACCGGGGCGTTCATGCAGCCGCGCATCGATGCCGCCGTCGGGCACGTCGCCCAGCTGCGCGCCTACGTCGAGGCGAACGTCGAGCTCGTCGGCGAGCACGCCACCGAGGTCCGGGCGCTGATCGACCTGGTCAGGAACGCCGGTTCGCGGAGCGACGCCGTCAGCGGGCGGCTCGCCCTGTTCGAAGAGCACTTCCGCACCGGGCAGGCGGCCGGCGCCTTCGGCTCCTTCGACGCCCGGACCGCGGCGCTCTCCTTCACCGCCGGCCTCGACGCCGTCGTCGCCACCGCGGCGGCCGACGTGCCCGAGCCCGCCGAACTCACGCGCATCGGCCGCGAGCTCGCCGACCTGTACGTGCGGGCGACCGCACCCGAAGCCACTGGGGAACCCGGATGATGATCGAGCAGAAGACCCAACCCGATGCCGGCCTGCGCCGGCTCGTGCGCGCCAACGTGCGGAACGTCGTGTTCGAAGTGATCGTGCCGATGGCGCTGTTCTACGGCCTGCGCGCCGCCGGGGTGAGCCAGTGGTGGGCGCTGATGGCGGGCGTCCTGGTGGCCGCGCCGTACGTGCTCTGGACCATCGCCCGCACCCGCAAGGTCGACCTCGTCGCCCTGGTCACGCTGAGCGTCCTGGTGCTGTCGGTCGTGCTCGGCCTGCTGTCGGACGACCCGCGCACGCTGGTGATCCGCGAAGGCTGGACGGCGGCGCTGGGTGGCCTGTTCGGCGCGTGGATGCTGGTGACCGTCTTCCTCGGCCGTCCGGCGCAGCTGACGCTCGGCCGCACCATCGCCGAGGTCAAGCGCGGCGCCGAAGGGGCGGACGCGTGGGCGGGCCGCTGGGACACCGACGCCCGGTTCCGGCGCGGCCTGCGGATCAACACGGCCGCGTGGGGTGCGGTGCTGCTGGGCAGCGCGATCGTCCACGTCGTGCTCGTCTACACGCTGCCGATCGACCTCATCGCGCTGGTCACCAACGTGGCCTGGTTCGGCGCGCTGGCCCTGCTGATCACCTGGCACGTCTGGTACCTGCGCAAGGAAAACCTCGATGCCTGACGTCCTGGTCGCGGGCGCGGGCCCGACCGGCCTGCTGACCGCGTTCGAGCTGGAACGCGCCGGCGTCGACGTCCTGGTTCTCGAGCGCGACGCCGAGCCCACCACGCAGTCGAAGGCGCTCGGCCTGCAGCCCCGCTCGGTCGAGGTGCTCGCCGACCGCGGCCTGCTCGCCGCGATCGAGCCGCACGTGCGGGCGAAGCTGCCCGCCGGGCACTTCTCCGGCGTCCCGATCGACTACACCGACCTGCCGACGTCCTTCCCGTACCAGCTCGGCGTGGAACAGGCCCACGTCGCCGCGGCGATCGAAGCGCGGCTGCGCACGCCGGTGCTGCGCGACGCGGCCGTCACCGCGGTGGCGCAGGACGACGAAGGCGTCACGGTCACCGCGGGCGGCCGCGAACACCGGGCCGGCTGGCTGGTCGCCGCCGACGGCGGGCACAGCACGGTCCGGACGCTGCTGGGCGCGGCGTTCCCCGGCCGCCCGGCGCGGATCTCGCTGGTCGTCGCGGACCTCACCCTGGCCGCCAAGCCGGCCGGACTGGCGGAGGACTGGCAGCTGCCGTCGTCGGGGTCGGGGTACCTGCTGCCGCTGTCCGGCGGCCGCTACCGCACGATCGTCTTCGGCGAGGAACAGCAGCAGCTCGACCGCGACGCCCCGGTCACCGCCGGCGAAGTGCAGCGCGCGCTGACCGCCGCGCACGGACCCGGGATCGTCGTGGGCGAAGTGCTGTGGGCGTCCCGTTTCGGCGACGCGTCCCGGATGCTGGAGCAGTACCGCCACGGCCGGGTGCTGTTCGCCGGCGACGCCGCGCACGTCCACCTCCCGGTCGGCGGCCAGGGGCTCAACCTGGGCCTGCAGGACGCGGTGAACCTGGGCTGGAAGCTGGCCGCGACGGTCCGCCGCACCGCGCCGGCCGGGCTGCTCGACACCTACCACGACGAGCGCCACCCGGTCGCGGCCCGCGTGCTGGTCAGCACTCGGGCCCAGGCGGTCCTCGGCGTCCCCGACCCGGACGCGGCGGCCGTCCGGGCGGTGTTCACGGAGCTGCTGGCCGTCCCCGAGGCGCGCCGGGCGGTGGCCGCGGAGCTGTCGGGCCTCGGGGTGACGTACCCGGGGATCACCGGCCGCGCGACCGACGTCCCGGCCAGCCCGGACGGCCGCGCGGTCCTGGTCGGCGCGACCGTGCCGGCGGGGTGGACCGGACGGGTCGAGGGCCGCGAGGGGGCGGCACCTCGGCTCGTCCGGCCCGACGGGTACGTCGCGTGGGACGGCGGACCGGGCCTGGACGAGGCGCTCCACCGCTGGTTCGGAGCGCCCGCCTAGAACCCGCGGGCCGGTCAGGAAGCCGCGGCGAGGACGGCCTGTTCCACCTCGCGGCGCCACCCCGGTTCGATGCGGCCGCTGCGGGGGGTCACCGCGAAGGAGTCCACCACCGCGCCGCCCAGGGTCGACGCCTTGGCCCAGCGGACCTCCGCGTCGCACCGGCGCAGCGCGCCCGCCACCCGGAACAGCAGGCCGATCCGGTCGGCCGCGCGCAGTTCCAGGACCACCGTGTCCGGGCCCGTCGTCTCGTCGTCGAACCACAGCACCTTCGGCGCGACCGGGGCCTCGGCCGGTGAGCCGTAGTCGCGCTCCTTCGCCGCCAAGCGCTGCGTGAGCGGCAACGTGCCCGCCACCGCGCGGGCGAACTGCTCGCGCAGCAGCGTCGCGTCCGGCAGGGAACCGAACTTCGGCGACGCCGTGAACACCCCCGCGCGGCCACCGTCGTGGCCGCGCAGGACCGCCGAGTGGACCTCCAGGGAGTTCAGCGCCAGCACGCCCGCCGCCGGGGCCAGCAGCTCCGCCCGGGCCGGGACCGCCAGCAGGACCGTGACCACCTTGCCGTGCGAGCTGATCCGGATCTCGCCCGTGCCCGAGGCCACCGCCGAAGCGACGAGCTCGCGTTGTTCGTCGTCCATCGGCGAAGGGGCGGTGAACCCCTTGCCGTGCAGCACTTCCTCGCAGCCCGACACGAGCTCCGCCAGCAGGCGGGCCTTCCAGTCCGTCCACACGCCCGGGCCGGTGGCCAGGGAGTCGGCCCGGGTCAGCGCGTGCAGCAGCTCGACCAGGACGATGTCGCTGTCCAGGGTCTTCACCACCCGGGCCACCGTGGCCGGTTCGCCGATGTCGCGCCGCGTGGCCGTGTGCGGCAGCAGGAGGTGGTGGCGGACCATCGCCGACACCGTGGCCGCGTCGGCGGCCGAAAGCCCGAGCCGGGTCGCGACCTGGGCGGAGATCTTGGCGCCCAGCTCCGAGTGGTCGGCGTCGCGGCCCTTGCCGATGTCGTGCAGCAGCGCGCCGATCAGCAGCAGGTCCGGCCGCGACACCGTCGTGGTCAGCTTCGCCGCTTCGACGCAGGTGCGGATCAGGTGCCGGTCGACCGTCCACTGGTGCACCGGCGAGCGCGGCGGCAGGTCGCGGACCGCGCCCCACTCCGGGAACAGCCGGGACCACAGGCCGGTCCGGTCCAGGGACTCGACCGCGTCGACCAGGCCCTCCCCCGCGCCCAGCAGCTCGACCAGCGCGTTCAACGCCTCGGCCGGCCAGGGCGCGCGCAGCTCCGGCGCCGATTCGGCGAGTGCCTTGAGCGTGCCGAGCGCGATCGGCTTGCCCGTGCGCGCCGACGCCGCCGCGACCCGCAGCAGCAGCGCCGGGTCCTTGGCCGGGACGGCGTCCCGGGCCAGGGCGACCTCGTTGCCGTGCAGCACCACGTTTTCCGCGAGCGGTGTCCGCGAAGGACGCCGCCCGAACCGTGACCGAGGCGGCTCCACAGTGGACCGCAGGGCCACGTCCAGCGTGTACGCGATCGTGCGGCCCGCCCCGGAAAGCTTGCGGGCCAACGTGAACCGGTCGCCGAAGCCGAGCTCGGCGGCGACCAGCTCCGCTTCCGGCGCGGACAGGACGTCCCGTTCGCGCCGGATCTCGCGACGCAGCTCCGTGCGGACGTCGAGGAGGAGTCCCTTCGCTTCCAGGAGTTCCTCGCCCGGACGCGCGGTGAGCTGCGCCGCGGCGAGGGCTTCCAGGACGGCGAAGTCCCGCAGCCCGCCACGGCCGTGCTTGAGGTCCGGTTCGGCGGACTGCGCGATTTCGCCGCTGCGGGCCCAGCGCTGCCGGACCGACGCCGTCATGTCCGGGATCTGCTTGCGCGCGGTGCGCCGCCACTGATCCCGCGCCGCGGAAACCAGGCGGCCACTCAGTTCGGCGTCCCCGGCGAGGTGCCGGGCGTCGAGCAGGCCCATCGCCACACGCAGGTCCTCCGAAGCGACCTTCAGCGCTTCACCCGGCGTGCGGACCGAGTGGTCGAGCCCGATCTTCGCGTCCCACAAGGGATACCAGAGCGCGTCCGCGATCTCGCCGACGCCGCTGTTGCCGTTGTGCACCAGCAGCAGGTCGAGATCGGAGAACGGCACCAGTTCCCGCCGGCCGAGCCCGCCCACGGCGACCAGCGCGACACCCGGTTCCGCGGTGTCGACGCCGGCTGCCGAGGCTCCCCTGCCCAGCCAGAACTCGTAGAGGTCGACCAGGGCCGCCCGCAGTGCGGACGCCCCCAGCCTCCCGTGCCTGCCCTCGAGCAGTCGCTCGGTGGCCTTGACCAGTTCGCCCCCGTCGGCCATTCCCGTGGCCTTATAGGGCGTCCGTGCCGCGCTCGCCGGTCCGTACCCGGATCACGGTCTCCACCGGCGTCACCCACACCTTGCCGTCGCCGATCTTGCCGGTGTGCGCGGCCGTGGTGATGGCCTCGAGGACCTTCTCCACGTTCGTGTCGTCGGTGACGACCTCGACCTTCAGCTTGGCCACGAAGTCGACCGAGTACTCCGCGCCGCGGTAGACCTCGGTGTGGCCCTTCTGCCGGCCGTAGCCCTGGACCTCGCTGACCGTCATGCCCAGCACGCCCAGCTGCTCCAGCGCGGAGCGGACGTCGTCGAGCGTGAACGGCTTGACAATCGCCGTGATGAGCTTCATGCCTTGCTCTCCTCGAGTTTCGCGGCCGGGGTGGCGGACTTGACCGGGATGGTGTTCGGGTGGCCGAGGCCACCGCCCGTTCCGGTGAAGTCGTACGCGCTTTCCGCGTGCTGGGCTTCGTCGATGCCGCTGACCTCGTCCTCGGTGCTGACGCGGAAGCCGCCGGCCTTCTTGATCACGAAGCCGATGATGAAGGACAGCACGAAGGAGTACGCGAGCACCGCACCGGCGGCCGCGGCCTGACGGCCCAGCTGGGTGAACCCGCCGCCGTAAAACAGGCCGTCCGCGCCGAGCGCGTTGACGCTGGTGGTGCCGAAGAAGCCGATCAGCAGCGTGCCGACGATGCCGCCGACCAGGTGGACACCCACGACGTCCAGCGAGTCGTCGAAGCCGAACTTGAACTTGAGCGAGATGGCCAGCGCGCAGACCGCACCGGCGATGAGGCCGATCGCGATGGCCCCGATCGGGCTCACGAAACCACAGGCCGGGGTGATGGCGACCAGGCCGGCGACCGCGCCGGAGGCCGCGCCGAGGGTGGTCGGCTTGCCGAACTTGAGCTGCTCCACGACCAGCCAGCCGAGCACCGCGGCGGCGGTGGCGACGGTGGTGTTGGTGAACGCGACGGCGGCGAGGTCGTTGGCGGCCAGCGCCGAACCGGCGTTGAAGCCGTACCAGCCGAACCACAGCAGCGAAGCACCGAGCAGCACGAACGGCACGTTGTGCGGGCGGCCGGTGTCCTTCGGCCAGCCCTTGCGCTTGCCGAGCACGATCGCCAGCGCGAGACCCGCGGCACCGGCGTTGATGTGGACCGCGGTGCCACCGGCGAAGTCGAGTGCCTTGAGGTTGTTGGCGATCCAGCCGCCGACGGCGTTCTCGCCGATGAACCCGTTGAAGGAGAACACCCAGTGCGCGACCGGGAAGTACACGACCGTCACCCAGATGACGACGAACAGCGTCCAGCCCCAGAACTTCGCGCGGTCGGCGATGGCGCCGGAGATCAGCGCGGGCGTGATGATCGCGAACATCAGCTGGAACATCACGAACGCCAGGACGGGCAGCGCGTCCGAACCGGGCCAGGCGACCGCCGGCGAGGTGTCGGTGGCGGCGACCGCGAACCCGGCGAGCTTGCCGAAGGTGTTTTCGAGGCCGGCGAAGTGGAAGTTACCGAGGAGGCCGCCGAAGGCGTCGTCGCCGAACGACATCGAGAAGCCGTACAGGGCCCACAGCACCCCCACCACGGCCAGCGCGATGAAGTTCATCATCAGCATGTTCAGGACGCTCTTCGCGCGGACCATGCCGCCATAGAAGAACGCCAGTCCTGGGGTCATGAGCATGACCAGCGCGGCGCTGGCCAATACCCACGCGGTGTCTCCTGCGTTCAGCACAATCGTCCTCCCGTGCCCTGGGTTCGTGCGTTGGCAGTTTTGGCGCGCGGTGTTTCACCAGGCGGCTTGCGAGGTTTCGCCCGCGTGAACTGTCCGCGCCCGGTTGTTACGGCCAGGTTTCCCAGTACCCCTCCTGGAGTGTCCGGTTGCGAAACGTCGTGGTCGAATATCCCCATGACACCGGCCGACCACGGGAATGACCCACTGCCACCCCCGGTCGTCGCGGCCCTGCGGTGTTCGGTGTGCGGTGACCCGATCGGCGCAGCGGAACGCACCCTGCGTTGCGGGAACCGCCACTCTTTCGATCTAGCTCGCCAGGGTTACGTGAACCTGTTGCACGCGCGAATCCCGGCCGGGACGGCGGACACCGCGCCGATGGTCGCGGCCCGCGCGGACTTCCTCGCGTCGGGCGCCTACGAGCCACTGGCCGACGAGCTCGCCCGCGTCTGCGCGGGAGCCGGCGGCCTCGTCGTCGACGCCGGTGCGGGCACCGGGTACTACCTCGCCCGCGTGCTGGAGACGTCGGAGGCGTTCGGCCTCGCGCTGGACGTCTCGGCGGTCGCGCTGCGGCGGGCGGCGCGGGCCCACCCGCGGCTGGGCGCGGCGGTGTGGAACCTGTGGGAGCCGTGGCCGGTCGGCGACGGCGTCGCGTCGGTCGTGCTGAACGTCTTCGCGCCGCGCAACGGGCCGGAGTTCCACCGCGTGCTGCGGCCCGATGGCCTCCTGGTCGTCGCGGCGCCGGCCCCCGACCACCTCCGCGAGCTGGGCGACCTGGTGCTGGCCGTCGACGAGCGCAAGGACGAACGCCTGGACGCCACCCTCGGCGAGTACTTCACGCGCTCGGAGCGCACGGAGGTCCGCCGCGAGGTGGAGCTGACGCCGCGGCAGGTGCGCCAGGCCGTCGAGATGGGGCCGGCGGGGTTCCACCTGGACCGGGACGGCCGCCGGGAGCGCCTGGACGCGCTGAGCGAGTCCCAGGTCGTCACGGTGTCGTTCACGGTCTCCTCGTACCGGAGGAAGGAGTGAAGCCGGACTGGACCGTGTCCGCGTCCCGGCTCGCGGACGCCGACTGGGTGCGGGCCCGCATCGGCGGCGCCGCGAAGCTGTACGGCTGCGCGCGGCCGGAGGTGCTGGGCACGATCTGGTGGTACTCGCTGTCGTCGGTCCTCGTGGCCCCCGCGGTGGAGGGCCTGGTGGCCGGGACGCCGGTCGATCCGTCGCTGGAGGCGATGGAACTCGACCTCGTCGCCGACGGACGGTTCCTGGGCGCCCGGTCCACCCGGGCGCTCGAGGGCGGCCTCCCCGAACTGGGTGCCGCGCTCACCGGCGCCCTCGGCACCGCGATCAGCACCATCGCCGAGGTCAGCGGGGCCCGGGAGCGGGCACTCGGCGCGATCGCCACCGACTCCCTCGGCAACCGGCTGCTGTGGACGCCCGATCCGGAGCGCGCGATGACCCTCGCCGAGCCGCTGGTCGCCGCGATCGGCCTGGACCTGCCGAAGCCACGCTTCGTGCGCGTCGGCCGCACCCCCGCCGTACGGCGTGCTTCGTGCTGCCTGATCTACGAAGTCGGCAACCCGAAGTGCGTCAGCTGCCCGCGTCAGACGCCGTCAGAGCGCGAAGCCCGCCTTCGCGCGGCCCTGGGTTAGAGCACCGCCAGCTCCAGCTCGCGCAGCCGCTCCGGGTCGGCGATGACGTCGATGCCGGTGATGCGGTCGCCGTCGACCCGGAACGCCAGGACCACCGCCAACCGGCCCTCGCGCACCATGAGCAGGCCGGGGGCGCCGTCGACCAAAGCGAGTTCGCTCGCGCGGGCCCGCTCGGACGCCAGGATCGCGCCGCGGCGCACGCTCTCGACACCCCGCAGCTCGATCGGCGCCGGGCTCGGGCCGACGAACCGGTCGGCGTGCAGCACCACGTCCGGGTCGAGCAGCGCGAGCAACGCTTCGAAGTCGCCGCCGCGGGAGGCCGCCAGGAACGCTTCGACGACCTTGCGCCGCCGGGGCAGGTCCGCGTCCGCCGGGGTCCCGCCCCGCACCCGGCGGCGGGCCCGGCTCGCCAGCTGCCGGGTGGCGGCCGGGGTCTTGCCGATCACCGGCGCGATCTCGTCGAAGGGCACGGCGAACATGTCGTGCAGCACGAAAGCGACGCGCTCGGCCGGGCCCAGCGCGTCGAGGACCACCAGCAGCGCCAGCCCGACGGTGTCGGCCAGCTCCGCCTCCTGCCCGGGGTCGCGGCGGTCGTCGTCCGGCTCGGGCTGCCCGTCGAGGGGTTCTTCGCGGTGGTTGCGGCGCGTGCGCAGCAGGGACAGGCAGATCCGGGCGACCACGGTGGTCAGCCACGCGGGAATGTTGTCGATCTCGCCGGCGTCGGTCCGGTGGAACCGCAGCCAGGCCTCTTGGACGGCATCGTCGGCTTCGGCGGCCGAGCCCAGCATCCGGTAGGCGACCGCCCGCAGCCGCGGCCGCTCCTGCTCGAACCGCTCGGTCAGCGCGTCCACTGTGTCCTGATCCTTCCGCCGTGCCTCGTAGCAGTAGACCCCGCGGCGACGGCCGATGTGACCGGAATGGACGTGATCCGCGTCATCCGGCGGCGGTGCGGCGCAGGACCTCGGCCAGCAGGGCCGCCGGTTCGGCCGGCGGGCCCGGCAGGCGTGCCAGCACCACCCGCCGCCGCTCCGCCGGGCCGCCGCGCACCTCCAGCACCCGCACCCCCGGTGGCACGGCCCCGGCGAGCGAAGCGGGCACCGTCGTCAGGCCGCAGCCGGCGGCGACCAGGCTCAGCTTCGCCAGCCAGTCGCGGGCGGTGTGGGCGATCTCGGGCCGCTCGTCCAGCCCCGGCCACACGCCCATCAGCGTCTCCTCCCCCGCCGACGGCCCGGCGATCCAGCGCTGCCCGCGCAGGTCCGCGACGTCGACCGGGCCCGCGCCGGCCAGGGGGTGGCCCGCGGGCACCGCGAGGCGGAGGGTGCGCTCGGCGAGCGTCTCCAGGCGCAGCGCCGGCGTCTCGGCGTCCGGCGGCCGGAACGGCGGGACCGAGCCGAGGACGGCCAGGTCGAGCGTGCCCGCGCGCAGCGCCCGGACGAGCACCGGCGTGGTGCCCTCCCGCGTGATCACGGTGACGCCCGGGTGCGTCCGCCGCAGTTCGGCGACCGCGCGCGGGACCAGCACCGCGCCCGCGCTGGGGAACCACCCGAGGCGGACCGCGCCGGCCTCGGCGGGCAGCCCGGCCAGCTCGCGCCCGGCGGCGTCGATCTCGCCGAGCACCGCGATCGCCCGGCGCAGCACGATGGTCCCCGCGGCGGTGAGCCGGACGCCGTCGGGCCGACGCTCGAGCACCGGGGTCCCGGCCACCCGTTCGAGGGAGGCGATCTGCCGCGACACCGCCGACTGCGTGTAGCCGAGTGCCGCCGCGGCCGCGGTCAGGGTGCCGCGTTCGGCGACCTCGCGGAACACGCGCAAGGCCACCAGGGAGACGTCACCGAAGTCCATGACGTTCACGCATACCAGGGTTGCTCGATTCTCGCTTTTCGCATGGCCGTGACGGACCTAGCGTGGCCGGTATGACACGCATCGCCGTGGTGACCGGGGCCAACCAGGGCCTCGGCTTCGCCCTCGTCCGCGGCCTCGCCGCCCGCCTCGCTCCCGAAGACCTCGTCCTGCTCACCGGCCGCGACGCCGGCCGGGTGGCCTCGGCGGCCGCCGCCGTCGCCGCCGACCCGGCGACGCGCAGCCGGGTGGAAGGCCGCGTCCTCGACGTTTCCGACGCGGCCGCGGTGGCCCGCTTCGCCGAGCCGGCCGACATCGTGATCTCGAACGCCATCGGCCCGCTCGACCCCGGCCGCTCACAGGCCGAGCAGGCCGACGTGTTCCTGGACGTCGCGAACGGTGGCACCCACGCGGTGCTGCGCTCGTTCGGGCCGGTCCTGCGGCCGGGCGGGCGGCTGCTGGTCGTCGCCAGCTCGCTGGGCACCCTGGGCCACCTGCCCGAGCCGCTGCGGCCGCGGTTCGACGGCGTCTCGCTGGACGACGTCGAGAAGGCGGTCGAAGACTGGCGCACGGCGATCCACGACGGCACGGCCGGCGCGGCGGGCTGGCCGGAGTGGATCAACGTGCCGTCCAAGGTGGCGCAGGTCGCCGCGGTCCGCGCGGTGGCGGCCGAACGCCGAGAGGCCGACCTTGCCGCCGGCACGCTGGTGGCGGCGGTCTGCCCGGGCCTGGTCGACACCCGGGCGTCGCGGCCGTGGTTCAGCGACTTCAGCCAGGCCCAGACCCCGGACGAAGCCGCGCGGGCCGTGCTGGACCTGGTGTTCACCGAAGTCGACCCGGCGACCTACGGCGAACTGGTCCGGTTCGGCCGGGTGCTGCCCTGGCGGAGCTGATTCACAGCACGCAGAACTCGTTGCCCTCCGGATCCGCCATCACGAAGTGATCGGGGCGGCCGTCCAGCTCGTCCTCCCGCACGACGGTCGCCCCCGCGGCGGTCAGCCGGGCGACCGCCTCCACGACCCGCTCCCAGCGCGTCTCCCACGGCACCTCGCGCCCGCCGCCGGCCTGGACGTCCAGGTGGAGCCGGTTCTTCGCGACCTTCGCCTCGGGGACCTTGAGGAAGCTCAGACTCGGCAGGACGCCTTCCGGATCGGTCAGGTAGGCGCCGTCGTCCCACTCGTCCTCGGGAACGCCGTGCTGGATGAACCACGCTTCCCAGCTCGCGAACCCCGGCGGGGGCGGGCGCTCGATGTAGCCGAGGGCCACCGCCCAGAACCTGGCCAGCGCGCGGGGGTCCGCGCAGTCGATCGTCACGCTCCAGCGCACCGTCACGGGGTGGAGCGTAGCCGCGCCCACGCCCTGGGAGCGCGTGTCATCCGGGGGATGCTGCGGTTACCGTGGGCTCCGATGAGTGAACGCAGCTGGGGCTTCCGCACCCGCGCCCTGCACGCGGGCGGCACGCCCGACCCGGCGACCGGCGCGCGGGCCGTGCCCATCTACCAGACCACGAGCTTCGTCTTCGAAGACGCCGCCGACGCCGCGAACCTCTTCGCGCTGCAGAAGTACGGGAACATCTACAGCCGGATCGGGAACCCGACCGTGGCCGCCTTCGAGGAGCGGATCGCCAACCTCGAAGGCGCGATCGGCGGGGTCGCCACCGCGAGCGGGCAGGCCGCCCAGTTCCTCACCTTCAGCGCGCTCACCGAGGCCGGCGACCACATCGTGTCCGCGAGTGGCCTGTACGGCGGGACCGTCACCCAGCTCACCGGCACGCTCCGGCGCTTCGGCGTTGAGACGACCTTCGTCAGCGGCGGCATCGACGACTACGCCGCCGCCATCACCGACCGGACGCGGCTGCTCTACACCGAGGTCATCGGCAACCCCGGCGGCGGCATCGCCGACCTCGCCGCGCTGGCCGACCTCGCGCACGCCCACGACATCCCGCTCGTCGTCGACGCCACTCTCGCCACGCCGTACCTGTGCCGCCCGATCGAGCACGGCGCCGACATCGTGCTGCACTCGGCGACGAAGTTCCTCGGCGGGCACGGGACGACCCTCGGCGGCATCGTCGTCGAGTCCGGGAAGTTCGACTGGGGCAACGGGAAGTTCCCGCGGATGACCGAGACCGTCGACAGCTACGGCGGCCTGCGCTACTGGGAGAACTTCGGCGAGTACGCGTTCTGCACCCGGCTGCGCGCCGAGCAGCTGCGGGACATCGGCGCGGTCCTGTCGCCGCACTCGGCTTTCCTTCTGCTGCAAGGAGTCGAGACGCTCCCGCAGCGGATGGACGCGCACGTGGCGAACGCCCGTGTGGTCGCCGAGCACCTCGACGCCGACCCGCGCGTGGCCTGGGTGTCCTACGCCGGGCTGCCGTCGCACCCGCACCACGACCTGGCGCGCCGCTATCTGCCGGACGGGCCGGGGGCGGTGTTCTCGTTCGGCATCGACGGCGGCCGCGCGGCCGGCGAGAAGTTCGTCGAGTCGGTGGAGCTGCTGTCGCACCTGGCGAACGTCGGGGACGCGCGGACGCTCGTCATCCACCCGGCGTCGACCACGCACGCGCAGCTGTCCGAGGAGCAGCTCGCGGCGGCGGGTGTCGGGCCCGACCTGATCCGGCTGTCGGTCGGGCTGGAGGACGTCGAGGACATCCTCTGGGACCTCGACCAGGCACTCGGCAAGGCGGTGGCCGGATGAGCCATGACGTCGGCGCCGTCGAGCGCCGGGCGATCCTGCGGCGGACGAAGTCGGTGACGCTGGTCGGCGCGTCGGCCAACCCGGCGCGGCCCAGCTACTTCGTCGCGACCTACCTGCTGTCGTCGACGCGCTACGAGGTCAACTTCGTCAACCCGCGGCTGGACACGCTGTTCGGGAAGCCGGTGTACGCGTCTTTGAAGGACGTCCCGGGTGAACCGGACCTGGTCAGCGTGTTCCGCAAGCACGACGACCTGCCGCAGGTCGCCGAGGAGGTCATCGACGCCGGCGCGCGGACGCTGTGGCTGCAACTCGGGTTGTGGCACGAGCCGGTGGCCGAGCGGGCGCTGGCGGCCGGACTGGACGTCGTGATGAACCGGTGCGTGAAGATCGAGCACGCGCGCTTCGCGGGCGGGCTGCACCTGGCCGGGTTCAACACCGGCGTGATCAGCTCGCGGCGGCAGTCGGCGCCCTGATCCGGGAAGAGAACGGGCGTTCCCGCGGTTGGCCCGGGTATGACCTTGGGGATCACGTTGTCCGGCGGCCCGACCGCCCTGCTGGAACTGGGTGGCGTCCGGCTGCTCACCGACCCGACCTTCGACCCGCCCGGCGACCACCCGGTCGGCGAGCGCGTGCTGGTCAAGACCGAGGAATCGGCGCTGACCGAAGAGGCGGTCGGGGAGGTGGACGCCGTCCTGCTGTCGCACGACCAGCACCCCGACAACCTGGACGACCGCGGCCGCGCGTACCTCGCGACGGTGCCGCTGACGCTGATCACGCCCAGCGGCGCTGCGCGGCTCGGCGGGACGGCCCGCGGGCTGGAGCCGTGGGAATCGACGCGGGTCGGCCCCCTGACGGTGACGGCGGTTCCGGCGTTGCACGGGCCGGCCGGGGCGTCGCGGCTGACCGGGGACGTGACGGGGTTCGTGCTGACCGGTGACGGGCTGCCGACGGTGTACGTGAGCGGGGACAACGCCTCGGTCGGCCTGGTGCGCGAGATCGCCGGGCGGTTCCGGGTGGACATCGCGGTGCTGTTCGCCGGCGCGGCCCGGACGGTGTTTTTCGACGGCGCGCCCCTGACGCTGACCAGCGCCGACGCGGTCGAGGCGGCTCAGGTGCTCGGAGCGGGGAAGGTGGTTCCGCTGCACTTCCGGGGCTGGGGGCACTTCAGCGAGGGGCCGGACACGCTGCGGGAGGCGTTCGCGGCGGCGGGGCTGGCGGACCGGCTGGTCCTGCTCGAACCCGGGGAGCGCGCGGAGGTTTGACGTCGGTCGTGCGACCCTAGCGCTTAATGCCTCATCGATGTGGCAGTTACCCCTAGGGTGCGAGAACCGGGTACGACGCGGGGCCGGGTGGGGGCCGTGAGAGGCTGGCGGTATGGCCAAGCCGACCCCGCTGCAGTTCCGGAACATCCTCGTCGCCGCCCTCGCGGCGGCGGGCTTCGTCTGGAGCGTCGTCGTCGGCATGCAGTGGTGGGTCAGCGCGGTCATCGGCTGCGCGTGCGTCCTGTCGCTGGCCTCCGCGTACCTCAACCGGCCCGGCGCGAACTAACGTTGCGCCATGACGACGATCTGGGGCGTTCACAACGACCAGCCGCAACTCGACCTGGTCGGGAACGGATTCGTCTCGATCGGCTGGGACGACCTCGGTGACCTCTCGGATCTGAAGGACGACCGCGACGACGCCAAGGACCGGGTCGCCCGAGGGCTCCCGGACCTGAAACCGGGAGCCATCCCGGTCACCGCGGGAACGCTGCTTTCCTTCCGGCATCGGATGCAGCCCGGCGACATCGTGATCTACCCCTACAAGCCGGACAGCACCGTCAACTTCGGCCGCATCACGGGTGACTACTACTTCCAGACCGGCGTCTCGCTCCACGCCAACCGGCGACCGGTGGAGTGGCTGCGAACCGGCGTTCCCAGGACGACCTTCTCCCAGAGCGCTCGCTACGAGATCGGCTCGGCCGTCACGGTCTTCCAGGTCAAGCAGCACAGACAGGAATTCCTCGATTTCCTGAAGGGGCTGCCGACGTCGGCCGGTTCCGCCGAGGCCGAACCGGAGGCCGCCGCCGACGAAGCGGCGGATCAACCGGATGCCGAACGGATCGAGACCTACACCCACGACTTCGTCATCGACACCCTGATGAAAAAGCTGGAAGGAGTCGACTTCGAGCATTTCGTCGCGCATCTCCTCGGCGCCATGGGGTATCGGACCGAGGTGACCAGCCCGTCACGCGACGGCGGCTACGACATCATCGCCTCGCACGATCCTCTCCTGCTGAAGCCGCCGATCATCAAGGTCCAGTGCAAGCGCACGACTTCGTCGATCGGCCGCCCGGAGGTGCAGCAGCTGACCGGAGCGCTGGCCGCCGGCGGATCCGAACTCGGCCTGTTCGTGACGTTGGGCAGCTACTCCGCCGACGCGCAGCACGAAGAACGGCACCGCCAGAACCTCCGGCTCATCAACGGCCGTCAGCTGGTCAAGCTGATCTTCGAGCACTACGGCAAGTTCAGCCTCGAGTACAAGCGGCTCCTTCCGCTGCGGTCCGTCTACGTCGTCGACAGCACCGTGAACTAGCGTGTCTTGTCGAACCGCGCCTTCAGGTTCGTCCGGCCCGCTCCCGTGAGCCGTCCGAACAGGCGGAGCCGGGCCAGGCCGCCGTCCGGGTAGATGTCGAGGCGGGCCTCCGTCACCTCCGGGCCGTCCGGGAGCGCGAACCGGTGCCGCGTGTCCGGCTGCAAGCGGGTCTTCGGCAGCAACGGGACCCACTCTCCGTACGTCTCCCGGCCACTCACCGAGGCCCAGCCCGGCGCGTTGCCCTTCAGGTTGCTCGTGTCCAGTTCCACGAACCGGACGATCCCGGCCCCGGCCAGCCGCAGCGTCACCCAGTCGTTGCCGTCGTCGCGGCGGCGAGCCGTCTCCCAGCCCTCCGCCTGGTGGGCCGCCAGCCCCGGCGAGAGGATGTTGTTCGGCGACGAATAGAACCGGTTGCTGCAGCCCGTGACGATCGCGCCGTTCTCCAGCGCCGCCAGGTCGAGCGCGTCCAGGTCGAGCAGCGCCGGGTCCGGGATCGGGGCGCCGTGGACGCGCAGGCGCGCCACTCCCCCGTCCGGGTGCTGCGTCAGCCGGACGTGCGTGTACCGCCGCGAACCGTTGACCGCGTAGAAGTTCTCCGTGTGGCCGGCGGCCGGGGCGCGGTCGACCAGGACATCCCACTCGGCCGCGGCCACCTCCGCCGCCGAGGGGTAGCCCGGGAGCGACGTCGCTTCGACCGAGACGAACGGCGGGTAGTTGCCCTTGAAGAACGCCGTGTCGACGATGACGCCGGTGATCGTGCCGGCCAGGCCGAGGCGGACGATCGCCTGGTCGTCGCCCGGTTCGCGGTGGCGGCGGGTCTCCCAGCCGTCGTAGACCTGGCCCTTGGGCCCGAACGTCTCCGCGCGGTGCGCCGGCACCCACGGGTTGACGAGGTTCTCCTTCTCGGCGAACAGCTCGTCGGTCGCCCACATCACCGTCCCGCCGAAGCGGCGGGAGGCGAGGTCGGGCAGTTCTGTCCACTCCGGACGGTCGGTCACACGGCCTCCATTTCAGCAGTTCCCCCGGGTCAGCAGCGCGCCACGCGGCTCGTCACCGGTGATTTCGGTGCCCCGCAGCCAGGTCGAGCGCACGACTCCGGCGAGCGGGCGCCGGTCGTACGCGCTGACCGGGTTGCGGTGCTTCAGTTTCGCGACGTCGACCACGAACGCCTCGTCCGGCGCGAACACGCAGAAGTCCGCGTCGTACCCCACCGCCAGGTGCCCCTTGCGGCGCATCCCGGCCTGCGCGGCCGGGCGCTCGGCCATCCAGCGCACGACGTCGGTGAGCGCGAACCCGCGCTGGCGCGCCTGCGTCCAGATCGCCGGCAGGCCCAGCTGGAGGCTGGAAATCCCGCCCCACGCCTGGCCGAAGTCGCCGCTGTCGAAGCGTTTCAGCTCCGGCGTGCACGGCGAGTGGTCGCTGACGATCGTGTCGATGACGCCGTCGGCGAGCCCTTGCCAGAGCAGCTCGCGGTTGGCCGCCTCCCGGATCGGCGGGCAGCACTTGAACTGCGTTGCGCCGTCACGGATCTCCTCGGCGACGAAACTCAAGTAGTGCGGGCAGGTCTCCGCCGACAGCCGGACGCCGTCGCGGCGCGCGGAAGCGATCAGCGGCAGAGCGTCCGAAGAGGACAGATGCAGGATGTGCGCCCGCGCCGAATGGCGGCGGGCCGCCTCGATGACGTGCGAGATCGCGAGGTTCTCGGCCTCGCGCGGCCGGGACTGCAGAAAGTCGGCATAGCGACCGCCGTGCGGCTCCGGCGCGGCATCGATCTCGTGCGCGTCCTCGGCGTGCACGATCATCAGCGCATCGAAGGAACTCAGCTCCCGCAAGGCTTCGTCGAGCCCGGCCGGGTCGAGCGGCGGGAACTCGTCGACGCCCGAGTGCAGCAGGAAGCACTTGAAGCCGAACACCCCGGCGTCGTGCAGGCCGCGCAGCTCGCCCGCGTTGCCCGGGATCGCGCCGCCCCAGAAGCCGACGTCGACGTGCACCCGGCCGGCCGCCGCCG
Source organism: Amycolatopsis bullii (assembly GCF_014654205.1). Lineage (GTDB taxonomy): Bacteria > Actinomycetota > Actinomycetes > Mycobacteriales > Pseudonocardiaceae > Amycolatopsis > Amycolatopsis plumensis. The sequence goes on from NZ_BNAW01000010.1 coordinate 67,630, forward strand.
TGCGCTTGACCTCCAGCGCCGCGACATCGACCGTCGGCGGCAGGCTGTTGAGCGGCATGTCCACGATCGTGGTCACCCCGCCCGCCGCGGCCGCGCGGGTCGCGGTCTCGAAGCCCTCCCACTCGGCCCGGCCCGGGTCGTTGACGTGGACGTGCGTGTCGACCAGCCCCGGCAGCAGCACGACGTCGTCACCGAGGTCGAGGACGCGGTCGCCGGTCAGCGCGGCACCGCCGGGTTCGACCGCGACGATCCGGCCGCCGTCGACGCCGACGGTCACCGGGACTTCACCCTCGGCCGTCACGGCCCGGGCGGCGCGCACCACAAGATCCATCCGAAACCCTTCGTCGGGAGGAAGAACACCGCCGATTTCACAGACCGGAAAGACGGTTTCGCACAACGACAGTAACCACGGCGCGCGCCGCTCGTCAACGACAGACGTCGCGCGTTACGGTCATCCTCGTGCGGCTTGAAGCGGAGTTCACCAGCGAACCGTTCCACGGCGAAGGTTCGCCGCCCGAGCACGCCGTCGCCGCGCGCGACGCCGCGACGGAAGCCGGTCTGGACACCGATTTCGGGCCGCTCGGCACCCTTGCCCGCGGCGAAGCAAAGGAACTCCTCGAAGCCCTCCCGGCGATCGCGAAGGCCGCCCTCGACGGCGGCGCCACGCGGGTCACGCTGCAGCTGCGCCGAGCCGACGACCCGGGCAGCTCGCCCGTCGTCGAACTGAACGACGCACTGGTCCGGCTGATCGCCGACGTCGAGCGGGAACTGGGCGCCAAGCTGGGCGAACTCGACCGCGCGGGCAAGCAGCGCGCGGTGCGGCTGCTGCGCGAACGCGGCGCCTTCGGCCTGCGGAAATCCGTCTCGTCGGTCGCCGACGCGCTGGGGGTCACCCGGTTCACCGTCTACAACTACCTCAACCGGGAAGCCGACTGACCAGCGCTTTCAACAAAATGTTGACGGAACTCCGGTGCCGACGTACGGTCAGCCCGTGCTGCTCTCCGAGTTCAACACCACCGACGTCCGCCCGCTGCTGACGGACTGCCTCGCCGTGCCGCGATGGGTCGATGCCGTGCTCGCCGGGCGGCCGTACGCCGACGTCGATGCCCTGAAAGCCGCCGCGGACCTGCCGTTGACCAGCGACGAGATCCGCCAGGCCATGGCCGCGCACCCGCGGATCGGCGAAAAGCCGGCGGGCGGCTTCGCGCGGTCCGAACAGTCCGGTGTGGACAACCCCGACGCGTTCGCCGCGGCGAACGCCGAGTACGAAGCCAAGTTCGGGCACGTCTACCTGGTCTGCGCGAGCGGCCGCAGCGGCGACGAACTGCTGGAAATCCTGCGCGAGCGGCTGACCAACGACCCGGCGACCGAGCTGGCCGTCGCCGGGCGGGAACTGATCAAGATCGCCGAACTCCGACTCGCGAAAGCGGTGACCGCGTGAGCCTCGTGACCACCCACGTCCTCGACACGGCGGCCGGACGCCCGGCCAAGGGGATCGCCGTCCGCTTCGAGACCGCCGACGGGACGCCGATCGCCGAAGGCCGCACCGACGACGACGGCCGCATCCGCGACCTCGGCCCCGAAACCCTGGCACCGGGCGCGTACCACTTGATCTTCGACACCGGCGCCTACCTGGGCCCGGACGCGTTCTTCCCGGAGGTCACGCTGACCTTCCGGATCACGGACGGTACCGCGCACCACCACGTGCCGCTCCTGCTCAGCCCGTTCGCCTATTCGACCTACCGAGGGAGCTGACCGTGGCCATCACCCTGGGCCCCAACCAGTACGGCAAGGCGGAGGTCCGCCTGGTGACGGTGCGCCGCGACGGCCCGGTGCACCACCTGAAGGACCTGACGGTGTCGACGTCGCTGCGCGGCGAGCTGGCCGCGACGCACCTGACCGGCGACAACGCCGGGGTGCTGGCCACCGACACGCAGAAGAACACCGTGTACGCCTTCGCGAAGGAAGCGCCGGTCGGCGAGATCGAGGACTTCGGCCTGCGCCTGGCCCGCCACTTCACCGGCACGCAGGAGAACATCACGGGTGCGCGCATCAAGATCGACGAGCACGGCTGGGACCGCATCGCGGTCGGCGGCGCACCGCACGACCACGCGTTCAGCCGATCCGGCGACGAGCGGCGCACCACGGCGGTGACGGTCCAGGGCGACCGCGCGTGGGTCGTCTCGGGCATCGACGGCCTGACGCTGCTGAAGTCGACCGGCTCGGAGTTCCACGGCTTCCCGCGCGACCAGTACACGACCCTCGCCGAGACGAGCGACCGGATCCTGGCGACCGCCGTCACGGCGAAGTGGCGCTACCAGGGCGAGGACCTCGACTGGGCGGCTTCGCACACCGAGATCCGGCGGGTGATGCTGGAGACGTTCGCGACGAAGCACAGTCTTTCGCTGCAGCAGACGCTGTACGCCATGGGCGAAGCGGTGCTCGAGAAGCGCCCCGAGGTCGCCGAAGTACGCCTGTCGCTGCCGAACAAGCACCACTTCCTGGTGGACCTGAGCCCGTTCGGGCTGAAGAACGACAACGAGGTGTTCTACGCGGCGGACCGGCCGTACGGGCTGATCGAGGGCACGATCCTGCGCGACGACGCCGAGGACCCGGGGCCGGCCTGGGACATCCACTGAGTTGATAGAACGCTCTATCATCGAGGGGTGGCAGGGACCAAGGAACGCATCATGGCCGCCGGCGCCGAGCTCTTCCGGCGCAACGGCTACGCCGGTACCGGCCTGAAGCAGGTCGTCGCCGAGGCGAATGCGCCCTTCGGGTCCCTCTACCACTTCTTCCCCGGCGGCAAGGAACAACTCGGCGCCGAGGTCATCCGCACCTCCGGGCTCGCCTACATCGCCCTCTTCGACCTCTTCATCGCTCCGGCGGAAGATGTCGTCAGCGGCATCGAAGCCTTCTTCGCCGCCGGGATCGCGACCCTCGAAGCCACCGATTACGTCGAAGGCTGTCCGATCGCGACCGTCGCCCTCGAGGTCGCCTCCACCAACGAGCCGCTGCGGCAGGCCACCGCCGACGTCTTCACCGCCTGGATCGACGCCGGGACCGAGAAGTTCGCGAAGTTCGGGCTGCCGCGGGACGCCGCCCGGACCCTCACCATCACCGCGGTGAACAACCTCGAAGGCGCGTTCATCCTCTGCCGCTCGCTGCGGGACACCGAAGCCATGGCCGTCGCCGGGGCCGCGACCGTCGAGGTGGCCAGGCGGCTCCTCGGAGAGTACCCGCAACCTTAGCCGAGCCGGAACAAAAGTTACCAACATGGCGCTTGACCTCGTGGGGATCCGCCACTGATCCTGATTTTGGTCTAGTCCTCCTGCCTCACAACGCCGTCCGGTTGGAGTCGCCATGCGCCGCGCCCTCGCCGCTGCCGCCGCCGTCGCAGCCGCCGTCTCGATCCCCATTCCGGCCGAAGCCCTCGAGAACGGCCTGGCCCGCACTCCGCCGATGGGCTGGAACACCTGGAACACCTTCGAGTGCAACATCAACGAAACCCTGGTCAAGCAGACCACCGACCTGATGGTCAGCTCCGGGATGCGCGACCGCGGCTACACCTACGTCAACCTCGACGACTGCTGGATGACCCGCTCCCGCGACAGCGCGGGCAACCTCGTCGCCGATCCCGCGAAGTTCCCCGGTGGCCTCAAGGCGCTCGGCGACTACATCCACGCCCGCGGCCTGAAGTTCGGCATCTACGAAAGCGCCGGCACGATGACGTGCCAGCAGTACCCCGGCAGCCTCGGCCACGAACAGGCCGACGCGAACCTCTTCGCGAGCTGGGGCGTCGACTACCTCAAGTACGACAATTGCTTCAACAACGGCAGCAACAGCCAGGAGGACTACATCCGGCGCTACTCGGCGATGCGCGACGCGCTGCAGGCCACCGGCCGCCCGATCGTCTACAGCATCTGCGAATGGGGTGACTTCGCCCCCGCGACCTGGGCGGGGGACGTCGGTAACCTGTGGCGCACCACCGGCGACATCACCAACAACTGGGGCACCGTCGACGCGATCTACCGCCAGAACGTCGGGCTCGCCTCCGCCGCGAAGCCGGGCGCCTGGAACGACCCGGACATGCTCGAGGTCGGCAACGGCATGGGCTTCAAAGAGGACCGCGCGCACTTCACACTGTGGGCGGCGATGGCCGCGCCGCTGATCGCGGGCGCCGATCTGCGCTCCGCGAGCGTCGCCACCTTCTCTACTTACCTCAACGCGGACGTCATCGCGATCGACCAGGACACGCTCGGCAAACAGGCCCGGCGGATCGCCACCGGGAACGGGCTGGACGTCCTCGCGAAACCCCTCCGGGGTGGTGACGTCGCCGTGGTGCTGTTCAACGAGAACAACACCGCGAACACCATCTCGACGACCGCCGCCGCGGCCGGGCTGGCGGCCGCGTCGAGCTACCGGCTCACCAACCTGTGGTCGAAGGAGGTCTCCGCGACCACCGGCGCGATCAGCGCGAACGTCCCGCCGCACAGTACGGTCGCCTACCGCGTGAGAGCCGGCGCGCACGGCACCAGCACCGACGCCACGCAGCCAATCCAGGGCGTCTCCTCGGCGCGGTGCATCGACGTCAGCGGCGGCTCGACGACGCCGGGCACCCCGGTCGACATCTGGGACTGCGGCGGTGGTCCGGTCCAGGCCTGGACGTTCACCGGCGCCGGTGAGCTCAAGGCGGGCGGCCTCTGCCTCGACGCGAGCGGCGGCACCAGCGCGTCCGGGACGAAGCTCATCGTCTGGGGCTGCCACGGCGGCGCGAACCAGAAGTTCCGGCTCGAGGCCGGCGGCTCGATCACCCAGGCCGGGCTGTGCGTCGACGTCACCGGCGGCGACAAGCCCGCCGGCAACGTCAACGGCACCCCGCTCGAGCTCTGGGGCTGCAACGACGAGGCCAACCAGAACTGGACGCTCAGGTAGCTCAGGTCCCGGTGAGGTGCTCCGGCCGCACCGGGACGCGGGTGAGCGCGAGCCCGGTCGCGGCCCGGATCGCGGCCACGATCGCCGGGGTCGACGAGATCGTCGGCGGCTCGCCCACCCCGCGCAGGCCGTAGGGCGCGTGCGGGTCGGGGCGCTCGAGGACGTCGATGCGCATCGGCGGCATGTCCAGCACCGTCGGAATCAGGTAGTCGGTGAAGGAGGGGTTCCGGATCTTCCCGCCGGAGGTCTGGATCTCCTCCATCACCGCGAGCCCGAGCCCCTGCGCCGAGCCGCCCTGGATCTGGCCCAGCACCGCCTGGGGGTTCAGCGCCTTGCCGACGTCCTGGGCGCAGTCCAGCGCGACCACCTTGACCAGGCCCAGCTCGGTGTCGACGTCGACGACCGCCCGGTGCGCGGCGAACGCGTACTGCACGTGCGCGGTCCCCTGCCCGGTCTCCGGGTCCAGAGCCGACGTCGGCCGGTGGCGCCACTCCACCGTCTCGTCGTAGACGTCGTCGCCGAGGACGTCCACCAGATCCGCGACCACCTGGCCGTCGGCCGCGACGAGCTTGCCGCCGACGACCCGCACCCGCTGGTCGAACCGGGACAGCAGCCGCGCCCGCACCGCCGCGCAGGCGGCCTGCACCGCCCCGCCGGTGACGTAGGTCTGGCGCGACGCCGACGTCGAGCCGCCGTTGCCGATCGAGGTGTCCATCGGCAGGATCGTCACCTGGTCGACGCCCAGCTCGGTGCGGACGATCTGCTGCATGATCGTCACCAGGCCCTGGCCGACCTCGCAGGCCGCGGTGTGCACGGTCGCCGCCGGTTCGCCGCCGACCAGCTGCAGGCGCACGCGCGCGGTCGAGTAGTCGTCGAAGCCTTCGGAGAAGCAGACGTTCTTGATCCCGACGGCGTACCCGATCCCGCGGACGACCCCTTCACCGTGCGTCGTGTTGGACACGCCGCCCGGCATGTGCCGCAGGTCGAACGGCCGCTCCGGCGGCATCGGCATGTCCCGCACCCGGTTCAGCAGCTCGGCGACCGGCGCTTCCGCGTCGACGACCTGGCCGGTCGGCATCAGGTCGCCCTCGCTCATCGCGTTGCGGACGCGGATCTCCACCGGGTCGAGGCCACAGGCCGCGGCGAGCTTGTCCATCTGCGACTCGTACCCGAAGGCCGCCTGGACCGCGCCGAAGCCGCGCATGGCGCCGCACGGCGGGTTGTTCGTGTACGTGCCCCAGCAGTCCACCGCCACACTGTCCACTTTGTACGGCCCGACGCCGAGCGTGGCCGCGTTCGCGACCACCGCGCCCGTCGAGGACGCGTACGCGCCGCCGTCGAGATACAGGCGCGTCCTGACGTACACGAGGCGGCCGTCGCGGGTGGCGCCGTGCTCGTAGTACATCTTCGCCGGGTGGCGGTGCACGTGCCCGTAGAAGGACTCTTCACGGTTGTAGACCATCTTCACCGGCTTGCCGGTGTGCAGGGCCAGCAGGCAGGCGTGGACCTGCATCGACAGGTCTTCCCGGCCGCCGAACGCGCCGCCGACACCACCGAGGGTCAACCGCACCTTCTCCACGGGGAGCCCCAGCGCGGCGACGATCTGCTGCTGGTCGACGTGCAGCCACTGCGTCGCGACGTAGAGATCGACGCCGCCTTCGGTGTCCGGCACGGCGAGCCCGGACTCGGGGCCGAGGAAGGCCTGGTCCTGCATGCCGACCTCGTACACGCCGGAGACGACGACGTCGGCGTCGAGGTCCTGCGGGCCGCGGCGGATCTTGACGTGCCGGACGACGTTGCCGCCTTCGTGCAGCGAAGGCCCTTCGCCCGCGACAGCCGCTTCGGAGTCCGTCACGGGAGACAGCTCTTCGTAGGAGACGACGATCCGCTTCATCGCCCGGCGCGCGGTCTCCGGGTGGTCGGCGGCGACCAGCGCCACCGGCTCGCCCTGGTAGCGCACGACGTCGGAGGCGAGCACCGGCTGGTCCGCGTGCTCGAGGCCGTACCGGTTGACGCCCGGGACGTCCTCGTGGGTGAGGACCGCGTACACGCCCGGCACGGCCAGCGCTTCCGCGATGTCGATGGCGGTGATCCGGGCGTACGGGTGGGGGCTGCGCAGCGTCACGCCCCAGACCATGTCTTCGTGCCAGAGGTCCGAGGAGTAGGCGAACTCGCCGCGGACCTTCACCGTGCCGTCGGGCCGCCGCGGCGATGTGCCGACGCCGTTCGCGGTCGTCGTCGTGACGGAGGTGGTGCTCGTCATCTGGCCTCCTGCAACCGGATGCTCGCGGCGGCCAGCTCGCGGGCGATGGCGGATTCGTCGGCTTCGCGCAGGGTGCCGTCCTCGACGACGGCCTTGCCGCCGACGAACAGTCGGCGCAGCGGGGGCGTGGTGCCGAGCACCAGCGCGGCGACCGGGTCGGTGATGCCGGCGTGGTTCAGCCCGGTCAGGTCCCAGACGGCCAGGTCGGCGAGCTTCCCGGGCTCCAGGGACCCCAGGTCGTCCGCGCGGCCGAGGCAGCGGGCGCCGCCCATCGTGCCCATCCACAGCGCCTCCCGCGTGGTCAGGCCGCGGGGCCCGCCGCGCTGGCGGGCCTGCAGGAGCGCCTGGTGCAGCTCTTCGGCGAGGCCACCGGACTCGCTGGAGGCCGCCCCGTCGACCCCGAGGCCGACCGCCACGCCGGCGTCCAGCAGGTCCCGGACCGGGGCGATACCGGAGCCGAGCCGTCCGTTGGACGTCGGGCAGTGCGCCGAGCCGGTGCCGGTCGCGCCGAAGCGGCGGATGGCGTCGGGAGCGAGGTGGACGGTGTGGGCGAGCCAGACGTCGTCGGCGAGCCAGCCGAGCTTGTCGGCGTACTCGGCGGGCGTGCAGCCGGCTTCGGCGAGGCACTGCTGCTCCTCGTCGAGGGTCTCGGCGAGGTGGGTGTGCAGGCGGACACCCTTGCTCCGGGCCAGCTCGGCCGCGCCCGACATCAGGCGTTCGGTGACCGAGAACGGCGAGCACGGGCCGACGGCGATCTGCAGGTGGGCGCCGGACGAGTCGTCGTGGAAGCGGGCGATCGCCGCTTCGGTTCCGGTCAGCGCGTCCTCGGTCGACTCGACCAGGTTGTCCGGCGGCAGGCCGCCGTCGGACTCGCCGCGGTCCATCGAGCCGCGCACGACGTGCAGCCGGACGCCGATGCGCTGACGGGCCGCGGCCAGCGCCGCGACCTGGTCGCCGCCGTCGCGGGGGAAGACGTAGTGGTGGTCGGCGACGGTGGTGCAGCCGGTCAGCGCCAACCGGGCCATCCCGGCGGTGCCCGCGGCGTGCGTGATCTCGTCGTCGAGGCGGCTCCAGACCGGGTAGAGCTGCTTGAGCCACTCGAACAGCGTGTGGTCGGCGGCCAGCCCGCGCGTGGCCCACTGGTAGAGGTGGTGGTGGGTGTTGATCAGGCCGGGCGTGACCAGGCAGCCTTCGGCCTCGACGCGTTCGTCGAACTCGCCGGTGTACACACCTTCGCCGACTTCGGCGATTCGGTCGTTCTCGACGACGACATGCCCGCTCGCGTACTCCTCGCCGCTGACGGTGGCGATGGCCGCGTTCGCGATGAGCGTCCTCACGCCACGCCTCCCTTCGCGACGGCACGGACCGCGTCGAGGATCTTCTCGTAGCCGGTGCAGCGGCAGAGGTTGCCGGCCAGCGCCTCGCGGATCTCCTCGTCGCTGGGATCGGGGACGCGGTTCAGCAGGTCGTGCGCGGCGACGACCAGGCCCGGCGTGCAGAACCCGCACTGCACCGCGCCCGCGTCCACAAAGGACTGCTGGACGGGGTCGAGGGTGTCGCCGTCGGCCAGCCCCTCGACCGTGCGGACCCCGCGGCCTTCCGCCTGGCCGGCCGCGACCAGGCAGGCGCACACCGGGACGTCGTCGAGGTAGACCGTGCACGAGCCGCATTCGCCCTGCTCACAGGCGTTCTTCGAGCCCGGCAGCCCGAGCCGTTCCCGCAGCACGTACAGCAAGCTTTCGCCTTCCCAGACGTCGTCCGCCTGCCGCGGCTCGCCGTTGATCGTGACATTCAGGCGCATGCGCGCTCTCCCGTCCGGTGTTCATCCCAGGCCCAGGTCAACGTACGCCGCGCTAGTACCCCCAAAGCGTGCTTCCGATACGCGGCACTGCCGCGGACGTCGTCGATCGGCGACGTCGCTTCGGCCACCAGGTCGCCGAAGCGCCGCTTCAGCGAGTCGGGCAACGCTTCGGAGGAGCCCCACGGCAGCTCGGCGGCCAGGAACTCCTCGGCTGCACGGGCGCGGCGCGGAGTCGGGGCGGCGGACCCGATCGCGGCGCCGACCTGGCCGTTCCGCAGCGCCAGCGCGAAGGAGCAGACCGCGATGACCATCGCGTTGCGCGTGCCGACCTTGGCGAACTGCTGCGGCCCGGCGTGCGCGGGCAGGTGGACGGCGGTGATCAGCTCGTCCGGCTCGAGGGCGTGGCGTTTCACGCCGACGTAGAACTCCTCCGCCGCCAGGAGGCGGGTTCCCCGGACGGAGGCCACCTCGATCCGCGCGTCCAGCGCGAGCAGCACCGGGTGGGTGTCGCCGGCGGGCGAGGCGGCGCCGAGGTTGCCGCCGACCGTGCCGCGGTTGCGGATCTGCGGGGACCCGACCGTGCGCGACGCCATGGCCAGCGCGGGGACGGATTCACCCAGTTCGGTGATGACCCGGGAGTACGGGACGCCGGCGCCGAGCCGGACCGTGCCGTCCTCCACAGTGGACCACTCCGTCAGCTCTCCGACCCTGGTCAGGTCGAGCAGGGCCTCGGGACGCCGGTGGTCGAAGTTCAGCTCGACCATGACGTCGGTGCCGCCGGCGATCGGCACCGCGCCGGGCCGCTCGGCCTTGAGGGCCAGTGCCTCGGCGAGCGTCGCGGGACGCAGGAACTCCACTGGTTGCTCCTTCGTGGGGGCGATAGCCCAGTAGACGACGGATCACGGCCGGGCGGCAACGGCACCACGCATGAAACGCACAGGAGCGGAGCGGGGGCCGTTTGTGCTTTCCTACAAGCCTCATGACGACCGTGAAAACTCTGCTGGGCCTCCCCGGCCTGCGGCTGCGCCCGCGGGCCGGGACCGACCTGCTCGACCGGCCGGTGACGCGCATCTACGTCACGGAGCTGTCCGACCCCGGACGGTACCTGTCGGCCGGCGAGCTGGTGCTGTCCGGCCTGCTCTGGTGGCACGCTCCGGGCGACGCCGAGCCGTTCGTGGCCGCGCTGGCCCGCTCCGGCGCGGCGGCGCTGGCCGCGTCCGGCGCCGACTCGGGCGGGATTCCGGACGACGTCGTCGACGCCTGCGTCCGGCACCGGATCCCGCTGCTGGAGGTGCCGGCCGACCTGTCGTTCTCGGTGATCACCGAGCAGGTCGTGCTGGCGTTGGCGGCCGCGTCGGACAGCGCGCGCAAACGTTTGCAGGCCGCCGCGGAGGCACCGGTCGAGACGCTGGTGGAGCGCGCTTCGGCCGAACTCGGGCTGCCCTGCTGGGTGGTGTCGGGCCTGGGCCGGCTGGTCGCCGGGACGGCCCCGCTGCCGATGCCGCCCGAGGACGTCGTCCGCCGGTACGCGGCCCGCGAGCCGGGACCGCTGACGGTGCTCCCGGTCGAGGGGCGGCACGCGGTGCCGTGGCTGATCGCCGTGGGTGGCTCGCTGAGCACCGCCCAGGCCGAGCTGGCCGAGGAGGTCGCCGGGCTGGTCGGGGTCACGCGGGCGCGGGCCCCGCGGCCTGACGTGTCGTTGCCCGCGGAGGTGTGCGTCGTCGCGTTGCGGACCGAAGGCAGCGATGAGAGCCGGGACGTCCTGAGCGAGTTGCTGCCGGACGCGCTGCTGCTCGATTCCGCGGGAGACACCGCGTACGCGGCTGCGGCGCGGCCCTCGGTGACGGGTCTGTCCACTGTGGAGCCGTTGCTGCGGGCCACGCGAATCCTGTGCGGCGTCGGCGATCCGGGCCCGCGCGAGGAGAGCATCGAGAGCGCGCGGTACGCGGTGGAGGTGGCGGCGCGGCGGCCGGGCCGGGTGGCGGTGGTCCGGGCCGGCGAGGTCGACGTGCACGAGCTGCTGCTGGCCGGCGCGCCCGACGGACTGCGCGCGGCCCTGCGCCGCCGGGTGCTCGGGCCGCTGCTGGCCTACGACGCGGAGCAGCACACGGATCTCGTGCACACGGTCCGCGTGTTCCTGGAGTGCTCGGGTTCGCCGACCCGGGCGGCGAAGGCGCTGCACGTCCACGTCAACACGCTGCGGTACCGCATCGGGCGGGCGGGCGAGCTGCTCGGCGCAGATCTGACGGAGTTCACCGATCAGCTCGACGTCTACCTCGCGTTGCGCGCCGGCGACTAGGACACCGCTCGGCGCAGCGGGCGTGCCTCGCACCCCATCGGCCGCCGTCTCGCGTTGCGTGACCGGGTGCAGGGGGGAGGATGAGCCGGTGGACCCCGAAATCGCGTCGGCCCGGCAGGCGGCGGACGACGCCCGCGTGCTGGCCTTCGGGCGGCTGCAGGGCGCGGCGCACCGGCTCGGGTACCTGCTCGGGCGGGCCCTGGAGCGCGAATGCGGGATCACGCACCTGATGTACGAAGTGCTGCTGATCGTCGGCCGCACCGGCGAGGACGGGCTGACCATGCGCTCGATCGCCCAGGAGCAGGTGCTCACCACCGGCGGGGCGACCCGGCTGGTCGACCGGATGGTGGCGGTCGGGCTGGTGACCCGCACGGCCTCCCCGAGCGACCGGCGGGTCCAGCTCGTCCGGCTCACCGCGCTCGGCGAGGAGACGACCGTGCGGGCCAGCCGCCTGCACGTAGCGAACATCGAGCAGTTCTTCTTCGGGCCGCTGCCCGAGGACCACCGGGAGCGGTTCGCCGAAGACCTGCGGACGTTGAGCCACTTCGCGCGGGATGCACTCCCGCGGCTGCGGTAGACCCCCGGTGCCGTGACGCCCCGGCGTCCCCTCGAAGGCGCTACGGCAGACTGGCGGGGTGGGCAAGCGGAAGCGGGTTCCCGTCGGCCCGCCGCCGACGACGGCCGGGGAGTTCGGCAACGCGCTGATCGCCGCCGCACCGGGTGACGCCGACCGGCTCGCGCCGGGGTTCACCGTGCCGGCCGAACTCGCCGAAGCCGCGGACCGCGTCGGGCGGCAGCTGATCGGCCGGGCGTGCCGGGGCGGCTGGCTGCCCGAAGACCTCCACCAGGCCGCCCGGCGCCGCCTCGACGAGTTCGCCGGCTCGTACCTGCTCGACGCGCTCGCCGCCTACGCCGGGCAGTTCCCGGTCGTGCACACGGACTGGCAGGCCCAGCTCGACGCGGCGGGCGCCGTCCGCTGGTGGACGGAGACCGAGCCGCACCTGCCGCAGTGGGCGGCGAAGCACATCCTCACGCCGTCCGAAGCCGTGGCGGCGGTCATCGACGCGTTCGGCCTGCTGAAGACGCTGCCCGCGGTGACCGTCGTGCTGCCGGCGCCGGGGACGCCGCTGGAGCGCCCGGCGCGGCACCACGTCGACGAAAAGAAGCTGGGCCGCGTCCGCGCCCTGCTGGCCAAGGCCGAATCGAGCACGTTCCCGGAGGAAGCCGAGGCGCTTTCGGCGAAGGCGCAGGAGCTGATGACCCGCCACGCGCTCGACCGCGTGCTGGTCGAGGCCGCCGAAGCCGCGCCCGAGCGGCCCGCGGCCCGCCGGATCTGGCTCGACACGCCGTACACCGACGCCAAGTCGCTGCTGGTCCACGTGGTCGCGCAGGCCAACCGCTGCCGCGCGGTCTTCGACTCGCGCTGGGAGTTCGTCACGGTCATCGGCGACGAAGACGACCTGGACTCCGTCGAGCTGCTGACGACGTCGTTGCTCGTGCAGGCGACGCGGGCGATGATCGCCGACCCGGCGGGGCGGTCGCGGCCGTTCCGCAAGTCGTTCCTCGTCTCCTACGCCACCCGCATCGGCGAGCGGCTCGAGCGAGCGGCGGAAGCGACGATCGCGGAATCGCCGGAGCTGCTGCCGGTGCTGGCTTCCCACCAGAAGAACGTGGCCGCGGCGTTCACCGAGCTGTTCCCCGAAGTGGTGAACAAGTCGGTGACCGTGCGCAGCCACGAAGGCTGGGGCGCGGGCCGCGCGGCCGCCGACCGCGCCCGCCTCGGCGACTGACCCTCACACCTCGCGCCGGGCGTACTTCTCCAGCTCCGGCCGTCCGAACGGCAGCTCGCCTTCGTCGAGAGCCCCGCAATCCAGACCCCGCAGCAGGTACACCGCCAGCGCCTGAGCCGTCGCCGGCTCGTCCAGCACTCCCCCGGCCGTCTTCTCCGCGTACGCGCGCAGCCGCTCCACCGCCTCCGTGAACCCCGCGCGGTAGAACGCGTACGTCGCCGCGAAGCGGGTCGGCAGCTGGTGGGGGTGCAGGTCCCAGCCCTGGTAGAAGCCGCGCTCCAGGGACCGGCTGACCAGCCGGAGGTGTTCGGCCCACGCCGAGGGCAGGGCGTCGCCGATCGGGAGCCGGTTCGTCGAGCCGTCCGAGAGGCGGACGCCGGTGCCCGCCGCCGCCACCTGCATCAGGCCCTTGGCCAGGTCCGCCGCCGGGTGTTCCATGCTCTGGTACGCCGCCGCGATGCCGAGGCCTGCGCTGTAGTCGTACGTCCCGTAGTGCAGGCCCGAACAGCGGCCCGAAGCGGCCTGCACGATCCGCGCCACCGACAGCGTCCCGTCAGTATCCACAATGGACTGCGAAGTCTCGATCTGGACCTCGAAGCGCAAGACTCCCGAGGAAAGCCCGTACGCGGATTCCAGCCGCGAGAGGACCTCCGCGGCCACCGCGACCTGCTCGACCGCCGTCACCTTCGGCAGCGTGACGACGAATCCCGGCGGCAGCGGCCCGTTGTCGAGCAACGAACCCAGGAACAAATCCAGGGTGCGGATGCCACGCCGGCGCGTCGCCGCTTCGAAGCTCTTGAAGCGGATGCCGCAGAACGGTGTCCCGCCGGTCGTTGCCAGGGTCTGCCCGGCCGCCCGGGCGGCGGCGTCCTCGACGTCGTCCGGCACGCGGCCGTAGCCGTCCTCGAAGTCGATCCGCAGGTCCTCGATCGGCTCGGTCAGCAGCTTGGCGCGGACGCGCTCGTACACGTCCGCGCCGACGCCGAGGAGGTCGCCGTGCTCGATGAACACGCGCATCGCCTGCTTGCCCCAGTCGGCCACCAGGCGCGTCTTGTACTGCGACGCCGGGACGTAGACCGTGTGCACGGGCTGCCGTCCCGGCCGCTCCCCCGGGTACGACGCCGCGACACGCGCGTCGGCCGCAGCCAGGCGCGCGTCGGCGGCGTCGTAGACGTCCTCGGGCAGTCGCACTACTTGATCTTCTCGTACGCGGGCAGCGTCAGGAAGTCCGGGAACTCGTCGGCCAGCGCGACCTGCTCGAACAGCTCGACCGCGGGCTCCAGCAGTTCCGGCTTGAGCTCGCCGGCCAGCTCGCCGCGGACGTCGGCCAGCACGCCGCGCACCAGCTCCGCCGTGACCGTGTCGCCACTGTCCAAAGTGGTCCCGTTCTTGACCCACTGCCAGATCTGCGAGCGCGAGATCTCGGCGGTGGCGGCGTCCTCCATCAGGTTGTGGATGGCCGCCGCGCCGTTGCCGCCCAGCCAGGAGGCGATGTAGCGGACGCCGACGTCGACCGCGGCGCGCAGGCCGGCCGCCGTCGCGCTGCCCGGCGTCGAGGCGACGTCCAGCAGCTGGTCGGCGGTGACGCTCACCTCGTCGCGGGTCCGGTCGAGCTGGTTCGGCTTCTCGCCGAGGACCTTGTCGAACTCCTCCTTGCAGAGCTCGACCATGCCCGGGTGCGCGACCCACGAGCCGTCGAAGCCGTCGCCGGCCTCGCGGGACTTGTCCGCGTGGACCTTCTCGAAGGCGCCCTTGTTGGTCTCGGGGTCCTTGCTCGGGATGAACGCGGCCATGCCGCCGATCGCGAAGGCGCCGCGCTTGTGGCAGGTGCGCACCAGCAGCTCGGTGTAGGCGCGCATGAACGGCGCGGTCATGGTGACGGAGTTGCGGTCCGGCAGCACGAACTTCTCGCCCGCGTCGCGGAAGTACTTGATCACGCTGAACAGGTAGTCCCAGCGGCCTGCGTTGAGGCCGGAGGCGTGTTCGCGCAGCTCGTAGAGGATCTCCTCCATCTCGAACGCGGCCGGGATGGTCTCGATCAGCACGGTGGCGCGGACGGTGCCGTGCTCGATGCCGAGTGCCTTCTCGGCGTGGGTGAAGACGTCGTTCCAGAGCCGCGCTTCGAGGTGGCTCTCCATCTTCGGCAGGTAATAGTACGGGCCCTTGCCGCGCTTGAGCAGCTCGGCCGCGTTGTGGAAGAAGTGCAGGCCGAAGTCGACGAGCGCGCCGACACCCTCGCGGCCGCCGAACTTCAGGTGGCTCTCGGGCAGGTGCCAGCCGCGCGGGCGGACCACGATGGTGGCGTGCTCGACGTCGTCCTTCAGCGCGTAGCTCTTGCCGCCGCTCTCCAGGGTGATGGTTTCGCGGATGGCGTCGTAGAGGTTGACCTGGCCGGAGACGACGTTCTTCCAGTGCGGCGTGTTGGCGTCCTCGAGGTCGGCCAGCCACACCTTCGCGCCCGAGTTGAGCGCGTTGATGGTCATCTTGCGGTCGGTCGGCCCGGTGATCTCGACGCGGCGGTCGCGCAGCGCGGGCGGCGCGCCGGCGACCTGCCAGTCGCCTTCGCGGATCTCCTTGGTCTCCGGCAGGAAGTCGAGCCTGCCGGTGGTCCGGGCCTCCTCGCGGCGCTTGCTCCGCGCCTGGAGCAGCTCGTCGCGGCGGCCGGCGAAGGCGTCGTGGAGGCCGGCGAGGAAGGCGAGCGCCTCCGGCGTGAGGATCTCGTCGCCGCGCTCGACCGGGTCGCCCAGCACCTGGACTTCAGAAGACATGGGGAAACACCTCGAGGGTTCGGATCTTTGGATAACGGCCCTACGGTTTTCTACCAGCCGGACTATAGTTTCTGCATAGCGGAAGCTCAACGCCGACGTAAGGAGGGCCACCGTGCCGGCGGAGAAGAACGGTCGCGACGGCGGCGTCCAGTCCCTGCAGCGCGCCTTCGAGCTGCTGGAACACCTCGCGGACACCGGCGGCGAGGCCAGCCTGTCCGAGCTGGCCAGCCTGTCCGGGCTGCCGATGCCGACGATCCACCGGCTCATCCGCACCCTGGTCGACCTGGGGTACGTCCGCCAGAACACCAACCGCCGGTACGCGCTCGGCGCGCGCCTGATCCGGCTGGGCGAGAACGCGAGCATGCAGTTCGGCGCGTGGGCGCGGCCGCTGCTGGCGGAGCTGGTGGAGGAGGTCGGCGAGACGGCGAACCTGGCGGTCCTGGAGCGCGACGAGGTCGTGTACGTGGCGCAGGTGCCGTCGAAGCACTCGATGCGGATGTTCACCGAGGTCGGGCGGCGGTTGCTGCCGCACGGGACGGGCGTGGGCAAGGCGATGCTCGCCCACCTGCCCTCTTCCGACGTCCGTGAGCTCCTGTCGCGGACGGGCATGCCCGCGTACACGGACCACACGTTCACCGACCCGGACGCGCTGGCGGTGGAGCTGGAGCGGATCGCTTCGCAGGGCTACGCGCTGGACGAGGCGGAGCAGGAGCTGGGCGTGCGGTGCGTGGCGGTGGCCGTGCCGGGCGCGCCGGTGCCGGCGGCGGTGTCGGTGTCGGGGCCGTCCGGACGGCTGACCGCCGAGGCGGTGGCGCACATCGCCCCGGCGGTGCAGCGGGTGGCGGACGCGCTGGGGGCGAGCCTGTCGCAGGCCGTCACCGTCTGAGGGCCTACGTCAACTCGCCGTCCAGGAGGTCCATCAGCAGCCCGTCGTGCCAGGTGCCGTCCGGGGCGCGTTCGTAGTTCCGCAGCACCCCGACCGGCCGGAAGCCCACCTTCGTGTACACCCGGATCGCCGTCTCGTTGGCCGCCGCCGGGTCGATCGTCAGCCGGTGGTGGCCCTGGGCGAACAGGTGCGCGGCGAGTGCCCGGATCGCGTCCGTGCCGAGGCCGCGGCCGTGGAAGTCCGGGTGCACCGAGATGTCGATGCCCGCGTGGCGGTACTGCGGGTCCAGCTCCTCGCAGCTCTGGATCAGGCCGACGACTTCACCGCCGGACTCGATCACGTAGACGGTGTAACCCTCTTCGACCTCGTACAGGCCTTCAGTTTCCCGATCCGGGTCGCCCCACCAGCGGGCGACCTCCGGGGTGGCGAGGATTTCGCGCACCCGGACGCGGTCGGCTGGGCCGATCGGGCGCAGGCGCACCCGATCGCCGGAAATGGCGGTCATGCTGGTCCTCTCTCGTAGCGAACGACGGCTTCGGGGCGTCTTCCACGAGGAGGGGCACGCGGGCGTCAACCGGGCATGCCCGGATTCTGCGCTCGCGTCGCCGCCGCCGTCACCCGAATATCGCGGGAGGACCGCATGGACCCGCACACCGGAGCCCTGGCCTGGCTCGCCCAGTGCGCCGCTTCGAACCTCCTGGACCGGCTCGTCGACCGCGCGCTCGACGGACCCGCCGCACCGCCGGCCTGGCCACGCCCGGCCAAGACCCCGGCCGGGACGGTCGAGATTAGCGTCCGCCACCACCTCGCCGCGAAGGCCCGGACGCCGGTGATCATCACGCTCCAGGAGGACGGCAGCCGGACGGGCACGGCGTTCCCGGCGGTCCTCGGCCACACCGCCCGCATCGCCCTCCCGGGCGGCCGCTACTTCGGCGCGGCGATGGTGGTCGACCCGGCCCGCCGGACCCTGCAGGGCATCGGCTGGTCCCATCTCACGATCGCGGCCCGGCGGACGTCCCCGTGCCTGATCCCGGTCAACCGCCCGTCGGCGCCGGTGATCCTCCAGCTGGGGCTGCGGAAGGCGGACGGAACCCCGCTCTTCCGCATTTAGCCGGCCCACCCGGTGTCGAGGGGAGAGCAGTGGTTGAACCGATCACCGGATCGCTCATCCGGCTCGGCCAGACCGGGCAGCCGATCACCCAGTCCAGGAGTGCGTCCACGAAGGCGCCCGGCTCGAACGGCGCCAGGTCGTTCGGCCACCGGCGGCCCCGCCGCGGCGGCACCGGCTCGGCGACGTCACCAGCGACCTCGACATCACCGTGCGCGCCCCGCTCGCCGGACGGCGGGCGGTGCTGGTGGCGTTTCAGCCTGTGCCGCGCCAAGGCGAGCGGACCGCGGGCGTGCCCGTGCCGATGAAGCTCGGCGAGCTGGAAAGGGCTCTGCATGGCCCACCAGAACTCTCTGCATCTCGGCGCGACGGTCTACGACTGGAGCACCGGGCAGCCGATCACCTAGCCCAGCAGCGCGTCCACGAAGGCGCCCGGCTCGAACGGCGCCAGGTCGTCCGGTCCCTCGCCGAGGCCGACCAGCTTCACCGGGACCCCCAGCTCCTTCTGGACCTGGAACACGATGCCGCCCTTGGCTGTCCCGTCCAGCTTCGTCAGGACGATCCCCGTCACGTCGATGACCTCGGCGAACACCCGGGCCTGCATGAGCCCGTTCTGGCCCGTGGTCGCGTCCAGGACCAGCAGGACCTCGTCGACCTTCGCCTGCTTCTCCACGACGCGCTTGACCTTGCCCAGCTCGTCCATCAGGCCGGTCTTCGTGTGCAGCCGGCCCGCCGTGTCGACCAGGACCGCGTCGACGCCGGTGTCCACGCCGCGCTTGACCGCGTCGAACGCCACCGCCGCCGGGTCCGCGCCTTCCTTGCCGCGGACGACCTCCGCGCCCACGCGTTCGGCCCACGTCTGCAGCTGGTCGGCCGCCGCCGCGCGGAACGTGTCCGCCGCGCCCAGCAACACCGTGCCGCCCTGGGCGACCAGGACGCGGGCGAGCTTGCCCGTGGTCGTCGTCTTGCCCGTGCCGTTGACCCCCGCCACCAGCACCACCGCGGGCTGCTTCTTGCCGTCGACGGTGTGCGGCAGCGCCCGCACCGCCCGGTGGCCGTCGGTGGACAGCTGGGCGGTCAGCACCTCGTGCAGCACTTCGCGCGCCTCGGCCGACGAGCGCACCGCGCGCCGGGAGAGCTCGTCGCGCAGGCGCTCGACGATCTGGTTCGTCGTGGCCGCGCCCAGGTCGGCCATCAGGAGCGTGTCCTCGACGTCCTGCCAGGAGTCCTCGTCGAGGTCACCCGCGCCGAGCAGGCCCAGCAGGCTCGTGCCGAACATCGAGCGCGACTTCGTCAGGCGGCCGCGCAGCCGCTCCAGGCGGCCCGCCGCCGGGTCGATCGCCTCGGCGACCGGGGTCGGTTCGACGACCTCGGCCTCCGGCAGCTTGACGTCGCGGACCGTGCGCTGCGCCGAGTCGCGCGGGACCGCCGCGTCGTCGCCGACCGCGGGCTGGCCGTCGGTCTCCGGCCGTTCCTCGACCGGATGCTCGACTTCCGGAGCCGTGCCGCCGGGCGCGAGGGCGATGCCCCCGCTGGCCGCGTACGAGCCGCCCTTCGGTTTCTCCTCGACCTCACGCCGGCTGTCGAGGGTGATCCGCCGCCTGCGTGCGATCAGCAGGCCGGTCACCAGCAGGGCGACCAGGACGACGACGGCGACGACTACGAACAGGAACCAGGTGCTCGACACGCGCCCATCCTTTCATCCGCCCTCCCCCGCGCCGGACACCCCGTCCGCACAGGCAATTCGTCACCACCTTGGTCGCAATTGGGCCAAGACTTCACCAAGTGGGTTGCGTCACACCGGAGGCTCCACTAAACCCCTCCGGATGGGGAAAAAAGGCAGCCACGGCTTCCGGGTGATCGGCCTGCTCTCGGGCACGTCGCTCGACGGGATCGACGTGGCCGCCGCCGACCTGCACGCCGAGGACGGCACCGTCGTGCTGACGCCGCTGGGCGAGCTCGAGGTCCCCTACCCCGACCCGCTGCGGGAAGCCCTGCTCGCCGCGTTGCCGCCCAACCCGTGCACCGCCGGTGAGCTGACGCGGCTCGACACCGGCGTCGGGCAGGCGTTCGCCGACGCGGCTCAGCGCGGCGTCGACGAGCTGGCCGGCCACGCGGACCTGGTCGCTTCGCTGGGCCAGACGGTGTTCCACTGGGTCGAGGACGGGCACGTCCGCGGCACCCTCCAGCTCGGCCAGCCCGCCTGGATCGCCGAACGCACCGGGCTGCCGGTCTGCGCCGACCTGCGGGCCCGCGACGTCGCCGCGGGCGGCCACGGCGCGCCCCTGGCGAGCACGCTCGACCGGCTGTGGCTGCGCGGGCTCGCGGAGGACACCGAACGGCCGGTCGCCGCGCTGAACCTCGGCGGCATCGCGAACATCACCGTCGTCGCCGAAGGCGAGCCGGTGATCGCCTACGACACCGGGCCCGCCAACGCCCTGCTCGACCTCGCGGCCCACCGCGTTTCGGGGCAGCGCAGCGACGTCGACGGCCGGCTCGCCCTCGGCGGGTCGGTGCGCGCCGACCTGCTCGGCCGGCTGCTGGCCGACCCGTACTTCGCCGCCGCGCCGCCGAAGTCCACCGGCAAGGAGCACTTCAACGGGGACTACCTCGACCGCGCGCTGACCGGCCTCGACACGGTCGAACCCGCGGACCTGCTCGCGACGCTGACCGAACTCACCGCCGTCACCGTCGCTGAGCAGTGCCGCCGCCACGGCGTCACCACGGTCATCGCCTCGGGTGGCGGCGTGGCGAACCCGGCGCTGATGGCCGCGCTGGTCCGCGCCCTGCCCTCGGCGGTGGTCAAGACCAGTGACGACCTCGGCCTGCCCGGCGCCGGCAAGGAGGCGTACCTCACCGCGCTGCTCGGCTGGCTCACCTGGTGCGGCGTGCCCGGTACCGTGCCGTCGGCGACCGGCGCCCGCGGGCCGCGCGTGCTCGGCGCGCTGATCCCGGGCGACGGGCCCTTGATCCTTCCCGCCCCGCTGGGGGGCACCGTGACGCGGTTGCGAGTCGCGGAGAAGCTCGGATGACGGTAGGAGTGATCCATGCGCGGTGTTGACCTCGCCATCATCGTGGTCTACCTGGCGGCGATGCCGCTGATCGGCGTGCTCGTCGGCCGGAGGCAACGGTCGGCGGCCGACTACTTCGTCGGCGAGCGCAGCCTCCCGTGGGGGGCGGTGATGCTGTCCGTGGTGGCCACGGAAACCTCGACGCTCACCGTGATCAGCACGCCCGGGCTGGTCTTCGGCAACGCGTTCCTGTTCCTGCAGCTGGCCGTCGGCTACATCATCGGCCGGACGATCGCCGCGTTCGTCCTGCTGCCGCGGTACTTCCGGGGCAATCTCGTGAGCGCGTACGCGTTCCTCGGGAAGCGGTTCGGCTCCGGGCTGCAGGGCACCGCGTCGGTGACGTTCGTGATCACGCGGCTGCTCGCCGAGGGCGTGCGCCTGTTCGCCGGCGCGATCCCGATCAAGGTGATCCTCGGCCACTACGGCATCCACCTGGACTACTGGGTGATCGTCGTCATCCTCACCGCGCTGACGCTGGTCTACGCCTACATCGGCGGGATCAAGGCGGTCGTCTGGGTCGACGTCATCCAGCTGTCGCTGTACCTCGGCGGGGCCGCGGTGGCCGCGATCGTGCTGCTGAACAAGCTGCCCGCCGACTGGGCGTCGCAGGCGTCCGCGGACGGCAAGTTCATGCTCGTCGACTTCACGAAGAACCTGCTGACCAGCCCGTACGCCTTCGTCACGGCGGTGCTCGGCGGCGCGGCGCTGTCGATGGCCTCGCACGGCGCCGACCAGCTGATCGCGCAGCGGCTGCTGGCCACGCGCAGCCTGCGCGACGGCCAGAAGGCGCTCATCGGCAGCGGCATCATCGTCACCATCCAGTTCGCGTTGTTCCTGCTGGTGGGCGCGATGCTGTGGGTGTTCAACGGGCGCAAGTCCGTGGCGCAGCTGGGGCTGCAGAGCCCGGACGACGTGTTCTCGCGGTTCATCATCGACGACCTGCCGGTCGGCGTGTCCGGCCTGCTCATCGCCGGGGTGCTCGCCTCTACCATGGGCGCGCTGGCTTCGGCGCTCAACGCGCTGTCGACGTCCACCGTGGCCGACCTCTACCAGCGGTTCACCCACCGCTCCCCGGAGGACTCGAAGCTGCTGCGGCACGGTCGCATGTGGACACTGATCTGGGCCGTCGTGTTCGCCGTGTTCGCCTCGCTGTTCTCCACCACGAAGAACTCGGTGATCGAGCTCGGCCTGGCCATCACCGGCTACACCTACGGCGCGCTGCTCGGGTCGTTCCTGCTCGGCCTGCTGATCAAGAAGGCGCGGCAGGTGGACGCGATCATCGCGTTCGTCGTCACCGTCGTGGTGATGGCGTTCGTCATCCTCGGGGTCAAGTTCAACGCGAAGACCGGCGGCCTGATCGGCGTCGACTTCAGCAAGGCGGCCGGGGACAAGGTGGCGCTCGCCTACCCGTGGTACACGCTGATGGGCGTGGTCATCACGCTGGTGGTGGGCGGCTTGCTGGCGCTGCGGCACCGCACGCCGGACCCGAAGGCGGCCGAGGCCGAAGCCGTCGGCGAAACCGCGGAGGTCCCCGCCGCCTGATCCTTCTGAACCGTTTCCGGCGGGCTCCCGTGTCGATGGTCGGGAGCCCGCCGAGAAGCGGCGGGAGGACTTCGAAGGTGGATTCCATGAAGCGGATGACGGTGGCGCTCGCGATCGGCGCCCTCCTGGTCGGCGGCGCGGCGACGGCTTCGGCCACCCCGGCGGCTTCGCAGGTGCCGGACGCGATCAAGGTCCCGGCGGGCAACCGGCCGGTGGCCACCTACCCGGCCGAGGGTGTGCAGATCTACGGCTGCACGAACGGCGCGTGGGCGCTGATCCAGCCCGCCGCGGTCCTGTCGAAGCACGGAAAACCGGTGGCGCTGCACAGCAAGGGCCCGGTCTGGACGTCCACCGTGGACGGCAGCACGGTCGGCGCGGCCGCGGCGGCCAACTCGCCGCGGCCGGACGCGATCCCGGAGCTGCTGCTCAAGGCGAACCTCAACACCGGCGACGGGATCTTCGCCCACGTGACCTACATCCAGCGCCTGAACACCCGCGGCGGCGTGGCCCCGGCCGGGACGTGCACGGACGGCGCCCAGACCGCGGTGCGCTACTCGGCCGACTACGCCTTCTGGGTCGCCGGATAAGCGGATGTGCCGCTCTCCCCGCTCCCGTACGCTGGGCGCGGGGAGAGGGGTCACATGGGGTTCTTCATCGGGCTCGGCGCGGTGCTCGCCGTCGTCCTCGTCATCGCGCTGATCATGGACCGGTCCGACCGCAAGCGCGGCGTCAAGCGGGGCATGCTCACGCCGCGCGGGCGCCGTCCGCGGATCGGCGACGCCACCCACATCGGCAACGACCTCCGGCACTACGAACCGCGGGTGCGCGGCGAAGACCGCCCCGCACCGCGCGAAGACGAAGTCAGCTGACCGGGACCGGGTCTTCCTCGGTCGTGCGCAGGCGCTGCGAGATCACCTTGGTGATGCCGTCGCCCTGCATGCTCACGCCGTAAAGGGCGTCGGCGATCTCCATGGTCGGCTTCTGGTGGGTGATGATGATCAGCTGCGACGAGTCGCGCAGCTGCTCCAGCAGCCCGATCAGCCGGCGCATGTTGGTGTCGTCGAGCGCCGCCTCGACCTCGTCCATGACGTAGAAGGGTGAGGGCCGGGCGCGGAAGATCGCGACCAGCATGCCCACCGCGACCAGCGACTTCTCGCCACCGGACAGCAGCGACAGCCGCTTGACCTTCTTGCCCGGCGGGCGCGCTTCGACGTCGACGCCGGTGCTGAGCAGGTCGTCCGGCTCGGTGAGGACCATCCGGCCCTCGCCGCCCGGGAAGAGGACGCCGAACACCGTCTCGAACTCGCGGGCGACGTCCTCGTACGCCGAGGCGAAGACCTCGAGGATCTTCTCGTCGACCTGCTTGATGACGGCCTCGAGGTCCTTGCGGGTGTCCTTGAGGTCCTCCAGCTGCGTGGAGAGGAACTTGTACCGCTCCTCCAGCGCCGCGAACTCCTCCAGGGCCAGCGGGTTCACCTTGCCCAGCAACGACAGGTCCTTCTCGGCGCGCTTGGCGCGGCGGGCCTGGGTGTCGCGGTCGTAGGGCATCGGCGGCGGCGGGGTGACGTCCTCGCCGCGCTCCTTGGCCGCCTCGTACTCGGCCATCTCGCCCGCGCTCGGCGGGACCGGGACGTCCGGGCCGTACTCGCGGACGAGGTCCTCCAGCCCCATGCCGAAGTCTTCGGCGATCTTGGCTTCCAGGGTCTCCAGCCGCAGCCGCTGCTCGGCGCGCAGCACCTCGTCGCGGTGGACGGCGTCGGTCAGCTTCTCCAGCTCGCCGGTGAGCTCGCGGACCTTGGCGCGGACACCGGTCAGCGCCTGCTCGCGGCTTTGACGGCGGGCCTGGACCTCGTCGCGCTCGGCGGCGGCGCGCTGCACCGAGTGCTCGATGCGCTCCAGCGCGATCTCGCCGGCGTTGACGACGGCGTTGGCGATTTCGGCGCCGCGCTTGCGGGCCGCGGCGGCGCGCTCGGCACGCTCGCGGGCCTGCTGCTCGGCGTGCGCGGCGCGGCGGAGGCCTTCGGCCTTGCCCGCGATGCTGCGGGCGCGTTCTTCGGAGGTGCGCTGCGCGAGCCGCGCCTCCATTTCCTCCTGCCGCACGACGGCCAGTTCTTCGACGGCCTGGTCGCGCTCGGCGGTGTCCGGGTCGTCCTCGACCGGCTGCTCGGCGACGGCGGCGAGCCGTTCCTCCAGCTCGGCGAGCTGGGCGAGCGCCTGGACGCGGCTCTGCTCGACCTTCGCGCGCTGCCCGGACAGCCGTTCGACCTCGGCCTGCGCCTGGCGGGCGGCCTGCTGCAGCCGGTTGAGCCGTTCCGAGGACCGGGCTTTGCGGACCTTCGCCTCGCCGAGGGCGTCCTTGGCCTGCGAGACCTCTTCGCGGCGCGCCTGCTGCTCGGCGCGGGCGCCTTCCAGCTCGGCCGCGTACCGCTCCAGCGAGCGTTCGGCCAGGCGGAGCCGCTCGCCCGCCTCGTCGACGGCGGCCTGGACCTCGATCACGCTCTCGCGCTTGCCGGAGCCGCCGATCACCCAGCGGGCGCCGAAGACGTCGCCCTCGGCGGTGACCGCGCGGACTTCGGGGTGCACCGCGACCAGGTGCCGCGCCGCATCGAGGTCGCGGACGATGGCCAGCTTGTCGAGCGCCTGCTCGACGGCGGGCCGCAGCTGCGCCGGTGCGGTGACGACCTCGCGGGCCCAGCGCGCGCCCTCCGGCAGCGACGGCCACGAATACGTGTCCACAGTGGACTCGGGACCGCCGAGCAGGATGCCCGCACGGCCGGAATCCGTCTCCTTCAGGTACTTCAGCGCGCGCAGGGCGTCTTCGCCGCCGGTGACGGCGACGGCGTCGGCCACCGGGCCGAGCGCCGCGGCCAGCGCGACCTCGTACCCGGGCTCGACGGTCAGCAGCGCGGCGACCGAACCCAGCAGGCCGGGCAGCTCGTGGGACGCGCCGAGCAGCGCGCCCGCGCCGTCCTTGCGCTTGAGGCCCATGGACAACGCCTCGACGCGCGCCTTTTCCGACGCGATCTCGCGCTCGGCCGCGCGTTCGGCCTTGACCAGCTCTTCGACGCGGGCCTTGGCGGCGTTGTTGGCCTCGACCGCGCGGTCGTGCCGGTCCATCAGGCCGGCGTCGTCGGACTCCTCCGCGCCGCCTTCGGCCTGGGCCATCTCGAGTTCCTCGACGGCGATCTCGGCGCGCTCGGCGGCTTCCTCGATCGAGACGCTGAGCCGGTCGATTTCGTCGGTGGTGGCGCCGTTCTTGCTGCGCAGCGCCTCGACCTGGCCGGTCAGTTTGGCCATGCCCTCGCGGCGGTCGGCGATGGCGCGGACGGCGGCCCAGTGCGCGCGCTCGGCGGCCTGGACGCGCTGTTCGAGGTCTTCCCGCCGCAGCACGGTCTGGGCCAGCAGCTCCCGGGCCTCCATGACGGCCTCGTTGAGCTCTTCTTCCTGCTCGGCGACGCGCTCGGCCTCTTCGAGGAGCTCTTCGGGGTCGCGGCCGCCGGTGTTCGTCGAGACGTCGGCGGAGAGGTGCCGCTGGCGCTCGACGGCCAGGCGGACGGTGCCGCGCAGGCGCTCGGCCAGTGCGGACAGCTTGTACCAGGTCTCCTGGGCGGTCTGCAGCAGCGGCGCGTCCTCGGCGAGCGAGGCCTCCAGCTCGGCTTCTTCGGCGGAGACGAGCTCCAGGTGCTGCTCGACCTCGGCGCGGCGCTGGCGGGCGGTGCGCTCGTCGGCCTCCTCGCGCGCGATCGCGTCGCGCTGGGTGACCAGGTCGTCGGCGAGCAGGCGCAGGCGGGAGTCGCGCAGCTCGGACTGCACCGACTGGGCCTTGCGGGCGATCTCGGCCTGCTTGCCCAGGGGCTTGAGCTGGCGGCGCAGCTCGGTCGTCAGGTCGCCGAGGCGGTCGAGGTTGCCCTGCATGTTGGCCAGCTTGCGCAGGGTCTGTTCCTTGCGCTTGCGGTGCTTGAGGACGCCGGCGGCCTCTTCGATGAAGGCGCGGCGCTCTTCGGGCTTGGACTCGAGGATCGCCGAGAGCTGGCCCTGGCCGACGATGACGTGCATTTCGCGGCCGATGCCGGAGTCCGACAGCAGTTCCTGGACGTCCATCAGGCGGCAGCGGTCGCCGTTGATCTCGTACTCGCTCGCGCCGTCGCGGAACATCCGGCGGGTGATCGAGACCTCGGAGTACTCGATGGGGAGCGCGCCGTCGGCGTTGTCGATGGTGAGGGTGACCTCGGCGCGGCCGAGCGGGGCGCGGCCCGCGGTGCCGGCGAAGATGACGTCCTCCATCTTGCCGCCGCGCAGGTCCTTGGCGCCCTGGGTGCCCATGACCCAGCGCAGCGCGTCGAGCACGTTGGACTTGCCCGAGCCGTTCGGCCCGACCACGCAGGTGATCCCCGGCTCGAAGCGCAGCGTGGTGGCCGAGGCGAAGGACTTGAAGCCCTTGAGCGTCAGGCTTTTCAGGTGCACGTGCTGCTGACCCCTCTTGCCGCGGGTACGGGCGGTTCAATCGTCCCAGGCTACCCGGCGGCGTCCGGCACCCGCCGGACGCGCCCCCTCCTCGGCGCGCCTAGCACACCGGAGGCGGCCCCAGCAACATCAGGAGCCACACCGGCCCCGGACGGCCTACCGCTCGACGAAGCCCCGGAGTCCCCCTTTCGGGTCGGACCAGCGCTCGGCGACGTGCTCCACACTTCCGGGTGATTCTCCCGACCGTAACGCGGCCAACAACCGCTCACAGTGGTCACGACTACCTTCCGCTATCACCTCGACACGGCCGTCGGCCAGGTTGCTCGCGCTCCCGACCAGCCCGAGTTCCAGCGCACGGCTGCGCGTCCACCAGCGGAAACCGACGCCCTGGACGCGGCCGCGCACCCACGCCGTCAGCCGGGTGTGGGTTTCTTCCTCACTCACGCACTTCATCCCTTCCGGGTCCACCGACCGCGCACAGTAACGGATCAAGGCCACTACCTGGGCGAATACCCGCACGCCGGTGATAACCTCGCCGCCGAGGTCGCTCCCCCGCCGTGGCCGTGCTCGTTCTGCTTGGCGAGACACGCCCGATTGCCGGCCTCAGCACCGCGCCTCCCCGAATTCCCCAAGGAGCCCCGTATGCCCCGCCCCGCCGGGTCGGATTCGAGCTCTCGGATCACCAGGATCGACACCGCGCCGCCCAAGAGCAGCAAACCGAACCGCACCGGGTACGTCGTGCTCGGGGTGGCCGGGCTGGTCGTCGCGACCGCGTTCGCCGCCGTGGCCGAGCTCGCCGGGCCGGTCCCCGCCTCCACCGCGGGCGGCACGGGCGGCCCCGGCGGCCAGGGCACCGTCCCGGCCGGGGTCCAGACGCTGCCGGCCACGCCGTCGTCGACCGACCCGGCGACCTCCAGCGGTGCCCCGGCCCCGTCGAACCCGACGTCGCCGAGCGTGCCGACGACGGTCGTGTCGGTGAGCCCGGACGGCAAGACGACCACCACGGTCGTCACCCAGCCCGCGCCGCCCCCGCCGCCCCGCATCGACACCGGCGGCAACCCGCCGCCGGTCACGACGACGCCGGTCACGACGCCGACCTCGACTTCTTCGAGCCCGGAGAAGCCGACGAGCACGACGCCGACCACCTCGGTCACCTCGAGCACGCCGCCGCCCGCCGGTGGCTCCAGCTCGGCCGGTGCCCCGTCGTCGAGCCCGACCGGCCCCAGCACCATGGCGTAAGCAGGACCCCTCCCGAAGGCCACCGCCCCGGCGGTGGCCTTCGGCGTTCCTACGCCAGGACGGCGGCCCAGCACATCTCCTTCTCGGCCGCGGCGTCGAAGCGGCACGCGAAGCTGCGGTTCGGGATCGAGCAGCCGACCTTCTGGTTCTAGCCACCGCGGACGCGGCGGCGCAGGTCGTCGGCGAAGTACCCGGCGACGGCCGGGCCGACCCCGATCAGTCCGAAGCTCCAGGGCTCGGCGCTGCCCAGCCCCGCCGTCAGACGGTCCGCCGCAGCCGTCGTGAGTGAGAAGGCGGGTTGGAACACTGTTTTTCACTCACGACCCTGGGGGTCAGACCTCGAAGCGGTAGCCCATTCCCGGTTCGGTGAG
This sequence comes from Amycolatopsis bullii, assembly GCF_014654205.1. Taxonomy (GTDB): domain Bacteria; phylum Actinomycetota; class Actinomycetes; order Mycobacteriales; family Pseudonocardiaceae; genus Amycolatopsis; species Amycolatopsis plumensis. The sequence goes on from NZ_BNAW01000010.1 coordinate 96,167, forward strand.
CAGGTGCCGCGGCCGCGAAGGCTCCCGCTCCAGTTTGCGCCGCAGCTGGGCCAGGTACACCCGCAGGTAGTGGGACTCCGTCTCGTACGACGGGCCCCACACCTCGTGCAGGAGCTGCTTCTGCGCCACCAGCCGGCCGCGGTTGCGGACCAGCAGCTCCAGCACGCCCCACTCCGTCTTCGTCAGGTGGACTTCCTCGCCGTCGTGGCGGCGGACCTTCTTCGCCGCCAGGTCGACGCTGAACGACGCCGTGTCGACCACCGCGTCCGCGCCGTCCGCGCCCGCCACCGCCGAACGGCGGACCGCCGCGCGCAGCCGGGCCAGCAGTTCGTCCATGCCGAACGGCTTGGTCACGTAGTCGTCGGCGCCCGCGTCGAGGGCCTCGACCTTGTCCGCCGAGTCGCCGCGGGCCGAGAGCACGATGATCGGGACCGTCGTCCAGCCGCGCAGGCCCGCGATCACCTCCGTGCCGTCGAGGTCCGGCAGGCCGAGGTCCAGGACCACCACGTCCGGCTTGGTCTCGGCCACGGCTTTCAGCGCGGCCGTGCCGTCGTGCGCGGTGATCACCTTGTAGCCGCGGGCGGTCAGGTTGATCCGCAGTGCTCGCACGATCTGCGGCTCGTCGTCCACCACCAGCACGGTGGCACCCGGGTCGCTCATCGCACCCCCTCTTCTTCGTACTCCACACTGAACGCGGGCAGGGACAACACGATCGTGAGCCCGCCACCCGGGGTGTCCTCGGCGCGGATCGTCCCGCCCATCGCCTCGGTGAACCCCTTCGCCACCGACAGGCCGAGCCCGACGCCCGGTGTCGTGTCCCGGTCGCCGCCGAGCCGCTGGAACGGCGCGAACGCCGAGTCCGCGGCCCCCTTGCGCAGCCCCTTGCCGTGGTCGACGATCCGCAGCTCGACCTGCCCGGAGTGCGCGCTGGCCCGGGCCGACACCGGCGCGGCGCCGTGGCGCAGCGCGTTGTCCAGCACGTTCGCCACCACCCGTTCCAGCAGGCCGGGGTCGGCGAGCACCGACGGGAGCCGGTCGTCGACCGCGACCACCACGTCGTCCGAATTGTCCACATTGGATAATGCGTGCGCGACGACCTCGTCGTAGCCCACCGGGCGCAGGTGTGGCCGGACCGCGCCGGTGGCCAGCCGCGACGAGTCGAGGAGGTTGTCGATCAGCCCGGCGAGCCGGTCGGCGGACAGCTCGATGGCCTCCATCAGCTCCGCGGTGTCCTCTTCGGACAAATCGAGATCGGCCGCACGCAGGCTGCCGATCGACGCCTTGATCGACGTCAGCGGCGTCCGCAGGTCGTGCCCCACCGCCGAGAGCAGCGTCGTGCGCAGCTCGGTCGCCTCGGCCTTGCGCTCGGCGCGCGCCGCCGCGGCCGCGGCCCGCTGCTGCCGCAGGGCCAGGAACGCCTGCCCCGCCACGGCTTCCAACACCCGCCGGTCGGCGGCAGGCAGCGCCCGGCCGCGCAGGGTCAGGTGGACGTCGGCGGTGACGGCGATGTCGGCGTCGGCCTCGTCCGGGTCGGCGCACGGGTGCTCCCCCGCGGTCGCGACGCATTGCCACACGCCGTCCTGCTTCTCCAGCAGCGTCACCGACGTCAGCGCGAAGTTCTCGCGCACCTTCGCCAGCAGCCGCTCGATGGGGTTCGCGTGGGTGAGCACGGTCCGGGCGTAGGAGGCCAGCAGTGCCGCCTCGGTCCGCGCCCGCGCCGCCTGCGCCGCCCGGCGCGCGGCCTGGTCGACGACCAGCGCGACCAGCACCGCGACCACGACCATCGCGATGAGCGTCACGAGGTTCTGCGGCGTGTGCACGTTGAGCGTGTACAGCGGGGGCGTGAAGAAGAAGTTGAGCAGCCCGGCGCCGAGCACGGCCGCGACCAGCGCCGGGCCGAGCCCGCCGACCAGGGCGACGACGACCGTGACCAGGACGTAGGCGATGACGTCGGTGGCGAAGTCGAGCCCGCTCGGCAGGGAGACGCCGACGAGGGTGACCAGCACCGGCAAGACGATGCCCAGCACCCAGCCGGTCACGAGCCGCGAGACCCCCAGCGGGCTCGCGGTCAGCCCCGTCCGCAGCCGCCCGCCGGCCTCGGAGTGGGTGACCATGTGCACGTCGATCGGCCCCGACCGGCGGACCACCGCGGCGCCGATGCCCTCGTCGAACAGCCGCGCCACCCGGGACCGCCGCGAGGTGCCGAGCACCAGCTGGGTCGCGTTGACGCCGCGGGCGAAGTCGAGGAGGGCGCTGGGAACGTCGTCGCCGACGACCGTGTGGAACGTCGCTCCCACCTCCTCGGCGAGCTTGCGGTAGCGGGCCATCGCGGCCGGGCTGATCCCCGCCAGTCCGTCGCCACGCAGGATGTGGACCACCTGCAGCTCGGCGCCGGCGCGGGTGGCGATCCGGCTGGCCCGGCGGATGAGCGTCTCGCTCTCCGGCCCGCCGGTGATCGAGGCGACGACGCGTTCGCGCGCCTCCCACGTGTCGGTGATCCGCTGCTCGGCGCGGTAGCGCTGCAGGGCGACGTCGACCTGGTCGGCCACCCAGAGCAGCGCCAGTTCCCGCAGCGCGGTGAGGTTGCCGGGGCGGAAGTAGTTGCCGAGCGCGGCGTCGATCCGCTCGGCCGGGTAGACGTTGCCGTGCGCGAGCCGCCGCCGCAGTGCCTCGGGCGTGATGTCGACCAGCTCCAGCTGTTCGGCGCGGCGGACGACCTCGTCCGGCACGGTCTCCTGCTGGGTGACCCCGGTGATCCGCTCGACGACGTCGTTGAGGCTCTGCAGGTGCTGCACGTTGACCGTGGAGAGCACGTCGATCCCGGCTTCCAGGAGTTCTTCGACGTCCTGCCAGCGCTTGGCGTTGCGCGAGCCCGGCACGTTGGTGTGCGCCAGTTCGTCGACGACGGCGACCTCGGGCGCGCGGGCCAGCACGGCGTCGACGTCCATCTCCTCGAACGCGCGGCCGCGGTGCTCGGCGCGCCGCCGCGGGACGACCTCCAGGCCGTCGAGCAGCGCCGCGGTCTTCTCGCGGCCGTGCGTCTCCACCAGGCCGACGACGACGTCGGTGCCGCGGTCCAGGCGGCGCCGCGCCTCGCCGAGCACGGCGAAGGTCTTGCCGACGCCCGGAGCCGCGCCGAGGTAGATCCTCAGCTCCCCTCGGCGCGGCTTCGCGGGTGCGTTCTCCGTGGTCACGCTGTCAGTGTGCCCCTCCGGCCGCGGCGCGCACGGCCAAGTTGAGCGGGAGCACATCCACGCCGGGGACGCCGATCCCCGCCCCGCTCGTGTTCTGCTCGATCAGCTGCTTCACCCGGTCGAGGAGCAGGCCGGTGTTCCGCGCCACGCGCGCGGCCTGCAGCTCGGCGTAGGCCACGCTGATGTCCGGGTCGAGGCCCGACCCCGACGCCGTCACGGCGTCCGGCGGTACCTGATCGGGCGTCACGCCTTCGCGTTTCGCAACGGCCTCCTTGCGCTCCCCGATGGTCTTCACGAGGTCTTCGTCGTACGGGCCCTTGTTCGACGCCCCGGACGGCATGCCGGGGCCGGCCACCGTGGGCCGGGTGTGGAACCACGGGTCGTGCGCGGGGTCGGCGGGCACCGGGTCGACGCCGATGAGCGACGAGCCGACGGCCCGGCCGTTCTGCGTGACGATCGAGCCTTCGGCGTGGCCCGCCAGCCCGGGGATGCGGGCGACGGCCCAGACGGCCAGCGGGTAGAGGAGGCCGAGCAGGACGGTCATGACGAGCAGGACGCGCAGCCCGGCCCAGGTCTGCTTGACGAGCGTGTTCACTTGGTTCACCCGATTCCGGGGATGAGGCGGACGAGCAGGTCGATCAGCCAGATCCCGAGGAAGGGGCTGACGATCCCGCCGAGGCCGTAGACGAGCAGGTTGCGGCGCAGCAGGGCCGAGGCCGACGACGGCTTGTACCGCACGCCCCGCAGGGCCAGCGGGATGAGCACGACGATGATCAGCGCGTTGAAGACGACCGCCGACAGGATCGCCGACTTCGGCGTGGCCAGGTGCATGATGTTCAGCCCGCCGAGCTGGGCGTAGATGCCGGTGAACATGGCGGGCAGGATGGCGAAGTACTTGGCCAGGTCGTTGGCGACGCTGAACGTGGTCAGCGCGCCGCGGGTGATCAGCAGCTGCTTGCCGATCTCGACGATCTCGATCAGTTTCGTGGGGTCGCTGTCGAGGTCGACCATGTTCCCGGCTTCCTTGGCCGCCGAAGTGCCGGTGTTCATCGCGACGCCGACGTCGGCCTGGGCCAGCGCGGGAGCGTCGTTGGTGCCGTCGCCGGTCATCGCGACCAGCCGCCCGCCTTCCTGCTCCTGCTTGATGAGCGCCATCTTGTCCTCGGGCTTGGCCTCGGCGAGGAAGTCGTCGACGCCGGCGTCCGCGGCGATGGCCTTGGCGGTGAGCGGGTTGTCGCCGGTGATCATCACCGTCTTGATGCCCATCGAGCGCAGTTCTTCGAAGCGCTCCTTCATGCCCGGCTTGACCACGTCGGACAGCCGGATCACGCCGCGCACCACCGTGTCTTCGGCGACGACCAGCGGGGTTCCGCCCTGAGCGCTGATGTCGTCGACCACCCGCTCGGTCTCGTCCGGGAACTCGCCGCCGTTGTCGCGCACCCAGGCCCGCACGGCGCTTGCCGCCCCTTTGCGGATGCGCCGGGTCCCGATGTCCAGGCCGCTCATCCGGGTCTGCGCGGTGAAGGGGACGAACTCGCCACGCTCGTCCTCGGCCGCGTACTCCGCGGTCAGCTCGACGACGCTGCGTCCCTCGGGGGTTTCGTCGGCCAGGCTCGCCAGCCGGGCGGCGCGGGCGAGTTCGTCCGGAGTGGACGATCCGACCGGGATCAGCTCGGTGGCGCGGCGGTTGCCGAAGGTGATCGTGCCGGTCTTGTCGAGCAGCAGCGTCGAGACGTCGCCGGCGGCCTCCACCGCGCGGCCGCTGGTCGCCAGGACATTGCGCTGCACCAGGCGGTCCATCCCGGCGATGCCGATGGCGGACAGTAGCGCGCCGATCGTGGTCGGGATCAGGCAGACCAGGAGCGCGGTCAGCACGATCACGGACTGCTCGGAGCCGGAGTAGCGGGCCATCGGCTGGAGCGCGACGACGGCGAGCAGGAAGATGATCGTCAACGTCGAGAGCAGGATGGTCAGCGCGATCTCGTTCGGCGTCTTCTGCCGGGAAGCGCCTTCCACCAACGCGATCATGCGGTCCACGAAGGACTCGCCGGGCTTGGTGGTGATCCGCACGACGATCCGGTCGCTCAGCACGGTCGTGCCGCCGGTGACGGCACTGCGGTCGCCGCCGGACTCGCGGATGACCGGGGCGGACTCGCCGGTGATGGCGGATTCGTCGACGGTCGCGATGCCTTCGACGACGTCGCCGTCACCCGGGATCACCTGGCCCGCCTCGACGACGACCAGGTCGCCGATCCGCAGCTCGACGCCGGGCACCTGCTCCTCGGAGCCGGTTTCGGTGAGCCGGCGGGCGACGGTCTCCTTCTTCGACCGCCGCAGGCTCTCGGCCTGGGCCTTGCCGCGGCCCTCGGCGACGGCCTCGGCGAGGTTCGCGAACAGGACCGTGAACCACAGCCAGACGGCGATCAGGACGGTGAACACGCTCGGGTCGGTGACGGCGAAGACGGTCGTGAGCGCCGAGCCGACCCACACCACGAACATCACCGGGTTGCCGAGCTGGTGCTTCGGATTGAGCTTCCGGAACGCCTCCGGTAGCGACGTCCAGAGCTGGCGGGGGCTGAACACCCCGGCGCCGACGGTCATGCGAGTGCCTCCGCGATGGGCCCGAGCGCGAGCGCCGGGATGAACGTGAGGGCCGCGACGAGCACCACCGTGCCGGTGAGCAGGGTGGCGAACAGCGGCCCCGTGGTGGGCAGGGTGCCCGCGGTCTCGGGCACCTTGCGCTGGGCGGCCAGGGACCCGGCCAGGCAGAGCACGGCGAGGATCGGCACGAACCGGCCGAACGCCATGGCGACGCCGAACGAAGACTGGAACCAGTCGTTCGTGGCGGTCAGCCCACCGAACGCGCTGCCGTTGTTGTTGCCGGTCGACGCGTAGCCGTAGAGGATCTCGGACAGCCCGTGCGCGCCGGAGTTGCCCAGCGCGCCCGCCGTGCCCGGCAGCAGCAGGGCGATCCCGGAGCCCAGCAGCACCACGGTCGGCATCGCCAGCATCGCGATCGCCGCGCAGGTGACCTCGCGCTTGCCGAGCTTCTTGCCCAGGTACTCCGGGGTGCGCCCGACCATCAGCCCGGCCAGGAACATCGCGATGATCGCCAGCACGAGGATGCCGTACAGGCCGGTGCCGACGCCGCCGGGCGAGATCTCGCCGTAGAGCATGTTCAGCAGCGGTCCCCCGCCGCCGAGTCCGGAGAGACTGTCGTGGGCGCCGTTGACCGCGCCGGTGGACGTCCCGGTGGTGGTGTCGGCGAAGAGCGACGTCAGCCCGATGCCGAACCGCTGTTCCTTGCCCTCCATGCTCGCGCCCGCGGCCAGCGCGGCCGGGTTGTCCGCGTTGGCCTCGGAGAACCAGATGAGCGCCAGCGACGCCGCCCACAGCAGGCCCATCACGCTCAGCAGGACGTACCCCTGGCGGCGGTTGCCGACCAGCGTGCCGAACGCGCGGGTCAGGCTGACCGGGATCACCAGGATGAGGAACAGCTCGACCAGGTTCGTCCAGGCGTTGGGGTTTTCCAGGGGGTGCGCGGAGTTGGCGTTGAAGATGCCACCGCCGTTCGTGCCCAGTTCCTTGATCGCCTCCTGGCTCGCCGCCGGGGCGAGGGCGACGGTGCCGGGACTGCCGTCGAGGCTGGTGACGGCGACACCGGCCTTGAGGCTCTGCACGACGCCGAGCGCGACCAGCACGACGGCGAACACGAACGCCACCGGGAGCAGCACGCGGACCGTGCCGCGCGTGAGGTCGACCCAGAAGTTGCCGAGCCGGTCGGTCTTCGCCCGGACGAACCCGCGCGTCACCGCGACGGCCACGGCCAGGCCGACGGCCGCCGACAGGAAGTTCTGGACGGTCAGGCCGGCCATCTGCACGAAGTGGCCCATCGTCGTCTCGGGGACGTAGGACTGCCAGTTCGTGTTGGTGACGAAGGAGATCGCCGTGTTGAAGGCGACGGCCGGGCTCACCGAGCCGCGGCCCAGGCTCCACGGCAGCAGCGGCTGCAGGCGCTGCAGCAGGAAGAGCAGGACGACCGAGACGAACGAGAAGCCGAGCACGCCCGCGGCGTAGGTCGGCCACCGCTGCTCGGCGTCCGGGTTGACGCGGAAGAGCCGGTAGAGGCCCTTCTCGAGCTTGAGGTGCTTCTCGGTGGAGAAGACGCGCGCCAGGTAGTCGCCGAGCGGTTTGTAGACCGCGGCGAGGGCAGCGAGGAGCAGGCCGAGCTGGATGAGCCCGGCCGTCGTGTCAGTCATTTCAGCCCCTCCGCGGGGAAAGTACGTCGGGGCGCATCAGAATTTCTCCGGCCTGATCAGCGCGACGAAGAGGTAGACGAGGAGGCCGAGTGCCAGCAAGCCGCCGACGACGTTGGCCAGGGTTCCGGCGCCGCTCACAGCTTCTCCAAGCCGCGCAACACCAGCGCCAGCACCACGAAAACGCCGATCAGCAGCACGGCGTAGAGCAAGTCGGCCACAGGCACCTCTCAAGACGGGTCACCGGGTTCGGGGACCGGACGACGTTCACTGTGCGGTTCCGGGACCTCCTCCCGGCTCCCGGCTGACGGCCTCTTGATGCGTTCCTGACACGCCTTTACGGCGCCTTGATGGCTGGTGGCGACGATCACGCAAACGTTTGCCGCAGTGTCACCGCATGCAGTTGGTGAGTGACCCGCGACACAACGCGTGACCGAACAAGTGCGGAACGTGCAATTCGGGCAGACAAGATCTTCGGTGCGTGTTACACCTGTGTTACCGATAGTTGTATCGGCTAAGCAAATCCTTGGGAGAGGGGATCACCTATGTGCGGTATCGCCGGCTGGGTTTCCTACGACGCCGACCTCACCCGCCGCCAGGACGTGGTCGACGCCATGACCGGGACCATGGCCTGCCGCGGGCCGGACGACTCCGGGACGTGGGTCCGCACGCACGTCGCGCTGGGGCACCGGCGCCTGGCCATCATCGACCTGCCCGGCGGCCGTCAGCCGATGACGGTGTCCACGCCGAACGGCGCCATCGCGATGGTCTACAGCGGTGAGGCCTACAACTTCACCGAACTGAAGGAAGAGCTGACGAAGCTCGGCCACACCTGGGAAACCGACAGCGACACCGAAGTGGTCCTGCACGGCTACCTGCAGTGGGGCGACGCGGTCGTCGACCACCTCAACGGCATGTACGCCTTCGCGATCTGGGACGAGCGCGACGACCGCCTGGTCATGATCCGCGACCGGATGGGCATCAAGCCGTTCTACTACTACCCGACGCGCGACGGCGTGCTGTTCGGCTCGGAGCCGAAGGCGATCCTGGCGAACCCGCTGGCCAAGAAGGTCGTCGACCTCGACGGCTTGCGCGAGCTCGCCGGTTTCACCAAGCGGCCGGGCTGGTCGCTGTGGAAGGACATGGAAGAGGTCCAGCCGGGCACGATCGTCACGGTGTCCCGCGAGGGCATCAAGACCCGGACCTACTGGAAGCTGGACGCGAAGCAGCACACGGACGACCAGGAGACCACGGTCGCCCGCGTCCGCGAGCTGATGACCGACATCGTCCACCGGCAGCTCGTCGCCGACGTCCCGCGGTGCGTCCTGCTCTCCGGCGGCCTCGACTCGAGCGCCGTCACCGGGCTGGCGGCCGCGCACCTGGCGGAGCAGGGCGAGCAGCTGCGGACGTTCTCCGTGGACTTCTTCGGCCAGGAGGAGAACTTCAAACCGGACGAGATGCGCGACACGGCGGACTCGCCGTTCGTCCGCGACGTCGCCGCGATGGTGAAGTCCGCGCACCAGGACGTCGTGCTCAACCCGGCCGAGCTGACCGACCCCGAGGTGCGGCGCGCGGTGCTGCGGGCGCGGGACATCCCGGCCGGCCTCGGCGACATGGACACGTCGCTGTACCTGCTGTTCAAGGCGATCCGCGGCGAGTCGACGGTGGCGCTGTCGGGCGAGTCGGCCGACGAGGTGTTCGGCGGCTACCGCTGGTTCCACGACGAGAAGGCGGTCAACGCGGACACGTTCCCGTGGCTGGCGTTCCGCACGTCGATGATGGACGAGCGCTCGTCGCTGTACACGCCGGAGCTGGTCAAGAAGCTCGACGTCGAGTCCTACATCGCCGACCAGTACGCCACCGCGGTCGCCGGGGTGGAGCACCTGGACGGCGAGTCGGCGCAGGAGGCGCGGATGCGGACGATCTGCCACCTGCACCTGACCCGGTTCGTGCGGATGCTGCTGGACCGCAAGGACCGCGCGTCGATGGCGGTGGGCCTGGAGGTGCGCGTCCCGTTCTGCGACCACCGGCTGGTGGAGTACGTGTACAACACGCCCTGGTCGCTGAAGACGTTCGACGGCCGCGAGAAGAGCCTCCTGCGGCACGCGACCAAGCACGTCCTGCCGGACTCGGTGCGCGACCGCGTGAAGAGCCCGTACCCGTCGACGCAGGACCCGGGCTACGCAGCGGCTCTGCAGCAGCAGGCCAAGGAGGTCCTGGCCGAGCCGCGCCACCAGGTGTTCGACCTGGTCGACCGTACATGGGCGCACCGAGCGTCCGAAGTGGACTCGGCCACCATGGACCCGGCCATGCGCATCGGCCTGGACCGGCTGCTCGACCTGTACCACTGGATCGAGATGTACTCCCCGGAGCTGCAGCTCGCCTGAGATCCCCCTGCCGCGGGTCGTGAGTGGGAAACGGGGTTGGAACACTGTTTCTCACTCACGACCTGGCGCGTCACGGCTCGAGCGGCACGACGGCGCTCACCTCGTCGCCATCGGCGGTGAGCGCCGCGCCGATCCCGGCCAGCAGCGACCGGGCGCCGGCGTTGCCCGCCGTGGTGGTGGCGATGAACCTCGCCGCGCCCCCGGCCCGGGCTTCGGCCAGCAGCAACGCCGTCACCTGCCTGCCGATGCCGCGGCCGCGCGCGGCGCGGGTCAGCCAGATGCCGGCCTCGACCGCGTCGCCGTGCGGCTCGAGGCGGGCCGCCCCGACCGCCGTGCCGTCGGTGTCGATCACCCAGGTGCGTTCCACCGCCGTCGCCGGGTCGAGTGACCGGGCGCGGTGGAACGCCAGGAACGCTGCACGGCGCGCCGGTGTCCAGCCGGGCGGACCGTCGACCGGGGGCATGACCTCCAGGGGGTCGGCGCCCGCTTCGGCGGCTTCGAGCAGCCGCGCCAAGGCGGCCTCGTCCAACGGCGTCAGGCTGGTCACGCTCGCAGTCTCACGTCTGGACGCTTCTTGCGCGAGCCGATTTTGCCCAGCCGGCGCAGGAAGCGGACGTACGGCGACCAGCGGACCGGCCGCTCGACCCGCCCGGTCACGGCCAGCTCCGCCCGGTCGAGCAGCTGCTCCAGCAGCGCGTCGTGCAGCGGGCGGAAGAACAACGGCCAGGTCAGCCGGGCCCAGCCGTGCAGGGAGGCGACGAGAACGTGCGTCAGGGCGTCGCCGTCCAGGGTGAACTCGTGGTGGCCGTGGACGCCCGCGGGCGCGGTGAACCGGAACCGCAGTCGGTCGGGGGCGGCGTCCTCGAGCACGTACCGGACCGGGCCGTGGCCGGCCGGCGTGCCTGGGACACGGGGGCCGTCGAGGCGGGTCGGCGGCCAGTCCGCCACCGGCCACAGGCGGTCGCCCGGCGTTCCGAGCGTGTCCAGCAGTACGGCGAGTTCGGCCCGGGATCCCGGGAACCGGCGGGTGTGCACGTTGCGGACCATGGTGCGCCCTCCCCTTCTGGAGAGTGTCCTCCAGAACGTATTAGAGCATAATCTCTACAACATGGGCCGGCCCGCGACGCACACCACAGCGCAGTTCCTCGACGCCGCGGCGGCGTTGTTCGCCGCCGGGGGTGCCCGCGCGGTCACGATGGCCGCGACGGCGAAGGCCACCGGCGCCCCGAACGGCTCGATCTACCACCGCTTCCCGGACCGTCCGGCGCTGCTGGCGCGGCTCTGGCTCCGCACCCTGCGCGACTTCCAGGACACGTTCACGGCGGCGCTCGGCGACGCGACCGACGTCGAAGCGGCGGTCGCGGCCGCGGCGAGCGTGGTCCACTGGTGCCGCAAGCACCCCGACGGCGCCCGGGTCCTCGACGCGGGCAAGCAGGCCTTCGGCCCGGCCGACTGGTCGGCCGAAGCGGTCACGGCCCTCGCCGAAGCGGAACAGGAACTGCGCGACGTGCTGAAGCGCGCCACGCTGAACCTGCCGCCGCTCACCGGCGCCACGGACGAGGAGGTCGTGCTCGCCCTGGTCGAGATCCCGCGCGCGGTCGTCCACCGCTACCTCTCGACCGGCCGCACTCCCCCGCCGAAGGCCGCCACCCTGGTCGAACGCACGGTGCGCAAGCTCCTCCGCCCGTGACTCGCGCGACCAGGGTCGCGACTAGCGGCGGACCTCCTCGAGCTTCACCGGGCGCCGCTCCCGGCGGGAGACCTCGCACGCCTCGGCGATGTAGAACGCCGCCAAGGCGTCCGCCGCCCCACACGGCGAAGGGGCCCGGCCCGCGACGACGTCCAGGAACGCCTTCAGCTCCGTCGTGTACGCCGGGCGGAAGCGCTCCATGAAGCCCGGGTACGCCGGGCCCGGCAGTGGAGCCACTCCCGGCTCCACCGACCGCAGCGGCGCGCGGTCGTCCAGGCCGACCATCACGCCTGACACCGAGCCCAGCACGTCGAGGCGCACGTCGTAACCCGCGCCGTTGTAGCGGGTCAGCGAGACCGTGGCCAGGGTGCCGTCGTCCAGGGTCAGCGTGGCCGCCGCCGTGTCGACGTCGCCCGCGTCGGCGAAGAACTGCTCGCCGCGGTTCGCGCCGATCGCGTACACCTCTTCGACCTCGCGGCCGCTCACCCAGCGGATGATGTCGAAGTCGTGCACGCCGCAGTCGCGGAACAACCCACCCGAGTGGGCGACGTACTCCGCCGGCGGGGGCGCCGGGTCGAACGTCGTCGCGCGCAGCGTGTGCAGCCAGCCCAGCTCGCCGGACGCAACCGCTGCCCGGGCCGCCGCGTAACCGGCGTCGAACCGGCGCTGGAAGCCGATCTGCACCGGGACGTCCGAAGCGCCGATCCGGTCGATGACCGCCAGGGTGCCCGGGATGTCCGCGGCCACCGGCTTCTCGCAGAACACCGGGATGCCCGCGTCCACCGCCGCGATGATCAGGCCGGGGTGCGCGTCCGTGGCCGCCGTGACGACCAGGCCGTCGAGCCCCGCGGCGAACAGGTCCTCGAGGGGAACCGACTCGACGCCGAGCTTCGCGGCGGCGGACGCGGCTCGCGCGGTGTCGACGTCGGCCACCACGACCGACTCCACCTCTTCGAAGCCCTTCAGCGTTTCCGCGTGCGCGGTGCCGATCCGGCCGGTGCCCGCAAGTCCCAACCTCATCGTGAAGCTCCTCCTGTCGCAGAAAACTCGGCGGTGGTCGCGCGGACCACCAGGGACGGGTGCAGCAGGTGCCGGACCGGCTCCGTGCGCTCCCCGCGGACGCGCTCGACGAGCGCTTCGAAGGCCAGCCGCCCCATCTCGGTGCGCGGCTGGTCCACCGTGGTCAGGGAAAGGTGCCGCAGCGCCGCCAGCGACGTGTTGTCGTACCCCACGACCGACACGTCTTCCGGCACGCGCAACCCGGCTTCCTCCAGGGCCGAGATCGCCCCGACGGCGTTGAAGTCGTTGCCCGCCACCAAACCCGTGGGCAGCTCGGCGCGCGAGTACGTCGCCAGCAGCTCCCGCACCGACTTCTCCCCGCCGGTGTCGGTGTGCTCGCTGCGCACGACGATCGGCTCCAGGCCGTGCCGCCGCATCGCCGCCTGGAAGCCGCGGCGGCGCTGGGCCGCACCGGCCGCGCCGCCGCCGTCGAGGTGGGCGATGCGCCGGTGCCCGAGGCCGACGAGGTGGTCGACGGCCAGCGCGGACCCCGCCTCGCCGTCGTCGTTGACCGTGTCCACTGTGGACGCACGGATCGTCCGCGAGACGAGCACGACCGGGCACTGCTTGGCCGCGACCTGGATCGACGCCGCCGGAACGACCGGCGAAAGCAGGATGATCCCCGCCGGGCGGAAGGAAAGCAGGTTGTGCAGGGCGTTCCACTCGCGGGTGGGACTGCGGCCGCCGGTGTTGAGGATCAGGTCGAAGCCCGCGGCCTGCGCGGCCGCGTCGAGCCCCTCGACGACGTCGGCGAAGAAGGCGTTGCGCAGGTCGTTGACCATCACGCCGAGCACGGTCGAGGTCCGGCTGGCCAACGACCGCGCCATCACGTGCGGCTGGTAGCCGAGTTCTTCGGCCGCGCGCAGCACCGCCGCCCGCCGGGCTTCGGAGACCTTCGGTGAATTGTTCATCACCAGAGAGACCAGCGCGCGGGAAACTCCCGCCCGTTCGGCGACGTCCTCCATGGTCGGACGCACCACGCGCACCTCCCCTGATCTCGGAAAACTCGGCCTTGACTTTGCTGTGACGGACGCTACAAGATTAGAGCGCTCTAATCAATAGAGCGCTCCAACGGACCAACGGAGGCCCCTTGTGACAGCGACGATCCGAGTAGCCGCCGCGCCGATCTCCTGGGGTGTCTGCGAAGTCCCGGGCTGGGGCCGGGTGCTGGACGCGGCCACCGTGCTCGGCGAGATGGCGGCGCTCGGCGTCCAAGCCACCGAGCTGGGCCCGCCCGGGTACCTCCCGCGCGAGCCCGCCGCCCTGCGCGAGCTGCTCGCGGGGTACGACTTGACGCTCGTCGGCGGCTTTCTCGCCGTCGTCCTCCACGAGAACCAGCAGAACGTCCTCAAGGAAGCCGAAGAGTCCGCCGCGCTCTTCGCGGCCTGTGGGGGTGACGTCCTGGTCCTCGCCGCCGCGACCGGCCTCGACGGCTACGACGACCGCCCGCGGCTCAGCGACGCCGAATGGGCGACGCTGGTCGAGACTGCCGGCAAGATTCGCGACATCGCCACCGCCCACGGCCTGCGCACGGTGCTGCACCCGCACGTCGGGACGCACGTGGAGCAGCAGGCCGAGGTCGAGCGCTTCCTCGCCGATTCCGATCTCGGGTTGTGCCTCGACACCGGGCACCTGATGATCGGCGGGACGGATCCGGTGGAGATGGCGAAGCGGTACCCCGAACGGGTGGGACACGTGCATCTCAAGGACGTCCGGGAAGACCTGGCGGCCGAGGTCCGCGCGGGCCGGCTGGCCTACACCGACGCGGTCGGGCGGGGCATGTACACCCCGCTCGGCGAGGGCGACGTGGACGTGGCGGCGATGGTGCGCTCCGTCCAGGCCGCCGGCTACGACGGCTGGTACGTCCTCGAACAGGACACCGCCCTCGGCGAGGAGAGCCCCGACGACGTACCCCGGCGGGACACCGAGCGCAGCCTGGCCCACCTCGCGAAGATCACCGACTCCCTCTGAACCTGGTCCCAAAGGAGTGACTGTGTTTTCTCTCAAGAAGCTGGCCGGCGTGGCGGCGATCGCCACAGCCGGGCTCGTCCTCGCCGCCTGCAGCGGCCCCACCGCCGACAACTCGAAGAGCAACAGCCCCAGCTCCGCGACCGCCGCGGCCCCGAACGCGGGTGGCCCGCTCAAGGTCGCCGTGGTCACCCACGGCAGCGCCGGCGACGCCTTCTGGAACGTCGTCAAGAACGGCGCCGAGCAGGCGGGCAAGGACCTGAACGTCGGCGTCGACTACTTCTCCGACGGCGACCCGGGCAACCAGGCCCGGCTGATCGACAACGCGGTCGCGCAGAAGGTCGGCGGCCTGGTCGTGTCGATGGCGAACCCCCAGGCCCTGCAGACGTCGATCCAGAACGCGGTGAAGGCCGGCATCCCGGTCATCACCATCAACTCCGGCGAGGACTTCAGCGCCCAGTTCGGCGCGATCGCGCACGTCGGGCAGAGCGAAGGCCTGGCGGGCCAGGGCGCCGGCCAGCGGCTCAAGGCGGCAGGCAAGACCAAGCTGCTGTGCGTCATCCACGAAGCCGGCAACATCGGCCAGAACCAGCGCTGCGACGGCGCGAAGCAGGCCTTCGGCGACGTCACGACGCTGCAGGTCGACATCTCCAACCCGACCGACGCACAAGCGCGGATCCGCGGCGCGCTGCAGTCCGACCCGTCGATCGACGCCGTGCTGGCGCTGAACTCGCAGGTCGCGGCGCGTGCCGTCGCCGCCGCGAAGGAAGCCGGCTCGAAGGCCCAGGTGGCCACGTTCGACCTGAACGCCGACGTCGTCGCGGCCATCAAGGACGGCAGCATCCTCTTCGCCGTCGACCAGCAGCAGTACGAGCAGGGCTACCTGCCGATCGTGTTCCTTAAGCTGTACAAGGAAAACGGCAACACCATCGGCGGCGGCAAGCCCGTCCAGACCGGCCCGGGCTTCGTCGACAAGACCAACATCGACACCATCGCCCCGTACGCGCAGCGCGGCACGCGATGACCGCAGCGATCCAAGCGCAGCCCGACGAGCGCGTCGCCAAGAAAGGGCTGACCGACCGCCTGGTCGTCCGCCCCGAAATCGGCGCGCTCCTCGGTGCCGTGCTCGTCTTCGTCTTCTTCTCGGTCGTCACCGGCCAGTTCCTCAGCCCGCTGGGCGTGGCGACCTGGCTCGACGACTCCTCGACGCTGGGCATCATGGCCGTCGTGGTCGCGCTGCTCATGGTCGGCGGCGAGTTCGACCTCTCGGCGGGCGTGATGACGGCGTCGACGTCGCTGGTCACCGCGATCCTGGCGACGCAGGCGGGCTGGAACGTCTGGCTGGCGCTGCTGGCATCGCTGGCCTTCGCGCTCGGCGTCGGCGCGTTCAACGGCTGGCTGGTGATGAAGACCGGGCTGCCCAGCTTCATCGTCACGCTGGGCTCGTTCCTGGCGTTGCAGGGGCTCAACCTCGGCGTGACGCGGCTGGTCACCAACACCGTCCAGGTTTCGGGCATGCGCTCGACCAGCGGCTACGAGTCGGCCGGCGGGCTGTTCGCCTCGACGTTCGCCATCGGCGGCACGGAGTTCCAGTCCTCGATCGTCTGGTGGATCGTCGTCACCGCGATCGCCGCGTGGCTGCTGGTGCGGACCCGGTTCGGCAACTGGATCTTCGCGGTCGGCGGGTCGCAGGTGTCGGCCCGCTCGGTCGGTGTGCCGGTCGTGCGCACGAAGATCCTGCTGTTCATGGGCACCGCACTCGGCGCGTGGCTGGTCGGCTCGATCAACATCCTGCGCTTCGCCAGCGTCCAGGCCAACCAGGGCATCGGGCTGGAGTTCCAGTACATCATCGCCGCGGTGATCGGCGGCTGCCTGCTCACCGGCGGGTTCGGCTCGGCGGTGGGCGCGGCGATCGGCGCGCTGATCTTCGGCATGGCGCGGCAGGGCATCGTGTTCGCGCAGTGGAACAGCGACTGGTTCATGCTGTTCCTCGGCGTCATGCTGCTGGCCGCGGTCCTGGTCAACAACGCGTTCCGGCGCCGCGCGGAGAGGGTACGCCGATGAGCCTGCTCGAAGTTCGCGACATCGGGAAGACGTACGGCAGCGTGATCGCGCTGCGCGATGTGTCCACAGTGGTCAATGCCGGTGAGGTCACCTGCGTCCTCGGCGACAACGGCGCCGGCAAGTCCACGCTGATCAAGATCCTGGCCGGGGTGCACCAGCACGACCGCGGCGAGTTCCTCGTCGAGGGCGAGCCGGTGCGGTTCTCCTCGCCGCGCGAGGCCCTCGACCGCGGCATCGCGACCGTGTACCAGGACCTCGCCGTGGTGCCGCTGATGAGCGTCTGGCGCAACTTCTTCCTCGGCTCGGAGCCGACGACCGGGTTCGGCCCGTTCCGCATGCTCGACCGGAAGAAGGGCCGCGAGACGACGAAGAAGGCGTTGTCCGACATGGGCATCGACCTGCGGGACGTCGAGCAGCCGGTCGGCACGCTCTCGGGTGGCGAGCGCCAGTGCGTCGCGATCGCGCGGGCGGTGTACTTCGGCGCGAAGGTACTGATCCTCGACGAGCCGACGGCGGCCCTCGGTGTCAAGCAGGCCGGGGTCGTGCTGAAGTACGTCGCCCAGGCGCGGGACCGCGGCCTCGGCGTCGTCCTGATCACGCACAACCCGCACCACGCCTACCCTGTCGCCGACCGGTTCCTGCTGCTCAAGCGGGGTGCCGCGCTCGGGCACTACGAGAAGTCCGAGATCGACATCGGCGAGCTGACCCGGCAGATGGCGGGCGGTGCCGAACTGGAAGCCCTCGAACACGAGCTGCGGCAGGTGGAAAAGGCGTGAGTCTCGAAGCGCTGACGATCGGCCGGGTGGGCGTCGACCTCTACCCCGAGCAGAGCGGCGTCCCGCTGGCCGGGGTCAGCACGTTCGCCAAGTCGCTCGGCGGGACCGCGACCAACGTCGCGGTCGCCGCCGCGCGGCTCGGCCGGCGCACGGCGGTGCTCACCAAGGTTGGCCCGGACGGCTTCGGCGACTACGTCCGGCAGGCCCTCGACGGCTTCGGCGTCTCACCGGAGTTCGTGGGCACCTCGCCGGACCTGCAGACGCCGGTCGTGTTCTGCGAGCTCAACCCGCCCGCCGATCCGCCGCTGCTGTTCTACCGCTCCCCGATCGCCCCCGACCTCACACTGACCGACGAAGACGTGCCCTGGGACGTCGTGGAGTCGGTGCCGCTGCTGTGGGTCACCGGCACCGGCGTCTCCGTGGAACCCGCGCGGGCGACCCAGCGGAAGATCCTCGAGGCCCGCGGCCGGCGGGAGCACACCGTCCTGGACCTGGACTACCGGCCGATGTTCTGGCCGTCGGTCGAGCAGGCGCACGCCGAGATCGGCGGGCTGCTCGACCACGTCACGGTCGCGGTCGGCAACCGCACCGAGGTGGAGGTCGCCGTCGGCACCGCGGACCCGGACGCGGCCGCGGACCGCCTGCTCGAACGCGGTCTCCGGCTCGCGGTGATCAAGAAGGGCGCCGAAGGGGTGCTGGTGGCGACCCCGGAGAGCCGGTCGACCGTGCCGCCGCAGCGCGTCGAGGTCGTCTGCGGGCTCGGCGCGGGCGACGGTTTCGGTGGCGCGCTGATCCACGGCCTGCTGTCGGGCTGGGACCCGGTGCGGATCGCGGAGTACGCGAACGCCGCGGGCGCGCTCGTCGCGTCCCGGCTGGCCTGCGCCGACGCCATGCCGACCGCCGGGGAGATCGAGGAACTGCTGTGATCCTCACGGACGAGCGGTGGCAGGAGCTCCTGCACGTCCGCGCCACGAACCCGGTCCCGACCCGGCAGGCCTGCGCCGACGCGGTCACCGAGCTGGCCGCGTACGGTCTGGTCACCCTGATCGAGCTGCCGGAGGCCCTGGACGCCACGACACTGCCGGTGCTGCTCGGCGGCCTGCCACCGGACTGGACGCTGTCGCACGGGGTCGTCCGCGGCCTGGTCATGAACCCTGCGGGAAATGTCGAAGCCGCCGCGAAAGCTCTGGAGGCCGCGAAGTGAGCAAGCTGCACCGTCCACTCGGGACACTGTCCGACGACGCCGACCCGGTCCGGCTGACCCCGGACACCGCCGGGTGGCGGTACTCCGGGCTGCGGGTGCTCGCCCTGGCCCCCGGCGAGACGCGGATGCTGCACACCGGCGAGTTCGAAGCCTTCGTGCTGCCCCTGGCCGGATCCGCGACCGTCCGGGTCGACGGCCAGGTCTTCGAACTCCGCGGCCGCGACTCGGTCTTCACGCGCGTGACGGACTTCGCGTACGTCCCCCGGGAGGCCGAAGTCGAGTTGTCGACAAAAGAGGGCTTGGAGGTCGCGTTGCCGATGGCGCGCTGCACCCGGCGTCTCGACCCGAAGTACGGCCCCGCCGAAGACGTGCCGGTGGAGGTGCGCGGCGCGGGGCAGGCGACGCGGCAGGTGACCAACTTCGGCGTGCCCGGGGTGTGGGACCACGCCGACAAGCTCAACGCGTGCGAGCTGATCACGCCGGGCGGCAACTGGTCCTCGTACCCGCCGCACAAGCACGACGAAGCGACCGAGTGCGAGGTCGTCAACGAGGAGATCTACTACTTCCGCATCGCCGGCCGCGACGGCGTGACACCGTCCCGAGAAGGCTTCGGCCTGCACCGGACGTACACCGCCGACGGCGAGTTGGACGAGGACGTCGCCGTGCGCGACCACGACGTCTTCCTCATCCCGCGCGGCTACCACGGGCCGTGCGTGGCCGCACCGGGTTACCCGATGTACTACCTGAACGTCCTGGCCGGACCGGCCGACGAGCGGTCCATGGCGTTCTGCGACGACCCCGCGCACGGCTGGGTCCGCGACACGTGGGCAACGCAGGACCTTGACCCGCGATGCCCCGTCACGAGTCACGAAGGACGTGTGCAGTGAAGCTGACGATGGCTCAGGCGCTGGTCGGCTGGATCCTCGCCCAGCGCTCGGAAACCCTCGACGGGCGCGAAGTCCCGCTGTTCCCCGGCGTGTTCGCGATCTTCGGGCACGGCAACGTCCTCGGCCTCGGCACCGCGCTGGAGGAACACCGCGGCGACATCCCGGTCTGGCGCGGGCACACCGAGCAGGGCATGGCGCTGGCCGCGGTCGGGTACGCGAAGGCCACCCACCGGCGGCAGGTCGGCGTCGTGACGTCGTCGATCGGGCCGGGCGCCTTGAACATGGTGACCGCGGCCGGCGTCGCCCACGCGAACCGGCTGCCGGTGCTGCTGCTGCCGGGCGACACGTTCACCAACCGGGCGCCGGACCCGGTGCTGCAGCAGATCGAACCGTTCGGCGATGCGACGGCGACGGTCAACGACGCCTTCCGCGCGGTCTCGCGCTACTTCGACCGGATCACCCGGCCCGAGCAGCTGATTTCGACGTTGCCGCAGGTCGCGCGGGTGCTCACGGACCCGGCCGAGGCCGGGCCGGTGACCCTCGCCCTGCCGCAGGACGTCCAGGCGGAGACGTACGACTTCCCGGACGCGCTGTTCGAACCGGTCACGCACCGCCCGCTGCGCCCCCGCCCGGACCGGCGTTCGGTCACCGAGGCGGCCGGGGTGTTGCGGGCGGCGAAGCGGCCGCTGCTGGTGCTCGGCGGCGGCGTCCGGTACTCCGGCGCCGGGCAGCGCGCGCTCGAGTTCGCCGAGCGGCACGGAATCCCGCTCGTGGAGACCACGGCGGGCCGGACGCTGGTGCCGCACGAGCACCCGCTGCACGCCGGGCCGCTGGGCATCACCGGCTCGACGTCGGCGAACGTCGTCGCGGCGGCCGCGGACGTCGTGTTCGCGGTGGGGACGCGGCTGCAGGACTTCACAACGGCGTCCTGGACCGTCTTCGCCCCCGACGTCCGGCTGGTGTCGCTCAACGCCGCCCGGTTCGACGCGGTGAAGCACGGGGCGCTCTCGGTGGTCGGGGACGCCGACGCGGGTTTGACGGACCTCGCCGCCCAACTGGAGAGCTGGCGGGTGGACCCTTCGTGGACGTCGCGAGCCGCGGCCGAACGCGCTTCCTGGGACGCGCACATCGACTCCCTGCGCTCCCCTTCGGGTGAGCTGCCGTCGTACGCGCAGGTGGTCGGCGTCGTGAACACGCTGTCGGACGAGCACGACTACGTCATGACGGCCTCCGGCGGGCTGCCGGGCGAGCTGATCGGCGGCTGGCGCGGGTCCGGCTCGGTCTCGATGGACGTCGAGTACGGATTCTCCTGCATGGGCTACGAGCTGTCCGGCGCATGGGGCGCGGCGATCGCCCACCCGGGCCTGGTGACGACCCTGCTGGGTGACGGCTCGTACCTGATGCTGAACTCGGAGCTGTTCTCGGCCGCGTTCGCGGGCCATCCGTTCGTCGCGGTGGTGTGTGACAACGACGGGTACGCGGTGATCGCCCGCCTCCAGCAGGGTCAGGGCGGCAAGCCGTTCAACAACTTCTACGCCGACTGCACGACTTCGCACGCTTCGCCGCCGCGAGTCGACTTCGCCCGCCACGCGGAATCCCTGGGCTGCGTGGTGTTCACGGCGTCCACGGTGGACTCGCTGCGGTCGGCCTACGCGTCGGCTCGTGAGGCGGCGGTCGCGGAGCAGCGCCCGGCCGTCGTCGTGGTGAAGACGCAGCCGTCGACCTGGACCGAAGCCGGGGCCTGGTGGGAGGTCGGCGTGCCCGAGCACCTGGCCGGGCGGGACGAGTACGAGCGTGGAAAGGGCGGCCAGGTGCGTTACCTCGGGTCCTGAGTGACGGCCGGCGACGCCGCTCCGGCGTGGAGCTGCCTCGGTGCGCCGGAGCCGTCGGCCGGGGCCGCCCAGACGGCGTTGTCCAGCCCGTAGAGGATCGTGCGATCGTCCTGCCAGAGGGCTTGGTCGTCGACGCTGCGGGTCTCGGCGAGCTCCGTCTCCGTCATGCTCGCGAGGTCCAGGACGGACAGCCGCCAGACGCCGTCGCCGACCTTCTTCTTGAAGGCGATCCGCTTGCCGTCCGGGGACAGCGACGGGCATTCGACGTTCTCGCGGAGGGTTTTGCCCCGGTACCGCCGGTAGTCGGCTTCGACGAGGTACGTCTTGCCCTTGCTGCCGAGGGTGGCGTAGAAGCGGTTGCCGTCGGGGGCGAAGGTGATACCCCAGTAGTTGACGTCGGCCGCGAAGTAGCGGTTGCCGTCCTTGAAGACCGGCAGCTCTTCGATCGTCTTGACCAGGCGCCCGGTCTCGACGTCGTAGAGCCCGGCGCGGGTCGAGAAACCGGTCTGGGCGTAGGAGTCACCCGTGACGAACAGCGTCCAGTAGACGCGTTTGCCGTCCGGCGAAACGCGCGCGCGGCTCGGCGTGCCGGGCAGGGCTTCGGTGTGGCGGACGGCGAGGTGGTCGTCGAGGACGAGGACGTCGGTGATGGCCGGGAGCGTGCCGGGCCGGACGGCCAGGCACACCGCCGTCTGCTTCGCCACCGCGAAGCGATCGCACTTCAGGCCACTGAGCTGCGGTTTCTTATCAGGCAGGCCGAGGGGGACGGCGCCGACGCGGCCGGTCGCCGTGTCGCGGAACAGCAACTGGCCGGGCGCCAGGGTCACCGCGGCGGCGGGTTCGGCCGCCGCGGTGTCCTGCCGCGCGCTGAGTGTGTACGTGACGGCGGCAGCGACGAGAAGGGCCGTGCCGGTGAGGGCGAGGACGAGTTTCTTCACGGGCGCACCGGTTTCGCGAAGGCGGCGGCGAGGGCGACGGCGGCCAGGCAGACCGCGGCGACTCCCACCGCGGGCCGCAGGTCCCACAGCGTCCACGCCAGTCCGAAGAGGACGGAGGAGAGCATCCGGGCCACGGCCTGGCCCGTCTGCACCACGGCCAGCCCGGTGGCGCGCAGGCCGGCCGGGATGAGCGGACCGGCCGCGGCCATGAGGACGCCGTCGGTGGCCGCGTAGAACACACCGTGCAGGCCGAGCGCGACGACGGCGAGCCACAGCCCCGCCCGCGGGCCGCAGAGCAGCACCAGGGCCAGGCACAGGGCCGCGTGCCCGCCGAGGAACACCGGCCAGCGGCCGACGCGGTCGGCGAGCTTGCCGAGCGGCACGGCCAGCAGCAGGTAGACCCCGGCCGTGCCGAGCGGCAGCAGCGGGAAGTACGTCGCCGCGATCTCCCAGCGGCGCTGCAGGATCAGGTAGACGAACGAGTCGCCGACCGTGACCAGGCCCAGCATGGCCGCCCAGAGCGCCACGCGCCGGAAGTCCTGCTGCTTCAGCAGGCCTAACGCGGCTCGGGCGGACACCGCCGCGCGGTCGACGCTGCCGGGCCGGTCGCGGACGAACAGGGCCAGCAGCAGCACGGCGATGGCCGCGATGCAGAAGCTGGTGAAGAACACGCTGGTGTAGCTGCCGAGGCTCAGCGCGAGCACCGCCATCGCCACCAGCGGGCCGAGGAACGCGCCGACGGTGTCCATCGCCCGGTGCACCCCGAACGACCGGCCGAGGGTCGCCGGCTCGCTGGACAGCGAGATGAGCGCGTCACGCGGGCCGGTGCGCAGCCCCTTGCCGGTGCGGTCGGCGGCGAGGACCAGGCCGATGGCCGCGACCGACGAACCGGCCGCGACCAGGCCGAGCTTGCACACCGCGGACAAGCCGTACCCGAACCCGGCGACCGCCTTGAGCCGCCGCCACCGGTCGGCGAGGTGCCCGCCGAGCACCCGCACGACCGCGGTGGCGCCGGCGTAGAGCCCGTCGAGCAGCCCGAACTGCAGCGGGTTCAGGCCCAGGCCGAGCACCAGGTAGAGCGGGAGGACGGCGGTGACCATCTCCGACGAGACGTCGGTGACCAGGCTGACCATCCCGAGCGCCACCACGTTGGCGGACACCCGCTTCAGCGCCGGTTTGCGGTCGGTCCCGGACGCCAGGTCCGAGGTACGGCTTGCCGCGATGTACATGCCCGGGCCTCCTAGTGGCAGGTGTAGGTCGGGCTGTTGTCGAGGACCTTGCCGTCGACGCCGATGAGCTGCGTCTGGAACGTGGTGTCCGTCATCGAGAGCTTCAGGACGCCGAAGGTCTTCAGCAGCTTGGCGGTCGTCGCGTGCGCGGACCTCAGGTTGTAGAGGTTGGCGCCACCGCTGCCACCGACGATCTCGACCGGGCCTCCTGTGTCGGCCTTGCCGTCGGCGTTCTGCGGGACGAACCGCTCGTAGTCGTGGTCGTGGCCGTTGAGGACGAGATCGACCTTGTTGGCCACCAGCAGGTTCCACAGCTCGATGCTGTCGATGTTGTCGCCGTGGTCGCCCGAGCTCCACCGCGGGTGGTGGTAGTACGCCGCGACACAGCCCTTCTTGTTGTTGGCGAGGTCCTGCTTCAGCCAGGTGATCTGGGGCGGCTCGGCGAAGTCGTCGTGGGTGACGAAGTCGTTGGAGTCGAGGGCGATGAAGTGCCAGTTGCCCATTTCCCAGCTGTAGTACCGCTGGCCCTGCGGCTTGGCGATGGCGCCGAAGTACTGGTCGTAGCCGGTGAACCCGGAGTAGGACTCGTGGTTGCCCGGGATCGGGTGGGTGATGCTCTTGAACTTGCCCCACGTCTTGTCGTAGTAGTTCTTGAAGTCCGACAGCGTGGGTTCGTCGTACTGGTTGTCACCCATGGTGATCACGGCCGCGGGGTTCATGTTCTCGACGAGCTTCGCGGTCTTCGGGTGCACGCAGCTGGAGCTGCTCGCCGTGCACTGTTCGGCGATGTCACCGGCCGCGGCGAGGACGAACCCCGCGCTCCCGGCGGCGGTCTTGACGGTGATCGGCGCGCTCGCGGCGGAAACGTTCCCCGCGGCGTCGCGGGCGCGGACCGTGTAGGTGTAACTGGTGTCCGGGGCGAGCCCGGTGTCGGTGTAGGACGTCGTCACGCTGGTGGCGACCGCGGTGCCGTTGCGGAGGACGTCGTACCCGGTGACGCCGACGTTGTCGGTGGCGGCGCCCCAGGTCAGCGGGACGCTCGTGGCGGTCGCCGTGCCCGCGGTGAGGCCGGCCGGGGTGCTCGGGGCCTGGGTGTCGCCGGAGGAGTCCGTGGTGCCGAAGACCTGCATCTCCCAGAAGGAGTACCCGTAGCTCGTGCCGCGGGTGAGGCCGACGAAGCGCACGAAGCGGCCGCGGGCGGTGAGGCCGCCGAGGTCGTCGATCTTGCCGTCGCCGGTGTCGATGGTGGCGGCGGTGGTGAACGTCGTGCCGTCGTCGGAGACCTCGATGCGGTACTTCTTCGCGTACGCGGCCTCCCAGTTGAGGACGACGCGGTGGATGGTCGCCGGCTGGCCGAGGTCGATCCGCAGCCACTGCGGGTCGGAGCCTTCGGCGCTGGCCCAGCGGGTGGTGGTGCTCCCGTCGACGGCCTTGGCGCCGGTGTACGACGAGCTTTCGACCGTCGAAGTGGCGACCGGCTTTCCCTGGGACAGCAGGACATCGGCGGCCTGGGTGGTGGCGGCCGCGGCGATCGCGGAGGGCAGCAGAACCACGGCGGCGATCACCGGGGTGAGTCGGGCTAAAGGACGTAGTCGGGTCGACGGCACGTCGCGCTCCTTACGGGCCTGGCGGTGGCTGGTGGGCTGCGGCGTCGGGGGAAATCAGTTAGGAAAGTTTCCTAACTAAGCGGACTGTAACGAGACCCTGTTCCGGCTGACAAGACTTGTCTTGCCCTTGAATCGGTCAAGAGGGTGAGTTTTTCACGATTCCCGCAGCTCAGCGCCTGTGCCGGTGAGCGGCATACTGCTCCGCGGCGCGGGACCGGAGGCGGTCAGCCGGCCTGCGGCGGCGCCTGGAGGCCCTGGAAGACGGCCGCGATCAGCCGCCGCCCCTGGGCCGCGCCGTCGTCGTTGTTCGCGACCCGCCACAGGAAGCTCATGAGCATGATGATGTCGGCGGGGTCGTGCCCGGGCGCGATGGTGCCCTCGGCCACACAGGCGTCGACGAGCTTCTTGACCGCTGCGGAGGCCGGCCCCCAGGAGGCGTCGATCAGCTCCTGGGCCGCGGCGCTGTGCAGCGCGTCGCCGAGGCCGTGCTTGATGCGGATGTAGGCGGCGAGGGTCTCGAACCACTCGACGAAGGCGGCCTTCGCGGAGGAGTGGCGGGCCAGCACGTCGTCGGCCGTGGCGGTCAGGCGTTCGATGTCGTGCTGGTAGGCGGCGAGGATGAGGTCTTCGCGGGTCGGGAAGTGACGGTAGAGGGTTCCCGCGCCGACCCCGGCGCGCTTGGCGACTTCGCTCAGCGGCACCAGCGGGTTCTGGGCGAACAGCTCGTGGGCGGCTTCGATGATCGCGGTCCGGTTGCGCGCGGCGGCCTTGCGCTGGGTGCCGTACGTCCCGTCGGTCATGCCCCGATCATGCCTCATCGTCGACTTGCGGAGAATCGATGCGGCCCGTTCCGGCACCGATGGGGCTTACGCGGATCTCCTGCACTCAGGCTTTTCATTGTGGCGCAATGGATTCCGATGATCACCCGATTCAGCGATGGCGTTCGCACACATGTTCGGTAGCTTGGGTTTATGGCTCCTTCGACCCACGCCTTCGCTCTTCGGCGAAGACCCTCAGCCCAGCAGTTTCCGGATCTCCGCCACCGCGGCCCGGCCGGCCCGGTTGGCGCCGACCGTGCTCGCCGAGGGCCCGTACCCGACGAGGTGCAGGCGTGGTTCGAGCACCACCCGCGTGCCGTCCATTTTGATACCGCCACCAGGCTCCCGGATGTGCAGCGGCGCGAGGTGATCGAGCGCCGCGCGGAAGCCGGTGGCCCACAGGATCACGTCGGCGTCGAACCGTTCGCCGTCCGCCCAGGCGACGCCTGCGGGCGTGATCCGCTCGAACATCGGCCGCCGGTCGAGGATCCCGGCGGCCCGGGCGGCGCGCACTTCCGGCGTCACAGCCAAATCCGTCACGCTGACCACGCTTTCGGGCGGCAGTCCGGCCCGGACGCGCTCGGCCACCTTGGCGACGGCACTGCGTCCCCAGTTCTCGCTGAAGGGCTCGTCCCGCCACACGGGCGGCCGGCGCGTGACCCAGGCCGTCGCCCGGGCGAGCGGGGCGAACTCCATGAGCAGCTGAACGGCGGAGGCGCCCCCGCCGACCACGACCACTCGTCGATCGCGAAAGTCTTCGGGTCCAGCGTAGTCGGCGGTGTGCAGTTGCCGCCCGGCGAAGGTCTCCTGGCCGGGGTAGCGCGGCCAGAAAGGACGGTCCCAGGTTCCGGTGGCACTGATGACGGCCCGCGCGGCCCACGATTCGGCCGGGCTGGAGACGAGGAGCCGCTCCCCCGGCCGCGTCACGGACTGGACGTCGACCGGCCGGAGCACGGGAAGGTCGTAGACGCTTTCGAAGCGCGCAAAGTACTCGGAGACGACTTCGGAGGCGGGACGCGTCACGTCCGGAGTGCCGAAAGCCATCCCGGGAAGGTCATGGATGCCGTGCACCTTCCCCAGGACCAGCGACGGCCACCGGTACTGCCAGGCACCCCCGGCCCGCTTCCCGTGGTCGAGCACAACGAACCCGCTCCGGTTCCCGAACCCGGCCCGCCGCAGGTGATAGGCGGCGGACAACCCGGCCTGCCCGGCCCCGATGACCACAACATCCGTCTCGTGATCCGCGCCGCTCATGAAGTGTCCAACGACCACCGCGGCGGGGTATTTCGCGCCTTACATCACAGCGGCCGAGTCGCGGTCAGGCCGCGGTCTCCGCTCCGCCCCGGCACCGCAGCTCGAACTACCCCCTCACCAGTCGCGACCAACCTCCTCGCTCTGAGACCCACGCTGAGGTCCGAGCCAGCCCTCACTCGGGCCGTCCATCCCGTGCCTCGCCGGTCGCGGCCCGATCTCCGCCCCGCACACACGCGCCGATCACTCCTCGCCGCCTTCCACACCGGGTGGCGCCAACAACCGCACCAACGCAAGGCCTCCACAGCACACCCGAGCTTTCCCGCACCGGAATCCCAGCTCGGTCGTGACCAGCCTCCGCACCCCGCGCACCCCGACCCGCCACCGCGGGCCACCCGCTCGCGCATCCGGTTGCCCTACACCGCGACCTGGTTCCGCCCGGCCTCCTTGGCCCGGTACAGCGCGGCATCAGCGGTGCGGAGCACATCATCGAGCGTCGGCCCGGCGTCCGGATACCGCGCCACCCCGATCGACACCGAAAGGCCACTCACCCGGACCGTCCCCGTGCCCGTCGAAATCACCACGTTCAGCTCGCCCACCGCCACCCGCACCCGCTCGGCGATCGCCAGCACGTCCGCGCGGCCGATACCCGGCAGCAGGACCACGAACTCCTCACCGCCGAACCGGCCGACCGTGTCGCCCTGGCGCACCGAACCCGAGATCGCCACCGCGACCGCCGCCAGCACGTCGTCGCCGGTCAGGTGGCCGTACGTGTCGTTGATCCGCTTGAAGTGGTCCAAGTCGATCATCAGCACCGCGAAACCCCCGCCGGTGCCGCGGCGCTGGACGCGGGCGTGCTCGCGCGTCGCGGATTCGTGCCAGCCCGCGGTGTTGAGCAGCCCGGTCTTCTCGTCCGTGACGGCCGCGACCTGCAACTGCTGCTTCAACAGCAGGTACCGGTGCAGCAGCAGCAACGGCGCCACCACGAACACGACCAGCACCGGCTGCTCGACCAGCGCGAGCGCGGCGAGCCCACCCAGGCAGAGGGTCGCGAGCTCGAACGCGTTGTCCTCCCACGTGCCGATCAGGTCGGCCGCCGAGCGCTTGCTGGTGTACAGGTAGATGCCGGCCGCCACGAGGCCGACGTTCACCAGCTCGAACACCGCGGCCGCCAGGCAGAGCGCGAACAACCCGCGCGGCGTCTGCAACGGCGTCCCGTGCAACCCCAGCACCGCGAGAACGGAGGAAGCAGCGAAACACGAGAGCATTGCCCAGGCCGTGCTCGCCACGAACCGGTGCGCGGGCCGCGTCCGGACCTGCCGCCACACCCGCACCCACAGGTGCGAGTAGAGCACCACGGCCAGCAGCGCCACCCAGGCCGGCGGGAGCAGGACGACACCGGCGAGGTACCAGACGGACGTGACGTTGATGTGCGTCTGCCCGCTCATCCACCGGCGCAGCCGCTCGATGCGGCGCGACATCTCGGCCTGCGCCACGCCGAGCGCGACCAGCACGGCGAACCAGCCCGGGCGCACCGGGCCACCGAACCCGGTGGCCAGCGCGGCACCGGTCGCGACGACGGCGAGCAGCTCGCAGCCGAGGGCGTAGGCGATCCAGCGGTTTTTCGCCCCGCCCCACATCGCCCATCGCGCAGGCCAGCCCGGCCAGGTGGAAAGCGCATCCCGGCGCACGGCGGCCTGGGCTCTCAAGAGCCGAGGCCACAGACGTGACGAACCGGCATCGTGACGTACCCCTTGCGCGAAGTTCGGCCGACCAGGTAGCCCAGCGTAGCCGTTCCGGCGTGCCGCGTCGCCAGTCCGGGCGAATTGCGGGCATTGCCGCGGCCCGAAGACCCGCGCTAAGTAGATCGGCGCAGGTCAGCGCCGCTCACCATCGGGGCAGGCCGAATCGCGCCTCCGGCCGCGGGCCGCCGGTCACTTGCGCAGCGCGCGGACGACCGCCACCAGCCCGGCCACCGCGGCGACGGCAACCAGCACCGGGACCACCCGCTTGAGCACGGACTGCCCCGCGTAGTCGAGCAGGTCAATCGCTTCGGTTTCGGGCGGCGCCGGCACGCTGTGCAGCGCGGGCCGCTCCGCCGGCTTGGCCTTCGGCTCGGTGTTGATCTCCGCAGTGGTCGGCGCCGGCTTGACCGCGGGCTGCGGCTTGGCCACCGGCTCGGCCGCAGCCGCCGGCATGCCCTGCTCCGCCACCGGCTTCGCGGCCGCCTCAGCCACCGGCACACCCCCGGCGGCAGCCGAGGAGGCTTCCTTCGCCGAGCCACTCTCGGCCGACGCGGCCTCAGCGGGAGCGCCCTTCACCGGCGCACCCTCAGCCGACGCGCCCGGAGCGGAACCGCCCTTCGCCGCGGCACTCCCGGTCGCGGCCTGAGCGGAACCACCCTCCGCCGCCCCACCCCCAGCCGGCGCAGGCCCAACAGAACCGCCCTTCGCCGCCGTCTCGGCCGGTGCCGCCTGGGCGGCCGCCTGTCCCGCCGAAGCCTGCGAGGCCGCCGCTTCCTTCGCCGGGGCGAGCTTGCCCGACAGGCAGCCCGCGAACGTGTCCAGGATCTTGCCGCCCACCTCGCTGATCAACCCGCGGCCGAACTGGGCCGGCTTGCCCGTGATCGCCAGGTCGGTCGCCACCGCTCCGCGGGTTCCGCCGTCCGTCTCCGTCAACGTCAGCGTCACCGTGGCCGCCGCCGTGCCTGCTCCGCGGGAGTCCTTGCCCGAGGCCTTGATCGTCACCTTGTGCGCGGCTTCGTCCTTCTCGAGGAACTCGCCGTTCCCCTTGTACAACAACGAAATCGGCCCCAACTTGACCTTCACCGTTCCGCTGAACTTGTCCCCTTCGACCTTGGTCAGCGTGGCACCCGGCATGCACGGGGCGACGCGCTCGGGGTCGACGACCGCCTGCCAGACCTCGCCGATCGGAGCCGGGACGGTGAATTCGTGGTCGAGCCGCACGGGCCGACCTCCTTCCTGAAAGCGGACGGGTCCGCTGCCCACCCTAGCCGCCGCCGAAGCGGCGGCCAGGGTGAAGCGTCAGGCTCCCGCGGCCGCCGCGATCGCGCGGCCCGTCAGCACTTCCGCGAGGTGACGGCGGTATTCGACGTCGGCATTGCTGTCGACCGGCGGATTCGTGCCCTCCGCCGCGTGCGAAGCCGCCGCCGTGATCGAGTCCGCCGAGGCGCGGACGCCGACCAGTGCCGCCTCGACACCCGAGGCGCGGACCGGTGTCGAACCCATGTTCGTCAGCGCGACCCGGGCCTCCTCGATGACCCCCGCTTCGGTGCGGACGGTGACCGCGACCGCGACCATCGACCACGCCTGGGCGACGCGGTTGAACTTCTCGTAGTGCGCCCGCCACCCCGTGTGCTTGGGGATGCGGACCTCGACCAGCAGCTCGTCCGGCGCCAGGGCGGTGGTGAACAGGTCGCGGAAGAAGTCCGCGGCCGGGACCGTCCGGCGTCCCGACGGCCCGGCCACCACCAGCGAGGCGTCCAGCGCCAGCACCGGCGCCAGCAGGTCGCCGGCCGGGTCGGCGTGGGCGATCGCGCCGCCGAGGGTGCCGCGGTGGCGGATCTGCGGGTCGGCGACCGTGTCCGTCGCCTCCTTGAGCAACGCCGCGTGCGAGGCCACCAGGGCGTCCCGCTGGACGTCGTAGTGCGTCGTCATCGCGCCGATCACCAGGTCGGCGCCGTCCTCGCGGACGCCGCGCAGTTCGGCGACGCGCCCGAGGTCGATCAGCGTGGTCGGCGCCGCGAGCCGCATCCGCAGCACCGGCAGCAGGCTCTGCCCGCCGGCCAGCACCTTGGCGTCCTCGCCCGCCGCCGCCAGTGCCTGCACCGCTTCGTCCACTGTGGACGGGCGGACGTAGTCGAAGGGAGCCGGGATCACTGCGCACCTCCGGTGGCGTCGAGGGAACCGAGTCCGCCGCCCGCTTCGCCGCGGCCGGGGCCACCCGCGTCGGGGGTGCCGTGCTGGATGGCGTGCCACACCCGCATCGGTGTCAACGGCATCTCGATGTCGTTGACGCCGAAGGGCCGCACGGCGTCGATCACCGCGTTGACCACCGCCGGGGTGGACGCGATGGTCCCCGCCTCGCCGACGCCCTTGGCGCCGAGCGGGTTCGTCGTCGACGGCGTCTCCGTGCGGTCGGTGGTGAACGACGGCAGGTCGGCCGCCGACGGCAGCAGGTAGTCGGCGAACGTGCCGGTCGTCAGCGTGCCGCTCTCGTCGTGCTCGGTGCCCTCGAACAGCGCCTGCGCGATGCCCTGCGCGAGCCCGCCGTGCACCTGGCCCTCGACGATCAGCGGGTTCACCGCGACGCCGACGTCGTCGACGCAGACGTACGAACGCAGCTTGATCCGGCCCGTCTCGGTGTCCACCTCGGCGGCGCACAGGTGCGTGCCGTGCGGGAACGAGAAGTTCTCCGGGTCGAACGTCGCGTCCGAGTCGAGCGACGGCTCGACCCCGTCCGGCAGGTTGTGCGCCGCGAACACCGCGAGCGCGACGTCACCGATCGTCGTGGACGTCTCGGTGCCGCGAACGGTGAACTTGCCGTTCGCGAACTCGAGGTCGTCCTCGGCGCATTCGAGCAGGTGCGCCGCGATCGGCTTGGCCTTCGCAACCACCTTCTCCGCGGCCTTGACGACGGCGATCCCGCCGACCACCAGCGACCGCGAACCGTAGGTGTCCAGGCCCTTGTGCGACGACTGCGTGTCGCCGTGCAGGATCTCGACGTCCTCGAACGCGACACCCAGCTGGTCGGCGACGATCTGGCTCCACGCCGTCTCGTGGCCCTGGCCGTGCGCGGACGCGCCGGTGGTGACCTCGACCTTCCCGGTGGGCAGCATCCGGATCGACGCGTACTCCCAGCCGCCGGCGCCGTAGTCCAGCGAGCCGAGCACCCGCGAAGGCGCGAGCCCGCACATCTCGGTGAACGTCGAGATGCCGATGCCGAGCTGGACCTTGTCCTTCGACGCGCGGCGCTTCTCCTGCTCGGCGCGCAGGCCGTCGTAGTCGAAGAGCCGCTTCGCCTTCTCGGTGGCGGCCTCGTAGTTGCCGGAGTCGTAGGTCAGCCCGCACACGGTCGTGAACGGGAACTCCTCGTGCTTGATCCAGTTCTTCTCGCGCAGCTCCAGGGGGTCCATGCCGAGCTCGACGGCGAGCTCGTCCATGATCCGCTCGATCGCGAACGTCGCCTCCGGGCGCCCGGCGCCGCGGTAGGCGTCGGTCAGCGTCGTCGTCGT
The DNA here is from genome assembly GCF_014654205.1 of Amycolatopsis bullii. Taxonomy (GTDB): domain Bacteria; phylum Actinomycetota; class Actinomycetes; order Mycobacteriales; family Pseudonocardiaceae; genus Amycolatopsis; species Amycolatopsis plumensis. Next base: position 128,581 of record NZ_BNAW01000010.1, read on the forward strand.
GTACACGTTGGTGCACGCGAAGTGGTACGCCGGGATCTTGTAGATCGCGTTGAACATGAACGCGCCGAGGATCGGCACGCCCGGCCCGACCAGGCCGTTGTACGCGCCGAGGTTGGCGAGCAGCTCGACCTTGAGGCCGGTGACCTGGCCGTCGCGGGTCGCCGAGATGGTGAGGTCCTGGATCTGGTCGCGGCCGTGGTGCGCGGCGAGCATCGTCTCCGAGCGCGTCTCGTTCCACTTGACCGGCTTGCCGAGCTTCCGCGCGACCAGCAGCGCCATCATCTCTTCCGGCAGGACCCCGATCTTGCCGCCGAAGCCGCCACCGACGTCCGGGGCGATCACGCGCAGCTTGTGCTCGGGGATGCCGAGCGTCAGCGCCGACATCACGCGCAGGATGTGCGGGATCTGCGTGGCCGACCACATGGTGATCTGCGTGCCGGTCGGGTCGACGACGCAGGCGCGCGGCTCCATGAACGCCGGGACGAGCCGCTGCTGGCGGAAGCGGCGCTTGAGCACGACCTCCGACGCGCTGATCGCGTCCTCGACGTTGCCGCCGGTGCCGGCCTCGGCGGAGTCGAACTTCCAGACCGCGCTCGTGTTGGTGCCGAGGTCCTCGTGGACCAGCGGCGCGCCGTCGGCGATGGCGGCTTCCATGTCGAGGATGACCGGCAGCTCGTCGTACTCGACGTCGATCTCCTCGAGCGCGTCGTGCGCTTCGGCGGACGAGCGCGCGACGACGACCGCAACGCCTTCGCCGGCGAAGTTGACCGTGCCGGCAGCGAGCACCGGACGGCGTGGCGCCTTCATGTCCGGCGTGATCGGCCACGCGCACGGCATGCCGACCGCGCCCTCCGGGTCGAGGTCCTGCGCGGTGTAGACGGCGATGACGCCGGGCGCGCTCTTCGCCGCGGCCGTGTCGATCGAGATGATCCTGGCGTGCGCGAACGGGCTGCGCAGAACGGCCAGGTGCAGCATCCCGGGCAGCGCGATGTTGTCGGTCCAGCGGGTGCGGCCGGTGATCAGCCGCTCGTCCTCCTTGCGGCGGCGGGACTTCCCGACCTCCGGTTCGATCGTGGCGGTCATCAGTCACCACCCACGCCGACGTGCTTGTTCTCGGCGATCCGCTCCGCTTCGGGTCCGGCGCCCGGGCTCATGTGCTGGGCGGCGTCGCGGACCGCGCGGACGATGTTCTGGTAGCCGGTGCAGCGGCAGAGGTTGCCTTCGAGGCCCTCGCGGACGGCCTGCTCGTCCGGGTCGGGGTTGTCGGCCAGCAGGTCGATCGACTGCATGATCATCCCCGGCGTGCAGAACCCGCACTGCAGCGCGTGGTTGTCGTGAAAAGCCTGCTGCACCGGGTGCAGCTTGCCGTCGCGGGCGAGGCCTTCGACGGTGGTGACCTCGCAGCCGTCGGCCTGCACGGCCAGCACGGAGCAGGACTTCACGCTGTGCCCGTCGAGGTGGACGGTGCAGGCGCCGCAGTTGCTGGTGTCGCAGCCGACGACGGTGCCGACCTTGCCGAGCCGCTCTCGCAGGTGGTGCACGAGGAGGGTGCGGGGTTCGACTTCGTCGGTGTACTTCGTCCCGTCGACGGTGACGGTGATGCGCATCAGGCCTCCAAGAAAGCGGATGCCCGCCGGGGCGGAGCAGCGGCGAGCCGGTTCGGGAACGGCCAGGCCCGACCGTGATCGGGCTCACAATCCCCGAGCGTGCTACGCGACCTTCGCGCGGACAAGCCCTGATGTCACACGTTCAACTACCTGTTCCGCAGATGCGGGAAAATCCACGCCGGGAAACCGAATCTGCGAGGGTCCGGATGGGTGAACTTTGTGGCCCACCCGGCGGCTCAGCCGTGAATCCTCCCCGAGAGCTCCGCGAGCCGCTTGCCCCCGCCGCCCCACCGCAGCGCGATGATCTCCGCGGCGATCGACACGGCCGTCTCCTCCGGCGTGCGCGCGCCCAGGTCGAGCCCGATCGGCGACGCCAGCCTGTCCAGCTCCGCCTCGGTGATCCCCGCTTCGCGCAGGCGGGCGAACCGGTCGTCGTGGGTCTTGCGGGACCCCATCGCGCCGACGTACCCGACGTCCAGGCGCAGCGCGACTTCCAGCAGCGGCACGTCGAACTTCGGGTCGTGGGTGAGCACCGCGATCGCCGTGCGCTGGTCGATCCGGCCCGCGTCCGCCTCCGCCTGCAGGTAGCGGTGGGGCCAGTCGACGACGACCTCGTGCGCGTCCGGGAACCGGCTGGTGGTGGCGAACACCGGCCGCGCGTCGCACACCGTGACCTGGTAGCCGAGGTAGGCACCCATGCGCGCCATCGCGGCGGCGAAGTCGATCGCCCCGAAGACCAGCAGCCGGGGCGGCGGCTCGAAGGAGTTGACGAACACGGCCATGCCCTCGCCGCGGCGCTGCCCGTCCGGGCCGTAGTGCAGGGTGCCGGTGCGGCCGCTGGCCAGCAGGCCGCGCGCGTCGTCGGCCACGGCGTCGTCCATCCGCGACGACCCCAGCGAGCCCGCGGTGCGGTCCGGCCACACGATCATGTGCTCGCCGACCAGGCCTTCGTGTTCGTGCTCGATGATCGTGACGACCGCGACCGGCTCGCCGCCGCGCACCGACTCGACGACCTCGCCGAGCTCCGGCATCGACTCACGGTCGACCGCTTCGACGTAGATGTCGATGATCCCGCCGCAGGTCAGGCCGACCGCGAAGGCGTCGTCGTCGCTGACGCCGTAGCGTTGCAGCACCGGCTTGCGCTCGGCGACGACCTCCCGCGCGAGCTCGTAGACCGCGCCTTCGACGCAGCCGCCGGACACGCTGCCGGCGACGGTGCCGTCCGGCGCGACGACCATCGCGGCGCCGGGCGCGCGCGGCGCCGACGAGAAGGTGGCGACCACGGTGCCGAGCCCCACGGTTTCGCCCGCGGACCAGCGGCGGAACACGTCGTCCAGTACGTCACGCATCGGAAATCTCCCCGAGCAGTCGTTCCAAGGTGGCCAGGGTGTGCCCGGCCAGGAGCCGGTCGATGTGGGGCAGCGCGGCCACGATGCCCGACTGGACCGGAGCGTACCCCGCACGGCCGGCGTGCGGGTTCACCCAGAACACGGCGTGCGCGAGCCGGCGCAGGTGCGCGAGCTGCTCGCCGAGCAGCCCCGTGTCGCCGCGTTCCCAGCCGTCGGAGAACACCGTGACCACGGCGCGGCGCGCGACCCCACGGCGTCCCCACCGGTCGAGGAACACCTGGAGCGTCTCCCCCAGCCGGGTCCCGCCGGCGAAGTCCGGGACGGCCGAGCCCGCCGCGAGCATCGCGCGTTCCGGGTCGCGCTGCCGCAGCTGGCGCGACACCCGGGTCAGCCGCGTGCCGAGCGTGAACACCTCGACCGACGGCGGCGCGGACCGCGTCAGGACGTGGGCGAACCGCAGCAGCGCGTCGGCGTACGGGCTCATCGAGCCGGAGACGTCGATGAGCAGCACCACCCGCCGCGGCCTCCTGCCGCGCCGGGCGTGCACGAGGTGGAGGGGTTCGCCGCCGCTGGCCAGCATGGCGCGCAGCGTCCGCGACGGGTCGAGGCGGCCGCGCCGCGACGGCGTCCGCCGGGCGGCCGGGCGCTGCGGGAGCGCGGGCTTCAGGGTGGCCAGCAGCTCGCGGAGGTGTTCGCGCTCGGCGGTGGTGAGCTCGGCGAGGTCACGGTGACGCAGGACTTCGTGGGCGCTGGCGGCGACTTTCAGCTGGTCGGCGCCGTCGCCGCCCTCGGCATCCGTGCCTTCGGCGTCGGCGAGCGGGGCGATCCGGGCCTTCTTGGGCGCAGCGGACGTTGCCCGCTTCGGCGTGGTGGTCTCGATGGAAAACCACTGGCTGAAGGCCTCTTCGTAGCACGGGAGGTCGTCCGGGCTGGAGCAGAGGGTCAGCCGCCCGGCCCAGTAGAGCTGGGTGGGTTCGGCGACGTCGATCTCGGCCACCGCGGTGAGGTACGCCTGCACGCGGTGCGCATCGCAGGCGACACCGGCTTCGCGCAGCGCGGCGGCGAACCCGGCGTACCCCGCTACCGGATCGGAGACCGTGGTCATGTCTCCATTGTGCGCTCGATCGGGCATTGTCGGCGTCCCGGCGAGGAGTCGAACCTCGGACCTCGGCGTTCGTAGCGCCGCGCTCTGTCCTGCTGAGCTACCGGGACAAGGGCGGTCTGCGCACGCGCCCCTCCCCGGACGGGCGCGCAGACCGCGCTCTTCGCCGCGGCCGACCCAAGGTAGCGGCGGGTGGGCGCGAAGAGCTCTTCGGAAAGAAAAGGGAAATTCAGCGAACGACGCGGGAGATCGCGCCGCAGGGGTTCCGGTCTTGCCGTCGGGTCACGATCTCCTCCTCTCGGTGGTCTCGGTTCTGCTGGGAAAAGAATGCCTCAGTCCCGTGGGCGGGGCAACGCAATTAAAACGCCCGCCTCGGCGGTACTTTGTGGACCATCGAGGCGGGCGCCGGGTTCTCGGATCAGGCGGCGGCCTTGAAGCCGGGCTGGACGTTCGCGCAGCCGCGCAGGCCGGCTCCCTTGTTCAGCTCCAGCAGCGGCGGCAGCGTCTTCTGCGTGTAGGCCTTGAGTTCCGCGAGCTTCGCGTCGTCGACCAGGTCGCGCCGGACGTGGTAGCTGACCCAGTTGCGGGAATCGACGGTCAGGTTGCCGATCGGCGGGTTGACGAAGATCGTCGCGTATTCGCGCTCGAACCGCGGGTCCTGGTCGAAGCCCAGCGTGGCGATCCACGAGCCGATGAACGTGATCAGCTCGGGCTTGGCCTGGTTGAAGACGAGGTTGCGGACGCCGGTCACGTCGGACTCGTGCAGGTAGTCGGCGACCCGCTTGTCGCCGAGGCCGGCCAGGTCGAGCACCCGGAGGCGACTGCCCAGCGACGTCCCGCCGAGGTCGATCAGGCCGACCTGGGCCGAGTCGGGCAGCTTCAGGATGTCCGCGAGGCCGTTGATGGTCCGGGCGTCGCGCTCGGCCACGATGCAGAACGCGGTCTTGACGTTGGCGCGGTAGGACGTGCCCTGGTCGTAGAGCCCGCTCACCGAGCTGACCAGCGCCACCACGAGCAGGCACGCGAGCACGATCCGGCCGCGCAGCCGGGCCGCGGCCAGCGCCTCGACGACGACGATCGCGCCGCCGAACGCGCCGAGCGTCCACACCGGCGTGGCGAAGCGCAGCTGCCCCATCCAGTCGAACTCGAGGACGATGTAGGCGACCACGGTGAGCCCGAACGGCACCATCAGCGCGATCAGCCCGGTGCGCAGGCGCGACGGCCGGACCATCAGCAGCACCAGGCACGCGACGGCGACCGCGACGATCAGCCAGCCCACGTAGGAGACGATTTCGCCGGGGCGGGCGAGGTCCTCGATCGTCGGCGGCTCCTGCCCCTTCGCGACGGCCGTGTTCGGCACCAGGCGGCCGAACTCGAACCAGCGGAAGATCATGTAAGCGCCGAACGGGACGGCGAAGGCGGCGACCGAGACGACGGCCGCGCGGACGCTGCGGCCGAGCAGGTCCCGCTTGAGGAACAGCAGGAGGACGATCGGGTACGCACCGGCGTAGATGATCCCGTCGGGCCGGGTCAGCGCGGCGAGCACGGCGATCAGCCCGGTGCCGAGGGCGACCTGGGTGTCCAGGAGCCGGCCGCTGTGGGTCGCGCGCACGATCACCACCGCGAGCGCGGCGACCGTGAGGGCGTAGAAGGAGTTCTCCAGCCCGGAGAAGCACCAGATGACGAACGACGGGATCGCGGCGAGCGCGGCCCCGGCGACGAAGGTGATCAGCGCCGGGCGGCGGCTGAGCACCTTCGCCCCGAAGTAGAACAGCACGAGGATGCCCGCGCAGCAGGCGAGCGCGAGCGCCTTCGGGAAGAGGATCTGGTCGGAGACACCGAAGAGCGTGCCGTGGTCGAACAGGCCGACGAGCTTGCCGAGGGCCAGCAGGATCATCCAGGTCGGGTTGGAATATCCCTCGACCGGCGCGGCGCCGGGCTGCAGCACGGGCCCGAAGCCGTCGGCGACGTTGCGCGAGTAGGCGAACGTGATGGCCGCGTCGTCGATCATCCAGTGGCCGTAGAGGGCGGCGTGCACGGCGATCAGCGCGGTGCCGCCGAGCACCGCGGCCACCGCGGCGAGCTTGCCCCGCCACCCCGGCCGGGTGGCCGGCGGCCCGGCCGGCCGCTCCGGCTCCACCTCGGACGGCGGTCTCGTCTCCGTCGTCTCCGCCACGCTCATCGACAGGTTCTCCCCTCGCATCGCCACACCCGGTCCCCCGACCCGGGCGGTCAGGCGAACAAGGCGTCGAGTTTCGCCCGGACCCGGTCGAGGTCTTCGCTGTATTTCAGGACGGCTCCGAGTGTCCGCGCCGCCGTTGCCGCGTCCAGCTCGTCACGCTGAAGGGTCAACAGCGCCCGCGCCCAATCGAGTGATTCCGCCACTCCCGGTGGTTTCAGCAAATCCATTTCACGGAGCCGGTGCACCGCTTCGGCAATTTGCCGAGCCAGAGCCTCACTTACCCGCGGGATCCTACGGCGCAGGATGGCGACCTCCCGCACCAGGTCCGGGTGTTCGAGCCAGTGGTAGAGGCACCGGCGTTTCAGCGCGTCGTGCACCTCGCGGGTCCGGTTGGAGGTGAGGACGACCAGCGGCGGGTGTTCGGCGCGGACTTCGCCGAATTCGGGGATGGTCACGGCGTGCTCGTCGAGCAGTTGCAGCAGAAAGGCTTCGAACTCGTCGTCGGCGCGGTCGATCTCGTCGATCAGCAGGACGCAGGGGGCGGTGATCAGGGCCTGCAGCAGCGGCCGGGCCAGGAGGAACCGCTCGGTGTAGAGCGAGCGTTCCGCGGCCTCGACGTCGAGTTGCCCGCCGCCGGCCGCCTCGAGCGCGCGCAGGTGCAGGAGCTGGCGCGGGAAGTCCCACTCGTAGAGGGCCTGGGCGGCGTCGATGCCTTCGTGGCACTGGAGGCGGACGAGCGGCCGCTCCAGCGCGGTGGCCAGGGCCAGGGCGAGAGACGTCTTGCCGGTGCCGGGCTCGCCCTCGCAGAAGAGCGGGCGGCCCATCCGCAGGGCGAGGAAGCCGGCGGTCGCCAGCCCGTCATCGGCGAGGTAACCGGTCGCGTCGAGCGCGGCGGCGAGGTCTTCGGGCGAGTCCGTCACGCTGTCGATCGTAGGTCTTCACGCGGGGCCCGCCAGATCGCCGGGGCGGTCGACGTCCCGGCCGCTGCCGAGGTCACCGCACTCGATCAAGGTCAGGTCGGCGCGGGTGGCGAGCCAGTCCCGGGCACCGCGATCGCCCTGGGCGCTGTTCGTGACCTCGTCCCACCACCGGCGGCCGAGCAGCACGGGGTGACCGGGAACGCCGTCGTAGGCGGCGCGGGCCACGGTTTCGGAGGTGGCCCGGGCGGCGACGCGGGCGAGGATGTCGGAGCCGACCCACGGCAGATCGACGAGGTGCACGAGCGCGGCGGACCGATCGGTGGCTTCGAGGGCGGCGAGCCCGGCACGGAGCGAGGCGCCCATGCCGGTGGCCCAGTCTTCGGCGGTGACGGCTTGGGCCGGGTCGGGCAGGAGGGCGCGCACTTCGTCGGCGGAGGCCCCGACGACAACCCGGACGGGCTCGCACCCGGCGGAGGTGAGGGTGCGCAGGGCCCGGAGAACGAGGGGCTCCCCATCGACTTGGACGAGGGCTTTCGGGCCACCGAACCGCCGACCGGCACCGGCGGCGAGGAGGAGCCCGGCGACCGGCTGAGGGGTGGTCATGAGGGCCGGGCCTGGTGCAGCTGTGCGGTGTGGCCGGGATGCCGGAGGTGGACGCGAGGTCGGGTGGCCGCGCCCTCGGTGGCGGGTGGGGTGGCCGCGCCCTCGGTGGCGGGCCGGATGGTCGCGCGCTCGGCGGTGGGCCGAGTGGCCGCACGCTCGATGGCGGACCGGATAGTCGCGCGCTCGGCGGTGGGCCGGGTGGCCGCGGGCGCGGCGATGGGTGGCGTGGCCGCGCGCTCGGCGGTGGGCCGGATCGCCCCGCGCTCGGCGGTGGGTGGGGTGCCGGGCTGCGCTTCGGGGGCCGCGGGTGGGTGGTCAGCCACGGGCGCGGTCCGGGGCTCCGACCGCCAAGTCCGCTTCGATCGCCCTGGCCGTCTCCAGGAGCGGGGGGACCAGGTCCTTCCGCACCGACTCGGCCGTCGTGCGGCTGGCGTGGGTCGAGAGGTTGACCGCCGCCACCACCTGGCCCGTGCGGCTGCGGATCGGGGCCGCCACCGAGCGGAGGCCCTCCTCCAGCTCCTGGTCCACCATCGCCCAGCCCTGGGCGGCGACCTTGGCCAGTTCCCGGCGGAGGTGGGCGGGGGCCGTCACCGTGTGGTCCGTCAGGCGGTCCAGGCTCGCCACCTCGAAATACGCCTCCAGGTCCGCCTCGCCGAGTCCCGCGAGCAGGACGTGGCCCATCGACGTCGCGTACGCCGGGAAGCGGGTGCCCACGTTGATGCTCACCGTCATGATCCGGGACACCGCCACCCGCGCCACGTACACGATGTCGGTGCCCTCCAGCACCGAGACCGAGCTCGACTCGTGGACCCGCGCCGACAGCTGCTCCAGGTGGGGCTGGGCGACCTCCGGCAACGTCATGCTCGACAGGTACGCGTAGCCCAGCTCCAGCACGCGGGCCGTCAGCGAGAAGTACTTGCCGTCGGTGCGGACGTAGCCCAGGTCGGCCAAGGTCAGGAGGAACCTCCTGGCCGCCGCGCGGGTGAGGCCCGTCGCGCGGGCCACGTCGCTCAGGGTCAGCTCGGACGCGCCCGCGTGGAACGCCTTGATCACGGCCAGCCCGCGCTCCAGCGACTGCACGTGGTGGGCCCCACGGTGCGCCGGTTCGCTGTCCAGCCGGACGTCGAACGGCGGCCTCGTCACGTCCATGCCCGGCACCCTATCCGGCGTCCTTCGGCACCGCGCTCGGCTCGCCGAGCTCGGCCAGGGTGCGCTGGGCGATGGCGAACGCCGCGTTCGCCGCCGGTGCTCCGGCGTAGACCGCCGTGTGCAGCAGGACCTCGCTGATCTCCGCCGCCGTCAGGCCGTTGCGGACCGCCGCCCGGACGTGCATCGCCAGCTCGTTGTGCGCCTGCAGCGCCGTGAGCGCGGCCAGCGTCACGCAGCTGCGCGTGCGGCGGTCCAGGCCGTCGCGGGCCCACACCGATCCCCACGCGCCCTCGGTGATGTAGTCCTGGAACGGGCGGCTGAAGTCCGTGGTGCCTGCGACCGCGCGGTCGACGTGCTCGTCGCCGAGGACCTCCCGCCGCACCTTCATGCCCTGCTCGTGGCGGTCTGTCACGCTCGCTCCAAGTGGTCCAGGATCAGCCGGGTGAATTCCGCCGGCTGCTCGTAGCTGCCCAGGTGCGCGGCCTCCGCCACGACCTCCAGCCGCGCGCCGGGGATGCCCTCGGCGATCGGCCGGGCGTGCTCGCCGGGCGAGGTGGCCGGGTCGTGCGCGCCCGCGATGACCAGGGTGGGCGCGGTGATCTTCGGCAGCAGGTCGAGCAGGTCCATCCGCTCGATCGCGCCGCAGCAGGCCGCGTAGCCCTCGGCCGGGACCGCCGCGATCATCGCCCGGAGGAACTCGGCCCGGTCCGGGTGCCGCTCGCGGTAGCCCGGGGTCAGCCAGCGTTGCACGCCCGCCTCGGCCACCGCCGCGGTGCCCTCGGCGCGGACCGTGCGGGCCCGGTCCACCCACATCGACGGCGGGCCGAGCTTGGCGGACGTGCAGCACAGCACGAGGCTCGCGATCCGGTCCGGCGCGTGGATGCCGAGCCACATCCCCGTCATGCCGCCGAGCGACAGGCCCACGTGGTGCGCCTGCTCGACGCCGAGTTCGTCGAGCAGCGCCAGGACGTCGGCGCCCAGGTCTTCGAGCTCGTACGGGCCCGGCGGGACCGGCGACCCGCCGTGCCCGCGCGCGTCGTACCGGACCACCCGGAACCCGCGCTCGACCAGCGGCGCCACCTGGGGTTCCCACATCCGCAGATCGCTGCCGAGCGACCCGCCGAACACGACCACCGGCCCGTCTTCCGGGCCTTCCGCGACCCGGTGCAGCTTCACGGCGCTCATACCCGGAAGAAGACGGTTTCGCCGTCTCCCTGCAGCCGCACGTCGAAGCGGTACCCGTCTTCGGTCTTCGCCGCGATCAGGGTGCCCCGCCGCTCCTCCGGGACCGTCGCCAGCACCGGGTCACCGGTGTTGTCCTGGTCCTCGAAGTAGATCCGCGTGACGACCCGGTTGAGCAGGCCGCGCGCGAACACCGAGACGTCGATGTGCCGGGCCTGCGTGGTGCCGCCCTCGCCGGGCACCACGCCCGGGAGCACGGTGAAGATCCCGTAGGTGCCGTCGGTCTCCGTCGGGCAGCGGCCGAAGCCGCGGAACTCGCCGTTCGCCGCGCCACGCGGGTCGTCCGGGTGGCGGAAGCCGCCCTCCGGGTCGGCCTGCCAGGTCTCGATCATGGCGTCCGGCACCGGGTCGCCGTTGCCGTCGCGGACGATCCCGCGGATCCAGAACCCGCCCGGAGTGCCCTCGGGCACGACGTGCGGGCCGTCGGGCCAGGGCAGCCCGATCGAGAGGTACGGGCCGACGGTCTGCGAGGGGGTGGGCAGCAGCTTGGTCATTCGTCCTCGTCTTCCTCGTCTTCGAACACCGACGCGTCGCGCCCGCGCAGCACGATGTCGAACTGGAAGCCCAGTGCCCATTCCGCCTGCGTGATGTCGTGGTCGTAGCGCGAAACCATCCGCTGCCGGGCCTTCTCGTCCGGGATCGAGTTGAAGATCGGGTCCTGCGAGAACAGCGGGTCGTCCGGGAAGTACATCTGGGTGACCAGCCGCTGGGTGAACGCCGAGCCGAACACCGAGAAGTGGATGTGCGCCGGGCGCCAGGCGTTGTCGTGGTTCTTCCACGGGTACGCGCCGGGCTTGATGGTGGTGAAGGTGTAGCGGCCGTCGCTGTCGGTCAGGGTGCGGCCGACGCCGTCGAAGTTCGGGTCGAGCGGGGACGGCCAGCGGTCGCCGGTGTGCCGGTAGCGGCCGCCCGCGTTCGCCTGCCAGATCTCGACGAGGGAGTCGCGCACCGGGCGGCCGTCGCCGTCGAGGAGCCGTCCGGTGACGATGATCCGCTGGCCCTGCGGCTCGCCGGCGTGCTGCCGGGTGAGGTCGTTGTCGTGCTCGCCGAGGCGGCCGGGCCCGAGCAGCGGGCCGGTGACCTCGGTCAGCATCTGCGGGAGCAGGACGAGGTCCTGCTTGGGGTGCCGCAGCGCCGTGGAGCGGTAGCCGCTGGAGTCGAGGGGCGGGTGGGTGCCTTCGGGATCTTCCCCGTAGCGCGGCAGCCTGAATTCGGTCGGAGTGGCCACGTTCTCTTCTCCCTTACCGGCCTTCGAGCACGACGGCCAGCCCTTGGCCGACGCCGATGCAGATGGCGGCGAGTCCCCAGCCCCCGCCGCGGCGGTGCAGGTCGTGCGCCAGGGTGCCGAGGATCCGGCCGCCGGACGCGCCGAGCGGGTGCCCGATGGCGATCGCGCCGCCGTGGGTGTTCACGATCTCCGGGTCGAGGTCCTTCCAGTCGCGCAGGCAGGCCAGCGACTGCGCGGCGAAGGCCTCGTTGAGCTCGACCGCGGCCAGGTCGTCCCAGCCGATCCCGGCGCGCTCGAGGGCGATCTCCGCCGCGCGCACCGGGCCGATGCCGAAGACGTCCGGGTCGACGCCCGCCGCGCCGCGGCCGGCGATCCGGGCGAGCGGGGTCGCGTTGAGCCGGCCCGCGGCGGCTTCGTCGCCGAGCAGGAGGGCCGAGGCGCCGTCGTTCAGCGGGGAGGCGTTGCCCGCGGTGACGGTGCCGTTTTCCTTGCGGAACGCGGGCTTCAGCTTGGCGAGCTTCTCGGGGCTGGAGTCCGCGCGGATGCCTTCGTCGCGGGCCAGTTCGACGCCTTCGACCGGGACGACCAGGTCGTCGTAGAAGCCTTCGTCCCAGGCCTTGGCGGCGTTGACGTGGCTGCGGGCGGCGAAGGCGTCTTGCTCGTCGCGGCCGATGCCGTAGCGCTCGGCGAGCTGCTCGGTGGACTCGCCGAGGGAGATCGTCCACTGCGACGGCATCGCCGGGTTCACCATGCGCCAGCCGAGCGCGGTGTTGTACAGGGTCCGGTTGCCGGTGGGGAACGCCTTGTCCGGCTTCGGCATGACCAGCGGTGAGCGGGTCATGGACTCGACCCCGCCGGCGACGACGAGGGAAGCGTCGCCGGTCTGGATCGCGCGGCTGGCCTGGATGGCCGCGTCGAGGCCGGAGCCGCAGAGGCGGTTGACCGTGCTGCCCGGGACGGTCGTCGGCCAGCCCGCGAGGAGGGCGGCCATGCGGGCGACGTTGCGGTTGTCCTCGCCCGCGCCGTTCGCGTCGCCGAGGGTGACCTCGTCCACTGTGGACGGGTCGAGGTCGTTGCGCTGCTGGAGCGCCTTGAGCACGCCGGCGGCGAGGTCGTCGGGGCGGACACCGGCCAGTGCGCCGCCGTAGCGGCCGAACGGGGTGCGGATCGCGTCGAGGATGTAGACGTCGGTCATGCGCTCGCCTTCTCCAGGTCTCGCAGGAGGGTCAGCTCCTGCTCCGTGGGGGCCGGGGTGGTCTCGAGGTCGTCGGACACCTTCAGTTTCCACCCCGTGGCCGCGACGGCGCTGTCGAGGTCCACGCCGGGGTGGAGCTGCGTCAACGTCAGCTCGGCCGTCTCCGGGTCGGGACGCAGGAGGCCCAGGTCGGTCACCACCAGCGTCGGGCCGCGGCCGGGGAGGCCGAGCTTCTCGCGGTCGCCCTTGCCCGTTCCGTGGCCGAACGACGTTACGAAGTCCACCTTCTCCACGAAGGCCCGGGGGTTCTGGCGCAGCACGATGAACACCTCGCCGCACGAGGCGGCGATCTCCGGGGCGCCGCCCGCGCCCGGCAACCTGACCTTGGGGTCGTGGTAGTCCGAGCCGATCACCGTGGTGTTGATGTTGCCGAACTTGTCCAGCTGGGCCGCGCCGAGGAAGCCCACGTCGATGCGGCCGGGCTGGAGCCAGTAGTTGAACACCTCCGGCACGCTGATCACCGCGTCCGCCGTGTCGGCCAGCTCGCCGTCGCCGATCGACAGCGGCAGGCGGGACGGCTTGGCGCCCAGGCAGCCGGATTCGTAGATCAGCGTCAGGTTCGGCGCGTGCGCGCGGCGGGCCAGGTTGGCCGCCTTGCTCGGCAGGCCGATGCCGACGAAGCAGGACATGCCGTCACCGAGCGCGCGGGCCGCCGCGACGCTCATCATCTCGTCGGAGGTGTACCCCGCGCTCATGCCGTCACCCCGGTCAGCTCGTTCAGCCACTTCGTGAACTCCTCGCGGTCGCGTCCGACCTCGTCCCACGCCTGGTACGCCGAGTTGTCCCGCTCGTAGTACCCCGCCGCGTACGACGGCTTCGCGCCACCGGGCACTTCGGCCACCGCCGTGACGACCCACGCCGGGAGGACCACCGCGCCGGGGCGGGGATCCAGCTCGTCGACGACTTCCTCGACCGTCACGATCGACCGCTTCGCCGCCAGGACCGCTTCCTTCTGGACACCCGTGATGCCCCACAGCTGGACGTTGCCGCCGCGGTCGGCGCGCTGCGCGTGGATGATCGAGACGTCCGGGTTCAGCGCCGGCACCGCCGTCAGCCGCTCGCCGGTGAACGGGCAGGTGATCGGCTTGATCGTGGCCGTCTGCGCCGGCAGGTCGGTGCCGGTGTAGCCGCGCAGCACCGCGAACGGCAGGCCGGACGCGCCGGCCACGTACCGGTTCGCCATGCCCGCGTGGCTGTGTTCCTCGATCTCCAATGGCACCGGCCATTCGTGCTGGACGGCGTCCCGGAACCGGTGCAGGGAGCCGACGCCCGGGTTGCCGCCCCACGAAAAGATCAGCTTGCGCGCGCAGCCGGCGCCGATCAGCTGGTCGTAGACGATGTCCGGGGTCATCCGCACCAGCGTGAGGTCACGCTTGCGCTGCCGGATGATCTCGTGCCCGGCCGCGACCGGGATGAGGTGCGTGAACCCTTCGAGCGCGACGGTGTCGCCGTCGTGCACCAGCCGGGCCACGGCCTCCTCCAGTGACAGCAGCTCCGCCATCCCACGCTCCGAATCCGTTCGCATCACGAACACTCGTTCTGCCACCGAACATAGCACGGTGGCTCGAGCCCCGACCAGACGTCTTCCACCCAATGGATGACGCACGCACGTCGAAGGGGACTTTTCTCGCGGCAACAGCGAGAAAAGTCCCCTTCGGGAAGAACGTCAGCCGATCCGGACCAGCCTCGAGCCGTGGGGCGGCACGGCGGACGCCGTCCACGAACCCCGGAACCGCCCGAGGTCCTTCCGCGCGACGAGGTCACGCACCGGCCGTGCTCCGTGGAAGTCCACCGTGATGTCCGCGGGCGTGGCACCCAGGTTGTAGACGGCCGCGTACGTCCGGCCGTCCGGCGCGCGCTTCGTCCACACCTGGTGGTCGCCGCCGGTCACCCGCGTCGGGTAGGTGCCGGCCTGGTCGACCCGGACGACCTCGGGGTTCGTCAGGATCGACACCGCGGAGGCGTCCAGGAACCAGATGTCTCCCCCGACGTACAGCGGCGACGAAGCCATGGACCAGAACGTCATCACGCTCTGCCGCTCGACGTCGGAGATCCCGTCCTGGATGCCCGCCCCCGTGTTGTTGCTGATCGGCATCGAGTCCAGGTCCGGCCGGTACTGCGGCCCGAACACGCCCAGCCAGTCCGGCAGGTCCGCCCACCGCGCCTTCACCGAGCTGTCCCACGTCGACACCGTCTCGCAGTAGCACTCGATGTCCGTGTCGACGCGCACGCCGTTCGCGTACCGAGCCAGCACCGAACCGATGGACCGCGGCACCGGCCACGCGCTCGCGGTCAGCCACATCGGCCGCCGGGAGTGGTCGATGGCCGACGACCAGGCCCGGATGTCGGCGACGTTGTCCGCGGTGGTGCCGTCGACCTTGACGAAGTCGACACCCCAGGACGCGAACCGCGCCACGATCGAGTCGTAGTACTTCTGCGCGCAGGGGTTCGTGAAGTCGACCTTCCAGTTGCCGCCCCAGCCGTTCGACGGCGTCAGCGGCCGGTACGCGATGTCCTGCGCGTGGCACGACGTCCCGAGGATCGGCGCGTTCTTGTCGTAGACCTCCTTCTCGAGCCCGGTCACGGCATACAGGCCGAGCTTCAGCCCGAGGGAGTGCACGTACGAGGCCAGCGCCGGGATCCCCGAGGGGAACCGCGTCGGATCGGGGTCGGGGATGCCGTTGACGTCGGTGTGGAAGACCCAGGACTGCGAAGCGTTCCAGCCCGAGTCGATGTTGACGTAGGTGTAACCGGCCGATTTGAGCTTCGAAGCCATCGACGAAGCCGCGTCGCGGACGTGTGACTCGTTCAGCCACGAAGTGCCGTAACCCGCGCGGGTCGAGGATTCGAGGCTCCAGCTGCTCCAGCCCATGAACGGCTTGACGAACGGCGTCCGTGCGTCGGCCGGCGAAGCAACCAGGGATAAAAACCCGAGCACAGCGAGGAAAATGGAAAGGAGGCGCTTCACTGAACACTCCTCGATAGGGGGACCTACTCCTTGAGCCCGCTCGCCGCGATTCCGCGGACGATGAACCGCTGGGCGACCAGGAACATCGCGACCAGCGGCGCGATGGTGACCAGAGCACCGGCGAACAGCGCCGGCAGGTTGACCGACTGGGCGGTCAGGAACGTCGAAAGCGCGATCTGCGCGGTCCACGACGACGGGTCCTGCCCGATGACGAGCGGCCACAGGAACGCGTTCCAGCTTTCGATGAACATCAGCGCGCCGAGCGAGGCGATCATGTTCCCGGAGTTCGGCAGCACCAGCCGCCGGTAGACACCCAGGTAACCCAGCCCGTCCAGGCGCCCGGCCTCCTCGATCTCGGCCGGGAACCGCAGGTAGAAGTTGCGGAGCAGGACCACCGTGAACGCGCTGAACAGGTTCGGCGCGATGATGCCCCACTCGGTGTTGACCCCGCCCATCGAGCCGACGACAACGAAGGTCGGCACGAACGTCACCGACTGCGGAATCATCAACGTGACCAGCACATATGTGAACACGGCACGACGACCCGGGACGTCGATCCGGGCCAGCGCGTAGCCCGCCATCGACCCGAAGAGCGTGCCAAGCGGGGCCGTCACCACCGCGACCAGGAACGAGTTCCACAACGAGTGCGCCATGGGCACCGAGGCGTCGGCGAACAGGTCGCCGAAGTTCACCCACGAGAGTGGATCCGGCAGCCACGACCAGTCCGGCGAGCTGACCTGGTGCCGCGTCATCAGCGCGTTGCGCAGCATGATGTAGAACGGCAGCAGGAAGATCACCGAAAGCACGGACGCGAGAACGTACTTCGGCGCTTTCCGGGAAACCGGCAGAACGGCCATCAGTCCTTCTTCCCGAAGCCGACGAACCGGCCCTGCAGCAGCGTGATCACGACGATGATCACCGTCAGCAGGAACGCGCCCGCCGAGCCGACGCCGTAGTTCTGGTCGCCGAGCGCGGAGTCGTACAGGAAGACCAGCGGCGGCTTCACCGGCGCGGTGGCCGTGCCGGAAAGCCCGGTGCCGAACAGGTTGTAGAACTCGTCGAACGCCTGGAACGCGGCGATGAGGATGAGCAGCAGCACCGCCACCGACGTGTTCCGCAGCTGCGGCAGCGTGATGTACCGGAAGGCCTGCCACCTGGTCGTGCCGTCCAGCTCGCCCGCTTCGTACAGCGACGGCGAGATCGCCTGCAGGCCGGCCAGGAACAGGATCATGTACAGCCCGACCTGCAGCCACAGCCGCAGCGTCACGACCGCGACCCAGTACACCGGCGGGCTCGTCGTCGACAGCCACGGCACCGGGTCGGCCCCGAACAGCCCGCCGACGACGTTCGCGACGCCGGACGGCAGCCCGGTGAACAGCGCCATCTTCCACACCAGCGCCGCGACGACGTACGACACCGCGGCCGGGATGAGGAACACCGTCCGGAAGAACGCCTTGCCGCGCTTGATGCTGTTGATGAGCACCGCGAGCCCGAGCGACGCGACGAACGTGATCGGCACGATGAAGACCGTGAAGACCGCGATCGTCGTCAACGATGTCAGGAACGCGTCGTCGCCCAGCAGGAACGCGTAGTTGCCGAAGCCGATCCAGTTCCCCAGCGTGATCGTCCCGCGGGCGTCGTTGAAGCTGAGCAGGAAGCTCCAGCCGATGGCGACGTACTTGAACAGCCCGAGCCCGAGCACGACCGGGCCGGTGAGCACCGCGAACGCGCCGATCGCCCGCCAGTCTCGATGCTTCATGCCAGCTGCTTGTCGACTTCGGCCTGCGCCTTCTTCGCCGCGTCGCCCAGCTCGGCGGCCGGGTCGGCCTGCCCGTTCGCGATCTTCGTGGCGGCCTGCAGGAAGAGCGTCGCCGACGCCTTGTTCCACAGCCCCGAGTACGACTTGCCGAACTGCTGCGAGATCGTCACGGCGTCCTTCGCGGGCCCGCCGGCGAACTCGGTCGTCTGCGCCGCGACCTCCTTGCGGGCCGGGATGTGGAAGCCGTACTTGACGCACCAGTCCTTCTGCAGGCCGGCGTTCTTGATCCACAGCCAGTCGATGTACGTCTTGACGGCGTCCGGGTTCCGGGACTTCGCGTTGGCCAGCTGGTACCAGCCGCCGACGCGCGCGACCGGCTTGCCGGCGTCCCCGAACTTCGGCCACGCGACGACGCCGAAGTCGTCGCCCAGGGCCTTCTTGATGTCCGGCAGCGACCACAGGCCACCCCACTGCATGGCCGTGACGCCGTTGGCGAACGCGCCCGGGTCGGACCAGTCGGTCGGGTAGCCCTGGAGCAGGCCGCCGGTGTCGTGCAGCTGCTTGAGCCCGCCGATCGCGGCGATCGCCTCGGGCGACGCGAAAGCGACCTTCTTGCCGCTGCTGTCGAAGAAGTCGCCGCCGGACGACCAAAGCAGCAGCGTCGCCGCTTCGCCGACGCCGTCGGTGCCGACGTACAGGCCCTTCTGCTTGCCGTTGTCCAGCTTCCGCGTCGCCTCCAGGAGCTCGGCGAACGTCCGCGGCGGCTGGACGCCCACAGCCTGCAGCGCGCTCTTGCGGTAGTACAGCATCAGGACGTCGTCGATCATCTTGACGCCGTAGATCCTGCCGTCGACGGTCACCGTGTCCAGCGCGGCCGGGCTGAAGTCGGCCTTGACCGGGCCGACAACGTCGTCAAGCGGCGCGAGCAGGCCGTTCTTGACGTTCTGGTACCGGAAGTCGCCGAGCTCGAACAGGTCCGGCGCCTGCGCGGTGAGCAGCGCCGAGTTCAGCTTGGTCTCGTAGTCGCCGGCGAGCCAGCTGACGTTGATCGCGATGTCCGGGTTGGCCTTGGTGAACTCCTGGGCGTACCGCTGGACCGCTTGCTGCGTCCCGGCTTCGCCGTACGCGTGGTACCACTGCTGCAGCGTGACCTTCGCCCCCGAAGAGGAGGCGTTCTTGTTCAGCGGGTCCGAAGTGCAGCCCGCGAGGGCCGCTCCCCCGGCGAAGAGGACGGAACCAACCAGGAAGCTTCGGCGATTCAGCCTGGGTGTCACAGGGCTCACTCCTTAGACGCTGTCTGACGCGAAAAGGCTCTGGACGGCGACCGCGGCGGCACCGCGGGCCCACTCCTCGAACGGCAGCGGCCGGATGACCAGGCCGCACCGGGCCGCGCTGCCGAACGCCTGGACCGCGAAGGTCCGGCGGATCTGGTCTTCGAACAGGTCGTAGGTGGCGACGCCCTCACCCGAGACGACCACTCGCTCCGGGCCGAACAGGTTGACCAGCGCGGCCAGCCCCAGGCCGATCGCGTGCCCCGCCCCGGCGAAGACCTCCCGGAGCGGCTCGTCGCCGCCGCGGGCGCGCGTCACGGCGTCGTCCATCGACAGCCCGGGCTCGCCGGTGACCTGCCGGGCGCGCGTCAGGATCGCTTCGGTGGACGCGATCGCCTCGACGCAGCCCTGGCCACCGCAGTGGCACGACGGGCCGCCGTCGGCGACCGGGACGTGCCCGATCTCCCCGGCGACACCGTGGGCGCCGCGGACGAGGCCTCCGTTGACGACCAGCGCGCTGCCGATGCCGGTGCCCACCGTGACCAGCGCGAACGACGACGCCCCGACGCCTTCCCCGAACCACTGCTCGGCGACGGCGAGGGCCTTGACGTCGTTTTCGAGGGTCACGGTCAGCCCGGTGGCTTCCTCGAGGAGTTCGGCCAGCGGCACGTCCCGCCAGCCGAGGAACGGGGAGTACCGGACGACGCCGGACGCCCGGTCGACGTCGCCCGACACCGCGATCCCCAGGCAGTAGGCGCGCTCGCGAAGGGTGCCGGTCAGCAGCTCGCCGACGAGGTCGGCCAGCGCCTGCACGACGTGACCGACGTCGTGGCTCGCCAGCGCGTGGTGGGCGCCGGCCCGGACGTCGGCGCGCAGGTCGGTGACCACGCCGATCAGGTCGTCGCCGGTGATCTTGACGCCGACGAAGTACTCGCGGTCCGGCCGGATGGCCAGGGGGTTCGCCGGACGGCCGGCCCCCGGCGCGGTGCGCCCTTCGGAGGCGAGTTCTTCGAGGTAACCGGCTTCGATGAAGGGCCGGGCGGCCTTGGTGACCGCGGCGGCGGAGAGGCCGGTGCGGCGGGCGACGTCGACGCGGGACACCGGCCCTTCGGTCAGGACCGTGGTGAACACGGTCGCGGCCGCGGGGCTGGTGATCGGCGCCCTTGCCGGTGCACTGCGAGGCATGGCCGGAAGGGTAGCGAGATTTAATTAACTTCGTCAAGAATTTATTTCTGCCCAGGTCGGCTCTACGCTGTCGGGCATGTCGCTCGTCGAACACGACCCCGCGCGCCGGCTCTGGCTGCTGCGCACGCCCGAGAGCTCGTACGCCTTCCGGCTGGACGCCGACGACCGCCCGCGGCACGTCCACTGGGGCCCGCCGCTGACGCTGGACCAGGTCACGCAGGTCGCCGCGCGCCGCAACCCGGCCGACAGCAGCTTCGACGAGCCCGGCGACGAGCGGCAGGAGCTGCCGGCCGAGGGCGGCGCGTTCTTCGGCGTCGCGGCGCTGGCCGTCCGGTACGCCGACGGGACTTCGGCGCTCGAATGGCGTTACGACGGCTTCGCGCTCGAAGACGACGCGCTCGTCGTACGCCTCACCGACCGGCACTATCCGCTCCGACTGTCCCTGCACTACCGCGTCCGCGGCGACGTCGTCGAGCGGTGGACGTCGCTGCGGCACACCGGCTCCGAAGAGCCGATCGCTTTGCTGCGCACGGATTCCGCGTCGTGGACGCTCCCCCGGCGTGACGGCGCGCGGCTGAGCCACACCTCCGGCGCGTGGAACGCCGAGTACCGCGTGCTGCGCGAACCGCTGCCGGTCGGCGAAACCACGCTCACCAGCCGCCGCGGCTCCTCCAGCCACCAGGCCAACCCGTGGGTGATGCTCGACGACGGCGACGCGACGGAGAGCGCCGGCGAGGTGTGGAGCAGCGCACTGGCCTGGAGCGGGAGCTGGCGGATCACCGTCGAGCGCACGCACACCGGCCGCGTCACGTGGACCGGCGGGTTCGGCCACGAACACGTCGCCTGGCGGCTGCACCCGGGCGAGACGTGGGAAACGCCGGTGTTCGCCGGGCTCTACGCGGCCGACGGCTTCGGCGGCACCAGCCGCCGGTGGCACGCGTACGTCCGCGAGTTCGTCCAGCCGCACCCGGAGGAAGTGCGGCCGGTCGTCTACAACTCCTGGGAAGCCACCGGCTGGGACGTCGACGAGCGGACCGAGACCGAGCTCGCCGCGGCGGCCGCGAAGCTCGGCGCGGAACTGTTCGTCATGGACGACGGCTGGTTCGGCGCCCGCACCGGCGACTCCGCCGGGCTCGGCGACTGGATCGCCAACGACCGGCGCTTCCCGCGCGGGCTGCGGCCACTGGTCGACGCCGTGCACGCGCACGGGATGCAGTTCGGGCTGTGGGTCGAGCCGGAGATGGTCAACCCCGACAGCGACCTCTACCGCGCGCACCCGGACTGGGTGCTGCACATGGCCCACCGGTCCCGGACGACCTTGCGCAACCAGCTCGTCCTCAACTTCGCGCGGCCGGACGTCGCGGAGTGGGCCCACCAGTGGCTCGACGGGCTGGTCGGCGCGCACGGCATCGACTACCTCAAGTGGGACATGAACCGCGCGTTCACCGAGGCCGGCTGGCCGGACGCGGGGTCCGACGCTTCTCGCCTGTGGGTCGGTCACGTGCGGGCGGTGTACGCGATCCTGGACCGGCTGCGCGCCGACCACCCGAACCTGCGGATCCAGGGCTGCGCGGGCGGCGGCGGACGCACCGACCTGGGAATCCTCGCGCGCACCGACGAGATCTGGGCGTCGGACAACACCGACGCGGCCGACCGGATCACCATCCAGCACGGCTACGGCCAGATCTACCCGGCGGGCACGATGTCGGCCTGGGTGACCGACAGCCCGAACCCGGCGACCCGGCGGGAGGCGCCGCTGAGCTTCCGGTTCCACGTGGCGATGGCGGGCGTGCTCGGCCTCGGCGGCGATCTGCCGCGCTGGACACCGGACGAACTCGCCGAAGCGGCGTCGCTCGTGGGGCTGTACAAGGAGATCCGGCCGGTCGTGCAGCACGGCACGCTGTACCGGCTGGCGGATCCGGCGGTCTCGGCGCTGACGGCCGTGCAGTACGTCCTGGGCGATGCTGTGGTCGTGTTCTTCTGGCGGCGGCCCACCGAGTTCGCGCGGCCGTTCACGCCGCCACGGCTCGCCGGGTTGGATCCGGCCGGGCTGTACCGCGACCAGGACGGAGTGGTGCACCACGGTGCGGTGTTGCTGAGCCACGGATGGGACCTCGAGTTTCCCGGCAGCGGGTACGCGAGCGCGGTGGTGCGCCTGACGCGCGTGGGCTGAATTGTCGGTGAGGTGATTTAGGCTGTCGTCGTGACCAAGATCGCGGTGACCCGATGGATTCCCGACGACGCGGTGAAGCTCCTCGCCGAAGCAGGCGACGTGGAGGTCTCCCCCGCCGATCGTCCGCTGACCCCTGCGGAACTGCACGAGTTCGTCGGTGGCGCGTCGGCGGTCGTCGGGATGCTGCACGACCGGCTCGACGGCGCGCTGGCCGACGCCGCCGGGCCGCGGTTGAAGGTGGTCGCGAACGTCGCCGTCGGGTACGACAACGTGGATGTCGCCGCGCTGGCGTCGCGCGGGGTCGTCGTCACCAACACACCCGGTGTGCTCACCGACGCCACGGCCGATCTCGCCTTCGGGCTGCTGCTCGCCGTCACGCGGCGGCTCGGCGAGGGCGAACGGCTGCTGCGTTCGCGCACGCCGTGGTCGTTCCACCTCGGCTTCCTGCTCGGCTCCGGGCTGCAAGGCAAGACGCTGGGCATCGTCGGGTTCGGGCAGATCGGGCGGGCGGTGGCGCACCGGGCCGCGGCGTTCGGGATGTCCGTCGTCTACTCCGGACGGTCCAAACAGGACACCGAGGCCGAGTACGTGTCCTTCGAGGAGCTGCTGGCGCGTTCGGACGTCGTCTCGCTGCACTGCCCGCTGACACCCGAGACGCGGCACCTCATCGACGCCGCCGCGTTGCGCGCCATGAAACCGGGGGCGTACCTGGTGAACACCACCCGCGGCCCGGTCGTCGACGAAGCCGCGCTGGCCGACGCGCTGGAAGCCGGGGAGATCGCCGGCGCCGCGCTCGACGTGTTCGAGAAGGAACCCGAGGTCGAACCGCGGCTGCTCGGCCGGGACGACGTCGTGCTCAGCCCGCACCTGGGGTCCGCGACGGTCGAGACCCGCACCGCGATGGCCGTGCTGGCCGCGCGCAACGTCGCGGCGGTGCTCGCCGGGCGTCCCCCGCTGACGGAGGTGAAGCCGTGACCCGGGTCGTCATCGCGCCCGACAAGTTCAAGGGCAGTCTCACCGCGGTCGAGGCCGCGGAGGCGATCGCGCTCGGCGTGCGCGATGCCTTGCCGGACGCGGAAATCGTCACCTGCCCGGTCGCCGATGGCGGCGAAGGCACGCTGGACGTGCTGGAGGCGGCGGGCGCGCGGATCGTGCGGATGACGGTTCGGGGGCCGCTCGAGGAATCGGTGCGGGCGCGGTACGCGGTGCTGGACGGCACCGCGTATGTGGAGTCGGCGCGCGCTTGCGGCATCGAATTCGTCGAACCTTCGCCGTCGACGGCGCTGGCCGCGCACACCTGGGGCGTCGGCGAGCTCCTGGCGGACGCGCTGGTGCACGGCGCGAAGCGGCTCGTGCTCACGGTCGGCGGCACGGCCAGCACCGACGGCGGGGCCGGGATGCTGGGGGCGCTGGGAGCCGGGGTGCTCGACGCGTTCGGTGCGCCGGTCGGCCTGGGCGGCGGGACGCTGACGCGGGTGGCCTCGACGGAGCTGGCGCCGGTGCGGGAGCGACTGGACGGCGTGCGGGTGGCGGTCGCGACCGACGTGACGAATCCGCTGCTGGGCCCGGAAGGCGCGGCGGCGGTGTTCGGGCCGCAGAAGGGAGCCGGGCCCGAAGAGGTGGCCCTGCTCGACGAGGGCCTGGGGCGGTGGGCGCACGCGCTGCGGGTGGGCGGCGCGCCGGACGTCACGCGGGTGCCGGGATCGGGCGCCGGTGGCGGGGTGGCGGCGGCCGCGATCGCCCTCGGCGCGAGTGTCGAGTCCGGGTTCGATCTGATCGCGGGGCTGACCGGAGTCGATCAGGCGCTGGAGGGCGCGGATCTGGTCATCACCGGCGAGGGATCGCTGGACGAGCAGAGCTTGAACGGCAAGGCCCCGGCGGGCATCGCCGACCGGGCGCGGCCGCGCGGGGTGCCGCTGCTGGCGCTGGCCGGGCGGATCCAGCTCGACGCGGCGGGGCTGGCGCGGTTGGGGGTGGTGGGGAGCAGCGCGCTGATCGACCACGCCCCTTCGCTGGATCACGCGCGGAAGCACGCGGCGGAACTGCTGCGAAAACGGGCGGCGGAGCTGGTTCGCGCTTGGCGGGACAAGTAGCGGGCTTCGGGGAACCCAAGGGCTCCGGGCCGAACCCGGCGGCCTGCCCCGGCCGTCCGCCGCGCGAGCGGACGGACCTTCCGCACCCGAGGCACGAAAGGCCCGGCCGCCGCGGTCAGCTCGTGTGCTGGGGCAGCACGGCGAACGCCACGCCGCCCGACTGGTCCTCCTGGACGTCGAGCACTTTGTCGTCCAGCAGCGCGGCCGCCTGGGGCTCGAGGAACACCTTCGGTCCCTCGGCCTCGCCCAGCACGCTGTCGCCCTCGGCCGGCTCGGGGGCCACCGACAGCGCCAGCTGGGCGCTCTCGCCGTCGGCGTTCTGGACGGCCAGGCGCAGCCCGGCCTCGCCGTCCCCCTGGCTGGTCAACGCGGTGATCGCCTCGGCGGCGGCTTCGGTCACGGTCAGCATTTTCGGCCTTCCCTTCGTCGCGGTCCGATAATTTCCCCCACGCTAGGGGCGCCCGAACGGACGTGCAGTCTGAGCGGCTCAGCCCTCGCGTGCCGCGCGAATGGCGTCCGCCACCGATTCGCCGGCGTAGTCCGTCGTCTCGCGCCTGCCCTGGTTCGAATGGCGACGCGGCACGGTGTCCTCCGGCACCACCGGCTCGAAGTCCGGCGGGGCGTCCTCGATCGACTCGTCGAGCTCCGCCGCCGGCGTCGCCGCGAGCGGGCGCTCCGGGACCGGCTCCGGCTCGGCGTCCGGCACCTCTTCGGCCAGGCGCTGGTCCATCGGCTCGCCTTCGCGGATCTCCCGCGGCGTGGTGCCGTACCGGTCGGCGGCACTCCAGTGCTCGGGCGGCTCCATGCCCTCCTCGAGCGAGTCCACGCGCAGCTCGTCCTCGTCCAGGGCCTCGCTGGGGCTCAAGCTCTGCGGTTCGGCCGAGTCACGGTCACTCACTGGCCCTCCTGGCGCGTCGGGAACATCTCACGCCGGTGACCTACCCCGGGCGGCGGGGCGGCGAAACCCCGCGGTGTCGCAGGGATCACACGGTTTAACACATTCACAATTTTGTAAATGCGCGTAGGTTGGGATCATGGCCACCACCAGGTGGGCGCCGGAGCGCCGGCTGCTCGCCACCGACCCGGACCGCCACCACGAACTCGGCACCCACGCGGCGTGGTACGTCGTGGCCGGCGTGGTCACCACCGGCGTCCAGGCCGTCCTGTTCCTCCTGCTGCGCGACGAACTGGGCTCCCAGGTGGCGAACCTGGTCGCGATCGCGCTCACCACGGTCGGGAACACCGAATTCCACCGCCGGGTCACCTTCGCCGGTCGTCCCAGCAACGCCGGAAAGCGGCACCTGCAGGACGTGCTCACCTTCGCCTTCTACGCGCTGTACGGCTCGGCCGTGCTGGCCCTCCTCGACGCCTTCGTCGACCGGCCCACGTCGTGGGAGGAGACCGGCACGCTGCTGCTGGCCAGCCTGGTCGGCGGGTTCGTGCGGTTCGCCGTGCTGCGCTGGTGGGTCTTCGCGCACCGCACCGAACCGGCCGCGGCGGCCCACACCGGCTAGCGTCTGCGGACGTGGCCTGGGACGACAGCAAGCCGGACGACAGCGAGCAGGACGACATCAAGCCGCACTCGGGCGGCAGCGAACCGGACTACCGGTTCACGCTGGCCAACGAACGCACCTTCCTCGCTTGGCTCCGGACCGCCCTCGGCCTGCTCGCCGGCGGCGTGGCCGTGCACCAGCTGGTGCCGTCGCCGGCCGCGGCGAGTGCCGTGCTCGCCGGGTTGTGCGTCGCTTTGGCCGCGATCCTCGCCGCGACCGCGTACCCGCGGTGGCGGCGGGTGCAGATCGCGATGCGGGCCGGCGAACCGCTGCCGCCCAGCCGGATGATCCTGGCGCTGACGGGCGGCCTGCTGGCGCTCATCGTCGCCGCGGCCGTGCTGCTGGTGGTCTCGTGAGTGACACGGAAGGCAGCGGACGGTGACGGCCGGGAAAACCGGTCCGGCCGGGCGGGCTTCCCGGCAAGCCGGGCCGGCGACCCCGGACAAGGAGCCGCACCGGACGCGAATACCGCCGCTTCGCGATTATCGTGACGTCAAAAATGCCGTCACACCCTCCGAGATCCGGCCGTGACCACCCCTCGCGGCGCTCAGGCCGAGCGAACCGGCCTCGCCTGGCGGCGGACAGCACTCTCGTCCGCCGCCTGCACGGTACTGCTCCTGCACTCCGCCGCCCAGCGCCATTGGGGTGGCACGCTGATCCCGGTTTTGCTCGCCGCGGGCACATCAGCCCTGCTAGCCGCCATCGGAAGGCACCGCGAACGGGCCTTGCGCGCCGCCGAACCGGGGCCTCCGAGCCGCCTGCTGCCCGCGATCGCGTCGCTCGCCGTGACCGCGACGGCCGCTTCCGTGGTCATCTTCCACTGACGAGTGAACTCGGCACATCCTGAAACCGATTAATCGCAATGTGCGGGCGAGGGTCGCGGGAACATCACGGTCGATACTGCTAACGGGGTATTGGTCGTTGAAATCTGGACTGACCCGCCTGGAGGTGCTTACGATTACCCTGCGTCGCACGGACCGCAGATCGGCCCCGATCCACCGGAGCATCTGCGATGGATCAGTTACGGAGTGTTGAACCCCCGGCAGCGACGGTCGAGGGTCGGCCGGGGAGACGACCATGACAGCACCGCCGAGGACCACCGAAGAATCCGCTTCCAGCCTTCGCGATTATCGCACCCCCGAGACTCTGCCCCGCCCGGGCGGACGCCTCACCAAGGAGGACCTCGACCCCCTGGTCAAGGACGCGGGCGAGGGCAACCCGGCGGCGATCCACTCGCTGCTGCAGATGATCGAGCCGGTGGTGGTCCGCTACTGCCGCGCGCGCATGGGCGGCCGCGACCTGTCCTACCTGTCGGCCGACGACGTCGCCCAGGAAGTCTGCCTCGCCGTGCTCAAGGCCCTGCCCGACTACCAGGACCGCGGCGGCTCCTTCCTGTACCTGGTCCACGCGATCGCGGCCAACAAGGTCGCCGACGCCTACCGCGCCGTCGCCCGCGACCGCTCCGAGCCCGTCCCCGAGCTCCCGGAGCGCCCGCTGGTCGCCGGCAACGAGCCGGAGTCGCACGCGCTGCACCTCGACCTCGGCGCCCGCCTCGGCCGGCTGCTCGCCTCCTTGCCCCGCGTGCAGCAGGAGATCCTGACCCTGCGCATCGCCGTCGGCTTCTCGGCGACCGAAACCGCCGAAGCGCTCGGGATCTCCCCGGGCAACGTCCGCGTGACGCAGCACCGCGCCCTGACCCGGCTGCGCGGCATGATCCACGACGACGAGTTCTGACAGACCACTTGAGCGAGCGGGCGGGGTGACCTTTTTACCCCCTGGAGGAGGTCGCCCCGCCCGCATCCAGCCGGTAGGCCGTGCGGGCGTTGTGCTCGAAGACGGCCAGGCGCTCGGCGTCCGACAGCGAGCCCGTCAGCGCGATCGCCGCGTCGAGGACCAGCTCGTAGGACGCCGCCAGTTCGCAGACCGGCCAGTCCGAGCCGAACAGCAGCCGGTCCGGGCCGAACACGTCCAGGACGTGGTCGACGTACCGGCGCAGATGAGCGACCTCCCACCCCGTCCAGTCGGCTTCGGTGACCAGCCCGGACAGCTTGCACACGACGTTTTCGCGCGCCGCCAGCGCCGCCACGCCGGACGCCCACGGCTCCCACTCCCCCGCCGCGATCGGGGGCTTCGCCGCGTGGTCGAGGACCAGGCGCAGTTCCGGCAGGCGCAACGCCACCTCGGTCGCGGCCGCCAGCTGCGAGGGGCGGACCAGCAGGTCGAACGCCAGCCCCGCCGCCGCCACCGTGCTCAGCCCGGCCACCACCTCGGGACGCAGCAGCCAGTCGTCGTCCGGCTCGCCCTCCACCTGGTGCCGGAGCCCGACCAGCGGGCCGTCGAGCGCGGCCAGCCGGTCGGCGAGGTCCGGTGCCGTGAGGTCCGCCCAGCCGACCACGCCCGCGATCACCGGCTCCGCCGCCGCGGTCGCGAGGAACTCCGCCGTCTCCTCGTCCGAGGACACCGTCTGGGCCAGGACGGTCGCGTGCACGCCCGCCGCCTTCGTCACCGCGCGCAGGTCCTCGACGGTGTACGGGCGGCGGATCGGGTCCATCGCCTGCCCCGCCATCCACGGGTACTCGCGCAGCGAGGGGTCCCACAGGTGGTGGTGCGCGTCGATCATGAGACTCCTTCGGCGATGACGACGTCGGCGCGCAGCAGTCCCGCGTCGGTCAGTTCGGTCCACAACGCCGGTGGCACGACCGCCCGGGCCCGCCGCGCGTTCACGGTGACCTGGTCCGGATCGTGCGCGCCGACGACCACCGACGCGACCACGGGGTGCGCCATCGGCAGCGCCAGCGCGGCTTCGGGCAGCTCGACGCCGTGGCGCGCGCAGATCTCCGCGATCCGCCCGGCCCGCTCGACCAGCTCCGCCGGCGCTTCGGCGTAGTCGTAGACCCGGCCCGGTTCGGCCGTGGCCAGGATCCCGCCGTTGAACGCGCCCCCGACCACAACCCGGACGTCCCGCTCGGCGCACAGCGGGAACAGCTCGTCCAGCGCGGGCTGGTCGAGCAGCGTGTAGCGGCCGGCCACCAGCAGCACGTCCAGGTCGGTGCGGCGGACGAACTCGGCCAGCATCGGCGCCTGGTTCATCCCGGCGCCGAACCCGCCGATCACGCCCTGCTCCCGCAGCTCGCGCAAGGCGGGGAATGCCCCCGAGAGCGCCTCCTCGAAGTGGTCGTCGGGGTCGTGGACGTAGACGATGTCGACGCGGTCGAGCCCGAGCCGCGTCAAGCTGTCCTCCAGGGACCGCAGGACGCCCTCGCGGCTGAAGTCCCACCGGCGCTTGTAGGCGGCCGGAACGGCGAAGCCCTGGTCGTCCCGGTCGCCGGCGCCACCGGGGTTCGGTTCCAGCACCCGGCCGACCTTCGTCGAAAGCACGTACTCGTCCCGCGGGTACGAGCGCAGGGCCGCGCCCAGCCGCGCCTCCGACAGGCCGAGGCCGTAGTGCGGCGCGGTGTCGAAGTAGCGGACACCCTCGTCCCATGCGCGCCGGACGGTCGCGGCCGCGGTCTCGTCGCTGATCGCGTGGTACAGGTTGCCCAGCTGGGCGCAGCCGAGCCCGAGCGGGGACAGGGAGAGTTCCAACGCCGTCACTCCTTCACCGGCCGTTCGCGGACCGGCCCGACGCCGGTGTCTTCGAGGACGTGGGAGAGGCCGGGACCGTTACGGGGGCCACTCGTTGTGGTGTGCGCTGGTGGGTCATCGCCCTTCCTCCGCCGAGACATGGCACGCTGGGCAGTAACACCGAAACATCCGAGGTCTGTTGCAGGGAGGGCGGACGCGATGCCCGTCACCGATGTCGCGATCGACAAGATCAAGGACATGATCATCTCCGGCGAGCTGGCGCCGGGCGACCGGCTGCCCAAGGAAGCCGAACTGGCCCAGCGGCTCGGGCTTTCGCGCAGCTCCCTGCGCGAGGCCGTCAAGGCGCTGTGCCTGATCAGGGTCCTCGACGTCCGGCAGGGCGACGGCACGTACGTCACCAGCCTCGAGCCCAACCTGCTGCTGGACGCCATGACGTTCGTGGTCGACTTCCACCGCGACGACACCGTGCTCGACTTCCTGGCCGTGCGGCGGATCCTGGAGCCGGCCGCGACCGCGCTGGCCGCGCTGCACATGAGCGACGCGGACATCGCGGAGCTGGGCACGCTGCTCGGCGAGCTGGAGGACTCGCCGACCGTGGAAGCGCTGGTCGCCAACGACCTGCAGTTCCACCGCAAGATCGCTGACGGCTCCGGCAACCCCGTGCTCTGCTCGCTGCTCGACAGCCTCTCCGGGCCGACCGCCCGCGCCCGGATCTGGCGCGGCCTGACCCAGGAAGGCGCGGTCGCGAAGACCCGCGAACAGCACACGGCGATCTACGAGGCCATCGCCGCGCGCGAGCCGGAACTGGCCCGTTCGTGGGCGACCGTGCACGTCGCGGGCGTGGAGCAGTGGCTGCGCAACGCCCTGGGCACCGCGGACGACCCGACCGTGCCCGACTCGGACGCCGAGCCGGCCGCGGAAGCCTCGTAGCACACCTACCTCCGGAACACGTCGGATCTTCACCGGGCGGGCGTCAGGTTTGGGGCTTTCCGCCCGCGTACCGGGCGATGATCAGCGCGACCAGGATGATGGCGCCGTAGATCGCCCCCTGCCACTCCGCCGTGACGTGCGCGTAGTTGAGCAGGCTGGACACCGACGACAGCAGCAGGACGCCGGTCAGCGCACCGACAAGCGTGCCCTTGCCACCGTCGAGGGAGACGCCGCCGATCACCGCCGCCGCGAACACCTGCAGGATCATCCCGGATCCCTGGTTCGCGCCCAAGGCCCCGACGTAACCGGTGTACGCGAGCCCGCCGATCGCGGCGAGGATCCCCGCGACGACGAACACCGCCCACGCGATCCGGTCGACACGCACCCCCGCGGCCCGCGCGGCTTCGCGGTTGCCGCCGATCGCGTACAGCGCGCGGCCGACGCGGTGGTAGCGCAGCACCCAGCCCGCCACGGCGAACAGCAGCGCCGCCAGCCACACCGACATCGGCAGCCCGGCGAACGTCGTCGTCGCCAGGTTGGTGAACGAGTCCGGCAGGTTGAACAGCGTCTTGCCCTTGGTCGAGCCGACCTGCACACCGCGGAGCACGGTGAGCATGGCGAGGGTGACGATGAAGGCGTTCAGCTTGAGCTTCACGATGAGGAAGCCGTTGACGAACCCGACCAGCGCCCCGCACAGCGGGATGATCAGCAGCCCGACCGCGGCGGGCAGCTCCACGCCGAAGCCCGCCGACGCCGCCGGGATCACGACCATCGCGCCCAGCGCGGGCGCCAGGCCCATCGTCGATTCCAGCGACAGGTCGAACTTCCCGGTGATCAGCACCAGCGACTCGCCGAGCACGACCAGCGACAGCGCGGCCGACGCGGTCAGGATGCTGACGATGTTGCTCCAGCCGACGAACGTGTCGTCGACCAGGCCGCCGATGACGAACACGACGACCAGGGCGGGCAGGAGCGCGAGTTCGCGCAGCCAGACGGCTTTCCGGCGCCGCGGTGGCGCGGGCAGCTGCGTCTGCGGGGAGGTCATCACGTCGGTCACGAAAGCTCGACTCCTTCGATGTCGGCCACGAGGTCGCCGTCGGACCACCCGGCCTGGTGTTCGGCGACCACGGCCCCGGCGCGCAGCACCAGGACCCGGTCGCTCAGGCGCAGGTCGTCCAGCTCGTCGCTGACGATCAGCACCGCCTTGCCCTCGGCGCGCACCCGGTCGACGACCGCGAGCAGCGCCTCCTTCGACTTCACGTCCACGCCCGCGGTCGGGTTGATCAGCACGACCACCCGCGGATCGCTCAGCAACGCCCGCGCCAGCACGACCTTCTGCTGGTTGCCGCCGGACAGGTCGGAGACCGGCTGGTCGGCGCCCGCGGCCACGATGTCGTAGTCCTTCAAGGCCTGCGAGGCCTTCGCGTACCGCGTCGACGGGGACGCGATCCCGCCGCGGCCCAGCTTGTCCAAAATGGACATGGTGGCGTTGTCGGCGATCGAGTGCTCCAGGACCAGGCCTTCGTGGTGCCGGTCGCGCGGCACGCAGCCGATGCCCGCCTTCAGCGCGGCCGGGATGTCCCCGGGCCGCAGCGGCGAGCCGTCGACGCGGATCGTGCCCGCCGACGGCGATCGCAGGCCGTAGACGGTCTCGGCGACCTGGTGCTTCCCGCTGGCGTTGCTGCCCGCGAGCCCGACGACCTCGCCGCGGCGGAGCCGGAACGAGACATCTCGGAAGCCGTCGCCGGCGAGCCCGTCGACCGACAGGATCTCCGCCGCGTCCGCTTCGAGCGACTCGCGGGAAGCGGCGTCACGCACCGAGAGGCCGCCCGGTTCGCCGGTCATCGCGTCGACCAGCTGGGCCTTGCCGACCTCGGACACCGGCGCGGTGAGCACGTGCTTCGCGTCGCGCAGCACCGTGACGGCCTGGCAGACCTCGTACACCTCGTGCAGGTGGTGCGAGATGAACAGGAACGTCACCCCGCCGGCCTGCATCTGGCGCATCCGGTCGAAGAGCCGCTCGATGGCCTGGCTGTCCAGCTGCGCGGTCGGTTCGTCGAGGACGATGAACCGGGCGCCGTAGGAGAGCGCACGGGCGATCTCGACGAACTGCCGGTCCTCGACCGACAGCTCCCCCGCCGGCGTGTCGACGTCGACGTGCACGTCCCACGATTCCAGGAGGTCGCGGGCCTTGCGCCGCAACGACTTCCAGCCGATCGAGAACCCGCCGCCCGCCTGCCGGTTGAGGAACAGGTTCTCGGCCACGGTGAGCTGCGGGACGACCATCGCGTGCTGGTACACGCAGGCCACGCGGGCCTTCCAGTCGTCCTGTTTGGACAGCGGCGGGGCCGGCTCGCCGCCGAATTCGACGTGCCCGGTGTCCGTGGCGGACAGGCCGGTGAGGATGGAGACGAGCGTCGACTTGCCGGCCCCGTTGCGCCCGACGAGCGCGTGCGACTCGCCGGGGTGCACGGTGAGGCTGACGTCGTGCAGCGCCACGGTCGGGCCGTAGCGCTTCCCGACACCGTGCGCGCTGACCACCGGGACGGCGGATTCGCCGGCGGGCAGCGCGGTCACAGGTTGTTCCCCCAGAGGGCCTTGTCGTCCACGTTGTCCTTGGTGATGACGGGCGCGGGCAGCTGGTCCTCGAGGATGCCCGGGCTGATCTCCACGATGGTGCTGCCGTGGTCGGTCGGCCCGGCCTTGAACGTCTCGCCGGCCATGGCCTTCTTCAGCCAGTACAGGCCGTACTTCGCGTACGCGTCGGCCGGCTGGGACACGGTGGCGTCCAGCTCACCGGCGCGGATCGCGGCCAGCTCCTGCGGGATGCCGTCGTTGGAGACGAGCACGACGTGCTTCGGGTCCCCGACCGGGAAGAACAGGTTCTTGCGCTTGAGGGCCTGCTCGGTCGGGGCCAGGTAGACGCCACCGGCCTGCATGTAGACGCCTTTGATGTCCGGGTTGGCGGTCAGCATGCTGTCCAGGCCGGAGGACGCCTTGTCGGCCTTCCACTCGGCCGGGATCTCCAGCACCTGGATGCCGGGGTACTTCTGCTTCATGCAGTCGCGGAAGGCCTCCGAGCGGTCGCGGCCGTTGACCGAGGCCAGGTCGCCCATGATCTGCACGACCTTGCCGGACTTGACCTTCTCGCCGATCGCGTCGCAGGCCTTGGTGCCGTACGCCTTGTTGTCGGCCCGCACCACCATGGCGACCTTGCCGCTCTCGGGAGCGACGTCGACCGCGACCACCGGCACGCCCTTGTTCTCGGCCTGCTTGAGCCCGGCGACGATGGCGGCCGAGTCCAGCGGCGTCACGACCAGGCCCTTGACGCCCTGGTTGAGGAAGGTGCCGATGTCGGTGATCAGCTTCGCGGGGTCGCTGTCGGCGTTGACCGTCGGGAGGACGTCGACGCCCTCTTCCTTGGCCATCTTGGGCACGTAGTTGTTGTAGGCCTGCCAGAACGGCGAGGTCAGCAGCGGCAGGGTCGCGCCGACCTTGCCGCCCGCGCCGCCGCCCGCCGCGGGCGCCGGAGCGTTGTCCTTCGTGGACCCGCAGGCGGCCAGCACCAGGCCGCAGACGGCGGCCGTGGCGGCCACCTGGATCACCCTCTTCGGGAATGGCACAGCGCGCACAACATCCTCCTTGATGACGGCGGGAATCAAGTCTCAGTGGGGTTGGACCGGGCCGCGAGGACGCAGGCCGTACATGCCACCGTCGACCGCGAGCGCGGTGCCGGTGGTCGAGGCGGAACGGGGGCTCGCCAGGTAGGCGATCGCGTTCGCGACCTCGTCGGCGGTGACCAGCCGGCCCATCGGCTGGCGGGCCGCGAGGGCCGCGCGTTCGGCCGCCGGGTCTTCGGCGGCGTCGAGCAGCCGGCCCACCCAGGGGGTGTCCGCCGTGCCCGGGCACACGCAGTTGACGCGGATCCCGTCGGGCAGGTGGTCGGTCGCCATGGCCAGGGTCAGCGAGAGCACCGCGCCCTTGCTGGCCGAGTAGAGCGCGCGGTTGGGCAGGCCGGCCCAGGCCGCGATGGAGCAGGTGTTGACGATCGCCGCGGACGGCGAGTTCTTCAGGTGCGGCAGCGCGGCCCGGGCGAGCCGGACCATGCCGACGACGTTGACGTCGAACACGCGGTGCCATTCGTCGTCGTCGTTGCCGGTGACGTCACCCTGGGCGCCGATCCCGGCATTGTTCACGAGGATGTCGAGGCGTCCGAAGCGTGCCACGACGGCGTCGATGGCTTCGCGCACTTCCCGATCGGAGGAGACGTCGCAGCGGAAACCGTCGTCACCGGGGTTCAGGTCCAGGATCGCCACCTGGGCACCGCGCTCGGCCAGCAGGTCCGCGGCCGCCTTGCCGATGCCCGAGGCGCCCCCGGTGACGGCGGCCACCAGGCCCTCGAATTCACTCACTGGCGGTCTCCGTCCACTCGGGACCGTCCGGGAACCGGAACCGGCGCAGCGTGGCGTCGTGCATGCGCGCGGAGAACCCGGGGGCGGTCGGGGCGAGGTAGCGGCCGCGCTCGACGACGGCCGGGTCGGTGAAGTGCTCGTGCAGGTGGTCGACCCACTCGATCGAGCGGTCCGCGTCGGTGCCGGACACGGCCACGAAGTCGAACATCGACAGGTGCCGGACGAGCTCGCAGAGGCCGACGCCGCCGGCGTGCGGGCACACCGGGACGCCGAACTTGGCGGCCAGCAGCAGGATCGCGAGGTTTTCGTTGAAGCCGCCGACGCGGGCGGCGTCGAGCTGGAGCACCGAAATGGCGTCCGCCTGCAGGAGCTGCTTGAAGATCACGCGGTTCTGGACGTGCTCCCCGGTGGCGATCTTGATCGGCGCGAGGGCCTTCGCGATCGCCGCGTGCCCGAGGATGTCGTCCGGGGAGGTGGGTTCCTCGATCCAGTACGGGTCGTACGGGGCCAGCGCGGTCATCCAGGTGACCGCGGCGGAGACGTCCCAGCGCTGGTTGGCGTCGACGGCGATCCGGACGTCCTGGCCGACGGTCTCCCGCGCCAGTTTCATCCGGCGGACGTCGTCCTCCAGGTTGCCGCCGACCTTGAGCTTGATCATCTCGAAGCCGTCGGCGACGGCCTGCTCGGCGAGCCGCACGAGCTTGGCGTCCGCGTACCCGAGCCAGCCGGGAGACGTGCTGTAGGCGCGGTAGCCGCTGGTCTCCAGCTGCTTCGCGCGTTCGGCGCGGCCGGGTTCCGCGCGGCGGAGGATGTCGAGGGCCTCGGCTTCGGTGAGCGCGTCGGTCAGGTACCGGAAGTCGACCAGGGACACGAGTTCTTCGGGCGTCATCCGCGCGGCGAACCGCCAGACCGGCAGGCCGGCGCGGCGGGCGGCGAGGTCCCAGGCGGCGTTGACGATCGCGCCGACGGCCATGTGCGCGACGCCCTTTTCCGGGCCCAGCCAGCGGAACTGCGAGTCGCCGACGAGCGTGCGGGACAGGTCGCCGAGCGCGGCCGCGTCCTCCGGGACGTCCCGGCCGACGACGTGCGGAGCGAGCGCGCGGATCGCGGCGGCCTGGACGTCGTTGCCGCGGCCGATGGTGAACGCGAGGCCGTAGCCGTCCGGGCCGCCGTCGGCGTGCAGCACGACGTACGCGGCGGAGTAGTCCGGGTCGGGGTTCATCGCGTCCGAGCCGTCGAGCTCCTTCGACGTCGGGAACCGGACGTCGAGGACCTCCATGCCGATGATCTTCGCCATGGTCAGGCCTGCCTCGCGGTCTGGCGCTGCCGCCCGAGGCCGTCGATCTCGAGCTCGATGACGTCGCCGTCGCGCAGGTACGGTTTCGGGTCGGGCTGCCCGAGCGCGACGCCCTCCGGGGTGCCGGTGTTGATCAGGTCGCCCGGCCGCAGCACCATCACCTGGCTGAGGTGGTGCACGATCTCGGCGACGCCGAAGATCATGTCCTTCGTGGACGAGTCCTGCTTCTTCTCGCCGTTGATCCACAGCCGCAGGCCGAGGTCCTGGGGGTCGGGCACCTCGCTCGCGGGGACCAGCGCCGGGCCGAGCGGGTTGAAGTTCTCGCAGGACTTGCCCTTGTCCCACTGGGCGGTGCGGAACTGGAGTTCGCGCTCGGAGACGTCGTTCGAGACGACGTAGCCGGCGACGTACTCCAGGGCTTCTTCGACGCTCTCGAGGTAGCGGGCGGTCCTGCCGATCACGACGCCGAGCTCGACCTCCCAGTCGGTGCTGACCGAGCCGCGCGGGATGAGGACGTAGTCGGCCGGGCCGACCACGACGTCCGGCGCCTTCATGAAGACGACGGGCTCGGTGGGCGGGGTCGCGCCGGTCTCCTCGGCGTGGCGGCGGTAGTTCATGCCGATGCAGACGACCTTGCCCGGCTGGGCGATCGGGGCACCGACGCGCACGCCTTGGACATCGGCTCTCGGCAGCTCCCCGGCGACGAGGGCGGCGGCGGTCCGCGCGATCCCGTCCGCGGCGAGGAAGCCGCCGTCGATGTCGGCGGTGAGGCCGCCCAGTTCGTAGGTCGTGCCGTCACCGGCGCGCACGAACGGACGCTCACTTCCCGGCTCTCCGAGGCGCACAAGCTGCACGGATGTTTCCCTTCACCCACACCGACCAGACATCCGATGTATAGCGCACGAGTGACCACCAATCCAGAGCCATCGCTGAATCGGTGGCAAAATTGGTCGGATCAGTGTCGGTTCCGGCTCGGCTGACCACGGGGTGTCACCGATCACAGCCGGAATAGCACCGCCGCTCGGCCCGCTGGTCCCCGGTGACGAAACGAAAGGACGCGCATGACCTCCACGGCGGAACGTACCGCGCCGAGCCGGCGCGCGCAGCTGAAGTTCGTCCTGGTCCTCGGCGGCCTCACGGCGTTCGGCCCGCTGTCGATCGACATGTACCTGCCCGCGCTGCCCCGGATGGCGACCGACCTGCACGCCGCGGACAGCACGATCCAGCTGACGCTCAGCGCGTTCATCGCCGGGCTGGCCCTGGGCCAGCTGGTGATCGGCCCGCTTTCGGACGCGCTGGGCCGCCGCCGCCCGCTGCTCGTGGGGCTCGCGCTGTACGTCGTGGGCTCGGTGCTGTGCGCGGTGAGCCCGGACGCGTGGCTGCTGGTCGCGGCGCGGCTCGTGCAGTCCCTGGGCGCGGCGGCGGGCATCGTGATCGCGCGCGCCACCGTGCGGGACCTGTTCGAAGGCACCGCGATGACGAAGTTCTTCTCGACGTTGATGCTGGTCAGCGGGCTGGCGCCGATCCTGGCGCCGCTGCTCGGCGGGCAGCTGCTGAACTGGACGTCGTGGCGCGGGGTGTTCGTCGTGCTGACGGCGTTCGGCGCGCTGCTGCTGGCCGTGGTGGTGTTCTTCCTGCCGGAGCCGTCGGCGGCGCGGTCTCCGCTGCGGCTCGGCCGGGTGATGCGCACCTACGGGCGCTTGGTGCTCGACCGTTCCTTCGCGGGGTACGCGCTGGCGTCGGGCCTGCTGTTCGCGGCGATGTTCGCCTACATCTCGGCGTCGTCGTTCGCGCTGCAGGGCGTGTACGGGCTCAGCCCGCAGGCGTACAGCGTGGTGTTCGGGGTGAACGGCGTCGGGATCGTGCTGGCGGGGCAGCTCAACGGCCGTCTCGTCGGGCGCGTCCGGGAGCGGGCGTTGCTGTTGTCCGGGCTGCTGCTCGGGGTGACGGGCGGGGCGCTGGTCCTGCTGTCCGCGTGGGCACGGTGGCCGCTCGCGCTGCTGCTGGTGCCGCTGTTCCTGCTGGTGTCGAGCATCGGCCTGGTGATGCCGAACGCGAGTTCGCTGGCGCTGGCCGCACACGCGCGTTCGGCCGGGGCGGCGTCGGCGCTGCTGGGTGTGCTGCAGTTCGTGGTGGGCGCGGTGGCGACACCGCTGGTCGGCCTGGGCGGCTCGGGGACGGCGGTGCCGATGGCCGCGACCATGGCCGGGTTCGCCGTCCTGGCCCTGGTCGCCTACCTCACCCTCGCCCGTCCCGTCGTGAGTGGGAAACAGGGTTAGAACACTGTTTCCCACTCACGACAGGAGGCGCTCCAGCTCGGCGGCGGCCGGTTCGTGGCCCGCGTCGGCGATGCGCTGCAGCTCGAGGAGGTCCTTCGCGGCGACCGCGCGGCGGGTGAGCAGCTCCCCGGCCCGGTCGGAGCCTTCGTCCAGCAGCTCGCTCAGCTCCTCGACGTCGCCGCGCGTGTCGGCGAGGTCGGCGAGCCGGTCCAGTGCGGTCTCGTTGCCTTCGTCGGCCAGCGCGCGCAGGGTCTCGTGATCGGTCATGCGGCGAGCATGCAACCTTGCCCCTGGGGCAAGGTCAAGTGCGAGGATGGCCGGGTGCTCACCATCGGACAGCTCGCCGGGTACGTCGGGGTGACGGCCAAGACGATCCGCGTCTACCACGCGAAGGGCCTGCTTCCCGAGCCGGAGCGCGACAGGTCCGGCTATCGCCGGTATCGCGCTTCCGACGCGGTCGAGCTGATCAAGATCCGTACGCTCGCCGAGGCCGGCGTCCCCTTGGCCCGCATCCGCGAACTCCGCGCCGGCGACGGGTTCGCCGCGGCGCTCCGGCAGATCGACGACGACCTCGCCGCCCGGATCGCCGGATTGCAGGCCACCCGCTCCCGGCTGCGGCGGCTGGCTTCTGGCCGGTTGTCGCCCCTGCCGGATGAAGTGGTGGCCTACCTCGAACGGCTGCCGGGCCTCGGGTTCAGCGAACGGTGGGTGACGCTGCAGAACGATCTGTGGACGCTCGTGTTCGCCACCCATCCGGAGACGGCTCGTAGGAACTTCCGGGATCAGGCGGGGATGCTCGACAGCCCGGAACTGCTCTCGCTGGTTCTCGAGTACGACCGGGTGCATGATCTCGATTCGCAGGACCCGCGGGTCGACGCTCTGGCTTCGAAGCTCGTTTCGGCTACCCGGGCGCGGTACGGCGGCGAGTTGCCCGCTTATGAGCGGGGTTCGGCGATTCCGGCGCTGGTGCAGGGGGCGGTTAACGCGTCTTCGCCCGCGTGGCGGCGGGTCGATGTGCTGTTGCGGGAACGTCTTGGGTTTCGCCACCCCGACGCCCGATTGTGACTACGGCCGGCAGCACCGCGTCAAGGCGGGAAAGCGTGCCTTGACCCGGTGCCGCCGGCCGTGTTGCGGCTTCGGATCGGGGTTGCGGGGGGTCTGGGCCCCTGTTGCGTTCTGTTCTCTGCCGCGGCCTTCGGCTTCCGGTCGGGGTGCTGCCGCGGCCTTTCGGCCTACACCAGCGACGCCAGGTCCGCCGTCTTCAGCTGGTCCGCCGTCACCTTCGTGTGGCCGTCGACCAGGGCTCCCAGTGCGTCTCCGTCGTCCCACATGTTCACGTTCATCGCCGCCGCCACTTGGCCCTCGCGCAGCCAGAACGCCGTGAACTCGCGGGCGGCCAGGTCGCCGCGGATCACCAGTTCGTCCGCGGCCGGGTCCGCGAGGCCGCGGTACTCGCAGCCCAGGTCGTACTGGTCGGTGAAGAAGTACGGTGAGGCCAGGAAGGGCTCGTTGCCGCCCAGGAGGTTCTGCGCCACGTGCGTGCCCTGGTCCTTCGCGTTCGCCCAGTGCTCCACGCGGATCCGGCGGCCGAACCGCGGGTGGAAATTCGCCGCGATGTCGCCCACCGCGTAGACCTCGGGCGCCGCCGTGCGCAGGGCCGCGTCCACCGCCACGCCGCCGTTGTCGGAGAGTTCCAGGCCCGCCGCGTGGGCCAGCTCCACGCGCGGGGCCGCGCCCACCGCGACCAGGACCACGTCCGCCGTCAGCTCTTCGCCGGTGCCGAGACGGACGCCGCGGACGCCGTCCGGGCCGCCCGTGATCTCCGCGACCTGCTCGCCCAGGCGGTACCGCACGCCGTTCGCAATGTGCAGGTCGCGGAAGACCGCGCCGACCGTTTCGCCGACCACGTTCGCCAGCGGCACCGGCACCGGGTCGACGACCGTCACCTCCGCGTGGTGCGTGCGGGCCGCGGCGGCCGCTTCGGAGCCGAGCCAGCCGGCACCGATGATCAGCACGCGCTCGGCCGCGGCGAACGCCGAGCGCAGCTTGAGCGCGTCGTCGAGGGTGCGCAGCGTGTAGAGCCCGGGCAGGTCGCCGCCGGGCACCGGCAGCCGGCGGGGCCGGGAGCCGGTTGCCAGCAGCAGCCGGTCGTAGTGGTGCTCGCCGCCCGCGTCGTCGACGACCAGGCGCGCGCCGAGCTCGATCCGGGTCGCCGTGACGCCGGCGCCGAAGCGGATGTCCTTCTCGGCGTAGAACTTCTCCTCGTGCACCCAGTCGGGTTCGTCGGCGTTGCCCAGCAGCACGCCCTTCGACAGCGGCGGCAGTTCGTAAGGACGGTGCGGTTCCGAGCCCAGCAGCAGGATTTCGCCACCGAAACCGCGTTCGCGCACCGCGGCCGCCGCGGACGCCCCACCCAGGCCCGCACCGACGATGACGATCTTCCGCGGCTCCGACATCCAGACCTCCCGGGGACGGCTCGTGCACCGGACGCTACTCCCGAACGGGCCGCGTCACGACCGGGGATTACGCCGAAAACCCGCGAAGCGCAAGACAAAACCCGCGAGTAGGCAGATCGGGTGAACCCGCGTCATAGCGCCGCCGGGGTCCGCTCCCACCCTCGCACGGAGCACGACCACGACGAGGAAGCGAGGGCGGCGACCATGAGTCGGGGCGAGTGGTCGATCGGCTGCCGGGATCTGGCCGGCAGGCGCAGGGACGTGACGGTGTTCGTCAGCAACGACAAGGTGGTGCTGGTCGCGCCGCCCGGCGAGGCGGCGGTGCTCGGGCCGCTCGACGTCGGACGGCTGCGGGCCGCCCTGCGGGACGCCGTCGTCGCGACGGCCGACGAAGAAGAAAGCTGACAACTACCGTTCCTACTTATCAGTAGGTTAGAGTCGGGCCTGACGAGAAGGGACCGGCCATGACGACCTACTTCGTGACGGGCGCGACGGGCTTCATCGGGAAACGCCTGGTCGCCCGGCTGCTGCAGCGGCCGGAGACGTCCGCGGTCTACGCGCTGGTGCGGGAGACCTCCCGCGAGCGCTTGGCCGCCCTGGCGCGGGACTGGCCCGGCGCGGACAAGCTGCATCCCGTCCTCGGCGACCTCGCCGAACCCCGGCTCGGCGCCGACCCCACCGGCCTCCCCCACCTCGACCACGTCGTCCACCTGGGCGCGATCTACGACCTGACCGCCGACGAGGAAGCCAACCGGCGGGCCAACGTCGAGGGCACCCGCCACCTGCTGGCCTTCGCGGCCGCCGCGCGAGCCGGGCTGGTGCACCACGTGTCGTCGATCGCCGTGGCGGGCGACCACGCCGGGCGGTTCACCGAAGCCGACTTCGACCTCGGCCAGCGCTTCGGCTCGCCGTACCACGCGACGAAGTTCCAGGCCGAAAAGCTCGTCCGCGAGCAGTCGCTGCCCTTCCGCGTCTACCGGCCCTCCGCCGTCGTCGGCGACTCGCGCACCGGCGAGATGGACAAGGTCGACGGGCCCTACTACTTCCTCCCGGCGATTTCGCGGCTGGCGGCCCTGCCCGGACGCCTGCCCCTGGCCGCCCCCGATCTGGGCGCGACGAACCTGGTGCCGGTCGACTACGTCGTCGAGGCGATGGACCACCTGATGCACCGGGACGCGCCTTCGGGGACGACCTACCACCTCGCCGCCGCGCGCCCGCAGCCGCTCAACTCCGTCTATAACGCCTTCGCGCGCGCCGCCGGCGGTCCGACGATCCGGGCCGTGCTGCCGGCGAAGCCGTCCGGCGCGCTCCGGCGGGTGGGCGCCCGCTTGGCGCACGCGGCCGCGGCCGGGATCGACCGCGTCCCCGGCGGCCGGGGCGCCCGCGCGGCCGTCCTCGACGAGCTCGGCATCCCCCTGGCCGTGCTGCCGCACCTGACCATGGACGTCGTCTTCGACACCGCGCGCACCACGACGGCGTTGTTCGGCAGCGGCATCGAACTCCCGGAGCTGCGGGACTACGCGGCGTCGCTCTACCGGTACTGGCAGGCCCACCTCGACCCCGACCGCGCGCGCCGCACCCACGGCCTGGCCGGGCGCACGGTGCTGATCACCGGGGCGTCGTCCGGGATCGGCCGCGCGTCGGCGCTGGCCGTGGCGCGCAAGGGCGCGAAGGTGATCCTCGTGGCCCGTCGCGCCTCCGAGCTCGAAGAGGTGCGGGCCGAGATCCTCGCGGCCGGCGGCACCGCCGCGGCGTACCCGTGCGACCTCACCGACGGCGACGCCGTCGACGCGCTGGTCAAGGACGTGCTCGGCGACCACGGCGCGGTGGACGTCCTGGTGAACAACGCCGGCCGGTCGATCCGGCGGTCGGTCACGCTGTCCACGCAGCGGTTCCACGACTTCGAGCGCACGATGGCGATCAACTACTTCGGGCCGGTGCGGCTGATCCTCGGCTTCCTGCCGTCGATGACCGAGCGCGGGTTCGGCCACGTCGTCAACGTGACGACCCAGGGCCTGCAGACCGACACCCCGCGCTTCTCGGCCTACCTGGCCTCGAAGGCGGCGCTCGAAGAGTTCGGGCTGACGGCCGGGCGGGAGACGCTCTCGGACGGCGTCAC
The DNA here is from genome assembly GCF_014654205.1 of Amycolatopsis bullii. Taxonomy (GTDB): domain Bacteria; phylum Actinomycetota; class Actinomycetes; order Mycobacteriales; family Pseudonocardiaceae; genus Amycolatopsis; species Amycolatopsis plumensis. Next base: position 171,298 of record NZ_BNAW01000010.1, read on the forward strand.
CTTCACGTCGGTGCGGATGCCGCTGGTCCGGACGCCGATGATCGCGCCGACCGGCTACCGCGGGATCCCGTCCAGCAGCCCGGAGCGGGCCGCCGCGCTGGCGGTGAAGGCGTGCGAGGAGCGGCCGGAGATCTTGAGCCTCCCCGAAGGCCGCGCCGCCGAACTGGCGACGCTCGCCGCGCCGCGGCTCGCCCGGTTCGCCGCGCACCTGGCCTACCGGGCGACGCCGGAGTCCGCGCCCGAGGCACGCGGACTGCCCCGCCGGTCCGCGCCGTCGTCGGTCGCGGGGGCGGTGACCCGGCTGATCTGGCGCCGTCGTGCCTGATTCCCGCGAATTCCGCCGAAACGCTGGCACGGACGCGACGGTACTTCTACCCTCGCGCGAGTCCCGTACACCCGTACGGGCTCTGACTGGGGAGTTCGAAATGCCGGTATTCAGCGTATCCAGCGTGGTCAGCAGCGGGCACCGCAGCGCCGACAAGACGGCCGTGATCGGCACCGCGAGGTGAGCCCGGCGGACGCCGCCCCGATCCACCGGGGCGGCGTTCGCACCGGTCCCCCGAGGGCGGCACCCGGCCGCTACCATCGCTTCCGGGCGTGATCGGACACGGAAGGCGGCACGGCGTGGACGTGATGAGTCCTGCGCCCGTCGCGACCGCACCACCCCGGCAGACCCGGCCGCTGCTGCGCTGGAGCCTCCACGCGAGCTGGGTGCTCGTGCTCGCGCTGGCCACCGAGTTCCGCGTCGGCCGCTTCGGCTTCCACCCCTCCGACCAGGGCTTCATCCTCGCCCAGGCGTGGCGCGTGCTGCACGGCGAAGTGCCGCACGCCGACATCATCTCCGCCCGCCCACTGGGATCGGCGGTGCTGCACGTCGCCGACTACGCGCTGCCGATGCCGCTGTTCTTCGGCTCCGGCTTCCTGGCCATGATCGAGCTCGTCGTGGCCACGATCGCGTTCGCCACGCTGGTCACCCGGCGCCGGGTGCTCGAGTGGGGCCCGGGAACGACGGCGCTGGTCGCGGCCGCGTCGCTGCTCAACCTCAACGCCTTCCCGCTGATGGCCTGGCACACCGTGGACGGCATCTTCCTCACCGCGTGCGGCGCCTGGGCCCTGGACGCCGGCCTGCGCGGCGGCCACGCCTTCGCCCGCCGCGGCGGGCTGGTGCTGCTCGGCTGCGCGGTGCTCGTCAAGCAGAGCTTCGCGCCGGCCGCGGTGATCGGCCTCGGCTGGCTGCTGCTGCACCCGGCGACGCGGACCGGCACGCGCCGCGCGGTCCGGCTCGTCCTCGACCTCCTCGCGCTCGCCGCGCCCGGGCTGGCGTACGTGGCGTGGGTGAGCCTCGGCGGCGGCTTCACGGAGATGGTCGGGCAGCTCACCGGCGGCCTGCCCGCGTACGGCGAGCGGCTGCTCGGGCTGTGGCTCGACGACCCGGAGGTGCTGACCCGGCCGCCGGTGCGGGAGCTGGGCTTCTTCGCCGCGATCGCCGTGGTGCTGCTGGCCGTCCGGCTCCCGGGTGACCGGCTGGGCGCGGCCGGGCGGGTGGCGTCCTGGGTGCTGGTGCTCGCCGGCGCCACGGCGGTGGTCTGGACCGTCGTCGACGGCCGGCTCACCGGGTCCACGCGCTGGGCCGATGTCCTGTGGTGGATCGTCGCGGTCAGCGTGCCGGTGCACGCGGCCGTGCGGCGGCAAGTGCCGTGGGCGGGGCTGCTCGTGCTCGCCACCGGGTTCATGACGAGCCTGTCGTGGGGCAACGACACCCCGACGCTGCTCTGCGGCACCCTCGCCCTGACGACGTTGCTGCTGCTGGGCCAGCTGATCCCCTCTCGCCCGCGACCGAGTTGGCACAGCGCGGTGACGGCAACGGCCGGCTTGCTGGTGGTGGCGGTCTGCGGCTGGGTCGTCGTGGCGCGCCACGACCAGGCGGCCTACCTCGACGTCAGCCACGACCGGCTGACCGAGGACCTCGGCGCGGTCACCCCGGCGATGGCCGGGATCCGCACGAACCCGTCGACGTTCGCCTTCGTCCGGCAGATCCGCGCCTGCCTGGATCGCTTCCCGGCCGCGCGGACGGCGATCCTGCCGGACAGCCCGTTCGCCTACCCCGCGTTCGGCCTGCGCAACCCGTTCCCCCTCGAGTGGCCGCTGCCGCTGGAGATCGTCGGCGACGCGCCCGGGCGCATGCTCGCGACGGCGGACCGGCTGAACCGCGAAGGCGGCTACCTGGTGCTGTTCCAGACGGATTCGTACCGGATGCTGGCGACGGGCGGCCCGGTGCCGGAGTCGATCCCGGCCGACACGCCGGTGTTCGACTACCTGGGGCTGGAGAAGGCGATCCAGGCTCGGCTCACGGGCCGCGTCGTGACCTGCGGCAGCTTCGTCGGGAAGTACGCCCCCTAGGACTCCCGCACCGCGCCGGTGAACTCCCGGAACGCGTCGATCAAGACCCGCGGGACGTCGTCCTCCGCGACGCCGGCGAGGAGCTCGTCGAACCGCTTTCCTTCCTGGCCGACCTTGGCGCTGCGCGGGAACATGGCTTCCTCGTACTCCGCGAGCGCGGTTTCGACGGCACCGGGGCGCGCGGCGAGGGCGAGGCCGAGCTCGGCTCCGTCGAGCATGGCGAGGTTGGCGCCTTCGCCGTTGGCCGGCATGAGGTGGGCCGCGTCGCCGACGAGCGTCACCCCCGGCACGCGCGCCCAGCGGTGCCCGATCGGCAGGGTGTGGTGCGGCCGCAGGACGGGTGCGGTGTCGCCGTCGGTGATCAGCGCGGTCAGTTCCGGTGCCCAGCCGTCGAACTCGGCCGCGACCCGCGCGGCGGCCGCGGCGGGATCGCTGAAGTCGAGCGCGTCGAACCACGCCAACGGCCGGATCAGCGACACGTAGGTGTGCAGGGTGTCCCCGCTTTCCCGGTGGGCGTGGATGCCCTTGCCGACCGAGGGCACCATCAGCGAGCCGCCGCCCACCGCCTTCGCGGCGGCGGGGTGCCGGGTGTCCGCGTCGTACAGGTAGGTCTCGACGAAGGCTTCGCCGACGTACGCGGGGGTGGCGTCGGTGAGCAGCGGCCGGATCCGCGACCACGCGCCGTCGGCCCCGATCAGCAGGCTCGTGACGACGGTGCCACCGTCGTCGAAGGTCACCTCGTGGCGGCCGTCGCCGAGCGCACGGGCCCCGGTCACCTTGTGTCCCCAGTGGACAGTGCCGTCCGGCAGCGCGTCGAGCAGCATCCGCCGCAGGTCGGCGCGCTGCACTTCGGGGCGGCCGCCCGTGCCGTCGTCGGGCTGTTCGAACAGCACGGTTCCGTGCCGGTCGAGGACCCGCATCGCCTGCCTGCCCGGCAGGATCAGGCCGCGGAACTCCTCCATCAGCTCCGCCGCTTCGACGGCGAGCTGCCCGTTGTAGTCGTGGATGTCGAGCATCCCGCCCTGGCTCCGCGCCGTCGGGGACGGCTCGGCTTCGTAGACCTCGGCAGGGATGCCGTGAACGTGCAGGACGCGGGCGAGGGTGAGGCCGCCGAGGCCGGCGCCGACGATCGTGACGTGCATGCGTTGCTCCTTCGGGTTTCGGTGTGACTCCCGAAGGCTGGCGAAGATCACTGGCGCCGGGCGCACACCCCGCTGGCGCGACGCTGGCACGCGCTGCCAGGCGCTGTCAGTCGGTCAGCAGGTCGTCCGGGCTGGCGGCGGCCAAGCCCGCCAGCACGTCGAGCGCCGCGGCGAGGGTCTCCACCGGTGGGGCCGACACCGCGATCCGGACCGCGTTCGGCGCGTGGCCCGGCAGGACCGCGAACGCCGCCGCCGGGGACAGCGCGATCCCCCGGCGGGCCGCCGCCGCGACGAACGTCTCCGCCCGCCAGCGCTCCGGCAGCTCCCACCAGCGGTGGTACGACGCCGGGTCGCCGCGCAGGCCCGGCAGCCGCTCCGCCACGACGGCCGCGCGGGCGGCCGCGTCACGGCGTTTCGCCGCCTCGATGCCGGCGATGGTGCCCGTCACGATCCACTGCGTCGCCGCCTCGAGGGCGAACCGGGACGCCGCCCAGGCACCCGAGCGCACCGACGACGCCAGGCGGGCCGTCCAAGCCGGGGGCGAGACGAGGAACCCCGCCGTCAAACCGGGTGCGACGCGCTTGGAGAGGCTGTCGACGAACACCGTGCGCTCCGGCGCGTACGCGGCGAAGGGGCGTACGTCGTCGCGCAGGAACGTGTAGATGCCGTCCTCGATCACCGGCAGGTCCAGGCGGGCCACCACCTCGGCGAGCTCGGCGCGGCGCTGCGGCGGCATCGTCGTGCCGAGCGGGTTGTGCAGCGTCGGCTGGACGTAGAGCGCGCGCACCGGCCCGGCCGCTTCCAGGGCCGTCGGGACCAGGCCGGACTCGTCGGTTTCGATCGGCACGAGCTCCACGCCGAGCCGCGACGCCAGTGCCTTCACCACCGGGTAGGTCAGCGACTCCACCGCGAGCCGCTCGCCGACCGGCACGAACGCGGCGATCGAAGCGGCGAGCGCCTGCCTGCCGTTGCCGGTGAACAGCACCGTCGCCGGGTCCGGGCGCCAGTCGCCGCGGGCGAGCAGCCCGGCCGCCGCCTCGCGGGCCGCTCGCGTGCCCGCCGCGCCGATCGGGTGCAGGGCCGCGGTCAGGACGTCGTCGCGCAGCAACGGCTCCAGTGCGCGCGCCAGCCGCGCCGACTCCTCCGGCAGGACGGCGAAGTTCAGTTCGAGGTCGACGCGGGCTTCGCCGGGCTCGGCGAGCGCGGGTTCGGGCGGCGGCTTGGCCGCGCGGACGAACGTGCCGCGGCCGACCTCGCCGACGGCCAGGCCGCGCCGGACGAGTTCGCCGTAGACGCGCGCGGCCGTGGAACCGGCGATGCCCCGCTGCCGCGCGAAGCGGCGCTGGGGCGGCAGCCGGTCGCCGGGGCGGAGGCGGCCGGCTTCGATGTCGGCGGCGATGGCGTCGGCGACGACGCGGTAGTCGTCCATGCTCACCTTCCCGCCGGAAACGCCGTCGGCGAGCATGATCCCACCCGGGCTATGTTGGCCGTGGAGGTGCCATGACCGACCAGACCTGGACCGCCGTCGACGACTACCTCGCCGGCGCACTGCTCGCCCCCGACCCGGTGCTCGACTCGGCGTTGGCCGACGCCGACGCCGCCGGGCTCCCGCACATCGCCGTCGCGCCCAACCAGGGCAAGCTGCTCCACCTGCTCGCCCGGCTCGCCGGGGCGCGCACGATCCTGGAGATCGGCACGCTCGGCGGGTACAGCACCATCTGGCTCGCCCGCGCGCTGCCGGCCGGCGGCAGGCTGGTGACCTGCGAATACGAGCCGAAACACGCCGAGGTCGCGAAGGCCAACCTGGCGCGGGCGGGCTTCGGCGAGGACGTCGTCGACATCCGCGTCGGCGCCGCGCTCGACACGCTGCCGACGCTGAGCGGGCCGTTCGACTTCGTCTTCATCGACGCCGACAAGGTCAACCTCGCGAACTACGTCCGCGCCTCGCTGGGGCTGGCGCGGCCGGGCACGGCGATCGTCGTCGACAACGTCGTCCGGCAGGGCCGGGTGGCCGACGCGGGCATCGACGACCCGAACGTCCGCGGCGCCCGCGAGATGTTCGAGCTGCTGGCGGCCGAGGACCGGATCGACGCGACCGCGGTCCAGACCGTCGGCGGCAAGGGGTACGACGGGTTCGTGCTGGCCCTGGTGCGGTGAGTCAGCGCGGCCGGACGGCCGTCGTGAACGCCCGCCAGACGTCGGCGGGGACGACGTCACCGGTCAGCTTCCGGCCGCTCGCGTCCTTGAGCCGCCGCTCGTCGTCGGAGCCGATCCAGACCGCCGTCGCCAGCTGCGGGGTGTAGCCGACGGCCCAGGCGTCCTGGTAGTCCGGGCTGGTGCCGTGCTCCGCCTCGCCGGTGGACAGCGCCGCCGGGCGGCCGCCGGTGCGCAGGGTCGCGGTGACCTCCGCGGCGACGCGGCGGCTGCTGTCGTCGTCGCCGAACGCCGGGCTCGAGGTGTCCTGGTGCGCCCAGACGACCGCGCCGCTTTCGTCGCGGATCTTCGCCACCAGGTGCGGGGTGCTGCGCCGGCCACCGGCGGCGAAGGTCCCGTAGGCGCCCGCGACGTCCAGCGGCCGCAACGGGTACCGGCCGATCGCGATGCCCGGCCCGATGAGGAAGCCGTCCTTCTCGCGCAGGGTCGGGACGGCGTCCACGGCGTCCGGGATGCCGGCCTGCCGGGCGGCTTCGCTCACCGCCTCCGGGCCGAGTTTCTTCGCCAGCGCGACCAGGGTGCCGGCGGCGTGCGTTTCGACCGCCCGGCGCGGGGTGCACTTCTTGCCGCAGGGATCCGGGTACTGGAAGGTCTCGCCGAGGAATTCGACCTTCGAGAACCCCGGCATCGGCTGGTCGGGGCCGAAGCCGTGGAGCAGCGCCGCGGTGAACGTGAACGGGTGGAACGCCGAGCCGAGCGCGTGCGGGGTGCTCGCGTAGTCGCGGACGCCCTGGTCACCGCCCTGGTAGGCGCGGACGGCCCCGGTACCGGGGTCGACCGCGACGACGGCGCCGCGGAACTCCTTCGGCTCTTCGTTCAGCTTGTCCCGCAACGCCTTCTTCGCGGCGTCCTGCATCCCGCGGTCCAGCGTCGTCTCGACGGTCAGGTTGCCCTGCTGGAGCCGGCCGAGCGGGAAGCCGTCCTGTTCGAGCTCGGCGAGGACCTGCTGCTTGACGTGGAACTCGTCGTAGGTGACGCGGCCGGCGCGGGTCTCCGACGGCGGCTGGATCTCGCCGCCGGGGTAGGCCATCGGCTCGTCACCGCCGACGTACCCGCGGCTCACGAGCTTGTCGCGCACGTACTGCCAGCGCCGGCTCGCGTGGAGGTCCCCCGAGGCGGCGGGGTCGTGCACCGACGGGGACTGGATCATCCCGGCGAGGAAGGCGGCTTCGCTCCAGGTGATCGAGTCGTCGAGCTTCCGGCCGAAGTAGGCGTTCATCGCCGCGGCGGGCCCGAACGTGCCGCGGCCGAAGGAGATGATGTTGACGTAGCTTTCGAAGATCTGCTCCTTGCCCTGCTCCTGGGTGATCTTCGTGGCCAGCACGAGCTCGGCGAACTTGCGCCCGAGCGTCGCGTCTTCGTCGCCGGTGGACTTCTTGATGTACTGCTGGGTGATCCCGGACCCGCCGCCGACGCCGGTGAGGAACGCCCGGCCGATGCCGGTCGGGTCGAAGCCCTGGTTGTCCCAGAAGGTCGGGTCCTCGGTGGCGATGATCGCGTCCCGCAGCTTCGACGGCACCTGCGAGTAGGGAACGAACGTCCGGTCGCCGTCGGCCGGGATCACCTTGAGCAGCTCGGAGCCGTCCGCGTACTTCAGGACGACGGTCTTGCCGAGCCCGGCCAGGACTTCCTGGGGGCTGCGGACGTCGAGCACCAGGTAGGCGACCCAGAACGCGATCAGCGGCCCGCCGAGGAGGACGCCGAGCGTCCAGCCGGCGATCCGCCGGGCGCGGCGCCACCGCGGGTGGCCGGGCTTGTCTTGGTTCTCGGTCGGCAAGGTCACGAACGGATGACGACCGGACGGGGGACAAAGTTCGGTGGAAAAGCAACGGAGGTTGTTCGAATCCTGTGAAGGAGCCGGACAAGCTCAGGACAAGAAGGCCCGCAGCAGCGAGGCCGTGCCCTCGATGTGTTCCGCCATCGCCCGGCGGGCGGCGGGCGCGTCGCCGGCCAGGATCGCGTCCACGATCGCTTCGTGCTGGGCGTTCGAGTGCTCGAGGTTGGGCGGGAGCAGGGGGATCCGGTCGAGCAGCTGGTTGACGCGGCTGCGGGCGTCGGCCACCGCCGTGGTCAGCGAGCCGGACGCGGTGACCTCGGCGATGGCCAGGTGCAGCCGGGAGTCCTTGCGGCGGTAGTCGCCGAGCTCCGCGCCGGCGGCCTCGGCGAGCGTGCCGGTGAGGTGCTGCCGGTCGGCCGGGCTCAGCGACCGCGCGGCGGCCATCTCGGCGGCGCCGGTCTCGAGGACGTAGCGGAGGCTCAGCGCGTCTTCCAGCGAGACGGCGTCGACCTCGCCGCCCGGCTCGGGCGGGGCGGGCAGGGTGTCGTGCACGAACGTGCCGCCGTACCGGCCCCGTCGTGACTCCACGTAACCGGCGTCGGAGAGGGCCCGGATGGCCTCGCGCAGCGTGACGCGGCTGACGCCGAGCCGTTCGGCGAGCTCGCGTTCCGACGGCAGCCGCTCCCCCGCGCCGACGACGCCCAACCGGATCGCCTGCAGCAGCCGCTCGACGGTCTCCTCGAAGGCGTTGCCGGTGCGCACCGGCCGGAACAGCGCTTCGCCGGCGTTCACCACCGAGGTCGACTCCATCCCGCGAGTCTAGGCCGCGGCGCCGGGGTGGCCCTCACCCTGTGTTCGCGGTGCGGAAAACCGGTGGCCACGGCGGGCACTCTCGGCGACCATGGGACCACCGACACCGAACATCGACGCAGGGGGCGATCCGGTGCACTTTCTGATGGCCGAGGACCTGGTCCACGAACGGGAGAACGAGCTGCGCCACGGCGTGCGCAACCGCCCACCGGGCCGCGCGACGCCGAGCCGCCACCCGGGAACGCGGAAGCAGCAACTGGGCTGGCGCCTGGTCGAAGTCGGCTTGAAGCTGGCCGTCGACCCGGACGACCGCCGGAACTGACCCGGGCACTTTCACGTGAAAGTGCCCTGAGGTCAGCACTCGATGACGTTCACCGCCAGGCCGCCGCGGGCCGTTTCCTTGTACTTCACGCTCATGTCCGCGCCGGTCTCGCGCATCGTCTTGATCGCCTTGTCCAGGGTCACCACGTGGCTGCCGTCGCCGCGCATCGCCATCCTCGCCGCGTGGATCGCCTTCGACGCTCCCACCGCGTTGCGCTCGATGCAGGGGATCTGGACCAGGCCGCCCACCGGGTCGCACGTCAGGCCCAGGTGGTGTTCGACCCCGATCTCGGCCGCGTTCTCGACCTGCGCCGGGGTTCCGCCCAGCACCTCGGTCAGGCCCGCCGCGGCCATCGCCGAGGCCGAACCGACCTCGCCCTGGCAGCCGACCTCCGCGCCCGAGATCGAGCCCGTCTGCTTGAGGATCGAGCCGATCGCGCCCGCGGTGAGCAGGAACGTCACGATGCCGTCGTCGTTCGAATGGCGGATGAAGCGCTGGTAGTAGTGCAGCACCGCCGGGATGATCCCGGCCGCGCCGTTGGTCGGGGCCGTCACCACCCGGCCGCCCGCGGCGTTCTCCTCGTTGACGGCGAGGGCGTACAGGCTCACCCAGTCCATCGCGTACAGCGGGTCGTCCGCGCCGTCCTCGGCCAGCAGCTTCTCGTGCAGCGCCCGCGCCCGCCGCGGGACCTTCAGGCCGCCCGGCAGCACCCCTTCGTGGGTGCAGCCGTTGCGGACGCACTCCGCCATGACCGCCCAGATGTCCAGCAGCCCCGAACGCACCTCGTCCGCGGTGCGCCAGGACAGTTCGTTCGCCAGCATGATTTCGCTGATGGGCAGGCCCGTCGACGCGCAGTGCGCGAGCAGGTCGGCACCCGTGCGGAACGGGTACGGCACCGGCGTGGAGTCCTCGACGAACACCGTGTCCGTCTCGTACGACTCGTCGCGGACGAAGCCGCCGCCGACCGAGTAGTACGTCCGCTCGCGCAGCAGCGCACCGTCGGCGTCGAAGGCGCGGAAGACCATGCCGTTCGGGTGGGCGGGCAGCGACTTGCGGCGGTGCATGGTGAGGTCGGTGTCCTCGTCGAACGCGATTTCGTGCGTGCCTGCCAGCAGCAACCGGCCCGACTCGCGGATCGACGAGATGCGGCCCGGCACGGTGTCCGTGTCGATCTCTTCGGGACGCTCACCGGACAGCCCGAGCAGGACGGCCTTGTCGCTGCCGTGGCCGAACCCGGTCGCGCCGAGCGAGCCGAACAGCTCGGCCTGGACCCGGGAGGTCCGCGCGAGGTCGTCGCCGAGGCCGTCCACAAAGGTCAGTGCCGCCCGCATCGGCCCGACGGTGTGGGAACTCGACGGGCCGATGCCGATGGAAAACAGGTCGAAGACGCTGATCGCCATTGATCCGCCCCTTCCTATCGGGCCAGCAGCGAGCTGGCCTCTTGCGAAGCCGGGCCCTGGTCGGCGAGGTGGGCCAGGTTCTCCGGCAGCTCTTCTCCACGGTAACGCTTGGTCTGCGCGTACAGCCGTCCCGCGCGGTACGACGAGCGCACCAGCGGCCCGGCCATGACACCGGCGAAGCCCATCGCCTCGGCCGCCTTGGAATGCTCGACGAACTCCTCCGGCTTCACCCACCGGTCCACCGGGTGATGCCGCGGCGAGGGACGCAAATACTGCGTGATCGTCAAAATCTCGCACCCGGCGTCGACCAGGTCCTGCATCGCGGGCGCGACCTCGTCCGGGGTTTCGCCCATGCCGAGGATCAGGTTGGACTTCGTCACCAAACCGGCTTCGCGAGCCTTCGTGATGACCTCCAGCGATCGCGCGTACCGGAACCCGGGACGGATCCGCTTGAAGATCCGCGGCACCGTCTCCACGTTGTGCGCCAAAACCTCCGGCCGCGA
>NZ_BNAW01000011.1 GCF_014654205.1 Amycolatopsis bullii
CGCCACCAAAGCCTCAACGGCCACACACCCCAGCAGCGCTACGACGCCCGACCCAAAGCCATCCCTCCCACCGGCCCACACCGGCCCAGCGGGCTCACCACCCGACCGGTCTCGGCCACCGGCGTGATCGCGTTCTCCGGCTGCTCCATCATCATCGGACGCGCCTGGGTCGGCCACACCGCCAGCGTCTACTGGCAAGGCGACCGGGTCACCATCATGATCGGCGACACCGTCACCCGCCAGCTCACGCTAAACCGATCGGTACGCTACCAACCCCTCACCAACCACACACTGTCCGCGAAGTCCTGAAACACACCTGTCCGTGAGGTCCTGAGACAGCACAGCGGGTTCTAACCCGCCTTACCACTCACGACGGGCTGAGCCGGCGTTCGGCGAGCGCGGCCGCCTCCTGCAGCGGAGTGGTCGCGTTGGCCTCGGCCGCGGCCAGGATCGTGCGCACGGTGTCCTCGATCGTCTCGACGCGGGCCAGCGCGCGCTCGTGGTCCAAGCCCTCGGCCTCGCGCGAAAGTGTGTACAGGATCCCGCCGGCGCTCGCCACGTAGTCCGGGATCCACAGGATCCCGCGGGCCGCGAGGGTGTCGGCGACGGCGTCGCCGGTGAGCTGGTTGTTGGCCGGGCCGACGACGAGCGGCGTGTCGAGCCGGGCCACCGTCTCCGGGCTCAGCACCCCGCCGACCGCCGCCGGGATCACCACGTCCGCGGTGAGGGTGAGTGCCTTCTCCGGCTCGACCCAGCTCAGGCCCTGCTTCTCCGCGCCGGCCCGCTTGCCGGGGTCGATGTCGGAGACGACGACGTCGGCGCCGGCGGCGTGCAGGCTCGCCGCGAGGTGGGCACCCACCGAGCCGTAGCCGCTGATCACCACCCGGCGTCCGGTCATGGCCGTCGAGCCGACCGCGGCGCGGAGCGCGGCGAGCACCCCGACCGCGGTCGGGCCGCTGGAGGAACCGGTTCCGCCCGCCGACTCGGGCGTGCAGAACGCGTACGGCGAGGCTTCGCGGAGCACCAGCATGTCGGCCGGACCGGTGCCCACGTCCGGACCGGCCTGGTAGCGACCGCCGAACTCGGCGATCAGGTCGGCGTGGTCGAGCAGGACGGCCCGGCGCTCCTCCGGTGAGAGCACGCGGCCCGGCTCGGGCGCGATGACGCTCTTGCCGCCCCCGAACGCCAGTCCGGCGACGGCGCACTTCGCCGTCATGGCGGCCGACAGGCGGAGGACGTCCCCGATGGCTTCTTCGAGCGTGGCGTAGGGCTTGAAGCGGCAGCCGCCCACGGCGGGGCCGAGGGCGGTCGAGTGGATCGCGACCATCGTGGTGATGCCGGATCGACGGCCTTTTCGGGTGACGAGCTGCTCATGTGCGGTCATGAAGCCCGAAGCTAGAGTGAAGATCGGCGCCAGCGTGGGCCTGCCGAACGAAATTCGGAACGGACCGGGAGAGTGGATGCTGGACGAACTTGATTCGGCGATCGTGCGGCACCTGCAGGAGGACGCGCGGCAGACCAACCGGGACATCGCCCGGAAGGTCGGCATCGCGCCCTCGACGTGCCTCGAACGCATCCGGCTGCTGCGCGAGCGCGGCGTCATCCGCGGCTACCACGCCGACGTCGATCTGGCGAGCCTCAACCGCGGCGTCCGGGCGCTCGTCACGGCGCAGGTGCGGCCGTTGAGCCGGGCGGTGATCGATTCCTTCCAACGGTCGATCGCCGAACTCCCGGAAGTGCTCTCGGTATACGTCACGGCGGGAAACGACGATTTCCTGATCGAAGTGACCACCCCCGACATCGACGCGTTGCACGCATTCCTGACCGACCGGCTCGCGTTGCGCCGGGAGATCGTCGGGTTCCGGACCTCGATCGTTTTCCGGCACCTGCGGAAGACGACGCTTGAACCGCTCCCGTAGGGGTACTCCTCTTACACCCCGGAACGGCGCGACACGCCAAACCCTAGGTGAACCCCTGAAATACCCGGGTTCGCACGCTCGGAGGCGGAAACTGTCGGTGGTGGGGCGTCTAATGAGCACGACGGGAAGGAGGCGCCGCCATGATCACCACATTGAACCATCGTGAGCGGGCCACGTTGAGAGCCGTGGCCGGGGGCCACGCCGAGATCAGCTGCAGCTGCGAGCCCGACCTCTTCATCGACGGCCTGAGCTGCTGCGACCAGTCCACCGTGCACCGGCTCGCGCGGCTCGGCCTGATCGCACCCGCGCATCCCGGCAAGTGCGGCGAGCGCGTGCCCGCCCTGCTCACCGAAGCCGGTTCGCGGGCGCTGGGCGAGGTCTTCGCCGCCGCGGCGTAAACACGTTGCCACACTCTGGGGTCACTGCCAGCATCACCCGATGCACGTATTCCTCGAAACCGAGCGGTTGATCCTCCGCCGGTTCACCGAGAACGACGCCGACGCGCTCTTCGAGCTCTACGACGACCCGGCCGTCATGAAGTACCTCAATGGGGGACAGCCGGCCGACCGCGCCGAGATCGTCACGCTGGATCTCCCCGCGTTCCTCGGTTACTACGAGCGTTTCCCCGGTTACGGGTTCTGGGCGGCGATCGAAAAGAGCACCGGCGACTTCCTGGGGTGGTTCCATTTCCGCCCGCGCCCGGACGACCCGCCGGACGAGCCCGAACTCGGCTACCGGCTGCACCGGAAGGCGTGGGGCAAGGGCTACGGCACCGAAGGCTCCGCGGCACTGCTCGCGAAGGGCTTCACCGAACTGGGGGTCCGCCGCGTGAGCGCGTCCACCATGACGGTGAACACGGCGTCGCGCCGCGTGATGGAAAAGCTGGGGATGAAGTTCATCCGTACCTACTTCGAGGAATTCCCGGAGCACGAGCGCGCCCCGGGCAGCGAACACGGCGAAGTCGAGTACGCCATCACCCGCGAGGAGTGGTCTGCCGCAACCCGGTCGTGAGTGTTCAGGCGGGTTGGAACCCGCCTGAACACTCACGAGGGGTCAGCGGTAGGCCTCGAACTCGTAGATGCGGGCCGCGCCGTTGCCGTCGTTGGCCGGGGTGGTGACGTTCAGCTTCAGGTACCGGGCCGAGCGGGTCGCGATCGGGTGGTAGGTGCGGCTCGCCCGTGATCCGGACACGGACGCGACCGTCGTCCACGACGAGCCGTCGGTCGACGTCTGGATCGTGAACGCGCCGGTGTTCCAGCCCGTGGTCTCGCCGCCCAGTCCGGCGTGCTTGACCACGAACGCCGACACGTTCTGCGCCGACCCGAGGTCGACCTGCAGGGACTTCGTCGCCGCCGTGCTGCAGAACTTGCTGTTGCCCGCCAGGCTGCCGTCGACGGCCTTGTCCGGGGACTCGGCCGAGTTGCACGACGCCGAGCCCGTGACCGCCTTGCCCTGGGCCAGGTTCGTGCCCAGCTCCGGCGCGGCGGGTGGCGGCGTGAACCCGTCGTTGTACGACGGCGGGACGTCCGACACGCTCGTGCCCCAGCTGCTCGGCGACGAGCCCATCGAGTAACTCAGCGTGGAGGCGCCCGCGATGTCGCCGTAGCGGATCCACGACTTGGTCGTCGCCACGCCGTTGACGCTCACGCTCTGCACGTACTGGGCGCCCTGGCCGGCGCCGGTGCCGGTGATCCGGATCGTCCCGGACGGCCGGATGATCGAGGCCGACGGGAACAGCGGGCCGTGCAGGGCGAGGACGTCCGCACCCGGCGTCGCCGGGTACATCCCCAGCGCGGCGAAGACGTACCACGCCGAGGTGGCGCCGAGGTCGTCGTTGCCGGGCAGGCCGCCCGGGCCGGTGGTGAACGACTCGTTCATCACGCGCCGCACCGCCGAGCTGGTGCCCTGCGGGTGGGCGGCGTAGTTGTAGGCCCACGGCACGCCGTGCTCCGGCTCGTTGCCGATGTAGAAGTACGGCTGGGTGAGGCCGCCGTTGAGCTGGGTGAAGTGGTGGTCCAGCCGCTGGACGGCGGTCTGACGGCCACCCATCAGGTTGATCAGGCCCTGGTAGTTGTAGGGCACCATCCAGGTGTACTGCGACGGGTTGCCCTCGGTGTACCCGCTGTTGCTCGACGGCACGACCGGCCACGCCCAGGTGCCGGTGCTGCCGCGCGGCTGGATGTAGCCGGAGTCGGGGCCGAACACGTTCTGCCACCACTGGGCCCGCTGCATGTAGGTGGTGTACTTCGTGGTGTCACCCACGGCCTTCGCGAACTGGGCCACCGCGAAGTCCGACGCCGAGTACTCGAGCGAGTCGGACGGGTCTTCGTAGACGTAGTGCCGGCTGAGGTAACCGCTCTCCCGGCCGCGGATCGCCTGCCCCTGCGTGGTGCCGCCACTCGCGCTCTTGTCCATCAGCGTCAAGGCGGCCGCGGTGTCGAAGCCGCGGACGCCGAAGGCGTACATGCTGCCGACGATGATCGGGCCGGGGTCGCCGGTCATCACGAAGTGCTCGTTGCTGTTGTGCGACCACTTGGGCAGCAACCCGCCCTGCTGGCCGTCCAGGACCATCGACTTCGCGATGTCGCTCGCTTCGTTCGGGGCGACCAGCGCGATCAGCGCGGCCCACGACCGGTAGATGTCCCAGCCGGAGTAGTTCTGGTAGACGGTGTGGGACGCGGTGTGCACCGCCTGGTCGAACCCGCGGTACTGGCCGTTCGTGTCGCTGGCGATGTTCGGGTTCTGGAAGACGTGGTACAGCGCCGTGTAGAACTTCTGCAGGTCCGCAGTCGCCCCGCCGGTCACCTGCACCCGGTTCAGCACGTCGTTCCACTTCGTGTCGGCCGCGGTCCGGATCCCGGCGAAGTCGAAGCCGGGGCTCTCGGCGGCGAGGTTCGCCTGCGCGTTGGCCAGGCTCACGAAGGAAATGCCGATCTTCGCCTGGACGGTCGTGTTGCTCGAGGTGTCGAAGGTGACGTACCCGCCGGAGTTCGTGCCGCTGGTGCTCGCGCTCCCGGCGCTGACCGTGCCGCCGAGCCAGGTGCCGAAGCCGCTGGGCGCGCGGTCGAACTGGATGACGTAGAAGATCTGGTACGTCTTCGACGAGCCGCAGAAGCCACCGCCGGTCACCGAACCGGTGAGCTGGCTGCCGCTGATGCCGATGCTTCCGGTGCGGCTGCCGGTGGCGCTGCGGCTGGTGTTGACGAGCAGCCGCGCGGACGTCGTGTTCGGGTAGGTCAGCTTCATGAAGCCGGACCGCTGGGTGGCCGACAGCTCGACGGTGGTGTCGTAGGTGTCGAGCTTGTTCTTGTAGTAGCCGGGGGCGGCCGACTCGTTCGCTTTGGTGTAGCGGCCGGCGTACCCGGTCCAGCCGGTGCCCGGCGACGTCCCGATCGCGCCGGTGATCGGCAGCAGGCCGAGGTCTTCGTTGTTGGCGCAGCCGGCGCCGTTGAAGTGGGTGAGGCTGAACTCCTCGATGCTGGTGTCGCCGTAGCGGTACCCGGACGGCGACGCGGTCGGGGTGTCCGGGCTGAACTGCACCATGCCGAACGGCACGACGGCGCCGGGGTACGTGCTGCCGCCGGCGCCGCCGGGCACGGGGTTCGGCGAGTTGCTGTTGTCGGTGCCGATGAAGGGATTCACGTACTGCGTGAGGGCGAGCGTCGCGGCGCCGGCCGGCGCCGCGGCGAACCCCGCGCCGAGGAGAACCGCGGCGAGCACGGCGGCCCCCACCCGGCCGACCAATGGTCTGGACATGACCCATCCTCTCCTTGTCGCACGCTTACCGCCGGGCGACATCGTTGTCGGGCGTGGTGACAACGTTGTCAGCGCGGCGATTGCCGGACTGACAACGTTCAGGGGATCGAGGTGGTACCGGAACTCGGTGGCAGGACATGGTGCCACGAAAGAACCTGCCGAAGGAAGCGCCGAAAGTTCGTTGCGCGCCAAGCGGTTCCGCGACCGGACCACTCAGCCCCGGTGGGCCACCCAGTGGTCGCCGAGGGCGGTCGTCGCCGCCTCACCGTTGGTGAGGTCGGCGAGCCAGCCGTGGAAAGCGCCGGCCTCGCCCGGGGCCAGACCGACCTCGAAGCGGGCCAGCTCGTCGAAGCGGGTCGCGTGGAGCACGTACGAAGAGGCGCGCAGGTCGTTCTCCAGCCGGCCCGCGCGGTCGTAGCTCACCGCCACCTCGACCAGACTGAGACGCCGGTGTTCTAGTACACCAACCACTTCGACAGCGTCCGAAACGGACTGACCGTACGCGCGGATCAACCCGCCCGCCCCCAGCAGCACTCCCCCGAAGTACCGCGTCACCACCGCGACCGTGTCGGTCAGCTCGCGGCGGCGCAGCACTTCCAGCATCGGCGTGCCCGCCGTGCCCGCGGGCTCACCGTCGTCACTGGACCGCTGGATTCGCCCATCCGGCCCCAAAACGAAGGCGTGGCAGTGATGACGAGCACCCGGATCCGCGCGACGGCGGGCCGCGATGAACTCGCGCGCGGCCTCTTCCGAGGTCACCGGAGCGAGCGCGCAGAGGAACCGGGAGCGCTTGATCTCGATCTCGTGGACGCCTTCCCGAGCCACGGAGAGATAACGATCAGTCATCGGGCCAGTCCGCCATGCACCCAGCTTCCCACCCCGGCACCGGGGCCCGACAGCCGCCCCAGACCCCTTCGGACGGACGTTTCCGCAGGTCAGCCGCATCGCAGCCCGCTCTGCGGGAGGTCCAGCCCGACATATGGGACCACCCCCGGGCACGTCAACGCCAGCGTGGCATTTCCCACCCGGACGCAACGACGTATGTCGATAACAGCGAATTCACACTATCGTCATAAGACCCGGCGAACCCGGGAGTAACACCGCGCGCTCCGGACGGCCCCCACCACAGTGGCCGGCCTGTGCGCGCTCGCAGCACCCGACATGTTCGGCTGCCCAGCGTTGTGCGGCCTCCCAGATGACCCACGTCCGGTTTCCGAGCATCGACGCCCGGCCGGTACCTCGCGTCATCTTGCACTTCGAGCAGGACAACTGTTCTCGACTGACCATCGCGGTCCCGGACCACTTCGTTAACCGGTTCAGCTCGAACCACCCAATGGAGTGAGTGCCGGTCGCGCCGACGCCTTGGGAGGCGGCCAGCCGTGACCCACCGTGCCAGTTCCCTGCCCCCGTCCGGGGAGCAGCTCAGCAACGCCGAGGCCAAGGGCCTCTACCGGAGCGACTACGAACACGACGCCTGCGGTGTCGCCTTCGTCGCCGACCTGACCGGGCGCCGAGATCATGCGATCGTCGCCAAGGCCCTGGTCGCGTTGCGCAACCTGGAACACCGCGGGGCTCGTGGCGCCGAACCGGACACCGGCGACGGCGCCGGCCTGCTGATCCAGATCCCGGACGAGTTCTACCGCGCGGTCGTGGACTTCGAGCTGCCCGAGCCGGGTGCCTACGCCGTCGGCACGGCTTTCCTGCCGCAGGACGAAAAGCGCCGCGGCCGGGCCATGACGACCATCGAGCGCATCGCCGCCGAGGAGGACATGCGCGTCCTCGGCTGGCGCGAGCTGCCGGTGCGCACCGAGCACTGCGGGCCGACCGCGGCCGAGACCATGCCGCACTTCACGCAGCTGTTCCTCGCCGCGCGCCGCCCGAAGCCGGAGCACTCGGACCCGCTGCACATCGAGCGCAGCGCGTTCTGCGTCCGCAAGCGCGCCGAGCACGAGCTCGTCGAGGACGACGTCTACTTCCCGTCGCTGTCCTCGCGCACGATCGTCTACAAAGGAATGCTCACCGAGCCGCAGGTCGAGCGCTTCTTCGCCGACCTCACCGACGAGCGCGTCACCAGCGCCATCGGCCTGGTGCACTCCCGCTTCTCCACCAACACGTTCCCGTCGTGGCCGCTGGCCCACCCGTACCGGTACGTGGCGCACAACGGCGAGATCAACACGTTGCGCGGCAACCGCAACTGGATGGACGCCCGCGAGGCGCTGCTCGAGACCGACCTGATCCCGGGCGACCTCAAGCGCGTCTACCCGGTGATCACCCGCGGCGCCAGCGACTCCGCCAGCTTCGACGAGGTCCTGGAGCTGCTACACCTCGGCGGCCGCTCGCTGCCGCACGCTGTCCTGATGATGATCCCGGAGGCCTGGGAGAACCACCAGGAGATGGACCCGGCGCGGCGCGCGTTCTACGAGTTCCACTCGACGCTGATGGAACCGTGGGACGGCCCGGCGTTGGTCGCCTTCACCGACGGCAGCCAGATCGGCGCGGTGCTCGACCGCAACGGCCTGCGCCCCGGCCGCTACTGGGTGACCGACGACGGCCTCGTCGTGCTCGCCTCCGAGGTCGGCGTGCTCGACATCGACCCGGCGACGATCGTCCGGAAGGGACGCCTCGAGCCCGGCCGCATGTTCCTCGTGGACACCGTCGAAGGCCGGATCATCGAAGACGAAGAGGTCAAGACCGAGCTGGCCACCGCGCACCCGTACGACGAGTGGGTCGACGCCGGTCTCGTGCACCTCGATGACCTGCCCGAGCGCGACCGCGAAGTCCCGCTGCACGCCGCGCTCGTCCGCCGCCAGCAGGCGTTCGGCTACACCGAGGAGGAACTCGAAGCCATCCTCGAGCCGATGGCCCGCACCGGCGCGGAGCCGATCGGCTCGATGGGCAACGACTCGCCGATCGCCACCCTGTCCAGCCGGCCGCGGCTGATCTTCGACTACTTCATCCAGCTCTTCGCCCAGGTGACCAACCCGCCGCTGGACGCCATCCGCGAGGAGCTCGTCACCGCGCTCGGCACCCAGATCGGCGCCGAGCCGAACCTCCTCGAGGGCAACGCGGCCAGCTGCCGCCGGATCGTGCTGCCGTTCCCGGTGCTCGACAACGACCAGTTCGCCAAGCTGGTGCACGTCAACGACGACGGCGACCTGCCGGAGTTCCAGGCGGTCACCGTGCTCGGCCGGTACAACGTGCACGGCGGCGGCGACGCGCTGCTCAAGCGCCTCGACGAGATCCGCGCCGAGGTGTCGGAGGCGATCGAGGACGGCGCACGGCTGATCGTGCTGTCCGACCGCGGGGTCGACGAGCACCACGCGCCGATCCCCTCGCTGCTGCTGACCGGCGCGGTGCACCACCACCTCGTCCGCGAGAAGACGCGCACGCAGGTCGGCCTCATCGTCGAGGCCGGCGACGCCCGCGAGGTGCACCACATCGCGCTGCTGATCGGCTACGGCGTCGCCGCGGTGAACCCGTACCTGGCGATGGCGACCGTCGAGGAGATGGCCCACCGCGGCCTGATCCCCGGCGTGACGCCGAAGCAGGCGACGCAGAACCTGATCAAGGCGCTCGGCAAGGGCGTCCGCAAGACGATGTCGAAGATGGGCGTTTCGACGGTCGCGTCCTACACCGGCGCGCAGATCTTCGAGGCGATCGGGCTCGGCGAAGAGGTCATCGAGACCTGCTTCACCGGCACGACGTCCAGCCTCGGCGGCGTCGGCTTCGAGACGCTCGCCGACGAGGTCGCGAAGCGGCACAAGTACGCGTTCCCGGCCGACGGCGTCCGGGCGGCCCACCGCGAACTGGAGACCGGCGCGGACTACCAGTGGCGGCGGGAGGGCGAGCCGCACCTGTTCAACCCGCAGACGGTGTTCAAGCTCCAGCACTCCACGCGGTCCGGCAAGTACGAGATCTTCAAGGAGTACACGAAGGCCGTCGACGACCAGGCCGAGAAGCTGCTGACGCTGCGCGGGCTGTTCGACTTCAAGTACGGCCAGCGGCCGCCGGTGCCGATCGACGAGGTCGAGCCGGTCTCGTCGATCGTCAAGCGGTTCGCCACCGGCGCGATCTCCTACGGCTCGATCTCCATGGAGATGCACCAGACCCTCGCCATCGCGATGAACCGCCTCGGCGGCAAGTCGAACACCGGTGAGGGCGGCGAAGACCCGGAGCGGCTGTACGACCCGGAGCGGCGTAGTGCCGTGAAGCAGGTCGCGTCCGGTCGCTTCGGCGTCACGAGCGAGTACCTCGTCAACGCCGACGACATCCAGATCAAGATGGCGCAGGGCGCGAAGCCCGGCGAGGGCGGGCAGCTGCCCGGCGCGAAGGTGTACCCGTGGATCGCGAAGACGCGGTTCTCGACGCCGGGCGTCGGGCTGATTTCCCCGCCGCCGCACCACGACATCTACTCGATCGAGGACCTGGCGCAGCTGATCCACGACCTCAAGAACGCCAACCCGAACGCGCGCATCCACGTGAAGCTCGTGTCCGAGGTCGGCGTCGGCACGGTCGCGGCCGGTGTCTCGAAGGCGCACGCCGACGTCGTGCTCATTTCGGGCCACGACGGCGGCACCGGCGCATCGCCGCTGTCGTCCATCAAGCACGCGGGCGGCCCGTGGGAGCTCGGCCTGGCCGAGACGCAGCAGACGCTGCTGGCCAACCGGCTGCGCGACCGGATCGTGGTGCAGACCGACGGCCAGCTCAAGACCGGCCGCGACGTCATCGTCGCGGCGCTGCTCGGCGCCGAGGAGTTCGGCTTCGCGACCGCGCCGCTGGTGGTGTCCGGCTGCATCATGATGCGCGTCTGCCACCTCGACACGTGTCCCGTCGGCGTCGCGACGCAGAACCCGAAGCTGCGCGAGAAGTTCAGCGGCAAGGCCGAGTACGTCGTCAACTTCTTCGAGTTCATCGCCCAGGAAGTGCGCGAGTACCTGGCGGCGCTCGGCTTCCGGTCGATCGCCGAGGCCGTCGGGCACGCCGAGTTCCTGGACAAGCGCAAGGCGATCGAGCACTGGAAGGCGGCCGGGCTCGACCTGTCGCCGATCTTCCACGTGCCCGACATGGCCCCCGCGGGTCTCCGGCTGCAGCAGACGCTGCAGGACCACGGGCTGGAGAAGGCCCTCGACAACACGCTGATCCAGCTGGCCGAGGGTGCGCTGAACTCCGGCGACAAGGTGCGGCTGGAACTGCCGGTGCGCAACGTCAACCGGACCGTGGGGACCATGCTCGGGTCCGAGCTGACCAAGCGGTGGGGCGGCGAAGGCCTGCCGGACGACACCATCGACGTCACCTTCACCGGCACCGCGGGCCAGTCGTTCGGCGCGTTCGTGCCGAAGGGCATCACGCTGCGGCTCTACGGCGACGGCAACGACTACGTCGGCAAGGGTCTGTCCGGCGGACGGCTGATCGTGCGGCCGCCGCGCGAAGCGCAGTACGTGGCCGAGGAGCAGATCATCGCCGGCAACGTCATCGCCTACGGCGCCACCAGCGGCGAGATCTTCATCCGCGGCAAGGTCGGCGAGCGGTTCTGCGTGCGCAACTCGGGCGCGCTGGCCGTCGTCGAGGGCGTCGGCGACCACGGCGGCGAGTACATGACCGGCGGCCGGATGGTCGTGCTCGGCCCGATCGGGCGCAACTTCGCGGCCGGCATGTCCGGCGGCATCGCCTATGTGCTGGACCTGCCCGCGCACCGCGTCAACCCGGAGATGGTCGACCTCGACCCGCTCGACTCCGAGGACGCGGACTTCCTGCGGGAAACCCTCGAAAAGCACTACAACGAAACGGAATCCGCGGTCGCGCGGGAACTGCTGGCCGACTGGGACGCGGGCGTCGACCGCTTCGGGAAGGTCATGCCGAAGGACTACAAGCGCGTGCTCGCCGCCCAGGTGCAGGCCGAGCGCGACGGGCGCGACGTGAACGAGGCGATCATGGAGGCCGCACATGGCTGACCCCAAGGGCTTTCTGACCACCACCCGCGAAGAGCCGAAGCGGCGTCCGGTCGACCTGCGGCTGATGGACTGGCGAGAGGTCTACGAAGACTTCGCCACGACGAAGCTGCAGAAGCAGGCCGGCCGGTGCATGGACTGCGGCATCCCGTTCTGCCACCAGGGCTGCCCGCTCGGGAACCTCATCCCCGAGTGGAACACGCTGACCTGGCGGGAGGACTGGCAGCAGGCGATCGAACGGCTGCACGCGACGAACAACTTCCCGGAGTTCACCGGCACACTGTGCCCGGCGCCCTGCGAAACCGCGTGCGTGCTCGGGATCAACGACGACCCGGTGACGATCAAGCGCGTCGAGATCTCCATCATCGACCGGGCCTTCGACGAGGGCTGGGTGACGCCGCAGCTTCCGGTCGCGAAGACCGGCCAGAAGGTCGCGGTCGTCGGGTCCGGCCCGTCGGGTCTTGCCGCGGCGCAGCAGCTGACGCGCGCGGGCCACAGCGTCGTGGTCCTCGAGCGGGCCGACAAGATCGGCGGGCTGCTGCGCTACGGCATCCCCGAGTTCAAGATGGAGAAGTCCCGCCTGGACCGGCGGCTCGACCAGATGCGCGCCGAGGGCACGGAGTTCCGGACGTCGGTGAACGTCGGCGTGGACCTGCCGGTGTCCGAGCTTTTGGCCTACGACGCCGTGGTGCTGGCCGGTGGCGCCACCGACTGGCGCGACCTGCCGATCCCCGGCCGGGACCTGGACGGCATCCACCAGGCGATGGAGTTCCTGCCGCCGGCCAACCGGGTGGCTTCCGGCGAGCTCGACGTCTCCCCCTTCGACGCGAAGGGCCTCGACGTCGTGGTCATCGGCGGCGGCGACACGGGCGCGGACTGCGTCGGGACGTCGCACCGCCAGGGCGCGCGTTCGGTGACGCAGCTGGAGATCATGCCGAAGCCGCCGGAGGCGCGTTCGGACGCCCACCCGTGGCCGACGTACCCGATGATCTACCGGGTGTCCTCGGCGCACGAAGAGGGCGGCGAGCGGCTCTACGCGGTCAACACGCAGGAGTTCCTGGGTGACGACGCCGGCCGGGTGCGGGCGTTGAAGCTGGTCGAGGTGCGCAACGAAGGCGGCAAGTTCGTTCCGGTCGAGGGCACCGAGCGCGAGCTGCCCGCGCAGCTCGTCCTGCTGGCCATGGGTTTCCTCGGGCCGCAGAAGCAGGGCCTGCTCGAGGACCTGGGCGTCGAGCTGGACGCACGCGGCAACGTCGCCCGCGACAAGGCGTTCAAGACGAGCCTGGACAACGTGTTCGTGGCCGGTGACATGGGCCGCGGCCAGTCCCTGATCGTCTGGGCGATCGCGGAAGGCCGCAGCGCCGCGGCCGGCGTCGACGCCTACCTGACCGGCCGGGACGTCCTGCCCCGCCCGATCGCGCCGACGGACCGGCCGATCGCCTGAGACCCGGCGCCGGCGGAGGTGTCATCGTCGCCACCTCCGCCGGCGCTGCACCACTGCTCAGAACCGGTAGCGGAGGATGCGCGTGCCCTGCCGGGACAGCGCGGTGCTGTGGCTCATCAGCCGGGTGGCCGCGCGCAGCGGCTGCGGGAAGGCGTCGACCTCCGGGGCGCGGGCGAGCAGTTGCTCCTCGGCCAAGGTCAGGCCCGCGTCCCAGGTCGCGGGGTCGTGCGGATCGTCGAAGCCCTGGGCGGCGGTGATGCCGATGGCCTTGATCGTCGGGTGGTACTTCATCGACCAGGCCGCGAAACGGGTGTAGCCGTTGATGGCGAGTTCACCGGTGACGAAGTGCGCGGTCAGCTCGCGGGTCATCCGCTGGAAGCTGTCGCCGGGCAGGAACGGCAGCAGGCCTTCGGCGACGATCATGGCCGGCCGGTCGCGGGGCAGCGAATCGAGCCAGCCCGGGGTGGTCAGGTCCGCGCCGAGGCACCGGGAGCGGTCCGGGAGGAACCGGGGCCGCAGGGCGACGACGTCGGGGAAGTCGACGTCGTACCAGTCGACGCTTCCGGGCGGGTCGCAGCGGAGGACGCGGGTGTCGAGCCCGCACCCGAGGTCGAGCACGACGGCGTCCGGGTGGACGGCGACGAACGCCCGGACCGCTTCGTCGAGCTTCTTGGCGCGCAGCGCGGTGCCGCAGACGAGGCTGGGCTTCAGCTTGAGCTTGGCGAAGTCGTAGTCGATCCGGTCGGCGAGGCCGGCGGAGTGCGTGTCGCCGAGGATCGGGTGGGGCTGTTTCGCGTCCAGAGCCCTCGCGTAGAGGGTGAGCAGCAGGGTTTCCCGGAGCGGGTCCAGCTCCGGTCGCAGACGTGACACGGGAAGTCCTCAGGTTTTCGGGGGGTGGCGGGCGGCGATGTCCCGCAGCCAGGTCAGGGATTGCTGGGCGGCACGGATGCGTTCGGTCCGCGGTCCGCTGCCGCCGGCGAGTTTCGTGCCTTCGTCGGCGATGTCGCCGAAGGCACCGAGGCTGTCGAGCTTGCGCTGGATCACCTTGTGCCAGGCGTCGTCCTCGATGCGGTAGTAGGTGGTGCGGTCACCCGGCACGCGCACCTTGCGGACCAGCCCGATGGCCGCGAGGAACCGCATGTTCGAGGTCAGCGAAGCGCGGCTGGCCTGGATCGTTTCGGCGATCTGGCCGGCGGAGCGCTCGGGCGGGTCGCAGATCATCAGCAGGCCGAGGATGCGCCCGGTGATCGGGGGCAGCGCCCATTCCTCCACGCAGAAGGTGGCCACCCGCTCGATCCACCGCAGCACCTCGTCCCGGTCGTCCTCACTGGACACAGCGCTCCTCCTCGGCCGGCTCGACGCTTGCCGTCACTGTGTCATGGCGGCGATCGACTCGCGGGTGGGCGTCGGGGTGACGGTGGCGAGCCGGGTCTTGCGCAGGTAGCGGTCGAACCAGTCCACGGCCAGCGCCATCGCCTCGTCGAGGCCCGGGCCGGTGTAGAGGCCGAGGACGTCGTAGGGCAGCACCTGCAGCCGTTTCGGCTGGCCGGCCTTGGCGAACGCGCTCTGGGCCTCCTCGAGCATGTGGTACGGGTCCCACCCGCCGTTGGCGACCATCAGCAGCGGGGTGGGCGACAACCGGTGGATGAGGTCTTCCGGCGCGAAGGTGAGCAGGTGCTCGGTGGAGTCGAGGGTCTTCTCGTTGCGGTAGCGGGGGAACATCTCGGCGGCCAGGTCCGGCGTGTCCTGCACGGTCTCCCCCTCCAGGCTCAGGTGCGGCACCCGGGCGCTGGCCCCGCCTTCGTAGCGGCGCTGCCAGTCTTCGTCCAGCCGGTCCCGCAGCGCGTGCACCCCGGCGCGGCCGAGCAGCCGCTCCAGGTACCGCCACCCGTTCCACACGCTGGGGCTCTGCACCACGACGCACTTCGCGCGCCGGTCGAGCACCGCGGCCTGCACCGCGACCGAGCCCCCGATGCTGACGCCCCACAGCCCGATCCGCGCCGGGTCCACCTCCGGCCGGCTCTGCAGGTAGGAGATCGCGCTGCGGAAGTCCTCCACCTGCCGCTGCGGGACGTCCTGGCCCCGCGGTTCGCCCTCGCTGGCCCCGACCGTGCGGTAGTCGATCGCCAGCACGGCGAACCCGGCGCGCACGAAGTACGGCGCGAACACGCCCAGCGCCTCTTTGACCATCACCCCGCTGTGGCCGAGGACCAGACCGGGCACCGGGGCGTCCGCCTCCGGCAGGTACAGGTCACCGGCGCACGCGGTGCCGAGGCTGTTGAACATCACCTGGTGAGGAGTCATCGCCGACTGCCTTTACTCGAGAAGTAGCTAGTTGTTTCAGTCTCGACTGAAACAACTAGCTACGTCAAGCATGAGTTTCCTCAGCGGTCGTAGTACCCCTTCTCGAGGTCGTCCAGCAGCCCCGGCCGCGTGGGCCGCCAGCCGAGCGACTCCTGCGTTTCCGCGCTGGACGCCGGCTGGTCGAGGGCGAGCAGGCCGCCGAGGAAGCCGAGTTCTTCGGCGGCCACGGACCGGACCGGCAGGCCGAGGCGGCGGCCGGTCACCTCGGCGACGTCGCGGATCCGCACGCCTTCGTCGCCGACCGCGTGCAGCACGGCTCCCGCCGGGGCCTGCTCGAGCGCGAGCCGGAACAGGTGGGCGGCGTCCAGGACGTGCACCGCGGGCCAGCGCTGCGCCCCGTCGCCGACGTACGCGGCGACACCCTTCTCGCGCCCGAGGGCGACGAGGCGGGCGATGAGCCCGTGGGCGTCGCCTTCGCCGTGAACCGATCGCGGCAGCCGGACGAGGGCCGCGCGGACGCCGCGGCCGGTGGAGTGCAGGACGGCCTGGGCGATGTCTCCCCGGCCGGCCACGGGGCCCGCGAAGACGGACTCGTCCCGCTCGGTCGCCGGGCGCCCGGGCACCATCGGCGTCCCCGAGGCGGCGACGAAAGCCTTGCCCGCCAGGACTTCGGTCAGGGCACCGACGGCGGCCGCGTCGGTCCGGATGGCGGCATCCATCCGGCTGAAGTCGTGGCCGAAGGCGAGGTGGACGACGCCTTCGGCGTCCTCGGCCCCCTTGCGCAGGACGTCGAGGTCGGTGAGGTCGCCGCGGAGGACCTCGGCCCCCATGGCGGCGACGGTGCCGGCGGCCTCGTCCGACCTGGCGAGCCCGACGACGTCGTGGCCCGCGTCGAGGAGTTCGGGCACGAGGGCCCGGCCGATCCAGCCGGACGCGCCGGTGACGAACACACGCATGAGCTTCTCCCTTAGTGATGACACCTGGTGCCATCACCCTAGCACCATGATGACACCTGGTGTCATCGCCTAGGCTGGGGCCATGAGCCGCTGGGAGCCGAACACGCGCGTGCGACTGCTGGACGCCGCGCTCGACCTGTTCGGCGAGCGGGGGTACGACAGCGTGACGGTCGCCGAGATCGCGGAGCGGGCGGGGCTGACCAAGCGGACGTTCTTCCGTCACTTCAGCGACAAGCGCGAAGTGCTCTTCGCGGGGCAGGAAGTGCTGAGCCGCCTCTTCGCCGAGGCAATCGCGGACGCCCCGGCCTCGGCAACCCCGATCGAGGCGGTCGCGGCGGCGTTGCAGGCGGCGGCGACGCCGTTCGGGCCGCAACGGCGGGACCGGGCGCGCCAGGTCCAGGCGGTGGTCGCCGGCCACAGCGACCTGCGCGAGCGCGAGCTGCTGAAGCTCGCGACGTTGCGGGCCGCCATGGCCGACGCCCTCAGTGCCCGCGGAGTTCCGGCCCCGACGGCCACCCTGGCCGCCGAGATCGGCGGTCTGGCATTCACGACGGGCTTCGCGCGCTGGGTCGCGCCGGGCAACGAGCGAGAGTTCGGCGAGCTGGCCGGCGAGGCTCTGGACGAGCTGATGGCAGCCACCACCGCCCTCGGCTGACTCGCCAACCGCACCCGGCGGTCGCCGGACCTCGCGCCGCCCAGCTCAGCCACCTCGCCGCGACCCAGCCCGGCCAACCCCAGCCGCGGGCGCCGGACCAACCGCCACTCCTCACACTCGGCCGCAACCCGCGGCCGCGCGCTGAATCGACCGCCCCCGGCATCGCCCCGACTGACCCGCCACCCCAAACCCGGCCGCAAGCCCCACCCGCGCGCCGCGCCCTCCCCTACCTCGCCGCCACCCGGCCCGCGAACAGCTCGACCAGGCTCGCGAAGCTGTCCGCCCCGTGCCCGGCCTCGCTCGCCCGCTCCATCATGGACTTCAGCAACTCCGGCAACGCGTTGTCCACCCCGCGCGCCCCGGCCGCGTGAATCAGGTGGCCGATGGCCGCGACCTGCACGTCGACCGTGGCGTCGTCACCGGGATAGCGGCCCTCGTCCACCTGGCTCGCATACCGCGTCAGGAACCGGTTCACCGTGCCCAGCCACCGGATCGCCACCGGCGTGAACTCGGCCGCGGTCGTCTTCTCCGCTCCCACCAGCGCCGTGCCGTGGAGCCAGCCGGCCATCGCCGACCACATCAGGCCCAGCAGGGCCGCGTCGTACAGGGACGCCCGGCCCGGGTCCGCCCCGAGGTACACCGGGTCGCCCAGGGCCGCCAGCACCGGTTCGTGCGCGTCGAACACCGGCCGCGGCCCGCTGTACAGGACCATCACCTCCGCCGAGCCCACACCCTCCGGCGTGGTCATGATCGCGCCGTCGAGGTAGCCGGCGCCCCGCGCGCCGAACCACCCCGCGGCTTCCTCCGCCTGCTCCGGCGATCCGGACGTCAGGTTGACG
Organism: Amycolatopsis bullii; assembly: GCF_014654205.1. Lineage (GTDB taxonomy): Bacteria > Actinomycetota > Actinomycetes > Mycobacteriales > Pseudonocardiaceae > Amycolatopsis > Amycolatopsis plumensis. The sequence continues at coordinate 17,822 of NZ_BNAW01000011.1, forward strand.
AAGTCCTTGCCGGACAACGGATCCGATCCGGTCACCGCCCGCAGTACGGCGTAGTCGAGCACGCAGGCGACGACGAGCGGGCTCGCCGCGATCGCCTCCGCGGGCGTCGCCGCGAGCCGGGCGCCCCGCTCGACCAACGGTGCCGCCTTCTCCGCCGTGCGGTTCCACACCGTCACCGCGTGACCGCGATCCAGCAGGGCCCCGGCCAGCGCCGAGCCCATCGACCCGAGGCCGAGCACGGTCACAGATTGCGTCATTTCACTGCTCCCCAAGAAGTTCGGTGATCATCCGACGCCAGATTCGCAGCGCGGGCGCACAGCAACCAGTGGCACCACTGACCACGACCACCAAATTCCTGCCATACGATCGGAAGCATGAGCGTGGGAGTCGTCGCCCTGGTCGTGCCCGCGGAGATGGGCCTGCGGTCCTGGGACCTGTACGAGGTGAGCATTGCGGCCACCGTGTTCGGGGTGCCCCAGCCCGACCTGGCCGATCCCTGGTACGACCTGCGGATCTGCGGTGTCGGCTCCCCGGCGGCGGACGCACCCGGCCTGTCCCTGCGGACGCCGTACGGGCTCGAAGGCCTCGAAGGCGCCGAGACGGTCATCGTGCCCTCGGTCCCCGACGCCTGCGTGGAGGATGGCGTGCCGGTGCCCGAGGACCTGGTCTCGGCCCTGCGCAACGCCTACGACAACGGCGCACGGGTGGTGTCGCTGTGCACCGGCGCCTTCGCGCTCGCCGCGGCCGGGCTGCTCGACGGCCGCCGCGCCACCGCCCACTGGATGCACACCGCCCAGCTCGCCGAGCGCCACCCCGAGGTGCTGGTCGACGACTCGGTCCTCTACGTCGACGACGGCGACGTGCTGACCAGCGCGGGGATGACCGCCGGGCTCGACCTGTGCCTGCACCTCGTCCGCCGGGACCTCGGCGCGCACGTCGCCAACCAGCTGGCGCGCCGGCTGGTCGTGCCCGCGCACCGGCCCGGCGGCCAGGCGCAGTTCGTCGACCTCTCCGTCCCCGCCACCGACGAACAGGGCCTGGCCCCGGTGCTGGACTGGGCCCGCGCGCACCTCGACCGCCCGCTGACCATCGACGAGCTGGCCCGCCGGGCCGCGGTCAGCCCGCGCACCTTCTACCGGTTGCTGCGGCGCGCCACCGGGACGACCCCGCTGCAGTGGCTGCTCAACCAGCGCCTGGCCCGGGCCCAGACGCTCCTGGAGTCGACCGCGCTTTCGATGGAGAAGGTCGCGGCGCTGAGCGGCCTCGGTACCGCGAACAACCTGCGTCACCACTTCCTCAAGCAGATCGGTGTGTCACCGGGCGACTACCGGCGCGCGTTCCCGCGCCCATTCTCCGCGGACACCGGTGCCTGACGCGGATTATTTCCGAACAGAAACTGTTTCGCGCTCAACTTAATCTTTCGTGTGAAAGCGGAAATCGGGTGGCATCGGCCGCCTCCGGCACTGCACCCTGTATTCAGGGGACCCGGTCGGCCGAGGGGGGAGTCCGGCCGGCCGGGTGCCCGCCGAGAGGCGGGCTTTTTTTCACACGGGAGGGGACCCGAATGAGTGTCGATCTGTCCACCACGCTGTCCTGGACCACGGCGTCCGGCGATGCCGCGACGATGCTCGGCGAACTGCAGCCGAACATCCTCAAAGCCCACGTCCGCGACCATTTGTCCGCTTTGTTCCTCGCCTTCGGCGACGCGGCGGAGGCGCGCGCCTTTCTCGTCTCGGTCACCGGGAAGATGAAGTCCGCCAAGGCACACCTCGACGAAGTGAGTGCGTTCAAGGCCGGCACCGGGAGCAGCACGCCGTACGTCGGCGTCGGGCTCACCGCGGCCGGCTACCGCGTTCTCGGCGTCGAGAACTTCCCGCAGGACGAGGCGTTCCTGCGTGGAATGGCCGCGCCGGACACGCGGCGCCGGCTGAACGACCCGCCGCGGTCGACGTTCGATCCGGGCTACCGCGCGGAAATCCACGCCGTCGTACTGGTCGGGGACGCCACGGACAAAGCGATGACGGCCCGCCGCAACGAAATCCTCGACCTGCTGCCGGATTCGGCCACCGTGCTCGCGGAGGAAACCGGCCTCGGCCGGGTCAACGCGCGCGGCGAGGGCATCGAGCACTTCGGGTACGTCGACGGCCGCAGCCAGCCGCTGTTCCTCACCGAAGACGTCGATGCGGAGAAGAACAACACCGACGGCATCAACGTGTGGAATCCGGCGGCACCGCTGGCGCAGGTGCTGGTTCCCGACACCGCGGCCCCGGATCCGGGCGTGCATTTCGGCAGCTATTTCGTTTTCCGCAAACTGGAGCAGAACGTCCGGCGGTTCAAGCAGGCCGAAGCGGATCTGGCCGACACGCTCGGCCTCACCGGCGAGGACCGCGAACGCGCCGGGGCGATGATCATCGGCCGGTTCGAAGACGGCACGCCGCTGACCACCCAGCGGGAAGACGGCGCGGAAAGCCCGGTGTCGAACAACTTCACCTACGACAGCGACCGCGCCGCGCTGAAGTGCCCGTTCCAGGCGCACATCCGCAAGACGAACCCGCGCGGTTCCGGCGGCGCCGAAGACCCGGCCGCCGAGCGGCTCCACCTGATGGCCCGCCGGGGCGTCACCTACGGGGAGCGCCCGGACGACCCGAACGCCGACGTGCCGCCCGCGGCGCGGCCGAGCGGCGGGGTCGGGCTGCTGTTCATGGCCTTCAACTCGGTACTGGGCAACCAGTTCGAGTTCACGCAGGCGATCTGGGCGGACAACCCGGGCTTCCCGATCGTCGACGGCGTCACACCGGGGCTGGACCCGGTGATCGGCCAGGGCGAGCGCGGCGCGTCGGAGTACACCGTGGACTGGGGCGGCTCGGCGCAGCGGACGGCCGGCCCGGCGCCACAGGCGGTGACGCTGCGCGGCGGCGAGTACTTCTTCATGCCGTCGCTGGCCTTCCTGCGCGCCCTCTGACCACCGGCGAAGGCCACCAGGGGGTGGTGGCCTTCGCCGGTTTCAGGCTCGGAGCAGGTCGAGGGCCAGCAACCCGGCGCCGAGCCGCCCGGCCTCGTCGCCCAGCTCGGCGATCCGCAGCTCCGGCATCTTCTGGAAGGTCAGGTGCGCGGCCAGCCACTCGCGCACCGGCTCCAGCACGTAGTCGGCCGCGGTGAACAGGCCGCCACCCAGCACGATCACCTCCGGGCCGAGCAGCGTCAGCAGCGTCCGGATCCCGTGGCCGAGCCCGTCGAGCGCGTCCTGGACGACGGCGACCGCGACTTCGTCACCGCGGCGGGCCAGCTCGACGACTTCGCGCGCGCCGTCGGCCGGGCGCCCGGTGCGCTCGGTGTAGCGGCGAGCGATCGCGGCCGCCGACGAGATGGCCTCCAGGCAGCCGGTCGCGCCGCAGCCGCACTTGCCGGCGTGGCCGACGTCGATGTGCCCGACCTCGCCGGCCTGCCCGTGCGCGCGGTGGATCCGGCCGTCGAGCAGCAGCGCGGCGGCGATCCCGGTGCCGACGGGGATGAACGCCGCGTTCGTCGCGCCCCGCCCGGCCCCCACCCGGAACTCGGCGATGCCGCCGGCGGTGACGTCGTGCCCGAAGGCCACCGGCAGCCCGAGCCGCTCTTCCAGGAGTTCGCCGAAGTGGACTTCGCGCCAGTCGAGGTTGGCCGAGAAGTGGCAGACGCGGGTTTCCTCGTCGACGATCCCCGGCACCACCACCCCGACCGCCGCCGGCTGCCCGGTGCCCGCCTGCTCGGCCAGCGCGGCCACGATCTCCACGGTCTGCGCGGCGAGCGCCGTCCCGTCCGCGCTGCGGGCCGTCTCCGCGCGCAGTGCCGCCTTGGGCTGCAGCTGCTCGTCGAGCAACGCGGCCTTGATCGTCGTCCCGCCCACATCGAGGGCGGCCACCATTCGAGTCACCGCGGCATTGTCACATTGACGGGCCCCGAAAGGGGGACCTACGCTCAACCGGCCAGACGAGGAGATTCCGGAACGCGGTGCAAGTCCGCGCGGTCGCGCCACTGTGACCCCCGCCAGGGGGAAGCCAGACCCGGATCCTCGTGACCGACCCCGATGAGGCCGCGAAAGCCCGAGGAGGCCACCATGACCCAGACGGCAGCTCCCGCCGTTCCGCTCCCGATCCGCATCCCGATCCGTGAGATCGTGCCGTGGGCGGTGTTCGTGGCGCTCCTCGCGCTGATCGCGCTCTACTTCGTCAGCGCCGAACAAGGCGCGTTCGCGGTCTTCGCGAACAACTACGTCCACGAGTTCGTGCACGACGGCCGGCACCTGCTGGCCTTCCCCTGCCACTGATCGGCGGCACGCGCTCCCATGATGAAGACCTTGCTGGTCCGCGGCATGCTCGCGGGCCTGATCGCCGGTGTGCTCGCGTTCGGGTTCGCCTACGCCTTCGGTGAGCCGTCGGTGAACGCCGCCATCGGGCTCGAGTCCGGCGACGGCCACGCGCACTCCCACTCCCACGACGCATCGGCCCCTGCTCCTGCTGCGGAAGAGGAAGAGCTGGTCCCTCGGGACATCCAGAGCACCCTCGGCCTGCTGACCGGCGTGCTGGTGTACGGCGTCGCGATCGGCGGGCTGCTGTCGCTGGCCTTCGCGTTCGCCCAGGGACGGCTCGGCGCGCTGCGCCCGCGCGTGACGGCGCTGCTGCTCACGGCGGGCGCGTTCGCCGTGGTGTTCCTGGTGCCGTTCCTGAAGTACCCGGCCAACCCGCCCGCGGTGGGCCAGCCGGGCACGATCGGCTCCCGGACCGAGCTGTACTTCGGCTTCGTCGCGGTCTCCCTGCTGGTGGGCATCTTCGCCACGGTGTTCGGCCGCAAGCTCGCGGACCGCGTCGGAGCGTGGAACGGCTTCCTCCTCGCGGCGGCGGGCTACCTGGTGGTGATCGGCGTCGTGGCGTGGCTGATGCCGGCGGTCGACGAGGTCCCGGCGACGTTCCCGGCCTCGACGCTGTGGAGCTTCCGCACGGCGTCGGTCGGCACCCAGGTGACGTTGTGGCTGGCGCTGGGCCTGGCGTTCGGCGCGTTCGCGGAGAAGGCGCTGAACCGGCGGGCCACGGTCGCCGCCTGAGTTCTTCGGGGTCACGGCGATGCTGGGGGTGGGCTTCGGCATCACCGCGCTGGTCCAGCTCCACCGGACCGGCGGACGCGGCCGCGGCGGGCCATCGGCGACATCGCCGCGGTCGCGGTGTGATCCGAGTGACAGCGGCGCTCCTGACCCCGTCGAGAAGCGAAGCAACAGCCCTTCCTCCCGCCTCGCCGAGGCGGGCCGGGCGCCCCGCCCGGCCCGCTAAGGCGCGCCGGGCGGGACGAACGGCAGGTCCGGTGGGGCGCCGTGCTCCAGGAGCGTCCGCAGCGCTGCCGTGTCCAGGTGCTCGTCGACCGCGTCCGCCAGCTTGTCCAGCATTTCCTCGCGCAGCTCGCCGAAGCCCGGTGCGTCCGGCGCCGGCGCCCACCCGGCCCCCGCCTGCGCCGCCGCTTCGGTGAGCCACGCGCGGCGGAAGGCGTCGTTCTCGAACGCGCCGTGCCACATCGTGCCCCAGACCGCTCCGGCGCGCTGACCGTCCAGAAAGGACTCGCCTGGGCTCGTGGTGGTCACCGAGCCGTGGTGGATCTCGTAGGCGTGCACCGGATGCCCTCGCCAGGTTCCCGTCGGCCTGGCGAGCACCTTCTCCGCGGCGAACGTCACCCGGCCGGGCAGCAGGCCGAGGCCCGCAACCTCGCCCGCCCCGGACTCGACCTCGTCCACAATGGACTCGGTGAGCACCTGGTAGCCGCCGCAGATGCCGAGGACCGGGCGCCCTGCGGCGGCGCGGGCCGTCACCGCCGTGTCGAGACCGCGGTCCCGCAGCCAGGCCAGGTCGGAAACGGTGGCGCGCGACCCGGGCAGCACCACGACATCCGCCGCCGCCACGACGTCGGGGTCGGCGGTGAGCGTCACCGTGACCCCGGGTTCCGCGGCCAGCGCGTCGACATCGGTGGCGTTGGACGCGCGCGGGAACCGGACGACCGCCACACCGAGGCCACCGCCGCGCGTTTCGCGGCGCCAGCCCGCCACGGCGAGGGCGTCCTCCGAGTCGATCCACACCCGGTCCAGCCACGGCAGCACGCCCAGCACCGGCCGGCCGGTGACCTTCTCGAGGCTGTCGAGGCCCGGCCGCAGCAATCCGACGTCGCCGCGGAACTTGTTGACCACCCAGCCGGCGACCAGGGCCTGGTCCTCGGCGGAGAGCAGCGCGAGGGTGCCGAACATCGCTGCGAGCACGCCGCCGCGGTCGATGTCGCCGACGACCAGCACCGGCAGCCCGAACCGCCGCGCGAGCCCCATGTTGACGTAGTCGCCGCCGCGCAGGTTGATCTCCGCCGGGCTCCCGGCGCCTTCGCAGACGACGACGTCGTAGCGCGCGCTGAGGTCCTCGAAGGCCCCGAAGGCGATCTCGGCCAGCCCGGCCCGGCCGGTGGCGTACTCCCCCGCTTCGAGCGTGCCGAACGGCTTCCCGAGCGCGACGACGTGGCTGCGCCGATCACTGCCCGGCTTGAGCAGCACCGGATTCATCGCGGCTTCGGGTTCCACCCCGGCGGCGCGCGCCTGCACCCACTGGGCGCGGCCGATCTCGGCCCCGTCGGCGCAGACCATGGAGTTGTTCGACATGTTCTGCGCCTTGAACGGCGCCACCCGCACCCCCCGGCGCGCAAGCCACCGGCAGATCCCGGCGGTGACCAGGCTCTTCCCGGCATCGGACGTCGTCCCGGCGACGAGCAACCCGCTCATCGCCGGTTGTCCACAGCCAGGCCGGTACCGGCGGAGTTGTCCACAGATCGCCGAACGGCGGTTCCGCCCCGCCGGGGGCCGATAGACTGGACAGGGGCCGCCCCCCGGGGAGTGGTGGGGGTGTAGGTACGGCGCAGGGACTTGCCGTCCACGGCGATCGCTGGTGCGGAATCTGCGGCGCTGCTGCTGGTGCTCCAGGCGCTGATCGCAGCGTCGAGGTCGTCGCCATCGAACGAGTGCCGGACTCCGCGCTTCCGCGGATCAGGCACCACAGTGAGGTAGCCACGCAGGTCAGCAGGCACGGCTCCCTCACAGTTCATGGGCTTCGACAACCACATGATCACCACCGGAAGCCCTGCCTGCCGGCAACGACACGACTTTGACGACCACTGTCCCAGAGGGCGATGGCGGCGGCGAGGGCGACCGCGGCCGCGCCCACCAGCCGGGAGAGGCGCACCGCGCGCCTCAGGTCCGCCGGCTCCGGTTCCCGGCCTTCGCCGAGGCGAGCCCGGCTCTCCAGCTCGCCGCCGTAGCTGTTCGTGCCGCCGAGGCGGATGTCCAGCGCTCCCGCGAAGGCCGCTTCCACCTGGCCCGCGTTGGGGCTCGGGTGCCGGCCGCCGTCGCGGCGCCACACCCGCCAGGACTCCCGCGCCCGGCCGCCCGCGCACAGCGCCGTGAGCGCCGCCCCGATTCGCGAGGGCACCAGGTTGACCACGTCGTCGGCGCGCGCCGCGGCCCAGCCGAAGTTGCGGTAACGCGGTGAGCGGTAGCCGACCATGGCGTCGAGCGTGTTGAGCGCGCGGTAGCCGAGGAGGCCCGGCATCCCGGCGACCGCGCCCCAGAACAGGGGCGCGACCACGGCGTCCGAAGTGTTCTCGGCGATCGACTCGGTGGCCGCGCGGGTCAGTTCGGCGGAGTCGAGGGTTGTCGCGTCGCGCGCGCAGAGGTGCGAGAGCCTTTTACGCGCTTCGGGCACTTCGCCCGCTTCGAGCAGGCGGGCCATTTCGGTCCCTTCGGCGGCGAGGCCGCGTCCGCCGAGCACAACCCACGTGGACGCGGCAGTGAGCAAGAAGCGCGCGAAGGGACGTCGCCGCGTCGCCGTCTGAAGCGCGACACCGAGGCCGACGGCCGCGGATGTGCACAGCGCTGCGTGCGCGGCTCCGCGCGGCTTCGAATCAACCCACAGACGGTGTTCCAGACGAGCCGCGGCGGTACCGAACAAGGCGACCGGATGGCCCGTTCGGGGGTCACCGAACAGAGCGTCGGTTGCGTATCCGGTCACGAGTCCGGCCGCAGTTGTCCCTAGACGGAGTGGCACGTGGCGCACGGTAGCGCGTGCACCAGAATGCCGGGTATGACTGTGCCCAACGCCGCCTCCGCGAAGAAACGTACGTCGGCGGGGCTGACCCACCGGCTCGCCGGGTATCTCGAATCCCTGGCTCGTGCCCTCCGCCGGTACGGGCGCGACGAAAGCAAGGTGCTGGTCCTCGGCGGCGTCCGCTCGGGGAAGTCACGGCACGCCGAACGGCTCGTGGCCCACCACCCGCACCTCGTCTACGTCGCGCCCGGCCTGCCCGCGGGCGAGGACGACCCCGAGTGGGCCGCGCGGGTGGCCGCGCACCAGGCGCGGCGGCCGGCGAACTGGAAGACCGTCGAGACCACCGACCTGGCCGGCATCCTGCGCACGGCCACCGAGCCGCTGCTGATCGACTGCCTCGGCACCTGGCTGTCCCGCGTACTGGACGACGTCGGCGCGTGGCGGCAGAAGCCGGGCTGGGAGCACCGCCTCGACGACCGGCTCGAGGACTTCCTCGCCGCCTGGGCCGCGGCGCGGGTCCCGGTGGTCGCGGTGAGCAACGAGGTCGGCAGCGGTGTGGTGCCCGCAACGTCGTCCGGACGGCTGTTCCGTGATGTGCTGGGCGCACTCAACAACCGGGTGTCCGCCGACGCCGACCGGGTCGTGCTGGTCGTCGCGGGCCGGGCGCTCGACCTGTAGCAGGAGGCGCCCGTGTTCGACGTACCCGTGCCCGACCCCGCCGCCCGCACCGCCGCGCTGGAGCGGCTCGACGGCCTGGTCAAGCCGCTCGGCGCGCTGGGCAGGCTGGAGGAGATCGCGGCCTGGCTGTCCGCGGCGCACGGCACCGTGCCGCCGCGCCCGCTGGACGACGTCCGCGTGGTGGTCTTCGCGGGCGACCACGGCGTGTCGGCGCTCTCGGCGTACCCGCGCGAGGTGACCGGGGCGATGGTGCGGGTGTTCCTGGCCGGCAAAAGCGGCGTGAACGTGCTGGCCGCCCAGGTCGGGGCCAAGGTGCGGGTGGCCGACATCGCCGTCGACTGGGACGGCGAAGACGTGCCCGCCTCGGTGACGGCGCACAAGATCCGCCGCGGTTCCGGCTCGATCGACGTCGAGGACGCGTTGCTGCCGGGCGAGGCGCAGGCGGCGTTCGAAGCGGGCCGGGCGATCGCCCTGGAGGAGCGCGAGGCGGACGTGCTGATCCCGGGCGACATGGGCATCGGCAACACGGCGATGTGCGCGGCGGTGGTGGCGGCTTCCCTCGGGCTGCCGGCCGCGGAGGTGGTCGGCACGGGCACCGGGGTCGACGCGGCCGGACTGGAGCGCAAGACGGCGGCGATCGCGGCGGCGTTGACCCGGGCGGCGGGCCGGACGGACGACCCGTTCGAGAGGCTGACCGCACTGGGCAGCGCCTGCCTCGCGGCGACGGCGGGCTTCCTGGTCCAGGCGGCGGTGCTGGGCATCCCGGTGCTGCTGGACGGGGTGTTCTCCGGCGCGGCGGCGCTGGTGGCCCGGGACATCGCGCCGGGCGCGGAGCAGTGGTGGCTGGCCGGGCACCGCTCGACGGAACCTTCGCAGGCGTTCGCGTTGAAAGCACTGGGACTGGAGCCGATCCTGGACTTCGGCCTGCGGCTCGGCGAAGGCAGCGGAGCGGTCCAGGCGGTCCCGACGCTGCGAGCGGCCCGCGCGATCCTGGCCGACATGGGACTGCTGGCCGACCTGGCATGAGCCGGTGGGGCGATGCCGTGCGGATGGCCGTCGGGACGCTGACCACCGTGCCGGTGCCCGCTCCGCGGGTCATCGACCGGGGTGTGGCCGGGCGGGCCATGCTGCTCGCTCCTCTCGCCGCGCTTCCGCTGGCCGCTGCCGCCGGGGTGATCGTCTGGGCCGGTTCGGCCGTCGGGTTGCCGTCGCCGGCCACCGCCGCGCTCGCCCTCGGTGCCGTCGCGCTCGGCAGCCGGGGGCTGCACCTCGACGGGCTCGCCGACACCGCCGACGGCCTAGGTGCGTCCTACGACCGCGCCAAGGCCCTCGACGTCATGCGCCGCGGGGACTCCGGGCCCACCGGGGTGGCCACTCTCGTCCTGGTCCTCCTCGTTCAGGTCGGTGCCCTAACGGCCGCCCATCCCGTCACGGCGGCCGCGGGCGTGCTCGTCGGCCGGTGCACGCTGTCCATGGCGTGCGCGCGGGGCGTTCCGATGGCGCGCCCGGAGGGGCTCGGTGCCACCGTTGCGGGCTCGGTGCCCCGAGTCGCCGCGATTGCCGTCGGCGTCGCCGCGGCGGGGCTCGCCGTGCTGCTGCCCGGGCTGCCGTGGTGGCGCGGGCCGGTCGCGGTCGGCCTGGCCTACGCCGTCGCCGGCGCGCTCCTGTGGCGGTGCACCAAACGGCTCGGCGGCATTACCGGCGACGTTCTCGGTGCCGGTGTCGAAGCCGCCGTCGCGGCCGCTTTGCTCGCGCTGTCAGCCTAGGCCCGGTGCCCGGTGCCCGGCGGCCGAGACGGGCTGGCCGCCCCGCGTCGGCGGCGGCCGCGATCGTGCTCCTGGCCGGGGTGATCGTCATCGTTGCGGCCATCTCGCCCGAGGAGCCCGTACCACCGCCAACCCGTACCAGGAAGGCACGACCGGGCTCCGCGGTGTTCCACGACCACCTCGCCAAGTGACCGAAACTGTCATACCTCCTCCTTACAGTGATCCGCGTGAACCGGACCGATCGTCTCTACGGCATCGTCGAAGAACTTCGCGCCGTCGCGCCGCGGCCACGCAGCGCGCGCTGGCTCGCGAACCGATTCGAGGTCAGCGTGCGCACCGTCGAACGGGACATCAGCGCCCTGCAGCAGTCCGGCACGCCGATCTACGCCGAGCCCGGCCGCACCGGCGGCTACTGCCTCGACAAGGCGCACACGATGCCACCGGTCAACCTGACACCCGGCGAGGCGGTGGCCATGGCGCTCGCGCTGAGACACCTGGAGGGCACTCCCTTCCGCGCCGAAGGCCGCTCGGCATTGCGCAAGCTGGTCGCCGCGATGCGGCAGGAGGACTCGGCTGCGGCGAAGAACCTCGCCGCCTGTGTCCTCCTGCTCGGCGACGGTCCCATCCCGCCGATGCCGCACGTGCTCCACATCCGCCGCGTCCTGCGGCTGCGGTACACCGACCGCGAAGGCACCGTCACCCGGCGGGAGATCGAGCCGCTCGGCTACGTCGGCAAGCCCGAGCACTGGTACCTCATCGCCTGGTGCCGGCTGCGGCAGGAGATCCGGGCGTTCCGCACCGACCGCATCGTCTCCTTCACCGCGACCGCCGAGATCCCGCCCCGTCGCCAGTTGCGGCCCGAGGACCTCGACATCCCGCACGGCGACGTCCACCAGCTCACTTTGGCGGGGTGAACACGGAGAAGTGGTTGCCCGCCGGGTCGAGCAGGTGCGCGAACGTCACGCCGACCGGGTTGACGCTCGGTGGCCGTCGCACCCGCCCGCCGGCTTTCTCGACCTGGCGGCAGGTGGCGTCGACGTCCTCGACCAGCACGGTGAAGACCGCGTAGTTCTCCCGGCCGGTGAACAGGCCGCCGCGTGAGCCGCCGGTGTCGATGACGCGGTAGGCGGCGTCGGTGCTCGCCGTGTCGTCCTGCGCGACCTTCCAGCCGAAGACGTCGCCGTAGAACCGTTCGGCGGCCGCCGGATCGTCGGTACCGATTTCGAACCAGGCGACGTCGTTGAACCCGGGCATTGTCGTTCCTCTCGCTGCCACGCCGGGCGTTTCCCGGCTTTGCCCAGTTTCGGCGGCGGTAGCGACAACCCCCTGTCGGTGTTTAGCGAACTTCCCGAAATGCGGCCAGGAACGCGTCGGTGGTCGCCCGGTCGCGCACCGCCAGCCGCAGGTGGTCCGGGCCGAGGCCGGGGAACGTGTCCCCGCGCCGCACCGCGTAGCCCGCCTCTCGCAGACGCATCCGCACGGAGGCGCCCTCGGGAACGCGCACCAGCACGAACGGGCCACGCGGATCGCCCAGCACGTCGATGCCCGAAGCAGCCAAGCCGGACACGAGGTATTCGCGGTCCGCTTCCGCCGCCACCGCCAGCTTTTCCGCTTCTTCCAGGGCAGACGGGCGGCAGCACGCAACGGTCGCCACACCGGCCAAAGTGGACACCGACCACGGCACCTGCACCGCCCGCAGCCGCTCGACGACGTCCGCCGGAGCGAGCACGTACCCCGCCCGGAGCCCGGCCAGGCCCCACGTCTTCGTCAGGCTGCGCAGCACGACGACCCCCGGATGACCGGCAGCCAGGCTCTCGGCTTCGCCGGGGACCGCGTCCAGGAACGCCTCGTCCACCACGAGCAGCCGCCCGGGCCGGGCCAAGGAACGCAGGACCGAAGCCGGGTGAAGCACCGAGGTCGGATTCGTCGGGTTGCCGACGAACACCAGGTCGGCGTCGGCGGGCACCAGGCCGGGGTCCAGCACGAACCCGTCCGCTTCGGACAGGATCACCCGCGAAACCGGGTGGCCCGCTGTCCGCAGCGCGGCCTCCGGTTCGGTGAACTGCGGGTGCACGACCACCGGGCGAAGCGGCCGGAAAGCCGCGGCCAGCAGGGTGAAGGCTTCCGCAGCACCGGCCGTGACCAGCACTTCCGACGAAGTACGGCCGTGGCGCGCGGCCACCGCCGCCACCGCATCCACAGTGGACGGATAGGCGGCCAGCGAATCCAACGCGGACGCGAGTTCGTCCCGCAGCCAGGCAGGCGGCCGCGGCAACCGGACGTTCACCGCCAGATCGACCAGCCCCGGCCCGACCTCGCGATCGCCGTGGTGGTGCAGGTCGTACTCAGGCATGGGCCCGGACCCGCGCCGCGAACCGCTGAGCAAGCTCGGGATACCCCGCCCAGTGAACGTGCAGGTAGGACGCGTGCAGGGTCGGCGACGCGAAGCCGTCGAGCTGCCTGTCCCAGCCCCAGGCCGCCGAGGCGCCGTGCGACGGCGTCACCTCGGTGCGGTGGAACTCGTGCCCGGTGACGCGCTGACCGGCCGTCGCCAGCAGGTTGTCCTCGACGGCGACCGCGCGGCGGTAGCCGAGCTTGCCGCGCGCGGTCATCTTGGCGTCCGCGGGCACCGCGCCGACCATGGGCACCCCGTCCAGCGACTGGCACAGGTACAGCAGGCCCGCGCACTCCGCGCTCACCGGCATCCCGGCTCGGATGGCCGAAGCCACTTCATGACGCAACGCCGTGTTCGCCGACAGTTCCGCCGCGTGCACCTCGGGGAACCCGCCCCCGAAATACAGCCCGGCACAGCCATCGGGCAGAGCTTGATCCCGCAATGGATCGACGTCCACGACTTCGACACCGCAAGCCGCCAGCAGCTCGATGTTCTCGGTGTACCGGAAGGTGAACGCCGGACCGCCGGCGGCGGCAATCGTCACCGGTGGACCATCCACACCGGACGGCTCCCACGGCGGCGCCGAAAGCCGAGGTGCCGCGGAAGCGATCCGGACGATCGCTTCGAGATCGACGCCGTCCCGCACCCACGCGGCGAGCGCGGGCAGCACGTGCTGCGCCTCCGCGGCCCGTTCCGCCGCCGGGACGAGCCCGAGGTGCCGGCTCGGCGCGTGGACCTCTTCGTTGCGGTACAACGCCCCCAGCAGCGGGACACCGGTGGCTTCCAGCGCGGACGCGATCTCGTCGCGGTGGCGCTGCGAGCCGAGCTTGTTGAGGATGACGCCGGCCAGCCGCACGCGGTTGTCGTAGTGGGCGAAGCCGAGCACGGTCGCGGCGACGCTTCGGGAGGCTGCCGACGCGTCGACGACCAGCACCACCGGCGCGTCCAACACCCGGGCCACGTGGGCGGTCGAGGCGTAGCCCTCGGTGCCCAGCGCCCCGTCGAACAGGCCCATCACGCCTTCGATCACGGCGATGTCGGCGCCGTGGGAGCCGTGCCGCAGCAACGGAACCAACCGCTCTTCACCCTGCAGGAACGGGTCCAGGTTGCGCGCGGGACGTCCGGTGGCCAGCGCGTGGTAGCTCGGATCGATGAAGTCCGGCCCGACCTTGTGCCCGGAGACGCGGTGGCCGGCCGCGCGCAGCGCCGCCATCAGCCCGGCGGCGATCGTGGTCTTGCCGTGCCCCGAACCGGGCGCGGCGACGACCACCCGCGCTACCACTCGATCCCCCGCTGGCCCTTCTGGCCGGTGTCCATCGGGTGCTTGACCTTGGTCATCTCGGCCACCAGGTCGGCGGCCTCGACCAGTTCCGGCGGCGCGTACCGGCCGGTGATGACGACGTGCTGGTGCCCGGGCCGGTCGACCAAAGTGGACACGACGTCGTCCACTTCGAGCCAGCCCCACTTGAGCAGGTAGGAGAACTCGTCGAGGACGTAGAAGTCGTGCGTCTCGGCGGCGAGCCGGCGCTTGATCTCCGCCCAGCCCTCACGGGCGTTCGCCGCGTGGTCCTCGTCGGTGCCGGACTTGCGCGCCCAGCTCCAGCCCTCGCCCATCTTGTGCCACTCGACCGGTCCGCCCTGGCCGGTGTCCTCGTGCAGCTTCCCCAACGCCTTGAACGCGGCTTCTTCGCCGACGCGCCACTTCGCCGACTTGACGAACTGGAACACACCGATCGACCAGCCCTGGTTCCAGGCCCTCAGCGCCATCCCGAAGGCGGCCGTCGACTTGCCCTTCATCTCGCCGGTGTGCACGGCGAGCAGCGGCCGGTTGCGGCGCTGGCGCGTGGTCAGGCCGTCTGCCGGTACCACCGACGGTTTTCCCTGCGGCATCAGGCGGCCCTTCCGGTCCGGGCGCGGACGGCGTCCGCCAGCGATTCGGCGGCGACGTCGGCGAGGGGCACGTGTTCCGCGCCGAGGTGGGCGGCGAGGTCGGCGGCCAGGCCGAGCCGCATCTTGCCGCTCTCGCAGTCCATGACGATCGTCGTGACGCCGGTGAGCAATCCGGCCGCGGCCTGGGCGCGCGCGACGGCGTCGGGCCCGCTGGTGGCGCGGCCGTCGGTGACGACGACGAGCAGCGGACGGCGCCGGGGGTCGCGGATTTCCTCGACGCGCAGCACGCGCGCCGCCTCCAGGAGCCCTTCGGCGAGGGGCGTCCGGCCGCCGGTCGGCAGGCCTTCGAGGCGGGACGCGGCCGCGTCGACGCTGATCGTCGGCGGCAGCGCGAGCTCGGCGGCCTGGCCGCGGAAGGTGACGAGCCCGACCTTGTCGCGGCGTTGGTAAGCGTCGAGCAGCAGGGACAGGACCGCGGACTTGACCTCGCGCATCCGCGCCTTCGCGCCCATCGAGCCCGACGCGTCCACGCAGAACAGGACGAGGTTGCCTTCGCGGCCTTCGCGCAGTGCGTAACGGACGTCTTCCGGCCGCAGCTTCAGGCCGGCGCCGTCACGGCCGCGGGCTTTCTGGTGCGGGGCCGCGGCTTTCACGGTCGCGACGAGGTGTGGCCGGCCTTCGCGGACGCTGGCGGGCTGGACGCCGATGGTCCGGCCGCTGTCGGTGATCGCACGCGAACGGCGTCCGCGCTCGCCTTCGCCCATGCCCTTGACGCGGAAGACGCGGGCCTTGAACGTCTCGCCGGCGCCGACGGTGTTCTGCTGGCCACCGCTGGGTTTCGGTTCGCCCTGGGGTGCGTTTTCGCTGCCCTGCGGCGGCTCGGGCGCTTCCGGCGGCTCCGACCCGGAGCCGGGGCCGTCGTCCTCGGGTCCGGGGTCCGGCTGGGCGTCCTGGAGTGCCTGCTCCAGCTGCTCTTCGGAGATGCCCGGCGCGTCGAACGGGTTGCGGCGCCGCCGGTGCGGCAGCGCGAGCCGCGCGGCGACGCGGACGTCCTCGGTGGTCACCTCGTCGCGGCCGGACCAGGCCGCGTGCGCGACCGCCGTCCGCGCGGTGACGATGTCCGCGCGCATACCGTCGACCTCGAAGGACGCGCAGACCTCGGCGATCTGGCGCAGGGCTTCGTCGGGCAGCTTGACCGCGGGAAGAAGCCGTTGGGCCGCTTCGATGTCCGCGGCGAGCTGGGCGTCTTCGCCGGCGTACTGCGCGGCGAAGGCGTCGGGATCGGCTTCGTAGGCCAGGCGACGGCGGACGACTTCGACGCGCTGCTCCGGATCGCGGCTGGAGGCGACCTCGACGGTCAGCCCGAACCGGTCCAGCAGCTGCGGCCGCAGTTCGCCTTCTTCGGGGTTCATGGTGCCGATCAGGACGAACCGGGCCGCGTGCGAGACCGAGACGCCTTCGCGTTCCACGGTCGCGCGGCCCATCGCGGCGGCGTCCAGGAGCGTGTCGACGAGGTGATCGTGCAGGAGGTTGACCTCGTCGACGTAGAGGAGGCCGCGGTGCGCGGCGGCCAGGAGGCCGGGCTGGAAGTCCGTGATGCCTTCGGCGAGCGCGCGTTCCAGGTGCAGGCTGCCGATGACGCGGTCTTCGGCCGCGCCGACGGGCAGTTCGACCAGCTTCGCGGGCCGCCGGTGGCTCGTGGCGCCGTCGTGCGGGCCGTCCGGGCAGAGCGGGTCGGGCGCCGCGGGATCGCAGGAGAACCGGCAGCCGTCGACGACGTCCACGCCGGGCAGCAGGCCCGCGAGCGCGCGGACCATGGTCGACTTCGCGGTGCCCTTTTCGCCGCGCACCAGCACCCCGCCGACGGCGGGCGAGATCGAGGACAGGACCAGCGCCAGGCGCAGGTCCGGCAACCCGACGACGGCGGTGAACGGGTACGGCTTCAACAGCGCTCCTCCAGCTCGGCGACCGGCCGATCATCGCACAGCGCATGCCTCGCTTAGGGTGGGAAATCGTGCGCGAAGAATCACGTCGATCCGCGGGCTCCGCGAACCGCCTGACCGTGGTCGGGATCGGGGCCGACGGCTGGCCCGGCCTGTCGGAACCGGCGAAGGCCGCGGTGCTCGCCGCCGACGTCGTGCTGGGTGCGCCCCGGCAGCTGGGGTACCTGCCGGAGGAGGTCCCGGCGCAGGCGTGGCCGACGCCGTTGCTGCCAGGGCTGGACGCGGTGATCGCCGAGCACGAAGGCGCCCGGATCTGCGTCCTGGCCAGCGGAGATCCGTTTTTGTCGGGGGTGGGTGCCACACTGGTGGCCCATGGATACGAGGTCGAGGCGCTGCCCGCGCTCTCCTCGGTGACACTGGCCCGGGCACGGCTGGGCTGGTCCGCCGAGGAGACCGAGGTGGTCACCATCGTCGGCCGGTCGTCGGCCCGCGTCGCCCGGGTACTGGCGCCGCGCCGGCGAGTGCTCGTCCTGGGTGCCGACGCGCCCGCTTTGCGCTCCCTGCTCACCGTGCGGGGTTATGGCGAGAGCGAGCTGATCGCGTTGGAGAACCTGGGCGGGCCGGACGAGCGCATCTCCGACGGCTGGGCCGGCGATCCCGGACCGCTGACGGTGTTCGCGCTGGAGTGCACGGGCCCGGCGTTGCCGCTGATCGGCATCCCGGACGACGTGTACGCCCACGACGGGCAGCTGACCAAGCGCGACCTCCGAGTGTCGGCGCTGGCCCGCCTCGCGCCGAGTCCCGGCGAGCTGTTGTGGGACGTCGGCGCGGGCGCGGGCAGCGTCGGCATCGAGTGGTCACGGCTGCACGGGCTGAACCGTGCGGTCGCGATCGAACGCTCCGCGGAGCGGGCCGAGCGGATCGGCCGGAACGCAGTGGACCTGGGAGTACCGGAACTGGAGGTGGTGGCGGGGGAAGCACCGGAAGCGCTGAGCGCGCTGCCCGCACCGGACGCGGTCTTCATCGGAGGCGGCGTGACGGCGCCGGGCGTACTGGACGCGTGCGTGGCCACCGGAGCTCGGGTGGTGGCGCACGGGGTGACGCTGGAGGCCGAGCAGGTCCTGGCGCGGGCGTACGAGGAGCATGGCGGGGAGCTGCTGCGGATCGGTGTGGAGAAGGCGGCGCCGCTGGGCGGCTTCACGGGCTGGACGCCGGCTCGGGTTGTGACGCAGTGGAGCAGCCGATGACCGGGCCGCGGGCGACGGCGTGTGGCGGCGGTCCGGCTCCGCGGAGCAGCCGATGACCGTGCACTTCATCGGCGCCGGGCCCGGGGCCGCCGACCTCATCACCGTTCGGGGCCGGGACCTGCTCGCCCGCTGCGGCGTCTGCCTCTACCCCGGCAGCATGACGCCACCCGACCTGCTCGCCTACTGCCCGCCCGGGGCCGAGCTCGTCGACACGGCGAACCTCAGCCTCGAGCAGATCGTGGCGAAGCTGGTCGAGGCGCACCGCTCCGGGCAGGAGGTCGCCCGGCTGTGCTCGGGGGATCCGTCGCTCTACAGCGCCGTCGCCGAGCAGGTGCGGCGGCTCGACGCGGCGGGTGTCCCCTATGAGATCGTCCCCGGCGTGCCGGCCTTCGCCGCTTCGGCCGCCGCGCTGAAGCGGGAGCTCACCGTGCCCGAAATCGGGCAGAGCCTGGTGATCACCCGGGTGCAGGCGCGCTCCACCAAGATGCCGCCCGGGGAGACCCTCGCCGCCTTCGCCGCGACCGGGGCCACGCTCGCGCTGCACCTCGCCATCAACCACGTCGAGCGGGTGGCCGACGAGCTGACACCGCACTACGGCGCGGAGTGTCCCGTCGCCGTCGTCGCGCTGGCGAGCCAGCCCGGGGAAACCGTCGTGCGGGGGGTGCTCGGCGAGCTGCCCGCGCTCGTGCGCGACGCCGGGATGACGCGCGCGGCCACCATCTTCGTCGGGCGGGTGCTCGCCGCCACGAACTTTCCCGACAGCTTCCTCTACTCGAGTGCCCGTGACCGGGCGAACCAACCGGAGTCGTTGTGACGGAACTGCGCTGGGGCCTGCTGGCCGCCGGGACGATCGCCGCCCACTTCGCCGCGGGCGTCGACGAGAGCAAACACGGTGTGCTCGGCGCCGTCGCGGCGCGGAACGCCGAGCGGGCGCGGGAATTCGCCACGCGCTTCGACATCCCGAAGGCCTACGGCAGCTACGAAGAGCTCCTCGCGGACCCGGACGTCGACGCCGTGTACGTCTCGACACCGCACGCAATGCACAAGCAGTGGGCCATCGCCGCCGCCGAGGCCGGGAAGCACGTGCTGTGCGAGAAGCCGTTGACGATCACCGCGGCCGACGCCGAGGAGGTCATCGCCGCTGCCCGGGCGAACGACGTCTTCCTGATGGAGGCGTTCATGTACCGGCTGCACCCGCAGACGCGGCGGCTGACCGAGCTGATCTCCTCCGGCGCCATCGGGGAGGTCCGTGCGGTGGACACGACCTTCTCCTTCGACAGCAACCCGGAGGAGACCGCCCGGCTGAGCGACCCGGCGCTCGGGGGCGGCGGGATCCTGGACGTCGGCTGCTACTGCACGTCGCTGGCCCGGCTGGTCGCGCAGGCCGCGACCGGGCAGGACGTCGTCGAGCCGTCCGAGGTCAGCGGGATGGCGCACCTGTCCGCCACCGGCGTCGACGAGTGGGCGACCGGCCTGCTGCGCCTGCCCGGCGACATCCTCGCGACGATCGCCTGCGGGATCCGGCTCACCCGCGAGGACGGCATCCGCGTCTTCGGCTCGGGCGGGCAGATCCACATCCCGCAGCCGGCGTGGATCCACCCGCTGCGCAAGCCCGGCGTCTCGCAGATCATCCTGACGCCGGCCGGCGGCGAGCCGGAGGTCATCGAGGTCGAAGCCACCCAGAGCGTCTTCGCGCGCGAAGCGGACCATGTCGCCGCGCACGTCGAAGACCGGCAGGCGCCCGAACTGACCTGGGCGGAAACCCTCGCCAACCTGCGCACGCTGGACCGGTGGCGCGAGGCCGTCGGCTACGGACGTTCCTCGTGATCCTCATCCTCGGCGGGACCGGCGAAGCCCGGCAGCTCGCCGAAGCCCTGGAAGCGCGCGAAGTCCGCGTTGTCTCTTCGCTGGCGGGGCGAGTCGCACGGCCGAGGCTGCCCGTCGGCGAAGTACGCGTAGGCGGCTTCGGCGGCCCGGACGGTCTCGCGCGGTACCTGCGCGAGAACCACATCGACGCCGTAGTCGACGCCACGCACCCCTTCGCCGAGCGCATCGGCGCAAACGCGGCGAAAGCGGCCGAACTGACGCAAACACCGCTGCTGCGGCTCGCGCGGCCGGGCTGGCAAGCAGGCCCGCGAGACGTCTGGCACTGGGCCGACGACCTCGCCGATGCCGCCCGGCAGCTCCCCGGCCTGGGTAAACGTGTCTTCCTCACCAGCGGCCGCCAGGGCCTCCCGGCTTTCGCGCACCTCGACGACCTGTGGTTCCTGATCCGCTGCGTCGACCCGCCCGAGCCGCCGCTGCCGCGGCACCACGAACTCCTCCTCGCCCGCGGACCGTACGAGGTGGCCGCCGAGCGGGCGCTGCTCGACCGGGTCGACGTCCTGGTCACCAAGGACTCCGGCGGCGCGCAGACCAGCGCGAAGCTGACGGTGGCCCGCGAACTCGGCAAGCCCGTCGTGGTGGTCCGGCGGCCGCCGCGGCCGGCCACGGAGACCGCCGAAACCGTCCCCGAAGCCGTCGAATGGGTCCTGCACCGATGATCGATGAGTTCTACGACGTCCTGCGCAAGCGGCGGGACGTCCGCGGCGAGTTCACCGGCGAGCCGATCCCCGAAGCCACGCTGACGCGGATCCTCGAGGCCGCGCACGCCGCACCGAGCGTCGGGCTCACCCAGCCGTGGGACTTCGTGCTGGTCGACGACGTCGCGACGCGCGAGAAGTTCGCCAAGCACGTCCACGACGAGCGTGAAATCTTCGCCGGGCAGCTCGGCGAAGACCGCGCGAGCACCTTCGCGAACATCAAAATCGAGGGCATCCTCGAGTCGAGCCTCGGCATCGTCGTCACCTACGACCCGGCGCGTGGCGCGCCCGACGTGCTGGGCAGGCACGCCATCGCCGACGCCGGCCTCTACTCGGTGTGCCTGGCCATCCAGAACCTCTGGCTCGCCGCGACCGCCGAAGGCCTCGGTGTGGGCTGGGTCAGCTTCTACCGCGAGCCGTTCCTGCGCGAGCTGCTCGGCATCCCGGACGGCGTCCGGCCGGTGGCGTGGCTCTGCGCGGGGCCGGTCAGCAGGCTGGAGGCCGTGCCGGACCTGGAGCGCCACGGTTGGCGCAGCCGCCGTCCCCTGTCCGCGGCGATACACCACGGGCGGTTCACCCCGCGTGACCCGGGGGCTGCGTCAGCCGCCGACCTCTGACCCGTTAGCGTTGCGCCGATGCGTCTGATTGCCGTAGCGCTGGGGCTGCTCTCGGCCTTGTGCGCGCTGGCTTTCCCCTTCCTGCCGGTGGTGCAGGACACGGCGGAGGTCGTCTGGCCGACCGGCAGCGACACCCGCTCCGTCAACGCGCCCTTGACCGGGTACTGGGCCCAGGACCTGCGTGCCGAGCTGCCGTGCGCGGCCATCCGCTCGGTCGACGCCCGGACGAACGGTCCGGGCCTGCTGTTCGCCACCGTGCCGGACGGCCGCACCGACCCGAACGCGGGCAAGGGCGTCGGCCTGCAGCTGCGCATCGACAACGGCGTGCTGTTCGCCTCCAGCCAGGGCCAGCAGATCGCCCAGCAGCCGCTGCCCGCCGAAAAGTGCGACGTCGAGCTGGACGTCGACGCGACGCAAATGACGCTCGCCGTCGCCGGGACCCCGATCTTCCACGCCAACGGCGACGTCCGCCCGCGCCTGGTCGGCATCTACTCGTCGATCAACTCGAGCAAGGACCCGATCGCCGGCCTGCACGTTTCGGTCGTGCCGGACACGCGGTACCAGACGTCGCCGACCGCGCTGAAGATCGTCGTCGGCGTGCTCGCCGTGCTGTCGCTGATCGGCTGCATGATCGCGGTCTGGCGCCGCGACTCCGGCTTCGCGCGCCGCGCCCCGCGCTGGGCGCCGGTCGGCTGGTGGCGGCTGACCGCGCGGGACGCCACGGTGATCATCGCGCTCGGGGCGTGGGTCTTCATCGGGCCGGTGACCTCGGACGACGGCTATATCCTCACGATGGCCCGGGTCACCGAGGCGACCGGCTACCTGACGAACTACCACCGCTGGTTCGGCGTCGCCGAGGCGCCGTTCGGCTGGTTCTACCACGTGTACGAGCTGATGACGCACGTCAGCACGGTGCCGCCGTGGATCCGGCTGCCGTCGTTCCTGCTCGGCGTGCTCAGCTGGCTGCTGATCAGCCGCGAGGTGATGCCGCGCCTCGGCAGCCAGATCCGCACCAGCCGCCCGGCCAGCTGGGCCGCGGCGACGGTGTTCCTCATCTGGTGGATGCCCTACAACAACGGCGTCCGCCCGGAGCCGGTGGCCGCGCTCGGCTCGCTGCTGGCGATCTGCGCGGTCGAGCGCACGCTGGTGACGCGGCGGCTGCTGCCCCTGTGCCTGGGCCTGACCGCGGCCGGGTTCACCCTGGCCGCGACGCCGACCGGGCTGATCGCGGTGGCGCCGTTCCTGGTCGCCGCGCGGCCGCTGTTCAAGCTGATCCGCCAGCGCGCGAACGAAAGCGGCTGGCTGCCGGTGCTCGCGCCGGTCGCCGCCGCGGGTCTGCTCGTGCTGGTCGTCGTGTTCGCCGACCAGACGTTCGCGACCGTCCAGGAAGCGACCCGAATCCGCACCCAGGTCGGTCCGAACCTGTCGTGGTTCCAGGAGCTCGCCCGTTACCAGCTGCTGTTCGCCGACCTGCCGGACGGCTCGGCGCCGCGCCGGTTCCCGGTGCTGCTGGTCGTGCTGTGCACCGCCACCTGCCTGGTGGTGCTGCTGCGCCGCAGCCGGATCCCCGGCGCGGCCCTCGGCCCGGCGCGCCGCCTGATCGGCACCACCGCGCTGTTCTTCCTGCTCCTGGCCCTGACGCCGACGAAGTGGACGCACCACTTCGGCGCGTTCGCCGCGGTCGGCGCGTCGATGGCGGCGCTGGCCGCGCTCGCGACCAGCTCGACGGTCCTGCGGTCCCAGCGCAACCGCGCGGCTTTCCTCGCCGCGCTGCTGGTGGTCGGCGCGCTCGCCGCGACCGGGCCGAACACGTACTGGTTCGTCTCCCGCCTCGGCGTCCAGTGGACGAACGTGGCGCCGTCGGTCGGCGGCATCCCGCTGTCGACGATCCTGCTGGTCGCGGCGGCCGTCGCGGGGATCTACGCGTTCGTCGAGAACGTCCGCGCGCACCGGCCGGGCCTGCCGGTCCAGCCCCAGGAAGGCCGGCTGCGCGCGCTGCGGCTCGGGTCGCTGTCGCTGGTGGTGGTCTGCGGCCTGGTCGCGGCGGGCGAGTTCGTCACGATGGCGTGGGCGATCCACAACCAGTCCGGCAGCTACAGCCTCGGCGCGGCCAACGTCGGGCACCTGTTCGGCAAGAGCTGCAACCTCTCCGACCACGTGATGGTCGAGCGCGACGCGGCGACGAGCATCCTGCACCCCCAGGCCGAGCAGCGGACCGTTGCGGAGAAGCCCAAGGAGCCGGAATCCCCGCTGCCCAACCCGGACCAGGACAACGGCCGCGTCCAGACCGGCTTCCACACCCGCCCGGTCGACGACAAGGACCCCCTGGCCGAGCCGCCGCACGGGTTCACGCCGGACAAGGTGCCGATGTGGTCGAGCTTCCTCGACCCGGAGACCCGCGCCGGGCGGCTGCGCAGCGACTGGTACGCGCTGACGGAGAAGCCGTCGGACGGCCAGATCGTGGTGGCCACGGCGGGTGCGCCCCGCCGTCCGACCTCGGTGAGCCTCGACTACGGCGTCGACACGCCCGAGGGCGTCAAAATCCTGCGCAGCCAGTTCATGCTCCCGCCGGGCTCCGGCACGGGTGACTGGACCGACACGCGCATCAACCTGCGCGACCTCCCGCCGGAGACGAACGCGGTCCGCATCAACATCGTCGACAACGACCTGACCGAGGACGGCTGGATCGCGGCCTCGGCCCCGCGCGTCCCGACGTTCACGACGTTGACGGACCGCATCGGCTCGAAGCCGGTGTACGTGGACTGGCCGGCGTCGTTCGTGTACCCGTGCGTCCAGCCGGTGACGTCACACGACGGGATCTCGCAGGTCCCGGACTACCGCATCACGGCGGGCGGCCTGGCCGACGAGGCCCAGTGGGCGTCTTCGACGAACGGCGGGCCGATCGGCTGGCTGGAGGAGCTGGCCGAGGAGCCCGAGGTGCCGAGCTACCTGATCGGCCAGCCGAGCCAGTCGTGGGGGCAGCTGCTGCAGATCGAGCCGTTCACCGAGGGCATCGCGCCGACGATCGTCCACGGCGAGAAGACGGTGCCGGGCTGGTGGTCGCCGGGTCCGGGGCCGCGGCAACCGAACGGCAAGGACCCGACACGCTGACCCCTCGTGAGTGAGAAACAGTGTTAGAACACTGTTTCTCACTCACGACCGGGCCGCGGCAGACCTAGTAACTGCGGGGCGTCCAGACGATGCCGTTCTCGGACCGGGTGCGGGACGAGCCCACGATCAGCAGGCAGCGCATGTCCACTGTGGATGGATCCAGCTCGCCCAGGGTCGTGACGCGGATGTCCTCCTCCGGGCCGCCGACGTCCCGGGCCACCACGACCGGCGTAGAAGCAGCGCGGTGACGCAGCAACACGGCCCGAGCATCCGCGAGCTGGGTCGTCCGGGACCGGGACGCCGGGTTGTACAACGCCAGCACCAGGTCCGCCGCGCCCGCCGCGTCGAGGCGCTTCTCGATGATCTCCCACGGCTTCAGCCGGTCGGACAGGGAGAGCACGCAGTAGTCGTGGCCCAGCGGTGCTCCCACCCGGGACGCCGCCGCCTGGGCCGCCGTCACGCCCGGGACGATCCGGACCCGGACGCCCGTGCCGTGCCCGAGGGACACCTGCTCCAGCACCGCCGACGCCATCGCGAACACCCCCGGGTCGCCCGAGGACACCACCGCGACCCGGGCACCGGAAGCGGCCAGGTCCAGGGCCTCGCGCGCCCGGTCCGCCTCCACCCGGTTGCCCGACGCGTGCCGCTGCTGGCCCGCCTTCTGCGGCACTCGCGCCACATACGGGCCGTACCCGACGATGTGCTCCACCGCCGAGAGCTCCGCCGCCGCCTCGGGGGTCAGCCACTCCGGACCGGCCGGTCCCAGACCCACGACCACGACTTCGCCGCCCGAAGAAGGCGAAGGAACCGGAGCCGCAGGAGAAACCCGGGACGCATAAGCCGGCGAAGGCAGCAGCGCCAGCGAGAAGTACGGGACCGTCGAAGGATCCACCGAAGCGAGGGGCTCGATCCGCTGCTGCCCCCACGTGGCCCGCTCGACGTACACCGCGTCGTCCAGCTTCCCGGCCTCGGCGAACGCCTCCCGCACCGACGAGAACGTCCGGCCCAGCTTCAGGACCGCGGCCGCGTCCGTATCCGCCAGCCTGCGCGCCAGTTCCGGGGCCGGGAGCGTGCCCGGGAGCACCGTCAGGACTTCGTCGCGCTGCACCAGCGGGCGGCCGAACACCGACGCCGCCGCGCTCACCGACGTCACGCCCGGGACGACCACCGCTTCGAACCGGCCGGAAAGCCGTTCGTGCATGTACATGTACGAGCCGTAGAAGAACGGGTCGCCTTCGCAGAGCAGGACCACGTCCCGCCCGGCGTCCAAGTGCTCGGCCAGCCGCTTCGCGCTCAGCTCGTAGAAGTCGGCGATCGCGCCCTCGTAGCCGCCCGGGTGGTCGGTCGTCTCCGTCGTGACCGGGTAGACGAGCTTCTCCTCGATCTGCCCCTCACGCAGGTACGGCTCGGCCACCGACCGCGCGATGCTCCGGCCGTGCCGCGCGCAGTGGTAGGCGATCACCGACGCTTCCGAAATCAGGCGCGCCGCCTTGACCGTCATCAGTTCCGGGTCGCCGGGGCCGAGCCCGACGCCGTACAGCGTGCCGGTCATTCTTCGGCGCTCGCGAGTGCGTTGATCGCGGCGACGGCCATCGCGCTGCCGCCGCGCCGGCCGTGCACCACCAGGTACGGGGCCGGGGCGCGCTTGGCGAGTTCCACCTTGGACTCCACCGCGCCGACGAAGCCGACCGGGACACCGACGATCGCCGCCGGCGCGCCGACGCCTTCGTCGAGGATCTCCAGCAGGCGGAACAACGCCGTCGGCGCGTTGCCGATCGCCACCACCGAGCCGGGCAGCTTGTCGCGCCACAGCTCCAGTGCCGCGGCCGAGCGCGTGGTGCCCATGCGTTCCGCGAGCCCGGGCACCGACGGGTCGGACAGCGTGCAGACGACCTCGTTGTTCGCGGGCAGGCGACGGCGGGTGACGCCGCTGGCGATCATCTGCGCGTCGCACAGGATCGGCGCGCCGGCTTCCAGCGCCGCGCGACCGGACTCGACGACGTCGAGCGTGTAGCGCAGGTCGTCGACCAGATCGACCATGCCGCAGGCGTGGATCATCCGGACCGCCAGCCCGGCCACGTCGTCGGGCAGGATCGCCAGGTCCGCCTCCTCGCGGATCGTGGCGAACGAGTGCCGGTAGATCTCGGCACCGTCCCGCAGGTAGTCGATCACAGGTTCCCTTCCATCTCGTCGAGCGGCACCCAACGGCCGTCGATGCGGTAGCCCCCCGCTTCGGCGACAACGTCCACATGGGACTGCGACGGCTTCCCGCACCGCCGTTCGCAGCCCGAGAAGTGCGCGCGCAGGCCGGGCCGGAACACCGCGTCGGCCCGGACGTCGGCGCGCGCCTTCGCGCAGCCCGGACGGCCGATGCACGCGGTGGTCCCCAGTGCCTCGCCGCCGAACCCCAGCCGCGCGAAGACGTCGGCGGGCACGTCGGGCAGCACCACGGATTTCCACGGCGTGACCAGCGCCGTCCCGAACTCGGCCAGCGCACGCGCCTGCGCCGCGGACAGCCGGCCGAAGCGCGGCACGACTCCGGCCGCGAAGCCGCCGTCCCGGGAAATCAGCCCGGCCGGAACCTCGACGCCGGTCCGTGGCACCGGCGTCCCGCGCCAGGCCGGGTCGTCGAGTTCGGCGACGCGCCAGGCGGCCCCGCGCACCCGGCCGAACTCCAGCGCGACCTCGACCAGTGCCGAGACGGCGTCGGCGCGTGCCACCCGCCGTCCCGTGTCGCCGCCCGCGAGCAGCAGCGTGCCCTCGGACGGACTCACCGCGAGCCAGCAGACGTCAGCACCTTCGGCGGCGACGTCGCCGCGGCCGTCGTCGAAGGCGAAGAGGAACCGGCCGGGCAGCGACGCCAGTTCCGGCGTCGCACACAGCACGCGATCCAGCGAAGCCGCCAGACCGCGGACGTCGGCGAGGCCGCCGCGCACCCCGCTCAACGGCGACGCGAGCACGTTCCGGACCCGCTCGTGCGACGGCGAGGGCAGCAGGCCCGCGTCGGTCAGCCGGGCCGCGAGGCCGGGCCGCGTGACGCCGCGAAGCTGGACGTTGCCCCGCGAAGTGAGGTGGAGGTCGCCGTCGCCGCACGCCTCGGCCGCGTCGGCCAGCGCGCGCAGCTGCACTGCGGAAATCGTGCCGCCCGGCAGCCGGACCCGGGCCAACGGCCCGTCGGCGGCGTCGTGGGGTGCGAAAACACCGGGGCACGCGTCGGCTCGCACACGTGCTGGGGTCGGCATGGCCTCACTGTAGCTGGCGGTTTTCCGGCTCCGGCGGGTCCGGACGCGGCCGGATCCGGGCCGTTCCGGCCTCCAGGTCCACGTCATGCCAGGGTGGTGCGCCTTCGGCGTCCTGCTCGACGAGCATCGACATCGTTTCCCGGTGTTCCAGCTCACGCCGCTTGGTCCCGTAGAGGAACGCGGTCGTCTCTTCGATGTAGGTGGCGGACAGCCGCGCCTTGAAGCGCGAGCCGTCCTTGCGCGGGCGCAGTTCGATCGCCGCCATGACCAGCAGGATCACGACGCCGCCCGGAAGGGCCAGCCCCAGCCAAGTTCCCATGCCCGGCGAACCGGGTGACCGCCGGTCAAGTTCCCGGGGCCGTAGAACTCTGATCAAATATAGTAGGTGTGCTACATTCGATCGCATCAGTCAGATGGGGGTGATCGCGATGAGAGACCCAGCCGATCCCGTGGTCCGCGTGCGCGGGCTGCGGATGCGGTACGCCGCGATCGACGTGCTCCACGGCGTCGACTTCGAGGCGTATCGGGGCGAGGTCGTCGGCCTGCTCGGGCCCAACGGCGCGGGCAAGACGACGACGATCGAGATCCTCGAGGGCTTCCGCATGCGGTCGGCCGGCGAGGTGAGCGTGCTGGGCGTCGACCCCGCCCAGGGCGGCGAGGACTGGCGGGCGCGGCTGGGGGTCGTGCTCCAGTCCTGGCGTGACCACGGGAAGTGGCGCGTCCGCGAGCTGCTCGCGCACCTCGGCCGGTACTACGCGCCGTACTCGACGGCGTCGCACCCGCGGCCGTGGGACGCCGACGAGCTGATCGCGACGGTCGGGCTCACCGAGCACGCGGGCAAGAAGCTCAAGCAGCTCTCCGGCGGCCAGCGGCGGCGGCTCGACGTCGCCATCGGCATCGTCGGGCGCCCCGAGCTGCTGTTCCTCGACGAGCCGACCGCCGGCTTCGACCCCGAGGCCCGGCGCGAGTTCCACGACCTGGTGCACCGGCTGTCCGACGAGCTCGACACGACGATCCTGCTCACCACGCACGACCTCGACGAGGCCGAGAAGCTGGCCGACCGGATCCTCATCCTCAACGGCGGCCGGATCGTCGCCGACGGCTCGGCCGACCAGCTCAGCCGCCAGATTTCCGGGGAGGCCGAGGTCCGCTGGAGCGTCGGCGGCCAGCGCTTCGTGCACTCGACGACCGAAGCGACGAAGTACGTGTACGACCTGTTCAAGCAGCACGGCGAGGCCGTCGCGGACCTCGAGGTCCGCCGGGCGTCGCTGGAGGACACCTACATGACGCTGGTCCACCGCGCCGAGACCGGCGGCGAGACGGAGCTCGGCCTCCAGGAAGCGGGTGCGCGATGAACGCCGTCGCCGTGCGGGCCGGGGTGGCCCGCGGCTGGATCGAGTTCAAGCAGACGTGGACCAACCTCGACGACGTGATCGGGCAGGTCGTCTTCGTCCTCCTCTTCCTCGGTACGTTGTTCTTCATGCGCAACGCCACGCTGCCCGGCACGTCGTTCTCGCTCGGCGCGGCGACCGTGCCCGGCGTGCTCGGCGCCGGCATCGTGTTCAACGGCCTGACCGGCGCGGCGGGCTACCTGGCCGTCGACCGCGAGGACGGCACGCTCCTGCGGGCGAAGGCGACCCCGAACGGGATGCTCGGCTACCTCATCGGGAAGACGACCGCGCTGACGCTCGCCCAGCTCACGTCCATCGCCGCGGTCCTGGTCCCGTGCCTGTTCGCCTTCTCCGCGCTGGCGCCCGACGGCGGCTGGTCGTACCTGCACCTGCTCGGCGTGCTGCTGCTCGGCATGGCCGCGACGATGCCGATCGGCGCGGCATTGGGGTCGCTGACCAACAGCGCCCGGTCGATCGGGCTGATCACCCTGCCGGTGATGGGCATGGGCGCGATCTCGGGGATCTTCTACCCGATCACGGCGCTGCCGGGGTGGGTGCAGGACATCGCGCAGGTGTTCCCGATGTACTGGCTCGGCCTCGGGATGCGCTCGGCCCTGCTGCCGGACGGCGCGGTCGTCGTCGAGATCGGCCAGTCCTGGCGTCCGGTGGCGACCGTGGCGGTGTTGCTCGCGTGGACGGTGCTCGGCTTCGCGCTGGCCCCGGTCCTGCTCCGCCGCATGGCCCGGCGCGAAGCGGGCTCGTCGGTGGCCGAACGACGGCAGAAGGCCATGCAGCGTGTGGGGTAACGATGAGTGAGGTCGTCTACAACCGGATCGCGATGCTGCGCGCGGAACGGTCGATCTCGCGGCGGCAGCTGGCCGAAGCCCTCGGGGTGCACTACCAGACGATCGGCTACCTGGAGCGCGGCGAGTACAGCCCTTCGCTGTACCTGGCGCTGCGGATCGCGGAGTTCTTCGAGGTGTCCGTGGAAGTGCTGTTCTCGACGAAGCCCTTCCCCCGCCTGGGTGAGCGGTCCGCCTAGGGTTTGCGCAGGTCGGCGTCGGCGAGCGCGCGGACGACGTCGTCGCGGCGGGTCTCGCGGGTCGTCCGGCTGAGCTCGACGTGCAGGAACGTGCCGGCCGCGGCCCGGCTCTGGACGTTCGTCGTCCCGGCCAGGCCGCGGCAGGGCTCGGCCCAGGCCCGGCGGACGCGGAACCCGGCGGCTTCCAGGCGATCGGCGGCCCGGCGGGCCGCATCGCCGGCTTCCGCGGCCCCGGCCGAGACGACGACGTCGGCCGCGGGCATCGTGCGGTCGTTGAAGCCGTGCAGCTGGACCTGGGGCAGGCCGCGGCGGGCGAGCAGCGTGGTGAGTTCGTGGAAGACGGTCCGCGTGTCGTGGGCGGGGTCCTCCCGGCGCCGGTGCGCCCCGGCCACCGCGAGGACGGCGCCGGGCACCTGCCGGAAGAGGGCCAGGCCGATCAGGTCGGTCCGCAGGTCGGACGAGGCATGCGGCACCTCGACGACCAGGGACGGCGGCGC
The DNA here is from genome assembly GCF_014654205.1 of Amycolatopsis bullii. GTDB lineage: Bacteria > Actinomycetota > Actinomycetes > Mycobacteriales > Pseudonocardiaceae > Amycolatopsis > Amycolatopsis plumensis. The sequence goes on from NZ_BNAW01000011.1 coordinate 48,319, forward strand.
GGACCGGTCGATCGCGTAGAGGCCCCACGCCCGTTCGGTGCCGGGCTCCTGCACGACGACGTCGTCGGTCACGGAGAAGCCCAGGTCGGCCAGGTGGTGGGGGCGGCCGTCGAGGAGGGCGGCGAAGCCGGTTGCTGCCGTTTCGAGTTCGGCCGCCGTGGGGTGGCGGTACGGCTGGCGGGTCGACTGCGCGGCCGTGAAGCTCCGGAGAAGGGATTCCAAGCCGTCAGGTTACCCGGGGCAACGTCACCTTGACGCGCCTCGACCGGCACCGGAGAGTGGGTGCGATACCCACGCGTCGGCAGGTGGAGGAACCCGGTGAGAGTCCGGGGCGGTCCCGCCACTGTCATCGGAGAGTGATCTTCGAGAGCCAGGAACTCCGGCCGGCGCGCCCGTCTACCCGGGGCGCGGACCCCGAGGAGGAACCTCGTGATCCTGCTTCTGTCCACTTCGGACACCGACCTGCTCAGCGCCCGCTCGGCCGACCGCGAGTACCGGCTCGGCAACCCCGCCCGGCTCGACGTCGCCGAGCTGCCGGAGCTGCTGGAAGGCGTGAAGATCGTCGTCGCGCGGATCCTGGGCACGCCGCGGAGCTGGGCCGACGGCCTGGACGCGCTGCGGGCGTCGGGCGCGCACGTCGTCGTCCTGGGCGGGGAGCAGACGCCGGACGCCGAGCTGATGAAGCTCTCGACCGTCCCGGCCGGCATCGCCGCCGAGGCCCACGCCTACCTCGCGCAGGGCGGCCCGGACAACCTCACCCAACTGCACCGGTTCCTCTCCGACACGCTGCTGCTCACCGGCGACGGCTTCGAACCGCCCGCGCAGCAACCCGCGTGGGGTATCCTCGAGCGGCCCGTCACCGGCAATGACGGCCCGGTCATCGGCATCCTGTACTACCGCGCGCACCACCTGTCCGGCAACACGGCGTTCGTGCACGCCCTCGCCGACGAGATCGAAGCCGCGGGCGGGCGCGCGCTACCGATCTTCTGCGCCTCGCTGCGGACGCGCGAGCCGGAGATGATGGCCGAGCTGGCGTCCGTGGACGCGCTGCTGGTCACGGTGCTGGCGGCGGGCGGGACGCGGCCGTCCGAGGTGGGCGCGGGCGGGGACGACGAGGCGTGGGACGTCGCCGAGATGGCCGCCCTCGACGTCCCGATCCTGCAGGCGCTGTGCCTGACCAGCGACCGCGAGACGTGGGCGGCCAACGACGACGGCCTCTCCCCGCTCGACGCCGGGAACCAGATGGCGGTGCCGGAGTTCGACGGGCGCCTGATCACGGTGCCGTTCTCGTTCAAGGAGCTCGACGAAGACGGCCTCCCCCGGTACGTACCGGACGCCGAACGCGCGTCCCGCGTCGCCCGCATCGCGCTCGCGCACGCGCGGTTGCGGCACACGCCGACGTCGGAGCGGCGCATCGCGCTGATGCTGTCCGCGTACCCGACGAAGCACTCTCGCGTCGGCAACGCGGTCGGGCTGGACACGCCCGCGTCGGCGATCGAGCTGCTGCGGCGGATGCGTGATGTCGGCTACGACCTGGGGCCGGACGCGTTCCCGGGGGTCGACCCGACCGGCACCGACCAGCCCGACGGGGACGCGCTGATCCACGCGCTGATCGCCGCCGGCGGCCAGGATCCGGAGTGGCTGACCGAGGAGCAGCTCGCCGGCAACCCGATCCGCGTCCCGGCCGACCGCTACCGCTCGTGGTTCGAGGCGCTGCCTGCCGAGCTGCGCGAAGGCGTCGAGGAGCACTGGGGGCCGGCGCCGGGCGAGCTGTACGTCGACAACGGCGACATCGTGCTGGCGTCCCTGCAGAGCGGCAACGTGATCATCATGATCCAGCCGCCGCGCGGGTTCGGCGAGAACCCGGTCGCGATCTACCACAACCCGGACCTGCCGCCGAGCCACCACTACCTGGCCGCGTACCGGTGGCTGGAAGAGGAGTTCGGCGCGCACGCCGTCGTCCACCTGGGCAAACACGGGTCCCTGGAGTGGCTGCCGGGCAAGACCGCGGGGCTCTCGGCCTCCTGCGCACCGGACGCCGTGCTCGGGAACCTGCCGCTGATCTACCCGTTCCTGATCAACGACCCCGGCGAGGGCGCGCAGGCCAAGCGGCGGGCGCACGCGACGATCGTCGACCACCTGATCCCGCCGATGGCGCGTGCGGAGTCCTACGGCGACATGGCGCGGCTGGAGCAGCTGCTCGACGAGCACGCCAACATCGCGGCGATGGACCCGGCGAAGCTGCCCGCCGTCCGCCAGCAGATCTGGACGCTGATCCAGGCGGCGAAGCTGGACCACGACCTCGGCGTCGAGGAACGCCCGCACGACGCGGAGTTCGACGACTTCCTGCTGCACATCGACGGCTGGCTGTGCGAGGTCAAGGACGCGCAGATCCGCGACGGGCTGCACGTCCTGGGCGCGGCGCCGACCGGCGAGGCCCGCGTCAACCTGGTGCTGGCGATGCTGCGCGCGTCCCAGATGTGGGGCGGCAAGCAGGGCGCGGTGCCGGGCCTGCGGTCGGCGCTGGGCCTGAAGGAAGACGCCCCGATGTCCGAAGTGGACGCCGTGGAGAAGACGGCCCGCGAGCTCGTCCAGACGATGGAGATGCGGGGCTGGGACCCGACCGCGGTCGCGTCGGTCGCCCCGGACGCGCAGGTGGCGAAGGTGCTTTCGTTCGCGGCCGAGGAGATCGTGCCCCGGCTGGCCGGGACCACCGCCGAGCTGGACTCGGTGCTGCACGCGCTGGACGGCGGGTACATCCCGGCGGGGCCGAGCGGATCGCCGCTGCGCGGGCTGATCAACGTGCTGCCGACCGGGCGGAACTTCTACACCGTCGATCCGAAGGCGATCCCGAGCCGGCTCGCCTGGGAAACCGGGCAGGCCTTGGCGGACTCGCTTTTGAAGCGCTACCGCGAGGACACCGGCGACTGGCCGCGTTCCGTGGGGCTGTCGGTGTGGGGAACGTCGGCGATGCGGACGTCCGGCGACGACGCGGCCGAAGTCCTCGCGCTGCTGGGCGTCCAGCCAGTGTGGGACGAAGCTTCCCGGCGCGTCACGGGCATCGAGGCGATCCCGCTGGCCGAGCTGGGGCGGCCCCGGATCGACGTCACGGTCCGGATCAGCGGGTTCTTCCGCGACGCGTTCCCGCACGTGATCACGCTCCTCGACGACGCCGTGCGGCTGGTGGCGGCACTCGACGAACCGGACTCGGAGAACTTCGTCCGGGCGCACGTGGCTTCCGACCTGGCCACCCACGGAGACGCCCGGCGTGCGACGACCCGGATCTTCGGGTCGAAGCCGGGGGCGTACGGCGCCGGTCTGCTGCCGCTGATGGACAGCGGGAACTGGCGCGACGACAAGGACCTCGCGGAGGTGTACGCGGTGTGGGGCGGCTTCGCGTACGGCCGCGACCTGGACGGCCGCCCCGCCCGCGAAGACATGGAGAGCTCGTACAAGCGGATCGTGGTGGCGGCGAAGAACACCGACACGCGCGAGCACGACATCGCGGACTCCGACGACTACTTCCAGTACCACGGCGGCATGATCGCGACGGTCCGCGCGCTGACGGGCGCGGCCCCGGCGTCCTACGTGGGCGACAGCACGTCGCCGGACGCCGTCCGCACGCGGACGCTGGGCGAGGAGACGGCCCGGGTCTTCCGCGCCCGGGTGGTCAACCCCCGGTGGCTCGCGGCGATGCGCCGGCACGGCTACAAGGGCGCGTTCGAGCTCGCGGCCACAGTGGACTACCTGTTCGGCTTCGACGCCACGGCCGGCGTGGTCGGCGACTGGATGTACGAGAAGCTGACCGAGTCGTACGTGCTCGACGAGGTGAACCAGGAGTTCCTGCGGCAGGCGAACCCGTGGGCGTTGCGCGGGATCGTGGAGCGGCTGAACGAGGCGGCGGACCGCGGGCTGTGGGCGGAACCGGACCCGGCGCTGCTGGAGAAGATGCGCGAGGTGTACCTGTCGCTGGAGGGCGACCTCGAATCGGAGTGACTGCAAGCGGATTGCAGGCCGCGGTGGCTACGCTTTGCCTTCCCCACCGAGGAAGGACGAAGACTTGAAGAAGGTTCTCGGCGTAGCTGCCGCGGCACTGGTCGCCGCGCTCTCGTTCGCTTCGCCGGCGTCGGCCGCCGACCACACGAAGCACATGCACACGGGCGACGCGTTCGGCGACGTGACCGGCTGGAGCGGCGAAGGCGTGTTCACCGAGGAAGGCGACCGCGTGCACATCTGCGACACCGACGCCGACGGCCGCGGTGTCGCCATCTACGTCTACAAGGGCACCCCGGCCAGTGGCGTGCAGCTGTACTGGATGCACGTCGGCGGCAACGGCAACTGCGTGACCAGGAGTGCGGCCGACGGCGGAGTCTACAACCTCCCCGAGACCCGCGTCGGCTTCAAGTTCTGCCGGTACTGGAAGGAAGCCGACGGGTACCACTCCGGCGAGTGCAAGGACTACGACTTCCTCAACGACAACAGCTGAGCCGGGGCCCGCGGGGGCGCCCCCCGGTTTCCACTCTACCCGGGGGCACCGACAGTTTTCGGGCCGTCGCGTGGGCGGCCGGGCACTTTCACCGGTTCCCGGCCGCCCGCCGAGACAAATATCGGATATTCCGGCGCTTTTCGCCCACGGATCCGGCTTTCCCGCCCTTGGTGTCTTGACTTCGTTAATGGTCTAGTCCAATGATCTGTCCACCTCGATCCCCCACCGGGAGGACAGCTCATGCGCAGGAGCAGACTGGCCGCCGTCGGGCTCGCCGCCGCCACTTTCGCCGCCACCGCCGTCAGCCTCGTGCTCGGCGCTTCGTCGGCGACCGCGGCGTTGAGCAACAACTGGTACGCCGCGGCGCCGTACCTGATGCCCCAGAGCAACAACCCGCCCGACCCGATCACCGTGATGAACGCGACCGGGCTCAAGGCCTTCCAGCTCGCGTTCATCCTCGCGCCGAACGGCGGCGGCTGCAGCCCCACCTGGGACGGCACGTCCGCCGTCTCCTCCGACACCGCGGTCGCGGGCGTCATCTCGCGGATCCGCGGCGCGGGCGGCGACGTTTCGGTGTCCGTCGGCGGGTACGGCGGCACCAAGCTCGGCCAGACGTGCGGCACGGTGGCCGCGACGGCCGCCGCGTACCAGCAGGTCATCACCAAGTACTCGCTCAAGGCGATCGACTTCGACCTCGAAGAGCCCGAGTACGAAAACACCGCCGCGATCGCGAACGAGCTCGGCGCCGCGAAGACGTTGCAGGCGAACAACCCCGGCCTGTTCGTGTCGGTGACCATGCCGGGCACCGCGGCCGGCACCGGCTGGTTCGGCACGCAGCTGATCGACCAGGCGAAGTCGATCGGGTTCACGCCGAACAACTTCTCGATCATGCCGTTCGACGGTGGCTTCAACGGCGGTTCGTCGCAGGTGTCGGCGCTGGAGGCGTTCCACGGCCTGCTGATGTCGCACCTGGGCTGGGACAGCGCGACCGCGTACGCGCACGAAGGCTTCTCCGGCATGAACGGCAAATCGGACGCGGCGGAGATGTTCTACACCGCGGACTTCCAGACGGTGTACGACTACGCGACCAGCCACGGCCTCGGCCGCTTCACGTTCTGGTCGGTCAACCGCGACCGCGCCTGCGTCGGCACGACGGACAACGGCGTCTGCAGCAACGTCCCGCAGAACGACTGGGACTTCACGAAGTTCAGCGTCCGGTTCGCCGGCGCGACGCCGCCGCAGACGACCCCGCCCGTGACGACCACCCCGACCACCCCCGGCGGCGGCTCGTGCACCGCGGCGGAGTGGGACCGGACGAAGGTCTACGTCAAGGACAACGTCGTCTCGCACAACAGCCACAAGTGGACGGCCAAGTGGTGGACGCAGGGCGAAGAGCCCGGCACCACCGGCGAGTGGGGCGTCTGGCAGGACAACGGCGCCTGCTGATTCTCTTCGGGTTTCAGAAGGCGAGGTGGGTGTTCTCGCGCTGGACCTCCGGGGTCAGCGCGGGAACCTCCACCACGTGCCGTCCGGCCTGCCGCAGCAGCTCGGTGCCCCGGGCGTCGACGAAGACGGGCGGCTCCCGCCAGGCGAACACGACGCGCGGGATCCCGGCGTCGAGGATGAGCTGGGTGCAGCTGCGCGGGTGGGAGCTGCGGTGACTGCACGGTTCCAGTGAGCTGTACATGGTCGCGCCGGCCAGCCGCGGGTCGCCCGCGCACTTGGCCAGCGCGGCTTCTTCGGCGTGGTTTCCCGGGTCGCCTTCGCCGGAATGCCCGGTGGCGACGACCTCGCCGTCGGCGTCGGTGATCACGGCGCCGACCCGGAAGGTGTGGCTGGGCGGGCACTCCGCGGCGAGCGCGATGGCTTCCTTGAGGCGCTGGACGTCCCGGCCGGTCGGTTCGCCGGCGGCGCGGTACTCGAGGATCGCCATTCCCTGCAGCTCGTTCGCGGCCGTCAGGGTCATCGGCCGTGGGTAGAGGCCCGGCCCGACGAACCGCGGCGCGTCCGGCTGCCCGACGAAGAACGGCGCGATCGCGAGCCGCAGTTCGTCGGCGAGACCTTCGGTGAGGAAGCGGGTGTGGATCCCGCCGCCGCCCTCGACCAACAGGTTCTCGATGCCGCGCGCGCCGAGGTCGTCGAGGATGCGCCCGAAGTCCGGCGGCTCCCCCGCGTCGACGACGGTGGCGACGTGCTTCAGCGCGTCCGCCGCACCGGGTGGCGCGTAGACGATCTTTTCGGTGTCCCCGACGGTGAAGAACTGCGCGTCCGGGTCGAGCCCGCGGGTGGTCACGGTGACCTTGACGGGTTGCTCGGGCTTCCCCTGGCTCAGCCGTTGTTGCCGCAGTTCGGGCGAGCGGACGAGCAGCCGCGGGTTGTCGGCCCGCACGGTTCCGGCCCCGACGAAGATCGCGTCGGCCTCGGCCCGCAACCGGTCGACCACGGCGAAGTCGTCCTCTGTGGACAGCACGAGCCGCTCGGGCGAGGTGTCGTCGAGGTAGCCGTCGAGCGACTGCGCGGCGGACAGCAGGACGTGCGGCCGGGAGATCACCCGGCCCAGTATGCCGTAACACGCGGGGCCGTCTCCGCGTCCTACGACGTATCCCCCTGTCGTGCGCATCCCCCCGGAGCTTTCGAACATGACCACGCGAGGCTGGTACCAGGAACGGACGCTCACCACGGTCGACACCGTCGGCCGGGAGGTGTCGGTGACGACCGGGCTCACCCGCGACCCCGAAGGCCGCCTGGTCGCGGCGATCGCGATCAGCGACGGACCGACCGCGATCTACCGCTATTCCGGCGACGCCGGCGAGCGCACGCAGCTCGTCACCAACGCCGCGGACACGGTGGCGGAGCTGCACAGGTTCGCCGGCGGCTCACCGGCGCGCTGACCTCGGCTTCGGTTCAGGCCGGCAGGACCGCGTACTGGCGGACGTAGAGGTCGGTGTAGGTGACCGGACCACGCGGGCCGGGGACCTTGTCGAGGTTGATGCCGGTTTCCGGGACGGCGAGCAGCTTGAAGCCGTCGAGGAGCCGGGTCGGGGCGTTCCAGAAGACGCCGGTGCCGGTGTAGCCGTCGAAGAAGGCGTCGGCGGCCGACTCGTCCTCGGTGGTGATGCCCGCGGCCAGGCCGGAGGTGCGCTCGTTCGCGATCTCGACGGCGTCGGACAGCGAGCCGACCTTGGCGACGGTGACGGTCGCTTCGCGGTCGGAGTCCAGCGCCCATTCGTAGCCGATGGGGTGCTCGTGCGGCGCCAGCGACGGCGTGACCCCGCGCTCGGCGAGCGCGTCCGAGATGGCGGGCCACGCGTCGTCGTGAATGTCTTCGTGGATGAGCAGCAGGTTCAGCCGGTTGCAGACGCCCAGCCGGTCGAGGCTGGCGTAGACGAGGTCGCGGGCCTTGGTGACATCCGCGCCGCGGTCGACGTACAGGACGCCGCCGCCATCGGCGTGGGCGAGGGTGCGCACGCCGTGGACGGCCGCCTCGGTGGCGAGGGCGCGGGTGCTGTCCCCGCTGCCGCGCAGGATGACCAGCGGAACGAGGCCGGGCAGCCGCACGAGCGCGGACGCGGCCTCGCGCTCCACGCGCGGCACGAGCTGGACGCAGTCGGCGTCGATGCCCGCCTCCGCGAGGGCCGGCGCGATGACGACCTCACGCAGCCGCTGGGCCGAGCCGAGCGCGGCCGAGCCGGTGCGCAGCACGCCGGCGTTGCGCGACTTGACCAGCTGGGAGGCCACGTCGACGGTGACGTTCGGCCGCGCCTCGTAGTTCGCGCCGATGACGCCGACCGGCCGCCGCCGTTCGACCAGCCGCAGTCCGCCGTCCAGCGTCGAGACGTCGACGGACCGTTCCTGGTGCGGCGCGCCGGCGAGCAGCCGCAGCTGCTCGGCCATGCCGGTGAGCCGTTCCGGGGTGATGGTGAGCCGGTCGAGCAGGCCGGCGCTCATCCCGTCGGCCTTGGCGCGCTCGACGTCGGCCTGGTTCGCTTCGAGGATCTCGTCACGGTGCGCGAGCAGCCGCTCGGCCATCCCGCTCAGCGCGGCATCGACGGCCTCGGCGCTCGCGGCAGCCAGCGACGGCGCGGCCGACTTGGCGGCCCGTGCGCACTCTTCGACGGCCTTGGCGACCTCGTCCATCGTTACGTCTCCCTCCGCGCGGACCACCAGTTTGCCGCATGCACGACGGTGACCGGCCACGGGCTCCACCGCCGGTCAGCCGGGCTCACCCGGGTGCGCCGGTGCGCGGGCGACCACGCACGCTGCCTGGGGTCGCGGTGGGCTGGCTCGGGCACCGCACGAACCTTGCGACCACGGCGCTCCCCACCACCGCGCCGCGGGCGGGGCCAGCAGCGGCACCCGCAGCCCGCAGCCGACAGCCGCAATGGTGATTCCGCCGCCGACCAGCGACCCCAGCGAGCGCCTGGACAGGAGACGACCCGCTTGGGTTCCCGCCCGGCGCGGCCACGACAACGATCCGCGCGGACCGCGAGTGGGCGCGAGCGGCGGCGTGAGGCGAGCAGCTCGGGCCGCCCGGACTGGCTGCGCGTGATGCGGGTCGAGGCCGTGGTCGGCTGCGGTGCGGCGGCCGGTCATGACCGGCCAGTGCCCACGGTCACGACCGGCCCGGCCCGGCAGCCAGGAGCCACGGCCGCGGCTGGTCGGGACTGGCGGCCAAGAACCGCGGCCACGACCCACGGTCAAGACCGGTCGGGACCGGTGGCCGCGGGCGTCGGGCTACTTGGCCACGGGCTCCAGGAGCCAGAGCGCGCCGGCGATGAGGCAGCTGATCGTGGCCACCGCGAAGACCAGGACCCACAGGATGGGCGGGACCGCCGTGAGGCGGCCCAGCTGGTCCGCGTCGGAGTCTCGGGCCTGGCCGCGGCGTCGCTTGGTCTGGAGCTCTGCCACCGGCCGCACGCCTCCGAACAGCAGGAACCACGTCACGAGGTAGCTGAACGGGGCCTGCAGCTCGACCGGGGCGACGAACGCGATCAGCGCGAGCACCGCCGCGCTGGCGACGACCGTGAACACCCCGTACGCGTTGCGCACCATCACCAGCACGCCGAGCAGCAGCAGCGCGATCAGGACCAGCACCGTGCCGACCAGGTCGGCGCCCAGCAGGCCGGCGAACAGCAGCCCGAGCACCGATGGCGCCAGGTACCCGGCCATCGCCGTGAACGCCATGCCCGGCCCCTCGGGCTTGCCGCGCGAGACGGTGACGCCCGAGGTGTCCGAGTGCAGCTTGATGCCCTGCAGGCGCCGTCCGACGAGCACCGCGGCCAGCGCGTGGCCGGCCTCGTGCACCATCGTCACGACGTTGCGCGCCCGCCGCCACGGCGTGCCGCCGACCAGGACCACCAGCAGCGCCACGCCGCCGGCGACCAGGGTGATCACCGCGGGGGCCTGGGCCTGCTCGAGGAGCGAGGGGTCGGGGGCGGCAGCCGCGTGGAAAGCTGACAGCGCGTCACCGGCGGGGCCGCCGAGCGCGAGGGGAACGGGCGAACTCACCCGGATACCTCACCACAGGCGATATCTGGCTACGGTGAGTCCCCACCGACCGCCGCTCCGCGGTCTCCGGTATCGGGTCGTAGCAGTCTCCTTTCGGTCAACGGCGTGCAAGACGCAACTGCACTGGCCGCCGCACCGACCCGAATCCGGGCTCGGGGTCGGGCTCGGGCTCCGGCTCGGGTGAGCAGCACACCAGGACCACCGTGCGGACAGCGCAACACACCGCCGCCACCGCCGCCTGGACGGCGCGACACGGCCCGGCTCAGGTCATCGCGACTCCCGCATCCGGGCCTCGCCCTCGACCCGGAACAGGAACGCCACCCAGCTCCGGAACGGCGCCCAGGCCTCCGCGATCTCCGCCAGCTCCGCGACTCCCGCGTCCGGGAGGTGGTACGCGTCGCGCATGATCTCGTGGAGGCGGGTTTCGCTGCGGGGGAAGACGTCCGGGTGGCCCGCGCCGCGGATCAGGATCAGTTCCGCGCTGAAGCGGCCGACGCCCGGCAGCAGCTGCAGCTCCTTCAGCGCCTCCTCGGCCGGCATCGCCCGCAGCCTGGCCGCGTCCAGCATGCCCTCGGCCGCCGCCTCGGCGATGGCTCGAAGGCGCGGCAGCTTCGGGCCCGGCAGGCCCGGCTGGTACTCCGCCTTCGCCAGCGCGGCCGGTGCCGGGAAGCACCTCAGCCTGCTCCCGCCCGCCTCGACCTCGGTGCCGTAGCGCTCGGTCAGGCGGCGGCGCAGCCGCACCGCCTGCGTCATCCAGATCCGGTGGCTCAGCACGGCCCAGCACGCCGCCTCGTACGGCGATGCGAACAGGACCGGCCGCAGGCCCGGGTGCAGTCCCTGCAGCAGCGAAACCACCGGATCACGGGCGCCTGCCTCCGGGAACGCCGCGCCGTCGACGTCCAGCGAGCACATCCGCCGCACCTGGCCCACCACGGCGTCGGTGTGCTCGGGCGGGCCGTGGACCTCGACCGTGACCTCGCCGGGCGATCTCTGCCGCAGCACCGCTCCCACCGGCGTCCATTCGCCGTCGAGCGCGAACGCCACTCGCAGTGCGGCTGGCTCGGAGTCCGGCTGCCCGGCGGGCGCGAAGCCGGTCAGGAAGCGGGCCGCCGCGGCCAGGTCGAACTCGCCGTGCACCGCGATCTCGCCACACGGGCGGGAAATCGTCGTCATCTCTCCTCCTCTGATCGGGATCTCGCCTGCGACGTTAGGAAGGGGCACCGACAATTCCGGGCGTCGAACGCCTGATCCCGGGTTTGTTCACTCGAACGAGTGACCCAGGACCTCGATCTGCTGGGCGCCGCGGACCAGGCGGGCCCGCCGACCGGGCTCACGCAGCGCCTCATGCGCACGACCCTGCTCCCGCAGGTCCACGAGCGGTACTGGCGCCCCGCCCTCGGCCGCGCGCTCAAAGGCCCGTCCGGCCCGAGCATGGCGGGCGAGGTCGGGCTCGCCGCGCAGCTCCTCCGGCTCGAACCCGGCCACACAGTGCTCGACGTCGCCTGCGGAACCGACCGGTGCACCCGGGCGTTCGGCGCGGCCGTCGGCCCGGGCGGGCTCGCGATCGGGCTCGACGACGCCCGCACCATGCTCGCCAAGGCCGTCGCCGAAGGCGGCCCGGACACCGTCGCCTACCTGCGCGCCGACGCCGTGCACCTCCCCCTGAAGACGTCCACAGTGGACGCCCTTTGCTGCTTCGCCGCGCTGCACATGTTCGCCGAGCCGGAGACCGCATTGGACTCCTTCGCGCGCGTGCTGAACCGGGCGGCCGGATCGCGCTGCTGACGAGCGCCCGCAGCGGCCGGCAACCCGCGCGCCTGATCGCGTCGGCCGGCGGGATCGTGAGTGGCCAAAAGATGTTCGACCGCGGGGAAATCACGGCGAGCCTGCGCGCCCGCGGCTTCACCGAAATCACCGAACGGTACGCCGGGGTCACGCAGATCGTCGCGGGCCGGCTCGGCTGAGCGCCGCGGATTGTCGGAGGTGCCGGTTAGCATCGCCCCATGACCCACGCCGACCCCGTCCCGCCCGACGACAGCTACCTGCGTTCCCTGGTCGAGGCCACCGCCGACGCCGTCGCGGCCGCCGAACCGCTGTCCTCGCCGCGCACCGGCGCGGACGAGGCGACGCGGGCCGAGGTGACCGCCGCGGTCGAGCGCAGCTCACCCGATCTGGTGGCGTTGAGCCAAGATCTGCACGCCCATCCCGAGGAAGGATTCGCCGAACACCGGTCGGTCCGCGCCCTGGCCGATCTCCTGCGGCGCCACGGCCACGAAGCCACGATCGGCGTCGGCGGGCTCGACACCGCGCTGCGCGTCAGCACGCCCCAACGCGAGGGCCCGCACATCGCCGTGCTCGCCGAGTACGACGCTTTGCCCGGGCTCGGCCACGCGTGCGGCCACAACGTCATCTGCACCACCGCCGCGGGCGGCTTCCTCGGCGCCGCCACCGTCGCCGAGCGGCTCGGCGGCCGGGTCAGCCTGATCGGCACACCGGCCGAAGAAGGCGGAGGCGGCAAGGAGATCCTCGCCCGCGCCGGCGTGTTCGACGACGTCGACGCGGTGATCATGCTGCACCCGTTCAGCCACGACATCGCGCTGCACCCGTTCCTCGGGCGGCGTCAGCTGGAGATGGTCTTCCACGGCGTCGGCGCGCATGCGAGCGCCCAGCCGTTCATGGGCCGCAACGCGCTCGACGCCGCCGTCGCCGCGTACCAAGGCGTCTCGGCGCTGCGCCAGCAGCTCCCGCAGAGCGACCGCGTCCACGGCGTGTTCACCGACGGCGGCGCCCGGCCCAACGTCATCCCGGCCCGCGCCGCGCTGCTGTTCTACCTCCGCTCGCAGACCCCGGAGACCCTGCGCGACCTCGCGGCCCGCATGACGTCGATCGCCGAAGGCGCGGCGGCGATGACCGGGTGCGGCGTCGAGCTGATCTGGGACGCCCAGCCGGCTTACCTGCCGATCCGGTTCAACACCGCACTCGCCGGGCGCTGGTCGGTCAACCAGGTCCTCACCGGCCGCAAGCCACTCCCGCCGGGCATCGTGCCGGAGTCGCTCACGGGCTCGACTGACCTGGGCAACCTGTCCTACCGGATGCCCGCGCTGCACCCCATGCTCGCGGTATCGGGACCCACGGTGGCCTTGCACACCAAGGAGTTCGCGGCCGCGGCCGGATCGGAGACGGGCGACGCGGGCGTCCGCGACGGCGCGCTGGGCCTGGCCCTGACGGCCGCCGACTACCTCGGCGACGCCGAGCTGCGGCAGGCGGTGCACGACGAGTTCGAGGCGGCGGGAGGAGCACTGGACGTCCCGTCGTTCTTCGCCTGACACCTGAGGAACGGCTGAGTTTTCTCAGCTGATTCTTCTCAGCAAAGCCTGAGGTATTTCCACAGGCTGCTCACAAGCACAGGCGCGAATCTGGTGCCATGACCGAGAACGAGAGTCGGCCCGGCCCCGCCTCAACCGGTGGGCACCAGCCGCACCACAGCACTCAGCAGTACGGGCCGTACGCGCAGTACGCCTACCAGCAGCAGGCGGCGCCGAATCCGCTCTTCACGCCACCCCAGGCGCCCACGGCGCTGAAGGCCAAGCCGCGCAAGGGTGGCCGGGTCGCGATGATCGTCAGCGCGACCGCGCTCGGCGCCGCGCTGGTCGGCGGGGTCGGCGGCGCGGCGATCGTCGGGCTCACGACGACCTCGGCGGACGGCGCGACGACGTCGGTCACCACGCCGGCCGCGAACGGGCAGACGGTCTCGAGCTCGACGTCCGGCGACGTCAGCGCGGTCGCGGCGAAGGTGACGCCGAGCGTCGTCCAGATCAACGTCACGACCGATCAGGGCGAGGCCATCGGCTCCGGCGTCATCCTCACCTCGGACGGTCGGATCCTGACCAACGCCCACGTCGTCGACGGCGCCCGGAACGTCGTCATCACCACCTCCGACGGCAAGAAGTACCAGGCCAGCGTGGTCGGCGCGGACACCAAGGCGGACATCGCCGTGGTCCAGGCCAAGAACGCCGGCGGCCTGACCGCGGCCAGCCTGGGCGACTCGAGCAAGCTCGTCGTCGGCCAGGAAGTGGTGGCGATCGGCTCGCCGGGCGGCCTGCAGAACACCGTCACCACCGGCATCGTCAGCGCGCTGAACCGGAACCTGTCCGACATCGGGCAGGGCGAGCAGCAACAGCGCTCGCCGTTCAGCCGCACGTCGAACCAGAGCAGCGAGTCGCCCAGCTACACCGCGATCCAGACCGACGCCGCGATCAACCAGGGCAACTCCGGCGGGGCGCTGGTCGACGCCCAGGGCAACGTGATCGGCATCAACTCGGCGCTCTACAGCCCGTCGGCCTCGGCCAACGGCGCGGCGGGCAGCGTGGGGATCGGCTTCGCCATCCCGATCAACGACGCCAAGAAGATCGTCGACCAGATCGTGAACAACTAGGACACGGACGGGCCGTGGTCGGGGCGGCCCGTCCCCCCGCTTCGGGGAGCGGGAGAACACGCGAAGGCCGTTTCGAGAGTCAATCGGGGGCTCTCGAAACGGCCTTCGTGCTGCTCAGAGGCGGTAGTTGAGGGTCAAGTGGTGGTCGTCTCCGTCGATCTCGATGATCGCCGTCCCCGCGATCCCGGTCAGCTCGCCCGCCCCGGAGCCGGTGACGATCTTCAAGGTCATCCCCGACTCCTCGTCGGCCGTGTGGTGCAGGACGAAGCTGCCCTTGCGGCCGTCGACCGAGACTTCGAGCCGCTCGAAGCCCACATAAGCGCGCGAAGTCGCGTTGTTCACCGTCAGGAGCTCGACCTCGCTGGTCCCCTCGACCGTCCCGGTGAACGTCTTGGCGATCACCACCCGGCCGAGCTCGTTGCCGGCGAACTCGTCGGTCGCCTGGGGCTCCCACTTGTCGACGGTGAACGACGCGGTGGCGGTGCTGGTCATGGTGATCCCTTCCTCGATGTGGACACCAGCGTCCCACCCATACCTGACAGGTTGCGTCAGGTTTTGTCAGCGCCTTCGATTGCCGAACAACCCGCGCGTGATCTCCCGGCCCAGCGCGCTCGCCGCCGACCGCATGAACGACTTCACCGCCGGGTTCTTCATGGCGGACTCGAGGAACCCCGGCTCGTCCTTCTCCGGAGCGGGGGCCTCGGGAGCAGCTTCCGGCGACGGAGCAGGCGCGGCGGCGACCTTCGCGGCCAGCTTCTCGTAGGCCGACTCCCGGTCGATCGTCTCGGCGTACTTCGCGTGCAGGCCGGACGACGACACGGCCGCGGCGACGGCCTCGTCACCGATCGAGCCCATCTTCGACCGCGGCGCCCGCAGCCGGGTCCACGCCACCGGCGTCGGCGCACCCCGCTCCGACAGCACCGTGACGATCGCTTCGCCGATGCCCAGCGAGGTCAACGCCGTGTCGAGCTCGTAGAACTCCGTCTTCGGGTAGGTCTTCACCGTCTTCGCCAGCGCCGCCTGGTCGTCCGGGGTGAACGCCCGCAGCGCGTGCTGGATCCGGGCACCGAGCTGCGAGAGCACGGCGTTCGGGACGTCCGTGGGCAGCTGCGTGCAGAAGAACACGCCGACGCCCTTCGACCGGATCAGCTTCACGGTCTGCTCGATGCGCTCGAGGAACGCCTTCGACGCGTCGGCGAACAGCAGGTGGGCCTCGTCGAAGAAGAACACGAGCTTCGGCTTGTCGAGGTCACCTTCCTCGGGCAGCTCCTCGAACAGCTCGGCCAGCAGCCACATCAGGAACGTCGAGAACAACGCGGGCTTCGACTGCAGGTTGTCCAGCTCCAGCAGCGTGACGACGCCCTTGCCGCCGTCCTGGCGCATGAGGTCGTGCACGTCCAGCTCGGGCTCGCCGAAGAAATCCTCGCCACCCTGCGCCTCCAGATTGGACAGTGCACGCAGGATCACCCCGGCCGTCGCCGCCGACACCCCGCCGATGCCCTTGAGGTCTTCCTTGCCCTCATCGCTGGTCAGGTGCGCGATCACCGACCGCAGGTCCTTCGTGTCCAGCAACGCCAGGCCGCGCTGGTCGGCCCAGTGGAAGATCAGCCCGAGCGTCGACTCCTGCGTCTCGTTCAGCCCCAGCACCTTGGCCAGCAGCACCGGCCCGAAGCTCGTGATCGTCGCCCGGATCGGCGACCCCTTGCCGCCGGTGCCCAGCGACAGGAACTGCACCGGGAACGCCGCGCCCGCCCAGTCGTCGCCGAGCTCCTGCGAACGCTTCGCGACCTTGTCGTTCGCCTCGCCGGCCGCGGCCAGCCCGGACAGATCACCCTTGACGTCGGCGAGCACCACCGGCACCCCCGCCGCCGACAGCTGCTCCGAGATCAGCTGCAAGGTCTTCGTCTTGCCCGTCCCGGTCGCACCGGCGACCAGCCCGTGCCGGTTCAGCGTCGCCAACGGCAGGCGCACCGCCGCCGCCGCGTCCACCTGCCCGTCGATCACCACCGCACCCAGCTCCAGCGCGGCACCTTCACTCGCGTAACCAGCGGCGATCTCCCTCGCCGGCGACTCCTGCTCCGCCACTGCCCGCACCCCGATCTGTGTCCTGGACCACACCGGGAGCGTAACGCGCCGTACGCGCAGGTAACGCCCTTCACATCCCCGTGTCGGGTTAGGGTCACCAGGTGACCGACCGCCTAGTCTGGATCGACTGCGAAATGACGGGGCTCGACCTCGGCAAGGAAGCGTTGATCGAAATCGCCGCCCTCGTCACCGACGCGGACCTGAACGTGCTCGGCGAAGGAGTCGACATCGTCATCCACGCCGACGAGGAAAAACTCGCCGGGATGCCCGAAGTCGTCCGCGAGATGCACGCCCACTCCGGCCTCACCGAAGAAGTCCGCCGCTCCACGGTGACCCTCGAAGAAGCCGAACGCCGCGTCCTCGACTACATCCGCGAGCACGTCCCCGAACCGGGCACCGCCCCCCTCGCCGGCAACTCCATCGGCACCGACCGCGGCTTCATCGCCCGCGACATGCCCGCCCTCGACGCCCACCTCCACTACCGCATGGTCGACGTCTCCTCCATCAAGGAACTCGTCCGCCGCTGGTACCCGCGCATCTACTACGCCAAGCCCGAGAAAGGCCTCGCCCACCGCGCCCTCGCCGACATCCGCGAATCCATCGGCGAACTCGACTACTACCGGCGCGTCGCCTTCGTCCCCCAGCCCGGTCCCACCAGCGAAGAAGCCAAGGCAGCCGCCGCTGAAGTGCAGGAACACCACCAGAGGTGACCCCCTGAAAAGCGGTCGAAGGCACCCGCTACGATTACTGCAAGCGAGGTGATCGCAAGCAGATCCCCTCGGCGATGGTGGGCGTAGCTCAGCTGGTAGAGCACCTGGTTGTGGTCCAGGAGGTCGCGGGTTCGAAACCCGTCGCTCACCCCATTGCCCCAGGCTGGTCGCTTGCTTTGCAAGCTTCCCTCGGCCTGGGGTTTCGCCTTTTTGTGGGGGTCGAACCCCCACACCCCCGCCGGAGGCGAGCCCCCGGACCCCCATCCGTGTGGCTGGGTTGCGTTGCCGGGTAGTGGTTGGGCTGGGCCGTTCGTGGCGACGCTCACGACCGGATGGCTCAGCGTGCGAGCGGCCGAATGCCGGTGCACGGTGTTCTGGTGGCACGTTCAGCACCGAAGATCCGGGGTCGTAAGAAGAAGCTGCGATACGAGGACATCACCGTCGTCGACCAGTCGTTGCTCAAGCGCGCGGTGGGAGCCGCCGCGCTGGGCAATGCCATGGAGTGGTTCGACTTCGGCGTGTACGCCTACATCGCCGACACCATTGCCGAGGTGTTCTTCCCCGCCAGTGTGTCTCCCGGGGTTCGGCTGATCGGGACCTTCGGGGCGTTCACGGCCGCCTTCCTCATGCGGCCCCTCGGCGGGCTCGTGTTCGGGCCGCTCGGGGACCGGATCGGACGGCAGAAAGTACTGGCCGTCACCATGATCATGATGGCCATCGGCACCCTGTGCATCGGGTTGATCCCGTCGTACAGCTCGATCGGGGTCTGGTCGCCCATCCTGCTCGTCGTTGCCCGGATGGTGCAGGGGTTCTCCACCG
The DNA here is from genome assembly GCF_014654205.1 of Amycolatopsis bullii. Taxonomy (GTDB): domain Bacteria; phylum Actinomycetota; class Actinomycetes; order Mycobacteriales; family Pseudonocardiaceae; genus Amycolatopsis; species Amycolatopsis plumensis. The sequence continues at coordinate 66,362 of NZ_BNAW01000011.1, forward strand.
GGGGCGAGTACGGGGGCGCGACCACCTTCATCGCCGAGTACTCACCCGACAAGCGGCGGGGGTTCATGGGCTCGTGGCTCGAGTTCGGGACGCTGTCCGGGTACGTGCTCGGGGCGTCCGTCGTCACCGGGATGAAGGCCTGGGTGCCGCACGAGACGCTGCTCGACTGGGGCTGGCGCGTTCCGTTCCTGGTCGCCGGGCCGCTCGGCATCATCGGGCTCTACATGCGGCTGAAGCTCGAGGAGACCCCGGCGTTCCAGAAGCACGCCGAGGAGGCCGAGAAGCGAGGGCGTGCCGGGGAGCCGTTCTGGAAGATGTTCACCGAGTACTGGCCCGCGCTGCTCATCTGCGTCGGCCTGGTGCTCGTGTTCAACGTCACCGACTACATGCTGCTGTCGTACATGCCGACGTACCTGTCCGAGCAGCTGCACCTCGACGCCACCCACGGCCTGCTGCTGATCATCGTCGTCATGGTCGTGATGATGCTGATCATCATGGTCGGCGGGCGGATCACCGACCACGTCGGCCGCAAGCCGGTGATGATGGCCGGCTGCCTCGGCTTCCTCGTGCTGTCCTGGCCGCTGATGCTGCTCGTGCACGACGGCGGGCTCGTCCTCACCTTCCTCGGGCTGATGGGCCTCGGCCTGCTGCTCCTCTGCTTCGAGGTGTCGATGCCCGCGGCGCTGCCCGCGCTGTTCCCGACGGCCATCCGGTACGGCGCGCTGTCCATCGCGTTCAACATCTCGGTGTCGCTCTTCGGCGGCACCACCCCGCTGGTGATGCAGTCGCTGATCTCCGCGACCGGCCACGACTTCTGGCCGGCCTGGTACCTGATGGCGGCGGGCGCGATCGGCGCCGTCGCGGTGTACTTCAGCCGCGAGACGGCGAACAAGCCGCTGTGGGGGTCGGGGCCCGCGGTGTCGACCGAGGCCGAGGCGCGGGAGCTGGTCCGCGGCTCGGGTTAGTTGGCCGCCGTCCGCCACTCGTCCCAGGAGAGCTGCCAAACGCTCCAGCCGTCGGTCGGCTCGAGCTTCGGGCCGCCGCTGTTCTGCACCGTGACGACGTCACCCTTCTTGGACGTGTCCATCAGCCACTTCGTGTTCTCGGTGGACAGGTTCAGGCAGCCGTGGCTGACGTTGCTGTGGCCCTGCTGCCGCACCGACCACGGCGCGGAGTGGTAGAAGATGCCGCTCCACGACAGGCGGACCGCGTACTGCACGAAGGTGCTGTAACCGCCGGGCGCGTCCTCGGGGACGCCGTAGGTGGCTGAGTTCATCGTGTAGCCGGTGTGCTCGCTCATCACGGTGTAAGTGCCCTGCGGCGTGTTGTGACCGGGCTTGCCCATGGAGGTCGGCATGGTCTTGACCTCCTTGTCGTTGATCGTGACCGTCATCTGGTGGGTCTGGCCGTCGGCGACGGCGACGAGCTTGTCGCCGACGGTGGCGCTGGCGCCCTTGTCCTCCCGGCCGTAGCTGCCGCCACCGAGCGGCTTGCCGTAAACGGCGGCGGCGACCTTGATCTTGGTGCCGCTCTTCCAGTAGTCCTTCGGACGCCAGGTGACCTGCTTGTCGCCGGACCAGCGGAAGGCGCCCTCGGTGGCCGGCTCCGCGGTGACCTTCAGCGCCTTCTCGGCCGCGGGCTTGTCGGTGACGTTGCCGGTGAAGGTGAAGATCAGCGGCATGCCGACGCCGACGGTCTCGCCCTCGACGAGGTTCACCGAGACGTCGAGCTGCCGGGCCGGCTTGACGGTGCTGAAGGTCGTCTCCGACGTGACCGGCTTGCCATCGGAGCCGGTGGCGGTCGCGGTCAGCTTGTAGGTCTTGTTGTAGCCGAGCGGCTCGGCGGAGTCCCACCCGGAGCCGTCGGCCCGCGGCTTGCCGGCGACGGCCTTCCCGTCGGCGCCGGTGAGGCTGACCTCGCCGACCTTCCCATCCGCGACGGAGACGCTCACGGGCTCCCCGGGCGCGACGTTCTTGGCGTCCTTGGCAGGCGTCAGGGTGAGCACGGCCGGCTTCGGCGCGGGCTTGGGAGCGCTGCTGGGGCTTGCGGACGCGGTCTCCCGCGGAGGTTCACCCGAAGAGGTACTACTGCACCCGGCCAACGAGAGCCCGATCACCCCGGCGGCCACCAGCAACCGCACCGTCACACCCCGCATGCCCACCCGCCTGTTTCGCCGTCGATGTCCGACTACAGTGTGCCCGACCAGCCGGGACACCGGGGCGGCAACGCCGGAACCCGGGTTAGGGGACCCCCCTGAAACGGGCCTCGGAGCGGGTGCTAATCTTTTCCACGTCGCCGAGGGAAGCCTCCGGCAGACACCGGCGCCATTAGCTCAATTGGCAGAGCAGCTGGCTCTTAACCAGCGGGTTCGGGGTTCGAGTCCCTGATGGCGCACCCCCTGAATCGAAGCCCACCTGCGGATTCCTCCATCGTGAGGATCTTGCCGGTGGGCTTTGGTCATGGGCGGGAACGGCGTGGGGCCGCGCTTGTCGACCGGTGTTCTCGGCCTTCTTGTTCCGGCTGCCGCGTCCTTTGCCTTGTTCCCCGCTGCCCTGGCTGCGCAACGAGGCCGCCGCATCGCGAGCCGCCGCCAGCACCAAAGCTGCCGTTGCTTCGGCGGCACGATGGGCGAGGCAGGGCAGGACGCTGGTGTAGGTGTCGGCGGTGAGCACGATGCTGGAGTGCCCGAGCAACGGCGGCAACCCCGCCTGCGCAACCAGCCGGGTGAACGTGTGCGTCACATACCCCGGGCTCAGCGGCCCCGCCGTACCGGTTGGTGAACAGGAACCCGACCGGCTCCCCGCTCCGCTCGCGCCGCTGTGACCGAAGCGCCGCCACCAAGCCGTGATCCGGCGCCAAGTGCGGACGCTCGTTTCGGTCTTCGGTGGACACACGACCGTGCGCCCGCCCCGGTCCTGGACCTGATGCGGAACCTGCACGACCCCGGCGTCGAGGTCGAGATCGCACCAGCGCAGCCCGGTCGCCTCGCCGCGCCGCAATGCGCACATGGTTTGGCGCAAGCCTCAAGGTAGTCGACTACCGGCGCGGCACGACTTCCGCCAGGCTACGTTGCCCATTCTGCATGCAGGTCTTCGCACTCAATTGCAATGCTTCCACCCGTGAATTTGATCTCATGCGTGCAGCCACCGGCGCTTGGAAGTATCTCATCCAACTGAACATCGCCCAACCTTGGCGTCTCCAGCCAAACGCGCTCATTCGAATTTGGCCCACTTGTATCAACCCTGATGCTCGTGACGCCATCATATCGAATGAGTAGCCCCGCAAATGTTTGAATCGGTTCGGCGCTAGAGACAGTTCGACCACTAGTTTTGCATGTCCCGCCTCACGGAGCACGACATGCCGCTTCCAGGCGCCGCCGTTGACGTTTTCATTCGAGCTCAGTCATCCGATCTTCCGCATCTTTTCAACGGCAATACCCTCCAATCGATTATTCATCTGATCCTGGCACAGAGATATCCGCTGAATTGATGCCATGATTATTGAACTGATCCATGCGAGCAGTGTAGTCGCCATAGAGGTTGATGCTCTCGCCGAGAACTCACGATGCATAGGCGTCGAACACTTCCGACAAGGGACTGGAAACCGCTACGAAGAAGCATGCGCGCACGAAGGGGTCGACAGTGCCCGCCTGAAGTGCAGTGATGCACGCGCGGCCACGGTTCACTGGCAACAGACGATGGAACTCTACGATCAGCTGGGCGTCCTGGGAAGTGATCGAGTACGAGAGCGCCTGGATGCCCTGCAACAGCGACTTGAGGTGAACTGAGATGCCCACAGCATCGACCGCGGAGTCTGTCACCCTGCTTCGGGCGGCGGGGGCCCTTCAACCGGAGCGAGAGCTACGCAATCCCGACCTGCTGGCATCCCGGATCCTACCGTGGTGGCCGCCTTTGCTTGCCATGGTCAAAGTTCCCGGGCTACGCATCCTCATCGGCCGGACGATCCGAAAGAACGCGGCCGCCGGGATGTGGTACGAAGTGGCTCGAACGAAATACATGGATGACGTGTTGTCCGCCTCGATTGCGGCCGGCGCAGCTCAGGTCGTCCTCCTCGGGGCCGGGTTCGACAGCCGTGCCCATCGCCTGCGGGAGGAGATCGGGACTGCGTCGATCTTCGAAGTGGATCAGCCGCACATGTCCGTGCGCAAGCAGAAGCGCGTCCGCGGCTTGCCCAAGGCCGATGTCCGGTACCTGTCGGCGAATCTCGAGGAAGACGATCTGGCCGAGGTTCTGCAGAAGGGCGGCTTCGACCCGGCCGCCCGGACCGTGGTGCTGTGGTCGGGCGTGACACCGTATTTGCGGGCGGAGGGCGTCGAGACAACGTTGCGCTGGTTCGCCCGACTGGCACCCGGCAGTTCTTTGGTCTTCGACTACTGCTGGCAGGAAATCCTGGACGGCACGGCCGTCATCCCCGAGGCCCAGGCCGTCCTCCGGCAGGTGGCCGCACGCGGGGAGCCGTGGCGTTGGGGCGTCCGGCGAGGCCGGGTCGACGAACTGCTCGCCGCACACCGGCTGCACCTGGCCGAAGACCTGGAGAGCGCCGCGGCGCAACGTCGATACCTGACGCGTTCCGACGGGTCAGTGCAAGGACCGATCTGGTTCTTCGGCGGCTTCGCCCATGCCCGGGTGCCCGAGCAGTAGTGGTCATCCTTCTCGGAGGAGGTGGGATCGCCGCCAGATGGCCGAGGTGAGCCGGCCCTTGATGAAACCGGCGTCCGCGCAGAAGGCCACCAGCCGTTCGGACATCCAGCGCAAGGATTCGTGGTAGTGCGGATTGGCGAGCGCGGCGCGATAGGCCGCCCGCGGATCCAGCCCGGCTCGCCGGTAGGTCGCCGGCCGGAGCAGCGTGCGGCCCAGCGACCACGCCAGCAACGCCACCCCGATCCGGTTCAACCGGCGCGAGAGCGGCCCGGCTTCCGCCATCGTGCGCAGCGCGGCCTCGCGCGCGTACGTCACGTGCCGGCTCTCCTCCAGGACGTGGATCCGATAGACCATCCGAAGCAAGGGCTGAATGGTCTCGTCGTTCATCGCCTCGCGCTGCAGGCGATCCACCGGCTCCTCGAAGAACAACGCGCCGGCCCAGAAGAACGGGCCTTGGGGGATGATCGCCGAAACGACGTTCACCAGCTTGGTGACGAGCCTCGACTGCGGCACGACCGAACCACCGAGACACGTGATCGCCTTGGCGAACATGGTCGAATGCCGGCACTCGTCAGCGACTTCCGTCAAGGCGTACAACGCCGGATCCGACGCCGGAGCGCCCTCCTGCACTGCGCGGAGCAATGACCGCATGAGACTGAGTTCGGCGTGGATGACGACGGACGCCAGCGTGATCGCTTCCTGGCGCGCCACCTCGATCCGCTGCTCCGGAGAGAGTGACTCCCACAACGCGGTGCCGTACAGAGGCAATCGGCGCGTCGGGAAGTAGAGCTTGTCTTCGTCGATCGGCGCGCGCCAATCGATGTCGACCTGCGGATCGTAGGATCGATCGGCCGACGACCTGAGCAACCGCCGGGCGGTCTGCTCTTGGTTCACCTGAACTCCCAACTTTTCTTCGTCCGTCTTCAGGCTGCCCAGCGTGAAGCCGAGCTGTCAACGCCGAAGGCCTGGTCACCGATCTGCTGCAGCAGGCACCACCACGAAGTCGGAACCAAGGGCTACTGATCTCAGCCGACCGCGGCGGCAAGGTTTCGCCGCAGGGCCGCTGACGCCGGCGGCATCACCACGACTTCGGTGGAGGAATCTCATGACCGTTCGGACGATGGCCCGGTCGCCACGCACGGCGAGGCCTCGGGGGGCCCGAGCGCGGCCCGGCTGGGCGCCCTGGGTACTCGGCGCGGTCGCCGGGGGCCTGGTGCCGTGGGTGTTCGTGCTGGGCCGGTCCCTGCCCGCGACCACGCAGGTGCGGCACTGGCCGGCCGCGTGGATCGGACTCGACCTGGCCACGGCGATCGGCTGCGCGACCAGCGCGCGCTTGCTCCACCGCGGCGACGACCGCGCCCGCCTGGCGGCGTCGGCCGTCGCGGCGCTCATGGTGGTGGATGCCTGGTTCGACGTCCTCACCGCCCAGGCCGGCACCGACTTCACCCAGGCCGTCTTCTGCGCGGTTCCGGAACTGGCCTTGGCCGGCTTGTGCACGTGGCTCGCCCTGCGCAACGCAGAAAGGGTGGTACCAGGTTCACCATGAGGCCGGGTCCAGGTTTCCTGGCCCCGTCCTCCTGCGGTGCCCTAGCGTCGTGCCATGACGATTGCAGCCGGACTGGGACGCACGGTCTTGCGGGCGCGGCGGGACACCGGCTTCCTCGCCGCTGGTGTGCTGCCGCACCTGGCGCTGGTGCCCGTGTGGGCCTGGGCGGCAACGACGACCGCCAGGACGGGGAACTGGCTCCTCACGGTTTCCACCTCAGCCGTCCTGGTCCTGCTCGGCACCCCGCTGCTGACGGCCGTTCAGCGGGCTCGCCACCGGGTGCTCATCGGTGTGGACGTCCCCCGGCTCGCCCTCGCCGCGCCGGAACGATGGACGTGGACCTCGGCCGCCCGGTGGCTCGCGGCGTCGCGGCCTTGGCGCAAGATCGGCTACCACCTCCTGCTGGGCCCGCCGCTCGCCCTGCTGGAGCTGTTGGTGCTCGCCGTGGCAGCGGCGAGCCTGGCGGGCGTCACCGCCTACGCCTGGTCGTGGGCGCTGCCCACCGGAATCCGCCTGGACTGGTTCGGTTACCTGACCCAGCTGCCGGCCTACACCGCGGCTGGGCTTCTCCTCCTGTGCGCCCTGCCCTCGACCGCGCGGGCAGTGGCCCGGGCCGAGGCGAGGCTGGCGTCGGGCCTGCTCGGGCCCAGCCGGGCGGAGCGGCTGCAGGAGCGGGTCGATCAGCTGGCCCTGAGCCGGACCGATTTGATCGAGGCCGTCGACGCGGAGCGCCGCCGGATCGAGCGCGACCTGCACGACGGCACCCAGCAGCGGTTGGTGTCTCTCGCGGTCAACCTGGGTCTGGCCATGGCCACCCGCCCGGACCTGCCGGGTGATGCTCGCGAGGTGATCGCGAGAGCGCACCTGGAGGCGAAGGAGGCGATCGCCGAACTCGACGACCTGGTTCGGGGGCTGCACCCCGTCGTGCTGGAAGACCGAGGTCTGGACGCGGCGTTGTCCGGACTGGCTGCGCGCACGCCCCTGCCGGTGCGGCTGCGGGTCGATCTGGAGGAGCGGGTGGCGCCCCACGTGGAGTCAGTCGCGTACTTCGTGATCTCCGAGGCGCTGGCCAATGCCACGAAGCACGCCAACGCGATGCGCGCCGAGGTGATGGTCCGTCAGGTCGGCGAGGTGCTGCGAGTGCGCGTCACCGACGACGGGCTGGGCGGTGCCGACGCCGCCGCCGGCACGGGGCTGACCGGGCTGGCCAAGCGGGTCGGCTCCCTCGACGGGGCCTTCCACTTCAGCAGTCCCGTCGGCGGACCCACCACCATCACCGCGGAGCTGCCGTGCGCGCGGTGATCGCCGAGGATTCGGTGTTGTTGCGCGTCGGCCTGATCAAGGTGCTGGAGACGGGCGGGTTCCAGGTCGCCGCGGAAACCGGCGACGCGGAGGGGCTGTTGGCCGCGGTGGCCGAGCACCGGCCCGAACTCGCCCTGATCGACGTCCGGATGCCGCCCGGCTTCACCGACGAGGGGGTGCGGGCCGCGATGGAGATCCGCCGGCGCTGGCCGGGGACGCCGGTGGTGCTGCTTTCGCAGTACGTGGAGGAGCGGTACGCGGCCGACCTGCTGTCTGCGAACACCAGCGGTGTCGGCTACCTGCTCAAGCAGCGGGTGGCCGACGTCGCCGACTTCGTGGCGGCGGTCCGGCGGGTGGCGGACGGGGGCACGGCCCTGGACCCGCAGGTCGTCGCCCAGTTGCTGCTGCGGCGCGACAGCGACCCGCTCGCGCGGCTGACCCCCCGCGAACGGGAGGTGCTCGGCCTGATGGCCGAGGGACGCTCCAACGCCGGCATCGCGCAGGCGCTGGTGGTCAGCGAGAGCGCCGTGGCGAAGCACATCAACAACATCTTCGCCAAGCTCGACCTGCCCGTGGCCGACGCGGACCACCGCCGCGTCCTGGCCGTGCTGCGGTTCCTCGGAGCGTCCCGGACCTGACCTCCCCCGGCTACGGCTGGAGTGGGGGACCCACCACCTGGCCGGGATAGTCCCGGAAGTAGCTGAGGAAGTACTCGACGTCCGGCTCGAACCGGATTCCGTGGCTGTCCGCCAGCAACTGCCGGCCCTCGGCGGAGATGGCGACGTCGCCGCCCCGGTAGTCGCCGGGGTGGGCGCCCAGCAGACGTGCCAGCTCCTCCTCGCCGAGATCGTCGAGGTCCTGCTCGAACACCAGGCTTTCATCGCGGCCGTAACCGGTGACCGCCCACATCTACTTCTCCACTCGCCTCGTCGGGTCGCCGTCCTTCGTCTGTTCCCCGGTCTCGGGGTCGAACTCGCCGAGGTGGTTCCGGCCGTTCTTCGAGTACTTCTCGACGGCACCGTGCTGGGAGTCCCACTCAAGGATGCACCCGTCGTCGTTGATCCAGCGCTTCCGGGTCCCGCCACCACCCTGGACCGGCGTCTTGCCCTTGGCCGGTACGGCGTTGGGGAAGCCCGGCAGGCTCTTGGGCGCGGGCACGTAGCCCCACGAAGGGTTGCGCCCGGTGCTCATCGCGGCGGAGACCTGATGGGACACGTCGGGCGCCGCGCCGCCGACGAGGTAGCCCACCAAGCCCCACAACGCCACATCCCCGGCGACGACCGCCGGAGTGGCCACGCCGCCGGTGCCGACTTCGACCACCGCCGAGACGATCACGGCGGCCCCGGCCAGCAAGCCGCCCGCGATCGCGCCGAGGACGCTCCACTGGCCGTTGGGATCCACCCAGTTGAGCGGGTTGTCGTTGGCGTAGGCGTACGGCGTTCCCGAGATGTCCGAAAGCGGGTCGACCGTGAGGAACAGGGCGGTGGCCGGGTCGTAGTAGCGCGACCGCAGGTGCACGAACCCGGTCTCCGCGTCGGTGTACTGCCCGGTGAACTGCAGCGGGGTCGACGCCGCGCCCGTGTGGGTGGCCCGGCCGAACGGCGTGTAGGTGTAGCCGCCGGCGACCGCACCCGAAGAGTCGAGCAGCGCCAGCGTCGAGCCGATCTGGTCGTGCACGAACCAGGTGGTGCCCCCGGTGCCGATCTGTTCGATCGGCAGGCCGTCCGGCCCGTAGACGTAGGTGTTGGCGCTGTCGGAGAGCACGTTCGCCGGCGTGCTGACGTCCCACACGAAGGCCGACGTGACCCCGCCGACGGTCTTGGCGACCCGTTGCCCGCTGCCGTCGTAGACGTAGCTCGCGGAACCTCCGGGGCCGGTGGCCGAAACGAGCCTGCCGGCCTGGTCGTAGCCGTAGGTCGAAGCGGTTCCGGCGGCCGGAGTCGCCTTGATCCGCTGGCCCAGCGCGTCCGACGCGTAGGTCGTCGCACCACTCGGCACCGTGGCGCAGTCCTGGCCGCTCGGTGCCGGGCCCGAGGGCAGCGTCCAGCACAGCTGACCGGCGGGGTCGAACGCCTGCGTCGCGGTCGCCACGGTGGTGGGGTTGTTCGCCGCGTCGTAGCCGAACGCCGTCGCCGAACCGCCGGCGGTCGCGGAGGCGAGCTGTTCCCGCGAGGTGTACCCGTAGCTCTGGGCGACACCGCCGGCGGTCTGCGAGGACAGCTGGTTCTCCGCGTCCCTGCCGTAGCTGACGGCCAGCACCGTGGCCGTGCCGGTGGCCGCCGACGTACCGGACAGGAAGCCCGAATCGTCGTAGGTGTTGGTGATCGTGGTGCCGTTCGGGTAGGACGTGGTGAGGAGGTGGCTGTCGGCGTTGTAGCCGAACGCGGTCTTGTTCCCGTTCCAGTCGGTCACCGCGGCCAGCCGGCTCGCGTCGTCGAAGGTCCGGGTCAGCGGAGTGCTCCGGCCGGGGTACGTCACCGAAGTCCGGTTGCCGTTTTCGTCGTACCCGTAGCCGACGACCGCGCCCGAACCCTGCTTCTGGGCGACCACCTCACCGAACGTGTCGTAGGTCCAGGTCGACGTTCCGGTCCCGTCGGCCAGCGAGATCCGCCTGCCGTCGGGGTCGTAGGCGTAGGTCGCCTTCGGGGTCGACGTGTCGGAGTAGGTGATCGACGTCGTCTCGCCCGCGGCGTCGTGGCCGAAGGTCGTGACCCGGCCGGCCGGGTCGGTGCTGGTGACGATCCGGCCCGCCGGGTCCAGCTGGGCGGTGGTGACGCGCTGGTCGGCGTCGGTGCGGGAGTTCTGCCGGCCCTGGCCGTCATAGCCGTAGGTGGTCTTCGCGCCCTTGCCGTCGACCGTGTCGGCGGTCGTCCCGTCCGGGTTGTACTCGGTCAGCTGGGTGGTCCCGTCCGCCTGGGTGATCTTGACGACCCGGCCGGCGGGATCGTAGGTGGTCGTGACCGTGCGGCCGTTCGCGTCGGTCTCGGCGGTCTTCTGCCCGTCGGCGTCGTAGACCGCGGAATGGGTGTGGCCGAGCGGGTCGGTCGTCTTCACGACGTTGCCCCACGGGTCGTGGTCGTAGGCGGTCGTCTTCCCCAGCGGATCCTGGAGGGAGGTCGTCAGCCCGCGACCGGTGTCGTACCCGTAGCGGGTCTTGTTCCCGAGCGGGTCGGTACTGCTGGTCCGGTCGCCGAACGCGTCGAAGGCGTCGGTGGTCGTCTTGCCCCTGGGGTCGACCGTCCTGCTCCGGTCGCCCGGGTGCGCGGGGTCGTCGTAGGAGTAGGAAGTCGTTCGCACCGGGGCCGGGCCGAAGTTGCCGGTGGTGGACTCGACCACGTTGTTGGCCCGGGTGACCGTGGTCGAGGTCAGGTCGAGCACCCCGGCCGCGCCGGCCGGGATCTGCCCCGGCTGGTCGTACTGGTTGACCGTCGCCACGCCGGTGGCGTCGATGGTCTCCAGCAGGTTGCCGCTGTCGTCGTAGGCGTAGCTGGTCGTGAAGCCCAGCGCGTTCGAGGCCGACGTCCGGTTGCCGTGGTCGTCGTAGGTGAAGGTCTCGGTGTTGCCGTCGGCGTCGGTCTTGGTGGACACCCCGAGCGTGACCGGGTCGTAGGTGTAGGACGTCGTGCCCGCGTCGGCGGTGCCGTAACCCTTGGTTTCCGAGACCAGCAACCCGTTCTGGTAGGTCTCCAGCGTCTTGTGCCCGGCCGGGTCGGTCACCAGGGTCTGGCCGGCGGCGAGACCGCCGTCCGGTCCGTAGGTGAAGGCCGTGGTCGCGCCGTCCGGATCGGTCTGGCTGCGGACGCGCTCCGAGCTGTCGTACACCATCGACGTGACCGCGGAAGCCGGACCGCCGAAGTTCGCCGGCGTGCGCATGGAGGTGAGCAGGTGGCCGGCCGCGTAGCCGTACCGGTAGTGGTCGTCGTCCTTCAGCGACGGCGTCCTGGTGGTACCGACGCCGTACACATCGGTCAGGTTGCCGTCGGCGTCGTAGCCGTAGCTCACCTGCCGGCCGGCTGTGTCGGCCAGGCCCGTGATGTGCGAACCGGTCCAGGTCAGGGTGTACGTGCGGTTGCCGGGGTCGGTGACGGTCGACAGGTGGCCGGCGGCGTCGTAGGCCAGCGTCGTCTGGTAGGGCGGTGACGCCTTGCTCCCGGCCAGGTCCGTCTCCGCCGTCAAGTGTCCACTTGCGACGTCGAAGGTGAAGAGCTGCTGCCCGCGCCGGGTGTACACGTAGGTCGAGCCGCTCTTGACCAGCTTCGCGTCGAAGCGGGGCGCGGCCGGGGCGTAGGCGCCCGAGCTGTTCACGAACGTGACCGCCGATCCGTCCTCCTGCCGGACCGTCACGTTCCCGGTGGCGCCGTCGGTCACCGCCGCGAGGTTGTAGGAGAAGGTCCAGCCCCACCCGAGCGGGCCGTCCGCGGCCAGTGCCTTGTTGGGGCCGGCGGGATCGGCGATGCTTTCGGCGTAGCTGCGGGTGAACTTCAGCGCCGCGCCGCGGCCGGGGGTGGCCAGGTCGGTGAACTCCTGCCCGAAGTACCCCGTCGAGGTGTCGACCGGGTCGCCCGCGGTGCGGCGGGCGCAGCCGCACGCGATGAACGCCGGGTTGGAGCCCCTCGGCGCGTCCTGGATGCCCGGCGGTCCCCCGATCGGCTGGCCGGGGGTCCCGCCCATGGGGACGAACGCGACGGCGTCGAAGGCGACGTCGAAGTCCGAATAGCCGGAGCCGCCCTGGTCCTGGGAACTGCCGTTGTTGTTCAGGGTGACGTTGCCGCCGTTCTGCATGGCGAACGTGCCGATGGTGACCCACTGCTCGGAGTTCCACGCCTGGTTCACGCGGATCCGCCACGGCGAGACCCCGCCGCCGGGGTTGATGTTGTAGACGACGTTGGTCGCCTGCGCGCCGAGGCCGGGCAGGTGCAGCTTGACCTTGTAGTACTGCAGGGACGGCAGGTTCGGCGTCCACACGCCGGTGTTGATCAGCGCCCGGTTCGAGCCGTCTTCGGTGTGGGTGAACAGGACGCGGCCGCCGAGACCGGTGCCGAGCTGGTGGGTGTCGATCGCGCCGATCGGGTCACCGGCGGAATTCGTGCCGTAGGTGTAGGTGAACGTGCCGTTGGACGACCAGTTCGCGCTGCCGCAGCCCTGCAGGTTCAGCCGCGACGGCTCGTCGTCGACGATGATCGCGCCCGCGGGCAGCTTCGAGAAGTCCTGGCTGCACGTCGGCGGGTTCTTGGTCGGGTTCGCGGGTTCCGAGCCGCCCGAGACGGCGTACGGACTGGTCGCGCACGTCGTGCTGCAGCTGGGGATCCAGGTCACCGGCTGGTGCCACCAGCACTGGAAGTCGTCGAGCAGGCAGTGGCTGGCGCCCGGGTTGTTCGGGTTCGTGGTGTTCGGGTCGCAGTGGTTGTCGGCCGTGCACATCGTGGTGAACGGCGCGGGCTGCACCCAGGTCTGACCGCCGTTGTACGTCGGCTTCGCGTAGGCCTGGCTGCCGTAGCGGATCAGCGGGCTCGCGGTCCAGCCCAGCACGCGTTCCTGGTACGGCCAGCTCGCCGGGTGCGCGGCGTCGGCGTAGGTGTCCTGCAGGTAGGGGTCGCGGTTGGGCGGGTAGTCCAGGTTGGCCGGGTTGTTGGTCCAGCCCAGGCCCCAGGTGCCGTGCGGGCCGGTGCACGCCGGACCGGGCGTGCAGCCGGTGGTGTTGCCGTTGGCGGCGTTCGGCTGGAGGCCCGAGTTGTACGCCCAGGCCGCGAAGTACCAGTTCTCCAGGTAGCGCGGGTCGGCGTTGTTGACGGTGATCCCGGCGGCGTACAGCTGGTTCCAGGTGCTCTCCAGGATCTGCAGGCCCGCGGCGATGTTCTCCTGGTAGTCGACCGCGACCTTCCACTGCCCGTGCTCGGAGAGCGAGTGGTCGCCGATGTGCATGCCGTCGGTGACCTGGCCGATGCCGTAGCCGCAGTCCGAAGCGGCGTAGTTGATCGAGACGATGTCCCCGCCCGCGCCGTAGTAGCTGGCGATCAGCGGGTCGCCCGCGGTGCCGGCCGGGGCGTGCCACGACGCCTGCGACCAGTTCGACTCCTGGGCCATGATGCCCTCGTAGATCGACCGCGGCACCGTGCTCGACCCGCCCGCGGGGTGTGCCAGCGAGATCAGCGGGAAGTCGCTGTTGGGTGCGTACCCGACGAGTCCCATGTTCGCGAAGTTCGCCGGGCGGGTGTACGCGCTGCCGGTGAGCAAACCCTGCTCCGCCAGCTGCACGGCCCAGTTCACCTGCGCGGGGCTGGGCTGCATGACCTGCCGGTTCGCCTGCAGCGGCGGCACCGCGCACTTCGGCGACTGCGCCTGGGTCGTGTTCGGGGCGGCTTGGGCGGACGGCGCCGCGTCGGCCTTCGGGCTCAGGCGGCTGACCCGCGGGGCGGGCGCGGCGTCCTTGGGCGCGGCGGAGTACGTCGGCACGGTGGTGACGGCCTTCACCGTGGCGGGCGGGACCTCCGGCGCCAGGACCTTGCCGGTCTTGGTCGCCAGCATCGCCGGGGCGGACTTCCGGCCGTCGGCGTCGGGGCCCAGCAAGGCATCACCGTCGAGCGACGACGCCGTGGCGCCCCGCGCGAGGCCGTCGTCCTTGACGCTGGTGACGCCCGCCGTCGCGAGGACATCGGCGGCCGCGGGATGCGCGCCCGAGAGGACGGCGTGCCCGGCGCGGCCCTGGAACAGCTGGACGCGGTTCAGGTCACCGGTCCCGAGTGTGGTCACCTGACCCGCCCGCACGTGCGCCGCGGTGGCCGTCTTCGTCCCGGCCTTGGTGTGCAGGAAGCTCACGCCACCGTCGGCGGCGGGACGCAGGTCGTACGCGTCCCCGGGGACAGTGGCGATGGTGGCCGGATTTCCCTTCGCGGGCACCGAAACCAGCCGGTTGCCCGCGACGCCCACGACGCCGTCCGCGGTCGGCACAGCCGAGGTGACTTGACCGGGCGCGGTGACCGAGCTGTCGATCTTGCCGGTGGCGAGGTTCGCGCTCAGCAGCCGGGTGCCCTGCTCTCCGGCGACGGTGAACACGGCTTCGTCGCCGGTGCCACACCCGGGCGAGTAGTACTTCAGGCCGACGCCACCGGCCAGGGCGCGCACGGCTCCGGTGGCGAGGTCGACGGAGTAGGCGAAGGCGCCGTGGTCGCGTGCGGCCTGGGTGTTCACGGCCGACGCGGGCAGGATCGCCAGCGCGGCGAACTTCCCGTCGCCGGACAAGCACTGGTAGCCGGTCCAGGAGGCGTCGTCGAACCCGGCCGGATGGATCAGCGCGATCTCGCGCCAGGCGTACCCGGCCGCCTCGCGGCCCACCTCGAGGTGGTAGCCCTGCGCGTCACCCCGGCCGTCGATGGCGAGATCGGCGGATTTCGCCGCCTGGGGCCCGAAGTCGGCGGGTTGCGGCGCGGTGGGCTTCGGCGCGGCTACTGCCGGTTTCGGCGCCGCCCCGGCCGCCGAAACGGTGGCGGCGATCAGGGAAAGAACAGTCAGAAACAAGACGGCGAATCGACCGGAAATTCCGAAAATCGACAGGCGTCCGCCCACACCGAACACGGCCTGAACCCTTCCCCCAGCGACCTCGACGAGGCCGTTCCCGCTCAACCGGCCGGAAGTCCCGGGGCCGCTGAACGCAGCCTAACCCGGGGGATGATCTCCACCATCACCCGTTTGAGTGACGTCAACTACACCGGAGCAATGGCTGCGTCGTCATT
Source organism: Amycolatopsis bullii (assembly GCF_014654205.1). Lineage (GTDB taxonomy): Bacteria > Actinomycetota > Actinomycetes > Mycobacteriales > Pseudonocardiaceae > Amycolatopsis > Amycolatopsis plumensis. The sequence continues at coordinate 81,601 of NZ_BNAW01000011.1, forward strand.
CCGAAAACCGACAAAGTTCATTAATGGCCCACGAAGTGACTTTTGCCGCCGCCCGCCCCATCAACTGAAGCTGTGGGCCGAAGTCGGATGAACACCGGTCCGACTCGGCGGGTCCAGGAGTTCGCGTCAAGCAGACGCCGGCCCGTCCTCGTGCTCATACCCAGATCGGGCGGGGCGCGAAACCCGAGACTAGTCGATTTTCGTCAGACCGAGATCCCGTCGCATTGCTTGTTGCAGTTTTTCCGTGAAATCCCTCCCTTTCAACATCTCAGTCCGCACCCTTTCCTGTTCCGACGAATCATGATCACCATTGCCACAGCGACCAAAAGCAGCAACCGCAAAACCGACCGCACTGATAGCTTCCTTTGAACCTATCAGTTCAAGTGTCAACCAGCCAGCCATTGCTTGGCGATGAAATCCGTACTCGTCGAAAGGAACTTGAGTCGGATCGCCGAACCCGGAGCCTTCTTGAACATGCAGAGAGTTCAAGAAAGCCATATCCCAGTCCTTTAGTACAGTCAAAAGCTCAGAGCACGCCTCGACTCGTTTATCAATCCAATGCTTGCGAAGATCATGAGCTTCGCCGGCACGCCTGGCTTCAATTTCCCTCGTCCATCGCAGCTCCTCGCGTTCCGCCTCACGCTCCCATCGGCGATCGTCGCGACGAGCAGCAATCCATTGACCTCCCCACGCGCCGCCGATCGTGCCGACCACAGCCAGGACAGCAAGGGTAATTGTGAGCCACGGCTGCACCGCATTTCCCGCCATAGCGGAGATGGTATTCGCTCTGCACGTACCGGCTGCACCACGGGGAGCGACCGGGCGTTGATGCGCCTCAGGATCATCGGTGGTTCCGCCGGCCGCTCGCGCCGACGGAACCACCGCAGCGAGCTTGCGCACCTGGCCGAGGAAGTCGGCGTCAGCCGATGCGATTCGGCGCGCTTTCAGCGGCGATTGACCTTCACGTCGTCCATGCAGGTCGAGCTGACCGTGAGGTCGCGGTACGGGTAGCTCTCGCGGTCGAGCAGCTCCATCGCCATCAGCTCGGCGTGGTCGTGGGCCCGCTGGGTGGCGTCCTCGCCCGCGGGGACCTCCACCGCGACGCGGAAGCTGAAGCCGCCCAAGTGCGGGCTGTAGGTGAGGGATCCCGTTTCGCTGAACACCATCTCGGACAGCGCCGCCGAGCCCGCGTTGGACAACAGCCTTTCGCGGACGGCTTGCGTGGGCTTGTCGAACTTGCCCCGGACGAGGACGCGGTACGTCGGCATGTCCTCAGGCTAGCCCGGCGGGGAAGTCGTTTTCGCAAGGCGCGTCGCCGGGGCGGTCTGCGATACTGGCCCGATGGACCAGACCGGGATCCCGGGCCCAGGAACCACTCACGACTGGGCCAGCCAGGTCGACACCGGCCACCTCGACCACATCCGGCGTCACCCCGCCCTGTTCGCTCCCGGCGGCGTCGGGCACTTGGTCCTCGAAGTCCTCGCCTACGCCGACGAAGAGGCCGAGGAGAACGGGGGCGGGCGGTGCTCGGTCACGCTGCACGCCGATGGTTCGGTTTCGGTTGCGGACGACGGCCGGGGCACCGCCACCGTTTTCGACGCTCGAGGCCGCCCGGTCAAGAAACCCGTCATGGTGTCGAAAGACCTGCGGTTCTTCGACGCACCCGACCCGGCACCACTGGCCGACGGGCATCCGCGCCGGGGGATGTCGGTGGTCGCCGCCTTGAGCGAGTGGCTGGTGCACACCAATCGGCGCGACAACGGCTCCTGGTCGCAGCGCTACGAAAACGCGCTGCCCGCCAGCGAACTCGTCCCGATCGCCGGGGACGGGACCACCGGGACGTCCGTCCACTTCCGACCTCTCGAGGCCGTGCGCGCACTCGGCGCCGTGCACGTCGACGATCTGCTGCGCTGGACGTCGTCCTCGGCGCACCTCGCGGTCGACGTGCGCGTCACCCCCTGAGTTCGGGCGCCACCAGCGTCATCGTGGCCGGGAGCGGACGTCGCTGCGGCACCAGGTGGCGGGGTTCGCCACCCAGGCCGTCCAGGCAGGAGCAGCCACTGTCCGTGAAGCCGGCGAAGCGGTACGCGATGTCCAGCACGCGGTTCCGTTCGGTGCGGCGGAAATCCGCCGCCAGGTGCACGCCCGCCTTCGCCGCCGCGTCGATCAGCCAGTTGAGGATCGCCGCCCCCGTGCCGCACGACAGCACGCGGCAGGAGATCGCCAGCAGCTCCAGGTGCCACACCGCGCTGCCGTAGGCCAGCAGCACCACGCCGATCGCGCCGTGCGAGCCGAACCTGTCCCGGAGGGCCACCACCAGGACTTCGCGGTCCGGATCCGCCAGCAGCGCCCGGAGCTCATCGCCGGTGTAGTGCACGCCCGTCGCGTTCATCCGGCTGGTCCGCAGGGTCAGCTCCTCGACCCGCGACACGTCGCTCTCGGCACCGCGCTCGATCTCCAGCACGAGGTCGAGCGAACGCAGGAATGCCTCGTCCGACCCCGCGAACGACGCACGCGCCTCCGTGCGCCGGAAGCCGGCCCGGTACCGCGCCCGGCGCTGCCGGGCGTCCTCGGTGACCACGGCCGGGCTGAACTCCGGCCGGCTCGTCAGCTCCGGCAGCAGGCCGGCGTCGTAGCAGCGCACGTCGGGATGGTGGTAGGCGACTTCGGCGCGCTCGGCGGGCTGGTCGTCGATGAACGCGATCGTCCCGGCCGCGAACCCGAGCTCGTCGGCGATCGCCCGCACCGACGCCGACTTCGGCCCCCAGCCGATCTGCGGCACCACGAAGTACTCGGCGACACCGAGCTCCTCCAGCCTCGCCCAGGCGTGGTCGTGGTCGTTCCGGCTCGCCACCGACTGCAGGATGCCGCGGGAGTCGAGCTCGGTGACCACGGCCCGGACCTCGTCGGTCAGCGCGACGTCGGGGGCTTCGAGCAAAGTGCCTTGCCACAGCGTGTTGTCGAGGTCCCACACCAGGCACTTGACCGGGACCTGCTCAGTCCTCATGGGACGCCTCCGGTCCGGAAGGCCGCCGCAGCAGCGCCGTGAGCAGGAACGGCCGGCCGTAGCAAGGCGCGTCGGCCGGCTGGTCGCGCATCGGCCGGATCTCCACTTCGGTCAGTTCGGAGAAGATCCACCGCAGTTCCTGCGGTGTGTAGGCCAGACCGCCGTAGAGCTTGCCGTCGCGGTACAGGTCCGAGTCCGGCACCGGGGAGCCCGAGCCCGGCGCCCACGCGGCGAACGCGGCGAGCACCAGATGCCCGCCGGCGGCCAGGACCCGGTCGAGCAGCTGGACGTAGCTGATCCGCCGGTGCGGTGGCAGGTGGTGGAAGAACCCGGAGTCCACCACCACGTCGTACGGACCGGTCAGCTCGGCGCGCGTCAGCGCGAACGCGTCACCGCAGTGGAAGCCGATCTCCACCCTGGCCTCGCCCGCGCGGTCACGCGCCCACTCGATGGCGTCGGGCGACATGTCGACGGCGTCCACTCGGAACCCGCGCGAAGCGAGGAAGATCGCGTTGCGGCCGGGACCGCATCCCAGGTCCAGGACGCGGCCCGGGCGGAGCCGGCCGCTGTCCAGGTACCCGGCGAGGTGCTCGTCGGGCTTGTTGACGAAGAACGGGACCGGACGGTCGCGATCCGCGTAGTACCCGTCCCAGAACCCGGCTCCCCCGGCCGGGGTCCACCGGTCCTCCGTGACCGGGAACAGCCGGTCCATCAGGTCCAGGACGTCGTCCACCGTGCGGACGTACCGCGAGACGGGAGGCACCTTCAAGCCCGATCACCGGCTTCGGGCACCGGCTGCCCCAGGAACACCGATCCGCGCGGGGTGAGACCCGTCTGCGTGATCAGCCGAGTCGCGTAGTCGCGCTTCACCACGAAGCGCTCCCGGCCGTAGATCAGGTAGCGGTCCCGCTGCTCTTCCGGCGTGAAGTTGATCGTGATGACGTTCGCCCCGGCCATCAGTCCCCGGTGCTGCCCCTCACCGGCTCGCTTGGACAACGCGCTCACGGCCGGGATGAGCCAGTCCGGTTGCACGAGCCGCGAAGCGGCGATCGCGTTCAGCGTCAGCTCCACGTCACCGCCGGGGTGGCCGGCGAGCGGGGTGTCCGGTGCCGGGACGAACGGCGCCACGCTGCACATGTGGACACCCAGGTCGCGGGCGAAGACGATGTCCCGCGCCACACTGCGGAGGTCCTGTCCCGGCAACCCGATGATCGACCCGGTCCCGACGCGGTAGCCGAGGTCGAGCAGGTCCTGCAGGCAGGTCAACCGCGATTCCAGCGTCTCGTGGCGCATTTCCTCGTTCAGCCGCGGATCGCTGGTCTCGTACTTGAGGATGTAGCTGGTGGCGCCCTGCTCCCGCAGGTACTCGTACTCGTCGCGGCGCTTGTTCCCGAGGTTCAGCAGGATCTCGACGTCGTCGCCGTACATCTCCCGGATGCGCGGAATCGCCTCGCCGACGACACGCGTGGTCTGCGGGACCTCGCCGCCCTGGAAGAACACGACGTCGATGCCGCTCGCCTTGATGGCCGCGGCGACGTCGACCAGATCGTCCGAGCCGAGCCGGAACCCGGTGTTCGCCCGGGTGTTGTCCCGCCGCATCGGGCAGAACTCGCAGTTGACGCGGCACTGGTTGGTGATCTCCGTGACGCCGCGGACCACGACTTCGGCCCCGAAGACCTCCGTGCGCTTCAACCGGGCCCGGGCGAAGAGCTCCTCCTGCTCCGGCCCGCGCAGTGCCAGAAGTTCCGAGACATCCTGCACATCAAGCATCTTCGGGCACCTTTCCCCGTTCACCGTTGACTGCTTTGACACCGAGAGCGGCCCGCCCGGACACCGACCCGGAGATCCGGTGAACGGGCACCGCGGCGATCGCGAAGAGGACGGCGAGCAGGGCCCAGCCCCACCCGCCCCCGCCGGCCGCGATCCAGCCGAAGAGCGCGGGCGCCGCCAGGTAGGCGACGTCGAAGCCCATCCCGAAGATCCCCTGCGCCCGCCCGTACGCACCCTGCGGAACGAGCTCGTACAGCAACCCGGTCGAGCCGACCGAGTAGAGGACATCGCCGCACACGAGGGCGATCGTCAGCGCGACGACGACGGTCAGGGCCGGCACCACGCCGGCCCGGTGCGACGCCAGCGCCGCGAGCGGGAACAGCGCCGCCGCGACCGCGAACAGCACCGCTCCGGCCCGGGCGGCGTGAGCCGCGCGCCGGACCGTCGTGACCGAACGGGCGACCGGCACCTGCAGCACGACGACGCCGATCGTGTTCGTGGCGAGCGCGACCGAGACGATCCACAGCGGCACCTGCATGTGGGTGGAGACCCACAGCGGCAGGGCGATGGTCAGCATCGGCTCGGCCAGCGAGAAAACGCAGTTGAGGACCATCAGCCAGACCACCCGCGGATCCCGCGCGGACTGCGGTTCGCCGGCCTCCTCTTCCGGGGCGCTGTCCCCGGGCGCGGCAGCCCCTGGCCGGGCATGACGCCGGGCACGCAGGACCAGGGCACCGGTCGTCGCCAGGAGCACCGCCTCGATCGAGAAGGAAACCGTGAACGCCGTGCGGGAACCGACGGCGAGCACGATCGCTCCGATGCCGAGCCCCAGGATCATCGCGGTGTTGCTCATCGCCCGCGTCATCGCGCGGAACCGCAGCCTGCGGTCGCGGTCCACCGCGGTGCCGATCAGGGAGCCGAGGACCGCCGCGCTGCCGCGGGCGCACATCACCAGCACCGCGAACAATCCCAGCCCCGCCAACGGGGGCGCGAAGACGAGCCCCGCGGTCACTATCGCCATCACCCCCAAAAGGACGGCGTAGATCACGAACCCGTCGCGCCGATCGGCCAGCGCGCCGATCGCCGGACCGGCAACGAGCCCCAGCACGGCCGCGACGCTCGCGCCCAGCCCGTACACCGCCGGGCTCAGGTGCTGCTGCCGGATCATGAAGACGGCCAAGGCCGAGAACGACAACCCGGTGGCGACGTACAGGCTGGCCAGCGCGCAGGCGAGGCGGGTCTCGAGCGGTCCCCGCACCTCCTCGCGCCAGGTCAGCACCCAAAACCCTCGAAGAAACGAACTCACGCAACACCTTCGATCGGGGAACGAGCCGGTCAGGTCCGCGAACCGGCGGTGTCACCGGCCAGTTCCAGGAGCGCGTTGCGCACCTCGGAACTGCTCTGCCGCGGTTTCTTGGACACGAAACCGGTGAGCGTGCACCGCCGCCCGTCCGCGGTCGGGTCCACCCGGTTGATCTGGTGCACCGTTCCGGCCTTCACCAGCACGAGCCGGTTCGGCAGGGGCACGATGGCCGTCGGGTGGGCCGCCGACCGCCGGACCCGCTTCTCCATCCGGGAAACGAAGTCCCCGTCGCCGTCGCCGTCCTGCGGAGGTTCCTCGTCGAGGATCATCAGCTCGCCGCCCCACGACGTCTTCCAGGTTTCGTGCAGGAAGAGGATGAACTCGCCGGTGCGGCCGCCGCCGGTGTCGTTGTGCCAGCTGAGCCTGCTGCCGGCCGGGTACTGCCAGAAGGTGAACCCGATCCGGTCCCAGTCCTCGCCCACCGCGCCGAAGATCTCCGGCTCCGCGGCGACGCGCCGGCGGATCAGTTCGTAGGCCTTGGGCCGCCCGGTACCCCTGTCGACGTCGGCCGTTCCGTCGAACACCGTCCCCTTCGACCGGTAGGCGAAGCCGTCCGTGTCCGGGTAGATGACGCTGTCGACCTGCGAGACCGTCGAGCGGGCCATGAGCTTGCGGACTTCACCGAGCGTCTCGTCGTCCAGGAAGTCGTCGATGACCAGGAACCGGTCACCCCCTTGCCTAACCAGCATTTGCCTCGTCCTTTCCACGGCTCGGGATGGGGTGTTCCAGCGGGTCTCCGCGGTGTGCGGAGACCGAAGCGAGGGCGTCCGCCCAGCCGGCGATCGTGCGGCGGCGCGCGTCGGTCAGTGCCTCGTCCGGCAGCTCGAGCCCGGTCTCGTTGGCCACCAGCACGGCCAGCTTGATCCAGTCCAGCGAGCCGAGCCCGAGTTCGGCCAGGTCCTGGTGCCGGGCGGCGTCGTCGATCGCCGGGTGTCCGCCACCGGCGTCCGCGGTGACCTTGACGAGCAGGCCGGCGATCACCGCGCCGTACTCGCGTTCCCGGGTGCTTCGCTCGCGCTTGTCGATGATTCCTCCTTGCGTATCAAGCCGATCAGGGCGTCCCGATCGACCTTGCCGACCGCGTTCCGCGGCACCCGGCCGCATTGCGTGATCCTCGGCCGGGGTACACCGGGCCGAAGGCCGGCCAGGTAGGCCCGCACCGAACGCTCGTCGAGCCGTTCCCCCGCTTCGACGACCGCGTGGAAGTCCTGCACCTCGGGGGTTTTCTCGCGGTTCACCACGATCAGGTGCACGTCGGTGACGCCGGACAGTGCGCGCAGGCCCGGCACGACGTCGTCCTCGTCGACGTACCGGCCGTTCACCCGCAGCGCCGGCCGGATGCGGCCGACGTAGTGGCAGCAGCCGTCGATGTCGCGTTCGACGACGTCGCCGGTGTGCCAGACGTCCGCCGGGCCCTGGCCGAGCACGCCTTCGACCGGCACCGCGAACTCCAGCACGAGCTCGCCGCGGCCACCCGGGGCCGGGCTCCGCACGCCGATCCCGGCGATCGGCCGCCCGATGCCCCGGGCGCCGAGGAACGTCCCGCCGGTTTCCGTCGAGCCGTAACCGCGGTCCAGCGGACGGCGGAACCGCGCCAGGAACGCGGTGTCCAGGTCGTCCGGCACGCTTCCGGCACCGACCAGCGCGGCTCGCACGGTCCGGTCACCCGCCGGTTTCACCTGCACCAGCAGCCGGGCGATCGGCGCGGTCAACGCGACCACCGACACCGCGCCGGAGTCCATCAGCGCCGCCACCCTGGGCAGGCCGGTCGGCCGCGTCGTGACGACGTCGCAGCCCGCCAGGAGCGCGCTGATCGTCACGCCGAGCCCGTAGGAGTGGGTGACCGGTACCGGCACCGCCACGCGATCCTCGGGCGTCAGCCCGAGGTAGTCCCGGTAGCCCTCGGCCTCCACCCGCACGCCGGCCACCCCGCGCCGCGCGACCTTCGGCTCCCCGGTGCTCCCCGAGGTCGGCATCAGCAGCGCGGTCCGCTCCAGCCCGGTGCCGCCGGGCGGCAGGTTCCTGCGGCGCGGCGTGACGAACGGGACGGCGTCGAGGGACCAGGCCGCCAAGAGGCCGACGATCAGCTCGGGAGCTTCCGGGTCCGTCAAGGTGACGACGCTGCCCGCCCGGACGCCGGCGTTCCGGAGGTCTTCCCGGGTCGCCTCGACGAGTTCACCGTGGTCTCCGAGCGTCCGCCCGTCGATCCGGGCTTCGCCGGTCATGAGGTCTTCCGCCAGCCGGCGGCGGCCGGAGCTCATCGGGCCTCCCCCGCGTACCGGGCGTGTTCCGGCCGGCCCGGGGCCTCCGGGTCGGCGACGTCCGGCACCGGCAGTTCCTCGACCTGCTCGTCCAGCAGGGCCGGATCGGCGGTGTCGTGGTAGGACCGGACCAGCCGGGCCGGGTCCGGCCGGAAGTCGACGACGTGCCGGGTGCCGTTGACCTCCACGTCGATGCGGCCCGGCTCGAACAGGTCACTGCGGAGGTGCAGGTTCACCTGCCTGGCACCCGAGACACGGACGCTGATCGCACTGGCGGACAGCCGGACCGCACGGACCTCCGCGACGGCGTGCGGCGTCAGCCGGTCGACCCCGGCCCAGTGGGCCCGGCCGTGCCGGGCCTCGAGCGCCCGGTGCGTGATCGCCGACACCGGCAGGCGGCGGCGACATCCGTCCAGAAAGGACACCAGGGCCCGGAAGAGCGGTGCGTCTTCGTGCTCGATCCCGAGCGTGCCCAGACCGTGCCCGCCGCCGGCGACCTCGACGTACTGCAGCGCTTCGTGGTCCAGGCTCCGGAGGTGGCCGACGGATTCCCGGTCGAACCTCGGGGAGATCCGCGTGTCGGCGGCGCCGTGCACCACGAACGCCGGCACCGGCAGGAGGTTGCGCAGCAACGCCCGCTTCCGGTGGTCCGTGCCGAAGGCCTCCCACAGCGACAGCGCGCCGTTGACCGGTACGACCGCGCAGAAGCGGTCCCAGTACCGCATCCCCAGGTTCCAGGCCGCCAGCCCGCCCATCGAGGTGCCGAGCAGGACGCAGCGATCCGGGTGCACGTCGAGGGTGGTCCTGGCCCACCGCAGCGCGGCGAGCGGAAAGCCCGGCCCGGCGAGGTCCCAGGCCGGTGCGTCGAACCGGCTGCCGAACAGCCCGGCGAGATCCAGGCGGTTCGACCGGTCCGGCACCGGCTGGGCGGTCGGGCACAGGATCGCCATGTTCAGCCGGCCGGCGAACGCCTTGAAGCGCGGCAGCAGTTCCGGGCCGCTGCCGCCGACGCCGTGCAGGACGACCAGGGCGCCCGCCTGGCCGCCGTCCAGCCCTGGCGGGGTGTACACGGCCATTTCGGTCGTCCGGCCGTCGGCGTCGGTCAGGACGACTTCGCGGGTCCCGGGTGCCGGCCGCGGAGACCGATCGCGGCCGGCGAGGAGGCGTCGCACCGCCGTGACGTCCATCCGGCCGAAGCGGGCCGCGGCCTCGGCCGGGTCCTCGGCGCACAGGGTCCGTGCCTCGTGGGGCCGCAGCTCAGCCGGCATGGCGCTGCCCGGAGCCGTCGAAGAGCCGCACCCCGAACCGGGTCGGCAGCCGGTTGTACCGGCGGGCGCGGGCCCCGGCCAGCTGCAGCGCACCGACGATGTCGGACGCCACCGCCGGGAACATCACTTCACCGGCTCCGGTCGCCCTGGCCACCGGGCCGACGGCCTCGACCAGGGCGGCAAGCTGGTGGCGATCGGTCCCGAAGCTCGCACTCACCATGAGCCGGCTCCCGTCCAGCATCCAGTGGAACGTCCGCCCGCCCGCCGTGCCGAACAGGTCGACGACCGGTGTCAGGGGACGGCCCGATTCCGGGTGCCGGGGTGCCTCGAGCTCCCCGTGGAACCGCGCCGGAGCGGGGGCCGGTGCGGAGTCGCCGTCCGGCTCCAGGCCGAGCGCGACCCGGTAGATCGACGGCGGCCGGGGGCGGATGCGGACCAGCTCGGCGATCCAGTGCTCGGGCATCCCGAAGTCGAACCACGCCGCGATGCCGGCGAGGCCCGCCTGCCCGGCGGCGTCACGCAGGGCGAACGCCAGCCGTACCGCAGCACCCGAACCCCGCACCGCTTCGCTGACGTAGACGCCTTTCAGGAACAGGAACGGCCCCCAGCGCAGGCTCCGGTGCACCGCGCACAGCTCGCCGCCGGCGTCGGCGAGACCGACCCACCGGCAGTCCGGAGCGCCCAGTTCGCGCTCGAGCTGCGCCGGCGTCAGTCCCATCCCGCCACCCAGCCGGTGGACCTCCGGGCCGTCGGCCGGGCCCAGCACGCGCACCACACCATCGCCGTCAGACACAGCGCGATCCCCGGCCGCTGCGGGTTTCCACCAGGGGCAGGCTGCGCCGCGTGATCGCGACGGCGGCCGGGTCGAAGGCCGCCTGGTCGAGCGGGATCTTGTGCATCGTCCGGCTGGCCGTGCGGCCGCCGATCAGGTTCAGCATCCGGGCCGTGACGAGGAACCGGCTGTCCAGCTCGCTGATGATCCAGGAGAAGATCTCCGGGTCCAGCGGGTAGAACGTGGGGTCGAGGATCTCGTCGGGGCTCAGGCCGACCTGCCGGGCCATCGCGGTCTCGGGCAGGATCCGGTAGCCGACGTTCAAGGTCAGTTCGTCGGACTCCAGGTGCTCGTTGAGGTACCGGGCCGTGTTGCGCACGCTCTCCCGGTTCTCCCCCGGGCCGCCGAGCACGACACTGACCTTGAACTTCATCTTGCGCCGCCGGCACCGCTCGATGAACCGGGTGACGTGCCGGGTGTCGAAGCTCTTGCCCAGCAGGCGCATCACGCGGTCGTCCAGGCTGTCCGGCGACACGATCACCGGGCCGGCGTTGCTGACCGAGACGAGGTCGGCGAACTCGTCGTCGAACGGCTTCGGGGTGAAGTACGCCGACCAGGTCAGCCCGGGCAGGTCCGCGCCGATCACCGTCCGGACGACGTCCTTGGCGAACCGGAGTTCGCTGTTGAAGATGCCGTCGGTGAAGAACACGTCCCGGATTCCGTTTTCGTGGGCCTTCCGAAGCTCCGCCGCGATCGACTCCATCGGCTTCAGATCTCCCGCGTTCTCCCCGCTGACGTAGGCGTACGGGCAGTAGACGCACCCCTGGTAGCAGGTCTTCCGCTTGGTCTCCAGGCCGATGGACCCGTTGCGGGCGGCGTAGGCCCGCATCAACCGGACCGGGTGTTCGAGCGTGTCGCGGACGAACCCCGGGTAGCGGCCGCCCGAGATCGTGCTCCCGGAGCCGGTGTACCGGTGCGGATCCGCGACGATGTCCAGCATGACGCTCTCGCCGGGCCCGACGACGCCGACGTCGAAGCCCAGCCGGCTGGTGAGCTGGGGCGCGAACAGGCTGTAGCCCGGCCCGCCGCCGACCAGCAGGGGGCGGTCGGAGCCGAGCACCTCACGCACTTCCCCCAGGAAGGCCTCGTAGTGCGCCACGTGCCCGTCGCAGGACAGGTCGATGGGGTCGATGTTCCGGATCGTGAAGCCGATGACGTCCCACGGCCCTTTGACCCACGAGAGGTGTTCGCGTGCCGGTGGGTCTTCGACGAAGTCGACCAGCCGGGTCCGGTGACCTTCCCGGTCCAGCGCATCCTGGATGCACCGCAGCCCGATCGGGAAGATCGGGTCGTTCCCGGGCATGGGAAGACTGCCGAGATTGACGAGCAGAACGTTGGCCATGGGATTCCTTCGGCTTCGGCCCGGTCGTGCCGGATTCGCGCGGCATTCCTCGCCGTGTCGGCGAATGCGGGGAAGAGAAAAACACGGCGAGGAACGCCAGGCGACCTACCCGGCCCGCGGATCAATGCTGTCCGCGGCGCCGGAAAACCTCGATCAGGTGTCGCAGGACGGCATCGTGATCGAGTAGAGGAAATTGCCGTCCACGAGGTTGAACAGCGCCTCGCAGGCGGCGTCGAACCGCTGGGGATCCGTCTGCATCATGAAGTCGATCTCTTCCTTGTCGAAGGAGAGACCGGCCTCTTCCAGCGTCTCACGCGGGGAAGTCGCCAGGTTTTTCGCGAACTCCTCGTCGTAGCTGAGCCGCCCGATGAGCGCGTCGATGGTCACGACCGCCCTTCCGGATCCCACGGAGCTGCGCGAAATTTCCAGTGCTTCGGTCACGCTGAAACCTCCTCTGATTTACCGGTGATTGCGTGATTATCTTACTTTCGGCCGGAGCGGACCGTCAATTTCCCCGGCGCCGCGAACGCACCCAATTTTCGACTTCTCCGGCACCGCACGGAAGCGCGGCCGTCAGATTTTCGCTGCCTTCTTCGGTGACCAGGACGTCGTCCTCGATCCGGACACCGATACCGCGGTATTCCGCCGGGACGGTCAAGTCGCCGGGCTGGAAGTACAGCCCGGGTTCGACGGTGAGCACCATTCCCGGTTCGAGCACCCCGTCGACGTAATCCGCGCGCGGGGCACCCGAGCAGTCGTGGACGTCGAGGCCGAGCATGTGCCCGGCGCCGTGCAGCGTGTACCGGCGGCTCAGGCCCCGTTCGAGAACGCGGTCGACCGGTCCGTCGAGCAGGCCCCACGCCACGAGCCGCTCGGCGAGGGTGCGCTCGGCGGCCTCGTGGTAGGCGCGGAACCGGGCGCCCGGTTCGACGGCCGCGATCGCGGCCTCCAGCGCGTCGTGGACCGCGTTGTAGACCTTCCGCTGGATCGCGGTGAACGTGCCCGAGATCGGGAAGGTCCGCGTGACGTCCGCGGTGTAGAAGGTGTCGGTCTCCACACCGGCGTCCAGGAGCAGCAGCTCGCCGGGTCGCAGCGGCCCGTCGTTGCGCACCCAGTGCAGGGAACACGCGTGCGCACCCGCCGCGCAGACGGAGCTGTAGCCGACGTCGTTCCCGTCCGCGCGGGCGCGGCGCCAGAACGTGCCCTCCACCCACCGCTCGCCGACCGCGATCGCCTGGTCCAGCTCGGCCACGACGTCGTCGAAACCACGCATGGTCGACGCGCACGCCCGGCGCACCTGCTCGATCTCCCACGCGTCCTTCACCAGCCGGGCCCCGGCGAGGTGCGCCTTCAGCTCGCGGTCGCGCGCCTCGGCCGCGGTCGGTTCGCCGCCCTCGCGGGCTGCGAGCCGGTCCGGTTCGAGCTCGGCCAGCAGTGCGTCGGGCACGACGTCGTGCCCGCGCAGCATCCGGCTCGGCACTTCCGGGCGGGCCGCCACGGCTTCCCGCAGATCGGCGGCGAGCCGGCCGATGTCCCCGGTCGCGACGCCGAGTTCGCCCGCGGCTTCCGCCAGTGAGCGGCGCCGGCCGCCCTCCAGCTCACCGTGGCCCGGCGCCCAGAACTCCCGGCTGTCCGGGCTCGTGCCCGGCTGCAGGTAGAGCCGCTCGTCGTGGCCACCGGCCGGGGTCGGCTCGAGGACCAGCACCGCGCCTTCGGTCCGGTCGCCGGTGAGGTAGACGTACTCACTCGACGGCCGGAAGCCGAACTTGACGTCGTTCACCCGGGTTTTGGCCGTTCCGGCCGGGATGACCAGCCGCTCGCCGGGGAAGGCCGCGGACAGCGCCTGCCGTCGTTTCGCCGTGCAAGCTGACTGCTCGATCGGCACCGGCGTGCGCTCGGACCGCTCGGCCCAGCCCGAACGCAAAAAGGTCAGCAATTCTTCGGAATAGCGCTGCGGAGCGGCGGTTCGCTGCCGTTCGCCCACGCTGGACTTGCCGTTGTCGATCACGTGCATTCCGTTCCGGTCGACGATGTTTCCCCAGCCACCAGTCAGCCCGACGCGGCGCTTTCGTCGTCCCGTCGTTCGAGCCGCTCCGCGAAACCCCGCCACGCGGATGCGCATTCACGCGCCAGCCGGACGACCCTTTCCCGTTGGTGCAGGGGCACCCGGTGGACCATTTCGTCCCATTGGCCGTTGTCGATCGCGGCACACCCGATCAGCCGCAGCAGCACCCGCCCGGCTTCGCTGAACCGCAGGGAGGGATCGCTGGCGAGCAGCGCGACGAATTCGGCGGCGTTGGCGTCGCGAACACTGTCCTTGCCGGGGCCGGCGACCGGGCGCGGTCCGGCGACCGCCGACGCGGCCGCGACGTCCCGGCTGCGCTGCCGTGGCGTCACCGGTGACTCGCCACGGGCGAGCCTGGCCCGCACGTCCTTCGCCGTCGACGGCGAAATGTGCGCCACCTTGGCGATCGAGCGCAACGACGCCTCCGGGTTGGCGGCCATCAGGTCGGCGGCCCGCCGGCGCGCCTCGGCGCCGTCGACCGGCCGGATCCGGCCGTCGCGGCCCACCCGGACGTTCGACTGCCCGATCCGCTCAGTCGAACACGCGCGGATCGTCGCGACCGTGCCGGCCGCCAGGCCGGTGACCGCCGCGATCCGCCGGTCGGACCACGTCGGGTGCGAGTCGACGATCCGGGCGGCCGCGATCTTGCGGTCGGCGGTCGACAGCGGCAGCCCGTGGGCGTGGTTGAGCTCGACGGCGAGGACGAAGGCATCGGCGTCCGCGCCGGTGAAGAACAGCACGTCGACGGTGTCGTCGCCGCGCAGCGCCGCCGCCCGCAGGCGGTGGATCCCGTCGATGACCGTCATCGTCGGCCGGTGGACGACGATCGGCGGCAGCGGCGTTTCCACCGCGGCGAGCATCCTGGTGTGGTCCACCTGTTCGCCGTGGACGCGCGGGGAATCCGCAGCGACCAGCCGGGCGATCGGCACCTTCACCGGCGACTCGGAAAGCCCGGCTCGTCCGGCGAGCAGGTCCGCCACCATCCATCCCCTCCCCTGTGTCCCGGTGGGGAGCAGGCCAGGACGGCCGCCGCCGGTCGGCGTCGGGACGCTTCCGGGCGGCGGCCGTCCTCCTCCCCCTTCGGACGCCGAAAGCCTCGCGCACGCGGCAGACGTTTCGCAGACGCGGGACGTCTGCGCAGGTCAGCCGTGGTTTCAGGGGATCCGGACGGTCACCGGGCTCTCGAAGACCTCGAACCCGTGCCGCTCGTAGAGGCGGCGAGCCGGGTTGCCGTCGGTGACGACCAGGCCGACCACGCCGAGCCCCGCCGCGGCCGCCCGCGCGAGCGTGCGCCGGAGCAGGATCGTCCCGGCCCGGGGGTACGCCGGGTGCCGGAACAAGTCGGTGATCAGGAGACCACCCCAGGGCACCTCACCCGGGACGTCGTTGAGCAGCAGCCCGGCCACCACCGCTCCGCCGTCGGTGAGGACGGCGGACAGCGGCGACAACGGCCCGTACGCGGTGCCGTCCACCAGGGCCGCGAACCGGTCCCGCAGCACGACGGCGTCTTCGTATTCGTGCCGGTAGTCGGGGTGCCCCGGCGGGTACGCGGCCCGCCACGCCGGGACCAGGTCGTCGACGTGCCGGGCGAACGGCTCGAACACCAGCGGCGGCAGCGGTGCCAGGGTCGCCCAGTCTCCCCGCTGCCGCAGCGCGGACAGGTCACAGGTCATGCGGTGGGTCGAGCGGATCAGCCGTGCCCCGCGCGCCACCAGTTCGTCGGCGAGCGCCCGCGGCCCGGTCGCCGCCCAGCCGGACATTTCGCGCAGGGCCACGTCCGCGGCACCCGCCCCCAGGACTTCCACCCGGTCCGCCCACGGCCGCCCCGCGTTCTCCCGCAGAAAATAGGAAAGCACCGGAACGCCGTGAGCGTCGACGCGCGTCTCCCGCACCTTGACTCCCCTGTCATTGCCCCCGGGCCGAGGTTAACATGGCCCCCGATGGCAGAAATCGATTCAGCCGCAGCACACTGCGCGGAGCGGAAGATTGTCGATTCGCTGCTCACGGAACTGGGTCTCGGCGCACTGACGGCCGCCCCGCGAACGCACGGCGGACGACACCGGAATCGGTCCGGAAGCACCGTTTCCGGCACCGCGGTGTTCGTCAAGCAAATCGAGCCGGGCACGCCGGAGGCGGACCGCAGGTTCCGCAGGCTGATCGCCCTGGAATCGGCGGACTGGATGCCCGTTCCGCGCCCGCGCTGCCTCGGCTGGGACGCGGAATCCGGTTTGCTGGTCTACGAACTCGTCACGCCCGCGCGGGACGGCCGTCAGCTCGCCGACGACGGCGATTTCGACGAAGCGACCGCCGGCCGGCTGGGGCGGCTGGTGGCGGAGTTGCACGATGCGCCTTCCCCGCACTGGCTCGACGTCTCGGCTCCACGGCTTCCGCCGCTGGGTGAACTGGACGCGCTGCCGTTGGCGGTGTACCGCAACGCGTGCGCCGCCGAACTCGAGTTGTGGCGGCTGCTGCAGGGCGACGAAGCACTGGTCGCGGCCCTGAAGCGGCTGTGCGCCGTCCCGGACGCCCTGCGCACACCGGCGCACTGCGATCTGCGGCTCGACCAGTTCGTGCTCGGCGGCGGCGACGTCCGGCTCGTCGACTGGGACGAGCTGAGGCTGGCGGACCCGGCCCGGGACATCGGTGCCTTCGCCGGGGAATGGCTGTACCGCAGCACATGGGACATCGCCGGTGCGGACGCCGATCACGAGGCCGTCGTGGCCAGAGGCGCCGCCCGCTTCGCCGAGGTGCGTCCGCTGGTCCGGTCGTTCTGGCGGGCCTACCGGGAAGTCCGCCGGGAGCCGGACGACGGGCTCGGCCGTCGAGCCGCGGCCTTCGCCGGCTGGCACCAGTTCGACCGCGTGCTCGCGGCGGCCGAGGGGCAGTCCCGGCTGCGGCCGGTCGAGCGTGCCGCCCTCGGCATCGGCCGGGCCCTGGTGCTCGACCCCGGCCGGTTCGCCGACACCGTGGGCCTGACGGCATGACCGCGCTTTTCCCCGCGGACGGCGGATCGATCTCGGCCGTGCTCGGCACCCTGCGTGACGTCGAAGTCGACGTCCGGGCGAACCGGGCCGTCGTCGCCGGGCAGGTCGTGCAGGCGGCCGGGCCGGCCGAACTGCGCACGAAGCTCGCGGCGGCGCTGTACGACACGTTCCACGCCGGGGCGGCCGCCGACACCCCGGAGCCGCCCGGTTTCGGTGACCGGCTGGCCGCCGCGGTGCCGCACCGGCTCACCCACGCCCGCGGCCGCGTGTGCGCGCTCGCGCCCCCGGACGAGCTCGTCGTCGAGCTCGACGGCATCCGGGTCCGCGTGCCCGCTTCCGCGGCCGGCGCCCCGGTGGCCGGCGCGGTCACCACGGTCGGGATCGACTGCGCCCGCCCGCACCTCGCCCCGGGGTTCTTTCTCGTCGACGGCTCGCCGGGGCACGGGGTCGAGCCCGGTGACCACGTCCTCCGGCTCTACCTGCACCTCGTCGAGCCGGAAACGGCGACCGCCGCGTGGCGCTCGGCCCTGGTCCTGCTCGAAGAGCGGGGGATCCCCTACCGCGCGAAGATCAGCCGGCACCTCCCCCGCCGGGACGCCCTGGTCGTCTACCTCGGCCGGCGCGCGTGGCCGGCCGCGCCCGGGATCGTGCGGGCACTGTCCGGCCTGCCGGGGCTCGGCGGGGCGGTCTCGGCCTACGCACACCGGATCGCGGACGGCGTGGCCGTGGCCTGGGACCCCGCCGACCCGAGGCCGGGACACCGCGGGCTCAGTTTCGGGGAACACCGGTCGCGGGTCATCGCCGACGCCCTGCTCGCCCCGGGCGGCCGCGAAGCCGCGCTGGCGCGTTCCCTGGCCGAGGGCACCATCGACGTGACCGGCGTCTTCCGGAATGCGAACTCGCCGCAACTGTGAAGCAGATCACGTCCGTTGGCCGGTTGTCCGCACCCGCGGACCCGTGCAGGGTGAAGATCACCAACCAGCACCTCGAACCTTCGAAAGGTAACGTCCATGCACTCCGAAGAGCTGTTCGCGGCGTACGCCGAATTCACCACGCCGGCCGACCTCTCGGCCCCGTCCGCCGACGCCGGCACGGGGGCGCGCAACACCGCGACGCCGGGCTTCCTCTCCTACGCCGAACCTCGGCCGGTGTCGGAGCGCGAGTAGACCCCCACCCCGGGCGGGAGCCACGGTGACCACATTCCGCGAAGTCTTCGCCAACTCGGAGTTCCGGGCCATCTTCTGCGGGTTCGGCCTGTCGACCGCCGGCGACTTCCTGGCCAGGGGCGCGGTGACCATCGGCGTCTACGCGTCGAGCCAGTCGACCGGGCTCATGGCGGTCACCTACGCCCTGACGTTCCTCCCCGACCTGGTCGGGGGTGCGCTGCTGTCCGGCTTCGCCGACCGGTTCAGCCGCCGGACCGTCATGGTCACCGCCGACCTGCTGCGGGCCGTGCTGGTGGCCGTGATGGCCACGTCCGGCCTGCCGCTCGCGGTGGTGTGGCTCCTGCTCCTCGCGGTGCGCCTGCTGGATTCGCCGTTCCGCAGCGCGCAGACGGCCACGCTGGCCCTGGTGCTCACCGGCGACCGGTACGTGGTCGGCACCTCGGCCAACACGATGCTGGCCAACCTGGCCGTCGGCGTCGGTTTCACCGGTGCGGGTGCGGTCGTCCAGCAACTCGGCATGAGCACCGCGCTCTACGTCAACGCGGCGACCTTCGTGGGTTCCGCGCTGCTGATCCGCACCGGCGTCCGGGCCCGCCCGGCGCCCGGATCGGGTAGCCCGCAGGCCGGCCGCTGGTGGGGCTCGCTGGCCGCGGGGACCCGGCTGGTCCGCGCCGACCGGCGGCTGCGCACGCTGATGTCCTTCGCCGTCATCCCCGGCATCTGCATGGTCGCGACCGCGCTCGTCGCGCCCTACGCGATCGAGTCGGGCAGCACCGAAGCCGCCGCGGGCGCCCTGATGGGCATCGGCTCGGCGGGCATGGTCATCGGGGTGTGGGCGCTGGCGCGGTGGGTGCGCCCGGAAACCCGGATGCGCTTGCTCGGCGTGCTCGCGGCGACGTCGGCCGCACCGTTCATCGTCTGCGCCTGGCACCCCGGCTTCCTCGCCGACGCGATCATCTGGTTCGTCAACGGCGCCGCCACGTGCTTCTGGGTGCCCGTCACGACCGGCGTGGTCCAGTCCACCCCGGAAGCCATGCGCGGCCAGATGACCGGGCTGGTGTTCGCGCTGCTGCGCCTGGTCCAGGGGATCGCGATCCTGGTCTACGGCCTGCTCGCCGAGGTGTTCCCGCCTTCGGCGGTGATCGCCGCGGCCGGCGTGCTCGGCCTGGTGACCTCCGCGGTGATCGGGTTCGCCTGGAGGCGGGCCGGCACCGGGCCGCGGTCAGCCACCGCCGACGTCGGCCAGTGACCGGCGCAGTGCGGACGTGTCCGGCAGACCGGTTCCGTTGAGGCATTCGACGGCGAGCCGGCCGTACTCGGCGGCGCCGGCCGGGTCGCCGGCGACCTGCCGGGCCGACGCGAGGACGCGCAGCGCGCGGGCCTGGTCGAGCTGAGCGCCGAACTGCCGGGCATCGGCCAGGGACGACCCGGCCAGCCGCTCCGCCGCCGGGAGGTCGCCGTCGTCGAGCTCCGCCTGCGCCAGCACCGCTTTCGCCCGCATGCCCAGGATCTGCAAGCCGGTCTCTTCGCACAGGGACACGGCTCTCCGGGCGAGCGAAACGGCGAGCCGGACGTCGCCGGTCGCGCGGCTGACCTCCGCCTGTCCGGCGAGGGCGGAGATTTCCCCGTTGCGGTAGCCGATCTGACGGCACAGGCCCAGCGCCGAACGGTACAGCTGACCGGCTTCCTCCAGGTCGCCGCTGAGCGCGCACACGGCACCGAGGGCGGCCAGCGCTTCCGCTTCGTCCTCCCTGGCGGCGTTGCCGCGGGCGATCTCCAGCGCCCGCCGGGCGTTGCGGCGCGCGGCCACCAGGTCCCCGATCTCCCGGTTGGCCCGGGAAAGGTGGCCGAGCACGTCGGCCTCGAAGTGCCCGACCGAACCACGGCGGAGCAGTTCCAGCGACCGGGTGAACTGCTCGACGGCCTCGCCGCAGCGGCCGCGCAGCAGCAGGATCTCGCCGAGGATGCCCCGGGCGTTGCCTTCTGTGGCCCGCTCGCCCAGGAGGTCGCGGAAGGAGATCACCCGCCGCGCGGCCGCTTCGGCCTCGTCGAGGTCTCCGCGCAGCAGCTCGGCGTAGCTCAGCCCGAGCCAGCCGAACCGTTGCAGGGGCAGGTTCGCCGAGTTCGTGGCCAGGGCCAGGCCTTCCCGGATCCGGGCCGCGCCGTCGTCGACCTTCCCGACATCGCGGTCCAGGTTGCCCAGCGCGATGAGGGCGCGAGCCTGTCCCTCGAAGTGGCCGGCCTCGCGGTGGGCCGCGAGCTCCTCGGTGAAGTGGCGTGACGCGGCCTGGGTGTCTCCGTGGCGGAAGCTGAGCGAGCCCATGCAGGAGTGGATGGCCGCGGCCGCGGCGACGTCGCCGCACGCCACCGCGGCGGCCAGCGCCGCGGCGAACGCGCGCATGCCCTCTTCCCGGTAGCGGCCGCTCGTCACCAGGTACGGCCGCACGGCTTCGGACAGGTACCAGGCGAACCGGCTGTGGTCACCCTCCGCCGCGCGGGTCACGGCGGCCAGCACGTTGAGGCACTCGGCGTCCATCCACGCGATCGCCTCGCCGGGACCGTCGAAGACCCCCGGCTCCGCCCTGGCGAGCTCCTCCGGCCGGGGAAGCCAGAGGTAGGTCGGGTACAGCAGCTCCGCCGCCGATTCGGTGTGCCGCAGGTAGAACGTGAGCAGCCGGCTCATCGCCGCGTCCCGCGCCGCCGGCTGGTCGTCCTCGGCGCACCGCTCCACGGCGAACACGCGCAGCAGGTCGTGCAGCCGGTACCGCGCTCCCCGGTGGCGCATGACCAGGTTCGCCGCCGTCAGCTGCTCGAGCCGGGCGGCGCCGTCCGGCAGCCCGGTCAGCGCTTCGACGGCCTCGGGCGGGCAGTCGGGCCCGGGCACGAGTCCCAGTAGCCGGAACACCCGCGCGGTGACCGGGTCCAGCGTCGTGTAGGACAACCGGAACGCCGTGCGGACGGTGGCTTCCTCGTCGCCTTCGATCTCCAGCGAGGTCAGGCGGTTCCCGCGCCGCAACTCGTCGACGTACTCGGCCAGCGAGCAGCCGGGCCTGCTGACCACGTTCGCGGCCGCGATCCGCAGGGCGAGGGGCAGGAACCCGCACAGGTCGGCCAGCTCGCGCGCGGCGGCCGGCTCCGCGCGGACCCGGTCGGCCCCCATCATGCTGGTCAACAGGGTCAGCGACGGCTCGCCGGCGAGCATGCCGACCTGGAACAGCGCCGCGCTCTGCAGGGCCACCAGCCCGCGCAGGTCGTTGCGGCTGGTCACGATCACCCCGCACCCCGGCGCGTTCGGCAGCAACGGACGCACCTGGCCCGGACCGGCGGCGTTGTCCAGCACGAACAGCACTTTCCGGCCGCGGAGCAGGGTGCGGAAGAGCGCCACGAGTTCTTCCTGGCCGGACGGCAGCCGCCGGGTCGCCGCGCCCAGCGCGATGGCGAAGCGGGCCAGCACCTCGGTCGGGGTCAGCGCCGGCGCCGCCGCGTGGCCGCGCAGGTCGACGTGGAGCTGTCCGTCGGGGAACCGGCCACGCAGGTCGTGGGCCACCTTGACCGCGAGCGCCGTCTTGCCCGCGCCCGGCAGGCCGGTGATCACCACGACCGGAGCGGTCGACGCCGACGCCAGCACGCCTTCGATCCGCTCCAGCAGATCGTCGCGCCCGACGAAGTCGGGGACGTCGGCCGGCAGTTCGTGGGGCACCAGCTCGGTGGCGGTTTCTGTGCCGCCGCCCGGCACCGCCGGCGCCTCGGCGGCCGGCTCCCGCATCAGGATCTGCTCGTACACCCGCTGCAGCTCGGCACCGGGATCGACGCCGAGTTCGCCGGCGAGCGCCGCCTTGATCCGGTTGTACACCGAGAAGGCTTCGGCCTGCTGGCCGGACCGGTACAACGCGAGCATCAGCTGACCGTGCAGCCGCTCCCGCAGCGGCGCGGCGCCGGCGGCGGCCTGGAGCTCGGTGACGAGTTCGCGGTGCCGCCCGAGCTGCAGCCCGGCGTCGAACAAGGCTTCCTGCGCGGCCAGTTTTTCGTGTTCCAGCCGGGGCGCGTGGATTGTCCGCAGCAGATCCGACGGCGTGTCGGCGAGGGCGTCCCCACGCCACTGCGAAAGCGCTTCGCGCAGAATTTCCAGCCGCCGCGCGGGTTCCCCGGTCTGCCGGGCCCGCTCGACCAGCTCCCGGAATCGGTCCACGTCCAATTCGCCCGGTTCGACCCGGATGCGGTACCCCCCGGTCAGCGTGCTGATCCGGTCGGCCTCGCCGATCACCCGGCGCAGCCGCTGCACGTAGGTCTGCAGGGTGGCGCGGGCGCCCCGCGGCGGGTCCTGGTCCCAGAGCTGGTCGACCAGGTCGTCGGCGCTGACCAGGCTGTTGGCGGACAGGAGCAGCATGGCCAGCAGGACGCGCTGCTTCGTCGCGTTGACCGGGACGACAGCCCCGTCGACGACCAGCTCGAGCGGGCCCAGCACACGAAAATGCAGAATTTTTCGCACCGCGCCCCCTCCCTGGCGCCGACAGCTGCGAATGAAGATCATAGCAGTCCGCCGGACCGGGACGGCCGATCGGGAACCATTCCGGAATGGTTCGCGCGCCGATTCGGCGGCGCCACGCCGTCCATTGTGGCCCGTGCGGCGAACGTCGTCCGGAACGACGGAGACCTGTGTTCTCCCCGCGGCGGGGCTAGGCTGTGCAGGCCTGACCGACCAGAGGAGTTCGCCGCCGGTTTCTTCGCCTCGCGAAAGGGTCCCCGCCATGTCGCAGCAGGAACGTCCCGGATCTTCGGCCACCGGCGGGGTGAACCGGCGGCTGGTGCTCGCCGGCCTGGCCGGCGGGGTCGCCTCCGCCGGGTTGACCGGCCCGTCCGCCGCCGCGGCCGCGCCCGCCGGACGGCCCGAACGCGATCGGCGGGTCGAGGCGCTGCTCGGCAAGATGACCCTCGCCGAGAAGATCGGGCAGCTCCAGCTCGTCGGCGACGAAACCACCGCCCGCGCCGCGCTGGCGGCCGGACGGCTCGGCGGCGTCTTCTCCGTGGTCGGCGCCGCGAAACTCAATGCGCTGCAACGCATCGCCGTCGAGCGGACCCGGCTCGGGATCCCGCTCGTCTTCGGCCTCGACGTCATCCACGGGTACACCACCAACTTCCCGATCCCGCTCGCCCAGGGCGCGAGCTTCGACCCCGCCGTCGCGGGCACCGACGCCGCCGTCTCGGCCGGGGAAGCCCGCCGCAGCGGCATCCACTGGACCTACGCCCCGATGATGGACGTCACCCACGAACCGCGGTGGGGCCGGATCGCCGAAGGCTACGGCGAGGACCCCTACCTCGCGGCGCGGTTCGCCGTCGCCAAGGTGCGCGGCTACCAGGGGGACGACTACTCCGCGCCGGACCGGGTGGCCGCCTGCGCCAAGCACTTCGTCGCCTACGGCGGTGCCGAAGGCGGGCGTGACTACAACACCGTGGACGTCTCGCTGCAGCGGTTGCACAACCTCTATCTGCCGCCGTTCAAGGCCAGCGTCGAAGCGGGCGTCGCGACCGTCATGGCGAGCTTCAACACCATCAGCGGTGTACCGGCGCACGGCAACGGCTACGTCCTGCACGACGTCCTCAAGGGCGCCTACGGCTTCCGCGGGTTCGTCGTCAGCGACTACACCGGCATCGAGGAACTGATCCTGCACGGCCTGGCCGGCGACGGCGCGGACGCGGCGGCGGCCGCGCTCCCGGCCGGTGTCGACATGGAGATGGTGAGCACGAATTACGCCCGCTTCGCCGAGCGGCTGCTGGCCGAACGCCGGATCACCCGGGACCAGATCGACGACGCCGTCCGCCGGATCCTGCTCGTCAAGTTCCGGCTCGGCCTGTTCGAGCGCCCGTACGTCGACGAAGCGACCGAGGTGAAAGCGCCTTCGCCGGCCGCGCTGGCCGCGTCGCGGCAGGTGGCCGCGCGGTGCATGGTCCTGCTCAAGAACGACGGGCCGGTGCTGCCGCTGGCGAAGACGGTCGGCTCGGTCGCCGTCGTCGGGCCGCTCGGCGCGGCGACTTACGACCTCAACGGCACCTGGGCGGGCCTGGGCACCGGCGCCGGGACGACGCCGCCGGTGACCGTGGTCGACGGGATCAAGGCCGCGGTACCGGGCGCCGCCGTCAGCTACACCCCCGGCTGCACAGCAGACGGGACCGACACCGGCGGATTCGCCGCCGCCCAGCAGGCGGCGCGCGCCGCCGACGTGACGGTCGTGGTGGTCGGCGAAACGGCCGCGATGAGCGGCGAAGCGGCGGCGCGCAGCACCATCGACCTCCCCGGCGTGCAGCAGCAGCTGGTCGCCGCGATCAAGGAGACCGGGAAACCCTTCGTGGTCGTGCTCGTCAACGGCCGTCCGCTCACCATCCCGTACCTGCACGAGAACGCGCCCGCCATCCTCGAGGCGTGGGCGCCGGGCGTGCAGGGCGGCCACGCGATCGCGGACGTCCTGTTCGGCGTGGTGAACCCGGGCGGCAAGCTGCCGGTGAGCTTCCCGCGCGCGGTGGGCCAGATCCCGGTGTACTACAACCACGAGAACACCGGGCGCCCCGCCGACCCGGCCAGCAAGTACACGTCCAAGTACCTGGACCTGCCGAGCGGGCCGCTCTACGAGTTCGGCCACGGCCTGTCCTACACCACGTTCCGCGTCGACGGCCTGCGGCTGTCGGGGACGAGCCTGCCAGCCCGCGGCGGCCGCATCGAGGTGAGCGCCACCGTCACCAACACCGGAGGCCGGGACGGCGACGAAGTCGTCCAGCTCTACCTGCGCGACCCGGTCGCCACCATCGTCCAGCCGGTGCGGCGGCTGCGCGGCTTCCGCAGGGTGACCCTGGCCGCGGGCGCGTCGACGACGGTGTCGTTCACCCTCACCCCGGACGACGTCGGGTTCTACGACAACACGGCCCGGTTCCGCGTGGAGCCGGGGAAGATCGAGGTCTACGTCGGCACCAGCTCGGCGGCCACGCTCTCGGCGAGCTTCATGGTGGTCTAAACCACCGGGGACCGCCGGGGACCGCTCGACGGTGTCCCGGCGGCAGCGTCCGCCGGTCGAGCACGCCACCCGGCGTCCGCGTGTATTCGGCGTTGCGCACCGGCTCCGGGCTCACCGCGTTGACCGGTCCATTAAGGACGGACCTGGTCAGTGCGTGCAGGTGGGCGTCGGCGAGGTCGTCGATGCCGATCCACGGCATCCACTGCCGTCCCGTGCCGAGCGGGCCGCCCAGCCCGGCGGCGAACAGCGGGTACTGCAGCCGCTCCGGCGCGGCCCCGGACCACGCGGAGCCCCGCCGCCGACGCCGGTTCGGTCGCCGCTTCCCACTCCGCAACGGCTTCGGCGAGAACCCTTGCCCCCGCTCGCTTTTCCCGGTCAGTATCTCGTCATCGCGGCCCGGCCCGTAGTAGCCGACCGCGGACGCCGCCGGCGAGCAGGTCCGCGGCGGGTGCCTCCGGGTGCCACGTCCGCTCGCCGGGGCCATCGGCGGGCCGCCGCACCAGCCGGACGACCTGGTGTCCCCCGGCGGTGAGCAGCGCCGCCAGCACCGTCCCGACCAGACCGCTCGCCCCGGTCACGGCGACCGTCAGCAGCTCGTGCCGGTACCGCCGGAGCGCGGCCAGATCGGCGGCCAGCCGGCGGTCGCGCCGGGCGGACATCGAGCGCCGGAACGCGGCGGGATCCTCGGTGCCGGCCGCGCGAACGACCCTGGCCACGATCACCCCTCGGCGCACGTTGATGCAATGTGCGGGGAACCTAAAGGAATGATCGACTTCGCGCGCGCCGAAACCGCCCCGGGCGACGGGAACGCGATCAGACGATGTCGAGCCGAGGTGCCGCCGACGCGGCTTCTGCCGCATTGACGATCGCGTGCGCGTCCGACACGTTGTTCACCCGGACGGCCATGGCCGGAATCGCCCGCTTCGACGGACGGGTCGTGTACACGGCGAGGAACTTCGTCGATCTGTTGTAGACGGCGGCCTTGGCCTGGTTCCAGTCGACCTCGAGGACCTGCTTGCGCACGATGCCGACGAACAGGAACAGGAGCCGCTGCGTGGTGCACGCGAGCACCCCGAAGCCCTCTCCCTGCGCCCCGGTCAGTGCGAGGACCCGCTCTTCGGGACGGAGGAAGGCGGCCAGGAGGTTGACCTCCTTCCTCGAGCCGACGAGCAGTCCGCTCACCCGGCTCACCGCCTGGGCGATGTCCGGCCGCAGAGCGGGAGGAGGCGCCTCGGCCGGCTCCGGCTTCGGGGCCGCGGCCTTCGGGCGGTCGGCGGTGTGGAACGTCCAGTACCGCCCGTCCCAGTAGCGGATCAGCCGCTCGTCGAGCGGGTCGGTGAACCACCCGGGCGAGCGCACCGGGGCCATCGGGGACCGGGTCACCGCTCACTCACCACCGTCGTCGGACAGGTCGCCGTCCGCGTGCACCGCCACGCCCGAAAGCACGGGCGCGCCGGTCTCGCGCCGGCTCGGGTCGGACGCACGCCACTCGACGGCTTCAGGTGTGTCGGTGTACTGGACCACGTGGGCGTTCCGGATGGCGAGCAGCTGCTCCTTCACCTCGGCTGGCGTGGCGTAGAAGAATTCCCGCCGCATGTTGACCAGGTTGACGCGCTTGTGGCTCAGCCGGCGGTGCAGCTCGGTTTCCAGAGAGACCGCGTCGTCGGAGAAAACCAGGGCGTGGACGTCGAACCGGAACGGCACGGACGCGTCCCCGAGCTCGCGGACCCGGTCGAGCGGTTCCTGCCGCCGGGTCATCCCGATCTTGACCACGTTCGGGCCGAACGCCCCGATGTTGGAGATGACGTACACGTGTCCCACCCGGATGTTGGCCGCGCGCAGCTCGACCCCGGCGATGGCCTCGTCGATCGACGTCAGCTGCGCACGCGCTTGCGCGACGCCGTCCAGGTCACCCTTCGCTTCGAGCTTGGCGACCGCGGTGGCGTAGTGCGCTCGCTCCTTGGCCAGGCGGGCACGTTCCCGCTCGATCTCCTTCATCACCTTGGCTTCTTCGCGGAGACGCTCGCGTTCCGCGCGGGCTTCTTCTCGCTCGGCCTCGACCTTCACGAGATGATCCGCGGTCAAGTCGATCTCGCGGAGCCGAAGCCGGTGATAGCCGTCCGAAACGGCGATCCGCATCAGCACGCCCAGCCGGCCGATCGTGTCCCGTGTGGTCGACAGGCGCTTCTTCACCGCCTCGCGAGTGTGAGGCTTGACCACGCGGACCGCGTTGTCGGCCTCGGCGTTGTAGGCGCGCAGCATGAGCTTCGCCATGTCGCGGCCGAGCTTCTGCCCCTCCTTCACCGAACCGTTGACGGCCCAGTCGACCTGACAGGAAACCGCGTTGCCCCGCGCCTCGGCCTTGATCTGCTCGCGCAGCCTCTTCAGCTCGTCCTTGTAGGCGACGGCGTCATCCAGGGGGTGGGCGTACTCGTAGACACCGACTTCCTGGAGCAGTGCGAGTTCTCGCGTCTCCACCAGCCTCGACTGCCACGCCGCGGCCTCGGCTTTCAGTTGATCGAGCGAGGCATCCAGTGCCGCGCTGTCCTGCTTCGTGCGCTCGACGGCCGAACGCAGGTTCCGCAGGTCTGCTTCGAGGGCAGGAGTCTCCACGCCGCGCAACTGGGTGACCCATCCCCGCAACTCCGCAATCGTCGCGTGCGCCGCGCCGAGTTGCTGCTGCAGCAAAGCCGGATCCGCATTCTCCCGGCCACCGAACAGCGCCACTCCTGCTCCCCCCTCACTCCGGTATCCGGTCACCGCGGACCGAACGGCTCACCTGAGATCGTCGGCCGCCTTCGCCTTGTTACGGCCGTGACGGTAAATCTGCGGGACCGGTCCCATCGCCAATGTGCCATTCTGTTCCGATGGGGGGAACTGAGCCGCTCGGATTTGTCGGGGCCGATGTGCTGGTCAAACTGCTCGGGGCGCTTTGCCTGCGGCCGCGGCGTGGGGACCGGCCGCGGAAACTCGACGAACAATGCCACTGGGGTGACTACCAGGACGAACGGTCCGAACGGCGGGGCCTGCCCATGGTGTGCCTCGTCCGGCCGCCGGAAAGCGGGGATGTGCTGCCCGCCGTCGCGGAGCGGCTCAAGACCGCGAAACCGCAGGGCAGCATCCGGTACGCGCGGCCGGACCTCACCGGGCACGAAGGGCGGGACGAAGCCGGGCCCGCGACCGCCGACTCCGTCACCGTCGTGCGGGACATCCTGCGCGAGGCGCGGAAAGAACTCGGGGACAGCGCGACCGCGCACACCAGCCGGCTGCCGTTCCCGCTGTTCGACCTCGTCTACTGGCTCATGCTGCAGGACTACGACGGCCGCGAGGATCCCGACGGGGTGCTGCGGCGGGCCATCCGGCGGATCAGCCTCGCCGAACGGTTCAGCTCCTCCGCCGAGGACGCCGTCAAGCAGCTGCCCGAAAACCAGGGCATCTGGAAGGTGTTCTCGCTGCTCGTGCGCGGGCTCACCCTGCTGACCTTCCGGATCGCCGTCACCGGGCGGGTGCCCCTGCTCTCCGGGCGGTACCGCTGGTTCCTGCGCCAGCCCCACCTCGCCCCCGAGATGTCGGGCAGCTTCGTCCGCTTCGCCCGGCGGCTCACCGAAGGACAGTGGCAGGAGGAGGCCCCCGAGTACGTCTGCCGCCTGCTGCTGAACGCCTTCCTCGAAGACCTGCGGCGCGCCTACCGGCTGCGGCCGTGGCGGGTGTGGCGGCGGCGCCGGATGACCTACCCCGTGCTGCTGCTCGACGAGGTGAGCGTCGGCAACGGCGGCTACCGGCTGCTGGAACTGGTCAACTCGGTGCGCAACCAGGTCGGCCTGTTCGACCCGCTGCTGGTCGTCAGCGCCAGTCCCGCGCCACCGCCGGACGCCGAGCCGACGCCGCACCGCCCGCAGTTCCAGGCGGAGCAGGCGCGCGCCGCGTACGTCGCCTGGCAGAACCAGCTCGAACGCGACCGCCGGGAGCGCCGGCCGACCGCCTGGTACCTGCCGATCGGCGTCCGGCCGCCCGGCGACGACGACGAACCCCGGGTCCGGCAGATGCTGCAGACCCTGGGCAGCGACTACCGGTTCCGCAGGCAGGTGCGGCCGCCGTGGTGGGCGAGCCGGTGGACGCGGATCGGCGCGCCGGTCTTGGTCGTCGCGCTGGTCGCCGGGTTCGTCGCCTACCGCGCCCACGACACCTACGCCGAGCACTGCGGCTCCGGCAACCTCTGGCTGACCTGGACCGGCAGCGAGTGCGTCGGGGTCACGGACGGCTCCGAGGACGTCTTCCAGCCGTCGGACGCGACGATCCGGCAGGTCGAAGCGGTCGTGCTGGACCAGAACCACCGCGCGGAGCAGCTGCACGGAGCCCATCCGGAACGCCCGTACATCACGCTCGTCGTGCTGCAGGCGCTGACGTCGTCCAACAACCTCGCGGACGGGCTGACCACCGAACGCGAATCGCTGGAAGGGGTCGCGGTCGCCCAGCTGCGGCAGTTGAACGCGCCCGGCTCGGCCGACCCGATCGTCCGGCTGCTCATCGCCAACGCGGGCCGCAACATGCGGGAAGGCGTGCGGGTGGCGAACCAGCTGCGGCTGCAGGCCCAGCAGGACAGCAGCATCGTCGGCGTGGTCGGGCTGGACATGAGCAGCACGCCGACGCAGCGGACCATCGCCGCGCTGACCAACGCCGGGCTGCCGATGGTCGCCTCGACGCTGTCCGCGGACCCGCTGGCCGACCTGAACCCGATGTACTTCCAGGTGACGCCGCAGAACCGGCGTGAGGCCGCGGTCGCGGCCGGATTCGCCGACCGGCTGCCGGGCCCGCGCGCGGTCCGCGTCTACTACTCCGACGACGACGCCGACGTGTACAGCACCAACCTGCGTGACGACGTGCTCAAGTCCTTCCGCGACAGGGGTTTCCAGGCCGAAGCACGGGCGTTCACCCCGGACGGGGGCCTCGGCGGGCCGCCGTCGCACGTGCGGTACGGCGAGACGCTGCTGGGCAACGCCGGTGCGGCCGGACGGGACACCTGTTCCTACGACGGCCTGGCGTTCTTCGCCGGCCGGGGCGTGCCCGACTTCGGCCAGTTCCTCGGCAGCGCCGCGCAGTGCGGCAGCCGGGCCACGGTGATCGGCGACGACGACGTCACGCGGTTCGTCGCCGACCAGGGCGAACGCCGGCGCAACCGCGCGCTGCCCTACTACTACCTCTCGTTCGCCACCGCGCCGGTCACCCAGCCGAGCGGTGCCGCGCTCGACTTCTACACGACGCTGGACGAGACGCTGTTCCCGTTCGAGCGGACGCCGGAAGGCCGCTCGTACGACGGCCACGCCGCCCTGGCCTACGACGCCGCGCAGGTGATGATCGTCGCGGCGGCGTACCTGCGCGAGACCGCGGCCGAGATCCCGGTGACGCCGGGGGCGATCTGGCGCGAGATCACCGCCATCCACACGTCGCGCCCGGGCGCCGAACAGGTCAACAAGTACCTCGAAGGCGTCACCGGCACCATCGACTACGGCGGCGACATCGGCCGGAACGTGCCCCAGAACAAGCCGGTCGCGGTGATGGGCGTGTCGGGCGGCGAGGTGGACAAGTCCGTGCACGGCTTCTGCGGCGCCGCCGACTGGGCCGCCTCGGACACCTGGTGCCCGCCCGATCCCTAGCGAGGGCCGGATGAGTCTGGCCAAAGCGGCCAAGGTGAGCAAAACTCACCTTCATGCCCGAACTGAGAGCTTTCAGCCTGCTTGCCCGGATCGGGTTGACCTGCTATGCGGCCGTGCACTTGATCGTCGCCTGGCTGGCCGTCCAGGTGGCGCTCGGCGACAACGAACGGGCCGACAAGGCGGGCGCGTTGCAGATCGTCGCGTCCGAGGGCGGCGCGGGGCTGCTCTGGCTGGTCGCCGCCGGCACGGGCGTGCTGGCACTGTGGCAGCTCGCCGAGGCAATCACCGGCCACCGGAACGCCGGCCCGCGGCGGCGCTGGGTGCGGCGGACGGTCAGCGGCGTCGAAGTGGTGCTGTACGGCCTCGTCGCCTACAGCGCGGGCAAGACGGCGCTGGGCGCGTCCGGCAAGGCGGGGTCGGTGGTCGCGAGCGTGCTGGGCCGGCCGGGGGGCGCAGTCGCGGTGATCGCGGCGGGCGTTCTGGTCATCGCGATCGCCGCGTGGCTCGCCTACCGCGGCGCGCGCAAGAAGTTCCTCCGCGACCTCGACTTCGGCGGCGCGTCCCGGACGCTGCGGCGGTCGACCACCCGGCTCGGCCAGATCGGCTGGTGCGCGGTGGGGGCCCTGTACGCGACGGTGGGGGCGATGTTCGTGCTGGCCGCGGTCCGCTACGACCCCGCCAAGGCCGGCGGCTTGGACCCGGCGCTGAAGACGCTGGCCATGCAACCGTACGGCCAGGCGCTGCTGCTGGCGCTGGCCGCGGGCATCGCGGTGTTCGGCGTGTTCGCGCTGCTGGAGGCGCGGTTCCGCCGGCTGTGACGCCGACCGGGGCCGTCCCCCGGGTCACCGGTGCAGGTGCTGGGCCCAGTCCGCGGGCACGCGGCCGGCCGGCCCGGGCGCGGGCTGGGTGAGCGGCCGGTGTTCGGGCCCGGCGAGCGCGGGGCCCGATTCGTACAGCACTTCTTCGCCGTAGTCCCAGAACCACTCTTCGCCGGGCTCGAAGCTGCGCGCCAGCCGGTGCCCGCTGGCGGCGGCGTGACCGCTGGCGTGCTGCCCGGGCGACGAATCACAGCACCCGACGTGCCCGCATTCCGCGCAGCGGCGGAGGTGGAACCACCAGCCCTGCGGGTCCGCGGTCTCGCAGTCCGCACAACCCGGGCCGCTGGGCGGCACCGAGGGATCCACTCCTTGCACGCGCACTCCTCTGCTCGACCGGACACACCCAGCTTAGGCGCCACCGGCCGGAACCCGCAGGGCCGGGCCACCGAACCGGTTTCCCTCCGGCCCGCGTCGGAAAATCGTCGATTCTTTCGATTATTCGACGCCTTCGATCACCGAACTCCAGGCGAAAGATCCTTATTGGCGGGAGCATTGACGACGGATACCGATCATGTTGGAATATCTCCACCAATGGGCATGAGAGGTTTCCATTATGACTTCGAGAGCAGCGCAGCTCCGGTCCGTCTTCCTCGCCGCCGCACTGGCCGTCACCGCGACGGTTTCCGGGGTCCACCCGGCCACCGCCACCACGCAGGCGAATGCCGCGCAGATCGTGTCCGACATGGGCGCCGGGTGGAATCTGGGAAATCAGCTGGAAGCCAGCAGCAACGGCGTTCCCAGTGAAACGGCGTGGGGTCAGCCGGCCGTCACCCAAGCGCTCATCGACAAAGTCAAGGCCGCCGGGTTCAAAACCATCCGGATTCCGATTTCCTACCTGAACCACATCGGCGCCGCGCCGGGCTACCAGGTCAACACGGCCTGGCTGAACCGGATCCAGCAGGTCGTCGACTACGCCTACAAGCGCGGCCTGTACGTGCTGATCAACATGCACGGCGACGGCTACAAGAGCGTCAACGGCGCCTGGCTGATCTGCGACTCCGGCGACCAGGCCACCATCAAGGCCAAGTACCAGAAGGTCTGGCAGCAGGTCGCGGCCCGGTTCGCCGGCTACGACCAGCACCTGGTCATGGAGGCGATGAACGAGGAGTTCGACGGCCAGTACGGCACCCCGACGCAGCCGTGCTACTCGAACATCAACGCCTACAACCAGATCTTCGTGGACACCGTGCGCAAGACCGGCGGGAACAACGGTTCACGCTGGCTGCTCATCGCCGGCTGGAACACCAACATCGACTACACCACCGGCAACTACGGTTTCGTGCTGCCGACCGACCAGTTCCGGTCCTCGTCCGTTCCGGCGAGCGAAAAACGGATCATGATCTCCGTGCACTACTACAGCCCGTGGGACTTCGCCGGCGAGGAGAACGGCACCATCACCCAGTGGGGCCGCAACTCCACCAACCCGTCGAAAAAGTCGACCTGGGGTCAGGAAGACTACCTCGACGCCCAGCTGAAAGCAGTGCGCGACGTGTTCGTCTCGAAGGGCTATCCGGCCGTCGTCGGCGAATACGGTTCCGTCGACAAGTCCGCGTTCGATTCCTCGAACAACCGCTACCGCGCGGACTTCGCGCGTGCCGTCGTGTCGACGGCCAAGAAGTACGGCGCGGCCACCATTTACTGGGACAACGGCTACAACGGCCAGTACGGGCTGGGCCTGTTCGACCGGAACTCGACCACCGTGACCCACCAGGGCATCATCGACGCCATCATGAGCGGGCTCGCCGGCTGACGGGCGAGGCGGGACGGAGAAGCGGGCAGGCGCGCCGAGGGGGAGGAGGCGCACCTGCCCGCGGGGGAAACGCTAGCGGAGTGTCCGGGAGTTCGCCGATCGAACGCCCGGACGGCCTCCTCAGCTGCAGGTCTTCCCGTTCACGGCGAAGGACGACGGGGCCGGGTTGCTGCCCGTGTGGCTGCCGTTGAACCCGATCGAGACGGACTTGCCCGGCGCGACCGAGGCGTTCCACGACATCGCCTTGGCGGTGACTTCGGCGCCGGACTGCGACCACGTCGCCGACCAGCCCTGGGTGACCTTCTGACCGGCCGGGAAGGCGAACTTCAGCGTCCAGTCCGGCCACGCCGTGGTTCCGGTGTTGGTCAGGGTGACGTAGGCCGTGAAGCCACCACTCCACGAGGTCGCCGAGTAGGTCACCGCGCAGCCGCCGGCCGGGGTGTCCGGCAGCGTCGTGAACTGCGTCGACGCCGAGTCGGGGCCGCTCAGGCCCGCACCGTTGCGGGCCACCACGACCAGGGTGTAGGCGGTCGACGGCGACAGCCCGGTCAGGGTCGCCGACGTCCCGGTGACCGTGGCGAGCACCTTGCGGGCCGCCCCGGTCACGCTCACGACGTCGTAGTTCTTGATCCCGCTTTCGGCGTCCGAAGACGCCGTCCAGGTCACCGTCGCGCCGGTGGCGGACACGCCGGACACGGCGGGCTTGCCGGCCGCGGCCGGGGCGGTCGTGTCCACCGCGGACGGCGACTTCTCCGCGGTCCAGTTCGCCAGCCAGGCCAGCGCCGAGTTCCAGTTGATGGCGACCTCGTTCACCGAGTACGCCTGGATGTCGTCGACGAAGCAGCGCTGGGGTGCGCAGCCGGCGAGCAGCCGGGCCGCGGTCGGGTCCTGCAGGCCGCTGTTGGGCCCGCCGGACAGCGCCCCGGGCGGCGCGGTCGGCAGTGACGGGTCCAGCTCGTGCGCCCAGAACCGGTGGTGCACGTTCTGCACGGCCTGGTCACCGTGGCCGGCGACGTAGGAGTAGTTCGCGGGGTTGCGGCCCAGCAGGTAGTCCATCGCCCCGAACGCGCCGTCGCGGTACTTGTCCTGCTTGGTGAAGTCGTACGCCAGCGCCAGGACCACGCCGTTGTTGGCCACCAGGCCGTTGGATCCCCACTCGTACGTGCCGTCGGCGGTGCGGTAGGGCGCGGGGTAGCCCATCCCCGCCATCTGGGCGAGGTGGCTGTCCGCCGTCGTGGTGATGGCGGTCTTGATGGCCGCGACGTCCGCCGCGGGCAGGTCGGTGGGCACCAGCGCGAGGGTGATGTCGCCGAGCGCCCCCGTCGAGCCCCAGTCGAAGCCGTGGGTGTTGAAGCTGACGCCCCGGTAGAGCGACGAACCGGTGACGTCGGTGCGGTACCCGCTCTTGCCGGTCGTCGCGAACAGCTCCGCGGCCGCCCAGTAGAACTCGTCGGTCACGGTGTTGTCGCTGTAGGTGCCGCCGCCGGTGCCGTCGTTCGGGTCGGCCAGCACGTTCGGGTTGGCCTTCGCCGCGGCGTAGGCCTTCTCGGCCGCGGCGAGCAGCTTCGCCGAGTACGCCGGGTCGATGGTCTTCCACAGCCGGGACGCCTGCGCGGCGACCGCGGCCATGTTCAGCGTGGCCGCCGTGCTCGGCGGGGAGAGCCGGCGCGGCTGGCTGTCCAGCTCGGGCCGGGTCGGCAGCGCGGTCCACGCCGCGTCGTGGATCTTGTGGTGCACCATGCCGGCGTTCGGCTTGCCGTCGGGCACCTGCATGGACAGCAGGAAGTCGACCTCCCAGCGGGCTTCGTCGAGGATGTCCGGGACGCCGTTGTTCCGCTCCGGGATGGCCAGCTTCCCGTCGCCCAGCGCGCTCGCGTCGCCCAGCTTCAGCGCGCGCTCGTACTCGTCGAGCAGTTCCCAGGTCGCGATGCCGCCGTTGACGACGTACTTGCCGTGGTCGCCGGCGTCGTACCAGCCGCCGCGCACGTCGAGGGTGTAGCCGCAGTTCAGGTCCGACCGGCAGGGCACGTTGTTGTCGCCCTGGTTCGGCGCGACGTTGACGTGGCCCGCGGGCCGCGCGTAGTTCGCGCCCACGTACTGGGCGTCGATCGCGATCCCGCTGCGCTGGTGGTAGAAGAAGGCCAGCGAGTCGTAGCGCAGCTTCTTGAGCCCGTCCGCGGAGATGTCGAACGGGAAACTGGTCTCGGAGCCGACGGCCAGGGTGTAGCCGGTGCCCGCGGTGTCGTAGGCGGAGAAGTCGATGTCGTGGACGCTCTCGCCGGAGGCGGCGTCCGCGCCGCGGGGCCGGGTCTGGCCGGTGGTCACCGCGGTGCCGGCGGCGTTGCGCAACGTCCACGTCACCGGTGTCGCCGAGCTGCTGATCAAGGTGGCGTGCTTGGGCAGGCCGGGGGTGTAGCTCTCCTGGTTCACCCGGATGCCGCTGGTCGGCGGCAGGCCGCCGGGCGGGATCACCCCGCCGATCAGCGAGATGTTGTCCAGGCAGACGGTGTTGTTCGCGGCCTGGCCGCCGAACCAGAAGGCCAGCTGGCCGTTGCCCGCGGCCGGGAAGTCCAAAGTGGACGTGAACGTGACGGTGAAGTGCTGGGCCGTCGGGGTGACCGTGAGGTCGGTGCGGGAGATCTGCCGGTAGGGCGAGACGGCCTCGCCGGCGACGGCGGAGATCTGCTGGGTGGTCGTGGCGTGCGCGTCGAATGTGAGCGTGTACTGCTGTCCCGCCTCGAAGGGGACGCCGTTCTGGCCGGCCAGGGCGTCGTAGCCGTTGGCCGTGCCGCCGGTGACGTCGGTGCAGAACTCGCCGCCGGTGACGCGGCCGGTGGTCCCGGCCCCGGCCCACCAGGGGTCGAGGGTGCCACTGGCGAACGTGCCGTTGAGCAGCCGCTCGTAGTCCGCGGCGGACGCGGGAACGGAACCCGCCGTCAGCCCGAGCGTCGTCACCGCCAGCAACACCAGTCCAGCCCGGAATCTTCTGACCCGCATTCGCCATCTCCTCGTCGTCGAGCTCGGCAAAAGTGGGAGCGCTCCCAGACAGGGCACTGTAATCATGCGCACACGGCTTTGGCAATGATCGGCATAGGAGGGTGGACGCGGTACCTGCCTTCGTCTATACATACCGGGGTCCCCGGGTCAGCCAACGCGAAATTTTCGAAACTTTCAGCGAAACCGAAAATGTTAACGCTAACTCTCGGTCCGCCCGTCCGGAAAGGGGCGACGATGCCCGCTCGAACCCGTTCACGGATCCTGCACTTGTTCACCGCCGCGGCCGCCGCGCTGTCACTGTCCGCCGTGGTCCCGCCGGCCGCCACCGCCGCGCCCGGGAGCCCGGCGGTCACCCCGCCGCTCGGCTGGAACAGCTGGAACAGCTTCGGCTGCAACGTCAGCGAGTCCACCATCCACCAGGCCGCCGACGCCATGGTCTCCTCCGGCATGCGCGACGCGGGCTACCAGTACGTCGTCGTCGACGACTGCTGGTTCGACCCGCAGCGCGACGCCCAGGGCAACCTGCGCGGCAACGCCTCGAAGTTCCCCAGCGGCATGAAGGCCCTCGGGGACTACATCCACGCCCGCGGCCTGAAGTTCGGCATCTACCAGGTGCCCACCGACCGCACGTGCGCCCAGCGCACCGGCACCTACCCCGGCTCGACCGGCAGCCAGGGCCACGAAGCCCAGGACGCCCGCACCTTCGCCTCCTGGGGCGTCGACTACCTGAAGTACGACTGGTGCTCCCCCGCCGGCACCCGCGACGAGCAGGTCAGCCGGTTCGGCCTGATGCGCGACGCTCTGCGCGGCACCGGGCGGCCCATCGTCTACAGCATCAACCCCAACAGCTACCACGCCATCACCGGGGACAAGTACGACTGGGGCCAGGTCGCCGACCTGTGGCGCACCACCGAAGACCTGCTCGACATCTGGCAGAACGGCAACACCAACAGCTACCCGATGGGCGTCGGCAACGTCCTCGACGTCACCGCGCCGCTCGCCGCCCAAGCCGGTCCCGGGCACTGGAACGACCCGGACATGCTCGTCGTCGGGCGGCCCGGCCTGTCGCTGACCGAGTCCCGCGCCCACTTCGCGCTGTGGGCCCTGATGGCCGCCCCGCTGATGGCGGGCAACGACATCCGCACCATGTCCGCGGACATCAGCGCCGTCCTGCGCAACCCGCGCCTGCTGGCCGTCGACCAGGACCGCCTCGGCGCCGGCGGCCGCCGGGTCCGCGACGACGGCAACGTCGAGGTCTTCGCCAAGCCGCTCTCCGACGGGTCCGTCGCCGTCGGGCTGCTCAACCGCGGCAGCGGCACGGCCACCATCACCACCACCGCGGCGCAGATCGGGCTGTTCGGGACCTCGTTCACCTTGACCGACCTGTGGACCGGCGCCACGTCGGCATCCAGCGGGTCGATCAGCGCGAGCGTGCCCGCCCACGGCGTCGCCGCCTACCGCGTCTCCGGCGGCACCCCGCTCGCCGCCACGACGTCCCGGCTGCGCGGCAACGGCTCGAACCGCTGCCTCGACGTCGACAACGCCTCCACCGCGTCCGGCGCGGGCACGCTGCTCTGGGACTGCCAGACCGCCGCCAACCAGCTGTGGACGACCTGGGAGAACGGCGAAATCCGGGTGTTCGGCGACAAGTGCCTCGACGGCGGCGCGAGTGGCGCCCAGGTGACCAGCCGCTCGTGCACCGGCCAGAACAACCAGAAGTGGACCGTCGGGTCGGACGGCACCATTCGCAACGTCCAATCAGGACTGTGCCTCGACGCCGAAGGGGCGGCGACCGCCAACGGGACGCGCGCGATCCTGTGGTCCTGCAACGGCCAGGCGAACCAGAAGTGGAGCCGCGTCT
Source organism: Amycolatopsis bullii (assembly GCF_014654205.1). Lineage (GTDB taxonomy): Bacteria > Actinomycetota > Actinomycetes > Mycobacteriales > Pseudonocardiaceae > Amycolatopsis > Amycolatopsis plumensis. Next base: position 119,803 of record NZ_BNAW01000011.1, read on the forward strand.
GAACAGCTTCGGCTCCTGACTTGGCTCGAATTAGTGCGCACCGCGGTCGTGGATGCGGGTGAGGGCATCGCGGAGGTCGTCGGGTAGCGGGTCGACGGCGGTGAGGGTGTGCTCGCCGGCCTGGATGTTGGTGGTGCGGTAGCGGCGGGTGGTGCGCACGAACTTCTTGATCGACCAGCCGGTGGTCTGCTCGATCCACCTGCTGACGGCCAGGGCGGCGAACACGACCGTCAGGTGCGCGTCGGTCGATCACGAACTCGGCGGTGACGTCCGGGAGGTTGGTGACGTAGCCTTTGAGGCCGGCAAGGGCGCGTGCCTTGGCTTCCAGGGTCCGGTTGACACTCTTGGTGGCGCCGGTGAGCTGGATGAACCGGTTGCGTTTGACCGCGGTCTTGCCAGCGTCGGCCACGACCGTGACATCAGCCAGCTGGTGGGCATCCATGAACGCACGGATGGTCGGCAGCATCGTAGTGGTCTCGCCCCGGTTGCCCTGGAACGCGTTAACCATCAACGGAAACCCGCTTGCGTCGGTGAGCAGCCCGATCGTGATATGCGGCTCCAGGCGGCGTTCTTTGGAGAACCCGGGCTCACGGAACCCGTCCCCGGCATCGGTCTCGAAGTACAAGGTGGACACATCGTAGAGAACCAGTGACGCCGGCCCCAGATCAGCGGTGCGGGCGCGTCCAGCTTACTGGTCGGCTCGACGATCCGTGCCAGCACCAGTGATCGGAACACCTCGTCACCACCAGCGGCCTCCTCGAACCCCAACAGCTGGTAGGCGTGGCCGAGCGCGTCCCACAGGTACCCCATCCGCGACGACGTGATCGCAAGCGGCCCACCACCAGCACCACTGCCGGCCTGCAACGCCGCGAAGTCCGGGCCAAAGTCGAGCTCGGGCTGCCCCACAGCCAGACGCTGCCTCGCCACCGCCTTGAGCGCCTCCAACGCCGCATCGTCATGCGCCGAGCCGATGTGCTCGATGTCCCGCGACCCGCGACGCGAGGAGTGCACGATCTGCACCGCCCTGGCCCCCGACGCCGTCTTCACCGTGCGCACATACGCCACGAGAGACAGCCTAGAACCGGCCGGTTAGTGCGCAGATTTTCGCCGTTCACACGACGAAACCGCAGCTCAACAGCCAGACCCTACCCAAGATCAGCGATCTTGAGCCAAAGTCAGGTAAGGTGACGGAATGGTCATGCGGGTGGCGGTTCCCGTGCTGCCGTGCCGAGATGTGCAGGCAGCGCGGTCGTACTTCACGGACGTGCTCGGATTCGACACCATCTTCACCTGGGAGACCCCACCTAGCTACGCGGCCGTGGTCCGCGACACCGCCGAGTTCCACCTGTACGCCGAAAGCAGCGTCGGCCCGGCCAGGGTGACGGTTGTCGTCGACGACGTCGATTCCTGCCACGACGAGCTGCGCGCCCGCGGCGCCGACATCGTCGAGCCACTGGCTGACCGGCCCTACGGGATGCGCGACTTCAACGTACGGACACCCGATGGGCACTTGTTGATCTTTACTCAGCCGCTTACCGAGTACGGGTGACCATCAGCGGACCAGCCGGAAGAATGACCGGACCTCGTCGACGAACAACGCCGGCTGCTCGAACGCCGCGAAGTGCCGCCCTTGCCGGGCTCGTTCCAGTACCGGATGTTCGGGAACCGGCGCTCCGCCCACCGCCGAGACGGGCGCTGCAGCTCCTTGGGGAAGACCGAACAGCCGGTGGGTACGGTCACCGGCGCGCCGGCCGACCCGGAGATCCATTCGTTGACCTGCCGGAGGCTTTCCCAGTACAGCCGGGCGGATGAGGCACCGGTGCCGGGCAGCCAGTAGAGCATCAGGTTGTCGAGCAGCTCATCCCCGGTAATAACCCGATGCAGGTCGCCACCGGAGTCGGTCCACGACCAGAACTTCTCGACGATCCAGGCGCAGAGGGCGGCCGGCGAGTCGACCAGCCCGTAGCCGACCGTCTGCGGCCGGGTCGACTGCTGCGCCGAGTATCCGGAGCCCCATTCGTCCGCCTCCCGCAGTGTCGCGAGCGCCGCCCGCCCGGCACCGGTGAGGTCGTCCAACGTGGCCGGATCGGGCGGTGCGAGCGGCGGCATGAGATGGATGCCGGCGACCCGATCGGGTTGCCGTTGACGATGCTCGTGGCGATGCTGGTGCCCCAGTCGCTGCCCTGGGCGCCGAACCGCCGGTAGCCGAGCCGGGCCATCAGCTCGCACCACGCGTCAGATATCCGCTCGATCCCCCACCCCCGGCGCAGCTCAACAGCCAGCACCCTACCCAAGATCAGCGATCTTGAGCCAAGTCAGGTCTGAACAGCTTCGGCTCTCACCTGACCGAGGGACACGACGCCGGTAACGCGCGGGCGGTAACGGAGCGATAACGAGGTACGGACCGTCCGACCGCAGGAGAACTTTCGCGTGGAAACACCGTGCCGAGGCCCCATCGACGTCACCCGGATCAGCGGGTTCGACACCGGCACCGCCGACCCTGACGACCTCCGCCGCGCCGTTGCGGCGTCTCCCGGCTACACCCGGGCCGCCACCGAACAGCAACCCGCGGTGCTGGACATCGTGCTGCGGGTGGGCACCACGCCCGTCCCGGAGCCGCGACGACGCCGCGGAGTCGTCGGGAGGCTGCTCCGCCGCTGGTGACTCCGCGCACGAAAAAGCCGCGACCGACGTGTCGGTCGCGGCTTTTTTCTGCGCCGGGTGGGGCCGGCTCACCGGTTCTCCCCCGATGGCCGGGGCCCCACCCGTGCCGGCGTCGGCGCCGGGTCGCTGCGTGCCCGGAACGGGGAACCGGAGTGTGCAGCTCGCTCCCTGTTCCGCACACGCAGTACGACGTCAGGCGCGGCGCCGTATTCCGCGCCTCGGCCGGCTTCCGCACACACAACGGGCAGCCGGGCGCGGGGACTCAGTGGCCCTGTTCGGTGCCACCGTCGGCGAGGCCGCCCGAGGCGCAGTTCTCCGGGTTCTCGCCGCTGGCCTCGTGCTCGCCCGGCGACAGGATCGGGATGCCGATGCCGTTGAGCGAGTTCTGGACCGGCACCTGGACGCCCAGCACGTTGATGTTGTCGTCGCACACGCCGAGCACGGCGTTGACGTTGTGCAGCACGTCGGTGTTGTTCAGGTTCAGCAGGCCGAGCTGGCCGGTGTGACCACCGTTGTGGTCGTGGCCGTCCGGCGTACCGGCGGCCGCGACGCCACCGGCCAGGAAAGCGCCGGCCGCCATGGCAGCCGTGACGAAACCAACCTTCTTCAGCATTTGTTCTCCTCGATCAGTCGGTGCATCGGACAGGACGGGCGCGAGGTGTGTGTTTTCCGTCCCGCGTGAGGGGAAACGTACTGATAACGGGGGAACAATTCCACTCCGTGCCACCATCGGGTGCGCACCGCAGGCCGCTGACCGGGCAGTGATTGGCCCGATCGGGTCAGCGGGGTTTAACGCGGGCGAACCGTTTCGCCGGAAACGGGCCACATTCGCACACTCGTTCATGCCACAACCACTCGAAGAATCGCAACGGAAACGAGCCGGAAGCCGTAGGCTCGTTCACACGGAACACGTTCCCCTCGACCCCGGGAGCGGGTCTCCGATGGGGAACCGGCGAGGTGTGAACCCCTCAGCCGAGCCCGCAGCCGGGCGACGCACGACCTCGCCGGTTCCCCAGTACCCCGACGGCCGCTCGCCGATTTCTTTTGCGCAGCAAAAAGCCGTCGCACGGAAAGGTTTCCGCGCGACGGCTTTTTTTGCGGCTTGGTCAGTGCCCCTGGGCCGTCCCGCCGTCCGCGATGCTGCCGCTGGCACAGTTCGACGGCAACGAGCCCTCGGCCTCGCTCGCGCCCGGCGACAGGATCGGGACGTTGACGCCGTTGGCGTCGTCCTGCACCGGGACCTGCACCCCGAGCACGTTGATGTTGTCGTCGCAGACGCCGCCGACGACGTTCACGTTGTGCAGCGCGTCGAGGCTCTGCACGTTGGCCAGGCCGAACTGCTCGCTGTGGTCGGCCGGGTGACCCTCGACCGTGACGGTGGTCGCGGAGGCCGCGCCGCCGAACGCGGCCAATCCCGCGGCCAGTGCGGTCGCGACGAATCCGAGCTGCTTGATCACGAGAAAGAACTCCTCAACTGCCGCCCCGGCACGGGGCGGTACTTCACGGCGCGAACCGCGGTCCGCGCCAATACGGAAACCATTTCTTTCCGCCGGAGCGGAAAGTTCACTCGCCCTGGCTGGTGCCGCCGTCGGCGAGACCGCTCGAGGCGCAGTTGGACGGCACCTCGCCTTCGGCCTCGCTGGCACCGGGCGACAGGATCGGCACGCCGATGCCGTTGAGCGACTCCTGGACCGGCACCTGGACACCCAGCACGTTGACGTTGTCGTCGCAGAGCCCGAGCGTGGCCTGGACGTTGTGCAGCACGTCGGTGTTGTTCAGGTTCACCAGGCCGACCTGACCGGTGTGGTCGTAGCCGTAGTGGCCGTGGTGGTGGCCGTGCTCTTCGCCCGGCGTCCCGGCGGCCGCGATCCCGCCGGTGACGAACGCCCCGGCCGCCATGGTGGCCGCGACGAAGCCCAATTTCTTCAGCATGGAATCTCCTCGACAAGACAAATTTGCTGGAGCAGCATTCGAGGCAATTGTTACGCCTCGGTGGGAAAAACGTACTGATGCGACACGGGGTGTTCCAGCCGATTCACCGATCGTGTGGGGTGTGCGAGCCCCTGACCGGGGTTCGTATAGCTCGAACGGGTGGCTCTCCGCCGGATATCGCGAGGTTGGCCGACGGCGTGCCGGAACACCCCGCACACCTTATTACGCAACGTGTTATGCCTGGCGGAACACAACGATACGTCACACTTTGGTGTCGCCTCCGCCCCGCGGATCGCTCTCGGAGCGTGACGAATTCCCGAACTCCATCCTTCGAAAGTGAAGCCACTTCCGCGTTCCTACGCTTTGCCCGATCACCCGGTACGCGGTGCGGGACGTGAGGAGTCGTTCGTGGTGGATTACGCGGTGCTCGTGGCCTCCGCGGTGCTCTACGCGGTGGGGATCGTCGCGCAGAGCGTCGCCGCGCGGCGGGCCGGCAACCGGCGGGGCGCCGGACTGGGCCTGCTGGCCCGGCTGGCCGCCGATCGCCTGTACCTGCTGGGTTTCGCCGGTCAGGTGGGCGGTTTCGCGCTCGCGTTCTTCGCGCGGGCTTCCCTGCCGCTGTACCTGGTCCAGGCCGCGTCGTCGTCGGCCATCGGGCTGGCGACCGCGTTCGGGGTCGTCGTCCTCGGGTGGCGCATCCGCACCGGGGAAGCGATGACGCTGGTGCTGCTGGCTTCCGGGCTGGTCGTGCTGGCCGGGTCGTCGTCGGCTTCGGTAGCCACGGACCTCCCGCCCGCCGGCGTCGCCGCGCTGGCGGTCGTGGTTCTGGGGACCGGGCTGGCCATGATCCCCGCGGGCCGGGCGGGGACGTTCCTGCCGGCCGCGGTCCTGTCCGGGGTCGCGTTCGCCGTCGTGGCGGTGGCCAGCCGGACGCTCGCCCACCTCGATCTCGTTGCCCTGCCAGGAAATCCGCTGACCTGGCTGATGCTCGCGGCGGCCGTCCTCGGCCAGGCTTCGATGGCGGCCGCCCTGCAGCGCGGGCCCGCGGCGGCGGTCGTGGCCACCGCGGACGCGACCACGATCGTGCTGGCGTCGGTCACCGGCATCGCCGTCCTCGGCGACCACGTCGTCGGCGGGCACGGGCCGTGGGTCGCCACCGGCCTCGCCGTGGTCGTGTGCGGTGTCCTGCTGCTCGGCGTGCAGTCGCGCGCCGGCGCGCCCGCTCTCGCGGGGGAAGCGGCGTGACCCCGCGGCCGCTCGCGAGCGTCTCGGTCGACCTCGACAACCTGTGGGCCTACCTGAAGACCCATGGCGATCCCGGCTGGCGCGACCGCCCCAGTTTCCTGCCGTCCGCGGTCCCGCGGCTGCTGGAGATCCTCGGCGAACGAGGCCTGACGACGACGGTTTTCGTCGTGGGCGCCGACGTCGTGCGCGAAGACGGCGCCAAGGCGGTCGCCGAGATCGCCGCGGCCGGGCACGAGGTGGCCAACCACTCCTTCGGCCACGAACCCTGGCTGCACCGCTACTCCCGCGAGCGCCTGGAAGACGAACTGAGCCGGACCGAGGACGCGATCGCCGCCGCGGGCGCGCCCCGGCCGAGCGGGTTCCGCGGACCCGGCTACAGCGTCACGCGCGACCTGGTCGAGCTCCTGGCCGAGCGCGGCTACGCCTACGACGCCAGCACGCTGCCGACGTGGATCGGCCCGCTGGCCCGCGCGTACCACAACCGCACCGCGAAGAACACCGACGACGGGGCCGGCGAGCTCTTCGGCGGGGTCTCGCGGGTGCTGGCGCCGGTGCACGCCTACCGCTGGCAGACGTGCGCGGGCAGCTCGCTGGTCGAGCTCCCGGTGACGACGATGCCGCTGCTGCGCACGCCGATCCACGGTTCGTACCTGCTGCAGTTGCACGCGATCTCGCCGCGGCTGGCCCGCGCGTACTTCCGGACGGCGTTGCGGCTCTGCCTCGCCCGTGGGGTGTCGCCGTCGCTGCTGCTGCACCCCACCGACGTCCTCGGCGCCGCCGACGCGCCCGGGATGGAGTTCTTCCCCGGTATGGCGGCGCCGGGTACGCGGAAGGTGGCCTGGCTCGGCTGGGTGCTTTCCGCGCTGCGCGAGCACTTCGACGTCGTCGGCACCGGGGAGTACGTCAGCCGGACGACCGTGCGGCGCACCCGGCCGGTGACCAGATTGGACATCGGGAGATGACGACTCGGCTCTTTCGGGGGTCCGGGTGGCGGAGCCCCCGGCTGACAACAGTCGTCCGGCCCTCAGCGCGCGAAGCCCGGGAGACGACCGCGCTGCGGGTCCTCGCGTACGCGACCGTCGCGTGCGCGCCGGTCGAGGGTTACCTGACCGTCGTGCAGAGCCAGCTCGGCAAGGTCGCGCCCGCGCTGCTCACCGTCGTCTGGCTCGCCGTGCGGATCCGGCGGCGGCAGCTGCCCCGCCCGACGGCGCTGCACGCCGTCCTCGCGCTCCTCGCCGTCGTGCTGGCGGCGACGGCGTCCGTGCACGCGGCCGGCGCCTTCACCGCCGAGTACACCGTGCGCTGGCTGCCGTTCCTCGTGGTCACCGCGGTGCTCGCGGACGTCGCGAGCCGCGAGGCGCCGATCCGCCGGCTGCTGCTCGCCGCGGCCGCGGGCGCCACCGTTGCCGGCGCGGGCGCCCTCTACAGCCTCATCGCCGAGGGCGAAGCCCGCGCGAGCGGGCCGCAACCGGACCCGAACGACCTGGCCTACTTCCTCGTCGCCGCCGTTCCCCTGCTCGCGGCGCTGCACCGCCGCGGCCGGGGGTTCCTCCTGACGGCCGCGGGCATCGTCCTGGTGGCCGGGGCGACGGCGACGTTCTCCCGCGGCGGCGCGCTCGGCCTGGCCGCCGCGGTCGGCTGGCTGCTGCTGCGGCGGGTGCTGCCGTGGCGGGTGCTCGCCGCCGCGGCCGTGGCGGTCGCCGGACTGGGCCTGGGTGCCGTGCTGTTCGCCGGACCGCAGCTGGACCGGGCGCTGCAGGAGAAGAGCTTCATCGCCGCGACCAATGTGGACACCCGGGAGCTGCGCTGGCAGGCGGCGGCCCGGATGCTGACCGCGCACCCGGTGCTCGGCGTCGGTCCCGGCGGGTTCCGCGAGCACTACGCCGCCGAGTCGCACAACGCCGAGGTCGACGAGCAGACGCCGGTCGCGCACGACATGTACCTCGAGGTCGCCGCGGAACTCGGCCTGCCCGGATTCGCGCTGTTCGCCGGGGTGGTCGGCGTGGCCGCGGTGGCGAGCGAGCGGACGGTCCGGCTGGCCGGTGCCGGGCCGCGGCGGACCGAAGCGGTCGCGATCCAGGCGTCGCTGCTCGCCGTGCTGGTCACCTCGACGTTCCTGTCCGAGCAGTACTACCTGCCGTTGTGGTCGCTGGCCGCGCTCGCCGTCGCGACCGAAACCCGGGTTCGAGAAGGAGAGGGGAGCGCCGATGCGGGTGCTGCACGTGATCAGTGAGATGGGGGCGGGCGGGGCGGAGACGCTCGTGGCCGGCATGGTGACCCGCGGCGAGGAGTACGGCTGGGTGTCCGCCGTCGCCAGCGGCGGTGGCTTCCGCGCCGACGCGCTGGCCGCGGCCGGCACGCCGACGTACCCCGTGCCGCTCGCCCGCCGCAGCAAGGCGGGCGTGCTGAAGGCGGCCTGGGCCACCCGCCGCGCGATCGCGCGGTTCCGGCCCGACGTGGTGCTGGCCCACAACGTCGGCGCGAGCCTGGTGGCACGCCTTGCCGGGCGGCGGCCGGTCACTGTCTTCCACGGCGTCGCCGACGAGGATTACCCCGCCGCGGCCCGGATCCTGCGCCGCACTTCCGCGCAGGTCGTCGCGGTGTCTGCCGCCACCGCCGACCGGCTGATGGCGGCGGGGCTGGAGCGTCCGGCGGTGATCCCGAACGCGGTGTTCCCGCGGACGCCGGTGTTCGGCCGCGCGGAGATCCGCGCGTCACTGGGTGTCCCGGAGCGGACGCCGGTCGCGCTGTGCCTGGCCCGGCTCGAACCGCAGAAGCGCCACGACGTGCTGCTGGACGCCTGGGCCGCGGTCGACGGCGACGCCGTGCTGTGGCTGGCCGGCGACGGCAGCCTGCGTGGCGAGCTCGAGCGCCGCGCGCAGGCGCTGGGCCGCCGGGTCGAGTTCCTCGGGACTCGCACGGACGTCCCGGACCTGCTCGCCGCGGCCGACGTCACGGTGCTGACCAGCGACTGGGAGGGCCTGCCGCTCGCGGTGCTCGAGTCGATGGCGGCCGGCCGCCCGGTGGTCGCGACGGACGTCGGCGGGATCGCCGGGGTGCTGACCGGCGGCGGGATCGTGGTGCCGCCCGCGGATCCGGCCGCGACGGCCGCCGCGCTGAACACGCTGCTGTTCGACGTGGCCGCGCGGGAAACCGCCGCCCGCGAAGGCATCCGGGTCGTCGAACGCGACTACGACCCGCACGCGCTCATGAAGTCCTACGACGAACTGCTCCGAGGTGCCCGATGAAGTCCCTTGTTCCGAGCGTCGCCGTGGCGCTGCTGGTGGGTGCGCTCGTGCTGCTCGTCGGCTTGACGCGCGGCGAGGAGTACCAGGGCCGGGTGAGCCTGCTCGCCGGTCCCGCGGCGGCGGACGGTGCGCCGTACGGCGAGGTCGTGTCGCTGGCGTTGCCGGCGCTGGTCGAGCTGGCCCGCAGCCCGTCGGTGCTCGCGGCGGCGGCCCCGGTGTCCGGGTACGGGCCCGACGAGCTGGGCAGGCACGTGTCGGTCGAGCTGGTCCCGGCCTCCGGCCTCGCGCGGCTGTCGGTGCGCGCGTCTTCGGCGGAGCAGGCGGGCGCGGCGGCGATGGCGCTGAGCAAGGCGATGATCGACGCGGATCTGCTGGCTCCGGCCGGGAAGCTGCGGACGCTGGATTCGCGGCCGGAGGTGATCCCGGTGGCCCCGGACGCCCCGCTGGTGGCCGGGCTGGCGCTGGTCGGCGCGGTCGCGGCCGGACTGGCGACGGCGGCCGTGCGCCGGTTGACGCCGTTCGGCGCGGGTCCGGGCCCGGTCCGCCGGGCGTTGGCGGCGGCGGGCGCGCACCGGCCGGTGGCGGTCCTGAGGGAGGAGGACCCCTCGGCCGCGGACCGGCTGGCGGTGCTGTGCCGCGCGGCCGGGCGCCCGGTGCGGGTGCTGCCGGTGACGCCCTCGGTGAGCGAGGTCGCGGCCAAGCTGGCGGCGGGACTGCCGGAGGAGAGCGGCGAGGGCGCCTCGGTGGTGGCGGTGACGGCGGATGGCCGGGACCAGGCCGAGCTGACCGCGACGGTGAGTGTGCTGCCCGCGGACGCGGTGCTGGTGGCGGTGGTGCTGGCGTGAGCTCGAGACAGCCCACGCCGGGCGACACCGGACGAGTCACCCGGCCCGGTGGCGGCATGACCGCTGCGTTCGCTCCGGTCACCGCCGGCGCGCGCAGGTTCCCCCGACAGCGGCTCGTCCTGCTCCTCGCGAGCCTGGCCGGTGTCCTGAGCGCCTGGCACGCCGTCAAGCCGTCCTGGCAGGTCCCGCTCCCCACCCCCGCCGTCGCGGGCGAGGAACGGTTGCAGGACTTCCGGGACGCCCTCTACTTCCCCATCCGCGAATTCCTCTCCGGCGGCAATCCCTACGACCCCGCCGCGATGTTCGCGCACTGGCCGGTCCGCCAGGACTTCAACCTCTACCAGCCCTACCACCTCCTCCTGCACGCACCGTTCGCGCTGCCCGGCTACCGCGTCGGCGCCGTCGCGTTCACCCTCTTTTCGCTGCTGCTGCTCGTCGCGCTCGCCGCGTTGACCGCCCACGCGGTCCGGCGGTACGTTCCGGCGCCGTTCGCCGTCACCACCGCCGTCGTCGCCGCGCTGCTCGTGACCAGCCAGGTCGGGAAGGCCCAGCTGTACGTCGGGCAGATCAACCCGCTGATCGCGCTCGGCGCAGCCGGTGCCCTGCTCGCCCGGCGCGATCGGCCCGGCTGGGCGGCCGCCGCGCTGGCGCTCGCCTGGCTGAAGCCGCAGTACGGTTTCCCGCTGGCCGTCCTGCTGTTCGCCCGCGGCTCGCGGCGGGTCGCCCTCGCCGGCACGGCCATCGCGGCGGCCGCCAGCCTGCCCGTCGTCGTGCTCCTCGTGGTGCGCGGCGGGGGCATCGGGCCGTTCCTCGACGTCATCGTCGCGAACCTCACCCACGCCCGCGGCACCCCGTACGGCGCGGTGGACTCCGTTACCGCGCAACGCATCGACGTCGCCGCGGTGGTGTTCCGCGTCACCGGCTGGGTGCCTTCCGAACCGGTGGTGCTGGCCGGCGTGCTCGTGGCGAGCGCGGTCCTGATCCGCCGGACCGCGGAGCCGGTCGCCGACCTGCTGACCGTGCTCGCCGTCGTGGTCTGCGTGGTGCACCAGCCCGGTGACGTGCTGATCGCCGTCCCCGCCATGGCCGTGGTGGCCGCGCTGTGGTGGCGTCGCCGCGGCGAGCCGGGGTGGGGTGCGGCCGGGACGGCCGTGCTCGCGCTCGCCGTCCCCTTCGCCCATTTGTACACAGTGGACAAACTGTTCGGGCCGCGGACGTCGGTCACCGTGGACGGTGCCGCGGTGGTCGTCGCGTGGGTACTGGCCGTGGTCGCCGCGCGGAGGGCCACGTGACCGCGCTGGGCACCCGCGCCGTCCGCGGTTCGCTGTGGCTGGGCGTGGTCAACCTGGTCAGCAAGAGCAGCCAGATGCTCGTCACGCTGGTGCTGGCCGCCCTGCTCACCGAGGGCCAGCTCGGCGCCGTGGCGCTCGCGGTGGCGCTGGTCAACCTCGGCCAGGTCGTCCAGTCGATCGGCGTCTACGACGTCATCGGCCGCACCGAGCGCGACCCGCGCCGGACGGCGGGCACGGTGCTCACGCTGAGCGTCGGCGCCGGGATCGTGCTGGCCGTCGCGCTGGTGGCCGCGGCGGGCCCGCTGACGGCGTTGCTCGGAACGCCGGACGCCGCCGGGCTGGTCCGGCTGGCCGCGCTCGGCCTGCCGTTCTCGGCGGCGGGCGGGGTGCAGATGGGCCTGATGCACCGCGAACTCGACTTCCGGCGCCGGCTGCTGCCCGACGGCGGGAGCGCGGTGCTGGGCGCGGCGCTGACGGTCGTGCTCGCCGCGTGCGGGGCCGGGCCGTTGTCGCTGGTGCTCGGCCTGCTGGCCACAGCGGTGACGCAGCCCCTGCTCGGCGCCTTGGCCCGCGGCGGCGTGCGGCCGTGCTGGGACACCGCCGCCGCGCGCGAGGTGCTGGGCTGGGTGGCCGTGGTGGGACCGGCCGCGGTCGTGGGCGCGCTGCTGGTCAACCTCGACTACTTCGCGGTGGGGCACGTGCTCGGGCCGGACGCGGTCGGCGTCTACTCGCTGGCGTACCGGCTCGCCTGGGTGCCGTACATCATGGTGGCGGTCGTGCTCGGCGCGGTCGCCTTCCCGGTGTTCACGCGGTTGCGGCGCGAGGGGGCGCCGCTCGGCGGGGCGGTCACCCGGTTCACGCGCGCGGTGCTCGTGGTGACGGGCGGGTTGTACCTGGCGCTCGCGGTGCTCTCGGGACACGTCGTGCTGCTGGGCGAGCGGTGGGCGGGCGCGGCAGGCCCGCTCGTGCTGCTGTCCGGCTACGGCGTGGGGATCTGCCTACTGCAGATCTGGTACCAGGCGGTCAAGGCGACCGGGCACGTCCGGCGTTACCTGGCGCTGGAGACGACGCACCTGGCGGTGCTCGCGGTGGGGCTGGCGGTGCTGGCGCACGCGGGGATCGGGGCGGTCGCGGCGGTGCAGCTCGCGGCGGCGTGGCTGGTGGTACCGCTCGCCTGGCGGGTGCTGGCCGGGCTGGGGGTGGCGCCGCCGGTGGCGGAGCTGGGCGGAATGGTGGCGCGAGTGGCGCTGGCCGGCGCGGCGGCCGCGGTACCGGCGGTGGCGCTGGGGCGATGGTTCGGGAGTTCGCTGCCGGGGGTGGTGGCCGAGGCGGCGGTTCTGGTCGCCGGGTACGCCGGGGCGACGGTGGTGCTGCAGCGGAGTGCGCTCGCGGAACTGCGCCGGGGAGGGCTTCGGTGAGGCCCGTCGTTCACGCTGCGGCCGCGGCCCTTGCCGGGCTGTGCCGCGCAGGTCGCGGACGCGTCGCCCGAGTCGCGACGCGCCCGCCCGCCGCGGAGGCCGCCGGTGAAACCCGCGCAACCCACCGCTGTCGCCCGCCGCAGAGGCCGCCAGTGAGACCCGCCCACCCCACCGCCCCTTCCCCAGCCGACCCCGGAGGCCGCCGGTGAAGCTCGTCCACGTCTCCCAGCCCGTGACCGCGGGCGTCGCCGTCGTGGTGCTCGAACTCGCCGTGGCGCAACGGGATCGCGGGTGGTCCGTCACGATCGCCTGCCCGCCGTCCGGCTGGCTCGCCGCCCGCGCCCGGGAACTCGGCCTCGAGGTCCGTGGCTGGACCGCCCGCCGCGCACCCGGCCCCGGCTCGATCGCCGAAGCGCTGCGGCTGCGCCGGCTCCTGGACGACCTCGACCCCGACGTCGTCCACCTCCACAGCTCCAAGGCCGGTCTGGCCGGGCGGCTGGCCGTCCGCGGCAGCCGCCCGACGGTCTTCCAGCCCCACCTCTGGTCCTTCGAGACGGCCGGCGGGCCGCTGCGCACCGCGTCCGCCGCGTGGGAGCGCTTCGCGTCGCGGTGGACCGATCTGCTCGTCTGCGTGAGCGACGACGAACTCGCCGCCGGCCGGGCCGCCGGGGTCACCGCCGAGGCGGAGGTCGTCTGCAACGGCGTCGACACCACCCGGTTCGTCCCCGGCGACCGGACGGCGGCGCGGCGGCGGCTCGGGCTGCCCGCGCACGCGCCGATCGCCGTCTGCCTCGGCCGGCTGGCCGAGCTCAAGGGCCAGGACCAGCTGCTGTCGGCGTGGCCCGCGGTCCTGCGGCAGCTGCCGGACGCGCACCTCATCTTCGCCGGCGACGGCCCGATGGGGCCGATCTGGCGCGAGCGGCACCCGGTCGCCGGGCACGCGTCCGTGCGCTGGCCGGGACACACCGATGACCCGGCGGCCTGGTACACCGCCGCGGACGTCGTCGTGCTCCCCTCGCGCGCCGAAGGCATGGCGCTGGTGCCGCTGGAAGCGATGGCGTGCGCGCGGCCGGTCGTCGCGTTCGACGTCGGCGGGATGCGGCAGAGCGTCGCGGACGCGGGCGCGGTCGTGCCGCCCGGTGACGTCGGCCTGCTCGCCGAGGCCGTCGCCGCGCGGCTCGCCGATCCCGGGCTGGCCCGGCGCGAAGGCGAACTCGGCCGCCGCCGCGTGGAACTGTCCTTCGATCGGGGGCGGATGACCGACCAGATCGCCGCCCTCGTCGACAAACTCACCCCGTCGGAGCGCCTCTCGTGACCCGCATCGCCTATCTGCTCACCCAGGACCGCGGCGGCCCGGTGGACGTCACCGTCCGGCTGGCCGCGACGCTGGCCGCCGACGGTCACGACGTCCGCGTCTTCGGTCCCGTGCCCGCGCGGGACGCCTCGCTGCTCGACGGGCTGCACGAGGAACTCGCGGTGGCCGACAAGGAGGACCTCGCGGCGGCGGGCCGGGCCCGGGCGGCGCTGCGGGCGTGGCGGCCGGACGTCGTGCACGCGCAGGACCGGCGCGCCGGGCTGGTGATCGCGGGGCTGCGGTTCGCCCGCGGCCCGCGGCCCGCGTTGGTCCAGACCTACCACGGCGTGCCCGACGACGTCGCGGAGCCGTGGTTCCGGGGTTCGCGCGGGGCCGCCGGACCCTCGGCGTACACGCGGACGGTGCTGGCCGCGGACGCCGTCGTCGCCCGCGTCCTGGACCGGACGATCGTGCCGGCGTCGGCGATGGGGACGTTCCTGCGCCGTCGCCTGCGGGTGCCCGCCGGGCGGCTGGTGCACGTCGACAACTGCGTCTCCCCCGCCTCGCCGTCGCCCCCGCGGGGGCCGGTGCGGCACCTCGTCTTCGCCGGGCTGCTGGTGGAACGCAAGGGTGTGCTGAATCTGCTGGCCGCGTTGAGCGTTCCCGGCGTGCTGCCGCCGGACGCGCGGCTGACGGTGGTCGGCGACGGTCCGGAGCGCGCGGAGGCGGAGCAGGTCGCCCGGCAGCCGCCGCTGGCGGGGCGTGTGGCGTTCCTCGGCTTCCGGCCGGACGTCCCCGATCTGCTCGCTTCCGCCGACGCGCTGGTGCTGCCGTCCACAATGGAGCAGCAGCCGCTGGTGGTGGCCGAGGCGATGGCCGCGGGCAAGCCGGTCCTGGCGACGGCCACCGGCGGCGTCCCGGCCATGCTCGACGTCCCCGGCGGCCCGGTGTTCCTGGCCCCGCCGGGTGACGTCCCGGCCCTCGCCGACCGGCTACGCGCCCTGTTCGCGGAACCGGACCCGGCCCGCTTGGGCCGTCTCCTCGCCGAACGCGCCCACACCCGCTACCACCCCGAGGTCTGCGCCCGCCGCCACCTGGACCTCTACGACGAGCTGACGCCATCGTGCCGCCCCGCCAAACACCCGTGATGCCCCTCCAATCACGGTTGATGCCCCTTCGATCACGAGTGATCCCCCTCTGATCACGGGCTGCCGGTGATCAGAGCCGGAACTCGCGTGATCGAAGGCGGAACTCGCGTGATTGGAGGGGCATCTCGCGTGACTGGGGAGGCATCTCGCGTGACTGGAGGGGCATCTCGCGTGACTGGAGGGGCATCTCGCGCGATTGGCGGGGGCACACGCGGGGTGGTCAGCTGGCGCGGAGCCGGCCGATGCGGAGCTCGTCGCGGATCACTCGCCAGACGCCGCGTTTCGCGAGCTGCTGCGGGTCGACCAGGACCGTTGCGTCCGCGGCCTCGAGGGTGAGCGAGGGCAGGGCCGGGGTCGTGGTCGTGGTCGTGGTGGGCGAACCCGAGGTCGAGGTGGGGGACGAAGGGCGGGTGGGGGTCGGGGTGGGGCGGGGGGCGCCGGGGGCGACCAGGCCTTCCGGGGGCACCACCGTCTGGGCGGACGCCGTCGGGTTGACCGCCACCCAGCCGTGGGTGAACGTGCGGGTCCAGACGCCGTTGGGCAGCCGGCTCGCCGCGTCGACCGCCTCGCCCAGCCCGGAGTCCTGCAACGCCGACCACTCCGGGTTGCGGTAGTCGTCGGTCGTCGCGCGGGTCCAGCACGTGCGGGGGCCCGCGAGCAGGGCCGCGCTCGCGTACCCGGACCGCTCCTCGCGCGCGTTGTGCGTCCGCGTGACCAGCAACAGCAGGGACTCGCCGAGGGCGGCCTGCGCCCGCAGCTCCTGGAACTCGTTGCCGCGGAAGGTCAGCAGGCCGCCCGTGCCGCCGTTCTCGCGGAACCCGAAGTTCTCCTCCATCGCGCCGCCGAAGCGGGAGTGCGCGGTCCAGCGGCCCGGCACCAGGTGCGTCTCGGACACGTTGGGCACCAGCAGCTTGTCCGCGTTCGTGAGGGCGTCGCCGGCCTTGGCCAGGAACCCGTCCAGGCCGTCGCGGAGCTTGCGGTCGGTCTCCGTGACGTTGGCCGTGCCCGCGAGCACCGCGGGCGAATAGTGGCGCAGCGAGTTGAAGTCGTTGTCCGCGAGCACGCCGTCCCAGCCCTCGCGTTTCACTTCCGTGACGACGGCGTCGGTCCAGGCCTGCTGGTAGTCGGGGTTCCACACCGTCATCTGCCAGTGCCGCGGGTAGCCCTGCCACTCGATCCGCCGCCCCTGGACGTCCAGCGCGAACCAGTCCGGGTGGTGGTCCTGCGCGGCGACGTAGCCGATGCCGCTCGGCAGGAAGGCCGCGTCCTGGCCGCCGTCGACCGCGCCCGGGTAGTTGCGCGTGCTCGACAGGTCCTTGTACACCAGCACCTTCACCCGCGGGTTGAGCTGGTGCAGCCGCCGCATGGCCGCGGCCTGGTCGGCGTTGAGCACGATGACCTGGTAGCGCTTGGCCGCCTGCTCGAGCTCCTGGGACGTTGGCGGCTTGCCGATCCCGTACCACCACGCGCAGGGGGCGAGGGGCTTCGGCGGCGGCGCCGAGAGGTCCTGCGCCGAGCTGGCGACGCAGCCGGCCAGGCCGCCGGCCAGCAGCACGACCGCGGCCGTCCAGCACGCCACCGGGTGCCGCCGCATCAGCGTTGCCTTCGGCACAGCAGCTCTCCCACGGTGAGGATGATGATCTTGACGTCGAGCCACAGCGACCAGTTCGCGATGTAGTAGTTGTCGTAGCGCGCCCGGTCCGCGATCGAGGTGTCGCCCCGCAGGCCGTGCACCTGGGCCAGCCCGGTCAGCCCGGTCGGCACCCGGTGCCGGGCCCAGTACAGGTCGTGGACGGCGGAGAACTCGTGCACGAACACCGGCCGCTCCGGCCGCGGGCCGACCAGGGACATGTCCCCGCGCACGACGTTCCACAGCTGCGGCAGTTCGTCCAAAGAGGACCGCCGCAGGAAGCGGCCGACCGGGCCGACCCGGCGGTCGCCCACGACCGACCAGCGCGTCTGCGAATCGTCGACGGCGGCCTGGCGCACGCTGCGCAGCTTGAACAGCACGAACGTGCCGCCGTCCATCCCGACCCGCACCTGCCGGAAGAAGACCGGGAACCCGCTCTCCACCGCGACCGCGAGCGCGCAGAGCGCGATGACGGGCGCGAGGACGACGAGCGCGGCCGCGGCCAGCGCCGTCTCGACGGCCCGCTTGACCCACCAGCTCGGCCGCCGGGTCGGCGCGCCGCCCAGCCACACCAGCGGGTAGCTGCGGAGCCGGTCGACCCCCGGCCCGTCCGGGCAGAGCTCGAACAGGTGCGGCAGCACCAGGGTGACGCACCCGAGGCGGTGGGCGGTGATGGCGGCGTCGACGATCGCGCCGTCGCGCTCGTCGGCGGGGGCGAGGACCACCGTGCCCGCGCGCAGCCGGGCGATGGCGCCGATGAGGTCGCCGTCGATCCGCTCCACCGGCAGGCCCGGCGGCACCGGCTCCGGGCCGGACGCCGCGACGCCGACCGGCAGCAGGCCGAACTCGGGGTGCTCCAGCATGGTGCGCACGAGTTCGCCGCCGATCCGGCCGGAGCCCACGACGACGGCCCGGTCGCAGCGCCGCAGCCGGCGCCGCCCCCACCGGCCGAACGCGAAGACGGCCGGCCGGACGGCCTCGCTGAGCACGGCGAAGCACAGCACGACTTCCTGCATCCGGGCCGTGTCGTCGCCGTCCATCCCGGCCACCAGGCCGAACCCGGTGACGAGCGCGAACGCCAGCGCGGTGGCGGTGACCGAGCGCGGGAGGTCCTGCAGCCAGGACAGCCAGAGGCGGCGGCGGTGGACGCGGCCGGCCACCCGGGCCCCCGCGAGGGCCGCGGCGGTCACCACGGCGCACGCCGGGCCGGGCCCGGTCCGCAGCACGGCGGCCAGCCAGGCGGCGCCGTCGACGGCGACGAGCAGCACGGCCACGGCGTTGACCCTGGCGAGCAGCGGGCGGCCGCGCACGGCGTCCCGCGGCCGGTCGCCCGGCCGGACGCGCCGCTGGGCCGGCACCGCTTCGGTGACGACCGTGTCTTTGAGTTCAGTCACCGGTCTCGACCTCTACTTGACATGAGGATTCCATTCTCGCTTTCTTCACGACTCAGCCATTCGAGGCACCACCGGCACGATCGAGTGAATTTTTCGGAGAACCCCGGGAAATGCACTCGATCGGGGCGCCCAGCAGACCCGATCCGGTGATTTCAGGAAACACCAAGTAGTTCTGATGACGTGCGTCCTTCCGAGGGAGTTCCGGGGCCACTAAAGAAACCACACAACATAGCCGAATAGGACTGGACGGCCCCACCAAACCCGATTCCGGACGGGTGATGGGCAACGACGAGGACGACCGAGACGAGGGGAACCGTGGCGTACGAAGAGACCACCCTGGCCACACTGTCCGAACCGGCACTGTCCGAACCGGACCGAACCGGACCGGAGCCCACCGGGGGCCGGACTGGCGGACGGGCGCACGTCGTGCTGCCCGCGTTCAACGAAGAAGCGTCCCTGCCGCCGTTGCTGCGCCGGCTCGCCGACGTGGCCCGCACCGAGCAGGTCACCGTCTGGGTCGTCGACGACGGTTCCGCCGACGCCACGGTCGCCGTGGCCGAGTCCGGCTACGGCGGGCTCGACGTCCGCGTCGTACGGCACCTGGTGAACCTCGGGCTCGGCCGCGCGGTGCAGTCCGGGCTCCGGGCGGCGCTGGAGGACGCGGGCCCGGACGACATCGTCGTCGTGATGGACGCCGACGACACGCACGACCCGGCGCTGATCCGCGCGCTGCAGGCGGAGATCACCGCCGGCGCCGACGTCGCCATCTGCTCCCGGTTCGTCCCGGGCGGCGACGACCGGACCGCCCCGTTCGGACGGCGGCTGCTCTCCCGCGGCGCCGCGCAGCTGTTCCACCGCGCCCTCGACGTCGACGGCGTCCGGGACTTCACCAGCGGTTACCGCGCCTACCGGGCGTCGCTGCTGGCGCGCGCCTCCGCGCACTGGGGCGAGCGGCTCATCGAGGAACAGGGCTTCGCCTGCATGGTGGAGCTGCTGCTCAAGCTGCGCCACTGCCGCCCGGTGATCACCGAGGTCCCGCTGGCCCTGCGGTACGACCGCAAACAGGGTCCCAGCAAGCTGAAGCTGCGGCGGACCGTCGTGCAATACCTGAAACTGCTCGCCCGCGACCGGCTGAGCCCGGCGCCCTACCGGAAGCTGTGACCCGGTGACCCACCCCGATTCCCCGCACGTCGCCGTGATCGGCGGCGGCATCTGCGGCCTCGCCGCCGCCCACCGCCTCGCCCGCCGCGGCACGCGCGTGACCCTGCTCGAAAGCAGCGACCAGCTCGGCGGCCTCGGCACCTTCTTCGCCCACGAAGACCAGTGGGTCGAGCGCTTCTACCACTGCATCATGCCGTCCGACGTGAGCCTGCTGGCGCTGCTGGGCGAGCTGGGCCTGCGGGATGCGGTGCGGTGGCGGGAAACGACGATGGGCATGGTCGTCGACGGACGCCACCACGGTTTCAACTCCGCACTCGACCTGCTCCGGTTCTCCCCGCTGCGGCTGCACGACCGCGTGCGCTTCGGCGTGGTTTCGCTGCTGCTGCGCCGGTTGGGCCACGGGCGCGACCTCGACACGCTCCGCACCGAGGACTGGCTGCGCCGGCTCTACGGCGACGTCGTCTGGGAACAGCTCTTCGCGCCGATGTTCGGCTCGAAGTTCGGGCCGTCCTTCGGGGACGTTCCCGCGCTGTACCTGTGGCAGCGGCTGGGCCGCGAGCGCAACGTCGCCACCCGCGGCTACCCGGACGGCGGCTACAAGACGATCATCGACGCGCTGCGGACGTCGATCGAGCGGGCCGGCGGCACCGTGCGCACGGAAACCCCGGTCCGGCGGCTGCACAGCACCGGCGGCCGCTCGGTGCTCACCCTGACCGGCGGCGAGGTCCTCGACGCCGACCACGTCGTCTCCACCGTGCCGCTGCCGCTGCTGCGGCGCATCGCCGACGACGCGCTCGCCACCCGGCTGCCCGACACCGACCTGCCCTACCAGGGCGTGGTCACCGGCGTGTTCTTCCTCCGGCAGCCGGTCACCGAGCACTACTGGACGCCGGTGCTGCACTCGGGCACCGAGTTCGACGGGGTCGTCTCGATGTCCGCGCTCGCCGGCACCACCGGCGGACGGCACCTCGTCTACGTCATGCACTACACCGACCGCGACTCGCAGCTGTACCTCGACGACGACGCCGCGATCGCGGCGCGCTGGTCGGTGCAGCTGCGCGGCCTGTACCCCGCGCTCGGCGACGGCGACATCGAGGAGGTGCGGGTGTTCAAGGCGCCGTTCGTGGAACCGGTGTACCCGCTCGGTTACCTGGCCGCGCGGCCGCCGGTGACCGTGGACGGCACCGGCCTCCTGCTGGCCACCACCGCCCACGTCTACCCGGACGTGACGAGCTGGAACTCGAGCGTCCGGCTGGCGAACGACGTCGTCGCGCTGCTGGCGGATCAGCCCGCGGTCACGCCGGCCCGCTGAGCCAGTAGGGCGTTCAGGGCCGTCACGATCCGGGCGGAGGCGGACCCGTCGCCGTACGGTGACGGGAGGTGGCGGAGGCGCTCCCGGTGGCCGGCCACGTCGTCGAGCCACCGGGCGACCTCCGCGCCGATCGCCGGGCCCGGCAGCACCCGCGTGCCGAACGTCCCGGCGATCTCGGGTCGCTCGGTGCTGCGCCGCACGACGACCACGGGTCGCTTGAGGACACTCGCTTCCTCCTGGATGCCCCCGGAGTCCGACACGAGCACCGCAGCTTCGGCGGCCAGCGCGAGGAACGCCGGGTAGGCCTGGGGTTCCAGCTCGACGAGCGGCTCGAGCAGGTGCCGCAGGCCGAACGCCTCGACGCTCTTGGCCGTGCGCGGGTGCAGCGGGAACACCACCGGCAGCGGCAGCCGGCCCAGCTCGCGCAGGATCACCGCCAGCCGCCCGGCGTCGTCGACGTTCTCCGGGCGGTGGATGGTGGCCAGCACGAACCGGTCCCGCTCCAGCCCGCGGGCCGCCAGCACGGCCCGCCGGTCATCGGTGGCCGGGAGCGCGGCCTGCAGTGCTTCGACGACGGTGTTGCCGGTGACGGCGATCCGTTCGTCCGGCACGTTTTCCGCCAGCAGGTGGCCGCGGTTGAGCTCGGTCGGCGCGCAGCAGAGGTCGGCGAGGTGGTCGATCAGCACGCGGTTGTGCTCTTCCGGCATCGCCCGGTCGTGGCTGCGCAGCCCGGCTTCGACGTGCACCAGCGGGAGGTCGTGCGCGTTGGCGGCGAGCGCGCCGGCAAGCGCGGACGTCGTGTCGCCCTGGACGACCACCGCCCGGCCGGGCCGGTCCGCCAGTACCTCGTCGACCGCGCTGACCGTCCGGCCGAGCTGGCCGCCGCGGCGCCCGGCCCCCACGCCGAGTTCGTGGAACGCTTCGGACGGCGGCAGGTCCGCGCGGATGCGGGCGTACAGCGACCGGTCGTAGTGCTGTCCCGTGTAGACGACGGCGCACCCGTCGCCGAAGGCCCGCATCAGCGGGGCGAGCTTGATCAGTTCCGGCCGGGTGCCGCAGACCAGCGTGATCCCGCCGGTTCCGGCGAGCCCTGCCGCCGTCGGACGGGCGGCACGGAAATCTGCGGTGGTCGTCGACATGCGGTGCGGTCCTTTCGGGCGGTGAGTTCGCCGCACGCTACTCACCGGAACCACGGAACCGGTGGCGACTCAGTCCATCGTGTGACGACGCGGTGTCGCATCGGGGAATTGCGGAACCCTAGACTGGGCCCGATCGGAATACCGGACAGGACGGCCCCGCTCTTGCTGAAGAAATTCGCGGTACTGGCGCTCGTGGCGCTCGCGGCCACCGTTTCCGCCTCCGCTCCCCACGCCGACGCGGCGCCGAACCTGCTGCTCCCCGACCTCCGCCAGGCCCCGCCGGGGTGCGCCGGCGGCAGTTCCGGCGAACTCCCGTTGTGCACCGCGTGGGACGTGTGCCCGGTCATCGAGCCGTCCGCCCCCAACGGCCGCTGCGTCGCGCCGTCGGTGGCGAAGGCCGTCCGGCTGCGGTTCACCAGCGCGGAGGAGAACGTCGGCGACGGGCCGCTGCTGCTGTACGGCCGCCGCGACAGCACGAAGCAGGAGACCATGACGGTCCGGCAGGCGCTGCGCAACGGCACGGACGGCTCGATCCCGGGCAGCTACGCGGCGGCGCAGCGCGCCACCGGGGCCTTCACGTACTACGAGCCGGCGCTGGCCCACCAGCACTGGCACCTGATGAACTTCGAGCACTTCGCGCTGGTCTCCCCGCGGGGCGAGACGGTGGTCACCGACCGCAAGAACGGCTTCTGCCTGGGCGACCGGTTCCGGGTGTACGACGCCGGGCGGCTGGGCAACGTCCCGGGCGACACCGGCCCGGACGCCGACCTCGCCGAAACGCTGCGGGGCAACATGTGCCGGCACCACGAGCCCACGGCGCTGGAGGTGCTCGAAGGGATTTCCGTCGGCTCGGGTGATGACTACAAGTACACCGTGGACTTCCAGTGGCTGGACATCACCCAGGTGCCGGCGGGGACCTATGACCTGGTGAACACGGTGAACGCGGACCGGACGCTGCTGGAGACGAACTATCGCAACAATTCGTCGGCTGTTGCGTTGTCGATTTCTTGGCCGCAGGGGATGCCGGGGTCGGATGGGACGGTTTCGGGCGCGCCGGTTGTCAAGCTGCTGCGGAGTTGCCCGGGGCAGCCGCGCTGCGCGTGAGCTGCGGCGCCGGGGTTTTGTTCTGCCGCGGCTTTAAGGCTCTTCCGCGGCTGGGCGGGTCCGGTTGCGTTGCCGGGCGCCGGTTTGCGGTCACATCGTTGGTCGGCTTGCGCTGCCGGTCGCCGGTCAGGCGTTTCGTTGTGCCGGTCGCCGGGCGCCGGTCTCGCTGGCGCCACTGACCTTCCTTGCGCCGTTGACCGCTGCGCCTGAGCTACCAGGGTCGGCCCGCCGCGAGGCGAGCCGTGAAACCGGTCTCGTGGCGGTGCAGCGTCACCTGGCTGCAGATCTGGTGCGCGATCCACAGCCCCCGGCCGCCGATGCTGCGGTCCGCGGGCAGCAGTCCGGCGAACGGGTCCGCCGGTCCGGCGCCGGCGTCGTGCACCGAAACCACCATCTGCCCGGCGCCGGCCCAGATCCGCACCCGGACCGGGGGGCGGCCGTGGCGCAGCGCGTTGTCCACGATCTCGCTCACCGCCAGCACGAGGTCGTCCACCTCGTCCGCGGGCAGGTCCAGCGGCGCCGTGGCCAGCACCGCCCGGCGGGCGTCCGAGGGCCGCGGGTCGGCGAGCTCGGCCCGCGGGACGGTGCTCTCGATCAGGAGCGGCGTCATCGGGCGTGGGTCGGCCAGGAACGACAGCGGGTCGACGTAGCCGGTGTTCGTGTGGTGGCCGCCGTGCTCGTAGCGGGCGAAGGCGTCCACCTGGGCCGGCGTGCGCACCAGGGACGTCGCGTCGGCCGCGACCCGCAAGCCGGTGAATCCGGCCGCCAGCGCTTCGGACGTCGCCGCGGCGTAGAGATCGACCTGGCCGGCGGGGTCGACGACGGCTCCCGTGGGGTAGGCCTCGTCCACCGAAGCGACCTGGACCGCCCCGCGCTCCAGGCCTTCGTCGCAGCGCTCGTCCGCGCGCAGCTGCCCGGTCAACGCGGCCTCGTCACCCGGGGCGACGTAGAGCACCCGCTCGCCGGCCGCCAGCCCCTCGGCCAGGAACTCCTGTGCCTGGGCCACGAAGTCGCCGCGGCGCCGGTAGCCCCGGCACACGTGGTCGCGGGCGGGCGCGAACGGCCTGCCTTCCCGCTCGGTCGGAATCGGCACGGATCGACACTACGCCGTGACACGGGCACCCGCCCGCGCTCGGGGGTCGCGGACCTCCGCCGCCGGTTTCACGCAGACGCAGAACAGGTTGTCCTCCGGGTCGGCCAGGACGACCCAGTCGTCGTCCGGGTCGTCGTCGACGTGGCGCACGAACCGCGCGCCCAGGCCGACGAGCCGGTCGACCTCGTACCGCTGGTCGTCGGCGTAGAGGTCCAGGTGCATCTGGTCGCGCGCCGACACCGGCGTCGAGGACCGTTGCAGCGACAGGTTGACGTGCTGACCGCGCAGCAGGCGGAAGTCCTTGTCCTCGGACACCGGCTCGAGGTCCAGCGCCGCCGACCAGAAGCGGGTCATCGTGTCCAGGTCGGTGCAGTTGATCACGGTGCTGCCCAGCCGGATCGCCATGTCGTCTCCCCGTCCCCGCAGGTGCGCTCCCTCCCCTCTACCCGCCGGACCGCGCTTCGAACCCCCGCTGGTGCAGGTAGGCGGCGATCCGGACGCGCAGGGCGCGGATGTCGGCCAGGCCGACGGTGAAGGAGCCACCCGAGCCGTGGCACGGGCCGTCGACGTGGACGAAGCCGTCCGCCGGGCCGCGCCGGGGCTCCGACCAGGCCGGCTCGCCGTCGAGGGTCAGCCGGCCCGCCCGGGCGCGTGCGGTCCAGTAGGTCGGCAGCTTCATCACCTCGCCGAGCGCCTTGGCGAAGCCGGGGAGGTCCTCCTCGCGCAAGACCAGCCGTTGCGGCACCTGGGGCGCCCCCGGGTCGTGCCTCGCGGGGGTGAAGGTGGCCTGGTCACCGGAGGTCCGAATCGTCCAGTGGGGCAACTCGGTCAAAGTGGACACGATCACTCCTCGTCCTCGCCTACCCCCAGGCGCCACCCACCTTAGTTGATCTCCGCCCGGCTCAGGACTCGAAGGCTCCGAGGTCCGGTGCCTTCCCGTGGTAGGGCAGGCCGACGTCGGTGCCCTTGTCGATCAGCGAGCTGTTCGAGGCCAGGCGCAGGTTCGGCAGCACCGGCAGGCTGCCGTCGGCCTGGCGCCGCGCGTCCCAGCCCGACGTCGACACGCTCTGGAACTGCGCGTCCGACATCGTCACGCCCAGGTTCCACGAGTTGTACGACGCGCTCGTGCCCGCCATGTTCGACGTCAGGGTTCCGCCGTAGGCGATGTTGTTGCGCAGGTTGCCCAGCCCGGTGGCCGCGCCGCTCGAGGTGATGCCGAGCATGTTGTAGTCCGGGTGGTTGTTGTAGCTGGTGTTGCCGAAGTAGTCGTTGGCCAGCGTGTGGTGGTTGGCGTAGAAACCCGCCGCCTTGTTGTTGAACGCCACCGAGGTGCGGATGTAGTGCTTGACGCCGTTGCCGACGTACTTGCCGCCGTAGCCACCCATCTTGAAGCCGTTCCCGTTGCCCGACGACGTGGTCGTCTGCGGCAGGTAGCCGTTGCGCCACGCCCACGAGTTCTCGATCGTCACCGACGAGAACGCGTTGATCAGGTCGAACCCGTCGTCGGAGTTCCACCACGCGCGGCAGCCGCGGAACACGTTGCCCGGGTGGCCGGCGGAGATGTGCGCACCGAACCCGTCGGCGCTCTCACCGGCCCCGTTGGACGTTCTCGGGTCGTAGTTGTCGTGAGAATCGGAATTGAGGACGAGGTTGCCGCCGCCGTCCTGGATGAACAACCCCGGTCCCATGTTGTTGTGCAGGTTCAGTTGTTCGAAGGTGTTGTCGCTGCCGGAGATCCAGATGCCCCACGACTCGTGGTTGAGGTTGTTGTTCTGCGGGACGCCCTTGACTTCCAGTCCCTTCAGGTGGATGTAGTTTCCGGTGACGTCGAAGCCCTTGATCCGGCAGTCGTCGCTGACCCGGGAGAAGTCGAACACCGGCGTCTCCCCGGGATAGGCCCAATAGCGGATCGGGTTGCCGGAACTGCCGCTCTTGTTCAGTGTGATCGCGTCCACCCGGTCGGTCTGGCTCGCGCAGGCCTTGTTCGCGCGCGAATAGGTGTAGGTGCCACCGCGCAGGTAGACCGTGTCGCCGGCTTGCGCGACGGCCTGGGCGTGGGCGACCGACGCCCACGGCGCGGCCTGCGTCCCGGCGGCACTGTCACTGCCCGACGGAGCGACGTAGTAGGTGTTCGCGGCCGCCGGGGCCGGGGTGGCGGCGACGGTCACCGCGGTCGCGAACACCACGAGGGAGACGGCGAGTTTCATGCGCACACTCCAGAGTCAGTTGCAGCTGCCGGTACACGGCACGAACGGCGCCGTCGTCCCGGTCAGCGTGGTCGTGCCGAGCGTCAGCCCGGCGGAACTCGCGGTCACCGTGATGGTGCCCGCACCGGTCGCGCGCACCAGGCCGTACGCAACGCCCTGGTAGGCCTTCCGCACCGAGCCGCGGAACGTCTCCTGCACCGGGCTTCCGCTGTCGACCGCCACCAGCACGCCCGGCCCGCTGACGCTGAACGTGATCGGGGCGGACGAACCGGTCACCACCCGGCCCGAGGAGTCGGCCACGGTCGCCTTGACGTAGGAGACGTCGTCGACGTCCGAGGACACGGTGCTGTGGTCGGGCGAGAGCAGCACGCGGTCGGCCGTGGTGCCGGTCGCCGGCGGCGACGTCGTGGGCGCGCCCCACGTGCGCTGCCACGAATACCCGATCGGCCGGACCGTGCCGACGCCGTCCATCAGCCCGAAGTCCGGCTCGGCGCGTGGCCACAACCCGTCGGCTTCGCCCAGGTACGCCGCACCGGTCCAGAGGAACAGGCCGGTCACCATCGCGTTGTTCCGGACCGTCGTCCATGCGGAGGTGTCGGTGCCCATCTCGGTGAACAGCCCGGCGCGCGCCGGAGACGTCTTCGCGGCCTGGATCACCTCGTCCGGCCGGTAGTTGCCGCCGAAGACGTCGACGATGGTCCGGGTGGCCCCGGTGACGTCACCGCTGTCGGCCGGCCGGAACAGGGCCTGGGTGACCGGACGGCCTGGGTCCAGGCTGTGCGCGATGGCGACCATCCGGGTCAACAGGGGCGTCCGGGTCGCGATCGGGTCGCGAATCTCGTTGCCGGTGCTCCACATCGCCACGCTGGGATGGTTGCGGTCGCGCATGACCACGCTGGTGGCGTCGACCTGGTACCACGGCACCGAGCCGCTCGCGCCGGGTACCGCCGGTGTCCCCGTCGGCGACGTCGCTGTCTTGTTGAAGTAGGTCGCGTAGTCACCGACGTCGGAGTACTTGTGCTGGGTCCAGACGTCGAAGAACTCGTCGAGGACCAGGAACCCCAGCCGGTCGGTCAGGTCGAGGAACGCCGGGCTCGGCGGGTCGTGCGCGGTGCGGATGGCGTTCACCCCGAGCGCCTTCAGCTGCGCGAGCCGCCGCTGGATCGCCCGCTGCGGCGCGGCCATCCCCAGCCCGTGCAGATCCTGGTGCAGCGCGACCCCCTGGAACTTCACGCTCTTGCCGTTGAGGCTCATGCCCGTCGACGCGTTGAACGTCAACGTGCGGATGCCGACCGACGTGACCTCGTCGTCCACCACCGTCCCGCTCACGAGGACGTTCGTGGCCAGCGAGTACAGGTTCGGGTTCGCCAGGTCCCACAGCTTCGGGTTGCTCACCGGCACGTCGTAGGCGAAGGTGGCCGACGCGCCCGCGGCGATGGTCTTGGCCGCCGTCGTCACCGCGGGCAGGGCGGCGCCGCCTGGGTCGCTGAGGACGCCCTGGACGCTGACGCTCGCCGCCGCGCCACTCTCGTTGACCACCGTGGTCTCCGCGTGCACGGTGGTGTTGCCGGGCGTGGTGACGCGGGTG
Organism: Amycolatopsis bullii; assembly: GCF_014654205.1. Classification (GTDB taxonomy): domain Bacteria; phylum Actinomycetota; class Actinomycetes; order Mycobacteriales; family Pseudonocardiaceae; genus Amycolatopsis; species Amycolatopsis plumensis. The sequence goes on from NZ_BNAW01000011.1 coordinate 147,517, forward strand.
GCCCACTGTCCGATGTGGACCGGATCGGTCGCGATCAGCCGCACGTCGCGGTAGATCCCGGCGCCGGTGTAGTAGCGGGACGCCGGCTGCGACGTCGTGTCGGTTTTGACGGCGACCACGTTGTCGCCGCCGAGTTTCGCCGCCGCCGTGATGTCGTAGCGGAAGCTGGTGTACCCGTAGGGATGACTGCCGATGAGCGTGCCGTTGACGTACACGCTCGCGTTGGCCATCACGCCGTCGAACTCCAGCGACACCCGGCGGTCCGCGGGCACCCCGGCCAGCGAGAAGTGCTTGCGGTACCAGCCGATGCCCGAGGGCAGGTACCCGCCACGGCCGGTGCTCGGCGCCGACTGCGAGAACGGGTTCGCCGGCGGGTTCTTGCCCTCGATGCTCCAGTCGTGCGGCACGCTGAGCTTGCGCCAGCCGCTGTCGTTGTAGGTGGCACCACCGGCACCACTGGCGTCACCGTAGTTGAACAGCCAGCCGGCGTCGAAGTCCGTGACCGTCCGGTACCGATCGGCCGCGGCGGCGGTGCCGGACACCACGGTCAGCGGGACGAGCACGAGCGCCAGCACCCCGGCGACAGCTTTCCGGAAGCTCGGCACCCCCATCACCGGGCCAACGCGAAACTGGGATGCGGCGGCTGGTTGTAGGCCGTGTTCTGCCAGGCCACGGCCTCGCGGTACTGGCGGTCCTGCATCAGCGACACGTGCGAGATACTCGTCGCGTCCGTGGTCGAGTAGATCCGCAGCGCGCGGTCGTCCGACGTCGGCCAGACGACTTCCTCGCGCCAGTCGCCGAACAGGTCGGCCTGCAGCGACGGCGTGCTCTTCGTGCCGTTGTTCGCGTGGACGCCGGAGCCGGTCAGCAGCCGGGTGTCGCCGCCGGTGCCGTACTTGTCGATGTGCGTGCCGTCCAGCAGCTCGCGCTGGGCGTCGCCGTCCCACCAGATGACGAAGTTCGTCGACGACGGCTTGCGGCCGATGTTCTGGCCGCTGGTGTTCAGCAGCCCGGACACCGCGGACGACCACGACTCGGCGCCGGGGCTGCCGGCGTAGATGTCGTCCGAGACGCCGCGGCCGTTGTCGCAGTTGCAGGAGGCGTTCTGCCAGATGATCTGGCCGGTCTTCGCGTCGGCCATCCAGGCGGCCGGCTTGGACTTGTCCTCGTCCACTTTGAACTCTTCCAGACCGGGCCGCGATGGGATCAGGTCGCCGACGTGCATGGCGTCGCCGTGGCCGTTGCGGGTGTTCCACAGCGGACGGCCGTTGTCGTCGATGGCCATCGCCCCGAAGACGATCTCGTCGCGGCCGTCGCCGTCGGCGTCCGCGATGGCCAGCTGGTGGTCGCCCTGCCCGGCGTACTGCGAGCCGGCCGAGTCCGAGTCGAACTTCCAGCGCTCGGTCAGTGCGCCGTTCCGGAAGTCCCAGGCCGCGATCACGGTCCGGGTGTAGTAGCCGCGGCTCATGATCAGGCTCGGGCGGGCGCCGTCCAGGTAGGCGGTGCCGGCCAGGAACCGGTCGACCCGGTTGCCGTAGCTGTCACCCCACGAGGAGACCGTGCCGCGCGGCGGGTCGTAGTTCACGGTGGCCATCGCGGCCCCGGTCTGGCCGTTGAACATCGTCAGGAACTCCGGGCCGGACAGGACGTACCCGCTGGAGTTGCGGTAGTCGGCGCTCGCGCTGCCGATGACCTGGCCGGTGCCCGAGCGGGTGCCGTCCGCGGTCTTCATCGCGACCTCGGCCCTGCCGTCGCCGTCGTAGTCGAAGACCTGGAACTGCGTGTAGTGCGCGCCGGCGCGGATGTTGCGCCCGAGGTCGATCCGCCACAGGCGGGTGCCGTCGAGCCGGTAGGCGTCGACGTAGACGTTGCCGGTGTAGCCGGACTGCGAGTTGTCCTTCGAGTTGGTCGGGTCCCACTTCAGGACGAGCTCGTACTGGCCGTCGCCGTCCAGGTCCCCGGCACTGGCGTCGTTCGCGGTGTAGGTGTAGCTCTCCCCGGACGGCGTCGTGCCGCCGGGCGGCGGCTGGATCGGGACGTCCCGGGTGCTCGCGGCGGCCCCGCTGGTCAAGGCCAGCGAGTCCTCCGCGGCGAAGGCCGACATCCGCTCGACCCCGCCGGCCACCGCCCGCACGGTGTACCGCGCCCCCGCGGGCGCGCCGGTGTCCACGAAGCTCGTCGGACCGGTGACCGGCGTCGCGGTCACCTTGGTGCCGTCGCGGTAGACGTTGAACGCCACCCCGGCCGGGTCGTCGGCGAGCAGGCGCCAGCCGACGGTGTTGCCCTGGGCGGTGTGGACGCTGACCACCCCGCGGTTCAGCCGGTCGATCTGCGGCGCGGCGGCGGCGCCGGCGGCCGGGGCGGGCACCAGGCCGGCCGCGACCACGGCCGCGGCGAGCCACCTACTGACGTTGCGCATGGTTGCTCCGTTCCTGGTTCAGCGCAGGTACGCGCCGAGTGAGAGGTTGAGCTCACGAATGCCTTGCACGACGAGGTTCGCCATCCGCGTCGCGCCGTAGACCGAGAAGTGGGTGTTGTCGGTGACGCCGTCGGTGGCCTGGGTCAGGTAGATCTTCTGGGAGGCCGATGGGCCGAGGGATTCGACCAGCGCCTTGCTCTTGGCCGTCAGGTCGATCACCGGCACGCCGGCGCTGCTACCCAGCGCCCGGATCACCGCGGGCAGGTCCACGCCGACGCCGTTGACGTGCAGCGCGGTCGGGGTCAGCTTGGTGCCGCTGAACTGCCGCCGCACCGGCGGGGTCACCAGCACCGGGCTGCCGCCGCGCTCGCGCACGCCGTTGACCAGTTTGGTGAGGTTGTCGCGGAACGCCGTCGCCGACGTCTGCTTGTCGTTGTGCCCGAACTGGATGAGCACCAGGTCCTTGCTCTTGATCAGCGGCTTGAGCGTGGGGAACAGCTTGCTGTTCGACAGGAAACTGCCCGAGCTCTCCCCCGAGTCCCCGTAGTTGGCGATCACGGCACCGTTGCGGACCGCGGTGGGCAGCAGCTGGCCCCAGCCGGTGTACGGCGCCACCGGCTGGTCGCAGACGGTCGAGTCGCCGGCCAGGTACGTCACGAGCGGCGCCTGGGCGGCCGTCACGGTCAGCGAGCCGATCGCGGGTGCGCTGCCGCCGAAGGTGATGTCCAGGCCCGCGGTGCCCGTGCCGCCCTGCCCGGTGGGCTGGCCCTCGGGGTTGCGGACGTTCACCGTGACGGTCGTGGGAACGACCTGGCCCGCGCTCGTCGAGACGGTGTTCAGGACCTGCCGTCGCGCCTCCACCGACATCGACGTGCTGGCCGCCGTTGTCGTGCTGCCGATTCCCACGGTGACGTCGTAGTTTCCGGGTGCGACGGCGAAGTGGCACTTGATCGGCGCGGTGCCCGAGCACTGCGCGGGAAGCGCTTTCTCGACGGCCGAGGCCACCTCCGGTGCGGAAACCAGGGTGGCCGCGGCCAGGCCGGCGAGGACGACCGCTCGCTGCCTGAGGAACATGAGGACTCCTTTGTCCTGAGGGGATACCGGCCTGCGTGGATGCCGGGTTATGCGGCTGAGCAGGTGTTGCCGTTGAGGGTGAACGCCGCCGGCGCCGGGTTGGTGCCGCCGAACGTGCCGTTGAAGCCGATGCCGGTCGAGGCGTTCGGTGCCAGCGAGCCGTTCCAGCTCAGGTTCTTGGCGGTGACGGCACCGCCGGACTGCGCGAAGGTGGCACCCCAGCCCGGCAGGGTCACCTGCTGGCCACCGGTGAAGGTGAAGGCCAGCGTCCAGCCGGTGAGCGCGCTCGTGCCGGTGTTCGTGATGGTGACGTTGGCGGTGAACCCGTTGCCACCACCCCAGTTCGAGGCGGAATAGGCGACCTTGCACGCACCGGTGCCGCCGCCCGCGCTCGTCGTCGCCGTCGCGGTCCCGGACACCGCCGAGGTGTTGCCCGCGGCGTCCCGGGCCCGCACCTGGTACCGGTAGGTGCTCGACGCGGCCAGCCCGGTGTCGGTGTACGACGTCGTCGCGGCCGAACCGACGACCGCGAAGGTGCCCCCGCTCGCCGCCGGGGCCCGCAGGACGTCGTAGCCGGTGACGCCGACGTCGTCGGTCGACGCCGTCCAGCTCAGCGTGGCGCTGCTCGAAGTCACGCCCGACACGGCCGGCGTGCCCGGAACGGACGGCGCCTGGGTGTCCGCCTGGCCGCCGCCGTAGATGGTGGCCTCCTTCGACGTCTGCCGGATGCCGTTGGCGCCGTTGAGGAACCGCTCACCCCATGGCGTCAGGCTCGCCGGGTCGAAGTTGTTCGTCATGTCGAGGTAGGCGACATCGCTGCTGTTGCCGCTCCACGACCAGCCGAGGTAGCCGAGGCCGCGGGCCTGCGCCTGGGCCATGATCGTGTCCTCGTCCGGGTTGCCGTCGGTGTGCATGTTCCCGAACTCGCCGACCACCAGCGGCAGCCCGGCGGTGCGGAAGGCGTCGAAATACGCGTTGATCTCGGCCGCGGTGTCGTAGACGCCGTACATGTGGATGGAGAAGACCGTGTTGTGCTGCGGGTCGGCGGTGAACACCGCGCCCGCGTTGTCGCGCATGATGTTCTGCCAGTCCTGGCCCCACATCGGCGCGTCGGCCATCAGCAGGTGCTGCAGCCCCGCGGCCCGCAGCCGCTTGATCGCGTTGCTCGTCGCGGTCGTCCAGGTCGCGCTGACCTGCTGGTCGTTGCCGAACGGCTCGTTGCCCAGGTTGATGACGACGTAATTCTCCTGGCCCTTCAGGGCATCGGCGACGCTGATCCAGTAGCTCGCCGCCTGGTCGAGGGTGGCGGCCCCGCTCTGCTCGCCGTACCCGGTGGTGTCGTGCACCTCCAGGACGCAGATCAGCCGGTTCTGCTTGCACTGCCCGATGATGCTCGTGACTTCGGCGGCCGGCGTCGGCCCCCACCGCTGGCCGCTGCCGAGGACGACCCGGACCGTGTTGGCGCCGAAGGATTTGATGTCGGCGAAGGCGCGGTTCTGGCCGGGGTACCAGACGTACGCGTGGTTCACCCCCCGCATCACGAACGGGGAACCGTTGGCCTCGAGGATCCGGGTGCCGTCGACGTGCAGGCCGGTCGCGGTGGGCGTGTCCGGGCCGAGCGCAGCGACCAGGGCGGGGTACCAGCGGCTCTCGATCTTCTGGATGCCGCTGGTGTTGTTGGGGTGGACGCCGTCGGTGGTGTCGGCCGCGGTGTCGAACCCGGTCCACTGGTCGACCACGGTGATCGGCGACGCCGCCGTGGAGTGCGCCTGCGCCCAGCCGGGGATGGCGTTGTTCAGGTCGGCCACCCGCTGGCCGCAGGCGGCGCAGTTGGCCGGGTTCATCGGGATGATCTTCGCCACGATCAGCTTGGTCGCCGGGTTGGCGGCCCGCATCTGGCCCAGCAGCGTGGTGAAGGCGTCGAGGATCGTGCTCGCCGGGACGTTGTTCCAGACGTCGTTGGTGCCGAGGTGCATCAGCACGATGTCCGGGTGCGTCGCCGACAGCCAGCCGGGCAGCTGGTTGTCCCGGGCGATCCCGGTCGCGAGGAACCCGCCGTGGCCTTCGTTGTCGCCGTCGTAGGAGAAGCCGCAGCCCTGCGCCGGCAGGGTGCCGACGAAGTCCACTCCCGTGTGGCCGGTGTCCTGGAGGTGCTTCCACAGCAGCGCGCGCCAGCACCCGGGCGACCCGGTGATGGAGTCGCCCAGCGCCATGACCCGCGTCGGAGTCGCCGCCCCGGCCGCGACGGGGGCCACGACCGCCCCGGCGACCAGCAGCAAGCCGGCCACGAGCGCGCGAAGGAATCGCCAGTTCATTACCGACCTCCTGGAGAACGACTCGACAGGAAAGTTTCAGGCTGGGAGCGCTCCCACCGTAACATGCGAACCACGGGCGGAACACCGGCTGCGGGACGGAAAACGGCAAATCTGCTGAACGTTAAGCTGTCCGCGCCACCGGTTCGAGAAAGCGTTTTCTCTCCATGGCGGTCATGCTCGCCAGCGGACCTGCGGGTTGACCCGGCCGGAGCGGTCGAAGACGGCCTGGTTCTCCCAGCCGTTCCCGGACCCGGTGAGGTCGGCCGGATCCCAGCCGTTGCCGTTCACCGCGTACCACGTGGGTTCCCAGTAGAAGACGCCGGTCGCGCCGGCGGCGCGGGCGGTGTCCTGCACGGCGGTGAAGTTCGCCGCCTGCCCGGCCGGCGTGGCCGGGTACCCCGCACACGGCTGGGCGGCCGAGATGGTGTTCGGCGTGTGGTCGTCGTTCGCCGTCGTGTACGGGTAGGCCGTCTCCGCGAGGACGACCGGCTTGCCGTACCGCGACCGCACGTCGGACACCACCCCGGCCAGGTTCGCCGTCGTGCCGTGCCAGTAGCAGTAGTACGACAGGCCGGTGATGTCCCACGGGACGCCTTGGGCGCGGATGCCGTCGTAGAACCAGCGGGCGTGCGCGTCGCTGTCGGCGTCCGCGGTGTGGATGACCACCTGGGTGCCGCTGTTGCAGGCCTTGGTGGCGTTGTACCCGGCCTTGAGCAGCAGGCCGAGGTTGGTGAAGTCGTTGTTCACGACTTTCCCGTCGTTCCACAGCATGCCGACGTTGATCTCGTTGCCGATCTGCACGCTGTCCGGGGTCGTGCCCTGAGCCTTGAGCCCGGAGCAGACGTCGTAGGTGTAGTCGTACACGTCGGTCTGCAGCCGGCCGATGGCGTGCGAAGCCCAGGCGGCGGGCTTGGTCTGCGTGCCGGGATCGGCCCACGTGTCGGAGTAGTGGAAGTCGACCAGGAGCTTGAGCCCCTTCGCCTTCACCGTGCGGGCGTACTGCAGCACCTTGGCCTTGTTGTTGTAGCCGCTGCGGGGGTTGTTCCACACGCGCAGGCGCACGTAGTTGACGCCGGCGCCCTTCAGGATGTCAAGGGGATCACGGGCCACCCCGGCCGCGTCGGTGTACGTGGCGCCGAGGTCGAGCGCCCGCTGGGCGGTCGAGACGTCCGCGCCGAGCATGGTGAGGGAGTTCGCGGCCGAAGCCGCCGGGACGGGCAGGGCGAGGGGCACCAGGAGCAGGGCCGCCGTCGCCAGGCGGCCGGGGCGGGTCAGATCCATTCGTTCTTCCTCTCTTCCGGCGGAGCTTTCACGTGAAAGTGGCGGCTGGGGCGCGGGCGGCGGCTCGACTCGCGGACGATCAGCTCCGGCGTGAACACCTCGTGGCGGTGTTCGTGCTCGGCAGGCGACTGCGATTCCGCGATCACCAGGGCCGCCGCCGTGCGGCCGAGCTCGTGCCTCGGCTGGCGGACCGAGGTCAGCGGCACCGCGGCCGCCGCCGCGAAGTCGATGTCGTCGTACCCCACGATCGCCAGGTCCTCCGGGACCCGCACGCCCGCCCGCACCGCGGCCTGGAGCAGGCCCAGCGCCAGCAGGTCGTTCGCGCAGAAGACGGCGTCGGGCCGCACGGTCCTGGCCAGCAGCTGCTCGCCGGCCCGCAGGCCGCACGCCACGTTGAGGGCCGGGGCCGTCAGCACCTCGAGGACCTCGGGTGGCCGACCCGCCAGCCGGATCGCGTCGCGGGCGCCGCGGTGGCGCTCGGCCGCCTGGTGGATGCCCGCCGGGCCGGTGACCATCACGATCCGCTCGCACCCCTCGGCCAGCAGGTGGGTGACCGCGAGCTCGCCGCCGTGGCGGTCGTCGACCGCCACCGAGCACAGGTCCGCCTCCGCGGTCGGGTGGTCCAGCAGGACCACCGAAATCCCCCGCTCCCGCAGCCACCGCACCTGCGCCGGCCCGGACTGCACCGGCGTGATCAGCACGCCGTGCACCCGCTGGGCGGCCAGCAGCTCGACGTGCCCGCGTTCCTTGGTCACCGATTCGCCGCTGTTGCACAGGATCACCGCGTGCCCGGCTTCGCTCGCCGCCTCCTCGACGCCGCGGGCGACGTCGGTGAAGAACGGGTTGCCGACGTCGAGCACCACCAGGCCGATCGTGCGGGCGGTGCCGGAGCGCAGCTGCCGCGCCGGCTCGTTGCGGACGTACCCCAGCGCGTCGATGGCGGCGAGGACCCGCGCCCGGGTGGCGGCGGCGACCACGTCGGGGCGGTTGAGCACGTTGGAGACCGTGCCGACCGACACCTCGGCCCGGAGGGCGACGTCCCGGATGCCGATCGGTGCCTTCACCGCGCACGCACCGCGACGGCGGCCAGCCCCAGCAACCCCGGCGCGACGACCACGAAGGCCGGCGCCTGCGCGACGACGACCGCCACGACCACGATGGCGACGACCAGCCCGACGCTGCCCCGCCAGTCCGAGACCGTCTCCCGGCCCGCGCCGGCCAGCACCTCAGGCCACCGGAGACCCGGCCGCCACGCCGCCGCGCCCCGCAGACCGGCCGCGAGGAGCCCGGCGAGCACCAGCCCCAGGACGACCCCGAACACCCGGCCGCCGGGCAGCCCGCCCAGCACCGCGACGACGTCGACGGCCCCGATGGCCAGCAGGCCCACCGGGGCCAGCACCGCCACCGGGTGGCCGAGGGCCGCGCGGAACAGCCGGGCGAACCGGCGCACGGTGGGCGTCCGGGCGTCGGCGGCGAGCTCGGTGAGCAGGACGGAACCGGCGGCCGCCGCGGCCAGGGACGTCACGGCGAACACCGAAGCCACACAGGCCAGGAGGCCGACGAACAGCACCTCCCCCAGCAGCGTCAGCGAGCGGTACCGCGTGTTCATCCCTTCAGCCCCGAGGTCGCCACGCCTTCGACCAGGTACCGCTGGAAGGCGAAGAAGAACAGCCCGATCGGCAGCAGGGCGAGCACCGACATGGCGAACATCGGCCCGAACGCCGACTGGCTCGTCTGGTCGACGAAGATCTGCAGCGCGAGCGGCAGGGTGAACTTGCCGGGGTCGTTGAGGTAGATCAGCTGCGAGAAGAAGTCGTTCCAGGTCCAGATGAAGGTGAAGATCGCGGTGGTGATCAGCGCCGGGCGCAGCAGCGGCGCGATCACGTACCAGAAGGTGCGCACGGGCCCGCAGCCGTCGATCGTCGCGGCCTCGTCCAGCTCCCCGGGCAGCGCGCGGATGAACTGCACCATCAGGAAGACGAAGAACGCGTCGGTGGCCAGGAACTTCGGCAGGACGAGCGGCCAGAACGTGTTGACAAGCCCCAGCTTCTGGAAGATGACGTACTGCGGGATGAGCACGACGTGCTGCGGCAGCATGATGGTGGAGAGCATGAACCCGAACATCGGCCCGCGGCCCCGGAAGTGCAGCCGGGCGAAGGCATACGCCGCCAGCGAGCACGACACGACGTTGCCGATCACCGCGCCGGCCGAGATCACCAGCGAGTTGGCGAAGTAGTGCCCGACGCCGTACCCGGCGACCCCGGCGAACACCTGCGTGTAGTTGTCGCCCGTGGAGTGGACCGGCCAGAGCGAAAGCCCGGTCAGCACCTCCTCAGCGGGTTTGAACGACGCCGAGATCAGCCACACGACGGGGTAGAGCAGCACCACGAGGACGAGCACCAGCAGCAGGTGCCACCCCCACGACCGGCGGGTCACCGGCCCTCCCCCGCGTAGAACACCCACCGGCGCGAGCCGCGGAACAGCAGCGCGGTGAGCACGCCGATCACCACCAGCAGCACCCAGGCCATCGCCGAGGCGAAGCCCATCCGGAAGTCGGTGAAACCGCGCTGGTAGAGGTAGAGCGTGTAGAGCAGGGTCGAGTCGCTGGGCCCGCCGCGGCCGCTGCTGACGACGAACGCGCCGGTGAACGACTGGAAACTGTGGATGGTCTCCAGCACCAGGTTGAACAGCAACACCGGGGACAGCATCGGCAGCGTCACCGACCGGAACCGGCGGACCGCGCCGGCGCCGTCGAGTTCCGCCGCCTCGTACAGCTCCTTCGGGATCTGCTTGAGCCCGGCCAGGAAGATCACCATCGGCGCGCCGAACTGCCAGACGGCCAGCGCGATCACGGCCAGCAGGGCGAACTGCGGCTGGTCGACCCAGCCACCGGTGTCCAGGCCGAACGCGGCCAGCACCCGGTCAGCCGTGCCGCCGGTGGAGAACATCGCCCGCCACACCAGGGCGAGGCTGACGCTCGCGCCGAGCAGCGAAGGCGCGTAGAACGCCGAGCGGTAGAGCCCCGCGCCGCGGTGGGCGCGGTTCAGCAGCATCGCCACGGCCAGCGCCAGCCCGAGCTTGAGCGGCACCGACAGCCCGACGTACCGCGCGGTGACGCCGGCGGCGTGCCAGAACCGGTCGTCGCGGGTGAACATCGTCGTGTAGTTGTCCAGGCCGACCCAGTGCGGCGCGTCGAACAGGTCGTAGTCGGTGAACGACAGGTACAGCGACGCGATCATCGGGCCGATGGTCAGCACCAGCACGCCGATCAGCCACGGCGACAGGAAGAGGTACCCCGTGCCCTGGCCGGCCCGGCGGCGGCGCGGCGTGGCCCGTTCCCGCGTCACCGGCCTTTCCAGCACAGCTTGCGTCATGCGCTCCTCCGTCAGGATCCGAGTGACTGCTGCGCGGTCTGCACCACGCGGGCGGCCCCGTCGGCGACACTCGTGCGGCCGAAGATGACGTCGTCGTAGACGCGCTGGAAGTCGCGCTTGACCGCCGCGGACCCGGTGGGCCACAGGCCGGTGGCCGGGCCGATCCGGTCGGCGACGGATTTTTCGTAGTCGCACACCGCCTTCGTGGCGGCCTGGGCCGCGCCGCAGACCTGCTCGCGGATCGCGGTGTTCGGCGGCAGCCCGCGCGCCACGCCCAGCAGCTTGCCCGCCTGCTGGTTGTTGACCAGGTAGCTCAGCAGCTTCGCGGCCGCCTCCTTGTGCGCCGAGCGCTGGGCGACGGCGAAGGTGACCGGCGGCATCGCGGCCATGCCGGACGCCGGGCCGTCGGCGGGCAGCGGCGCCGCCTTGATGCCCGGGCCGTAGCTCGACAGGTAGGCGCTGAGGCTGGAGTCGTAGTTGATCTCCGACCCGGCGCGCTTGGTGACCAGCCCCGAGTTGGGCATCGAGCCGTCCATCTTGGTGGTCACCTCGGGCGCGGTGACGGCCTTGTCCGCGCGCAGGCCGCCGGTGAGCGTCCAGAACTGCGTCAGGTCGGCGGCGGTGAACCCGAGCTTGCCGTCGTCGGCGTAGAGCTGCTTGCCGTGCTGGTGCAGCCAGACCTCGAACCAGTCGATCGCCCAGCCGAAGTCGGTCGTCCCGGCCACCCCGGTCGCGGCCACCTTGCGCAGGCTCTCGCCGAACTGCGCCCAGGTCCACGTCTTGCCGGGCCCGGACGGCGGCTCGACGCCCGCCTTGGCGAAGATCTCGGGGTCGTAGGCGAGCATCTGCGTGGTCTGGCCGCCGGGCACGGCGTACTGCCTGCCCTCGACCTTCCCGCCGGCCAGCAGCGCGGGCGCGATCCCGGTGACGTCGATCGCCTTGCCCACGTACGGGCTCAGGTCCTCGAGCACGTGCCGGTGCTGGTACTCGCCGAGCGTCGCCCGGTCCAGCTGGATCAGGTCCGGCGACGCGCCGCCGGCGACCTGGGTGGAGAGCTTCTGGAAGTAGGCGTCGTAGGCGGCGTACTCGGTCTGGACCGTGATGCCCGGATTGTCCTTCATGAACGCTTCGACCGCCGACTTCGTGGCCTTGGCGCGGTCTTCGTTGCCCCACCAGACGAAGCGGATCGTCGTGGGCCCCGAAGCCTCGCCGCCGCCACCGCACCCCGTGACCAGCCCCGCCAGCGTGACCGCCACGACCGCCACCAGGCCGGCGCGCACCCCGAACCGTCCGTTCATCGAAATTCCCTTCTGGAGACCACCACCGGGCGAGCTCACCGGAATTCGGTCTTGAATCGGTTCAAGCACGGTAAGTCCGCGCGCGGGCCGCGTCAACCAGCAATGATCCCAACGAAAGCGTCGATACTTTCGAATCGGTCGAACGGACGCAAGCGTTCCTCCGAACATCGAGAAAGCGCTTACTGCGGGACTGGACTGTTCGGGTCGGCCGGGTTGACAAGGCCGGAACGCTCTGGCTTGAATCGGTTCATCGAGCTGATCCGGAGGCCGACGATGTCCCCGCAGTTCCCCCTTTCCCGCAGGGTCTTCCTCGGCGGCGTGTCGGCCTTGGCCGCCACCGCCGTCACCCCACCGGTGGCCGCCGCGGCGGCCGCCCCCACCGCGGCACCCGGCGGCGGCGAAGTGCCCTTGCACTGGCTGGACGGCCGTCCCGCCGCCCCGGTGGGCTGCGCCTTCGGCGTCCCGTGGCCGCGCGGAACGCTGGCCCGGAACGTCCCGCTGGCCCTGCACGCCGGCGACGGCACACCGGTCCCGGTGCAGTCGTGGCCGCTCGCGTACTGGCCGGACGGCTCGGTCAAGTGGACCGGGCACGCCGTGACGTCGTCCGCCACCGCGGACGCCTTCGCGCTGGCCCCGGGGACACCCGCCCCGCCACCGGTTCCGGTCACCGTGCGCCGGTCGCCCCGCGAAATCGTGATGGCCAACGGAACGGTCGAGCTGAAGCTCGCCACGACCGGGGCCGTCGCCGTGCCGTCGCTCTCCCGCGCCGGGCGGGTCGTCGCCCGCGACGGCGAGCTCGTGCTGCGGCTGCAGGACCAGCCGGACGACGCCGACGACACCCGGGCACCCCGCCGGGAGGACTGGACGGGCATCGTCGAACGCGCCGAGGTCGAGCAACCGGGCCCGGTGCGCGCGGTGGTCAAGCTGACCGGCCGGTACCGGCGCGACCGCGGCCGCGGGACCCGGGCGATCCTGCCCTGGACCATGCGGGTGTACCTCGGCGCGGGCGACGACTCCCTGCGCGTGGTGCACAGTTTCCGGTGGGACGCCGACGAAAACCACGACTTCGTCCGCGGGCTCGGCCTGCGGTTCTCGGTTCCGCTGACCGACGAGCCGCACAACCGGCACGTCCGCTTCGGCACCGCCGCGGGCGGCGTCTGGGGCGAATCCGTCCGGGTGCTCACCGGCCTGCGCCGCGATCCCGGCACGGCGGTCCGGAAGGCCCAGACCGACGGCACCGCCACCCCGCCGGTCGCGCAGTGGGGCCAGCAGGTGCGCGACGGCTACCAGAACCTGGCGCTGTGGAACGACTTCACGCTGTTCCAGGAGTCCGCCCGGCACTTCGCCGTGTGGAAGCGCACGAGTGCCGCGGGCAGCTGGCTGAAGCACGCCGGTCACGGCGACCGCGCGTCCGGCTTCGGCTACGTCGGCGGTCCCGCCGGCGGGCTGGGCTTCGGGCTGCGCGACTTCTGGCAGCGCGCCCCGCGCTCGCTGGACATCCGCGGCGCGGCCACGGACACCGCGTCGGTGACACTGTGGTCCTACTCGCCGCTGGCCCCGGCGATGGACCTGCGCACCTACGACACGGTCGCCCACGGACTCGATCTGTCCTACGAAGACGTCCAAGAAGGCTTCGCGACACCGCAGGGCATGGTGCGCTCGACGGAACTGCGGCTGTGGGCGCCGGCCGCCACCCCGCCGCGCGACACGATCGCCGCGCTCTCGGCCACGCTGACCACCCCGCCACAGCTCGTCACCGATCCGGCCACCTACCACGCGGCCGGGGTGTTCGGCCGCTGGAGCCTGCCCGACCGCAGCACGCCCGCCCGCGCGGCCCTCGAAGACGGGATCGCGCGCGAGATCGGGTTCTACGCCGACCAGGTCGACGAGCGCGAGTGGTACGGGTTCTGGCACTACGGCGACGTCATGCACACCTACGACGCCGACCGCCACGAATGGCGTTACGACGTCGGCGGGTACGCCTGGGACAACGCCGAACTCGGCACGGACGCCCTGCTCTGGTACGCCTTCCTGCGCTCGGGAGAGCCCCGGACGTTCCGGCTGGCGCACGCCATGACCCAGCACGTGTCCGAAGTGGACACCCACCACAGCGGCCGGTTCGCCGGGCTCGGGTCACGGCACGCCGTCGTGCACTGGGGTGACGGCGCCAAGGAGGCACGGGTCGGCGAGTCGTTCACCAAGCGGTTCTCCTACTACCTCACCGCCGACGAGCTGCTGGGCGACCTGATCCGGTCGTCACTGCAGGCCGACGAGACACTGCGCACGGTGGACCCGTTGCGCGAAGTCCTGCCGCCGCAGACCAAGGCGCCCGCCCGCGTCCGGATCGGACCGGACTGGTACGCCCTGGTCAGCAACTGGCTCACGGAGTGGGAACGCACCGGCGACGTCCGCTGGCGCGACCGGATCGTCACCGGGATGAAGGACATCGCCACCTTCCCCGCCGGGCTGTTCACCGGCGAGGCCGGCGGCGCGGTCGGCTTCGACCCGGCAACCGGGCATCTGGTGAACCTCGAGAAGGGCGACTTCGAGGGCGGCTACAACCTTTCGATGGCCTTCCTCGGCGAGCAGATCCTCTGGGAGACGCTCGACCTGGTCGACGTCCCGGAGTTCCGCCGGACCTACCTGGACTTCGCCCGGTACGCGCAGGCGCCGTCGGCCGAGAAGATCGCCCGCTACGGCCGCGACTTCAACCCCGGGCTGTTCAAGACCATCTACTCCCGCGTCACGGCTTGGGCGGGCGAGCAGCTCGGCGACGCGGACCTGCGCAAGCGCGGCTGGGAGCAGTTCACCAGCGACCCCGCGGGCAAGCCGTGGCCGCCGGCCGAACGCGTCGCCGGGTCCGCCGTGGCCAGTCCGGTGACCGAGATTCCCACGCGCACCACGACGAACCCCGCGGGCGACTTCGCCACCTTCGCCACCAACGACTTCGCCCAGCGGAACCTGGCCACGATCGCCCTGCTCGCCATCGCCCCGGAGGAAGCGCCGTGAAGGTCCTCGGACTCGCCCTGGCCGCCGCGCTCACGCTCGGGGCCGCTCCGGCGGACGCGGCTCCACGGTGGACGGTGTGCACCGGCACGTGCTCGTTCGCCGTGCCCGCGGGCGATTACGAGATCGAGGCGCTCCTGACCGGGCAGACCGGCCTCGACGTGGAAGCCCGCCGCATCGCGCTCGCCCCGGTCGACACCCGGCCGGGCCGGTACGTCCACCGGTCGGTGACGGTCGAGGTGCGCACGCCGGAGGGCATGCCGAGCGGGGAGGACGGGCCGGGCACGCCCGGCCTGCAGGTGCGGCTCACCGGGCCGGCCCCGCGGCCGGCCCGGATCGCCGTGACGCCGAAACCGAAGGCGCCCCGGGTTTTCGTGATCAGCGACTCCACCGCGTCCGACTGGACGTTCCCGCCGAAGAACGGCTGGGCCCAGGCCCTGCCGGAGTTCTTCCGCGCCGGGCCGAGCGTGCGGAACTACGCCCAATCCGGCGCGAGCACGGTCAGCTACCTCGCCGACCCCCGCTACTTCGCCCGCGTGCGGCCGATGGTCCGGCCCGGCGACACGGTGCTGATCCAGCTGGCGCACAACGACAAGCAGACCACCGAAGACGCCTACCGGGCCAATCTCGCCACCCTCGTCGACGGGGTCCGCGCGCAGGGCGGGGCGCCGGTCATGGTCACCCCGCCGGTGCGGCACCGGTTCGGCGCGGACGGCAAGCTCACCCCGCTCGGCCTGGTCGTCAACAACCTCGGCGTCGACCTGCCCGCGGTGATGCGCGACGTCGCCCGGCAGCGGAAGCTCCCGCTGCTCGACCTGACCGCCCGCAGCCAGGCGCTGCTCGAAGGCCTGGGCGAGGCCGCGTCCTGGCCGCTGTACCTGACCCTCGCGCACGACGGCGTCGACGACGCCACCCACCTCAGCCGGTACGGCGCCGAACAGTTCGCCGCGCTCGTGGCCCGGGCGATGCGCCAGGCCCGGTTGCCGGTCGCGCGGTTCCTGCGCCCCTGACGGGTGACCGCCGTTTCCGCCGGGCCCGTCGTGGGTATTTCCCCGGCGCCGGTAACCCCGACCATGCGTGCGCACTGCGCGAGGTGAGGTCATGGTGACGACGACAGGCGATGGCGAGCCCCTTCCGATCAGCATCGAAAGCACCGACGTCGCCGAGCTCGAAGCGGCCGTCGGAGTCCTGCGGGCCCTGGACTACCGGCAGGGCGGCGGGTTCTGCCGGGACGCCGTCCGGGTGGTCAAGACGGCGAGCCTCCTGCTGCACTGGGGCACCGTCTCGGATCCGTTGCGGGCCAGGCTGTACACGGTGCTGGCCGACGTGCACAACCTGCTGGGCTGGACGGAGTTCGACATCGGACGCGGGGAACCGGCCCGGCGCCGGTTCGGGCGCGCGCTGGAAATCGCGGGCGAGGCGGGCAACGAAAGCCTGGTGGCGAACATCCGCTACCGGCTCGGCCGCGTGCACCTGCACCGCCACGACGTCTCCGGTGCGCTGGCCGAGTTCGCCCGGGGCCGGGCGGCCGCGCGCCACTCGGATTCCCGCCGGGCCCTGGCGATCCTCGCGGCGAACGAGGCGTGGGCGTTCGCGATGGGCGGCGACGAGCAGGCGGCGCTGACCCGGCTGGGGGAGGCCGAGGCGGCGTTCGCGGAGGCGGGTTCGTGGCCGGAGCCGCGGCCGTGGGAGTCGTTCTTCCGCGAGACGGACATGGCGGCGATGCGCGGCACGGTGCTGACGGAGCTGGCCACCGCGGTGGCGGCCCGCCACAGCGGCGAAGCGATCGTCCAGCTGTCCGGAGCGGCGGACCGCTACGGCGCCGACATGGCCCGGAGCCGATCGCTGACGTTGATCATGCTGGCGCAGAACCACGCGCTCCGGGGCGATTTCGAGGAGGCGACCCGGATCGGCGAGGAAGCGGTCGGCCTGGCCGCGCAGCTGGGCTCGGTCCGGCCGAAGGACCGGCTGGCGCCGCTGGAGCGGTTGCTGCGCGAGCACCGGGGTGATGCCGCGGTGCGGGGGCTGGCCGACCGGATCGGCCGGTACCGGGCGGAGCCGCTGCTCTGACCTGCACTGGGTGGAGACCCACGAGGGTGACACCGTTCGGGTCGTTGCCCGGTGTTTAGTCGTCGCGGTTGCGGGGTACCACCGACCCGGAGCGGACCGGCCGCTCGACGAGAAGGGATCCCGCCATGCAAACCAGGGGTGATCGTGCCCGCTGACGGCAACCGGGTCCGGCCCCAGGACCTCCTGCGGGTGACGGCTCACCACTCCGGCGGTGCGGTCGTGCTGGCGGTGGCGGGCGAGGTCGACCTGCTCAGCTCCCCCGTCCTGAGCGAAGGCGTCACCGCCGCCCTCGCCGACGGGCCGGAACTGCTGGTGATCGATCTGTCCGAAGTGTCCTTCCTCGCGTCCATCGGCATCACGGTCCTGCTCGAGGCGCGCCGCGAGGCCGGCACCGGCACCCGGGTCCGGGTCGTCGCGCCCGAAACCGGCGTCGTCAACCGCACCCTCCAGCTGACCGGCCTGCACGAGACGCTGGCCGTCGCGTCCACCCGGGACGAAGCGCTCACCGGCTGAACCGGGCCGCGAGGGCGTGGAAAACCTCCTTCGGCTCCCACGCCAGCCCGGCGTACGCGCGTTGTCCCGTGAGGACCTTCACCACGCCGTAGCTCGCCAGGTCCAGGTCGCGCCGCGGCTGCGGATCGGACGGGTATTCGTAGCCGGCGAAGGTGAACCAGAAGGCGCCGTGCACGCCCTCGGCCTCGAAGACGTCCATCAGCTCGGTGAAGTACGCGGCCTGGCCGGCCTCGTCGCGGACGTAGTCGCCGTTCAGCACCCGCGGGTCGGACTCGAAGTCGACGATCGTCCACCCGGTCCCGCCCGCGTCGGCCGCGCCCCGGTGCGTGCAGCAGCCGAATTCCGTGATGACCAGCGGCTTCCCGTGACTTCGGTGCTTCCGCACGTGCCGGCTGAAGTCGTCGGCGTTGGCGGCCGAGCGGTACAGGTTGACGGCGGTGAAGTCGAAGTCCGCCCAGTCGATCTCCTCCCAGTCCCCGGCGGCGTAGGTGACCTTGCCCCCGAAGTGCCGCCGCGCGGCTTCGGTGAGCTCCCGCAGCACCGTGCCGAAGTCCCATTCGCGGGTGAACCCGGCCCACGCGGCGGGGTCCATCGCGTTGCGCAGCCGTTCCAACAGGAAGGCGCCCGGCACGAACCCGGCGCAGAACAGGGACATCTCGCAGCCGAGCACCAGCACGGTTTCCGGGTCCCGCGCCCGGATTTCCTCGGCCCGGCGGGCGCAGTCCGCGAAGTAGGGCGTCAGCTGCGGTGGCGTGAGGTCCATCGGGAACGGCGAAAACCACACGCGCAGCCCGGCGTCGATCGCGGCGTGCGCGGCCACGGCGAGGCGGTCCGGGTCGTCGCCGCTGATCCGCACCGCGGTGCAGTGCAGGTCCGCCGCGATGATCTCCAGTTCCCGCCGCACGACCGCGGGCTCGAACTCACGGCGTGACCGATCCCCCACCGCGCCTCCGAAGCCGGTGTCGTAGTTGATCCCCCTGAGCTGCATCCGACCCCTCCTGGAATGTACGTCGTACACTTAACTGTACGTCGTACACTCCGCGCATGCCACAGCTGATCTGGCACCACCCGGAACCCCCGGGCCGAAAGAACGCGCTCACCCGCGCCTCGGTCGTGCGCGCGGCCATCGAGGTCGCCGACACCGGCGGCGTCGCCGCGCTGACCATGCGCGCGGTGGCCGACGCGCTCGGCGTGTCGACGCCGATGTCGCTGTACCGGTACGTCCTCAACAAGGACGGCCTGGTCGACCTGATGCTCGACGAGGTGTCGGCCGAGGTCGCGGTGCCGGCCGCGCCGAGCGGCGACTGGCGCGCCGACCTGCGCGGGCTCGCGCTCAGCCTGTGGGCGATGATCGGCAGGCACCGCTGGTACGCCGAGCTCGTCGACGGCAGGCCACCGTTCGGCCCCCGCACCCTCCGGCGGGCCGCCTTCCAGCTGACGGTCCTGGACGGCGCCGGCCTCACGCCGGCCGTCGCGTACGCCTCGCTGCTGGACAACTACGTCACCGGTACCGCGATGAGCGTCAGCCGGGAACTCGTGATGCTCGAGCGGTTCGGCATCGGCTCGACCGAGGACCTGCAGGCGTACGCGGCCGAAATGGCCGACGACTCGCTCTCCGCCTGGATCACGGACATGCCGGACCTGACCGCGGACTCCCGGTTCGAACTCGGCCTGGACTGCCTGCTGGACGGCTTCGCGCAGCGGCGGCGGTGAAATCGCCGCCCAGCCCACGTCCGGCCCGGGTCGATGGCAGGATGTGCGCCGTGAGCATGCGCGCCAGGAACAACGTGACCGTCACCGGCCGGGAAGACGGGCCGACCCTCCTGCTCGCCCACGGTTTCGGCTGTGACCAGAACCTGTGGCGTCTCGTCGTCCCGGAACTCGCGCGGCGGTACCGGGTGGTGCTGTTCGACCACACCGGCGCCGGGCGCTCGGACCTGTCCGCCTGGACCCCCGAGCGCTACGGCAGCCTCGACGGTTACGCCGACGACGTGCTGGCCCTCTGCCGCGAGCTGGACCTGCGGGACGTCGTGCTGGTGGGCCACTCGGTCAGCGCGATGATCGCGGTGCTGGCCGCCAACCGGGAACCGGACCGGTTCGCGAAGCTGGTGCTGCTCACGCCGTCCCCCTGCTACCTCGACGACGACGGCTACCGCGGCGGGTTCAGCCGGGCCGACATCGACGAGCTGCTCGACTCCCTCGAGTCGAACTACCTGGGCTGGTCGGCGACGATGGCGCCGGTGATCATGGGCAACCCGGACCGCCCGGAGCTGGGCGAGGAGCTGACGAACAGCTTCTGCCAAACCGATCCCGCGATCGCGCGCGTCTGGGCCCGGGTGACGTTCCTCTCCGACAACCGGGCCGACCTGGCGAAGGTCTCCGTGCCGACGCTGGTGCTCGAGTGCGCGAACGACGCCATCGCGCCGCCCGAGGTCGGGCGGTTCACCCACGAGCAGATCGACGGCAGCACCCTGGTGACGCTGGCCGCCACCGGGCACTGCCCGCAGCTCAGCGCCCCGGAGGCGACGGCCGCGGCGATCACGGCGTTCGTGAGCGGACCGTGATGTGCGAGGACCACCCTGGCCCGGGTGGTCAGGAGCGTGCCGCCCCGGAATTCTCGGCCCTTTTGGAGGACAGCGCGGAAGACCTCTACGAGCACGCCCCCTGCGGGTACCTCTCGACCCTGCTGGACGGCACGATCGCGAAGATCAACACGACGCTGCTCCGCTGGCTCGGCTACGAGCGCGACGACGTCGTCGGACGGCGCCGGTTCGCCGAGCTGCTCACCGTCGGCGGCCGGATCTACCACGAGACGCACTTCGCGCCGCTGCTGCGCATGCAGGGCGAGCTCGGCGGCGTGGCCTTCGAGCTGAAGACCGCCGACGGCACCCGGTTGCCGGTGCTGGTGACCTCGACGGTCAAGACCGGCTCCGACGGGCAGCCGCAGCTGATCCGCACCACGATCTTCGACGCGCGCGACCGGCGAGCCTACGAGAAGGAACTGCTGCGGGCGCGCGAAGAAGCCGAGCGCGAACGCGACCGGGTGCAGCGGCTCGCGCGGACGCTGCAGCAGACCCTGCTGCCGCCCGCACTGGCCGAGGTGCCCGGCGTGGAGGTCGCGGCCTACTACCACCCCGCGTCGGCCGACGAGGTCGGCGGCGACTTCTACGACCTGTTCCCGCTGACCGGCGAAACGTGGGGGTTCTTCCTCGGCGACGTCTCCGGCAAGGGCGCCGCCGCGGCCGTGGTGACGTCGCTCGCGCGCTACACGCTGCGCGCCGCCGCGGTGATCGACCCCGACCCGGCCACCGTGCTGGACCGCCTCAACACGGTGCTGCACCACGAGTACCGGGGCGCGGATCCGCGCTACTGCACCGTTATCCATGGCTGCCTCCGGCCCGGGGACGGCGGCGCGGAGGTCACCCTCGCCACCGGCGGGCACCCACCGGCGCTGCTGATCCGGGCCGACGGCACGTCCGCGTTCCTGCCCGGCCCGGGTGGTCAGCTGGTGGGTGCGCTGCCCCGCGCGCGCTTCGCGGCCGTGGACGTCGTGCTGGAGCCGGGCGACACGCTGCTGCTGTACACCGACGGGCTGACCGAAGCCCGCACGCAGGGCCGCGTCCGCTACAGCGAAGAGCAGCTCCGGGAGCACCTGACCGGCCTCGCGCCGACGACGGCCCCGGCGGTGATCACGGCGGTGACCGGCCTGCTGGCGAGCTTCGGCGACGGCGTCGAGGACGACACGGCCCTGCTGGCGTTGAGCATTCCCCGTCCTGGAGGCGAACGACCGTGACCGGCACCCCGTTCTCCGTCACGACGGTCACCACGGGGACCGGCGCGGTGGTGACCGTCGCAGGCGAACTCGACGTGGCCACCGCACCCCGGTTCCGCGCCGGGGTGGCCGCGCTCGCCCTGGCGCGGGGGCAGGTGCTGGTGGTGGACCTCGGCGGGGTGACGTTCTGCGACTCGAGCGGGATTTCCGCGCTGATCGCGGCCCGCAACGTCGCCGAAGCGGCCGGGGCGGACATCGCGCTGGCGGCCGTCCCCGCCCGGTTGAGCCGGACGTTCGGGCTGATCGGTCTCGCGGACTTCTTCCCGATCTACCCGAGCGCCGAAGACGCGCTCAGAGACTGACGATCCCGAAGGCCAGCAGCGCGGCGACCTTCAGCACCTCGAGCCCGACGTAGCCGAGGTGCGCGCGGCTGCGCGGCCCGGTTTCCCCGGCCAGCACGCGGTCCGAGCGGCGCGTCAGTGCCGGGCGGACGGCCAGCAGCTGGACGAGCAGCACGACGACCGCGGCGGCGCCGAGGACCACCGCCGTCGTGGTCCGCGGCCCGAACACGAGGCAACCGGCGAGCGTCAGCGCGAAGAGCACCTCCACCCGGTTGAGCGCGGCGAACACGACCCGGCCGATGGCCAGCCCGAGCGGCAGCGTGACACCGGGGACGCGGAACTTCAGCGGCGCCTCCAGGAACGAGATCGCCAGCACCATCCCCAGCCAGGTGAAGGTGATCGCGGCGGCGACCGGCACGGTGTCTCCTCGGGAAGCGGCTACCCGTCGACCTTAGCGCCGGCCGGCTCCAGCTCGGACAGCAGCGCGCGGATCGCCGGGCTCGCCTCGGCACTGCGCCGCCACACCGCGTGCACCTCCCGCTTGGGCGGCCGCCGAAGCGGGCGCGCGAGCAGGGTCTCCCCCAACGGGGGCCGGGCCAGGCGCGGGATCAGCGCCACGACCTGGCCCGAGGCCACCAGCGACAGCTGCGTCGCGAAGTCGTCGACCCGATGGCGCACGTCGGGCTCGTCGGCGAACAACCGGCGGAACCACTGGTGGCACACCGTTCCGGGCGGGCTCGTCACCCACGCGTGCTCCGCCAGCGCCGTCTCGTCCAGCGGGGCCTCGAGCCCGGCCAGCGGGTGCGTGCGGCTCATCACCACGTCGCCGACGTCCGTGTGCACCCACCGCCGCGCCAGCGACGGTGGCAGCGGCGCGGGCAGCAACCCGTCGGCGTCGTGGACGAGGGCGAAGTCGGCCGTTCCCGCGCCGACGCTGCGCAGGGCCTCGCCGGGGTCCTGCTCCGTGACTTCCACGCGCAACTGCGGGTACGCCGCCCGGGACAGGACCGGCGCGAGCAGGCCGCGGATCGCCGTCGAAAACGCCACCACCCGGAGCGTGCCGCGGGGTACGCCCTCCGACGCGGACTGGGCCGCTTCGGCGCAGCGCTCCAGCGCCTGGAACACCTCGGGCGCCGAGTCGGCGATGGCCTGCCCGGCCGGGGTCAGCACCACCCCGCGGCCCGCCGGCGCCAGCACCGGGACCCCGACCTGCCGTTCCAGCCGCTTGATCTGCTGCGACACCGCCGACGCGGTGAACCCCAGCTCATCGGCCGCGCGCGCCAGCGTCCCGAGCGCCGCCACCGACCGCAACGCCCGCAGCGCCCCCACCTCGATCATGAAGCCAGGCTACGCAATATCGGCAAGAAAGCATCGCTGGACCGCAGCAGTTACGCCGGGCACGGTCGGGGCATGACCGAATTCGGCACCAACCTCGTCGCGATGGTGACCCCCATGGAGCCCGGCGGCACGCTCAGCGCACCCGGCCTCACCCGGCTCGTCGAACACCTGCTGGCCACCGGCTGCGACGGCCTGGTCGTCGGCGGCACCACCGGCGAGTCCCCGACCCTCTCCGACGCCGAGTCCGCGGGCCTGGTCCGGTCCGTGGCGACCCGGGCCGGAAGCCGCGCGCGGGTGATCGCCGGCGTCGGCACCTACGACACGGCCACGAGCATCCGCCGCGCCCGCGAAGCCGAGGCGGCCGGCGCCGACGCGCTGCTGCTGGTCTGCCCGTACTACTCCCGGCCGACGCAGGCCGGCGTGATCGCCCACTGCGTGGCGGTGGCCGACGCCACCGAGCTGCCGGTGATGCTCTACGACGTCCCGGCGCGCACCGGCGTCGCGATGACGGCCGCGACTCTCATCGAGCTGGCCGGCCACCCGCGGATCCGGGCGGTCAAGGACGCCAAGGGCGACCTGTCCGAGGCGATGGCGGTGCTCTCCCGGACGTCACTGGCGTACTACTGCGGCATCGACGAGCTCAACCTGCCGTACCTGGCGTGCGGGGCGGCGGGCCTGGTCAGCGTCGTGGCCAACGTGGCGGCCGACCGCACGGCCGACCTGATCCGCACCACCCGCGACGGCGACCTCGCCAAGGCGCGCGCGATCAACGACGACCTGCGCCCGCTGACCGGCCGCCTCATGAGTTCCGGCACCGCGGCGGCGAACGCCAAGGCGGCGCTGGCCGAGCTGGGGATCATCCCGCACGCGAGCGTGCGGCTCCCGCTGGTCGAAGCAATCGCCGCCGGTACACCGAAAGGGACGCCTCGGTCGTGAATCCCTGCCTTCCTGCCCGATTTCGGGCAAGAATTTGGGGTTCACTCGCCGCTCAGGGCATGATGGCCCGCGTGGAGGACACCGACATCGTCGAGCGCGTGGCCGCGTCCACCGGGCTGCCGCCCGGGGTCGCCGCCCGCGTCGTCGACGATGTGCTGGCCTTCTACCGGACTCCCACCGAGGACTACGTGCGACGGCGGCACGCCGAGCTGCAGGCGCAGGGCCGGAAGAACCCCGAGATCTTCCCCCTGATCGCCGCCGAGCTCCGCGGGCGGCTGGTGGCCGCGCCCGTCCTCTCCGAGCGGCAGCTGCGCCGCATCGTCTACGGCTAGGAAGAGGTCTCCCCATGTGCGGGATCGTCGGCTACATCGGCGGCCAGAACGCCGCCCCCATCCTGCTCGAGGGCCTGACCCGGCTCGAGTACCGCGGGTACGACTCCGCCGGGATCGCCGTCCTCGGCGCGAAGGGCGCCGCGCAGGTCCACCGCGTGGTCGGCCGGGTCCGCAACCTCGCCGCCGCGCTGCCCAAGCGCCTGACCGGCAAGGCCGGCATCGGGCACACGCGCTGGGCCACGCACGGGCCCGCGTCGGAGGCCAACGCGCACCCGCACACGTCCGAAGACGGCCGGATCTGCGTCGTCCACAACGGCATCATCGACAACGCCGACGCGCTGCGCGCCCAGCTCGCCGACGCCGGCGTCACCCTCGCCTCCGAGACCGACACCGAGGTCCTCGCCCACCTGATCGCGCGCTCGGGCGCCGAAACCCTCGAAGACGCCGTCGTGGAGGCGGTCTCCCGGGTCACCGGCACCTACGCGATCGCCGTCACCGACAGCGCGCACCCGGACCGCCTGGTCATCGCGCGCAACGGCTCGCCGCTGATCATCGGCGTGGGCGAACGGGAGATGTTCGTCGCCAGCGACCTCGCCGCGCTCGTCCGGCACACCTCGCAGGTCGCCCACCTCGACGACGGCGAGTTCGCGACGGTCTTCGCCACCGGCTACCGCACCTTCACCGTCGACGAGAGCGACACGACCAAGCCGGCCACCGAGATCGACATCGACGCCGAGGACCTCGACCTGGGCGGCTACCCGCACTACATGGCCAAGGAGATCCAGGAACAGCCCGAATCCGTCGAGCGGATCATCCGCGGCCGGCTGGACGACCGGTTCGGCGTCGCCCGCCTGGACGGGCTCAACCTGACACCGCGGGAGCTGCGCGGGTTCGCCCGCGTGAAGATCCTCGGCTGCGGCTCCGCCTACTACGTCGGCCAGATCGGCGCGACGATGATCGAAGAGCTCGCGAGGATCCCCTCCGACGCCGAAGCCGCGTCGGAGTTCCGCTACCGCAACCCGATCATCGAGGCCGACACGCTCTACATCGCGGTCAGCCAGTCCGGCGAGACGATCGACACCGCCTTCGCCGTCGAGGAGATCAAGCGCAAGGGCGGCCGGGTCGTCGGACTGGTCAACGTCGTCGGCTCGACGATCGCCCGCGCCTGCGAAGGCGGCGTCTACCTGCACGCCGGCCCGGAGATCGCGGTCGCCTCGACCAAGGCGCTGACCAACATGGCCGTCGGGTTCGCGCTGATCGCGCTGGCGCTGGGCCGGGTGCGCGATCTGTCCAATGCGGACGGTCAGCGGATCATCGACGCCGTCCGCGCGCTACCGGGCCAGATCAAGGCCATCCTGGACTTCGAGCCGGAGATCGCCGAGCACGCGAAGACGGTCGCCGCCGCGAAGAGCCTGTTCTTCGTCGGCCGCGTCCGCGGCTACCCGGTGGCCCGCGAAGGCGCGCAGAAGTTCAAGGAGATCTCCTACCGGCACGCCGAGGCGTACCAGACCTCCGAGCTCAAGCACGGTCCGCTGGCCCTGATCGACGAGTCGCTGCCGACGGTCGCCGTCGTACCGTCGGACGAGCTGACCGAGCGCAACCTGGCCGCGGTGCAGCAGATCAAGGCCCGCGGCGGCGCGGTGCTGGCGGTGACCCACGCGGACGTCGACTTCGGCGAACTCGAAGTCCCGCGGATCATCGTGCCCAAGACCGAGCCGGAGCTCGACCCGATCCTGCTGACCATCCCGCTGCAGCTGCTCGCCTACCACGCGGCGCTGACCCTGGGCTACGACATCGACAAGCCGCGCAACCTGGCGAAATCCGTCACGGTCGAGTAGGGCTTACTCGCGCTCGACCTTGCGCAATCCACCTTCGGGCGTCCACCACTCGACGACCAGCAGCGTCGCCGCCTCGTTCAGGTGGGTGTGCACGACCTCGGCGACGTCGGCCTCGAACCGCCCGCCGTCCGCGGTGCGCACCCGACCGGCGATCTTCGCCTCGCCCGGCCACTGCGCCTCGGCGCCCTCCACCGGGTCGACCGTCGCGCTGTGCAGCGCGAACCGCGGGTCCCGCCGCAGGTCCGCGCCCTTGCGCGCGTTCGGCATCGACCCGAAGACCAGCTCACCGTCCTCGAAGACCGTCTCGATCCCCGAGATCCGCGGCGAGCCGTCCGCCCGCAGGGTCGCGATCGTCTTGTGCTTGTGCGCGTCGAACAACGCCCGCACCCGTCGCGCGAACTCCGGTTCCGCCGCTTCGAACTCCCGCCACGCCGTCATGTCCCCATGGTCTCGCACCGCAGCCCGGCGACGAGGAGCTTCACCATCCCCCGCGCGTCGTAGCGGGGGTCGTCGGCGCCGATGCAGAGGTTGCCGACCCCGCGCATGAGGTCCAGGGGCGCCACCTCGGCCCGGACCTCGCCGGCGGCGATCGCCGCCGTGAGCAGCTCGCCGCACGCCGGCACCAGGTGGTCCAGGAAGTACGCGTGCAGGGCCTCGAAGCCGGCGTTGTCCGACTGGAGGACACCGGCGAGCCCGTGCTTGGTCACCAGGAAGTCGACGAACAGATCGATCCACCGCGCCAGCGCGGCGTACGGCGATTCGCTCGAGGCCAGCAGCGCCGGCCCGGCTTCGGCGCAGGCGTCCACCTGGTGCCGGAAGACGGCGATGATCAGGTCCGCCCGGGTCGGGAAGTGCCGGTAGATGGTGCCCATCCCGACGCCGGCCTTGGCCGCGATGTCCCGCACCGGCGCGTCCACGCCCGAGGCGACGAAGACGGCCGCCGCCGCGTCGAGCAGCGCCTTTTCGTTGCGCCGGGCATCCGCGCGCTTGGGCTTGTCCACCGGTCCTCCTTGCTAAGCGGAGCAATGTTCCGTATCGTTAGCGGAGCAACGTTCCGTTTGCCCATCATGCCACGGAGGCACCCCATGCAGTACCGCACCCTGGGCCGCACCGGCGTCCAGGTCAGCACCCTCGCGCTCGGCGCGATGAACTTCGGCGCCATCGGCCGCACCACCCAGGACGAGGCCACCGCCATCGTCGACGCCGCGCTCGAAGCGGGCATCAACCTGGTCGACACCGCCGACATGTACGGACAGGGCGAGTCGGAGGTGATGGTCGGCAAGGCGATCGCCGGCCGCCGCGACGACCTCGTGCTGGCCACGAAGGCGACCATGCCGATGGGCGACGAGCGCAACCACCGCGGCAACTCGCGCCGCTGGCTGGTCCGCGCGCTCGAGGACAGCCTGCGCCGCCTCGGCGTCGACCACGTCGACCTCTACCAGATCCACCGCTGGGACCCCGCGACGAGCGACGAGGAAGCGCTTTCCGCGCTGACCGACCTGCAGCGGGCGGGCAAGATCCGCTACTTCGGGTCGTCCACGTTCCCCGCGTACCGCATCGTCCAGGCGCAGTGGGCCGCCCGCGAGCACCACCTCGGCCGGTACGTCACCGAGCAGCCCAGTTATTCCATCCTGCAGCGCGGCATCGAAGCCCACGTGCTGCCGGTGACCGAGGAGTACGGGATGGGCGTCCTGGCCTGGAGCCCGCTGGCCTCGGGCTGGCTGTCGGGCGCGGTCCGCGCGGGCCAGGAGATCAGCACCAGCCGCGCGAAGGTCGTGCCGGAGCGCTTCGACCTCGACGTCCCCGCCAACCGGGCCCGGCTCGACGCGGTCGAGAAGCTGGCCAAACTCGCCGACGCGGCCGGCCTCACCTTGATCCAGCTCGCGCTCGGCTTCGTCACCGCGCACCCCGGCGTGACGAGCGCGCTCATCGGCCCGCGAACCGTCGATCACCTGCGTTCACAGCTCGAAGCGGCCGACACCGTGCTGCCCGCCGACGTGCTCGACGAGATCGACGCCGTCGTCGCCCCCGGCGTCGACCTGGCCCCCGGCGAGAAGTTCGACACCCCGCCGTCGCTGCTCGACCCGTCGCTGCGGCGGCGCCGATGAGCTTCGGCATCATGACCGCACCTCAGCAGGTCGGTTACGACGAGATCCTGCGCGTGTGGCGGGAAGCGGACACGGTGCCGGAGATCCAACACGCGTGGCTGTTCGACCACCTGATGCCGATCGCCGGGGACCCCGCCGGCCCGATCTTCGAGGGCTGGACGCTGCTTTCGGCGCTGGCGGCTTCGACAGCGCGGCTGCGCATCGGGCTCCTGGTCACCAGCAACCGCTTCCGGCCGCCCGCGATGCTGGCGAAGATCGCCACGACGGTCGACGTCGTCTCGGGCGGACGCCTCGACTTCGGCATCGGCGCGGGTTCCCGCCCGAGCCACCCCCTCGCGCGGCGCGAGTACGACGCGCACGGCCTGCCCTACCACACCCAGGACGACGCGGTCGCGGCGCTGGCCGAGGCGTGCACGGTGATCCGTCGCTTGTGGACATCCGCGGAACCGTTCGACTTCACGGGCGCGCACGTTTCCTTGACCGGAGCGTTCGGGAACCCCCGACCGGTGCAGCGCCCCCACCCCCCGATCGTGATCGGCGGCCGGGCAAGCGCAACCCTGCGCGTGGCGGCCGAGCACGCGAACGTGTGGAACATCCCGGGCGGCGGCGACATCGAGGACCTGGCGAGCCGCAGCCGCCTGCTGGACACCTTCTGCAAGGAAATCGGCCGCGACCCGGCGGAGATCACCCGATCGATCTTCCTCCCGGTCGACTACGAGCGACCGGAGGCGACGCGGGCGAAGATCGCCGAGGCAGCGGAGGCGGGATTCGGCCATTTCGTTCTGGGGCTGGCAAATCCGTATCCCGAGGGCGTGGCGGAGTGGGTGGCGGAGAAACTGATCCGGCAGCGGTGAACCCAACCCAAATAGAGGAGCAGGGTGGTCATCCCGTCGCCTGAGGCCGTCACATCACTTTGAGCCGGGCCCGCAACCACAAGACCGGCGCG
>NZ_BNAW01000012.1 GCF_014654205.1 Amycolatopsis bullii
GATCTGCCGTCGCCGGCCAGGCCGGAGTGCGCCGCCGGGACTTCACCGGGACCGCTCAGGCCGCCGCCGACCGGGACGCCCCCGCCCCCGCCGCCGAGCGAAGGCGCGTCCCCGCCGCCGATCGGGATGCCGCCACCGGAGCCACCCGCGACGCCGGCCCCACCGCCGCCGAGCTTCGTGCCCGGCGGTTGTTCCTTGTCTTCCTTGGGATCCTTGCCGGTCGCCCACGACGGCACCTTCGGCATGATCGAGCCGAAGCGGCCGAACGCGGCGGCCGAAGCCGCGGCGAGCCCGGCGGTGAACATGTCGCCGAACAGCGGGTTCGACGTCGGCACGGTCGTCCCGGGCTGCGTCGTCGTCGTGCCGCCGCCGGGCAGCGGGTGCCCGTCGGCCGGGGTGACGACGACACCGCCACCACCGGTCAGGCCGTTGCCGACGAGCCCCGGCGAACCGGCGCTCCCGGCGCCCCCACCGGCGGGCGGGGTCGAAGGGGTCTGGACGGCGTTCGGCGACGCCGGGATCGACTCCTCCGCGGCGGTGTACTCCCCGGCGAGCTGGGTCATGACCACGATCGCCAGCTCGCGCGCCGACCCGGCGGCGTTCGCGGCGGCCTGCTGCGCTTCGACGTTCGCGATGGCCTGCTGACGCTGCTGCGCCGCGGCCTGCACGACGGCGGGCGAGGCGTCCGGCGGCAGCAGCGGCGGGTTCACCGCGAGCGCGACGTCGGCCGGGGCGACGTCCGGCACCGGGACCGGCGGCGGCATCTCCTTCTTGGCCTTCACCAGCGCGTCGGCGGCGTCGCCGAGCGTCACGTTCATCGCCTCCGCGGTCTGCGCCACCTTCGAGATGCCGTTCGCGAGGTCGGTGATCATCCGCTGGTACTGGTCGGCCGCGCCCCCGGTCCACTGGCCGGAGAACTCGGTCAGTTCGGCGTTCAGGTTGTGGGCCTGCTCGTGCAGGTGCAGCGCGGCGGACTTCCACTTGTCGGCGGCGTGCCGCGCGCTGTTCGGGTCGCCGGCCTGCAGCATCGCGTAGAGCTGCTGGTGGCTGTACGCGGCGAAGTTCGTGTGCGCGGTGTTCGTCATCCCTTGCCGCTCCCGTTCGTGTTCCCGCCGCCCAGCAGGCCCAGCACCGGGTCGAGCAGGCCGGTGACGGCGCCCGAAGCGTGCAGGTCCCCGGCCACCGACTGGTCGGCGTGCTGGTAACCGTCGGCCACCGTCGTGGTGACGTCCTGGGCGAACCCGATCGCGCTGCGGACCTGGTCGAGCAGGCCCTGCATCTCCGAGACGGCGGCGCGGTGGGCCTCGGCCAGCGACCCGGCCTCGCCGAACTCGCCGAACAGCAGCGGCTCCTCGCCGAGGGTGAGCAGGAAGTCGTTCGGTTTCGACATCGCGTGGATCTGGGTTTCCAGCTCCCGCACGAAGTCCTTCAGCGATTCCAGGTGGACGTAGTACGACTGGTCTGGCATCGGTCCCGGCTCTCTGGGCGCGACTTGCGGACAGGGGGAAAGCCGGTCGGCCGGTGCGAGCGGGGGGTTTCCCGCACCGGCCGACCGACGTCTGGGGCGCGGATCAGCCCGCGAACAGTCCCTGGTTGCGGTTCTCCAGCGACTGCTGGAGGTCGTGCGCCTCGCCGACCTTCCCGCCGAACTGCGCGATGATCGCGACGATGTCCGCGGTGGCCTGGCGCAGGCGCGTCTCCGCCTGGCGGGCGGCGTCACCGGCGGAGCTGCCGGAGGCGTACCAGGTCGCGGTGATCGGCTGCAGGTTCTGGTGCAGCTGCTCCAGCTGCGAGGTGAGTGCCTTGGCCTTGGCGGCCAGGGATGCCGAGCTGTGCTGCAGCGCGGCGAAGTTGATTTCGACGACGTCGGCCATGGTGGGCGTCCTCTCGGTCAGGGGTTGAGGCGGGGGAGCACGCCCGAGCCCTCGAGGGTGTTGCCGACCCCCTGGAAGCTCTGGTGGACGTCGGCGTCGCCGCGGCCGTAGTTCGCGTGGCTGGTGTGCACGAGCTGCGACATCGTGTCGAGCTCCTTCACCGCCGCGGACATCTTTTCCTGCAGCCGCCGCTGGAGGTCCCAGAAGGCCACGGCCTGGTCACCCTTGTAGTTGCGCAGCGCCTCGGTCAGCTCGGACTCCAAGCTGGCCATCGTGGACTTGGCGTTCGTCGCGGTTTCCTCGAAACCCTGGACGGCGCGCGTCATGGCAGCGGAATCTGCCTGGAATCCCGGACTGGACATCGACGGGCCACCTCCTTCCTGAAGCGAATTCCCCTGGCGCGGTGGTCCGCGCGGTGTGAAAGTCACGCTAGAAAAGAGGCCAGTGTGGTCAAACGGCACAACTGCCGGTCGCGGTGACGGCACTATTACCCACGTGGACCGGGGTAGGGCGTTCCCCACCCCGGGACGGTGGTGCGCTCCAGTGCCTCCGCGGTGTCCCCGAGCCAGGCTCGAGCCATGGCAGACAAGGGAAATCCGCTGGTCACGCTCCGCGCGTGGCACCGCCCGCTGGTGGTGCTCGCCGGGGCGATGGGGGTGCTGTGCGCGGCCTCGCTGCTCGGGCTCCTGGTCGATGATCGCACGCTGGTCAACGCGCCGATCTGGCTCAAGCCGTTCAAGTTCTCCGTGTCGATCGGACTGTACGCGCTGACGCTGGCGTGGCTGCTGACGCACGTGCGCCGCGGCCGCCGGGCCGGCTGGTGGTTCGGGACGCTGTTCGCCGCCGGCATCGGCCTGGACTTCGTGCTGCTGGTGTGGCAGATCGTCGTCCGCGGCCGCACGCTGCACTTCAACCAGTCGACGCCCATCGACGCCGCGATCAACAACGTCGTCGCCGGCGGCGCGTACACGGCGTGGCTGATGACCGCGGCCGTCGCCGTCCTGCTGCTGTTCCAGCGCATCCCGGACCGGGCCCTGAGGTCGGCCTTGCGCTGGGGCGCCGCTCTCGCCGTGGCGGGGATGTACGTCGCGACGCTGATGTTCTCGCCGACGCCGGCGCAGCAGGCGGTGCTCGAGGCGAACGGCAAGTACTCGACGTTCGGCGCGCACTCGGTCGGCGTCGACGACGGCGGCCCCGGCCTGCCGGTGCTC
Source organism: Amycolatopsis bullii (assembly GCF_014654205.1). Taxonomy (GTDB): domain Bacteria; phylum Actinomycetota; class Actinomycetes; order Mycobacteriales; family Pseudonocardiaceae; genus Amycolatopsis; species Amycolatopsis plumensis. Next base: position 3,086 of record NZ_BNAW01000012.1, read on the forward strand.
GGCTGGAGCACGACCGGCGGGGACCTGCGGATCCCGCACTTCATCGGCATCCACGCCCTGCAGGTGCTGCCGCTGGTCGCGTTCGGGCTGCTCCTGACGGCCCGCCGCCACCGGGTGCTCGAATCCGACGTCGTCCGCCGCCGGCTGGTCCGGACCACGGGCGCGGGCTACGCGGGCCTGCTCGCGCTGCTCACCTGGCAGGCCGAGCGCGGCCAGTCCGTCGTGCACCCGGACTTCTGGACGCTCGCGGCCGCCACCGGCCTGATCGCGGCGCTCGCCGTCGCGGTCAAGCTGTCCCTGCGGGTGCGGCCCCCGGTCGGCTCTGCCGAAATTCTGAGATCCGCCCGGTAGACCGGGATCCCCCGGGCGAGAGGTGAGTCGCGATGGTCCACCCGCAGGCACTGCTGGACGAGCTGGAGCGCGCTCCGGAGGTCCCCGCGTTCGAACACGGCGCGCGGGTGACCACCCGCGGTGAGCTGCGGGAGCTGATCGGCCGGTTCACCGCGGGCCTGCGGACGGCGGGGCTCGGCCCGGGTGACGGCGTCGGCCTCGCCACCGCCGTCACCCCGGAGGGGTTCGCCGCGCTGATCGCGGTGCACGTGCTCGGCGCCCGCGCGGTCGCGGTGCGGCCCGGGCTGCCGGAGGCGCAGCTGCGGCACGTCCTCGGCGACGTCGCGGCGGTGGTCGCCGACGAGCCGTGGGAAGCCGGGGTGCCGGTGCTGCCGGTGGACTCCCTGGTGGCCCGCTTCACCGAGCCGGTGCCGCAGGGACGCCTCGACGACATCGCGACGGTCGTGTTCACCAGCGGCAGCACGGGTGTCCCGAAGGGGGTGGCCTACAGCTATCGCGCGCTGACCGAGGGCCGGGTCTGGCGGCCGCCGGTGCCGGGCTCGGCGCACGAGCGGCTGGGGGCGGGGTTCGGGCGGTACCTGCTGTTCGGGTCACTGGCCAGCGCGGTGATGGTCGAGCAGCTGGGCGTGTGCCTGCTCGCGGGCGGCACGGCGGTGATCCCGCAAGCGCCGCCGGACTTCCCGGCGGTGCTGCCGCGGCTGGGCATCACGGCGGCGCTGACGACCGTGCCCCGGCTGCACCGGATCCTCGACGTGCTCCGCTCCGAAGACGTCGACCTGAGCGCCTTGCGGACGCTGATCGTGGCCGGGTCGCCGGTGCCGCCGCACACGCTCGCCGAGGCGACCGAGCGGATCGGGCCCGCGATGCACCACGCGTACGGCCAGACCGAGACCGGGATGCTGACCGTCTGCCGGGCCGACGAGGGCCTCGGCTCGGTCGGGAAGCCCTGCGACACAGTGGAAATCTCGGTGCGCGAAGGCGAGGTGTGGGTGCGGACGCCGTCGGCCTTCTCGGGCTACTGGCGCGACGCGGCGGCCACGGCCGAGGTGCTGCGCGACGGCTGGGTGCGCACGCAGGACCTCGGGTTCCTGGACGCCGAGGGCTACCTGCACCTGTCCGGCCGCGCGCGGGACGTGGTGATCGTGAACGCGATCATCCACTACACCGGCCCGATCGAGCGGGCGATCGCCGCGTGCCCGGACATCGACCAGGCGTACGTCGTGGCGGTGCCGGACTCCCTGACGGGCGAAGCGGCGCACGCGTTCGTGGTCCCGGTGCCGGGCCGGTCGCCGGACCTGGACGAGGTACGCAAGGCGGTGGCGGCCGAGCTGGGGGAGGCGGCGGTGCCGGCGCGGTTCAGCTTCGTGGGCGCGGTTCCGGTGGCGCCGTCCGGGAAACCGGACAAGGCCGCGCTGCGGGCGTCCATTGTGGACTGATCCGGTCGTGGGTGGTAAGGCTGGTTGGAACCCGCCTTACCACTCACGACAAGCCGCGGCAGGCTTCAGACGCCGGCGGTGGTGCGGATCCAGCTGCGGCTGAAGGCGATGCTGGCGTAGTTCTGCGTGCCCTGCGGGTTCGAACCGGAGTTGTTGCCCGTCGAGCACACCCCGACCTGGACGCCGTTGGAGAGCTGCGGGCCGCCCGAGTCGCCGTGCCAGGCCGAGCCGTTGATGCCCTGGCTGGCGATCGCCGTGCCGCCGTAGGCGTCCGAGCTCAGGCCCGTCACGCGAACGTTGGCCGTCTTGAGGGTGCTCGACGGCGGGCTGCTGCCCTGCGTGCGGCCCCAGCCGTAGATCTGGTTGGTCGACCCGGTCGGCGGGTTGCCGGTGCCGAGCTTCATGTACGTCGTATTGACCGCCGTCGACAGGTGCAGCAGGGCGATGTCCCCGTTCGGGGACGCCTTCTGCTGGTCGACGTTCGCGTTCGTGCCCTGCTGGAGGGTCACGCTGCCGACCTTGACGTGCATGCCCGGCGAGTTCAGGCAGTGCCGGGCGGTGAGCACCCACTGCGGGGCGATGATCGTGCCCGAGCACTCGAAGCCGCCGTAGGTCGTCACGTTGTTCCAGTAGATCTGGGCGCCCCAGGGCGCGGAGGAGACCGTGGTCCCGCCGATGATGTCCTGCTGGGCGTCCGCCACCCCCGCTGAGACCAGGCTCAGCGCCGCGGCGGCCGCGCCCACCGCGGCTACAGCCCTCGACATTCGCATGAAAATGCCCTTCGGCCAAGGTGATCCGGGTACCCGTCCCGAACGGGACGTCCAGCTCAACGTAAGAGCCGTGAAGGATTTTCGGAACCTACCGAAGTCGGTTACCCGTGGGGGTTCGATGTCCGGCGGTGCGGAAGTTCGCCGTCGAGCTCGAAAAGGTGGCGAAGTCCTGGGCCGGCCCCCGCTAGGCTCCCGGCGCGGGAGGGGAAGACATGACAGCACCACAGCACGATCCCGAGCTCTTCGACGAGCTCATGCGCACCGAGCTCCGCAACCAGCCGGTGAGCCGCTACGCGGTCGCCACGCTCGTGTCGGGGTTGCTGGGCGGCCTGCTCGCGCCGGTGTTCGGCGCCATCGCGATCGCCCGGATCAGGAAGCAGCGGCAGCGGGGGCTGGTGCTGGTGATCTGCGGGCTGGTGGCCTTCACGGCGTGGATGGGCGTGCTCGGGTACAAGATCGCCCACGGGACGGCGTGGTGGCAGCAGATCGGCCGGGACCGGCTGCCCGAGAGCGTGGTGCACGGGCTCGACCTGGCCGCGGGCGAATGTTTCTGGTCCCCGTCCACCTCGGGCGAGGCCGACGTGCTCCGGACGTCGTGCACCGAGCGGCACACCGGCGAGGCGTTCGGGGTCATCCCGCTGGGCGAGGGCCCGATGCCCGACATCCTGGAGCTCTACCGGACCACCCTGGCCCGGTGCGAGGCCGGCGCGGGCCCGGTGCCCGGCGTCCGCGTCCAGGTCGTGACGCCGACGTCGTCGAGCTGGGCGCAGGGCAAGCACCGGGTGGTCTGCTACTACCACTTCGACGCCGAGAAGACCGGGCCGGTGCGATGACCACGGCTTCCGTCGTGGCACTGTCCGATGTGGACGGCTCCGGAGATCTTGACGCCGGGCGGATGTCCTCGAACGGCTCGTGCCGCGCCGGAGACTAGGATTCCGCCGGTTTCGTCCACGCCACCTGCACGAGCCCCGTCCCGTGCCGCCGCGACACGAGCGTTCCGCGGCCCGGCGGCTGCGGTGACGGCTTCACGTCCGCCAGCAGCGCGCCTTCGTCCTTCGCCCCCGACATGATCAACCCCGGCGAGCCCAGCTCCCGCAGCCGCTGCAGCACCGGCTCGAACAACGCCCGCCCGGCACCACCGGCCCCGCGGACGATCACCAGGTGCAACCCGATGTCCCGGGCCTGCGGCAGGAACTCCAGCAGCGGCTGCAGCGGGTTGCGGCCCACCGTGGCCACCAGCTCGTAGTCGTCCACCAGCACGAACAGCTCCGGCCCGCGCCACCAGGACCGGTTCCGCAGCTGCTCGGGCGTCACCGACGGGCCGGGCAGGCGGTTGCGCATCGCCTGCGCGCACTCCGCGATCAGGTCGGTCAGCTTGCCCTCCGCACCCGCGTACCCCAGCAGGTGCGGCTCGGACACCGCACCCAGCAGACCCCGCCGGTAGTCCGCGACGATGATCGCCGCTTCCTCCGGCGGGTACGCCGAAGTGATCCCGGACGCGATCGCGCGCAGCAGCGACGACTTGCCGGACTCCACGTCGCCGAACGCGACGAAGTGCGGGTCCGCCGCGAAGTCCAGGTACACCGGGCGCAACGTCGACTCCGCGATACCCAAGGTGATCTGCCGCGAAGGCGCGGGCGGCAAGGTGTCCAGCGGCACTTCCGGCGGCAGCAGCCGGACCTGCGGGGCGCGCGGCCCCTGCCACGCCTCGGAAATCCGCCGCACCAGGTCGACGCCGCCCGCGCCGATCGTCTCCGGGCGCTGGTCGGAGTCGATGCGGGGCAACGCCGCCAGGAAGTGGAGCTTCTCCGCCGTGATGCCGCGGCCCGGGCGGTCGGCGGGGACGTTGGCCGCCACCTTGCGGTCGATCGAGGAGTCCATCGGGTCGCCCAGGCGCAGCTCGAAGCGCGTCCCGATGGCGTCGCGCAGCTGGGCGCGGACGCCGATCCACTGGTTGAGCGAGACGATGACGTGGATGCCGAAGCCGAGCCCGCGCGCGGCCAGGCCGGTGATCTGCTCCTCCAGCTGCTCGTACTCCTGGCGGATCGTGGTCCAGTTGTCCACGAACAGGAACACGTCGCCGAACTCGCGCTCGTCCGTGCTCTCCACGTACTCCGCACGGCGGGCGCGGAACGCGGCCATCGACTCGATGCCCTGCGCGGCGAAGAACTCCTCGCGCTGCTCCAGCAACGTCGTCAGCTCGGCGACGACCCGGCGGCAGCGCTGCGCGTCCCGGCGCGTGGCGTACCCGGACACGTGCGGCAGCCCGGCGATCGGGGCCAGCGCGCCACCGCCCATGTCGAGCACGAAGATCTGCACCTCGGCCGGCGTGTGCGTCAGCGCGAGCACGCCCGCGATGTCCTTCATCAGCGTCGACTTCCCGCTCTGCGGCGCGCCGACGATCAACGCGTGCCCGGCCGCGCCGGAGAAGTCGGCCCACAGCAGGTCGCGGCGCTGCTCGAACGGCTTGTCCACCAGCGCCACCGGGATCGTCAGCTTCCCGTTGCCGCCCCAGCCGAGCGGGCAGAGGCCGCGCGCGGCGTCCTCGCCGAGCGGGGGCAGCAGCTGGTCCAGCGTCGGTGGTTCGGCCAGCGGCGGCAGCCAGATCTGGTGCGCGGCCGGGCCGCGGCCCTCCAGGCGGGACAGCATCGCGCCGATGATCGTCTCGCCGGTGCCCTCGGCTTCCGAAACGGAAGACACCTCGGTCGTCACCGGGATCTCCACCGGCGCCAGGGAAAACGGCAGCACGCCCAGTTCCCGCCCGTCCTCGCGCACGACCGTGCTGCGCGGCGGCAGCTCTCCGGAGACGTAGGCCGCCTTGAGCCGGATCAGCGTCTCGGTGTCGGACTTGAGGTACGCCGAGCCCGGCACCGGCGGCAGGTGGTAGGCGTCCGCGACCCCCAGCACCGCCCGGCTTTCCGCGGCGGAGAACGTCCGGAGCCCGATCCGGTACGACAGGTGGGAGTCGAGCCCGCGCAGCCGGCCCTCTTCCAGCCGTTGCGAGGCCAGCAGCAGGTGGATCCCGAGCGACCGCCCGAGCCTGCCGATCGCGACGAACAGGTCGATGAACTCCGGGCGCGAGGACAGCAGCTCGCTGAACTCGTCGATGATGACCAGCAGCGACGGCAGCGGGTCCAGCGGCGCGCCGTCCGCGCGGGCCTTCTCGTAGTCGCGCACCGACGCGTAGTTCCCGGCCGCGTGCAGCAGTTCCTGCCGCCGCAGCAGCTCGCCGTTGAGTGCGTCCGCCATGCGGTCGACCAGCGCGAGGTCGTCGGAGAGATTGGTGATGACGGCGCACGTGTGCGGCAGCCCGGTCATCCCGGCGAAGGTCGCGCCGCCCTTGAAGTCGATGAGCGCCAGGTTGAGCGTCTCCGAGCTGTGCATCACGGCCAGCGCCGTCACCAGCGTCCGCAGCAGCTCGCTCTTGCCCGACCCGGTCGCGCCGATGACCAGGCCGTGCGGGCCCATCCCGCCCTCGGCCGACTCCTTGAGGTCCAGCTCGACCGGCCGCCCTTCCGGGTTGACGCCCAGCGGGATCCGCAGCCGGTCGCGGGCCGGCCGGGGCGCCCAGGTGACGGCGGTGTCGGTGTCGCGCGGGTCGCCGATGCCGAGCAGCCCGGCCAGCCCGAACGTCGACGACATCGGCTTCTCGCCGACGACCGCGGCCGGGGTGTGCAACGGCGTCAGCATCCTGGCCAGTGCTTCCGCGGCCCCGCGGTCGAGGACGTCCGGGCGGCCGAGGAAGCCGAGCCGCTGCTCGCCGCCTTCGCCGACGACCATGCCGAGGGACTCCGGTGCGGTGTGCAGGCTCAGCAGCTTTTCGGACGACGACGCCCGCGGGTGCTCCTGCCCGACTTCGAGGACCGTGACGCCGAGCCTGCCGTCCGGGCCGACCAGCCGGGGCTCGCCGTGGGCGTTGCCGCCATCGACCAGGACCACCAGGTGGGGCAGGTCGAGTTCGGCGGCCGCGCGCCGGCTGAACGCCGGGCGTTCGCCGAGGTCGGCACCCAGGAGCTCGGCCAGCCCGGCCGCGGTCTCGGCGGCCAGCCGCCGCGAGCCGACGGCGTCGGCCGCGCCGGCCGCGGTCGCGTGCGGCAGCCACTTCGCCCATTCCCAGTCGTGCTGCCGGTCCGGCGACACGCAGAGCGCGATCCGCAGGTCCGCGGGGGAGTGGAAGGTGACGAGCTGGCACAGCAGCGCCCGCACCAGGCCGAGCACGGCCGGCCGCCGCCCGGCCACGGTGACCGCGGCGAACGACCGCAGCGACAGCGCGACCGGCAGGCCGTCCACCGTCGAGTAGGTGCGGATGAAGTGCTTGAGGCTGGTGGAGGACACCGGGTCCAGGTCCTCCAGCGGTACGGTCTGCGGTGCCTTCAGCGGGGTCGCGAGCCGCTGCGGCCCGGTGCCCGCGCGCACCTGCGCGAACTGCGGCTCGCCGCGGCGGCGGTCCCACAGCTTCCCGGTCTCGACGTAGGCCCACAGGTCGGCCGGGTCGGGCTGGACGGCGACCATGGCCGCGCGCTGGCCGTCGGCGATGTCGCGGACCTGGGTGCGCAGCCCGGAGAGGTAGCGCTGGTAGTCCCGGCGTTCGTCGTTGATCTGCGCCTTCTTCGCCATCCCGCCGCGGCCCAGCGACATCACCACCATGCCGCCCATGGCGCAGAGGAACAGGGCGCCGAAGATCCACGTCATCACGCCGCCGTCGCGTCCGATGTAGACGAACGACATCGCGCCCATGCCGAGCATCATCGGCAGGAACATCATCAGCTGCACCATGCCGCCGGAGGAGCTCTTCGGGAGCATCGGCGGCGACTGCAGCACGATCTCGGACGGGCGCTCGGGGATGAGGCTCATGCGGCAATGCTCCAGCGGATCGGGGCGGCTCTGACCGGTATTTTGGCCACTTGCCGCCCGGGCACGGTGGGTACTTTTGCCGTCCGCCCGCTTCCGGGGCCGAACTTACGCTCGGGCCGTGCAAGCCACCCGGAAGGAGAGCCATGGCCGGCGAGTACCGGGCTGAGCCCGAGGCGATGCGCTCCGCCGTGGGCAACGTCGGGGGCATCATCGCGCACGGCATCAACGCCGTGGCCGACCTCGAACGGCTCGTCGTGCCGCCGATGTCGTTCGCGACGTTCGGCAGCGCGGTCGCCGCCGCGAACGCGGCCCTGCACTCCGGCCAGATCACCGCCGTCCGGACGCTGCTGCAGCTGCTGCAGCAGATCAACGGGCTGGTCAAGGCCAGCGCCGATGCCTACCAGGCGGCCGACCGGGACGTGGCCTCCGGCTACGGCGGCGGGCACGCGCCGAGCGGCACCGCGTCGTCGATCTGGGGCAGCTCGCACGCGTCCGAGCTGGCCACCCTGGCCATCAACGACAGCGCGGGCGCCCACGGCGAGCCGTCGTCGGTCGGGAACGTGCTGCGCTACCTGGGGGACGCGCGGCTGGGCCGGCTCGGCGACCACCCGATCACCGACACGCGCTTCCACGGCGTCGCCGACTTCAACGACTGGCTCGCCGGTGACGCCGACAACCAGGCGCGGGTCGGGCTGATCGAGGTCTACGCGGGCACCGCGCGGACGTTCTCCGACGTGCCCGGCGGCGTGCACAGCGGCGACGTCGTGGTCGTGGAGCCGCTGCTGTTCTCCGACCGCCAGCCGGTCATCGGCGTCGCCGGCGACGGCGGCCGCCTCTACAACCACGGGCTGCTCGACGCCCGCACCGGCGGGCTGGCGAAGGTCAGCGTCTACCGGCCCGCCTCCGTCGTCTGATCGTCCGCCCCTCGAACTTCATGTGAGGACCGATGCTGACTTTCCCGAACTCCAGCGCGATGGACGCGACCGCGTCCTCGGGCGGGCCGATCACCATCCTCCCGCAGATCGTCACGGGCCAGCCGGAGCAGATCGCGAAGCACGTGGCGGACCTGGTCCGCAAGGCCGAGCAGTTCCTCTCGATGTACCAAGAGCTGACCAAGGCGGCCGACCAGCTGGGCAAGATCTGGTCCGGGGCGGCGAGCGAGTCGGCGCTGAAGAAGATCAGCGACTCGCTCGACCAGCTGACGAAGATCATCACCGTCGTCCAGAAGGGCGCCGAGCTGCTCGGTGTCTCCGGGACGCTGATCAAGACCGCGCAGGAGGCCTACCGCGCGGTCGTCTCCGCGGTGAACCCCACGGTCGCCGCGCTGATGTCGAACTGGTGGACCTACGGCGCCGCGGTCGCTTTGTCGACCGCGACGAGTGCGTCGCTGCGGGCGTTCATCACCGCGATCGGCGCGTTGCTCAAGGCGCTCGGTGCGGTCGACCTCGCCCAGCAGGTGACCACGCTCGCGCAGGTCATCGGCGAGATCGAGAAGCTCTTCCACCACGGCTCCGGCAGTTCGGGTGCGACATCGCAGTCGTCGATCGGGACCACCCCGGTCACCGCGCCGCAGACCCCGCCGCCGGTGGCGAGCCCGTCGGGGCAGCAGGCGGTGGCAGGCGGGAGCGGCGGGGGGATCCCGCAGCAACCCTCGTTCACCGACTACACCCCGCCCGCGCTCGCCGCCGGCGGCGGTTCCAGCGGCGGCGCCGCGGTGACCGGCAACGGCTCCCCGCTGAACCCGGCCGACAGCTGGATCGCCGTCGACCACCCAGGGACGACGCCGTCGATCCCCGCACCCGCACCCGCGCCGGTGCCCGCGGCCGGGCACGCCGACGAGGTCGTCATCCACACCAACCTCACCACCGGTGAGTCCACTGTGGAGGCTCCGGGCGGGCAGGACTTCGACCTCGACATCGACCTGGACTACAACGGCAAGCACTTCAGCCAGCACGTCGGCTACGACGCGGCCGGGAACTGACCGGTGGCGGGCTCGGGGGTGGTCGACGCGTCCGGGGTGGTCAGCTCCGTGCTGTCCGGGTACCGGCGGGTGCTCGTCGAGTGCCGCCGCCGCGTCACCGGCGATCCCGGGGCGCTGAGCGCCGCTTCGCACCGCGTCGCCACCCGGGCGTCGGCGGTTTCGGGGCGGGCGCGGGAAATCGACGAGTCCGCGAAGACGCTGCACGCGGACTGGGACGGTGACGCCTACACCGCGTTCGCGACGGCCGCGGGCGAACTCGGCAAGGACCTCGCCGAAACGGCCGCGAAACTCGGCGACCAGGCGAACCGGCTCGCCACCGCGGCCCGGCTCGTGCAGTCCGCGGAAGCAGCCGTCGACTCGGTGCTCGCGCAGTTCGACTCCTACGCCGCCCAGCTGACCGCCCAGGCCCGCGCGGTGAACTCCGCTTCGGTCGGCGCGTTCATCCAGGCCGCGCGGCAGCTCGGGGAACAGAGCGTCGCCGCGGCCCGCCAGGTCGTCGACGAGTTCGCCGACGCGCTCGCCGAGCTGTTCCCGCCCGAAGGCGTCGGCCGCCTGGAACACGAGCTCGGCAAGTGGGCCCGCGGGCCGCTGCACTGGCTCAACGGCGAGCCACTGGACGGCCGGAAGCGGCCGCGGACCGTGCCGTCGTGGTTCGGCAACTCCGGCTGGAAGAAACTCACCTGGGACGGCCTCGAAGGCACCCGCGCGCCGAAGAAGGCCGACACGCCGTTCGGGCAGCCGGAAGCCGAAGGCCTGAAGAACAAGATCGGCCGCAACACCGAGATCACCTACTACAAGTTCCAGCACGAGCAGGACGGCTGGTCCCCGGAGTACGACGGGAAGATCACCTCGAAGGGCTGGGACGCGTCGGCCTCCGGGCACGCGGAACTCGCGGCACTGCACGGCGAAGCCGAAGCCAAGAAGGCGTGGGGCGTGGCCGAAGCCCACGCCAAGGGCACGGTGTTGGCCGGCGGCGAGGCGAGCGCGTCCGGCACGATCGGCGCCCACGGCGTCGGCGCGCACGCGAACGCCTTCGTGGGCGGGAAGGTCGAGGGCGAGGTCGCCGCGGACGTCGCGGGCATCGGCGTCGGCGCGAACGGCACGCTGCAGTACGGCCTCGGCGCGCAGCTCGACGCCCAAGCCGTCTACGACGCCGGGCACCTCAAGGTCAACTTCAAGGCGGGCGCGGCGCTCGGCCTCGGCCTGGGCGTCGGCGCGAAGATCGACATCGACCTGCCGAAACTCGGCCACACGATCGGCGAGTACGGCGGTGCGGCGGTCGACGCGGTCAGCCACGCGGCAACGGAGGCGGCCGACGCCGCCGGCGCCGCTTGGGACGACGCCGTGGCGTACGTGGGGCTGTGATGACCCTTCCCCTCGACTTCGTCATCCCGGATGGCTGGACCGCCGTCGACCCGGGCGACTCCGGCGCGGTGTTCGTCGCCGTGCACGACGCCGCACCGGGCGAGTTCGTCCCGAACATCACCGTGAGCGTCCAGCAGCGACCCGACGACACGACGATCGATGCGATCGCGGCGGAAGCGGTCGAACGTCTCTCGCGGACGCTGGCCGGGCTCGACGTGCTGAGCCGCCGCGACGTCGGCGACGCGGCCGCCCCCGCCGTGATGCAGCTGCTGCGCCTGCGCACCGGCGAAGGCACCGAGCTGATCCAGACCCAGGTGCACCTGACGGTCCCCGGCGCCACGCCGGCGGAGCGCCTGGTGCTCGAGCTCGCCTGCACGGCCGCACCCGCGACCGCCCGGCGGCTCTCGCCCGGTTTCCAGCGGTTCGTGGCCAGTGTCCACGTCCGGCAGCAAGAAGGGAAAGCACAGTGACCGATCCGTACGCGGTGCCCGACATGGACGAGCTGCTGGCGCAGGTGCGCAAGCAGACCGAAGAGGTCCAGCGGATCCAGCGCACGGTCGAGGCGATGGAGGTCAAGGCGCACTCGCGGCAGAACGAGGTCACCGTCACCCTCCGCGGCGACGGCCGCTTCACCTCGATCGACATCGACCCCCGCGCGATCCGCGAGTACGACGCCCGCAACCTCTCGGAGATCGTGCTGGAGGCGGTGAACGCCGGGCTGCAGAAGCTCGCCGAGGCGTCTTCCGCCAAGTTCGCCCCGATGATCGCGGCCGCGAAAGACGTGTGATGACGGCTTCTCTTACCGGCACCACCCGGCGGGTCACGGTGGTCACGCCGCGGGCCCGCGTCGACGTCGCTCTCCCGCAGCAGTCGACGTTCGCCGAACTGGTGCCCCAGCTGGTGCGGCTGGCCGGAGCGTCCGGGCAGGCGTCGGCGGAGCACCCGGGCTGGGTGCTGTCGAGGCTCGGCGGCGCGCCACTGGCACTGGGCCTGAGCGTCGCCGCGGCCCAGATCCGGGACGGCGAAGTGCTGCACCTGACCCCGCGGGAGCGCCCGCGGGGTCCGCTGCTGTTCGACGACGTCGTCGACTCGATCGCCAGCGTCGCCGACACGTCCGGCGGCTGGGGCCCCTCGGTGGCCCGGCGGTCCGGCCTGGTCGCCGCGGTGGTCCTGCTGCTGGCGGGCGGCCTGCTGGTCCAGGCGGCGGCCTCGGGCAGTGTCCTGGCCCCGATCGGGACCGGGCTGCTCGCCCTCGTACTCCTGCTCGGCGGCGGCGCGCTGAGCCGCGCGTACGGCGACGCAGAGGCGGGTGCGGCGGGCTCGCTGGCCGGCGTCGGCGTGGCGTTGCTGGCCGGGATGTCGGTGCTCCCACCGCATCCGCTGTTCTCGCTATCGGCGGGCCCGCTCGCCGCGGGCCTGGCGGCGGTGACGGTGTACGGCGTCCTGGCGGCGGTTTCGGTGGCCGACCGCCTGCCGTGGTTCGTGGCGATCACCGGCGCGGCGGGTTTCGGCGCGCTGACCTGCGGGGTCGTCCTGCTGGCGGGGGTGTCCCCGCTCTCGGCGGCGGCGGTGGCCGCGGTGCTGTGCACGGCACTGGCCGCGGTGGCGCCGATGCTGGCGTTGCGCCTCGCCCGCCTGCCGCTGCCGCGCGTCCCGGACGACATGGAGGCGTTCCGCGCGGACGAACAGCCGTCGCTGGGCACGGAGATGATCGGCCGGACGTCCCGGGCGCAGGCGGTGCTGACCGGGTTGCTGGTGGCACTGGGGTCGGTGGTGCTGGCCGGTTCCGTCGTGCTGGCCTCGGGCGGGCCGTGGGAAGCCGGGCTCGCGGGTTTGCTGGGGCTGGCGTGGACCCTGCGGTCGCGGTCGTACGCGGGCCGGGCGCAGCGGCTGGTGCTGATCGGCTTCGGCGTCGCCACGCTGGTGTCCGCCGGCGTGTGGCTGGTCGCGTCGGGCCAGCGCACGGCGGTGTTCGCGGTGGGCTGCGCGGTCGTGTGCGCGGCGGTGCTCTGCCTGGTGTACGCCACGCGGGTGGCGCGCGGGCTGCGGTCGCCGTACTGGTCGCGGCTGCTGGACGTGACGGAGTTTCTCGTGCTGCTGTCGCTGGTGCCGGTGGTGGCGATGATCGCCGGGGTGTACGAAGCCGTCCGCGGCTGAGTGGGATTGCCCGGTCATGTCCGGAAGCGCGGGGCAGGGCGCCGCAGCGGCAGGGCGATGAGCTTGTCCGTCGGGCGGATGTCGGCTTCGCGGAGAGGACGATCGTCGCCGTGCTGGACACGCCGATCGCGGTCGGCGACCTGGACCAGCTGCTGCACCGTGGTCGTGTCGTCGACGAGCAGCTCCGCGACCGCGTCGGTGTCCCGGACGATCTCGTCGAGCTTGACGTGGACGACGTTGTTCCGGATCGCGTTGGCGATGCAGTGACTCCAACGTCGATCGGATGCCCGATTCGGCAGCCTTCTTGCACCACAGCAGGATGAAGAAACGATCGCGGTCACGAGCGGGAATCCGGTGGCGAACACAGCGAGCAGACCCTGGATCCACCCCGGCGCCTGAAGCTGGACAACGGTGACGATCGTCTCCGAGAGGCCGAGGAAGAGCGAGCCCAGGAGTGCGCCGCGGTTTCCGGCGGTCGATATATTCGACTGAACGTTTCATTGACCGTGTCGCACGGGCACTGTTAGGACTGTTTCGGGAGCGCTCCCAGGCTGTTCGTCCAGACGACTCCAGGGAGATGCCATGACCGCACGTCCACAGCAGTCCGAAATCGAGGGTTCGCCGCTCCTGCGCCGGCGGACCGTGCTGGCGGCCGGTGCCGCCCTGCCGGTGGTGCTGGCGGCGACCGCGTCCCCGGCCGCGGCGGCCGCCGCGGTGGTCGTCGAGCCGTCGAACGTGCAGCAGACGATCCAGGGCTTCGGCGGGATGAACCACACCGTCTGGATCGGCGATCTCACCGCCGCCCAGCGCGAGACGGCGTTCGGCAACGGCACGAACCAGCTGGGGTTCAGCGTGCTGCGCATCCCAGTCCACGAGGACCGCAACAACTGGAGCCGCGAGGTCGCCACGGCCAAGCGGGCGAGTGACCTCGGGGCCAAGGTCTTCGCCTCGCCGTGGAACCCGCCCGCCTCGATGACCGAGAGCTTCTCCGGCGGCAAGCGGCTGAAGTACGGCTCCTACGGCGCCTATGCCCAGCACCTGAACGACTTCACCGCGTTCATGAAGAACAACGGCGTGAACCTGTACGGGATCTCGGTCCAGAACGAGCCGGACTACGCGCACGACTGGACGGCGTGGACCGCCGCCGAGATCGTCAAGTTCCTGCGCGAAAACGCCGGCTCGCTCACCACCCGGGTGATCGCTCCCGAGTCGTTCCAGTACCGCAAGAACATGTCCGACCCGATCCTCAACGATCCTGCCGCACTGGCCAATGTGGACATCATCGGCGCGCACCTCTACGGCACCTCGTTCGCGGACCTGCCCTACCCGCTCTTCCAGCAAAAGGGTGCCGGCAAGGAACTGTGGATGACCGAGGTCTACTACCCCAACAGCACCGATTCGGCCGACCTGTGGCCGCAGGCGCTCGACGTCGGTGAGCACATGCACCGCGCCTTGGTGGACGGCCGGTTCCAGACCTACGTGTGGTGGTACATCCGCCGCTCGTACGGCCCGATGCGCGAAGACGGCCAGATCAGCAAGCGCGGCGCCTGCATGGCGCACTTCGCGAAGTGGGTCCGCCCCGACTACCAGCGGATCACCGCGACCGCGAACCCGCAGGCGAACGTCTACATCTCGGCGTACAAGAGCGGGGCCAGGATCGTCATCGTCGCCATCAACAAGAACACCGCGGCGGCCGACCTCGCGTTCACCCTCCGGGACACCGGTTCCGCGACCGCGCAGACCTGGTTGACCAACCAGAGCGCGAACCTCGCGCCCTCCACCGGCATCACCATCTCGAACGGAGCTTTCAACGCCCAGCTGCCGGCCCGCAGCATCCGGACGTTCGTCGTGAACTGAGTCAGGAATCCAGGGCGAGGGGCAGCGTCCGGCGCACCCCGGCCCCGTGCCGCCCGTGCAGCGGGACCACCGCGGGCGGCACGGGGACGTCGGCGCCCGCCCGCGCGCCCACCCGGATCGTCACCACCGCTTTCTCCTGGCCGCCGGCCGTCCGCGTCAGCGTGTACGACGTCGCCGTGAACGCCGCCCCGGGCACCGCCACGTCCAGCACCCGGGCGGACCGCGGCGTGAAGCACATCTGCGTGGACTCACCCCACACCCACGACTTCCACCGGTCCGGCGGCCCGGCCGCCGTCCCCTGGACGCCCAACGCCACCCGGAGCTCCTTCGCCAGCTCGCCGGCCTCCAGCACCGTGCTCTGGTACCCGGCTTCCGCCACCGCGCCCATCAGGCTCAACGCCGCCGACGCCGTGCTCCGCAGCGCGCCGAGCTCACCCCCGCCGCGGGCCAGCGCCGCGACCGGCGCGAGGTCCGGGCGGTAGCGCACCGCCAGCCACCGCACCCGCAGCACCTGGTCGCCGTGCGGGATCGCCCAGGTCAGCAGCTGGGCCGAGGCCAGCGGGATGTCCGCCCGCATGTAGGCCGAGCGCAGGGCGTCGACCAGCGGCCCCGGCGCACCCGGGCCGGGTGTCAGGCGGATCAGCGCGCTCCACCCGCCGTCGATCTCCGCGACGCCGAAGCGGTTGCCCGCGCGGTCGACGTGCTGGCGGACCTTCACCGGCCCGGCCACGTGCAGCAGCGGGTCCGGGCCGTCGCGGCGGGTGTCGTGGCGGCGCAACCGGAACGCCGTCCACGTCAGCGCCCAGCCGGCCGGGTGCCGCCCGGCGAAGCGCACCGACGTCAGCAGCACCACCAGCCCCGCGACGGCGCTCACGGCGATCTTCACCGGCTGCGTGACGCCGTCGACCAGCCACGCGAGCAGCACGGCGATCGCGGCGAGCTCCCACACCGCGGCCTGCAGGGGGCGGATCGGCAGCAGCCACGGCAGCGGCGTGAGCGCCGGCCGGGACGGTGGCGGGTGGACGGCGGTATCGACGGACACGGGCTCCCCTTTCCCCGGCCTCCGACGCTACTGCCTGCCCGGATAGGGCGTGGGCGTAAAAATTACCCTCGCCGCACCCTCCTCCGGTGCCTAGCATCGGCTGCTCGGGAGGATGACGCACACATCCGGGGGCACAGCAGCGTGTGGACGCAGCGGGACCAGATCCAGGCGTACCAGTTCCTCCGCCGCAGGCTCGTCTCCGCGCTCGTCGCCGCCGACGCCAACCACCCCGTCTCGCCCAGCCGCCGTCTCGTGCTCGGCACGGTGCTCGGGGTCGTGGCCGCCCTCCTGGTCACCGCCGTCTTCGGCATCATCGGCCTGCTGAACCCCTCCGGCGGCAAGGACTGGCTGGCCGGCGGCAAGGTGATCGTCGAGGAGGGCACCGGCGCCCGGTTCGTGCTCGGCGCCGACGGCGTCCTGCACCCGGTGCTCAACTACGCCTCCGCGCGGCTGCTGGCCGGCGGCAACGGCAGCGCGACGGTGTCCGTGTCGCCGGAGAACCTCGGCAAGGCCGGCCGCGGCACCCAGATCGGCATCCCCGGCGCGCCCGACTCGCTGCCTTCGCCGAACGCGCTCGTGACCGTTCCCTGGACGAGCTGCAGCCGGACCACCCAGGACGCGCCCGCGTCGGCCGAGCCGCGCACCGCGGTCCTGCTGGCCGCGCCCGCGTCCGGCGTCGAACTGCCGCGCGACCAGGGCGTGATCGTGCGGCTGCCGCAGGGGGAGCGTTTCCTGCTCGCCGGCGGACGGCGGCACAAGCTGAGCGACGAAGCCGCGACCGCCCTGCAGTTCGACAGCTACCCGACGATCGCGGTGGCCTCGCGGTGGCTCGACACCGTCCCGGCCGGCCGCGACCTGACCGCACTGCCGGTCGCCGGTGCCGGGAACCCGGGACCGGCCGTGGGCGGCCGCGGCACCCGCGTCGGCGAAGTCCTCGCGGTCGTCGACGCGATGGCCGCGCCCGGCACCGCGACGTCGTACTACCTGGTCCGCCGCGAGGGTCTCGAACCGGTCGGGCAGACCGAGGCGAGCCTGCTGGTGACGACGGAGGCCAACGCCGCCGCCTACTCCGGGCCGCCCGCGCCGGTGGAGGTGCGCGCGGCCGACGTCGCCGCGGTCGCGAAGGTCGCCGCGCCGCGCGCGGGCGGTGCCGACCCGGCCGGCTACCCCGACCGCATCCCCGGCAAGGCCGCGATCACCGGCAGCTCCGTCGCGCTGTGCGTTCAGGGCAGCCGGCTGCTCGTTTCGGCCGAATTCCCGCTTCCCGTTGGCGCCAAAGCCATCCAGGTCGCCACCCGGACCGAAGCAAGGGTGGCGGACGAGGTGTTCGTGCCTCCCTCGGGGGGAGCCGTCGTCGTCGAAGCCGGTTCGGCCACCGCGTACCTGGTGACCGACACGGGCCGGAAGTACCCGGTGGTGAACGCGCAGGCCCTGGCCTCGCTCGGCTACGGAGGCGTTGCCGGACCGCCGGTCGCAGGTAGTTTGCTGGCATTGGTGCCGACGGGCCCCGCGCTGGACCCGGCCACGGCCGGGCGGCCGGCTCCGTCGGGTGGAACGGGGTGAAAGTCGTGCACATGACAGAAGAGCGTCCGACCGAGGGTGAGCTGGGCCAGGGGCGGGTCCGGGTCGCGGTCATCGAAGACCACCCGCTGTACCGCGTCTCCGTCGAACGCGTGCTGGCCGAAGCCGACTTCGTCGAGCTCGGCGCGGTCGTCGATTCGGTCGCCCGGTTCCACGTGCACCGGCAGCCGCCGGGCAGCGTGGTCCTGCTCGACCTGGGCCTGCCGGGCGTCGCGGGGGCGGCGGCCGTGCTGGAGGTGTGCGAGCTCGGGCACCATGTGCTCGTGGTGTCCGCGCAGGCGGAACCGGAGGTCGTGCTCGGCGCGATCGCGGCGGGGGCGCGGGGGTTCCTGTCGAAGGACGTCGACGCCGACGAGCTGCTGATCGCGATCAAGACGGTCGCCGGCGGCGGCGCGTACGTCTCGGCGGTGGTCGCCGGGATGATCATGAAGGACAACGCCGACCGGCCCGCCGTGTCGGCCGAAGCGGAGCTGTCCCCGCGCGAGGAGCAGGTGCTGCGGCTGGTGGCGGCGGGGGAGCGGGACGTCGACATCGCGCTGATCCTCGGCATCGGCGTCCGGACGGTCCGCGGTTACCTCGACCGCATCCGCGACAAGACGGGCGAGCGGCGGCGGCCGGGCCTGGTCAAGGAGGCCATCCGGCGCGGCCTGATCGGTGAGGCCGGCCCCCGGCGCGGCGGCCGCAAATGAGCGGGCGCATCGCGGTCGGGGTCATCGAGGACCACCCGCTCTACCGGTACGCCCTGACCCGCGTGCTCACCGAGGCCCCGGACATCGAGCTCGGCGCGGTGGCGGATTCGGTGGCCCGGTTCGCGGTCCAGGACCAGCCCGCGGGCAGTGTCGTCGTCCTCGACCTCAAGCTGCGCGGTGTCCAGGACGCGGCCGCGGTCCTGGAAGTGGGGCAGATGGGGCACAAGGTGCTGGTGGTGTCCGCGCACGCGGAACAGCCGGAGGTCCTGGGCGCGATGCAGGCGGGCGCGAAGGGCTTCCTGTCCAAGGACGTCGACGGCGACGAGCTCCTGCGCGCGATCCGCACGATCGCCGACGACAACGCGTACGTGTCGCCGACGCTGGCCGGGATGATCATCCAGGACAGCGAGGAGCGGCACGCGGGCCCGAAGATCGTGCTGTCGGAACGGGAGAAGCAGGTCCTCCGCCTGGTGGCGGCGGGGGAGCGGGACGTCGACGTCGCGGAGATCCTGAACATCAGCGTCCGCACGGTCCGGTCGTACCTGGACCGCATCCGCGACAAGACGGGCGAACGCCGTCGCGCGGGCTTCGTCCGCGTCGCCATCCGGGAAGGCCTCCTCCGCTGACCCGGCCCGGGGCACTTTCACGTGAAAGTGCCCCTTTGCGGTTCAGAGGCGGCGGTTGGCGAGGGCGCCCGTGGCCGTGCGGGCCTGGGCCGAGATAGCCGGGTCCACGTCCACCAGGAGGGTCTCGGGAGCGGCGCCCGCCTGAGCGACCACCCGGCCGAAGCCGTCCGCGACCAGCGAGTACCCGATTCCCGTCGGCGCCTTCGGGTTGACCGTGACCCCCGTCGCCGCGGGGTCGGCCTGGCCGCAGGCCAGCACCCAGCAGCCCGAATCGAGCGCCCGCGCCCGCGCCAGGACCTCCCACTGCTCGCGCTTTCCCTCGCCCGCGCCCCACGACGCCGGCAGCAGCACGACGTCGGCGCCGTCGTCGGCCAGCGCGCGGAACAGCTCCGGGAACCGCACGTCGTAGCAGGTCGCGACGCCGTAGACGACGCCGTCCAGCTCGAACGTCATCGGGGCGGTGCCCGGCGCGACCGTGTCGGACTCGGCGAACCCGAACGCGTCGTAGAGGTGGATCTTGTCGTAGCCGCGGTGGTGCCCGCCACCGGTGATCAGGAGCGTGTTGCGGACCCGCCCGGCGTCCGCCGGCGTGAACATCCCGGCGACGACGACCACGTCGTGCTCGGCGGCGACCGCGGCCACGGCCGACGCCCACGGGCCGTCGAGGGGCTCCGCGACCGGCTCCAGGGGCCGCCCGAACCGCGCCATGGCCGCTTCGGGGAACACGACGATCCGCGCGCCGTCGGCCACCGCGGCCTCGACGCCTTCGCGAACGAGCTTCAGGTTCGCCTCCGGATCGTCACCCGAGTTGACCTGGCACAACGCGATTCGCGCCACCGCTGCCTCCTGCATGCTGGGATCGGCCGTCACCGGGGAGTATCGCTGAAAAGGTGCTGGACGTGACCTCGTACCCTGGTGGTCATGTTGAACCGCACCGACCTGCGTGGGCAGGTCCCGACCGCCGCCGAACTGCGCGCCACGCTGCCCCGCGCCGAATACGACGTGGACGCGGCGCTGCATCACGTGCGCCCGGTGGTCGAGGCGGTCCGTGACCGCGGTGTCGAAGCCGTCCTCGAGTACACCGAAAAGTTCGACAAGGTGCGCCCGGCGTCCGTGCGGGTGCCGCGGGCTTCCTTGACGCAGGCACTGGCGGAGCTGGACCCCGCCGTGCGCGCCGCGCTCGAGGAATCGATCAGCCGCGCCCGGAAGGTGCACGCCGAGCAGCGCCGCACCGACGTCACGACGACCGTCGTCGAGGGCGGCACGGTCACCGAGAAGTGGGTGCCGGTCGAGCGCGTCGGGCTGTACGCGCCGGGCGGGCTGGCCGTGTACCCCTCCACCGTGGTGATGAACGTCGTGCCGGCGCAGATCGCCGGCGTCGGCTCGCTGGTCGTCTGCTCGCCGCCGCAGGCCGCGTTCGGCGGGCTGCCGCACCCGACCATCCTCGCCGCGGCCGAACTCCTCGGCGTCGACGAGGTGTGGGCGGCCGGCGGCGCGCAGGCCGTCGCGCTGCTGGCGTACGGCGGCACGGACACCGACGGCGCCGAGCTCGCGCCGGTCGACATCGTCACCGGGCCGGGCAACATCTACCTCACCGCGGCCAAGCGGCTCCTGCGCGGCCTGATCGGCATCGACGCCGAAGCCGGGCCCACCGAGATCGCCGTCCTCGCCGACGAAACGGCCGACCCGGTGCACGTGGCCGCCGACCTGATCAGCCAGGCCGAGCACGACCCGCTCGCCGCGAGCGTCCTGGTCACGACGTCGATCGAGCTGGCCGACGCGGTGGACAAGGAACTGGTGAACCGCGTTGCCGCGACGAAGCACAGTTCGCGGGTCGCCGAAGCCCTGTCCGGCAAGCAGTCCGGCGTGATCCTGGTGTCCACTGTGGACGACGGGCTGCGGGTGGTGGACGCCTACGCCGCCGAGCACCTGGAGATCCAGACGGCGGACGCGCGTTCGGTCGCGGCCCGGGTCCGCAACGCGGGCGCGATCTTCGTCGGCGCGTACGCCCCGGTGTCGCTCGGCGACTACTGCGCCGGGTCCAACCACGTGCTGCCCACCGGCGGGTTCGCCCGCCACTCCTCGGGCCTGTCGGTGCAGAGCTTCCTCAAGGGCATCCACGTCGTGGACTACTCCGAGAACGCGCTGCGCGAGGTCGCCGGCCGCGTCGTCGCGCTGGCCGACGCCGAGGACCTGCCCGCGCACGGCGAGGCCGTCGCCGCGCGCTTCGGAGGTTCGGTCCGATGACGATCGGCGAAGAGGTCACGCTGGACCGGCTGCCGCTGCGCGAGGACCTGCGCGGCAAGTCGCCCTACGGCGCGCCGCAGCTGGACGTCCCGGTCCGGCTGAACACGAACGAGAACCCGTACCCGCCGCCCCCCGAGCTGGTCGCGGACGTGGCGGAGGCCGTGCGGGCCGAGGCGGCCGAGCTGCACCGCTACCCGGACCGCGACGCCGTGGCGCTGCGGCAGGACCTGGCCGACTACCTGAGCGTGTCGACGCGGGTGGTGCTGTCGGAGGCGAACGTCTGGGCCGCCAACGGGTCCAACGAGGTGCTGCAGCAGATCCTGCAGGCGTTCGGCGGTCCCGGGCGCAGCGCGCTGGGCTTCGAGCCGTCGTACTCGATGCACCCGATCATCGCGTCCGGCACCCGCACCGAGTGGGTCCCGGCGCCGCGCCGCGACGACTTTTCGCTGGACACGGCGGCGGCGGCCGAGGTCATCGCTTCCCGGCGGCCGGACATCGTGTTCGTGACCAGCCCGAACAACCCGACGGGTGGGTCGATCCCGCTCGACGAGCTGCGTTCCGTTTTGGACGCGGCCACCGGGATCGTCGTGGTCGACGAGGCGTACGCGGAGTTCTCGTCCCAGCCGAGCGCGGTCTCGCTGCTGGCGGACTACCCGGCTTCGCTGATCGTGTCGCGGACGATGAGCAAGGCGTTCGCCTTCGCGGGCGGCCGGCTCGGTTACCTGGCGGCGGCGCCGGCGGTGGTCGACGCGCTGCAGCTGGTGCGCCTGCCGTACCACCTCTCGCGGCTCACGCAGGCGGCGGCCCGGGCGGCGCTGCGGCACGCGGACGCCACTTTGGACAGTGTGCACAAGCTGGCCGCGGAGCGCGACCGAGTGGTGGAGGCGTTGGCGGGACTGGGTTACGACCCGGTGCCGAGCGACTCGAACTTCGTCCTCTTCGGACGGTTCGCATCTCCGTCGGCGGCCTGGCAGTCCTACTTGGACGCCGGAGTGCTGATCCGCGACCCGGGCATCCCGGGTCACCTGCGCGTGAGCATCGGCACCCCGGAAGAGAACGACGCCTTCCTCGAGGCGAGTAAGGAAGTCTCGCGATGACCCGCATCGGCAAGGTCGAACGGACCACCAAGGAGTCCTCGATCTCCGTGCAGCTGGACCTCGACGGCACGGGCGAGGTCGACATCTCGACCGGCGTCCCGTTCTACGACCACATGCTCACGGCGTTCGGCGTCCACGGCTCACTCGACCTGAAGGTCGAGGCCGCCGGCGACGTCCACATCGACGCCCACCACACGGTTGAGGACACGGCGATCGTGCTGGGCCAGGCGATCCGCCAGGCCCTGGGCGACAAGAGCGGCATCCGCCGCTTCGGTGACGCGTGGATCCCGATGGACGAGACGCTGGCCCACGCGGCGATCGACGTCTCCGGTCGCCCGTACTGCGTCCACGTGGGCGAGCCGGAGCAGTTCAACACGTTCACGATCGGCGGCAACTACCCGTTCGTCCTGACCCGGCACGTGTTCGACTCGCTGGCGTTCCACGCCCAGATAGCGCTGCACGTCCGGGTGATCCACGGCCGCGACCCGCACCACATCGCGGAGGCGGAGTACAAGGCGGTGGCCCGAGCCCTGCGAGCGGCGACGGAGCCGGACCCGCGCGCCGGCGGCATCCCCTCGACGAAGGGCGTCCTGTGAACAGCGGAGTCGTCGGCGTGTTGTTGCTCGCGCTCGGGGGATTCCTGGTGGGCGGAGTCTGGTCGACTTGGAAGACGGCCAAGTTCATGGCGGTGGTCCTGGGGATCGCAGCCCTGCTCGCCATCGGCGGCGCGATCTTCTGGTTCTCGAGCTGAGCGTGGAAAAGGGCCCCTCGATACGCCGAGGGGCCCTTTTCCGTGCTTGTCAGCGGCTCGCGCCGACCAGTTCCCGCCCGTCGTCGCCAGGGGCGTCGTCAAGCTGCTTCGTCAGCTTCTCGCCCTCCACGTCCACGTCCGGCAGGATCCGGTCCAGCCACTTCGGCAGCCACCACGCGCTGCGGCCGAGCAGGGACATCACCGCCGGCACCAGCGTCATGCGGACCACGAACGCGTCCACCAGCACACCGAACGCCAGCGCGAAGCCGATCGACTGGATCAGCGACGACTCGGCCAGCACGAACCCGGCGAACACGCTGATCATGATCAGCGCCGCCGCGACCACCACGCGTGCTCCGTGCCGGAAGCCCGTGACCATCGCTTCCTGCGGCTCCGCGCCGTGGACGTGCTCTTCGCGCATCCGCGTCACCAGGAACACCTGGTAGTCCATCGCCAGCCCGAACAGCACGCCGATCAGCAGGATCGGCAGCATGCTCATGATCGGGCCGGTCGACTCGACGCCGAGCAGGTCCGTGAGCCAGCCCCACTGGAACACCGCGACCACCGCACCGAACGTCGCCGCGACCGAGCCGAGGAAGCCGATCGTCGCCTTCAGCGGCACCACCACCGAGCGGAACACCAGCATCAGCAGCACGAACGCCAGCCCGACGATCAGCGCCAGGTACGGCAGCATCGCGTCCGACAGCTTCTCGGAGACGTCGATGTTCGCCGCCGTCTGGCCGGTGACGGCCAGTTTCGCGTCCAGCGACCCCGATTCGGCGCGGATCGCGGCCACCAGGTCCTCGGTCTGCGTGCTGCTCGGGCCGCTCTTCGGGATCACCGTGAGCAACGCCGTGTCGCCGGCCTGGTTGAGCCGCGGCGGCGTGACGGCGGCGACGTCCGGCAGCTTCTGGATGCCGGCCGCGGCCTGGCCGAGCGCGGCCTGGCGGTTGGCGCTCCCGGAGACGTCGACGACGACCAGCAGCGGCCCGTTCGAGCCTTCGCCGAAGCTGCGGCTCGCGATCTCGTACGCCTTGCGCTGCGTCGACTCCGGCGCCGCGGTGCTGTCGTTGGGCAGGCCGAGCTGCATGCTCAGCGCGGGCAGCGCGACGACGGCCATCCCGGCCAGCGCGACCAGCAGCACGGCGATCCGGTGGCGGCCGACGAACCGCGCCCAGCGTTCGCCGTGCGTCGGTTCGACCGGCTTGCGGCGCAGCCGGATGCGGCCGCCGGCGACCCGGGCCCCGGCGAAACCGAGGATCGCGGGCAGCAGCGTCAGGGCGATGAGCACGGCGATCGCGACGGTGGCGGCCGCCGCGACGCCCATCTGGCCGAGGAACGGGATGCCGATCACGGTGAGGCCGGCCAGCGCGATGATGACGGTGAGCCCGGCGAAGACCACGGCGGACCCGGCGGTGCCTGCGGCCCGTCCGGCGGCTTCTTCCGGGTCGCGGCCGATGCTCAGTTCGTGGCGATAGCGCGACACGATGAACAGCGCGTAGTCGATGCCGACGGCCAGGCCGATCATCAGCGCCAGGACCGGCGTGTTCGAGTTCAGCTCGAGGAACCCGGACGCGAGGAAGATGCCCGCCATCCCGGTGCCGACGCCGATCAGCGCGGTGAGCAGCGGGATCCCGGCCGCGAGCAGCGAACCGAACGTGATGATCAGCACGACGGCGGCGACCGCGACGCCCAGGCCTTCGGTGGCGCCGGTCGCGGGCACACCCTGCACGGCGTCCCCGCCGAACTCGACGGTGAACCCGGCGGCGCGGGCGGTGTTCGCGGTGTCCAGCAGTGCCTGACGGTCTTCGTCGGTCAGTTCGTACGCTTTCGCTCCGTAACTGACCTGGGCGAGGGCGACGCGTCGATCGGGTGAGACCGCCTGCGCCTGGAACGGGTCGACCACGGCCGCGACCTTCGGCGCCGTCTTCAACTGCCCGACGAGGGCTTCGACGGCCGCCTTGCCCTTGGCGTCGGCCACCGTGGTCCCGGCGGGGGCCTCGATGACCACGCGCGCGGTCGCGCCACCGGCGTTGGCCTGCGGAAACTTCTCGGTGAGCTGGTCGGTCGCCCGCTGCGACTCGGTGCCGGGGATCGTCACCGAGTTCGACAGCTGGCTGGAGAGCGTCAACGCGCCCAGGCCCAGTGCCACCAGGACCGCCGCCCAGACGGCCGCGACCAGCGCTCTGCGCCGGAAGGAAAACCGGCCGAGCCGGTACAGGAAGGTCGCCACGAGTCAGCTCCGTTTCGCCCGAACGGGGTCAGTTCACTCCATAGGGTCCTTTCCAAGCTAGCCGATCGGCAAGGACGACTCCAAGCCGATCGGCAAGTATGTGACTTGCCGAACAGCAAGGTTTATTCCTTGCCGTTCGGCTAGTAAGGCGGTTTGCCGATCGACAGGGCGTGACGTAGGCTCCGACGGCTGCTGAGGAGGAAGAATGACCGCCGGCCCGGCCGAGGACACCCGGACCCGACTGCTGCAGACCGCGCTGCGCCTGTTCACCGAACACGGGGTCGAGGGCACGTCGCTGCAGATGATCGCCGACGCGCTGGGCATCACCAAGGCGGCTGTGTACTACCACTTCAAGACGAAGGCGGAGATCACCGAGGCTGTTGCCGAGCCCGGTGTCCGCGACCTGGACGAGCTCGTGCGCCGGGCCGCGGCGCAGAAGCGCCGGGGCGCGCAGGTGGACCTGCTGCTGGAGGGGTTCGTCGACCTGGTGATCCGCCACCGCGCGCTGGTGGCGCTGTTTTCGAGCGACCCGGGCATCGCCCGCGCGATCGAGAAGTCCGCCCACGGCGGTATGGAGGGCTTCGGCCGCGCGTTGCTGGGCATTCTGTCGGGCCCCGAACCGGACACGACGGCCCGCGTCAACGCCCTGGTGACGTTGACGGGCATCGCCATGGCGGGCGGCTCCCCGGACCTCGCCGGCCTGGGGGATGAAGAGTTGCGCGCGGAGCTCCTGGACGTGGGCCGCCGCCTCCTGGGCCGCCCCCGCCGCCGAGCCGCCACCCCGCTCGCCACCCTCTGACCCCGAGCCGACCCTCCAGGTACGCAAGCCGACCCGCCAGGTACGCGCGGGCGCCGGTCAGCTGGTGAAGGTCAAGTACTCCGGCGGTACCGCCGAGGTCAGCCAGACTTTGTTGGCGCTTACCTGGAAGGCGTGACCTTCCGCGGCCATCGCGGCGGCGTCGACCCGGAGAATCACCGGCTTGCCGCGGCGGGCGCCGACGATTCTCGCCGTCTCCATCGTCGCCGACAGGTGGACCGCGTGGCGGTTCATCGGGCGCAGGCCCTCGCGGAAGATCGCGTCGAGGTACTTCGCGGCCGTGCCGTGGTACAGCACGTCCGGCGGCGTCGCGTCCGGCAGGCCCAAGTCGACCGCGACGCTGTGACTCTGGCTCGCGCGGATGCGCGTGCCCGTTTCGTCGAAGGCGAAGCGGCGCTTGTTGTTCTTCTCGACCACCTCGTCCAACTCCGAGCGGGTGATCGCGAGCGCGCGCAGGAGCGCGTCGACCGGCGCCCAGCCACCGGGGGCGAGGGTGAGGCCGAGGGCGGCGGGGTCGTGGCGGAGGTGCCGGGACAGCCGCTTCGAGATGCGGATGATTTCCTTGTCGTTCATTGCCTTCCCAGCATCCTCGCCGAGCGCAAGCGGTTTAGATGCCGCCTTCGACCGCCGGCCGCAGCTTGCTCGCGCCCGGCCCGAAGCGGGCCAGCTCGTCGTCGTTGTTGTACAGCGCGCAGCTGCGCAGCGACAGGCAACCGCAGCCGACGCAGCCGGTGAGCCGGTCGCGCAGCCGTTGCAGGGCGTCGATCCGCGCGTCGAGTTCGTGCTGCCAGTCGCGGGAAAGGCGCGCCCAGTCCGCCTTCGTCGGGGCGTGGTCCGCCGGCAGCGTCGCCAGCGCCGAGCTGATGTCCTCGAGGGAGAGCCCGACCCGTTGCGCGGCGCGGATGAACGCGATCCGGCGCAGCACCGAGCGCGCGTAACGGCGCTGGTTGCCCGCCGACCGCTCCGAGCTGATCAGCCCCTTCTCCTCGTAGAACCGCAGTGCCGTGTGCGGAACCCCGCTGCGTTCCGCCACCTGTCCGATGCTGAGATGTTCAGCGAGCCTGGTCACCTGGTCAGGCTATCCTTGACTTCGAGTTTAGTCGAGGTTGCATCGTCGGGTCATGACCACTGTGACCGCACCGGGCCACGCCGATCTGCCCCGGCTGATTTCGCTGATGACCGGCGACGAAAAGCACAGCGCCGCCGCGGAGTCCACATTGGACGTCTTGTGGGTGCTCTACGACCGCGTGCTCGACGTCACGCCCGAGAACTTCCGTGATCCCGGCCGTGACCGGTTCCTGCTGTCCAAAGGGCACGGGCCGATGGCGTACTACGCCGTGCTCACCGCGAAAGGCTTCATCGACGAGGCGGAACTGGCGACGTGGTCCGACGCGGTGTCGCGGCTGGGCTACCACCCCGACCGGCGCCGCATCCCCGGCGTCGAAATCTCCAGCGGCTCCCTCGGCCACGGCCTGCCGATCGCGTTCGGCACCGCGCTCGGCCTGCGCGCCCGCGGCCTGACCGCGAAGGTCGTGACGCTGGTCGGCGACGCCGAGCTGGACGAAGGCTCGAACCACGAGGCGATCGTCGTCGCGGCGCGCGAAGGCCTCGAAAACCTGACCACCGTGGTGATCGACAACCAGTCGTCGACGCGCGGCTGGCCGGGCGGCATCGCGCGCCGCTTCGCCGTCGAAGGCTGGGAGACGCGCACGGTGTCCGGCCGCGACCACGCCGCGTTATACGACGCCTTCACCGCCGCCCACCCCGGCCGGCCGCTGGCCGTGGTCGCCGTCGTCGAACCGAAAGGCTGAACATGCTGCCGATGCGGGAAACCTTCCTCGCCACCACCGAACGGATCGTCGACGCCGACCCGGACGTCGCGGTGGTCCTCGCCGACATCTCGGCCGCGCAGCTCGCCGGCGCCGCGCGGCGGCACCCGGACCGGGTGATCAACGTCGGGATCCGCGAGCAGCTGCTGGTCAGCACGGGCGCCGGGCTGGCGCTGGCCGGACTGCGGCCGATCGTGCACACGTTCCCGCCATTCCTGGTCGAGCGCGCCTTCGAGCAGATCAAGCTGGATTTTTCGCACCAGGAGGTGGGCGGCGTCCTGGTGTCGTGGGGAGCGTCGTACGACATGCCGACGGCGGGCCGCACGCACCAGTCCCCGGGCGACGTCGCGCTGATCGATTCCCTGCCGGGCTGGACGGTCCACGTGCCGGGCCACCCGGCCGAGGCCGAACGCCTGCTGCTGGAGTCGATCCCCGGAGACGGCCGCGTCTACCTGCGGCTTTCGGCGCAGGAGAACGCTTCCCCGCACCTGGGGGTGGGGTTCACGCGGCTGCGGCAGGGAGCGCGCGGCGTGGTGGTGGCGGTGGGCCCGGTCCTGGACCGCGTCCTGCGCGCAACGGCGGGCCTGGACGTGACGGTGCTGTACGCCTCGACGATCCGCCCATTCGACGGCGCCGGCTTGCGGTCGGCGGCGCTGGCGGCCGCGGCCGACGTGGTGCTGGTGGAGCCGTACCTGGCGGGGACGTCGGCTCACTGGGTGGCGGAGGCGCTTTCCGGCGTGCCGCACCGGTTGCGGTCGCTGGGCGTGCGGCGGGACGCGGAGATCCGGACGTACGGGGGGATCGGGGATCACGATCTGGCGCACGGGCTGGACGCCGGGTCGCTGGGGCTGTCGATCAGGGAGTTTTTGGGGGAGTAGGCGGGGAGTCGCCGGCCGCGGGTGGTTTCCGGTACCGGAGGTGGACCTGCTCGCCGTCCAGCAGGTCCATCAGCTTGGCGTTGGTCCGGCGTTCTTCTCGCGTGTCGTGCGGGCGCTCGGCGTTGAGACCTTCGTAAAGGGCGAACCGGTTCAGGTCGATCACAGTCTTCACCGCCGTGGTGTATTCGTCGGCGGCCGCCACCGCGGCACGGTAGGCGAGATAGGCCAGCGTGTAGGGCGCGAGGCTGGCCAGCAACCACCAGCCATCGGTGAGCAGGCAGGCGACGGCTTCCAGGCAGCCGAGCAGGGAGACCACACACAGGCGGACCGACGTGTCCATCTGCTGCCGGGTGTCCCGGAGGTACTGCACGTGCTTGTCCGGCGCGACCAGCGTGAAATGCGGCGCGGTGAGCACCGCGTCGAGACCGTATTGCTTGCCGGCGCGGTCTTCTTCGCGTCGCAGTGCGTTTCCCAGCCGGGTCGGCATGATCCGATCGATGTCGGGATAGCGTTCGGTTGCGTGCGCCGCGGCGTCGGCGGCCGCGAGCAGCCCACCGAGGTGGTTGCCGTGCGCGGACCTGAGCACGACGGCTCGGCACTGCTCGTCCGTTTGCCCGGCCAGGAACGCCGGGTCCACGCGTCGGATATCGGCCACGGTCTCTTCGATCCCGGCCTCCAATCGAGCTTCGAGACGGGTGGCGACGTCGTTCGCCCGGAGCGCTCGGGCGCGGTGGTGGCGGATCCGCGCACCCAGGACGACCCGGGCCGCTCGGGAGTATCCCCAATAACCTTCGAGGACTTGCGTCATCGCGAACTGCAGCGGGTGCAGGAACAATCCGGTGGCCAGGCTGGCCAGCAGGATCCAGGCGACGCCGGTGAGCGACCAGCCGCCGATGCGGGGGCCGATCCACTCCGGGTGCGGTGGCCCGTACCAAGCTCCGCTCGCGGCCAGCGCCGCCGACCAGAGCACGAGGAACAGTGCGGGCAGCATGCTGACGAGCCCGAAGTAGCGGCCCACCCGGCTTCCGAGGTTCAGCGTGCTTTCGGCGAACGACGGTGCGCTCACCGGTTCGGCCTGCTGGTCTGGAAGCCGCACCGTGTGCAGCTGTACGTGCCGTCGCCGTTGCGGCGCAGGCTGCCGCCGCAGCCGTCACGCGGGCACGGCCCGCCTCCTCCCGGGCGGCGGCGACGGCCGGGCATGCGCGAGGGCGGGTCGTTGAAGCCGAGCGCGGCGATCGGGCGGATGAGGACCAGGACGAGCCGAAGCCTGCGCATGCGCCTCACCCCGCCCTCCAGGATCCGACCATGGTAGGTCAGCATTCAGGCCCAGTCGAGGAGTGTGGGACGAGGTCAGGATGGGGTTTTCACCCTGGGCGGTGCCTGCCGTGGGGATCGTCGTCGTGGCGGTGGCCGGGGTTTTCGGGGGTGGGTGGGCGTGGCTGACCGTCGGGGTGCTCGTCGTCGCCGGGGTCGGGTGGCTCGGGCGGGGCGTGCTTCGGGAGCCGCGGGTCGATAGCGTGATCGCCATGCCAGCGATCCGGCCGATCGTCCTTGCCGTCATCCGGCGGGGGAGTGCCCTCCTTGTCTTCGAAGCGCGCGATGACGTCAAAGGCGAGACCTTCTGCCGGCCGCTCGGGGGTGGGATCGAGTTCGGGGAGACCAGCCAGGACGCCCTCGTGCGGGAGTTCCGGGAAGAGCTCGACGCCGAGATCGAAGTCGAGCAGCTGCTCGGCGTGCTCGAGAACGTCTTCACCTGGCAGGACCGGCCCGGGCACGAAATCGTCTTCCTCTACGCCGCCGAGTTCGCCGACCGCAGCCGGTACGAGCGCGACGAAATGAAGATCCTCGACGATCCCGCCACCGCGCGCTGGGTCGACCTCGCCGAGTTCCGCGAGGGCCGCAAGGTCCTCTACCCCACCGGGCTCATCGAACTCCTCTCAGCGGATCAGTGACCGCGAAGTCGGCACGAGCTCGAACGACGACTCCGAAGCGACCCGGCTGAACGACACCGAGAACGGCCCGTCCGTGCGGACCGGCAGCTGCGGGAAGGTGTTCGGGGACGGCTCCGTCTCGAACGCCGCGAACGCCTGCTCCGGCGGCGGTGCCGGCGCAGCGGAAACCGTCACGTGCACCCCCGTGCCCGGCGGTGGTGAAGCCAGGCCGCGGCGCACCGGGCGCAGCAACAGCACGTTGTCGGAGTCGATCATCGTGGCGTTCGCCGCCGAGCGGTGTTCCTTCCAGACCGGGCCGAAGTAGAACTCCTCGAGCGCCTGCTTGCGGGCCTCCATCGAGCGGAACCCGCGCAGCCACACGAACTCGTCCGGCGACGCCCGCGCGCGGAACAGCCCGAACAAGTGCGCGCCCGCCGCCTCCTGCGGCTCGACGAACTCGCGCTCGAACAGCTCGATCAGCTCATCGCGCCGGCCTGGGTGCAGGGTGTATCGCCGCAGCTCCACCACGGTCTCGAACTCGGAAAACGTCATGCCGCAGAAGCTAGCGGGTACCACCGACAAAACCGATCAGCGGAACGCCGCCAGCCCCGTGACCGCCTGGCCGAGCGACAGCGCGTGCATCTCTTCGGTGCCCTCGTACGTCAGCACCGTCTCGAGGTTCGCCATGTGCCGCATCACCGGGTACTCCAGCGAAATCCCGTTCGCGCCCAGCATGGAACGGGCCTCGCGCGCCACCGAAAGCGCCGACCGGACGTTCGCCATCTTCCCGAAGCTGACGTGGTTGTGGTGCAGGGCGCCGGCGTCCTTCAGCCGCCCGATCTGCAGCGCCACCAGCCCGGCCCGGTTGACCTCGACGACCAAGTCGGCGAGCTTGCGCTGGGTCAGCTGGAACCCCGCGAGCGGCTTGCCGAACTGCGACCGCGAGAGCGTGTACTCCAACGCGGCCTCGTAACACGCCCGCGCCGCGCCGACGACCCCGAACAGGATCCCGTAGCGGGCCTCGTTCAGGCAGGACAGCGGCCCGCGCAGCCCGCGGACCTCGGGGAACGCCGCCGACGACGGCAGCCGGACGCCGTCGAGCACCAGTTCCGCCGTCAGGGACGCCCGCAGCGACAGCTTGTGCTTGACCTCGTTCGCGGTGAAACCCGGCGTCGACGTCGGGACGACGAAGCCGCGGATCCCGTCGTCGGTCTGGGCCCAGACGACTGCGACGTCGGCGACGGTTCCGTTGGTGATCCACATCTTCGTGCCGGACAGCACCCAGTCGCCGCCGTCGCGCACCGCGCGCGTCCGCATCGAGCCCGGGTCGCTGCCCGCGTCCGGTTCGGTCAGGCCGAAGCAGCCCAGCGCGTCCCCGGTGGCCATCCGCGGCAGCCACTCCTGGCGCTGCTCTTCGCTGCCCCACCGGTGGATCGCGTACATCGCCAGCGAGCCCTGCACCGAGACGAAGCTGCGCAGTCCCGAGTCGACGGCCTCGAGTTCGCGGCAGGCGATGCCGTACGCGACGGCGCTGGTGCCGGCGCAGCCGTAGCCCTCCAGGTGCATGCCGAGCAGGCCGAGCGAGCCGAAGCCCTTCGCCAGTTCCGCGGCGGGGAGTGCGCCCGTTTCGTACCACTCGGCGACGTGGTCGAGCAGCTGGTCCTTCGCGTACGCGCGAACGGCGTCGCGGATGGCGCGGTCCTCCTCGGCGAGCCCGGCGTCGAGGTCGAGGAAGTCGTGAGGGTCAGGGTTGCTGCTCATGAGGACTCCCGGGGGACGCGTCGATGCGGCCCCCGCAGGAAACCACAGTCAGGCTTCTGTTCTCCGCGTGGCGTTCGTCACGCGCGCAGCAGGTGCGCCCGGCGTGCACCGCGGGCGGGTCTGCTGGCGGGGGATCAGCAGCTCGCTGAACTGCGGAAACGGCACGCTTTCGATGTCTTCGCGCCAGGCGTGCAGCATCTGGGACAGCAGATCGTCCTCGGCCATCTTCGCCTCCCTGGCGTCCGGTCGCGCAGCATCAAGGCACACGATCGAGTGAAGTGATACCCGGCAAGCGGGACGGTCAAACGGGTGTCTTCAAGATTTTTTCGGGAAGTGCGTGCTCTGTGGCAGGATGACGTCGCCGCCGCCAAGGCCTCAACTCCCGAGGAGCGCACATGCGCGCACTGCGGACGGCAAGTCTGCTCGCCCTCACCACCGCCACCCTGCTCGCCGCCACCGGCGTGGCCGCTGCGCACGGCGCCCGCTGGCAGCAGGTCGGCCACACCACCGCCGAGAACCGGATCAGCGGGGAAGGCCTCGCGACCCTCCGGCTGCCCGGCCACGCCCCCGAGATCGTCTACCGCAACGGCGCCACCATCCCGCAGCCGCTCAAGGACAAGGGCTGGGGCCACGTCGGCGACCCCGACTCCCTGCGCGGCTACGTCTTCGACGTCTACCAGGACACCCGCACCGCGACGCCCACGACCAAGATGTACCTGGTCACCCAGCCCGACGGGACGACGACGGAGTTCGTCCACCCGCTGCAGCCCGACGAGCCCGCCGCCAACGCGAACGCCCAGGTCGCGGCCACCCCCGACGGGCAGTGGCTCGTCTCCGGCCCGCTGGGCGAGGTCGACCGTCTCTTCGTCTCGCCGACGCCCTTCCTGAACCCGCGCGGCCCGCGGCAGGCGGGCGATCTCCCGGTCGCCGCGCGCATCCACCTCGACCACCACATCCGCAGCGCCCAGGGGTGCGACTTCGTCGGCGCGACCCGCCTGATCTGCGCCACCAGCGACCCGTACAACGACCTGTACCCGACGAACCTGCAGCTCCTGCAGATCGACCTCGCGCGACCGCTGACCGGCCGCGACGTCACCGCGCGGGTGCACGAGCTCGGCCAGGTCCCGCTGGTCAGCACCTGCACGGGGACCTTCACGCCGGAAGGCGTCGACTACGACGACGGCGTGCTGCGCGTCGAGGTCGTGCCGCCGTCACCCTGCAACACGGTGACCGACGTCTATTCGTTCGAACGCCGCTGAGCGCGACGGCTACGCTGGGTGGCGTGTCTCGTGTGGTGATCCTCGACTACGGTTCCGGCAACCTCCGCTCCGCCGAACGCGCTGTGACGCGCGCCGGGGCCGACGTCGAGGTCACCGCCGACCCGCATGCCGCCGTCGAAGCCGATGGGCTGGTCGTGCCCGGCGTCGGCGCCTACTCCGCCTGCATGGCCGGGCTGCTCGACGTGCAGGGCCACCGGATCATCGGGAAGCGGCTGGCCGGCGGGCGTCCCGTGCTCGGCATCTGCGTCGGCATGCAGATCCTCTTCTCCCGCGGGGTCGAGCACGGCGAGGAGACCGAGGGCACCGGGGAATGGCCCGGCGTCGTCGACCGGCTGCACGCCGACGTCCTGCCGCACATGGGGTGGAACACCGTGCGCGCGCCCGCGGACTCGCAGCTGTTCGCCGGGCTCGACCCGGAGGAGCGGTTCTACTTCGTGCACTCCTACGCGGCGCGCAAGTGGGAGCTCGACGGCCTGGCGGGGCAGGAACCGAAGGTCACCTGGGCCCACCACGGCGAGGACTTCGTCGCCGCGGTCGAGAACGGGCCGCTGTGGGCCACCCAGTTCCACCCGGAGAAGTCCGGGGACGCCGGGGCGCAGCTGCTGCGCAACTGGCTGGCGACCCTCTGACCGGGTGATCCGGGGCGCCGCCCTAGAGTTACCCGCGTGACTTTCACGCTGCTTCCCGCCGTTGATGTGGCCGATGGCCAGGCCGTGCGACTCGTCCAGGGCGAGGCCGGCACCGAGACCTCCTATGGCAGCCCGCTCGAGGCCGCGCTCGCCTGGCAGCGCGACGGCGCCGAGTGGATCCACCTGGTCGACCTCGACGCCGCCTTCGGCAAGGGCAGCAACCGCGAGCTGCTCGCCGAGGTCGTCGGACGGCTCGACGTGCAGGTCGAGCTCTCCGGCGGCATCCGCGACGACGCGTCGCTGAAAGCCGCCCTGGACACCGGGGCCCGCCGGGTCAACCTCGGCACCGCCGCGCTCGAGGACCCGGAGTGGACGGCCCGGGTCATCGGCGAGTACGGCGACCGCGTCGCGATCGGCCTCGACGTGCGGATCACCGAGGCCGGCCACCGGCTCTCCGCCCGCGGCTGGACCTCCGACGGCGGCGACCTCTGGGACGTCCTGGAGCGCCTGGACCGCGACGGCGCGTCCCGGTACGTCGTCACCGACGTCAGCAAGGACGGCACGCTGCGCGGCCCGAACCTCGACCTCCTGCGCGACGTCGTCGCCCGCACCGACGCGCCGGTGATCGCCTCCGGCGGGGTGTCGAGCGTGGCGGACCTCGTCGCGCTCGCGGGCTTGGCCGCCGACGGTGTCGAAGGCTCGATCGTCGGGAAGGCGCTCTACGCCGGCGCGTTCACGCTGCCGGAAGCCCTTGCGGCGGTCGCGAAGGCCTAGGCGAGCAGGGACACCGCGGTCCGGCGGGGCAGCAGCCCCGCGGCCGCGGTGAACACGGCGTTCGCGCGCCCTGAAACGATCGTGGGGCCTTCACGGCGGCGGACCGCTCGCAGGGCCCGTGCTGCGACGTCTTCCGGGGTCTGCACCAGCCACGAGGGAACGCCGTCCGCGCCCTGGGACTCGGTCCTGGTCACTCCCGGGCACAGCGCCAGCACGTGCACGCCACGGGCTTTCTGTTCGTGCCACAGAGTTTCGGAGAACGACGTCACGAACGCCTTGGTGGCGCTGTAGACGCCGAGTCCCGGCTTGGGCGTGCGCCCCAGTGTCGACGAGACGTTCACCAGCGCGGCGCCCGGCTGCGCCGAGGCGAGGAACGCGTGGGCGAGCGTCACCACCGCGCGGCAGTTGAGGTCCAGCACGGTCAGCGAGTCCTCGAGTGAGGTCTCCGCGAAGCCGCCGTGCACCGCGACGCCCGCGTTGTTCACCAGCAGCGTGTACGGCTCGGTCAACCGCTCGACGGTGGCCTGCAGGCCTCCGCGGGTGGTCAGGTCCGCGGCCAGGTGGTCGTGGCCCGGCCCGAGTTCGGCCAGGAGACCGGCGAGGCGGTCTTCGCGGCGCGCCACGGCCGTCACCGCGTAGCCCGCCGCGGCCAGCGTTGTCGCGAACGCCCGGCCGATGCCCGCGCTCGCTCCCGTCACCAGCGCCTTCACCGCTTCGGCTTCGTTTCCGGCGCGAACGCGAACGAGACGCGCTCCATCAGCGGCTTGCGCCGGGTGTTGTGGAAGGCCGCGACGAGCCAGCGGCCGCCGTCGCGGACCAGCGTGTACGTCTGCACCTTGGACAGCTTCTTCGGCGCGTCGCCCTTGTATGTGTCGCCGTTGGTGCTCACTACCGCGACGTCCGCGCCGAGGAACCGCACGTCCAGGACCTCGTGCGCGAGCCGGGTGCCCTTGAGGAACTTCTCGAACAGGACGCGGTGGCTGCCCGCGATGTCGTCGCGGCCCGAGTACCGCGTACCGACGAAGGTCACGTACGTCGCGTCTTCGGTGAAGTGCGCGCCGTACGCGTCGGCGTCGCCACGGCCCCATGCGTCGGCGAGCGAGTCGAGCACGGCGGTGACGGCTGTCCGGTCGGTGGTCATCATGGTCGTCTCCTATACTTAGCTTCATGTGTGCAGTATCTGCACGCATGCAGATATTATCCAGGAGGAGGATCCGGTGGCAAGGGAACGGCACGTGGTGTTCCGGCGGTACCTGGACGCGGTGGGGCTGCACGGCCTGGCCGGCGCGGAGGCGGCCGGGCTGCACGCCACCGAGTGGTACGCGCTCAGCCTGCTCGATCTCGAAGGCGCACTGACCTCGGGCGAGCTGTCCGCGCGCACGGGGCTCACCACGGGCGCGACGACCCGGCTGATCGACCGGCTGGAGCGCGCCGGCTACGTCCGCCGCGCGGCCGACCCGGCCGACCGCCGCAAGGTGGTGGTGGAGCCGGTGCCGGACGCGCTCGCCGACATCGAAGCGATCGTCGGGCCGGCGCGCGGGCGGATCGCCGAGGTCATCGGCCGGTATTCACCGGCGGAGCAGGAGGTGCTGTTCGACTACTTCGCGCGGGCGGCGCCGGCTTACCGGGAAGCGTCGGAGGAGATCCGGGCGGCGACGCGGGGGCGGTAGGTGGTGATCGTGCCGCCGTGGCCGAACGTCAGGACCTCCACGGGCGTGAACGCGCGCGGCCCGAAGCCGTCGCGGAACATCGGCACGCCGCCGCCCGCGGCCACCGGGTAGGACTTGACCACCAGTTCGTCGATCTCCGGCAGCAGCTGCCCGGCCAGGTCCGCGCCGCCGCACAGCCAGATGTCCAAGCCGTCCTCGGCCTTGAGCTGCCGCGCGAGCGCCAGCGGGTCGCCGGGCACGAGGGTGACGGCCGGGTCGGCCTCGGTCAGCGACCGCGAGACGACGTACTGCCGCAGGTGCGGGTACGGGTCGGGCACGCCTTCGGCCAGCGGGATCGAGTAGGTGGTCCGGCCCATGATCACCGTGTCGTACCGCTTGTTCGGGGTGTCCACGGCCATTCCGATGAGTGGCCGGATGTGCGCCGGCATGGTCTCCGGGAATTCCGCGCGCACATGGGTCACCATGTCCGGGTCGAGCGGGTGGAAATCCGTCTCCCCGCCCGGTCCGGCGATCATGCCGTCGATGCTGACGCCGATGAAGTACACGAGCTTGCGCATGCTGCCCCCTGCCGGATGAACTCCGGATGTAGTACTTTGAACGAAGTGGTTGGAACCGTAGTACTACGTTTGGAGTGGTGTCAACGTCATGGTGCGACGCAATCCCGAGCGGCGGGCCGCCCTGCTCGACGCCGCGATCGAAGTCCTCGCCCACGAAGGCGCGCGGGGCCTGACCTTCCGCGCGGTCGACCAGCAGGCCGGGGTGCCGGTCGGCACGGCCTCCAACTACTTCTCCAGCCGCGGCGAAATCCTCAAGCACGCGGGGGAGCGGGTCTACGAACGGCTGGTGGACGACGCGGTGATCGCGGGCGGCCTCGAAGGGCCGCGCGACCGGGCTCGCGTCACGCAGCTGATGCACGAACTCGTCGACCGCGTCGCCGCGTTCCCCACGGGGTTCCTCGCGCTGCTGGAACTGCGGCTCGAAGCCGCGCGCCGTCCGGAGCTGCGGGAGGTGCTGACCCGCCGGATCCGCGCGGACGTCGACTTCAACGTCGAGTACCACGAGAAGTCCGGCCTGCCCGGCGACGGCACGATGGTGGTCCTGCTGTGGCTGGCGCTGAACTGGCTGATCATGGAACGGCTGACGCTGCCGGACCTGTTCACCGACGAGCAGCGCCGCGACCTCGTCACGGCGCTGGTCGAGCGGCTGCTGGCCGGGCAGCCGGCATTACCTCCGGCGTAATCGACGCCGAGCACGCGAGCGGCGAGGATTTCCTTACGCCAGACGAAAGGAACGCCATGACCGCCTACGGACTCGCCCACCTGCGCCCGCCCGCCGTACTGCCGGAGGAGGTCTTCGAGTACCTGGAGCGCATCCAGGCGACACTCGACCCGTACGGCGGCAGGTTCCTCGTGCACGGCGCGCCGGTGCAGGTCAAGGAGGGCGAGTGGGCTGGTGGGCTCGTGCTCATCGAGTTCCCGAGCCTCGCTGCGGCGCACGAGTGGTACGACTCGCCCGCCTACCGTGAGATTCTGCGGCTGCGCGCGGACCACATCCCCGGTGACCTGATCGTCGTCGAGGGCTGCGGACCCGACCACGACTCCGCCGCGATGGCCGCGGCCCTGCGCGCCGCCGCTTGAGGCCGAAAAGCGGCTGACAGCGGCCCGTGACCGTCGTAGGTTGCCGCGGGTGGAGGAGATCGTCACCCAGCTCGAAATGACCGCCGCGAGTCAGCTCAACCCCGCGCCGCTCGTCGACGGCGTTGCGCTGCGGACCACCGGGCCGGGGCCGCTGATCCGCGAGCTGCACGTCCGGATCGGGACGCCGTACCGGTGGCCGAGCGCCACGCGCGGGGACGGCGAATGGGCGCGCTGGCTCGCCGAGCCCCGCGAATACCGGCTGATCGAGTACCGCGGCGAAATCGCCGGCGTCGCGGATTTCGCGGCGCAGCCCGGCGGTGACGTCGAGATCACCACGTTCGGCCTGGTGCCGGAGTTCGTCGGCAAAGGACTCGGCGGGTTCGCGCTCACCCTCGTCGTCGCCGACGCCTGGGCGCTGCCGGGGACGCGGCGCGTCTGGCTGCACACCTCGACCCTCGACCACCCGAACGCGCTGCCGAACTACCTGCGGCGCGGTTTCCGCAGCTTCAGCCGTCCAGTTTGACCGCGATGCCGACGGTCCGGTCCGCCGGCCCGCGCAGCTTCGAGAAGAACATCGTGACGCGCCCGACGATGCCGTACTTGCGGGCGATCGCCCGGCGGACCCGCTCGGTTTCGGCGGCGTCCAGCAGCCGGGCCTGCCCGGACACCTTCGCGCCGTGCGTCTTCTGCCCGCGCAGGTCGCACGCCTGGACCTCGACCCGGCCGTCGTTGCGGATGCGCTTGACCTTGCCGGCCTTCCGCTCCGACCACAGCACGAGCTCGCCGTCCTGGCCGGCCACCCAGAGCGGGGTCGGCACGGCCCGCCCGTCGCGCCGGAACGTGGTCAGGACGACGTAGCGCTCGGCGGCGAGGCGGTCGGTCTCGGAGGTCATGCGCCCACCGTAGCCGGGTGGCGGACGGCGATGCCGGGGTAGCGGGTGATCAGGCCCGTGTCGTCGTATTCGAGGACGCAGGCGAAGCCGAACGCCGGCGCCGCGTAGCCGTACCGGCCCGGGCCCAGGCGCTCGTAGGTCTGCTCGAGCCGGTCGACGCCGAGATCGGCCGCCCGGACGTAGGCGGCCGGCGCCTCGGCCCGGCCGCCGTCCGCCAGGGCGAGCCGGTGCACCGGGAAGGTGTTCGTCATCGCGGACGCCTCCAGGTCGAGGTCGAGGCAGCCGTCCAGGTGCGGCGCGGGCCGCCCGTCGAGCCGCCAGTGCCCGCGGCCGTCCGCTTCGACCGTCAGATCCGGCCCGCCGAGACCACCGATCCGCGCCGCGCGCAGTGTCCACTGTGGACTTACCGTGAGGGAGTACCGCACCGCCCACGCGACGCCGTCCTCGACCGCGGTCGTGGCGCCTTCGACCAGCCAGCCGCCTTCGTGGCGGCGGAAGCGGGTCACTTCGAAGCCGGTGCGGGCGTCTTCGTGCCGCCAGGCGGCGCTGCCCGGAAAAGTCATGTTCCACCGTAACCCCGGCCCGGGACTGCTTACGCCTTTTGGCGCCGAAACCCCACTCGCCCGGCCGAAGCGTTTCAACACCTGTGCCTGCAACGCTTTACCTGCTGGATTTCCCGCACACTGGAGGGCGTAGATGGCGGTCGGACAGCAGGTACCGGTTCATCCTCGAGCAAGTTTCTTCGGCGCCGGGCCATACCCCGCGCGCCGGGCGGCCATCGCGGTCGCCGCGGTCGTGGCGGGCTTCGTGCTGACCGCGATCTGGTCGGCGCCGTTCGTCGACTCCGTGATCGGGGACAGCGTCGCCAACGGACTCCTCGGCCACGACGCCAAAGCCACCCCGATCAGCGGGGTTCTCGCTGGGACCCTCTTCGCGTTCGTCTCGGGCCTCGCAGGCTCCTTCACCGCCTGCAACATCGCCGCTTTCGGCGCCGTCGCGCCGCTGGTGGGCGAGCAAACGAACGAAAAGCGCAGCGCGCTCAAGCCGCTCGGCTGGATCGCGGCCGGCATGCTCACCGTGTCGATCGTCTACGGCGTCATCGTCGCGCTCGTCGGCACGCGGATGCCGCAGTTCGACACCTCCAAGACCACCGGGCTCCCCGCGCAGCATCCAGTCCATGATCGCCTTCGGCGTCGTCGGCCTGGTCTTCCTGCTGATGGGCCTGATCGCCCTCGGCATCCTCCGGAACCCGTTCGAAAGCTTCACCCGCCGCCACCCCGCCGCGCCGCTGGTGCTGATGGGCGCGCTCATCGGCGGGTTCCTCATCGGGCGGCCGTACCCGCTGTTCCGGATCATGTTCCGCGACGCCGCCGAGCAGCACAACGTGCTCTACGGCGCCGCCGCGTTCGCGCTGCAGTCGCTCGGCAACATCGTCGTCATGGCGGTGCTGTTCCTGGTCCTGACCTACGCCACGGGCGGCCGCGTACAGCGCTGGCTGGCCGCGAAACCGGCGCGGATCGCGACGGTGACCGGCGCGGCCCTGCTCGTCGGCGGCACGTTCACGCTGCTCTACTGGGACGTCCGCGTGCTGGGCAGGCTCGGGTACATCTGGTTTCCGATGATCAACTGGTAGTCCCGAGCCAGCGGTAGTCGGGCGCCGGGTCGAGCTGGACGCCGTTCGCGACGGCGATCAGCTCGGCCTCCGGCCGTGCCCCCGACACCCGCAGCCAGCGTCCCGACGGCAGCCGCACGAAGACCATCGCCTCCCGCCCGTTCGCCGGCGCGACGAAGAAGCCCTCACCACCGCGGACGGTCACCGACACCGCCTTGTCCGGACTGGGCGGGTTCGGGCCCGCCACCACCCGCACCACCGGGACCGACGGCCGGGCCGGGTCGGCCGCGGTCAGCTCGGTGCTCGCGGTGCCGGCCCCGGTGCCCTGCACCGCGGCCGAACGTTCGGCCAGCCCCGCCGGCAGCGGGCCGAACCGCACCTCACCGCGGACACCGACCGGCTCGGCGGTGACCGAGTCCGCGATCCGCTGGGCGACCGTGCGGGCGTCCCGGAGCCCGGCGACGGACACGACGAGCACGTGCCGGTCGTCGGCCAGCCAGGTCAGCTGCGCGGCCTCGCCGGAGCCGGTGAGCATGGCGACCCGGCCGTGCACCAGCGCCTGGTCCTTGATCGACGCGATCTTCAGCGCGGTCTGCGACCACTCCGGGTCGGCGGTGGAGTAGGCCTGCAGCGT
Source organism: Amycolatopsis bullii (assembly GCF_014654205.1). Classification (GTDB taxonomy): domain Bacteria; phylum Actinomycetota; class Actinomycetes; order Mycobacteriales; family Pseudonocardiaceae; genus Amycolatopsis; species Amycolatopsis plumensis. The sequence continues at coordinate 44,468 of NZ_BNAW01000012.1, forward strand.
GATCGACGCGGGGCCGTCGAGCCACCGCCGGACCTGCGGGGCGGTCCCGGGCCCGCCTTCGCGGTGCTGCTCGGTGAAGCCGTCCGGCAGCCACTCCGGGCCGTAGCCGAGCACCGGGCGGCCCGCGGCCGGCGTCAGGTCCGTGCTGGTCAGCAGCTGGATGCCGGAGAAGGCGCCGACCACCACCACGACCACCGCGGCGGCGACCAGGGCCAGCCGGGTCGCCGGACGGCGCTTGCGCCCGGCGCGGGCGAGCGCGTCGCGCACCGCGTGGCCCTCCGGGGCACGGGCGGCGAGGCGGTCCAGGCTGTCCCGGATCAGCGTCTCGGTCTCGGACTCGCTGCGGGTCATTCGGGGGCTCCGGTGGTGACGGCGGTGTGGTTCAACCCGGCTTCGCGCAGGGTGGCCAGTGCACGCGAGATCTGGCTGCGCACGGTGGACGCGCCGCACCGCAGGACCGCGGCGATCTCGGTGTCGGTGTAGTTCTCGTAGTACCGCAGCACGACGGCCGCGCGCTGCTTGCGGGGCAGCGTGGCGAGCAGGCCGAGCATGGCGTCCCGCTCGTCGTAGGCGGCCGACGGGTCGGGTTCGGGCGGGCCGAGCGCGTCGAGGACGTCGTGGCTGCTGGCCACCATCCGCCGCACCGCGCGCCGCCGCCACGAGAGGTACTCGTTGGTGATCATCCGCCGCACGTAGGTCGACGGTGCGGCGATGCCGTCCCACCGCAGCTGGGCGCGCAGGAGCACGTCCTGGACGACGTCCTGGGCCAGGTGCGGGTCGTTCGTCAGGACGGTGGCGTAGCGGAGCAGCCCGTCCAGCCGCTCCGCCACGAACTCTTCGAAGGTCACACGCGTCCTCTCGTCACCACTGTGGACGCGTGAGGGGGCCGTGCCGCTGCACGGCGGACGAGACTTTTTTCACCGCCCGAGGACGTCCTCCAGCCGGACGAAGGCGAACCCGGTGGTCGGGAGGTCGCCGGCCGCGGGACGGCGCTCGCCGTCGTGCACCACCAGGAGGCCGTGCGGGAAGCGGCGGCCCAGGGACGCGGTGCTGATCGCCGAGCCGTCGGAGTGTTCGACCGAGTCCGTCCCGCGGCCCGCGACGATCCGCAGGTCACGGACGTGCTTGCCGTACACGACGAACCGCGAGTCGCCCTGGCTGGAGGCGAACAGCGTGCCGTTCGCCACGGCGAGGCCCTCCGCGTCGGCCGTCAGCCACCGGCCGCCGAAGCCGGGGTCGGCGCCGTCCGGGACGCACTCTTCCGAAGCCGCGTCCCAGCGCGAGGGGACGCCGAAGGAGCGCACGCGGTCGATCAGCTCGGGCCGCCCGAAGCCGGTCGAAGTCAGCGGGATCCGCCAGATCCCGACGTCCTCCTGGGCGGTGTAGAGCACGCGCCCGTCGATCACCGAGCCTTCCAGCTGCGGCCGCTCGCCGGGCTCCTCGCACGGCGACCACGGCGTTCCGTCCGGCAGGCGGAACCGCGACGGCAGGTCCACGGTGGCGATCGGCGCGGTACCGACGGTCCCGCCCGGCCGGTCGACGAGCCGCAGCAGCGCCACCCGCGTCTCGTGCCGCCGGGTCACCGCCACCCACCGGACGCCGGTGCGCGGGTCCCGGCCCGCGGCCAGGCCGTAGGCGGTCCGCTGCTCGTCCACTTCGGACTCCGACGCCGAGAACACCGGCGCGGCGGCGGGGTCGGTGACGTCACGCAGCACGTGCGCCCCGGCCGCCGCGCCCGCGGGGTCGATCCGGTAGACGCGGACGCGGTCCCGGCCCCGGTCGCTGACCACGGCCAGGTCCCCGACGACGTCGACGTTGTTGAACCGCCCGCCCGGCCCGGCCGGCACCAGCTGCAGGGTCCGCGCGCCCAGGTCGAACGCGGCGAGGCCGCCCTCCTTGAGGGTGCCGAGGACGACGCTGCGTTCCGGGTCGCCCGGGTGCACCCAGACGGCGGGGTCGTCGGCGTCGGCGTTGGCGGGGGAGGCGCCGGCGTCGTCGACGAAGGCCCGGGTCTGGAGGACGGGCGCCGGGTCGCGGGGAGCGGCCGAAGCGGGGACGGCGGTCAGGAGGGAGACGGCGGCCACGGCCACCGGGAGGAGTCTGCGCACGGGCGGAAACTAGACGAATCGGGTGGCCGGGACGTGAACGGTGCGTGCCATCCGCGGAGGTCCGGACGCTCTTGACTACGCTGGTGGGCATGTCTGTCGCGGTGCGGGTGATCCCCTGTCTCGACGTCGACGCGGGCCGGGTCGTGAAGGGTGTCAACTTCGCCGGCCTCCGCGACGCCGGTGACCCCGTCGAGCTGGCCCGGCGCTACGACGCCGAGGGCGCCGACGAGCTCACCTTCCTCGACGTCACGGCCTCTTCCGGCGACCGCGAAACGACGTACGACGTCGTCCGCCGGACCGCCGAACAGGTCTTCATCCCGCTCACCGTCGGCGGGGGCGTCCGCAGCAACGACGACGTCAACCGGCTGCTGCGGACCGGCGCCGACAAGGTCAGCATCAACACCGCCGCCATCGCGCGGCCCGAGTTCCTCAGCGAGGCGTCGCGGCGGTTCGGCGCCCAGTGCATCGTGCTGTCCGTCGACGCCCGGCGCGTGCCCGAGGGCGGCGAGCCGACCGCCTCCGGCTTCGAGGTCACCACCCACGGCGGCCGCCGGGGGACCGGCATCGACGCCGTCGAGTGGGCCGCCCGCGGCGAGGAACTGGGGGTCGGCGAGATCCTGCTGAACTCCATGGACGCCGACGGCACGAAGAACGGCTTCGACCTCGAACTCCTCGAACTGGTGCGCAAGGCCGTGCGCGTCCCGGTGATCGCCAGCGGCGGGGCCGGCGCCGTCGAGCACTTCCTGCCCGCGGTGCGGACCGGGGCCGACGCCGTGCTCGCCGCCAGCGTGTTCCACTTCGGACAGCTGAAGATCGGCGACGTCAAGGACGCCCTGCGCGAAGGCGGGGTCGAAGTCCGGTGAAGTCCTGGCAGGCACCCGTAGAGGTGAAAGTGACGGCCGGCCTGCTGGTCGGGCTGCCCGTCGCGTGGGCGCTGCTCGACCTGGTCCCGGTGCTGAGCGCCGGGGCCGGTCTGGCCATCTACCGGATGCCCGCGCTCGCGCTGATCCTCGGCGGCGTGGTCACCACCGGGCTCGTGCTGAAGATGGGCAGCGCGCGGATCGGCGGCCTGGTCGTCGCCGTCCTCTTCGCGCTGTTGCACGCGTTCCTGCTGCTCGGCGCCGAGCTGTGGTTCAACAAGCTGTTCTCCGGCCTCTCGTTCGCCGGGTACGGCTACGCCTTCGTCCTGCTGAACTCGATGCCGCTCAAGCGGCACATCCTGGGAGCCAACGCATGACCCTGGACGCGGCCGTTTCGGCGCGCCTCAAGCGCAACGCCGACGGCCTGATCGCCGCGGTCGTCGTCGAGCACGCCACTTCGGACGTGCTGATGATGGCCTGGATGAACGACGACGCCCTCGCCGCGACCCTGGCCACCCGCCGCGGGACGTACTGGTCGCGCAGCCGGCAGAAGCTGTGGGTCAAGGGCGAGACGTCCGGCCACTACCAGCACGTTCGCGAAGTGCGGATCGACTGCGACGGCGATACGGTCCTGCTGCGCGTCGACCAGACCGGCCCGGCCTGTCACACCGGCACGCACACCTGCTTCGACACCGAGGAACGCCTCCTCCTGGCCGATGAGAAAGAGCTCGCGTGACCATCGTCGCCGACATCCTGGTCGGGCTCGTCGCCCTGATCCACCTCTACATCCTCGTTCTCGAGATGTTCCTCTGGACCTCGCCGCGCGCTCGCGCCGGCTTCGGCACGACGAAGGAGTTCGCGGAGCAGACCAAGACGCTCGCAGCGAACCAGGGGCTGTACAACGGCTTCCTGGCGCTAGCGCTGATCTGGGGACTCATCGCCGGCGAGTTCCAGCTCCAGCTGTACGGTCTGGTTTGCGTGATCATCGCGGGCCTCTACGGCGCGGCGACGGCCAGCAAGCGGATCCTGTTCGTGCAGGTGGTCCCGGGGGCGCTGGCGCTGATCGCGCTGCTGCTGGCGCGGTAGGTCAGCGCAGCCGGTCGAGGGCGGCGCGCCAGGCCCGGGCGGAGACGGTCAGGTGACCGGCCTGGCGGGCCTTGGTGTCCCGCACGCCCACGACCGGCCCCAGCGCCACCTCCACGCAGCTGTCATTGGCGCCGCTGTGCGACGACTTGCGCCAAACGGTCGAGCTCACCATTGCCTCCGCTCACCGGGTGGCCTCCCTAAGCAGAGCCTGGGAAGCCTCTTCGCTCAGAGCTACCTTGTGAAGCAGCTTAGCAAGTTGCTGGTGTCCGGAGATCTGCGTTTCCTCGTGGAGGAAGGCTGTCGAGTAGGCGTGTTCGACCAAAGCGATCGCTGGTGAGCCGGGGAACTCGTAGATCTCGAAGGGGCCGATCAGGCCGGGGTGGTAGCCGGCTCCGGAGGGGACTATGCGGAGGCTGATGTTCGGCCGCGCGGACATCGCCACCAGGTGATCGATCTGGTCGGACATGATCCCGGGGTCGCCGATATTCTCGTGGAGCGAATGTTCGCCCAGCAAAGCGATGAATCGAATCGGGTCGTGGCGGGTGAGAATCTTCTGCCGTGCAAGCCTCACTCGCAGCCGCTTGTCGGCCTGCTCGATGGTCACCCCCGCGGAATTATCCATGATGGACCGGATGTAGTCCGCGGTCTGCAGCAGCCCGGGGACGATCAAAGGCGACCACGCGGTGATGGCGGTCGCAGTCCTTTCCAGGTCCAGCCTGGTGGTGAGGGCGAAGGGAAGGTCGGTGTTGCTGGATGCCAGCCAGTTGGGCTCGCGGGCGTGCCGGGCGAGCGTCCGGATCCGGTCCCGCTTCTCCCCTTGGATGCCCAACAGTGCCAGAATCGCCGACACGTCCTCGACGCTTGGCAGGCGATGTCCCTTCTCCCACGCCGACAGCAGCTGGGGGAGGATCCCCAGTTCGTCGGCGAGAACGCGAAGACCGACATTGCGCCCTTCGCGTTCTTCGCGCAGTGAAGCGGCGAGAGTTCTCGCGGCGGGTCCCGAAGACGTTGGCTTCATGAGCCGATAATACGAATACCGTCGATTCCCCGAATGTGCGAATGGTGTCCACGAAATGCGAGAAATGGCCATTGCGTCCGGCATCCGGGTGACGAGCGCCTGCTCACTGGCACGCCGGGCGCGGGCGACCGGATTGTCACGGCCCTAAGCTCGGCTGATGGTGCTCGACGATCCCCTCCGCGGTCTCACCCGGCGCCGGGCGAGGTGGCTGGCCGTGACGGCCGCCGGGATGGTCGTTTTCGTCTTTTCGTGGTGGCCGTGGCGGTTTACCGGCTCTCCGTCGCGGATCCCGTTTTCGATCGGGGGGACGTCATCGGCCTGATCGTCGTTTTTGCGGTTTCCCTCGCCTGCCTGGGACTGGGCGGCCGGTGCCTGCGGAAGACCGCCCACCGGATCCGCGCCACCGCGAGCGAAAACGGCTTCGGGAGCTGGCTTCCCGCGGCGACCGCCGACGACCACGACCGCCGCGTCGACTTCGGTGCCGAGACCGGACGGCTGCGGCGGATCACCGGCCGCGCCGCCGCGCTGATCCTGGTCTGGATTGTGCTCTTCGCGAGCGGGCTCACCGGGATGAGCCTGCTCGACGCGGCCGCCGACGAGCTCCTCGCGACCGGTCGCCGGGTGCCCGGCGTGGTGGTGTCCGTGGACACCCCCGCCAAGGGCACGCCGTCGATGCAGGTGCGCTTCGGCGGCCGGACCGTGAAGATCGTCCGCGACTCCGGGCACCGCTACCAGGTCGGCGAGGCGGTCACCGTCGTCGTGGACCCGGCCGATCCGGCGCGCGTGCGGACCACCGAAGAGGAGAACGAGAACCAGTTCGTCTTCTTCCTCTGCCTCTTCGCCGTCCTGCTCGGCCTCGCCGGGGCACCGGTGGCGGCCGGGGCCGCGCTCGGCTGGCGGCGCCGGGCCCGGGCGGTCGCGGCCACCGGGTGGCGGGTCGCCACCGTCGACGTCGTGCCGGACCGGTCCGTCACCCGCCGGAAGCGGCTGCCGCCGACCCTGCACGTCCGCTACCGGGACGGCACCGGGATCGTGCTGCGCGCGGTGCCGTCGACGCACGGCGCCAACGCCCTCGCCGACTTCACCGACCGGCTCGCGTGGGTCGGCGGCTGGGGCCGGGAGATGGTCGTCCTGTTCCCGCAGGGGCCGCGCCGGCCCGGGCCGTACGCGGTGCCCGCGGCCGCGAAGACCCCTCGGGCGGCCAGCGGGTTCCGCCGGTCCCGCCGATGACGCGCCGCGGGGTGGTGACCGCGGCGCACAGACCGGACGACGGCCATCGGGATGTGCGGAGTGAACGTGATTTCGGCGACGCCCGGTCGCGCTCAGCCGATCTCGCCGGTCAGGTAGCGCTGCAGGTTCGGCGCGATCGCCCGCACCAGGACCTCGACCTCCTCGGTGGCGAGCGGCTCGAACTTCGCCACGTACCGGACCATGCCCAGGCCCACCATCTGGGTCGCGCACAGGTTCATCCGCAGCGCGGTGCGGTCCGCGCCGATCGAGGTGATCACCGCGCTGAAGAACCGCTGGAAGAAGTCGCGCAGCACGTGGCCGGCCTGCTCGTGGCCGGTGATGCTGCGGATGAGCGCCACGAACTGGCCGCCGCCCGCGGTGTCCCAGCGGGTGACGAAGGTGCGGACGATCCGCTCGGCCAGCTCGTCGTCGGGGCCCTGGCGCAGGGCTTTCTGCAGTTCCATCGGGTCGAACGGCAGCTCGAGGACCGCCTGGGCGAACAGGCCTTCCTTGCTGCCGAACCAGTGGTTGACCATCGCCGCGTCGACGCCGGCGCGGGTGGCGATCGCGCGCACGGTCGCGCCGTCGTAGCCCGTTTCGGCGAACACGGCCCGCGCGGCGTCGATCAGCGCCGTGCGGGTGTCCTGGCCGGCCGGCCGGCGCCCGCGGCGGCGGGCCGTAGGCTCGGTGTTCTCGGTGGTGCTCACGGCCCCATCATGACGCACCACGCCATCAAATTCAACAATCATTGAATTAAGGCCGGGTGAGCCGCAGACCGTCCATCAGCAGGTCCAGCAGGCGGCCGGCCTTGGCTTCGTGCCGCGGCCGGGGGGCCACGGTGAAGATGCCGATGAGCGCGGCGGCGATGTCCTCGGCGCCGACGTCGGCGCGGAGCTCACCTGCCGCGCGGCCGGCGTCGAGGATCGCGGTGATGGCCGCCAGGAGTTCGGTGCGGGTCCGGGCGTGGGCGATCTCGCCCGCCTCGATCATCGCGAGCAGCGTGTCGAGCATCCCGTTCTTGGTGGCGATCCAGTCCCCGAACAGGTCCATCCAGCGTCGCATCGCCGCGGCCGGGGGCAGCCGATCGAGCAGGTCGTGTGCGCCGGTGGTCAGCCGGGCGACCTGGTCGCGGTAGACGGCGTCGACCAGCGACTCGCGGGTCGGGAAGTGCCGGTACAGCGTGGCGATGCCGACCCCGGCCTCGCGGGCGATCGCGCGCAGGGACGGTTCGGTGTCCCCCGAGGCGAACAGCCGGGTCGCCACCGCGAGCAGCTGGTCGCGGTTGCGGGCCGCGTCCGCCCGCGCCGCGCGGCTGTCCGGCTCGGCCGAAACGGATCGCGCTCCGGTTGTGCTACGGTCGTCCATGGAAACGGAGCATAGTCCGTTTCGTTGCGGTCCTCGGGTGAAGGAGACAGGCATGGGCAAGGCGGTCCGGCTCGACGCGTTCGGCGGTCCCGAAGTCCTGGCCGTGCGGGAGGTGCCCGTTCCGCAGGCCGGCGCCGGACAGGTCCGGGTGCGGGTCACCGCGGCCGGGCTCAACCCGATGGACTGGATCATGACCGCCGACGCGGACACCGCCGCGCGGTTCGGCTTGAGCCTTCCCGCCGGGTTCGGCACCGACTACGCGGGGGTGGTCGACGAGGCCGGCGCGGGGGTGACCGGTTTCGCGCCCGGAGACCGGGTGTTCGGGAGTGCCCTCTCGCGGGCGGTGGCCGACTTCGTGGTGGTCGACGCGGCCGGGGAAGCCGCGGCGAACGAGGTCCACCACACCCCCGGCGGCGTCGACGACCGCACCGCCGCCACCCTGGCGATCGCCGGCCGCACGGCAGCCGCTGCCCTCGCCGTCGTCGATCCGGGGCCGGACGACACCGTGCTGATCGGCGGCGCGGCGGGCGGGGTCGGGGTGTTCGCCGTCCAGCTCGCCCGGATCGCGGGAGCGCGCGTGCTCGGCACGGGATCGGCGGGCTCGGCCGGCTTCCTGCGTGAGCTCGGAGCCGAGCCGGTCACCTACGGCGACGGCCTGGCCGGCCGGGTCCGTGCCCTCGCGCCCGGCGGGGTCACCGCCGCCCTCGACCTGCACGGGACCGACACCGTGCACGCCGCCCGCGAACTCGGCGTCCCGGACGGCCGGATCTGCACGATCGCCACGCAGGTCGACGGCGTGGCCGCGGCCAACGGCGCGAACGCGGCGCCCGGCGCACTGGACGAGATCGCCCGCTGGGTCGCGGCCGGCCGGGTGCGCGTGCCGATCGCGGCGAGTTTTCCGGTCGGGGAGATCCGCCGCGCGGTGGAGCTTCAGGCCCGTCGGCACGTGCACGGCAAGGTGGTCGTCGAGCTGTAGCCGCCCCGGCCGATCGCCCGCGCCACCGGGCGGTCGGCCGGAACGGCACAATGAGGTGCATGGTCAGCGCATCCGCCGGTTCGACCGGTCCCGGCACGGTCAGCCCGTCCCGCGAGGACTTCCGCGTCCTCGCCGAGAACCGCCGCGTGATCCCGGTCGTGCGCCGGGTCCTCGCCGACGGCGAGACGCCGATCGGGGTGTACCGCAAGCTCGCCGCCGACCGGCCCGGCACCTTCCTCTTCGAGTCCGCCGAAAACGGCGCGTCCTGGACCCGCTGGTCGTTCATCGGCGTCCGCAGCCCGGCCGCGCTCACCGTGCGCGACGGCGAAGCGGTCTGGACCGGCACCCCGCCGGTCGGGCTGCCGAGCGAGGGCAACCCGCTGACCGTGCTGCGCGAGACGATCGAGGCCCTGCACACCGAGCCGCTGCCCGGCATGCCGCCGCTGACCGGCGGCATGGTCGGCTACATCGGCTACGACGCCGTTCGCTGGCTGGAGAAGCTGCCGGAGCTGGCCGAACGCGACCTCGACGTCCCCGAGCTGACCATGCTCCTGGCCACCGACCTGGCCGCGTTCGACCACCACGAGGGCACGGTCACGCTCATCGCGAACGCCGTCAACTGGGACGACTCGCCCGAGCGCGTGGACGCGGCCTACGACGACGCCGTCGCCCGGCTGAGCGCGATGACCGAGCAGCTGCAGGTGCCCGCGCCCGCCACCGTCGCGGCGTTCGAGCGGCCCGCGCCGGAATTCACCCGCAAGCGCTCCAAGGAAGACTTCCACACGGCCGTGGAGAAGGCCGTCGAGGCGATCAAGGCCGGCGAAGCGTTCCAGATCGTGCCGTCGCAACGGTTCGAGATCCCGACCGCGGCCGACGCGCTCGACATCTACCGCGTGCTCCGGACGTCGAACCCGAGCCCGTACATGTACCTGCTGCGGCTCGAGGGCTTCGACATCGTCGGCTCCAGCCCCGAATCGCTGGTCACCGTGCGGGACGGCAAGGCGACCACGCACCCGATCGCGGGCACCCGCTGGCGGGGAGCCGACCCCGAAGAGGACGCGCAGCTGGCCAAGGACCTGCTGGCCGACGAGAAGGAGCGCGCCGAGCACCTGATGCTCGTCGACCTCGGCCGCAACGACCTCGGCAAGGTCTGCAAGCCGGGCACCGTGCGCGTGGTCGACTTCTTCCAGATCGAGCGCTACAGCCACGTCATGCACATCGTGTCCACCGTCACCGGCGAGCTGGCCGAGGGCAAGACGGCGTTCGACGCGGTCACGGCGTGCTTCCCGGCCGGAACGCTCTCGGGTGCGCCCAAGGTCCGCGCGATGGAGCTGATCGAGGAGCTCGAGCCGGTCCGCCGCGCGCTGTACGGCGGGGTCGTCGGCTACCTCGACTTCGCCGGCGACGCCGACACTGCGATCGCGATCCGCACGGCACTGGTGAAGGACGGCATCGCGCACGTCCAGGCCGGGGGCGGGGTGGTCGCCGACTCGGTGCCGGACTACGAGGACACCGAGTCGCTGAACAAGGCCCGCACCGTGCTCTCGGCCGTGGCCGCCGCGCAGACGATGGTGGCGGCGGGGGCCCTCGACCCGGCCGCGGACGCCGCCCATGTCTGACACGCCGGACGCGCCGCGCGCCGCCTCCCCGGCCGCTCCGGCGACGGCGACGGCGTCGAGGCGTCCACTGTGGATGATCGTGGTGGCGCTCCTGCTGGGCGCGCTGGCCCTGTGGGGTGCGTCACGGCTGACCTGGTTCGCGGAGTTCCGCGACGGCGGCGTCCGCGGGACGGTCCTGTACCGCGAGATCGGCGAGCAGCGGGCCGGCGCGCTCGTGCCGCTGGCCCTGCTGGGCCTGGCCGGCATCGCCGGGCTGGTGGCCACGGGCGGCTGGGCGCGCCGAGTGCTCGGCGTGGTGCTCGCGCTGGCGGGCGCCGCGGCGATCTGGACCGGCGTGGCCGGGATCCGGTTCTCCGGCTACGCGGCCGGGCTGCCGGTGACGGAGATGCTGCTGGGCCGCGGGCTCGCCGTGGTCGCGGGAATTCTCGTCGCCGCCGGCGGGTTGGCAGCCGTCAAGGGCGCCGGCCGGGCCACCCGGCTCGGGGCGAAGTACTCGGCACCCGCCACCCGGAAAAAGGTCCGTGACCCCGACGCGGAGCTGTGGGAAGCCCTGTCCGACGGGGAAGATCCCACGGACGTCCGCGGCAGGCATTCGGAGTAACGCGCACACCCGGAACCGGGCGTCTCGGATGCGGGGGTTAGCATCGTTTCGGCGGGAAGGGGAAGGTTTTTGTGAGCGACCTTGCGAGTGAATCCGTGAGCACGCGCCCTGGTGGGGGCGCCCGGTGAGCGTGCTCGAAGACATCGTCGCCGGCGTGCGGGAAGATCTCGCCGTGCGGGAATCCGCGCTGCCGTTCGACGAGCTGAAGATCCGCGCGGCCGCCGCCCCGGCCCCGCGTGACGTGATGGCCGCCCTGCGCGAGTCCGGCATCGGCGTGATCGCCGAAGTCAAGCGGCGCAGCCCGTCGAAGGGCGAGCTGGCCGACATCCCCGACCCGGCCGCGCTGGCGAAGGACTACGAAGCCGGCGGCGCGCGCGTGATCAGCGTGCTCACCGAGCAGCGCCGCTTCGGCGGCTCGCTGGCCGACCTGGACGCGGTCCGCGCGGCGGTGGACATCCCCATCCTGCGCAAGGACTTCATCGTCAGCCCGTACCAGGTGCACGAGGCCCGCCTGCACGGCGCCGACATGGTGCTGCTGATCGTCGCCGCCCTGGAGCAGAACGCGCTCGTCGCGCTGCTCGACCGCGTCGAATCGCTCGGCATGACCGCGCTGGTGGAGATCCACAACGCCGAGGAGGCCGACCGGGCCCTCGAGGCGGGCGCGAAGGTCATCGGCGTCAACGCGCGCAACCTGCACACCCTCGAGGTGGACCGGGACGTCTTCTCGCGGCTGGCCCCCGGCCTGCCGATGGACGTCTACAAGGTCGCCGAGTCCGGTGTCCGCGGCCCGGGCGACCTGATGTCGTACGCCGGCCACGGCGCCGACGCGGTGCTGGTCGGCGAGGGCCTGGTCGCCTCCGGCGACCCGAAGGGCGCCCTGGTCAAGCTGGTCACCGCCGGCTCCCACCCCGCCTGCCCGAGGCCGTCGCGGTGACCCGGGAGCACGGCAAGCACGACCCGGACGAGCGCGGCTACTACGGCCCGTACGGCGGGCGGTTCATGCCGGAGGCGCTGATCGGCGTCGTCGACGAGGTCGCCGCCGAGTACGACAAGGCCCGCCACGACCCCGAGTTCCTGAACGAGTTCAACCGCCTGCTGCGCGAGTACGCCGGCCGTCCGTCGCTGCTGACCGAGGCCAAGCGCTTCGGCGAGCACGCCGGTGGCGCGCGCGTGTTCCTCAAGCGCGAGGACCTGAACCACACCGGCTCTCACAAGATCAACAACGTGCTGGGCCAGGCGCTGCTCACCAAGCGGATGGGCAAGAAGCGCGTCATCGCCGAGACCGGCGCGGGCCAGCACGGCGTCGCGACGGCCACCGCGTGCGCGCTGCTCGACCTCGACTGCGTCGTCTACATGGGCGAGGTCGACACCGAGCGCCAGGCGCTGAACGTGGCCCGCATGCGGCTGCTCGGCGCCGAGGTGATCCCGGTCAAGACCGGCTCGCGCACGCTGAAGGACGCGATCAACGAGGCGCTGCGCGACTGGGTCACCAACGCCGACACGACGCACTACCTGTTCGGCACGGCCGCCGGGCCGGCGCCGTTCCCGACGATGGTGCGCAACTTCCACCACGTCATCGGCGCCGAGGCGCGGGAGCAGATCCTGGAGCAGGCCGGACGCCTGCCCGACGTCGTCGCGGCATGCGTCGGCGGCGGGTCGAACGCGATCGGCATCTTCTCCGGATTCTACGACGACCCGTCGGTGCGGCTGGTCGGCTTGGAGCCGGGCGGCGAGGGCATCGAGGGCAACCGCCACGGCGCCACCCTGACCAAGGGCACCCCGGGCAACCTGCACGGCGCGATGACGTACCTGCTGCAGGACGAGGACGGCCAGACGGTCGAGTCGCACTCGATCTCGGCCGGGCTCGACTACCCGGGCGTCGGCCCCGAGCACGCGTGGCTCAAGGACACCGGCCGCGCCGAGTACCGCCCGGTCACCGACGCCGAGGCGATGGACGCGTTCAAGCTGCTGTCCCGCACCGAGGGCATCATCCCGGCGATCGAGTCGGCGCACGCGCTGGCCGGCGCGCTGGTGCTGGGCCGCGAGCTGGGCCCTTCGGGCCTCATTGTCGTGAACCTCTCCGGCCGCGGCGACAAGGACATGGACACGGCGGCCAAGTGGTTCGGACTGGTGAACGAATGAGCGGGCTCGACGACCTCTTCGCGACGACCCGCGCGGAGGGTCGCGGCGCGCTGATCGGCTACCTGCCGGCCGGGTTCCCCACGGTCGAGGGATCGAAGGACCTGATCGCGGCCTGCGTGGACGGCGGCGCGGACCTGATCGAGGTCGGCGTCCCGTATTCGGACCCGGTGATGGACGGCCCGACCATCCAGGCGGCCTCGGTGACGGCGCTGGACAACGGCTTCCGCCTCAAGCACCTGTTCGAGGTGGTCGAGTCGGTGTCGGCGCGGGGTGGCCGCGCGGTCGTGATGACGTACTGGAACCCGGTCAACCGCTACGGCGTCGACCGCTTCGCCCGCGACCTGGCGTCGGCGGGCGGGCTCGGCCTGATCACGCCGGACCTGATCCCGGACGAAGCCGGGGCGTGGCTTTCCGCGTCGGAGACCCACGGCCTCGACCGGATCTTCCTGGTGGCCCCGTCGTCCTCGGAGGAGCGGCTGGCATTGACGGCGGCCGCGTCGTCGGGGTTCATCTACGCGACCGCGGTGATGGGCGTGACGGGCGCGCGGGACCAGGTCGGCGCGGGGGCGGAGACGCTGGTCCGCCGCACCCGGGCGCACACGGACCTGCCGATCGGCGTGGGTCTGGGTGTCCGCTCGGGCGACCAGGCGGCCGAGGTGGCGTCCTTCGCGGACGCGGTGATCGTCGGATCGGCGCTGGTTACAGCGGCGGCGGAGGGCGCTGACGGCGTTCGCCGCCTGTCGGCGGAGCTGGCTGAAGGTGTGCGCCGGGCGGTCGCGACGGCCTAAGCCAAAGTGCCACATCCGTGTGGCACTTGGCCTTAGGGTAGAGCGACGAAACGGATATCGAGCTCACCCGCCTCTTCACCGCCACAATCCGCCTCACCTGACCGGCTTTGTACGAAAGCTATACGCCCCCGCGGCAAAGTCCGCCCCATGGACATCGCACACCTCCCGCGGCGCAGCTTCCTCCGCGGTGCCGCCGGTCTCGCCGTCGCCGGGGCCGCCGGGCTCGTACTCCCGAGAGCCGCCCAGGCCGCGACCGAGCCGCGGATCTACAGCTGTGCCGAATGGGGCGCCCGGCCGCCCGCCGATGCGCTCACCACGCTCGACCACCCCGCCGACCGCATCCTCATCCACCACATCGCCAGCGCCAACAGCACCGACTACTCCCTCGCCCACGCCTTCCAGGTCGCGCGGGACGACCAGCACGACCACATCGACAACAACGGCTGGTCCGACACCGGCCAGCACTTCACCGTCAGCCGCGGCGGGTACCGGCTCGAAGGGCGGCACGGCAGCCTCGAGGCCCTGCGCGGCCGGACCACCATGATCCAGGGCGCGCACTGCCCGGGGCAGAACACCAACGCCATCGGCATCGAAAACGAAGGCCTTTACACCAGCGTCGAACCACCCCGGCTGCAGTGGGAATCGCTCGTCGTCTTCTGCGCCTACATCTGCCGCCAGTACGGCATCCCGGTCGAGGAGATCAAGGGCCACCGCGACTTCTACAACACCGAATGCCCGGGCGACAAGCTCTACGCCAAGCTCCCGCAGCTCCGGAGCGAGGTCGCGAAAGCTCTAGTGTAGGTACCGCATCACGGCGCACAGCTCGTCCGGCGGCAGCGCACCGAGCCGGTCGAGCTCGCCGCGGCGGACGTCCATCAGCGTCGTCGCCAGCTCTGGGCCGAACGCCGACGTCAACGCCGAGTCCGCTTCGAACGCCGTCACCGCTTCGGCCAGCGAGGTCGGCAGCCGTGTCGCCGAGGGGAGCGTTCCGGGGTCGACGTCGACCGGCTCCGGCAGCGTCGCCTCCTCCGAAACCCCGGCCAGGCCGGCGAAGATCAGCGCCGCCACCACCAGGTACGGGTTCGCCGTCAGGTCGAAGCACTTGACCTCGAAGTTCGCCGCCCGGTCGCGCTGCCCGGCCGGGCCCTGCACCAGCCGCAACGGTGCCTCGCGGTTCTCCAGGCCCCACGCGTGGAACGCCCCGGCCCAGTGGTGCGGCTCGAGCCGCAGGTAGCTGACCACCGAAGGCGCGCCGATCGCCAGCAGCGCCGGCAGCCGCGAGAGGATGCCCGCGCCGAACGCCTCCGCCGTCTCCGTGAGGCCGAACCGCCGGTCGCCGCCCGCGCAGAGGTTGCGGTCGCCGTCCCAGAGGCTCAGGTGGACGTGCCCGCCGTTGCCGACGCCGTCCGGGGCGAACTTCGGCGTGAACGACGCCCGCAGCCCGTGGTGCTCGCTGACCGTCCGGATCGTTTCGCGCGTCAGCACGGCGACGTCGGCCGCGCGCACCGGGTCGCCGGCCGCCACCGACACCTCGAACTGCCCGGCCGCGTACTCGGGGTGGATCTGTTCGACCGCGACACCCTGGGCGGTCAACGCGGACACCAGCGCCCGCAGGTAGCGCGCCTGCGACGACAGCCGCGCGTAGCCGTAGGCCGGGCCCGCGGTGGCCGAGCGCGGGTCGTCCGGCGCGTCGGCCGCCGTGACCACCCACTCGATCTCGAACGCCGTCCGCGCGTTGTAACCCAGTTCCGCGAGCCGGGCCGTCGCCGCAGCGGCCAGCGCCCGCGCGTCCTGCGGGTGCGGCTCGCCTTCCTGGTCGTACCGCCACGCCGGCGCCCACGCCCAGCCCGGCTGCGCCGCCAGCGGCACGAGCGCGTCGAGGTCCGGGTGCAGCCGCAGGTCGCCGACCGGGCCGCGCGAATGCGTGCCGCCCGCGATGTCGTCGGTGGCCAGGAAGAAGTCGAAGGAGTTCGACGCGCCGACGCCCCACGCCGCCGCCGACCACAGCCGGTCCACCGGCACGGCTTTCACCCGCGCGATCCCGCTGTTGTCCACGAAGGTCAGCGCGACCAGCTCCACGCCGGCGGCGCGCAGGCCGTCGGCCCGGAGTGCGCCCTGTTGCGCGAGTTCTGCCCGATCGAGCTGGCTCATCCTGCCCCCGTCGCTGTTCACTGGATCCGCTCACCTGAGAAGAGAGGTGAAGATCGTGTCAGACACCGTCGAAACCCGTCCAGGGCTGCGCCGCTCCCTGACCGTCTGGCAGGCGGTCGGCCTGTCCGTGGCGCTGATGGCCCCGAGCATGGCCGCCAACATCAACCCCCAGCAGACCGCGGCGGCCGCCGGGCGTGCCGTGCCGCTCGCCTTCCTGCTCTCCGCGGTCGGCGTCCTGCTGGTCGCGTACGGCTTCGTCAAGCTCTGCCAGTACTACCAGCACGCCGGTTCGGTGTACGCCTTCGTCGGCGCGACCCTCGGCCCGCGCGCGGGTGTCGTCTCCGGCATCGGTCTTCTCGGGACGTACACGTTCTACGCCGTCGTCACGAGCTCGGCCGCGGGCACGCTGGGCACGGCTTTCCTGACCCAGACCGGGATCTGGCCCGATCCGCCGTCCTGGGGCCCGTTCGTGCTGACGGCCGTCGCGCTGATCGGCGCCTGGCTGCTGGCCGTGCTGCCCGCCCGCCGCGGCACGAGCACCCTGCTCGCCGTCGAAGGCGCGACGATCGCGGTGATCCTGCTGGTCACCGTGGTCATCGGCGTCCGGCTCGCCGCCGGGAACGCCCCGGGCGGCGCCCGGTTCACGATGGCCGTCTTCGTCCCGGAAACCGGGCTGTCCGGCGTGTTCCTCGGTGCGGTGTTCGGCTTCCTGTCCTTCGCCGGGTTCGAAGCCGCCGCGACGCTCGGCGAGGAAACCCGCGACCCGGAGCGCAACATCCCGCGCGCCATCCTCGGCACGGCGATCTTCGGCGGCCTCTACTTCGTGGTGGTGACGGCCGTGGAGATGATGGCGTTCGGCAGCGACGCGGGCGCGTTCCACGACTCGCCGTCCCTGCTCGGCGACCTCGGCAGCCGGTACGCGGGGGCCTGGGCCGGCGACGTGATCAGCGTCGGCGCCGCGATCAGCGCGTTCGGCTGCTGCCTCGCCTGCGTCGTGGGCGGTTCGCGGCTGCTCTACGCCCTGGGCCGCGACGCGGGTGGCGGCCTCGGCCGGACGTCCTCGCGGGGCACGCCGGTGGCCGCGGTGACGGCCGTGACCGCCATGGCGGCCCTGATCATCGTGGTGTGCGCGGTCTTCTTCGGCGCGACGGCCTCGGACACGTTCGCCTGGTCCGGCTCGATCGGGACGCTCATCCTGCTGGTCGTCTACCTGCTCACCACGATCGGCGCGATCCTGCTGCTGTTCGTGAAACGCCGGATGCGCGTGCCGGCCTGGCACCTCGTCTTCCCGGTCGGCGCGCTCGCCGTGCTCGGATACACCGTGTACGTCAACGTCGTGCCGTATCCGACCGAGGGCCCGGCGCGGTGGTTCCCGGTGGTGGCCGCGGCGGTGCTCGTGCTCGCGGTGATCTTCGTGCTGTCCGCGCCCGCCTACGCTCGTAGGGTGGGGGAGAAGCTCGGCACTGGGGACGGAGGCGCATGAGGAGCCTGCTCCCGTTCGTCGCGGACCTCCCGCTGGTGGACCACCACTGCCACGGCGTCGTCACCCGGGACGTCGCCCGCGGGGAGTTCGAGGCGATGCTGACCGAGGCCGACGCGCCCTCGCCGCTGGGCACGAGCCTGTTCGACTCGCTCATCGGGCTGGCCGTGCGCGAACGCTGCGCCCCCGTGCTCGACCTGCCGAAACACGCGGACGCCGACGCCTACCTCGAGCGCCGCGCCGCACTGGGCGCCGCCGAGGTGACCCGGCGGTTCCTCCGGACCACCGGCACGACCGACTTCCTCCTCGACGGCGGCTTCCTGCCGGACGCGCTCACCACCACGCCGGAATTCGCGGAGCTCGCGGGCACCCGCGCGCACGACGTCGTCCGGCTGGAACAGGTGGCCGAGGCGGTGATCCGCGGAACCACCGCGGCCGGGTTCGCCGCGGCTTTCGCCGACGAGCTGGGGAAACGCGCCGCCACCGCCGTCGGGCTCAAGTCGATCGCGGCCTACCGCGTCGGCCTGGAGCTGGCGGGAGAGCGGCCGACGCCGGCGGAGGTCGAGGCCGCCGCCGGACGCTGGCTGGCCGCGGGTGGCGGCCGGCTGGCCGACGAGGTGCTGCACCGCCACCTCGTGTTCACCGGCCTCGACCTGGGCCTGCCGGTGCAGTTCCACGTCGGCTACGGCGACGCCGACGTCGACCTGCACCGCTGCGACCCGCTGCTGCTCACCGGGCTGCTGCGGGCCACGCGCGACCTCGGCGTGCCCGTCCTCCTGCTGCACAACTACCCGTTCCACCGCCATGCCGCGTATCTGGCGCAGGTCTTCGAGCACGTGTTCGTCGACGCCGGGCTCATCACGCACAACGCGGGGTTCCGGGCACCGGCCGTGCTGGCCGAGCTCCTGGAGCTCGCGCCGTTCGGGAAGGTGCTCTTCTCCACTGACGCCTTCGGCCTGGCCGAGCTGTACCACCTGGGCACGGCCCTGTTCCGGCAGGGACTGTCGGACTTCCTGCGTGCCGCTCTGGCGGCCGACGCGATGTCCGAAAAGGACGCCGTCCGGCTGTGTGCTTTGGTGGGACACGAGAACGCGAAGAGGATCTACCGCTTGGAGCACGTGTGACTGATCTGTGGACCCGGTGGACGCAGGCGATCGCCGACGAACTGCCCGCCGCCGTCGAGCTGCGGCACGCCGTGCACGCCGACCCGCGCGGTTCCGGCGACGAGGAGGACACCGCCCGCCTGGTGGCCGGTGCGCTCGGTGCGGGTGACGGCACCCGCGTCGCCAAGACCGGCCGGGCCATCCCGCTGCCCGGCGGGGACGGCCCGGCCGTGGCGCTGCGGGCCGAGCTCGACGCCCTCCCGGTGCTGGAGGGCACCGGCGTGCCGTGGGCGTCCGGGAACGAGTTCATGCACGCCTGCGGCCACGACGTCCACCTCGCCGCGGTGGTCGCCGTCTGCCGGGCCGCGCGGCGCGTCGGCGTGCCGCGGCCGATCCTGGCGCTGCTGCAGCCGCGGGAGGAGACCTCCCCGCCCGGCGCGCTCGACGTCGTCGAGTCCGGGGTGCTGGCCGAGCACGGGGTGGACACGGTGATCGGCGCGCACGTCCAGCCGCGGATCGCGCACGGCGTCGTCTCGGCGGTGCCGGGCCCGGTGAACGCCTCCACCGACGAGTTCGAGGTCACCATGCACGGCCAGGGCGGCCACGCCGGCTACCCGCACCTGCTGCGCGACCCGATCCTGGCGCTGTCGCAGCTGGTGGTGAGCCTGCAGCAGCTCGCGTCCCGCCGGATCGACCCGGTGTTCGGCGCGGTCTGCTCGATCGGCCGCATCCAGGGCGGCTCGGCGGCCAACGTCGTCCCGAACAGCGCGAGCGCGTTCGGCTCACTGCGCCTGATGCGCACGAAGGACCGTGAGCGCGCCCTGGAGACCCTGGCCGACATCGTGCACGGCACCGCGCGGGCCCACGGCTGCACGGCCGAGCTGGAGATCAGCCCCTGCGAGCCGGTCCTGGACAACGACGCTTCCCTGGCCGCGGGGGCCCAGCGGTGGCTGCGGCACGCCGGCTTCACCGTCGACGACCAGTTCCGGTCCTTCGGCGCCGACGACTTCGCCCACTACTGCGGCGGACGGACCCGTGGCCTCATGCTGTTCGTCGGCCTCGGCGACACGGCGGGGGTGCCGAGCCTGCACGACGAGCGGTTCCTGCCGCGTGACCAATCCGTCACCCAGGTCGCGCACGCGCTGGTGGCGGGGTACCTGGCCGCCTTGGATGCTCCGGCGCCTTAGCGCTACGGTGGCCGCGTGATGAGCGCCTACCTCGCGACGATCCCCAGCCCCGACCGCGGTGTCTGGCACCTGGGACCGATCCCGCTCCGCGCGTACGCCCTGTGCATCATCGCCGGCATCATCGTGGCGATCTGGTGGGGCGAGCGCCGCTGGGTGGCCCGCGGCGGCACCAAGGGCACGGTGATCGACGTCGCGGTGTTCGCCGTGCCGTTCGGCCTGGTCGGCGGCCGGTTGTACCACGTGATCACCGACCCGGAGCTGTACTTCACCGAGGGCCGCAACCCGTGGAACGCGTTCGCGATCTGGGACGGCGGCCTGGGTATCTGGGGCGCGATCGCCCTCGGCGCGGTGGGTGCGCTCATCGCCTGCCGCCGCAAGGGCATCCCGCTGCCGGCCATGGCGGACGCGGTGGCGCCGGGCATCGTCGTCGCGCAGGCCATCGGGCGCATCGGCAACTACTTCAACCAGGAGCTCTACGGCGCGCACACGGACCTGCCGTGGGGCCTGGAGGTCTACCAGCGCTTCAACCCGGAGGACCCGGACAACCTGCTGAACGGCGTCGCGACCGGGCACATCCCGCTGCCGGAGAGCCCGGTCCACCCGACGTTCCTGTACGAGCTGATCTGGAACCTGCTGGTCGCGCTGCTGGTGGTGTGGGCGGACCGGCGGTTCAAGCTCGGGCACGGGCGGGCGTTCGCGCTGTACGTGGCCGGGTACACGGTGGGCCGCGGCTGGATCGAGATGATGCGGACCGACACGGCGAACCACATCCTCGGGCTGCGGGTCAACGTCTGGACGTCGATCCTGCTGTTCCTCGGGGCGGCGGCGTACTTCGTGGTCGCGGGCAAGCGGGGACCGCGGGAAGCGCCGGAGACCCTGGTGAGCAAGGACGCTGTTCCGGAGGTTCCGGCTTCGGAGACTGCGGAGGCTGGGGTTGCGCCTTCGGCTTCGGCTTCGGGCGAGCCTGAGGTCACGGAGGAGCCCGAGCACGCCACGGTGGCGGCCGAGGCCCCGGAGAAGCCCACTTCGGAGGACACCCCCGCCGAGAAGCCGAAGAAGACCGACGAGAGCTGAGAGCCCTATGTCAAGCGGCCTGTTGGTTGAGGGTGTTGAGTCTGCCGTGTAAGTCGGGGTTGTAGGGCTGGTGGTCCTGCCACGATCAGGTCATGGCGAGCGCGGATGAGCATTCGCAGCGCGATGGTGTCATCCCGGTCCGGGCGAACGGTGGCCCAGCGACCGGCGTCGGTGCGCAAAGCATCGGCCAGCACGAAGGCGTCGAACCGGTCGTCTTTGTTGCCGGCGCTGCCGTAACGGGCTCGCAGTGACCGGACCTGCCTGGCCGAGATGGCCACGACCTCGAAGCCCTCGCGCAGCAGGTGCTCGACCACAGGCCCGTCACCCCGCTCGATCCCGACCCGGGCGACGCCATGCCGGGACAGCAACGCGGTGATCGTGCTCAGCCCGGCCCCGGAGTGCGGGAGGGTGGCTTCCTCGATCCGGTGTCCGGCGGCATCGACGATGCAGACGGCGTGGTGCTGCCAGGACCAGTCGATTCCGGCGAACGCGGGCGTAGCCTCCATGGTGTGCTCCTTTCCGTCAGCCCACGGAAATCAGCACTCCCGGTCCGGGACGTGACGGTCGGTCGCTCACTGAGGCGCTCCAGGCTGGCAAGCCTGGGCGCAAAGCCCTATGGCCGATCTGCACGTCCCGGGCTACCGGGCCCTGCAACTCTCAGCCAGGTCATCCCCACAGGGTGACTCGGTCAGCCCGGCAGTGACCCGGCAGACCCGGGGTGCAGACAAGACGCATACGCCTGTCCACCCCCAACGTCCACCAGTGAGCGTCAGAGGTCGGGCAGGCCCAGCTCGAGGTTCGGCGCCTGCAACCCGCCGTCGACCTCGAGGATCTTGCCCGTGATGTACCCGCCCGCCCGCGACGCCAGGAACACCACCGTGGCCGCGATGTCCTCGGCCTCGCCGATCTTCGCCAGCGGTGTCGCGGCCTCCATCTTGGCGCGCAGCTCCGGGTTCCCCACCACGATCTCCAGCGCCGACGTCGCCACCGAGCCCACCGAGATCGCGTTGACCCGGACCCGCGGCGCCAGGTCCGCCGCCGCCAGGCGCGTGTAATGGGCCAGAGCCGCTTTCGCCGTTCCGTACGCCGCGAAGCCGCGGCCGCTGACCCGGCCCATCACCGACGAGATGTTGACCACCGAGCCGCCCGTCTCCAGCAGTGAAGGCGCCGCCGCCACCGTCAGCGCGTGGGCCGTCGCGACGTTGAAGCGGAACGCTTCCTCCATGAACTCGACGGTGCTCTCCAGCAACGGGCGCGGGTACGTGCCGCCGACGTTGTTGACCACCAGGTCGAGGCGCCCGAACTCGGACACCGCCGTCGCGGCCAGCGCGGCCGCCGCCTCGGGGGAGGAGAGGTCGACGGGCACCGGGAACGCCCGGCGGCCGGCCGCCGAGACGCGGGCAGCCACCTCGTCGAGCTGGGCGGCGGTGCGGGACGCGATCACCACGTCGGCGCCCGCTTCGGCGAGGGCCACCGCGGTGGCCGCGCCGATCCCGCGTCCGGCGCCGGTGACCACCGCGACCTGGTCGGTGAGCTTGAACCGATCGAGGATCATGCGGCGAAATGTAACACGTTCTAGTGACCGGGGACACAGGGCGCCGATCAGGTCACGTTCGCCTTGACTGAAGTTTCCGGGCCGTATACTTAGCTGAACGAACTACCGGGAACCCATCAGGAACTATGTCGTTCCGCGCAGCCAGATCGTTACCGTCCGACGTCGCTCGAGGCGCTCTGGAGTGCTGCTGCGGTGTTTCCCAGGTGTTAAAGTCGCGCTAACGAAGCGGGCCATCGTCGTCCCGTGCGCTCCCCGGCCGGTAGCCCGGCCCCGCACGACAAGACGACGAAGGAGGTCCCGTTGATCTTCTCCGCCATTCCCGGCAAGCAGGGTCTGTACGACCCGGAGACCGAGCAGGACTCCTGCGGTGTGGCCATGGTGGCCGACATCCGCGGGCGCCGCTCCCACGGCATCGTCACCGACGGCCTGGCCGCGCTGACCAACCTCGACCACCGCGGCGCCGCGGGTGCCGAGCCCACCTCCGGCGACGGCGCCGGCATCCTGCTCCAGCTGCCCGACGCGCTGCTGCGCGCCGAGGCCGGCTTCGAGCTGCCCGCCCCGGACGAGCACGGGCACCACACCTACGCCGCCGGCATCGCGTTCCTGCCGCAAGACGCCGAGCAGCGCCGCAAGGCCGTCGGGCTGGCCGAACGCATCGCCGTCGAAGAAGGACTGGAGGTCCTCGGCTGGCGTGAGGTGCCCGTCGACGCCGACCGCGCCGACATCGGCCCGACCGCCCGCTCGGTCATGCCCCACTTCGCCATGCTTTTCGTCACCGGCGACGGAAAATCGGGCCTGGAGCTGGACCGGCTGGCCTTCTGCCTGCGCAAGCGCGTCGAGCACGAAAGCGCGAACTCCGGCTGCGGCACGTACTTCCCGTCGCTGTCCTCGCGGACGATCGTCTACAAGGGCATGGTGACGCCGGAGCAGCTGCCCGCGTTCTTCGGCGACCTGCGCGACGAACGCCTGGAAAGCGCCATCGCGCTGGTGCACTCCCGCTTCTCCACCAACACCTTCCCCTCGTGGCCGCTGGCCCACCCGTTCCGGTTCGTCGCCCACAACGGGGAAATCAACACCATCCGCGGCAACCGCAACCGCATGCGGGCCCGCGAGGCGCTGTTGGAATCCGACGTCATCCCCGGCGACCTGAGCAGGCTGTTCCCGATCTGCTCGCCGGACGCGTCGGACTCGGCGTCCTTCGACGAGGTCCTGGAGCTGCTGCACCTGGGCGGCCGGTCGCTTCCGCACGCGGTGCTGATGATGATCCCGGAGGCGTGGGAGAACCACGCCACCATGAAGCCCGAGCGGCGCGCGTTCTACCAGTTCCACGCGAGCCTGATGGAGCCGTGGGACGGCCCGGCCTGCGTCACCTTCACCGACGGCAGCCTGGTCGGGGCGGTCCTCGACCGCAACGGCCTGCGCCCGGCGCGCTGGTGGCGCACGGCCGACGACCGCGTGGTCCTGGCGAGCGAGGCCGGCGTGCTGGACGTCGCCCCGAAGGACGTCGTCGCGAAGGGCCGGCTCAAGCCCGGCAAGATGTTCCTGGTCGACACCGAGGCCGGCCGGATCGTGGACGACGAAGAGGTCAAGTCCGCGCTCGCCGCCGAGCTGCCCTACGACTCCTGGCTGCACGCGGGCCTGCTCAAGATCGCCGAGCTGCCCGACCGCGACCACGTCGTGCAGAGCCACGATTCCGTGCTGCGCCGCCAGCATTCCTTCGGCTACACCGAAGAAGAGCTCAAGATCCTGCTCGCGCCGATGGCCGAGAAGGGCGCCGAGCCGATCGGCTCGATGGGGTCGGACACCCCGCCCGCGGTGCTGTCGAAGCGGTCCCGGCTGCTCTACGACTACTTCAAGCAGAACTTCGCCCAGGTGACCAACCCGCCGCTGGACGCGATCCGCGAGGAGCTCGTCACCTGCATGGCGCGGATCATGGGCCCGGAGCGCAACCTGCTGGCCCCCGGTCCGGCGTCCTGCCGCCACCTGAAGCTGCCGTACCCGGTCATCGACAACGACGAGCTCGCCAAGCTCATCCACATCAACGACGACGGCGACCTCCCCGGCTTCGCCTGCAGCGTCCTTTCCGGACTGTACGAAGTGGACGGTGGCGCGGAAGCGCTCGCCGCGGCCATCGAGCGCGTCCGGCGGGAGGCGTCCGAGGCGATCGCGGCCGGAGCGCGCACGCTCGTGCTGTCCGACCGCGACTCCGACCACCGGATGGCGCCGATCCCGTCGCTGCTGCTCGTGTCCGCGGTGCACCACCACCTGGTCCGCACCAAGGAACGCCTGCGCGTCGCGCTGGTCGTCGAAAGCGGCGACGCGCGCGAGGTGCACCACATCGCGCTGCTGCTCGGCTACGGCGCCGCCGCGGTCAACCCGTACCTGGCCTTCGAGACCATCGAGGACATGATCGGGCAGGGCGCGGTCACCGGCATCGAGCCCGCGAAGGCCGTGCGCAACTACGTCCACGCGCTGGTCAAGGGCGTCCTGAAGATCATGTCCAAGATGGGCATCTCCACGGTGGGCGCGTACACCGCCGCCCAGGTCTTCGAATCCCTCGGCCTGAGCCAGGACCTGCTCGACGAGTACTTCACCGGGACGTCGTCGAAGCTCGGTGGCGTCGGCCTGGAGGTGCTCGCCGAAGAGGTCGCGGCGCGCCACCGCCGCGCGTACCCGGAGAACCCGACCGACCGCGTCCACCGTGGACTCGAGACGGGCGGCGAATACGCCTACCGCCGCGAGGGCGAGCTGCACCTGTTCACGCCGGAGACGGTGTTCCTGCTGCAGCACGCGTCCAAGACCGGCCGCGAGGAGGTGTACCGCAAGTACACCGAAGAGGTGCACCGCCTCTACCGCGAGGGCGGCACGCTGCGCGGGCTCTTCTCGTTCCGCGACGGCGTCCGCGAGCCGGTGCCGCTCGACGAGGTCGAGCCCGCCGAAGCGATCTTCAAGCGCTTCAACACCGGCGCGATGTCGTACGGCTCGATTTCGGCCGAGGCGCACGAAACGCTGGCCATCGCGATGAACCGCATCGGCGGCCGGTCCAACACGGGCGAGGGCGGCGAGGACCCCGAGCGCCTCTACGACCCCGAGCGCCGCAGCGCGATCAAGCAGGTCGCGAGTGGACGGTTCGGCGTCACCAGCGAATACCTGGTCAACGCCGACGACATCCAGATCAAGATGGCGCAGGGCGCGAAGCCCGGCGAAGGTGGCCAGCTGCCGCCGAACAAGGTGTACCCGTGGATCGCGCGCACCCGGCACTCGACGCCGGGCGTCGGCCTGATTTCGCCGCCGCCGCACCACGACATCTACTCCATCGAGGACCTGGCCCAGCTGATCCACGACCTCAAGAACGCCAACGAGCACGCCCGCATCCACGTGAAGCTGGTGTCCTCGCTGGGCGTCGGCACGGTCGCGGCGGGCGTGTCCAAGGCCCACGCGGACGTCGTGCTCATCTCGGGCCACGACGGCGGCACCGGCGCGTCCCCGATGAACTCGCTCAAGCACGCGGGTACGCCGTGGGAGATCGGCCTCGCCGAGACCCAGCAGACGTTGCTGCTCAACGGGTTGCGCGACCGGATCACCGTGCAGGTCGACGGCGCCATGAAGACCGGGCGCGACGTCGTCATCGCGGCGCTGCTCGGCGCCGAGGAGTACGGCTTCGCGACGGCCCCGCTCGTCGTCGCCGGCTGCATCATGATGCGCGTCTGCCACCTGGACACCTGCCCGGTCGGCGTCGCCACGCAGAGCCCGGAGCTGCGCAAGCGCTACACCGGCCAGGTCGAGCACGTGGTCAACTTCTTCAAGTTCGTCGCCGAAGAAGTCCGGGAAACCCTGGCGGCGCTGGGCTTCCGCACGCTCGACGAGGCCATCGGCCACGCCGAGCTGCTGGACACCGACGAGGCGGTCGACCACTGGAAGGCGTCCGGTCTGGACCTGGCGCCGATCTTCGAGATGCCTTCGGAGACGCCGTACGGTGGCGCCAAGCGGCGCACCCGCGGCCAGGACCACGGCCTCGAGCACGCCCTGGACCGCACGCTCATCCAGCTCGCCGAGGCGGCCCTGGAAGACGCGCACCAGGTGAACATCGAGCTGCCGGTGCGCAACGTCAACCGGACCGTCGGCACGCTGCTCGGCTCGGAGATCACCCGCCGCTACGGCGGCGACGGCCTGCCCGAGGGCACGATCAACGTCAAGCTGACCGGTTCGGCGGGGCAGTCGCTCGGCGCGTTCCTGCCGCGCGGCATCACCCTGGACATGGTCGGCGACGCGAACGACTACGTCGGCAAGGGCCTCTCCGGTGGGCGGATCGTCGTCCGCCCCGACCCGGAGGCGTCCTTCGCCGCCGAAGCGCAGACGATCGCGGGCAACACGATCGCCTACGGCGCCACCGGCGGCGAGATCTTCCTGCGCGGCCAGGTCGGCGAACGCTTCTGCGTCCGCAACTCCGGCGCCACGGTCGTCGCCGAGGGCGTCGGCGACCACGCCTTCGAGTACATGACCGGCGGCCGCGCGGTGGTGCTCGGCCCGACCGGGCGCAACCTGGCGGCCGGCATGTCCGGCGGCATCGCCTTCGTCCTCGACGTCGACGCGAAGAAGGTCAACCAGGACATGGTGGACCTGCTGCGCCCGACCGCCGACGACCTGGCGTGGCTCAAGAAAACCGTGCAACAGCACTACGATCTCACCCGCTCCGCGGTGGCGGCCTCGCTGCTCGGCGACTGGCCGCGCCGGTCCGTGGCGTTCACGAAGGTGATGCCGCGCGACTACCAGCGGGTCCTGGACGCGGCGAAGGCAGCGCGCGCTGCCGGCCGCGACGTCGACGAGGCGATCATGGAGGCCGCTCGTGGCTGACCCGACCGGTTTCTTGAAATACGAACGCGAAGAGCCGAAGAAGAAGTCCCACGAAGAACGGCTTTCCTCGTGGGGCGAGGTCTACGCGGACGTTCCTTCCGCCGAGCGCAACGAACAGGTGCGCAAGCAGGCTTCGCGGTGCATGGACTGCGGCATCCCGTTCTGCCACTCCGGCGGCTCGGGCTGCCCGCTGGGCAACCTGATCCCGGAGTGGAACGACCTGGTCCGCCGCGGCGACTGGGCCGCGGCGAGCGACCGGCTGCACGCCACCAACAACTTCCCCGAGTTCACCGGGAAGCTGTGCCCGGCGCCGTGCGAGGCGGGCTGCGTGCTGTCGATCTCGCCGCTGTCGGGCGGGCCGGTGTCGATCAAGCGCGTCGAGCAGACGATCGCCGACCAGTCCTGGGAAGCGGGCTACGTCCAGCCGCAGGTGTCCGAAGTGTCCAGTGGCCGCCGGGTGGCGATCGTCGGCTCCGGCCCGGCCGGACTGGCGGCGGCCCAGCAGCTGACCCGCGCGGGCCACGAGGTCACGGTGTTCGAGCGCGACGACCGCCTCGGCGGGCTGCTGCGCTACGGCATCCCCGAGTTCAAGATGGAGAAGAAGGTCCTCGACCGGCGCCTGGCGCAGCTGCGCAAGGAGGGCACCCGGTTCGTGACGGGCTGCGAGGTCGGCGTCGACCTGTCGGTGGAGGACCTGCGCGCGCAGTACGACGCGGTGGTCCTGGCCGTGGGAGCACTGCGCGGCCGCGACGACACGACGACGCCGGGCCGCGAGCTGGCGGGCATCCACCTGGCGATGGAGCACCTGGTCCCGGCCAACAAGTACGTCGAGGGCGACGGCCCGCCCGCGATCGACGCCCGCGGCAAACACGTGGTGATCATCGGCGGCGGCGACACCGGCGCGGATTCGTACGGAACGGCCACCCGCCAGGGCGCGCTGTCGGTGACCCAGCTCGACCAGTACCCGATGCCGCCCACGGTCCGCGACGACGAGCGCTCGCCGTGGCCGACGTGGCCGTACATCCTGCGCACGTACGCGGCGCACGAAGAGGCGGGCGAGCGCAAATTCGCGGTGGCGGTCAAGCGGTTCGTCGGTTCTCCCGAGGGCCGCGTGACGGCGGTCGAGCTCCAGCAGGTCCGCGTCCAGAAGGACCCGGCCACCGGACGGCGCGAGGTCATCCCGGTCAACGACGAGGTCGAGACGCTCCCGGCGGACCTGGTCCTGCTGGCCATCGGGTTCGAGGGCGTCGAGGAGATGCCGCTGCTCTCCGGCTTGGGCTTGTCCTTGACCCGCCGAGGGACGCTGTCGTGCGGCGCGGACTGGCAGACGGAGACGCCGGGGGTGTTCGTGTGCGGGGATGCGCACCGAGGCGCGTCGCTGGTGGTGTGGGCGATCGCGGAGGGGCGGTCGGTGGCCAACGCGGTGGACACCTACCTGACGGGGGCGTCGGACCTGCCGGCGCCGGTGCACCCGACGGCGTTGCCGCTCGCGGTCGTCTGATCCGTTCGTCTCGGAAGCCCCCTCGCCACTGGTGAGGGGGCTTCCGGCGTTCTGAAAGCGTTACGCCGGACGGCGGCTGTGCAGTCTGTACACGGCCAACTACTTTCGAGTGGTTGTGTCGCCTTTGCGACGATTCACTTCTGCGGAAGGTGGGGCGTCTTGAAGCACACGAAAACCGCGGTGATCACCGCCATCCTCTCTCTCGCGTTCGCCCTGGTCGGCACCCCCGCTCAGGCCGCGAAACCCTTCTGGACGCCCGATGCGATGCGGGCGGCCGTTCCGATGGACTCCCTCGTCAAAGCCCCGGCCGCAACGCCGGCTGACGTCGCCAGAGGGCAGAGCGCGATCATCCAGAGCATCCCGAACGGTGGTGGGCCCTGGACCGGCGGCGGCAAGGTCACCCAGACCGCCGGGCGCGTGTTCTTCCTCTTCAACGGCCAGAAAGCGTCCTGCTCCGGGGACGCCGTCACCAGCACCAACGGCAGCGTCGTCGTCACCGCCGGGCACTGCGTGAAGTACCAGGGCAGCTGGCACACCCAGTGGGTCTTCGTACCCGGCTACGACAACGGCAACGCCCCCTACGGCCAGTGGTCCGCCAAGACCACCCTCACCACACCCCAGTGGGAAGCCAGCGAGGACATCAACTACGACGTCGGCATGGCCGTCGTGAACCCGCTCAACGGGCAGCGGCTCACCGACGTCGTCGGCGCTCAGGGCATCGCCTTCAACCAGCCGAAGAACCAGAACATGTACACCTTCGGCTACCCGGCCGCGGCGCCCTACGACGGCACGAAGCTGATCTACTGCAGCGGCAGCACCTTCACCGACTTCCTGCTGACCAAGGACCACGGCATGAGCTGCAACATGACCGGTGGCTCCAGCGGCGGTCCGTGGTTCCTGTCGTTCAACGAGAGCACCGGCACCGGCGTGCAGGCCTCGGTGAACAGCTTCGGCTACAACTTCCTGCCCGGCTACATGTTCGGGCCGTACTTCGGCACCGACGCGCAGAACCTGTACAACCGCGCGCAAGCCGCGTGAGGCGCCGTCAGCCCAGGGGCGGAGCGGGAGTTCCGGTCCCTGGGCTGACGTCCACGCGCCCGCGGCCGAGCAGGCTCGGGGCATGCGGAAAACCCTGATCGCACTGATCTTCCTGCCCCTGCTCGCCGCGCCACCGGCGGAGGCGGCTCCGAGACTGCAGTGGACGTCCCCCTGCCCGGACTACGGCATGACGCCGTCCCCGACGGCCGGGCTCGAGTGCGCGACCCTGCGCGTGCCGCTCGACTACGCGCACCCCGGCCGCACCATCGAGCTCACGCTCTCCCGCCACGCCGCCCTCCCCGGCAGGAAACGAGGCGTGCTGCTGATGAACCCCGGCGGGCCGGGCAGCCCCGGGCTCGCCATGCCCGCCCAGCTGCTGCAGCGCGCGGGCGGCTCCGGCCTGCCGGACGCTTACGACGTCATCGGGTTCGACCCGCGCGGCACCACCTACAGCACGCCGGTGACGTGCGGCATGACGACGGCGGAGGAGCGCGGCGCGGTCCTCGGCCCGTACGCGGACGGGCCGCGGGACGTCGCCGCCACCGCGGCGAAAGCGCGTGCCGTCGCGGAAAAATGCGGGAATGCGTCCACAAAGGACTTGCTGCCGCACATGACGACGGCGAACACCGCCCGTGACCTCGACCGGATCCGGGAAGCGCTGGGGGAGAAGAAGATCTCCTACTACGGCGTCTCCTACGGCAGCTACCTCGGCGCCGCCTACGCGTCGATGTTCCCCGGCCGCACCGACCGGGTCGTGCTCGACAGCGTCCTCGGCCCGCGGGGCCTCGACGTCCGCGCCAACCAGCGCTTCGCCGAGGGCTTCGACGACCGCTTCCCGGACTTCGCCGCGTGGGCGGCCCAGCGCGACGACGTCTACCACCTGGGGCGGACCCCGGCCGCGGTGACGGCGAAGTTCTTCGAGCTCGCCGCCGTCCGCGGACCCGAATTCCGGACGAACACGTGGAACGGCCTCTACGACGACGCTTCCTTCCCGGCGGTGGCCCGGGAATGGGCGGGCACCGCGCGCGCCGCGGCCGGGCCCCTCGACGGCGACAACCACGCCGCGCTGCAGCTGCAGGTGATCTGCAACGACGCCGACTGGCCCGAGCAGATCGGCTACTACCAGCACGCCGTCGAGCGCGAACGGGCGCGGCACCCGATGTTCGGCCCGGCCGCGGCGAACGTGAACCCGTGCGCGTTCTGGCCGGTCGAACGCACCGAACCGCCGGTGCGCGTCGGCGGCCCCGGCCCGGCGAACGTCCTGCTGGTGCAGAACCTGCGCGACCCGGCGACCCCGCTGTCCGGCGCGCGGGAGACGCGGGCGGCCTTCGGGGACCGTGCGCGAATGGTGACCGTCGACGTCGGCGGGCACGGGGTGTTCACCCGGGAAAACGCCTGCGGAAACGGAGTGGTGCTGCGCTATCTGCGGGACGGGGTCTTCCCCGCGGCGGACGGTTCCTGCTGATTCCCGCCCGGGGTCAGGTCAAGGCGGTGAGCAGCGCCCAGTAGCCGCCCCCGCCGACGACGACCCCCATCAGCAGGCCGGCCAGCACCTCCGGGGTGGTGTGGTCGCGCAGCGCCACGCGCGACCACGCCACCCAGGCCGTCGGCAGGACGAGCAAGAGCGCCCACGGGCCGTACGTCAGCGTCAGCACGACCACGGCGGCCGAGGCGACCGCGGCGTGCAGGGAGATCTTGAACTTCGCGCCGAAGGTGATCGCCACCGCGACCACCAGGCTCGCCAGCATCGACCCGGCCAGCGCGACCAACTGCGCAGGCGAGCCGCCGGCGAGCAGCACGGCGAAACCGAGACCGAGCGACGCCCCGGCGACCAGCAGCGGGACCCGGCGGCCGGCCCGGTTCGTCACGTGATGGCCGTCCCACTTGCCGCGTCTCGCGCCGCGGACGATCACCGCCATCGGGATCAGCGAACCGGTGACGGAGATGAGCAGGCCCCAGGTCAGCGCCGGGAGCGGCCGGTGCCCGGTGGCGGCCCAGGCCACGGCGAGCGGCAGCGTCAGGACCCACACCCAAGGGGCCAGGACCTCGGTGGCCAGCCGGGAGAAGCGGAGCACGGCGCGAACCTTATCCTGGACCGCGTGAACTGGACTGTGGACGTCCCCGTCGACACACTGCCCGAGCTCCCGCCGCTGCCGCCCGAACTGCGGGAGCGGCTCGACCAGGCGCTGGCCCTCCCGGCCGCTCAGCAGCCGGAGTGGCCCGACCCCGAGGCCACCCGCCGGGTCCGCGGCGTGCTGGAGAGCGTGCCGCCGATCACCGTCCCGGCCGAGATCGACCGGCTGAAGAGCCACCTGGCCATGGTCGCCCGCGGCGAGGCCTTCCTCCTGCAGGGCGGCGACTGCGCGGAGACGTTCGAGTCCAACACCGAGCCGCACATCCGCGCCAACCTGCGCACGCTGCTGCAGATGGCCGTCGTGCTCACCTACGGCGCGAGCCTGCCGGTGGTCAAGGTCGGCCGCATCGCCGGCCAGTACGCGAAGCCGCGCTCGGCCGCGACGGACGCACTGGGCCTGCCGGTGTACCGCGGCGACATCATCAACTCCCTGGTCGCCAAGCCCGAGCTGCGCGTGCCGGACCCCGGCCGGATGATCCGCGCCTACGCCAACGCGGGCGCCGCGATGAACCTGGTCCGCGCGCTCACCGCCGCCGGCATGGCCGACCTGCACCAGGTGCACGACTGGAACAAGGACTTCGTGTCGGCGTCGCCGGCCGCGCAGCGCTTCGAGTCGCTGGCAAACGAGATCGACCGCGGCCTGCGGTTCATGTCGGCGTGCGGCGTCACCGACACGTCGCTGCAGTCGACGGAGATCTTCGCCAGCCACGAGGCGCTGCTGCTCGACTACGAGCGGGCGATGCTGCGCATGGACAACGCGGACGCGGCCAACCCGAAGCTCTACAACCTCTCGTCGCACTTCCTGTGGGTCGGCGAGCGGACCCGCCAGCTGGACGGCGCGCACATCGCGTTCGCCGAGCTGCTGGCCAACCCGATCGGGTTGAAGATCGGCCCGACGACCACGCCGGAGCAGGCGCTCGAGTACGTCGAGCGGCTCGACCCGCGCCACGAGCCGGGCCGGCTGACGCTGATCGCGCGGATGGGCAACGGCAAGGTCCGCGAGGTGCTGCCGGCGATCGTGGAGAAGGTCGAGGCGTCCGGGCACAAGGTCATCTGGCAGTGCGACCCGATGCACGGCAACACCCACGAGTCGTCGACCGGCTACAAGACCCGGCACTTCGACCGGATCGTCGACGAGGTCCAAGGCTTCTTCGAGGTGCACAACAAGCTGGGCACCTACCCGGGCGGCATCCACGTGGAGCTGACGGGCGAGGACGTCACCGAGTGCCTGGGCGGGGCACAGGAGATCTCGGACATCGACCTGTCGGGCCGCTACGAGACGGCCTGCGACCCGCGGCTGAACACGCAGCAGTCCCTGGAGCTGGCGTTCCTGGTCGCGGAGATGCTGCGCGGCTGAGCCCGGTACCAGGCCGGACGAGGCTGCCGAGGTGAGGCGCTGGGCCGCCCGGGCGTTGATCCGGGCGGCCGCAGGTCTTGAATGACTCATTCCTGTCTTCGGAGGTCATGAATGAGTCATTCATGACCTCGGCGCCGGCACCCCGGCCGCGGAACGGCCGCTCAGCAGGCGTCGAG
The DNA here is from genome assembly GCF_014654205.1 of Amycolatopsis bullii. GTDB lineage: Bacteria > Actinomycetota > Actinomycetes > Mycobacteriales > Pseudonocardiaceae > Amycolatopsis > Amycolatopsis plumensis. Next base: position 77,871 of record NZ_BNAW01000012.1, read on the forward strand.
CAGGCGGGCCGCCGACTTCAGGACCGCGTCTCGCAGCGAACCCACGTCCGGCACCGCCGCGCCGTTGGCCTGCAGTCCGATGTGGACCGAGTCCCGGTACGTGGCGACCGCGATGCCCACCGCGTGGCGCGGGGCCAGCGGCACGAACGGGTACACCTCCGCCAGCCTCGCGCCGTCGAGCGACAGGCGGGCCGGGGGCAGCGGGACCGTGGTGATCACCAGGTCGAACAGCATCGGCGCGGCCCGGCCCGCCGTGCGGGTGCCCAGGCGGTGCAGCAGCGGCGGGACCCGGTCGGCCAGCAGCGGCAGCGCGCCGGCGCCGCGGCTCGGGCCCGCCGCCTTGTTGCGGGTCATCGCCCGGCGGACCACCCGCAGCCGCTCGACCGGGTCGTCGTCGCCGACCGGCAGGTCGCACAGGTACCCCGAGAGCTTGTTGCCGCCGAGCTGCGCACCGGCCCGGCCGCGCACGCTCACCGGGATCAGCGCGCGCAGCGTGCGGCCGTCGGCCCGCTGCCCGCGGTTGACCAGCCACTCGCGCAGGGCCCCGGACAGCACCGCGAGCACGACGTCGTTGGTCGTGCCGCCGTGGGCGCGGCGCACCCGGCGCAGCTCGGACAGCGGCAGCCGGGCGAAGCCGAGGCGGCGCTCGGCCGACGGCGGTGCCGACACCGGCGACAGCGGCGGGCGGGCCGCCCGCACCAGCGACGACGCGATGCCGGCCTGGTCCCGGACCGTGCCGAGCGCGCCCTTCACCGTGTCCAAAGTGGAGCGCGGGGCGGGGATCGGCGCGGGCGCCCGGTCCGGCAGCTTGACGCCGTCGAGCAGCCCGGCCGCGACCGCGTACGCGCCGGCGCCGTCGGTCAGCGCGTGGTGCAGTTTCAGCAGCAGCGCGAAGTTCCCGTCCGGCAGCCCGGTGACCAGCGTGAGGTCCCACAGCGGCCGGGTCGTGTCGAGCGGCTCGGCGATCCACCGCGACGCGTACGCCGCGAGGGGGTCCGGTTCGTACAGCGAACTCAACACGACGTGGTGAACGTGGTCGGCCGCGACGAAACCGGGGTCGTCGCTCCAGCTGGCCGAGCCCGGCGGGAACAGTTCCGCGCGCGCCCGCTGGCGCAGCTTCGGCAGCCGGGCGGCCCGCTGGGCGAGCAACGCCGTCAACGCGGCCGGATCCACCGGGCCGCGGGCGGTGAAGGTGACCACCGCCCCCATGTGCATCGGGGTGGTTTCGCTTTCCAGGCACAGGAAAGCGACGTCGAGTGCGCTGAGCTGCGAGCCTGCCATGGGCGACCTTTCCGGGTTCGCGGGGGGCGCACGGCCACGTGCGTCGGAAGGGAAGGAACCCACTGCACCAGCCCGACGTGACGGCCGGGTGGTCGAAGTGTTTCCACGACGCTAACTACCCACCCCGTTCGTCCGTTCGAGACACCCCGGGCCGCGGTGCCCCGGCTCACAGATCGAAAACGGGCTCATTCCCCCGGAGCATGCCCGGGTTCTTCCACCCGGGCCACCGGCGTGCCCCAATCGGGGGTGAGCGCGACCTGCTTGCCGACGCGGCGCACCGGCAGGCCGTTCACCTGCCGTTTGCCGAGGCCCGGCCAGATCTCCGCGGCGTCCTTCGCCGCGGCGCGGATCGCGCCGCCGTCGAGTGTGGTGCGGGTCTCCGGGATCTCCCGGTCCGTCCACTGCACGACCAGCTTCAGCGGGCCGGCCGAGGGGAGCGGCCACAGGAAGATCTCGTGCTCGACGGCGAACCGCGTGCCGCCGACCGGCGTGGCCCGCAGCACCGGGGCCTCCGGTTCGGACGCGGACGGCACCGAGATCGTCTCGGAGCTCGCCCGGCTGCCGTCGGCGTAGAGCACGCCGATGAGCAGCCCGTTGTAGTCGGGCTTGCGCCGGTGGTCGATCAGGCCCTCGGCGGGGTCGTCGACCAGGCTGTCCCGGGAGTACACCGTGACGCGCAGGGTCAGCGCCTGCGGCCACACCTCGATGGCCCGCAGCGCGACCACCGTGCGTTCGGAGCGGCCCAGCGGCTGCGCCCACGGCAGCACGGCCGGGACGATGTATTCGCGCGGGGGATCGGTCCAGTGCCGCCCGTTGAACGCGTAAAGCTCCTGCTCCGGGACGGGGAACAGGGGACGCTCGCGCGGACCGCCGGTGAAGAAGCTGCTCATCGGGCGGCCCGCGACACGCTGTCCGGCACCATGCGCCCACGGTAGGACAACCGCCCGGGAATTTCCGCCCCCGATCGGGCGTACGGCCCTTGCTACCCGTGATCCGGGACACAAGGGCCGTACACAGCGTGACTCGCTAGTCGCTGAGCTTGAGCTCGCCGTTCTTCCGCGCGGCCTCGTCGAGCTCCTTCTCCGTCGGCTTGCCCATGGCGTCCATCAGCTGGCGGGCCAGGCCGAGGCCGGTCCCGCCGAGCGACAGCGCCTTGGCGAACATGTCGGACATGCCGTCGGCGCCGTTGAGCACGACCATGTGGTCGACGTTGCCGAACGCGCTCGCGCCCGCCTCGACGATCTCCGGCCAGCGCTCGGCCAGCTGCTGCGCGACGACGGCTTCCTGGTTCTCCGCCAGCGCCGCCGCCCGCGCCTTGATCGCGTCCGCCTCGGCCAGGCCCTTCGCACGGGCCGCCTCGGCTTCGGCGAGGCCGCGCGCCTTCGCGGCTTCCGCTTCCGCCAGGCCGCGGGCCTTGGCCGCGGCGGCCTCGGCCTCACCGGTCGCCCGGGTCGCGCCCGCCATCGCTTCGGCGCGGGCCTTGGTGGCCTGGGCCTCGGCCTCGGCGGCCGTCTTGACGCGGGTCGCGTCCGCCGCGGCCCGCAGCTCGGTCTCCTTCGCCTCGGCCTGTGCCTTGGCGATCGAGGCGTCACGGGCGGCGTCGGCCGTGGTCCGGGTGTCGTACGCCTTCGCGTCGGCCGGCTTGCGGACCTGCGACTGCAGCCGCTGCTCGGCCAGCGCGGCCTCCAGTTCGGCGGCGCGGGTCTCCTGGACGACGACCTCCTGGCGGGCGGTCGCCTCGGCCAGCGGGCCGGACTGCGACGCCTTCGCCCGCGCCTGGTCCACCTCGGCCTGGTAGCCGGCCTGCTGGATCTGGCTCTCGCGGACGGCGGCGGCCTTCTTCGCGGCCGAGACCTGCTCGACCTCGGCGGCCTCCTGGTCGCGCTGCGCTTCGGCGATGCGGGCGGACGCGGCGATCGCGGCGGCGTGCGGCTTGCCGAGGTTGAGGATGTAGCCGGACTCGTCGTCGATCTCCTGGATCTGCAGCGAGTCGACGATCAGCCCGAGCTTGATCATCTCGGTGGCCGAGGACTGGCGCACCTCGCCGGTGAGCGCGTCCCGGTTGTGGATCATCTCCTCGATGGTCAGGCCGCCGACGATCGAGCGCAGGTGCCCGGAGAAGAGCTCGTGGATCGTGTCGTTCATGCCCTTCTGCTGGTCCAGGAACCGGCGGGCGGCGTTGGCGATCGAGGCGTAGTCGTCCCCGACTTTGTAGATCACGACGGCCCGCACGGTGACCGGCAGCCCCTGCTTGGTGACGCAGGAGACCTGCAGGTTGACGCCGCGGGTGTCCAGCGACAGCCGCCGCGCGGTCTGGAACCCGGGGATGACGTTCACCCCGCGGCCGGTGATGATCTTGAAGCCCAGGCTGTCCGCGGTCTCCGCGCGGTCGACGCGGACCCCCAGCCCGGAGATGATCAGCGCCTCGTTCGGTTCGGCCACTTTGTACAGCAGCCGCAGGATGCCGAACACGACGATCAGCACGGCGATGACGCCACCGGCGGAAACCAGCAGGATTTCCACGAGGCTCATGGCACCGACCCCCTCGCTCTTTTCTGTTGTGCGTGTGTTGGTGCCCCTTCCACGCCGTCAGCGGCCCAGGGGTTGCCACCGTTCCACGTAAACCGTCCGCGGGGGTTCGAAGTCGACCACGAGCACCTGGGTGCCCGACGTGAACGTCTCCTCCGGGTCGGCCGGGTAGGCGTAGAACGCCTCCGTGCCGCCCCGGACGTTCAGGAGCACCTCACCGATGAGGCCGGGGCCGATCGTGCCCGTCACGCGGCCCCGGCTGCCGATCATCCCCCGAACCCCTTCAGCTTGACCTTGGAGTTCTTCGCCACGAACGTGCCCGGCTCCGGGTCCTGCTGGAAGACGAAGTCGAACCCGCCGCCGCCGCCGTTGCCGCGGCCGCGGCCGCCGTCGCGGTCGGCCTTCAGCCCGGCCTGCTCGAGGATCTTCTGGGCGTCCTCGAACGAGCGGAACCGGACGTCCGGCACCTGGACGGCGTTGTTGACGAACACGCCGATCCGCTTGGCCTTCGCCGCCGCGCCGGCCGGCGGGTCGGTCCGGGTGACGGCACCGGCCGGGACGTTCTGCTTGAACTCCTCGCCCGCCTGGAACGGCTCGAACCCGGCCGCTTGCAGCTGCTTGAACGCGTCGTCCTTGGACTGGCCGGTCACGTCCGGGACCGGCGGCAGCGGGATCGGGCCCTTCGACACGGTGATCGTCACCTGGCCGCCGATGGTGAGCTGGCTGCCCGCCGCCGGCGTCGTGCGGATGACCGCGCCCTGCGGAACGTCGGCGTCGAAGTCGTCGGTGCCGCGGACCGGCGTCAGCTGGGAGGCCTTGATCGCCTTCTCGGCGTCGGCCAGCGCGGTGCCCGGCCGGATGTCCGGCACCGCCGGGCGCCCCTTCGACAGCACCACCGACACGGTCGCGTTCGGCGAGAGCGTCGTGCCCTCCGGCGGGTCGGCGCGCAGGACGGTGTTCGACGGCGCGGTGTTGTCGTACTCCTGGGTGAACTGCGGGTTCAGCTTCACCGCCCGGAGCGCGTCCCCGGCCGCGGCCTGGTTCAGCCCGACCAGCTTCGGCACCCGCGCGGTCTTGTCGCCGCCGGTGTCGGTGAGGATGAAGGCGAACGCCCCGATCAGCCCGCCGAGCAGCAGCACCGCGGCGGCGATCACGAGGATCCGCTTGCGGTTGTCCGGCGGCGGCTTCTCCGGCTCGGGCCGGCTCCGGCGCCGCGGCGGCGGCGCCACCGGCGGCACCTGCGTGGTCGCCGGCCCGGCGGCGTGGCTCAGCGCCCGCGTCACGTTCGGACGGTGCACCGGCATCGTCTTCTCGGTGTCCGGCACCTGCGGGATCCGCGGGAGCGTGCGCTCGGTGTCGGCGAGGTCGCCCTGGCCGTGGGACACCGGGATCGGCACGGTCACCGGCAGCAGCCCCAGCTGGGCGCGCACCGCGGTCAGCTCGGTGAGGAACTCCCCGGCGTCGGCCGGGCGCCGCTGCGGGTCCCGCCGCGTCGCGCGCACGACCAGGTCGTCGAGCGCGGGCGGCAGGTCCGGGCGCAGCTCGCTCGGCCGGGGGACGTCGTCGTTCACGTGCCGGTAGGCCACCGAGATCGCCGTGTCCCCGGTGTAGGGCACCCGGCCGGTCAGCATCTCGTACAACAGGATCCCGGCCGAGTAGACGTCGCCGCGTGCCGACGCCGCGCCGGTGGCGACCTGCTCGGGGGAGAGGTAGGCGACCGTGCCGAGGATGACGCTCGAGGAGGTCGTGCCCGCGCTCGCCACGGCCCGCACCAGGCCGAAGTCCGCCACCTTCACCGCCCCGCCGGTGTGCTGCCCGACCCGGCCGATCAGCACGTTCTCCGGCTTCACGTCCCGGTGCACCAGCCCGGAGGCGTGCGCGGCGGCCAGCGCCGAGAGCACCGGCTCGGCCACGCTCAGCGCCACCGCGACGTCCAGCGGGCCCTCGTCGTCCAGCAGGTCGCGCAGCGTCCCGCCGTCGACCAGCTCCATCACCAGGAAGGCCAGGCCCGACTCCGCACCCGGTGGCAGGTCGAAACCCTGGTCGTGCACCGCCACGACGTGCGGGTGGTGCAGCTGCGCCGCGGACTGCGCCTCCCGCACGAACCGGTCCACGAACGACCGGTCGTCGGCGAAGCGCGGATCCATGATCTTGATCGCGACCGGACGGTCCAGCCGGGTGTCCGTCCCCCGATAGACGGAAGACATTCCGCCGTGGGCGAGCAGCCGGTCCACCCGGTAGCGGCGCTCCAAAAGCGTGCCGACCAGGCTGGGTTGGGTGCGTGTCACGAGTATGGATCGTACGGAATCGGCCACGCCTCGTGGAGGAGACCTCGCGGGTCACCCATGCGCACTAGCGGGTGAGGGGACGAAATGTGGCACAGTGTCACCTGTGAGTGGGATTCCTGTCGCCGAAGACATCCTCGACACCGCCATCGCGGTCCTCCCGTTGCCGGAGGTGGCGACCGTCCTCGGGACTTCGACCAACAAGGTCCGGCAGATGCTGCGTGACGGGCAGCTGATCGCGCTCAAGCGCGGCGGTGAACTGTGCGTGCCCAGCGACTTCTTCGTGAAGGACGGCGTCGTCAAGGGCCTGGCCGGCACGATCACCGTGCTCGCCGACTCCGGCTTCTCCCGGACCGAGATGCTGCGGTGGCTGTTCACCGCCGACGACACCCTGCCCGGGAGCACGCCGATCAACGCCCTGCGGACCAGCCACGGCACCGAGGTCAAGCGGCGCGCCCAGGCGATGGCGTTCTGACCTGCTGAAAAAGGCTGCGATCAGCTGAACGCCCGCCGCGGTGAGCAGGCAGGCGGGGAGTGACCACGCGGCCAGCGGTCCGGCCAGTGCCGCGCCCGCCGCCAGCCCGGTGATCTTCACGCTCGCCGCCGTCGTGAACACCTGCGCCCGGACGTGCTCCGGCGCTTCGCGGTGGCGGATCACGAACAACGCTGTGAGCTGCGGACCTTCGGCGAAACCGGCCAGCACGGCGGCCACGATGACACCGTGCCCACCGGCGGCGAGCAGGCAGCTCGCCGCCAGCAGGAGGGTGCTCAGCCGGACGATCCGGTCGGGTGCCCACGGCAGTGGTTTCTTCGCGAGGACCGCGTTGGCCAGCAGGGAGGCCACGGCCAGGACGGCCAGCAGCAGCGCGCCGTCCGCCGGGCCGCGCAGGTGCGCCGCGCCCAGCAGTGGGTAACAGACGGTGACCATGCCGACGCCGGCGCAGGAGATCGTCGACGCGGCGGTCGCCCGCCGGAGCGGCACGTTGCGCACGAGGACCCGGAAGCCGTCCTTGAGGCGGGCCTTCTTCGGTGTCCGCTTCGGCAGGGCCCACGCCACCGGGATCGCCGCGGCGACCAGGCCGGCCGCGACGACCAGCCCGGCGGAACCGCCGAGCAGCCCGGCGAGACCGGGGCCGGCGAGCGCGGCGGCGGTGAACGTCATGGCGTCGAAGCGGCTGGCTTTCGGCAACCGCTCCGGTCCGGCGACCGAGGGGAGCTGCGCGGTCCAGCCGCCGGCGATGGCGGGGTTGAGCAGGCCCGTCACGACCGCCACCGCGACGACGGCTTCGAGCGGCAGCCGCCCGAAGAGCGCGCTGACCAGCGCAATCCCGCTTGCGTAGCCGCCGAGGGCGACGGCCAGCAGCCGTCCCGGGGTGGCGCTGCGGTCCAGCAGGGCGCCGAACACCGGCCCGCCCGCGGCGGCGGCCGCGGTCAGCCCGGCGAGCAAGGCGGCGCCGGCGTGCGGGCCCGCGGTCATCCCGAGCAGCAGCAGCGCGGGGCCGGACAGCTCGTCGCCGGTCCGGGCGAGCGTGGCGCCGGCCAGGTAACGCCTTATCATGGGCGAGACGTTACAGTGGGGCATGGCTTTTCCGCACCGGGATTCCGTGCAGCGCGCGGTGGACCTGCTCGTCGTGTTGCTGGCGCCGTCCCCCGACCCGGCCGCCGTGGCGCAGGTGTTGCGCGACCACGGCGAACCGGAGGTGGCGCTGACCCAGGAGGAGGTCGCGGAACTGCGCGCGGCGGCGCTGGAACTGCGTGAAGTCTTCGCGGCGCCCGACGTCGCTTCGGCGGCTTCGGTGCTCAACGCGTTGTTCGCGGCGTACGCGGGCCCACCGCGCCTGACCGACCACGAAGAGGGTTACGGCTGGCACCTGCACGCGGACGCGGCCGACGACGGGCCCTGGGGTGCGTGGCTGGTGACGTCGTCGGCGCTGGGGCTGGCTTCGCTGCTGGCGGAGCGCCAGGACGTGCCGGGCGGGCTGTGCGCGTCACCGTCGTGCGGGAAGCCGTTCGCCCACACGGGGGGCGGCAGCCCGCGGAAGTTCTGCTCGCCCCGGTGCGCGACACGCGAACGCGTCGCCGCGCACCGGGCGCGCGGGTGAAGCGTCAGCCCTGGGTCTTGTCGCGCCAGGCGATCCACGACTTGAGGGCGTCGAGGTCGTAGTCCGGGCCGCCCACGCCGACGGTGAACGTCGTGACGCCCAGCTCCAGGAGCTTAGGGCCCAGCTCGTCCGGCTCGCCCTGGACACCGCACGACCGCTCGATCTCGCCCGGGTCGCGGCCGACGTCCGCGCAGTGCTGGTCGAGGATCTTGACCTTGCGGCCGACGACCTCCGGGTCGCCGAAGCCGTGCCAGATGTCGCCGTGCTTGGCGACCAGCTTGAGCGTCTTCTTCTCGCCGCCGCCGCCGATCAGGACCGGGATCTTGCGGGTCGGGGCCGGGTTCAGCTTGCTCAGGCGCGATTCGATGCGCGGGAGGGACTCCGCGAGGTCGTCGAGGCGGCCGCCCGCGGTGCCGAACTCGTAGCCGTACTCGTCGTAGTCCTTCTCGAACCAGCCCGAGCCGATGCCGAGGATGAGCCGCCCGCCGGAGATGTGGTCGACCGTGCGGGCCATGTCGGCCAGCAGCTCGGGGTTGCGGTAGCTGTTGCAGGTGACGAGCGCGCCGATCTCCACCCGGGACGTCGACTCCGCCCACGCGCCGAGCATCGTCCAGCACTCGAAGTGCATGCCTTCGGGATCGCCGTAGAGCGGGTAGAAGTGGTCCCAGTTGAAAATGATGTCGGCGCCGAGGTCTTCGGCGGCCGACGCGGTGCGCCGGATGCTGTCGTAGTCGGCGTGCTGCGGCTGGAGCTGCAGGCCGATCCGGATGCGTCGTTCGGTCATGATCGCAGCCTACGACCGCCCCGGAACGTCTCGCGCGCCCAGACCGCGGCCAAGGGTGGTAGTGCCACCACCAGCCTGCGCCGCTTGGGCACCACCGCCCGCCGCGTCAGGATGTCGTAGTCCAGCGCGACGATCTCGTCGAGGATGCCCTCGTACAACGTCAACGCCGTCCGCACGCACGGCCGCGATTCGGGACGCAGCAACGCCACGCCCGCTTCGGCCCGCCGGTACACCGCCCGCGTCCGCGCGACGAAGTACGCCAGTGCCGCCCGGATCCGGGGATCCGGCCGCCGTCGCTCCAGCAGCTCGCGCGAGACGCCGAAGGCGGCCAGTTCCGAAGCCGGCAGGTAGAGGCGGCCACGGTCGAGGTCCTCGCCGACGTCGCGCAGGAAGTTCGTCAGCTGGAACGCCTCGCCCAGCGCGATCGCGCCCGGCTCGGCGTCGGCCAGGGGACCGACCGTGCCGAACACCGGCAGCATCTGCAGCCCGATCACCGCGGCCGAGCCGTACACGTATTCGCCCAGTTCGGCGAACGTCCGGTACTCGACCGGCGCGAGGTCCATCCGCATCGACTTCAGGAACGCGTCGAACAAGTCCCGCGAGAGACCGTAGCGCCGCACGGTGTCGGCCAAGGCGACGAGCACCGGCTCGGCCGGGTCGCCACCGGAGAAGACGACGTCGACCATCTCGCCGACCCGGTCCAAGGACTCGGCCGGGTCGGTGCCCGGGGCCGGGTTGTCGACCAGTTCGTCCGCCATCCGCGCGAAGCCGTACAGCGTGTGCGCGGCGGGCCGGGCCCGGGCCGGCAGCAGCCGCGTCGCGAGGAAGAACGTGCGGCCGTAGTGGGCGTTGATGCGGCGGCATTCGGTGTACGCCGCCCGCAGGTCCGGCGGAAGGATGCCCGCCGCGTCGAGTTCGTTCACCGGCCGGTGATCCGCTCCGCCGCCAGCCGTCCGGAGATCAGCACCGGCGGAATCCCGACGCCGGGCGTGGTGCCGCAGCCGGCCAGCACGACGTTGCCCGCCGCGCGGACCAGGTTCGCCGGCCGGAACGGGCCGGTCTGGGTGAACGTGTGCGCGAGCGAGAACGGCGTTCCGGCGGTGAGCCCGCGCGCCGCCCAGTCGGCGGGCGTGATCGTCTCGTCGACGGTGAACTCCCCGCCGAAACCGGTGAGCCCGCGCGCCTCCAGCGTGCGGAACAGCTCTTCGCGGTACGGCCCGCGGACGCGGTCCCAGTCGATCGGGCCGCGGCGCAGGTTCGGCGCGGGCGCGAGCACCGAGACGATCTCGCCGCCGCGCCCGGCCAGCCCCGGGTCGGTCGCCGTCGGCCGGGTGACCAGCAGCGACGGGTCGCTCATCAGCTTGCCCTCGCGGATGATCTCGGCGAACGTCCGTTCCCAGGCGCCGCCGAAGAAGATCGTGTGGTGCCCGAGGTCCCACTTCTCCGTGGTCCGCCCGTGCAGGACCACCGCCGACGGCGAGTAGCGCAGCGGCAGCGGACGGCGGGGCCGCGCGCCGAGCAGCCGGTAGGCCGTGCCGAGCTCGGTGGCGAGCACGACGGCGTCGCAGGCGATCCGCTCGCCCGAGCGCGTCCGGACCGCGCGCACCCGCGAGTGCACCCGTTCGAGCCACGCCGCTTCGGTGCCGAACCGCACGTCCGCGCCCGCCCGCGCGGCGGCCCCGGTCATCGCCCGGCCGATCTCGCCCATCCCGCCTTCGGGGTAGTAGACGCCGCCGACGGTGTCCATGTAGGCGATGACGCCGTACGCGCCGATCGCGCGGGCCGGGTCGAGGCCCGCGTACAGGGCTTGGAAGGTGAACAGCCGCCGGACGCGCTCGTCGAGCAGGTAGCGCTCGACGCGCGGGCCGAGCCGCCCGAAGCCGCCCAGCGCGGCGAGGCGGGCCAGCTCGGGGCGGGCCAGGTCGAGCGGCGAATCGAAGTTCGCCGCCAGGAAGTGGTCCTTCTGCACGGTGTACAGCTCGGTCAGCCAGCGCCGCAGCGCCCGGTAGCCCGCCGCTTCGCGGGCGCCGGCGAAGGCGCGGATTTCGGCCTCCATCGCGTCGCCGTCGGTGTGCAGCGAGAGGGCGCTGCCGTCGGCGAACCGCGCCCGGTATGCGGGGTCGAGCCGGGTCAGGCGCAGATTCTTGGCTAGGGGCTCGCCGACCGCGGCGAACGCCTCTTCCAGCAGCTCCGGCATGGTGAGCACGCTCGCGCCGGTGTCCACGGCGTTGCCGTCGAAGCTCTGCTGCCCGGTGCGGCCGCCCGGGACGTCCGCCTGCTCCAGCAGCGTGACCCGCCGTCCGGCGCCGAGCAGGTGCAGGGTCGTCGAAAGGCCGGCCAAACCGGCGCCGATGACGACGACGTGGTCGGCGGGACCGTCGATCGTGCGCACGTCAGTACTTCCGCTGGGTGGCCTTGACGACGAGCCCGGTCAGCGCCGCGGGCGCCGGCTCGGCCAGGTGCGCGCGGTCCAGCGCGGCCATCGCCGCCGTCGTCAGCTCGTCGATCCGGCGCTCGACCGCGTCGACCGCGCCGACCTGCTGCAACGCCATCCGGACGGTCTCCACGCCCTCGTCGGAGAGGTCCGCGTCGCCGATCGCGTCCGCGATGACCGTGGCCGCGGCCGTCTGGCCCTTCTCCGCGGCGAGCTGCAGGCCGAGGGCGACGAGCAGGGTGCGCTTGCCCTCGCGCAGGTCGTCGCCGGCGGGCTTGCCGGTGACCGACGGGTCGCCGAACACGCCGAGCAGGTCGTCCCGCAGCTGGAACGCGACGCCGACCTCGCCGCCGAACTCCAGCAGCGTGGCGATGAGCTCCGGGGAGGCGCCGCCGAGCGCGGCGCCCAGGTGCAGCGGCCGCTGCACGGTGTAGGCGGCGGTCTTGAGCCGGTCGATCTTGAGCGCGGCCTCGACGGAGGCGTCCCCGGTGGCCTGCGTGCGGACGTCGAGGTACTGCCCGGCGAGGACCTCGGTGCGCATCGCGCGCCAGGCCGGGCGGGCCGCGGCGAGGGTCTCGGCGGGCAGCGGCGCGTCGGCGAACATGTCGTCCGCCCAGGCCAGTGCCAGGTCGCCGACCAGCACGGCGGTGGCCAGGCCGAACGTCGCGGGGGAGCCGAGCCAGCCGCGGTCGGCGTGCAGCTTCGCGCCCGCGATGTGCACGGTCGGGTTGCCGCGGCGGGAGTCGGAGGAGTCGATGAGATCGTCGTGGATCAGCGCGCACGCCTGGATCAGTTCGAGGCTGGACACCGCCTGCAGCACGCCCTCGGCGTCCGGGCCGTCCGGGTCGCCGCCCGCGCCGCGCCAGCCCCACCAGGCGAACGTCGGGCGCAAGCGTTTGCCGCCGCCCAGCACGAACCCGCGCAGCGCGTCGATCCCGGCGGCCACGGTGGGCTCGGTGCCGAGGATTTCCGTGCTCGCCCGACCGAGGAACCCGGCCAGCGCGCGCTCGACGTGGGCGGGCAGGTCACGGTCGGCGGCGGGCGCGTTCATACCCGTAATACTCGCGGAACGCGCGGGGGCGCGGCCCTCCGGGGCACCCCGATGTGGCGAATCAGACTCCGGCCGTGGCGGCCCAGAACGGCCCCGTGAGACCCGCTTCGGCGAAGTAGGCGACGGCGTCCTGCGGCTCCCGCCGCCGGTAGCCACGCTCCAGCCGTCCCGCGTACCAGCCGCGGGCGAGCCGCCAGAGGGTGACCAGGTCGAGCACGGAACCCCGGGACTGCCCGGTGTGCGCCAGCCAGGCGTCCACACAGGACTCGCAGCAGAAGAGGCGCTGGTTCGCGCAGGTGCGCAGCACGTCGTCCCACATCCGCGCGGCGGGCACCGGGAAGTGCGCCACCTGCCTGCCCTCGGGCGGCCCGGACCGGTTCACGACCAGCGCGTGCGGCTGCCCGCAGCCGGGGCAGCGGGTCGCGACGAGCACCTCCGGCTCGGCGTCGACCAGGTGGGGGATGGCGAACGAGTCCCACGCGCAGCCGCCCCACCACAGCGTGTGCGCGCCCATCACGGAGAACCCGAGCGACTTCGCGGCGAAGGGGTGGGCGAGGACGACGTGCTCGCACTCGTCCAGCACCAGGTGGCGGGCGACGGCGAGGCGGTGCAGGGCCTGCTTCGCGACGGCCAGCGACCCGCCCGCGGCGGCGGCCAGCTCCGGCGCGCCCGGCGCGCGGCCGTGGCGGGCGAAGGCGCGGTAGACCGCGAGGCGCACGTCCTCGTCCCAGCTGGCGTCGTCTTCCCGCATCGCTCACTCCTGTATCGAGTCTAGAGCCGGGCCCCTTAACATTCGAGGTATGACGTCGGTGATCGAGCGGTTGCGAGGAGACGGGCCCAAGTTCTCCATCGAGTTCTTCCCACCCCGGGACACGGCGGACGAGGCCGTCCTCTGGAAGGCGATCCGGGAGCTCGAGCCGTACGACCCGGCCTACATGTCGATCACCTACGGCGCCGGCGGCTCCAGCCGCGACGGCACGGTCCGCAGCATCGCCCGGGTCGCGACCGAGACGACGCTGGTGCCGATGGCCCACCTGACCGCGGTCAACCACTCCGTCGCCGAGCTGCGGAACGTGATCGGCTGGTACGCCTCGGTCGGCGTCCGCAACATCCTCGCCCTGCGCGGCGACCCGCCCGGCGACGTCTACGGCGAGTGGATCCCGCACCCCGAGGGCCTCACCTACGCCGAAGAGCTGGTGCAGCTGGTCCGTGAGCTGGGCGACTTCTGCGTCGGCGTCTCGGCGTACACCTACGGCCACCCGCGCTCGTCCGACCTGGAAACGGACACGAAGTACCTGGTCCGCAAGCTGCGGGCGGGGGCCGACTTCGCGATCGCGCAGCTGTTCCACGACCCCGAGGACTTCCTGCGGCTGCGCGACCGGGTCGCCGCGACCGGCTGCGACGTCCCCGTGCTGCCCGGTGTGATGCCGTTGACGACCATGCGGACGCTCCAGACGACGATCAAGCTGTCCGGCGCTCCGGCCCCCCGCAAGCTCCTGGACCGGCTCGAACCGCTGGCCGACGACCCCAAGGCGTTCCGCGCGGCGGGCATCGACGTCACCACCGAGCTGTGCGAGAAGCTGATCGCCGAAGGCGTCCCCAACCTGCACTTCTACACGTTCAACCGCTCGAAGGCGACGCGCGAGGTGATCGCCCGGCTGGGGCTCGTCCCGGCCCGTGCTTAAGTGCTGTGACAACCGGGGCGTTCGCCCCGGGCCGGGGGCTCCGCCACCCGGACCCCCGTACTGAAGTCCGTACCACCGGATACTTGTGGCCCGGTAGCGTGCGGCGCATGGCTTCTACTGCTTCCGAAGGCGTGCACGAAATCTGTGACCGCTACGTCGACGACTACGTGGCCGCGGACCCGGTCGCGGCGACCGTCCACGGCGTCGCCGGCCACGACCACCGGCTGACCGACTACTCGGCGGACGGCTTCGCCGAGCGCGCCGGCCTGGCCGCGCGGGCGCACGCCGCCGTCTCCGCCGCCGAGCCCCGCGACGCCGCCGAGCGCGCCGCCAAGGCCGTGTTCACCGAGCGCATCGGCCTGGAGCTGGAGATCCACGAGGCCGGCCTGGACGTGGCGAGCCTCAACGTCATCTCCAGCCCGGTGCAGGAACTGCGGATGGTGTTCGACCTGATGCCCTTGGACACCGAGCAGGACTGGGCGGTCGTCTCGGCCCGGATCGCCGAGGTCCCGCAGGCGCTGGCGAACATCCGCAGCGGCCTGCTTTCGGCGGCCGACGCGGGGCACGTCTCGGCACTGCGTCAGGTCGCGAAGGTGGCGGAGCAGTGCGAAACGTGGGCGGGCCTGAAGGAGGAGGCGGGCTTCTTCACCGAACTCGTGGGCGGTGGGCCGTCGCCGTCGTTGAAGGCGGACCTCGAACACCGCGCGCGGGCCGCGGAGGAGGCGTTCGCGGAGTTCGCCGGCTTCCTGCGGGCCGAGCTGGCGCCGAAGGCCCCGGTCAAGGACGCCGTCGGCGAGGACGTCTACCGCCTGTGGTCGCGGTACTTCGTCGGCGCGGCGCTGGACCTGCGTGAGGCGTACGAGTGGGGCTGGGCGGAGTTCGCCCGCATCGAGGCCGAGATGCGCGCGGTGGCGAACCGGATCAAGCCGGGCGCGTCGGCCGCGGAGGCCGCGGCGGCCTTGGATGCGGACCCGCGGTACCGCGTCCGGGGGCGCGCGGAGTTCGAGGCTTGGATGCAGCGCTTGTCCGACGACGCCCTGAAGTCGTTGCGCGGCAAGCACTTCGAGATTTCCGACCGGGTGATGGCCCTGGAGTGCAAGATCGCCCCGCCGGGTGGCGGCGTGGGCGCGTACTACACGGGACCGAGCGAAGACTTCACGCGGCCGGGCCGCATGTGGTGGTCCCTGCCGGCGGGCCGCGACGAGTTCAGCACCTGGCGCGAGACGAGCACGGTGTACCACGAGGGAGCGCCGGGCCACCACCTCCAGATCGCGACGGCGGTGGACCAGTCGGGCGGGCTGAACAAGTACCAGCGGCTGCTGGCGTTCACCTCGGGCCACGCGGAGGGCTGGGCTCTGTACGCGGAGCGCCTGATGGAGGAACTGGGCTACCTGTCCGACGACGGCGACCTGCTCGGGATGCTGTCGGAGCAGCTGTTCCGCGCGGCCCGCGTGGTGGTCGACCTGGGCATGCACCTGGAACTTCTCATTCCGGCCGGAACGGGCTTCCACGAGGGCGAGCGGTGGACGCCGGACCTGGGCCTGGAGTTCATGCTGACCCGCACGATCACCGACCAGGCCCACATCCGCGACGAGATCGACCGCTACCTGGGCTGGCCGGGCCAGGCCCCGGCGTACAAGATCGGCGAGCGCCTGTGGCTGGCGGCCCGGTCTGAAGCCCAGGCCCGAGCCGGGGCGGGCTTCGACATCAAGCGGTTCCACACGGAGGCCCTGAAGATGGGCGGGATGGGGCTGGACACGCTGCGGGAGCAGCTGTCCCACCTGGACTGAGGTGTCGGTGCGGGGTAACCGGATCGGTTGCCCCGCACCGGGACTCAGCCGGCCGCGTCGTGTGAACGCGTCCCGTAGCGCGCCTCGGCCGCTCCGGTGATCAGCGCCCAGTAGCGGTCCCCGAAAGACCAGTGCCACCACTCCGTCGGATAGTTGACGAAACCCTCGGCCAGCAGCGCCTGCGCCAGGATCCGCCGATGGGTGCGTGCCTGCTCGCCGAGCCCGGCGGCGTCGGTGTAACAGGCGCCGCCGCTGTCCTCCGGAGTCGCGTTCACGGGGGTGCCCAGATCCAGTTCCCGGCCGTCCGCGTCGGCGAGGGTCAGATCAACTGCAGCTCCCGCGCTGTGCGGCGCGATCTCCGGTGGTGACACGAAGCGGCTCGCGGCCGACCGGATCCGTTCGCCCGGCCACCCGGGGTGTCCGGCCCGCAGCCTCGCCGCGTAGTCGTCGAAATAGCGACGCTGCAAGCGTGGCGGACGGTAACCCTCGATGATCAGGAACCGCAGGCCTCCCGGCAACCGCGCCTGGGCCTCGAGCAGCCGCTCCAGCAGGCTTTTCCGCAGGTGGTGGAAGGCGTCGGAGTCGGCCTGCTTCCGCGGGTCCACCAGGAACGAACTCTCCGTCCGGATGTCGATCAGCGGCTCGCCGCACTCGCGGACGGGAACGGCGGACACCCGGGGATCCGCCATCAAGATGATCTCGTTCATCCGGCGATCGTCGCACCGGAAACCCCATGGCGGTTCCCGCTGCGCCTCAAGTAGGTTCCCCTCGTGCGCCGAATCCTCTTCGTGACCCCACCGCCTCGCGCCTGAGCGGGGTGGTCCTCCGCCGCGTGGCCTTCGGGGCCCGCGGCTGATTCGTGGTGCGCACTCACCCCGCGTCGTCGATCTCCCTTTCCTTCGACGCAGGAGCGTTTCCCTTGGTGTCTCTGTCCACGCGCGCCCATTCCTCGGCCGCGCTCGTTCTCGCCGGTGTCCTCTGGGGCACCGGTGGCCTCGCCGGCTCGCTGCTCGCCCGGCGAGCCGGCCTCCACCCGCTCGCCGTCGCCGACTACCGGCTGCTCGTCGGCGGGGTCGTCGGGGCCGTCCTCCTGAAAGGCCGTGCCCTTCCGCGGACGTCCGAAGCGGCGAAGCGTGTCCTCGCCGTCGGTGGCCTCTTCGCGCTCTTCCAGGCGAGTTACTTCGCCGCCGTCGCGCTCAGCTCGGTCAGTGTCGCCACCATGACCACGATCGGCGCCGCGCCCGTCATCGTCACCCTCCTGTCGGTGCGGAAGTTCCGGCGCTGGACGGTGGTGTCCGTGGCGGGCACCCTCGCCGGCCTGGCGCTGCTCCAGTGGTCTCCGGGCGAAGCGATTTCGTTCGGCGGCCTCGGTTTCGCCTTGCTCGCGGCGGCCGGTTTCGCGACGCTCACCCTGGTCACCGCGAAGCCGGTCGAAGGCCTCGACCCGCTGTCGACGACGACGTACGGCTGCCTCGCCGGCGGCGTGCTGCTCCTCCCCGTCGCGGGCTGGTCGGGCATGGCGATCCCGCTGCACGCGGACGTCGTCGCGATCGTCTGCTACCTCGGCGCGATCCCGACAGCGCTCGCGTACGCCGCGTACCTGCGCGGGCTGGCCGACGCGCACCCGGTGCTCGGATCGCTGTCGGCGGTGCTCGAGCCGTTGACGGCCGCGGTGCTGTCCGCCGCGCTGCTCGGTGAACGGCTGAGCGTCACGGCGTGGTGCGGCGCCGCCGTGCTGGTCGCGGCGCTGGTCGTCGGCTACTGGCGGCCCGAGCCGCGGTGACGGCCCGCTGCCCCTCGGCTCAGCGCGGGTCGAGGGGCAGCGCCCGCCCCAGGATCGCGAACGGCCGCGGGTCGCCGGCGAAGTGGTAGTCGCGCAGGACGTCGACGAACCCGGTGCGGCGGTAGAGCTTCCACGCCCGGCTCGTGCCCTCCGGCGTCGACAGCAGGACGTTCGCGCTCGGGACGCCTTCCAGGAGGCCGCGCAGCAGGTCCTCGCCGATCTGGTGGCCCTGGTTCTCCGGCCGGACGTGGATCTCGGTCAGCTCGAAGTAGTCCGACAGCCAGCGGTCGGCCTCGGCGGCCCCCGACCGGCGGCTCAGGCCGTGGCGCACCTGCTCGTGCCACCACTGCCCGGCGCGGCCGCGGTAACCGTAGGCCACGCCGAGCAGGACGTCGTCGGCGTCGAGGGCGGCCATGCAGCGCCAGCCCTCACGCAGTGCGTGGGTGAGCCACATCGGCGCGCGCTGCTCGGCGGTGCCCGCCGGGTACCGCATCGCCCGGACGTAGATGTCGAGCGCTTCGGGCAGGCGGGCACGGAACTCGTCCGCGGAGAGCTGGACGTACCGGGAGCAGCCGGCGGGCATCGCGGTCACGGCTGCCCATTCTCCTCCGCGCCGCCGAGCGCGCCCGGGGTGCCCCCGGTCAACGCCACCAGGTCCGCGAACGTCGTCGGGTAGACGGTCTTCGGGTGCCCGGCGGCGGCCCAGACGACGTCGTGCTCGCGCAGCGCGGTGTCGACGAGCGTCGGCAGCGGCGACGGGTGCCCGGTGGGGGCGACGCCGCCGATCGGCTGCCCGGTGTGGGCACGCACGAAATCGGCGTCGGCCTTGCCGATTTCGCCCCCGGCCAGCTGTTCGAGGGTGCCCGGATCGGCGCGGTGGGCGCCGGAGGTGAGGGCGAGGAGCGCTTTTTTGTCGGACCCCAGGCGGAAGATGAGGCTGTTGGCGATGGCCCCGACGGGCACGCCGAGTGCCTCGGCCGCCTGGGCGGCGGTCCGGACCTCGGCGGGCAGGACACGGATGCCCTCGGCGGCGGCGTGCTGCCCGGCCTCGGTCAGCGCGGCCGCCACCTTGGCGACGGCGGGGTGCTCCAGCGAACTCATGAAGCTATGAGATCACGCCACCGACCTGGTGTCCCGCACCACGCCCGCCCGGGGTTGAGCGAGCACCGGGTCGGGGTTACTCTGGAAATTGTTCGAACAGGCGTTCGACATCGGTGAGCGGGCACCGGTCAGGTGCCGGGCTCACCCGCGCAGGAGGAGGGTCGTCATGTCCGTCAAGGTCGTGTCCCCCGCGGATCACGGGCAGCCGGAGCTGCCCATGTCGCTGCGCCCGCAGCCGGCCCCGGCCGGCCCCGGGCGCTCCCGGCAGTGCTTGACGCCGGCAGCAGAGCCGAGGCACCGCCCAGCGGCGGCGGACTCCCGGCAGCCGCAGCTGCCGATCCCCCTGTGCACGTCGGCTGCCGAACGGCCGGATTCGCTGCGCGCCTCGGGTGCCGGGCAGTCCGAGCTGCCGCTTCCGGCCCCGGAGATCCCGGAGCAGGGCCGCCCGGCGGATACAGGTCGGTCCGAGCGCGCTGGTGCGAAGTCCGGTCAGCTCGAGTTTCCGTCCGCGGAGCTGTCCCGCCAGCCGGTAGCGGCGCCCGCTGCCGACTCCGGGCCGTCCACCACGCCGGCGGATGCGCCGCAGGCCCAGCCGCCCGCCGTGTCCGGCCTGCCGACTCCCGAAGCTCCGGCCGAAGCCGAGCTCCCGATGTCGCTCCGCCCGCCCGGCGCCGACTCCGACCAGTCCCAGCTGCCCATGTCCCTGCGCCCTCCCGCGTCGCCCGCCGCCGCCGGGTTGCTGGCCCAGGCGCGGCGGGGGCTCGCCGAGGCCACCCGAGAAACCCGGCCCGCCGAACGCTTCATCGGGGCCTACCTCGCCGCCCTGCGGGGCGCCGCCGCCGTGCTGGCCGCGCGGGGGCGGCCGCACCGGGGGCGGGCCCGGCCCGCCAGCACCTGGGTGCTGCTCGACTCCGTCGCCCCCGAGCTGCGGGAGTGGTCGGCCTTCTTCGCCAGCAACTCGGCCACGCGCGCCGCCGCGCAGGCCGGGATCACCGGGAAGGTCACCGCCGAGTCGGCCGCCGGGCTGGTCGGGGCCGCCACGCCGTTCCTCGAACTCGTCCGCCGGCTCGTGCACGGCCTGCCGATCACCGGGGAAGCCCATGTCGCGTGAGCGCGGCCCGGTCGACCAGGGGCGGTTGCTCACGGCGTTGGGAATCGAAGGCAGGCTGCTGGCCGAAGCGGTACGCGCGGCGCCGACCGAAGCGCCGGTGCCCGCTTGCCCCGGCTGGTCGCTCGGCGAGGTCGCCCGGCACGTCGGCAGCCTCTACCGGATGGTCCGCCGCCGGCTGACCGACGGCCGGAGCCCCGAAGACTGGCCGCGCGAGCCCGAGCCGGGCCAGAGCCTGCAGGACTTCCTGGAGGCGGGCCTCACCGAACTGCTCGACGAGCTCGCCGCGCACGACCCGGAGGAACGCGCCGACACCTGGTGGCCGGCAGACCGGACGTACGGGTTCTGGCGCCGCCGGATGCTGCACGAAACGGTCGTCCACCGGGTCGACGTCGAGCAGGCGGCGGGCGCGGAACCGCGCGGCGTGCCGGACGACGTCGCCATCGACGGCATCGACGAGGTGCTCACCCTGTGGTTCGGGCAGAAACTGCCGATGCTCGGCCTGACCGGCACGAAAGCGGGCTCGGTCGGCGTCCGGGCCGGCGCGCACAGCTGGATCGCGCGGGCCGGCCCGGTCACCACGGAGGCCTGGCGCTGTTCGGCCGAGGAGGCCGAAGCCGCGGACGACGTTGTCACGGCCAAGCCCGCGCAGATCTACCTGTGGCTCTGGGGCCGCGCGTCCCTGACCGCGGTGACCGTGCGCGGCGTACACGACCAGGCAGCCCAGCTCTGGGCGCTGCTGCGGCTCGCGACCCGATGACCCGGCCGGTGGGGAAGCCGAACCGGAATCGTCGGAGGTGGCGGTTAGCCTGCGGCGCATGACCACGCGCCTGGTAAACCTGGTGATCGACGCGGCGCGCCCGGAAGTCCTGGCGGACTTCTGGGCCGCGCTGCTCGGCTGGCACGCGGTCGTCGAGGAAGACGGCGAAATCGACGTCCGGGCTCCGGCAAGCGACGGCTGGAACCTGGACCTCGTCTTCGTGCCGGTCCGCGAACCCAAGGAGGTCAAGAACCGCATCCACCTGGACCTGGCGAGCACGACCCCCGAGCACCAGGCCGAGCTGGTGGCGCGCGCCCTGGAGCTGGGCGGCCGCCGGGCCGACCTCGGGCAGGGCGACGTGCCCTGGGTGGTGCTCGCCGATCCGGAAGGCAACGAATTCTGCGTCCTCGAGCCGCGCGAACGGTACGCGGACACCGGCGCGGTGGCGGCGATCCTCGTCGACGCCCACGACCCGGAGCTCCTGGCGGGCTTCTGGGCGCGGATCACCGGCCGGCCGATCCGAGCCCGCGAAGGCGACGCCCTGGTGGGGTTGCGCGCGCCGTCCGGGCGGGGGCCGTGGCTGGAGTTCCTGCGCAACGACGACGTCAAGCGGGTCAAGAACCGCGTGCACCTGGACGTCGCGCCCCCGGCGGGAGCGGATCACGCGGAGGCGGTGACGGAGGTCATCGCGGCCGGTGCGGCGCCGGCGGACCTGGGCGGTCCCGCGCTGCCGTGGCGGGTGCTGACCGATCCGGAGGGCAACGAGTTCTGCGTGCTGACCCCACGCTGACCCGGCGTGAGCCTCGCCCGGAGAGCCTGGGCAAGGCGTCGCTGCCCGGGTGTCGACGCCGGGCTCGCCGCCCAGCCGGCCGCCCCTGGGCGCGCCGGTGATGCAGCTGCAGTGCGGGCCGGGTGTTTCGGCGGCGTTGCCCGGGCGCGTCGAACGCTGACCTGCGCGAAACACCGGCGTCCTGGGAAGGCAACAACCCCGGGGGACCGTGGGGGCATGGAGACCTCCGAAGCGTTGCCCCAGCCGGGCCGGACGGCCGTCGTCGAGGAGCCGGCGGCGCCGTCGGCGTGGCGGGTGCGGATCCGGATGCACGACCACCCGGGCACCCTCGCCCGCATCGCCATCCGGCTCGCCGACCTCGAGTGCAACATCCTCGGCCTGTCCGTCCTGCCGGTGCCCGGCGGGGTGCTTGACGAGATCGTGCTGCGTCCCGCGACCGGCCTGCCCCGGCGGCACCTGGTCGACGCCATCCGCGCCGAGGGCTGCGAGTGCACGGCGATCATCGACGCCGACGTCCACGAGCTCGTCGACCCGTCGGCGTCGACGCTGCTGGCGGCCCGCCGCGCGATCGACGACCCGGCGCGCCTGGCCGACGTGCTGAAGGACGTACTGGCCGCGGACGTCGTCACGCTCGTGCCCGCGACGGAGGCGAACCCGGCGCGCACGGAGAGCGGGCACCGGGCGGTGTTCGCGCTGGCCGACGGCGGCGCGCTGGTGGCGCGCCGCCAGTGGGCGCCGTTCGTGCAGCTGGAGCTGACCCGCGCCGAAGCCCTGGTGACGCTGCTCGCGGCGGCGGCCCGGAACGCGGCCGGCCCGGTGGTCCTCGACCGCCCCGACGGCGCGGCGATCGTGCTGCGCAAGGGCGTCCCCGGCGACGCCGACGCGGTCGCCGAACTGCACCGCCGCTGCTCGATGGCCACGCTGTTCCGGCGCTACCACACGGGAGTGCGGACGGTCCCGCGCCGCAGGCTCCACCGGCTGCTGGTGCCTCCGCGCGGCACGAGCGTGCTCGCCGTCTTCGGTCGCGAGGTGATCGGCCTGGCCCAGCTCATCCCGACGCTCACGGGCGGAGCTGAGATCTCCCTCCTGGTGGAGGACGACTGGCAGCGGCAGGGAATCGGCACGGCCCTGCTGGCGCGGCTCGCGGTGCTGGCGGAGGCTCAGGGCATCACGGAGCTGTCCGCGGACTGCCTCGCGGGCGACGACATCCTGCCCCGTACGGCGGCGCGAGCCGGCCTGCGCACCGAACGCGGCATCGAGGACGCCGGCCGGCTGAGGCTGTTCCTGCCGGCTTGAGCCGTCAGCGCTTCCAGAACCAGTCTTTGTCGCGCGCCGCGCGCAGGGCGGACTTCTTGCGCTCGGCGGTGAGCCGGTCGAGGTAGAGAACGCCGTCGAGGTGATCGGTCTCGTGCTGCAGGCATTGCGCCAGCACGTCTTCGCCTTCGACCTCGATGGGTTCGTTGTGGATGTCGACGCCGCGGACCTTCGCGTGCTTCGCCCGCTTGGTGGGGAACCACAGTTCCGGCACCGACAGGCAACCTTCGTCGATCTCGTGCGTTTCCTCGGACAGTTCGACGATCTCGGGGTTGACGACATACCCGGTCAGCCCGGCAACGTCGTAGCTGAAGACCCGAAGCCCCACGCCGATCTGCGGCGCGGCCAGCCCGGCCCGCCCGGCGGGTTTGACGGAGTCGACCAGATCCCGCACGAGCGCCTCGAGCTTCTCGTCGAACACGGTGACCGGATCGCAGACGGACTTGAGGATCGGATCGCCGAAATAGCGCAGTTCGCGCATCGCCATGAGCAGAACATCCTTCGTGCGTGTCGGACTGGCAGCTTAGGGCAGCCCGGGTCGGTGCCGTCGGCGAATCGGCAACCGGTGGACCGGGTCGGTCCAGCAGCAGGCCCAGCACGGGCCGCAGGACGGCGCACGGACTTCACCGGAAGCCGGCCGGCGATGCCGTGCAGGCCGTCGGTCGGCAGAGGCGGGCAGCGGCTTCCGCCGAGCCGGATGCGTGGCCGCCTTCCCTTCGTCTCTCAGGCCCGCAGCCGCAGGCCGGAGGGGGTGGCCCGGAATCCCGCCTCCTGCAGCACCTCCGCCAGCTCGGAGGTCAGTGCTTGCTCGCCGTCCGCGCGTTGGACCGACAGCTGGCCCAGCCAGCCCTCGCGGACGGCTGCCGACAGGGCCTGGGCGGCCTGCGACAACGCCTCGCGCTCCTCGGTGAAACTCAGCAGTGATCGCCCTCCTCGCTCCACGTACAGGGCCGGGACTCCGTCGACCAGGACCGCCAGTGCGCCCGCCTTGCGGGCCGGGCGGTGCTTCGTGTCGCCCGTCGCCGCCGGCCAGGGGAGGGCCGCGCCGTACGGTTGGGCCGGGTCCGCTGCCGCCAAGACCACGGGGCGGCCCGGTGCCGGGCGGCCCGGACCCGACAGAGCCCGCAAACGGTCCACCGCACCCTTCGCCGCGAACTGGGCCGCGCCGAGGCCCTCCACCACGTAACCGCGGATCACCTGGCCCGTGTCCTCCATGCCGCGGAGGACCTTGTAGATCCCGGAGAACCCGCCGGTGACGCGTTCGGTGTCGAGCGCGCCGCGGGTCAGGACGCCGTGGCGCTCCAGGAACGCCTCCGTCCGCGCGTGGGCTCGGCGGGTCGCGTCGGTTTCGCGGGGCGGGGTCAGCGCCCACCGGCCCGCGACCGTCGGCGGCCCGGACCGCGACGGCATCTGCGGCCGGCCCGCCCGCAGCCGCGCGTACCGGCCGCGCGGTGCCTGGCGACGGGGCTTGTGCGCGCCGTGCCCCGCGACCTGCGCCCGTAGCGGGCCCAGGGTGTCGCCGGTGACCAATCCGGCCCAGACCAGGTCCCACAGCGCCGCCACCACTTCGGCGTCGTTGGGCGCCTTCTCCACCAGCACTGTCGCGCGGTCCACCAGCTGGCGGAAGAACAGCGCGCCACCCTCCAAAGTGGACACGATCGCGTCGTGCAGCGGGCCGGTCGGGATGTCCTCGACGACTTCGGGCAGCAGGAGGTCGGCCACGTCGGTCGGCGCCAGGGCGATCCAGCCGTCGCCGCCGGACAGCGCGCCGCAACCCGCCCAGGTGACCTCGCCCGCCGTCGTCAGCTCGTCGAGCAACGCGGGGGAGTAGCCCGGCAGCCGGCCGGGCAGGATCAGCGACTCCACCGCGCTCGCCGGCAACGGCGCCCCGGCGAGCTGCTCCACCACCGACAGCACGTCGTCCGCCGTCGGGGCCGCCCGGACACGGCCGCCGAACCCGTGCCACGCGGGCAGGAACCGGCCCAGTGCCGCCGGTTCGACCGGTTCGACTTCGGCGCGCAGTTTCGCCAGCGACGCCCGGCGCAGCCGCCGCAGCACCGCCGCATCGCAGTACTCGACCCCGACGCCGTGGGTTTCGGGATGCCCGACCGGGCTCAGCTCGCCGCGCACCAGGCGGCCTTCCCCGGTCATCCGGTCGAGCACGCCGGTGACGACCGCCGTGCCGAGCCCGAACCGGGCTGCCGCGTCCGCCGCCGCGAACGGGCCCCGGCCGCGGGCGTAGCGCGACAGCAGGTCCCCGAGCGGGTCCGCCACCGGTTCGGTGAACGCTTCGGGTACGCCCACCGGCAGCGCGGTGCCCAGCGCGTCGCGCACCCGGCCGGCGTCCTCGATGGCCAGGAACCGTTCCGCGCCGCCGATCCGCACCCGGATCGCCCGCCTGGCCGCTTCCAGCTCGGTGAGCCACTCGGCCTGGATCCCGCGCTCCGCGGCCTCCTCGACGGTCAGGTCGCCGAGGAACCGCAGCAGGTCGGCGGCGTCCTCGGCCGAGCGTGCGTGCCTGTCCGGGGCGAGCCGCTGCAGCGACCGCTCCACTTCGGCGACGGCTTCGGGATCCAGCAGTTCCCGGATCGCCTCGGTGCCCAGGAGCTCGGCCAGCAGTGCCGAGTCGAGCGACAGCGCCGCCGCCCGCCGCTCGGCCAGCGGCGCGTCGGTTTCGTACAGGAACATCCCGATGTAGCCGAAGAGCAGGCTGCGCGCGAACGGCGACGCGGCCGGCGTTTCGACCTCCACCAGCCGGACCTTGCGCGACCGGACATCGGCCATCAGCTCGCGCAGGCCGCTGACGTCGTAGACGTCCTGCAGGACTTCCCGCATCGCTTCCAGCACGACCGGGAACCGCTCGTACTTCGCCGCGACGGACAGCAACTGCGAGGCGCGTTGTCGCTGCTGCCACAGCGGAGTCCGGCGCCGGGGATCCCGGCGGGGCAGGAGCAGCGACCGCGCCGCGCACTCCCGGAACCGCGCCGCGAACACGGCCGAGCCGCCGACCTCGGCGACGATCAGCTGCTCGACCTCCTCGGGGTCGAGCAGCACGTCGTCCGCGCCGATGGTGACCTCGCCGCCCTCGGCGTCGAGCGCGTCCGGCAGCCGCAGGACGATGCCGTCGTCGGAGTGCGCCACCTGCGCGTCGACCCCGCGGTTTTCCCGCAGCCGGGCGGCGATGGCCAGCGCCCACGGCGCGTTCACCTGCGCGCCGAACGGCGAGTGCACGACGATCCGCCAGTCGCCGAGCTCGTCGCGGTAGCGCTCCAGCAGGATCGTGCGGTCGTTCGGGACGTGGCGGGTGGCCGCCTTCTGCTCGGCGAGGTAGGCGAGCAGGTTGTCGCACGCCCGCTCGTCCAGCCCCGCCGCCTCGGCCCGCTCGCGGGCCTTGACATCGTCCGAAGTGGACAGTTCGCGGACGAACTTGCCCAGTGCCCGGCCCAGTTCCAGCGGACGGCCCGGCGCATCGCCCTTCCAGAACGGCATCCGCGCCGGTTCGCCCGGCGCCGGCACCACGATGACGCGGTCGTGCGTGATGTCGGTGATCCGCCACGACGACGTGCCCAGCAGGATGGTGTCGCCGACGCGCGACTCGTACACCATCTCCTCGTCGAACTCGCCGACGCGCGAACCGGGCTTGTCGTCCGCACCCGGGGTCATGACGGTGAACAGGCCGCGGTCGGGGATGGTGCCGCCCGACGTGACGGCCAGCCGCTGCGCACCGGGCCGCCCGCGCAGCTCACCGCCGATCCGGTCCCAGGTGATCCGCGCCCGCAGCTCGCCGAACTCCTCGCTCGGGTAGCGGCCGGCGAGCATGTCGAGCACCGCGTGCAAGGCGTCGTCCGGCAGCGCGGCGAAGGGAGCCGCCCGCCGGACCAGCGACGCCAGGTCCGGGACCGTCCACGGTTCCAGCGCCACCATGGCGACGACGTGCTGCGCCAGGACGTCCAAAGGGTTGCGCGGGTAGCGGACCGCCTCGATGGCGCCGCTCGCCATCCGCTCGGCGACGACCGCGCAGGAGACGAGGTCACCGCGGAACTTGGGGAACATCACCCCGGACGACACCGCGCCGACCTGGTGCCCGGCCCGGCCGACGCGCTGCAGCCCGGACGCCACCGTCGGCGGCGCCTCGATCTGGACGACCAGGTCGACCGCGCCCATGTCGATGCCCAGCTCCAGCGACGACGTCGCCACCACGCACGGCAGCTGCCCGGACTTCAGGGACTCCTCGACGTGGGTGCGCTGCTCCCGGGACATCGACCCGTGGTGGGCCCGGGCGATCACCGGTGGTGCCCCGGTGCTCACGCCGGACTGACCGACGGCTTCGGCCGGGAACGCGTCGGCGGGCGTGAGCTCGGTCTGCTCGGCGGCGAGCTCGTTGAGCCGGGCGGTGAGCCGTTCGGTGAGCCGGCGCGAGTTGGCGAAGACGATGGTCGAGCGGTGCGCGCGGATCAGGCTCAGCACCCGTTCTTCGACCGCCGGCCAGATCGACGGCCGCTGGACGGGGTTGCCGGCCATCTCCTCCATCGTGCCCAGCCCGCCCGGCGCAATGTTCCCGGGCGGGAACGCCTCGGTCAGCGACTCGAGTGACTCGAGCGACCCCGGCGACCCCAGGGACTCCAGCGCGTCGAGCGGGCTCGGCGCCGGGCCGCTGCGGGGTGCGTCGAGGTTGCTCATGTCCTCGACTGGGACCTCGACGCGGACCTCGATGGTCTTCGCCAGCTTCGGCTGGACCACGCGCACCGGACGGCCGCCGGCCAGGAACGCGCTCACCTCGTCGATCGGGCGGACCGTCGCCGACAGGCCGATCCGCTGCGCCGGCTTCGGCAGCAGCGCGTCGAGCCGCTCCAGCGAGAGCGCCAGGTGCGCGCCGCGTTTGCCGCCGGCGACCGCGTGCACCTCGTCGACGATCACGGTCTCGACGCCGCGCAGCGACTCCCGCGCCGACGACGTGAGGATGAGGAACAGCGACTCCGGCGTGGTCACCAGCACGTCCGGCGGGGTCTTGCCGAACGTGCGGCGCTCGGCCGCGGTGGTGTCGCCGGTGCGCATGCCCACTTCGATCCCGGGCACCGGCAGCCCGAGCCGGCGGCTGGCCTGCGAGATGCCGGCCAGCGGCGCCCGCAGGTTCCGCTGGACGTCGACCGCGAGGGCCTTCAGCGGCGAGACGTAGAGGATCCGGCAGCGCTTGGTGGCTTCCGCCGGCGGCGGCTCCACCGAGAGCCGGTCCAGCGCCCAGAGGAACGCGGACAGCGTCTTGCCGGACCCGGTGGGCGCGACGACGAGGGCGTGCTCACCCGCGTGTGCGGCCCGCCAGGCCCCTTCCTGCGCCGCGGTGGGCGCGGCGAAGGCCCCCGCGAACCAGTCCCGGGTCGCGGGCGAGAAGAGGTCGAGCACGTCAGTAGCCACGTCATTCATGATGCGCGGCACCACCGACAATTTCCGGGGCCCCGGCGACGATCACGCTCTCGGCGAATTGCGGGAACGTCACGTCCACCCGCGGCTCGTCGGTGATCAGCCGGTACTCGCGGTCGAGCGGCGCCCAGTAGGAAAAAGGGGCCTGGTCCAGCTTGGAGTGGTCGGCCAGCACGTACGCCTCGGCGCCCGCGTGGAGCATCGCGTGCTTGACCACCGACTGCTCGAGTGACGGGCAGCACAGCCCCCGGCCGGCAACCACGCCGTCCGCCCCCAGGAACACCCGATCGGGTGAGATATGCCGCAGCTGGGCCAGCACGCTTTCGCCGAGGATCGCTTCGCCGGGGTGCCGCAGCCGTCCGCCGAGGACGACGAGGTCGATCCCGGTGAAGCCCGCGAGCTCGCGGATCGCGGTGACGCCGTTGGTCACCACGGTCAGTCCCTCGCGGTGGGCGAGGTGGCGGGCCAGCCTGCCGGTGGTCGTGCCCGCGTCGAGCAGCACCACCTCGCCGTCCTGGACGAGCGCAGCGGCCTGCCGGGCGATGGCTTCCTTGGCCGCCGCGTGCTCCCGGTCCTTCTCGCGGGGGCTGCGTTCGGTGTCGAGCGCGCCGCCGTAAGTGCGGACGACGTGCCCGGCGCCGGCGAGCGAGGCGAGATCGCGGCGGATCGTCGACTCGGAGACGCCGAACTCTTCGGCCAGCTCCGCGATGCCGCCGGAGCCGTCGCGGACGGCTTCCAGCAGCATCGCGCGCCGGTCACGGGTGCCTGGTCGCGGCTGGGACATGCGCCGACCCTTCCACAGTGACGGGTTTCAGCCCGAAGAACGCCAGCGCGGCGGCCACAGCGAGGAACGCGGCCAGGACGGCGAACCCGGTGGCCGGGGTGCCGGTGACGTCGGTGAGCCAGCCCACCAGGTAGGGGCCGGCGAAGCCGCCGAGGTTGCCCAGCGCGTTGATCAGGCCCATCGCCACGGCGACCACTTCGATGCCGAGGACCCGGCTGGGAATGGCCCAGAACGGCCCGTACGGCATGTAGACGCCGGTCGCGACGACGCAGAGCAGCGCCAGCTGCACGGCCGCCGGCCAGTGCCCGAGGTTGCCCAGCAGCAGCCCGCCGATCGCGACGAGCAGCGGCACGGTGATCGCGAGCCGCCGGTTGCCGGTGCGGTCGGACCAGTGCGCGCACGCGACCATGCCGGCCAGCGCCAGCACGTACGGCACGGCCGACAGGAACCCGACGGCCGTGGCCGAGCCGCCGGTCATCGCCTTCACCACCGACGGCAGCCACAGGGAGAAGCCGTAAAAGCCGGTGACCCAGAAGAAATAGACGCCGACCAGCAGCAGCACCTGGGGGTTCGCCAGCGCTTTCCGGTACCCCTGCTTGGCGAACGCCGGCTTCGCGTCTTCTTCGGCCTTCAAGGTGGTTTCGAGGTACTCGCGTTCGGCCGCGGAGATCCACCGGGCCCGCGCCGGCCGGTCGGCCACCGCGAACCACCAGACGACCGCCCACACGAGCGGCGGCAGCCCCTGCAGGACGAACACCCAGCGCCAGGACAGGTGGTCGAGCATGAACCCGGACAGCGGCGACATGAGGATCGCCGAGATCGGCAGGCACGTCATCCACAGCGCGTTCGCCCGCGCCCGCTCGGCCTGCGGGAACCACGACGCCAGCAGGATCAGCACCGCGGGCCACACCCCGCCCTCGAACAGCCCGAGCAGCAACCGGGCCAGGTGCAGCTGCGTTTCGTTGCGCACCAGCCCGCACAGCACCGCCGCGACCGCCCACGCGACCATCAGCAGCAGCACGGTCTTGCGGGCGCTCCACTTCGCCGCCAGCACCGCCGCCGGGATCTGCAGCACCAGGTAGCCGACGAAGAAGATGCCGCTCGCGAGCCCCTTCGCGCCGGCCGACAACGGGAAGTCGTCGCCGATGTAGGGCAGGATCACCGCGACGTTCGTGCGGTCGAGATAGGCCAGCATGTACATGACCACCGCGACCGGGATCACGTACGCCCAGCGCTTGCGGGGGATCACCGGAGACCCGGTGGGTAGATGACGGGCAGCTTCCGCGCGTACGGCGCCAGGGTGGCTGCCGCCTTGAACGCCGCCCGCATGGTGCCGTGCGAGGCCCGGCCGGTGCCGGCGATGTCGAATGCCGTGCCGTGGTCGACCGACGTGCGCAGGATGGGCAGGCCGACCGTCACCGAGACCGTGCCTTCGAAGTCGTACGTCTTCGACGCGATGTGCCCTTGGTCGTGGTAGAGCGAGAGCACGCCGTCGAACCGGCCCTGGATCCCTTGGTGGAAGACGGAATCCGCCGGTATCGGGCCGACCACGTCGAGCCCGGCCGCCCGCGCGGCGGCGACCGCCGGGGCGATCGCGACGATCTCCTCGTCGCCGAACTTGCCGTTCTCCCCGCCGTGCGGGTTGAGGGCCGCCACCGCCAGTCTCGGTTTTTCCGCGCCGAACACCTGCAACGCGGTGTACGCCTCCCGGATCGCGTGCTCGATGTTCTCCCGGGTGATGTGGTCGATCGCCTCGCGCAGGGAAAGGTGCCGGGTGGCGAAGAAGATCTTCAGCCCGGAGACCCAGAACATCGTGTTGAACCGGGTCGACCCGGTCAGCTCGCCGAGCATCTCGGTGTGCCCCAGGTGCCGCGAGCCCGCCGCCCAGATGGCCTCCTTGTTGATCGGCGCGGTCACCACCGCGTCGACCTCGCCGGCCAGCGCGAGCCGGGTGGCGACCTCGATCGCCCCCACCGCCGCGGCGCCCGCGGTCGCGTTGACCTCGCCCCAGGGCAGGTCCTCGGTGACCACGCCGAGGTTCAGCACGTCGATCACGCCGGGGGTGAACCGCGCGTCGGCGACCGTGGCGATCGGGTTGACCTCCAGGTTCAGGCCCAGGTGCCGGACCAGGCGTTCCAGCACGATCGCGTCGCCCACCGCCACCCCGCGGGCCAGCTGCAGGGCTTCGGGCTCGGCGAGGGTCTTGAGGGTGATCTCCGGGCCGATGCCGACGGGGTCGCCGAGGGTGACGGCGAGGACGGGGAGGTCGCTCACGTGTTGTTCCTTCCGGTGGGCAGGACGTGGTCGCGCAGTTACGGGCGGGCGAGCGGGGGTGCCCGCCTGCCCGGAACACGGCGCTCGGCTGCCGGAAGTTCGCCCGTCGCGGCGGTGTGTGGCGACGAGCCGTACCGGGTATCTGGGTGCATCTTCGACCTTCGATCCTGCGCATTCCGGTCAACTTCGATGACTGAACTGTGCAACTATCGTGCACCTTGATCGCCGCCCACGTCAAGGAGCAGTGACTTTCCCGGGTCCGCACGCACGGTGACCGCACGCATGGCAGCATCACGCGGGCGCCGTCGTGGCGTGTTCTTCGCGAAGGGGAGTGCTGTGCGGATCCTGTCGGTGGACCTCGGGACGTCCAACACCGTCGCCGTGCTTTCGGCGCACGGGATGCCGCCCCGGGTCGTCGAAGTGGACGGCTCGGCCAACATGCCGTCGGCGGTGTTCGCCACCGAAGAGGGCACGATCATGGTCGGCCGCGACGCCGAGCGGCGCGCCCGGCTCGACCCCACGCGCTTCGAACCGAACCCCAAGCGCCGCATCGACGAGCAGACCCTGTTGCTCGGCACCGACGTCGTCCCGGTGACCGACGCGCTGGCCGCCATCCTGCGCCGGGTGCTCGAGGAGACCTCCCGCCAGCTCGGCGGCGAGCAGCCCGACGAGGTCCGGCTGACCCACCCCGCGCAGTGGGGGCAGACTCGCCGGAACGTGCTGATGTCCGCCGCCCGGCTCGCCGGGATGGGCCCGAACATCCTGCTGGTGCCCGAGCCCGTGGCCGCCGCGGCGCACTTCGCGTCGTTCCCCGGCAAGTCGCTCGCGCCCGGCCAGGCGCTCGCCGTCTACGACCTCGGCGCGGGCACCTTCGACGTCGCGGTCGTCGGCGCCACGCAGAACGGGTTCACCGTGCTCGCCGAGGACGGCCTGCCCGACCTGGGCGGCCTCGACGTCGACCAGGCGCTCATGGTGCACGTCGGGCGCGAGGTGTCGCACTCGGACCCGCAGCGCTGGCAGCGGCTGCTGCGCCCGGAGTCCACCGGCGACCGGCGCACCCGGCGTGCCCTGCAGGAGGACGTCAAGGCGGCCAAGGAGGCGCTGTCGCGGCACCCGCAGACCGAGGTGCCGATGCCCGAGCCGTTCAAGGACGTCCTCGTCACGCGCGGCGAACTGGAAGGCCTGGTCCGGCCGGCGATGCTGCGCAGCGTCGAGCTGCTGTCGCGGACGCTGCGGTCGTCCGGGCTGACCCCGGACCGGCTGGCCGGCATCTACCTCGTCGGCGGGTCGAGCCGACTGCCGCTGGTCGGCACGATGATCGCGGAGAAGCTCGGTGTCGTGCCGGCCAGCCTCGACCAGCCGGAGACCGCCGTCGCGCTCGGCGCGCAGCACGTGGCCCGCGACGGGCTGTCCGTGCGCACCCAGAACGTCGAAGGGGCGGTGGCCGCGGGCGCTCCGCCGCACCGCCCGCAGTACGCTCCGCCGCCTCCGCCGCAGTACCCGGGCTACGCGCCGTCGAACTTCCCGCCCAGCGGCCCGCAGCCGGTGCCGTCGAACTTCCCGGCGTACTCGCCCGCGCCGGAGAAGGCCGAGCCGCGCGGGAAGAAGAAACTGCTGATCGGGATCGCCGCCGCGGTCGTCGTGGTGCTCGCGGCCGGGCTGACCTTCTTCCTCACGTCGTCGTCCTCGGTGGCGACCTACACCGCGGACCAGTGCAAGACGCCGGGACAAGAGGACGACAAGGGCTTCACGGGGTGCCTGCGCCAGCTGGCCGGGAAGATCGCCGACACCGGCGACTGCAAGCCGGGCATGGGCAACGGCC
Source organism: Amycolatopsis bullii (assembly GCF_014654205.1). Taxonomy (GTDB): domain Bacteria; phylum Actinomycetota; class Actinomycetes; order Mycobacteriales; family Pseudonocardiaceae; genus Amycolatopsis; species Amycolatopsis plumensis. The sequence goes on from NZ_BNAW01000012.1 coordinate 110,966, forward strand.
CGGCGGCGCCGGCGCAGCGCCTGGGGGCCGCGTCGACCTGCTCCGCACCGGGCCGGGCGGGCACGCAGGTGACCTACGTCCACGGCGACGACGCCGACGCGCTCAAGCAGTACACCGACGGCCTGCTCGCCTCGGCGGGCGGTGACCGCACCGAGGCCGACTGGGGCGGCAACGGTCTCAAGGGGCACTACTCGTCGGCCGCGGGGAAGACGTCGGCGGTGCTCGTGTTCACGGTGTCGGACCGGCCGCTGGCCGGGTTCATCTACCAGCTGAACACGAGTGAGCAGGCGGCGGCGACCACGCCCGGCACGCTGGCCGACTACTTCGAGGCGAGCGTTCAGCCGGGTCGGTAGGCGATCGCGCCCGCCGGTTAGAGTGGGTTCGATGCGGATCACGGTTTTCCGGCGGCTGATGGCCGAGGAGTTCGGTCCCGGGCGGGCCCAGGTGCTGGCCAGGGACCACGTCCTGAGCGGGCTCGGCGGACGCACCGTCGACCAGGCGCTGACCGCGGGAATCCCCGCCAAGGAGATCTGGCGCGAGGTCTGCGACGCCTTCGACGTCCCGGCCGAACGGCGCTGACCTGCGGTTCTGTGGACCGGCACCGACCCGGGCGGGGGAAAATCCTACCGCAAGGGTGTGTCGCTGCCGACCTCGAACAGGTGTTCGTCTAAGGTGTTGTCCACATCGGGTCCAGCGATCCACAGATTGGGCGCCGCGCCTGGAATTGTCGGTCCCCGCCGCTAGCGTCGGACCGGACAGCTGAAGAACCGACACAGAGAGCCCTCGACGGGGCCTCCGACCAGCGAGGTGGACTTTCCATGCCTGCAGCACCCGACAAGGACAAGGCGCTCGAGCTCGCGCTCGCGCAGATCGACAAGCAGTACGGCAAGGGCTCGGTGATGCGCCTCGGCGAGGACACCCGGCCGCCCATCGCCGTGATCCCCACCGGCTCGATCGCCCTCGACGTCGCACTCGGCATCGGCGGGCTGCCCCGCGGCCGCGTCGTCGAGATCTACGGCCCGGAATCCTCCGGTAAGACGACGGTCGCCCTGCACGCGGTGGCGAACGCGCAGCGCGCCGGCGGCATCGCGGCGTTCATCGACGCCGAGCACGCACTCGACCCGGAGTACGCCAAGGCCCTCGGCGTCGACACCGACGCGCTGCTCGTCTCCCAGCCGGACACCGGTGAGCAGGCGCTCGAGATCGCGGACATGCTGATCCGCTCCGGCGCACTCGACATCCTCGTCATCGACTCCGTGGCCGCGCTCGTGCCGCGCGCCGAAATCGAGGGCGAGATGGGCGACTCGCACGTCGGCCTCCAGGCCCGCCTGATGAGCCAGGCGCTGCGGAAGATCACCGGTGCGCTGTCCAACTCCGGCACCACGGCGATCTTCATCAACCAGCTCCGCGAGAAGGTCGGCGTCATGTTCGGCTCCCCGGAGACGACCACCGGTGGCAAGGCGCTGAAGTTCTACGCGTCGGTCCGCCTGGACGTGCGCCGCATCGAGACGATGAAGGACGGCGGCGAGGCGGTCGGCAACCGGACCCGCGTCAAGGTCGTCAAGAACAAGGTGGCCCCGCCCTTCAAGCAGGCCGAATTCGACATCCTGTACGGCCAGGGCATCTCCCGCGAGGGCTCGCTCATCGACATGGGTGTCGACCAGTCCATCCTGCGCAAGTCCGGCGCCTGGTACACCTACGAGGGCGACCAGCTCGGCCAGGGCAAGGAGAACGCGCGCCGGTTCCTGCGCGACAACCCGGACATCGCCAACGAGATCGAGAAGCGGATCAAGGAGAAGCTCGGCATCGGCCCGCAGCTCGACGCCGCCGCCGTCGAGGCCGTTCCGGCGCCGGTCGACTTCTGATCGGAGAAGCTGCGGGATTGGGTGAGGTGTGCTGCGGGATTGGGTGAGGTGTACTCGCGGAGTGCGCTCGCCCTTATCCCTCCGCCGTGTTCTCCGGGGGTCGAACCCCCGGACCCCCGCCAGGGGGCGAGCCCCCTGGACCCCCGGTGGGGTTGCGTTGCGCGTTGACCCGCGCGCCGGGTGCTGCGCGGCATCGGTGATGCTCGGTTTGGTCACGTGCGGGCCGGGCTGGTGAGGAGCTGCGGGATTGGGTGAGGTGTGCTCGCGGAGTGCGCTCGCCCTTATCCCTCCGCCGTGTCTTCCGGGGGGCGAACCCCCGGACCCCCGCCAGGGGGCAAGCCCCCTGGACCCCGGTGGGGTTGCGTTGGGTGGTGACCCGCGCGCCGGGTGGTGCGTGGCATCGGTGACGCTCGGCTTTGGTGGTGTGCAGCTGTGGTTGGCGTGAGAACGAGGAGTGATCTGGGTGGCCAGGGCGCCGAAGGTGCCGCCGGCCGAGCTTGCTCCTGAGGAGCGGTACAAGAAGGCCAAGGAGATCTGCTTCGATCTCCTGGCCGCTCGGCCGCGGACCCAGGAAGAGCTGCGGCAGGCGTTGCACCGCAAGGGGTTCGACGAACAGACCTGCGAGACCCTGCTCGGCAAACTCGACCGGGCAGGGCTGGTCAACGACGCGGAGTTCGCGGAACTGTGGGTGAAATCCCGGCACGCGAACCAAGGCCTGTCCCGCACCGCGCTGGTGGCCGAGCTGCGACGCAAAGGCGTCGACGGCGAGGTCGCCGCGCAGGCGGCCGGCGAAGTCGACCGCGAATCCGAGGAACAGATGGCCAGGGAACTGGTCCGCAAACGCCTCGGCTCGCTCGGCAACGTCGACGAACAGACCGCCCTCCGGCGGCTGCTCGGCTTCCTCGCGCGCAAGGGCTACCCGCAAGGGCTGGCCTACACCGTGATCAGGGAGGAACTCCGCGAGTACGGCGCGGAGTCCACCCTGCTCGACGACGCGGTCATCGACTGACCGGCACCGGACGCGGGCCGGGGGCCAGGGTGAGGTGCGCCAGCCTGCGGGCGGGGTCGGGGGCGGGAGCGAAGTCCGCCGGTTGGTGGCGGCCCTCGCTCACCTGTTGCCGGGTGCGGGGTTCGGTCGGCGAGCCGGGACTCGTGCCAGGGCGGCTGGCAGCCGGTACCCGGCGGTCCGAGCGGTGCTTGCGGACCGCCGGCAACAACTACAGGCCGGCAGCCTCCGCGGCCAGCTTCTCGATCGTGGCCGGGTCGAGCGAGGCCGTCAGCCACGAGCCGCCGATGCAGCCGACGTTCGGCAGCGCCAGGTAGGACGGCGCCGAAGCCACGGTGATCCCGCCGGTGGGGCAGAAGCGCAACGACGGCAACGGACCCGCGATCGACTTCAGGTACGCGACGCCGCCGGAGGCCTCCGCCGGGAAGAACTTCAGCGCCGTGAGCCCGCGCTCGGCCAGCCGCATCGCCTCGGACACCGTGCTCGCGCCGGGCAGGAACGGCAGCCCGGTCTCGAAGCACGCGTCGACGACGGCGTCCGTGCAGCCGGGCGTCACGAGGAACTTCGCGCCCGCGTCGGCCGCCTGCTTCGCCTGGTCCGGCGAGACGACGGTGCCGGCGCCGATGACGATGTCCGGCACCTCCGCGGCGACGCGCTCGATCGCCGACAACGCGGCCGGCGTGCGCAGGGTCAGCTCGATGACCCCGATCCCGCCGGCGAGCAGGGCCCGGGCCGTGGGCACCGCGTCGTCGGCGTCGTCGATCACCACGACGGGCATCACGGGGGACAGCTCGAGCAGGTCCTGACCGGTGGTCACTGACCAACCTCCTGGGTTGTGAAAGCGGGCGTTCCGAAGTGCTCCGGCGTCAGCCCGCCGAACACCGATGCGCCCTGGTCAGCTGGGCCGACGGCACGGCGCAACGCGGCGAACAGCTCTCGGCCGGTGCCGGTCCAGGATGCTTCGGACGGCGGGGTGTCCACAAGTTCACGCCGGGCGAGTTCTTCGTCACCGACCAGCACGTCGAGCGAACCCGCGGAAGCGTCGAGCCGGATCACATCTCCGTCCGCGACGCGGGCGATCACGCCGCCCGCCGCGGCTTCCGGCGTCACCTGGATGGCGGCCGGGATCTTGCCCGACGCGCCCGACATGCGGCCGTCGGTGAGCAACGCCACGGCGTGCCCGCGGTCCATCAGCACACCCAGCGCGGGTGTCAGGCCGTGCAGCTCCGGCATGCCGTTGGCCTGCGGGCCCTGCTGCCGGATCACCACGACGACGTCCCGGTCCAGCTCGCCGGCCTCGAACGCGGCGGTGAAGTCCTCCTGGGTGGTGAACACCCGCGCCGGCGCCTGGACGACCCGGTGCTCGGGCGCCACCGCGGACACCTTCACCACCGCGCGGCCGAGGTTGCCCTCGACCATCCGCAGCCCACCGTCCGCGGCGAACGGCCGCCACGCCGGGCGCAGGACGTCCTCGTCGAGGCTGCGGGTGGGGACGTCCCGCCAGACCAGCTCGCCGTCGGACAGGATCGGCTCGGCGCGGTAGCGGTGCAGGCCGAACCCGGCCACCGTGTGCACGTCCTCGTGCAGCAGCCCGGCGTCGAGCAGCGTGCCGACCAGGAACTGGATGCCGCCGGCGGCGTGGAAGTGGTTGATGTCGGCGCTGCCGTTGGGGTAGACCCGCGCCAGCAGCGGCACGACGGCCGAGAGGTCGGAGAAGTCGTCCCAGGTCAGCTGGATGCCCGCGGCCGCGGCGATCGCGACCAAGTGCATCGTGTGGTTGGTCGAGCCGCCGGTCGCGAGCAGCGCGATGACGCCGTTGACGAACGCCTTCTCGTCGAGGATCCGCGAGACCGGCGTGTACTCCTCTCCGCGCGAAATCGCCACGACCCGGCGCCCGGCTTCCTCGGTGAGCGCCTGGCGCAACGAAGAACCCGGCTGGACGAAGCTGGCACCAGGCAGGTGCAGGCCCATCACCTCGACGACCATCTGGTTCGAGTTGGCGGTGCCGTAGAAGGTGCAGGTGCCGGCCGAGTGGTACGACGCCGCTTCGGCGTCGAGGAGGTCTTCGCGGGTCGCGCGCCCCTCGGCGTACAGCTGCCGGACGCGCGCCTTCTCCTTGTTCGGCAGCCCCGAGTTCATCGGGCCCGCGGGCACCAGCAGAGCAGGCAGGTGACCGAAGGACAGCGCACCGATCAGCAACCCGGGCACGATCTTGTCGCAGACGCCCAGCAGCAGCGCGGCGTCGAACATGTCGTGCGACAGCGCGATCGCCGTCGACATCGCGATGACTTCGCGGCTGAACAGCGACAGCTCCATGCCCGCGCGGCCCTGCGTGATGCCGTCGCACATCGCGGGCACGCCGCCGGCGAACTGGGCGACCCCGCCGGCCGAGCGCACGGACTTCTTCAGCCACGCCGGGTACTCCTGCATCGGCTGGTGCGCCGAGAGCAGGTCGTTGTAGGACGACACGATCGCGACACCGGGAGCGCGCGCGGCCCGCAGCGCTTCCTTGTCGACGCCGTCCATCGCGGCGAAGCCGTGGGCGAGGTTGCTGCACGCGAGGCCGCGGCGGACCGGGCCGTCGGCGTGCGCGGCGGCCATGCGGTCGAGGTAGGCGGTGCGGGTCGCGGCACTGCGCGCGGCGATGCGGGCGGTGACTTCGGCGATGACGGGGTGCAACGATGGGGTCGGGCTCATGTCCGGCTCCGGATCACTGGGGATGGGGTGGTCCGCGGGACGGCAGCGCTGACGCCTCAGGGTCGTGACACTGGCCACACTACCTCGGGAAAACGCCGGATCAAAATCGATTCAGAAGATCGATTTGCGTGACCCCGATCACCTCCGGAACCGTTAGTGTGCTAGTTGTCACACTGCACGACGCGTGGCAGTGCCTTCGAAGGTTGCCTTCGCCGGTTCCCTGCCAGCCCCACCACACGGGAGGCATGATGTCCACCTCCGAGATCGCCGAGCTGCGGCGAACCATCGGCCAGCTCCGGCAGTGCGTCGGCGCACTGCGCTCTCGCTACGGCGACGCGTCGGCCGTGCGCCGGCTCGCCAACGACGTCGAGCGCCTCGACATCGACACCGCGGACCTCGACGGCGTGCCCCTCGCGGTGCCCGCGCAGGCGAAGGCCGCGGAGCGCGTCCCCGTCCCCGACACCCCCTACGACCCGGCGCTGTGGCACGGCGCCGATGACGAAGGCGTCGGCGGCTACAAGCGCGACCAGCGGTGAGCGCTCCCGCTGACAACGGCGTCGGCACCGGCGTCCGGGCTCCCAAGCGGGCCCGGATCGCCGAGCGCACCCTCCGCACGGACCGGTGGTGGCTCCAGCCGCTGCTGACCGTGCTCGGACTGTCGGCGTTCATCGTCTACGCGACGGTCCGGTCGTTCGTGCGCACCGCCTACTGGGTGCCCGACTACCACTACCTGACGCCGTTCTACTCGCCCTGCCTGTCCACTTCCTGCGTCGAAGGCTCGAGCCACTTCGGCCACTGGTTCGGCGACCTGCCCGGGTTCATCCCGCTCGGCTTCGTCGTGCTGCCGTTCCTGCTCGGGTTCCGGCTGACCTGCTACTACTACCGCAAGGCCTACTACCGGTCGGTGTGGTTCTCCCCGCCCGCCTGCGCCGTCGCGGAACCGCACGCCAAGTACACCGGCGAGACGCGGCTGCCGCTGATCATCCAGAACGTCCACCGCTACTTCTTCTACGTCGCGCTGATCGTCTCGCTGGTCAACACCTACGACGCGATCACGGCGTTCCACGGCAAGACCGGCGGCTTCGGCTTCGGGCTCGGCAACATCATCCTGCTGGGCAACGTGATCCTGCTCTGGGCCTACACGCTGTCGTGCCACTCGTGCCGGCACGTGACCGGCGGGCGGCTGAAGCACTTCTCCAAGCACCCGGTGCGCTACTGGATCTGGACGCAGGTCACGAAGCTCAACACCCGCCACATGACGCTGGCCTGGACGACGCTCGGCACGCTGGTGCTGACCGACTTCTACGTCATGCTCGTCGCCAGCGGCGCGATCTCGGACCTTCGGTTCGTGAACTAGTTCTTCCCAACAACAGACGTCCCCAGTTCCGAGGTGGAATCTCTTCATGACCGAGGTCGAACGGCACAGCTACGACGTGGTGGTGATCGGTGCCGGTGGCGCCGGTCTGCGCGCCGTGATCGAAGCCCGCGAACGCGGCTTCCGCGTCGCGGTCGTGTGCAAGTCCCTGTTCGGCAAGGCGCACACGGTGATGGCCGAGGGCGGGTGCGCGGCCTCGATGGGCAACGCGAACTCGAACGACAACTGGCAGGTCCACTTCCGCGACACCATGCGCGGTGGGAAGTTCCTCAACAACTGGCGGATGGCCGAGCTGCACGCCAAGGAGGCGCCGGACCGCGTCTGGGAGCTCGAGACCTACGGCGCCCTGTTCGACCGCACCGCCGACGGCCGGATCAGCCAGCGCAACTTCGGCGGGCACACCTACCCGCGGCTGGCGCACGTCGGTGACCGCACCGGGCTCGAGCTGATCCGCACGATGCAGCAGAAAATCGTTTCGCTGCAGCAGGAGGACTTCGCCGAAACCGGGGACTACGAAGCGAAGATCAAGGTCTTCGCCGAGTGCACGGTCACCGAGCTGCTCACCACCGAAGGCCGCATCGCCGGCGCGTTCGGCTACTGGCGCGAGAGCGGCCGCTTCATCCTCTTCGAGGCACCCGCGGTCGTGCTCGCCACCGGCGGCATCGGCAAGTCGTTCAAGGTGACGTCGAACTCGTGGGAGTACACCGGTGACGGCCACGCGCTGGCCCTGCGGGCGGGCGCGAAGCTGATCAACATGGAGTTCGTCCAGTTCCACCCGACCGGGATGGTCTGGCCGCCGAGCGTCAAGGGCATCCTCGTCACCGAGGGCGTGCGCGGTGACGGCGGCGTGCTCAAGAACTCCGACGGCAAGCGGTTCATGTTCGAGTACGTGCCCGACGTGTTCAAGGGCCAGTACGCGGAAAGCGAAGAGGAAGCCGACCGCTGGTACACCGACGCGGACAACAACCGGCGCACGCCGGACCTGCTGCCCCGCGACGAGGTGGCCCGCGCGATCAACTCCGAGGTCAAGGAGGGCCGCGGCTCCCCGCACGGCGGTGTCTTCCTCGACATCGCCAGCCGGCTGCCGTCCGAGGAGATCCGCAAGCGGCTGCCGTCGATGTACCACCAGTTCAAGGAGCTGGCGGACGTCGACATCACCGCGGAGCCGATGGAGGTCGGCCCGACCTGCCACTACGTCATGGGCGGCATCGAGGTCGACCCGGACACGGCGGCGGCGAGCGTGCCCGGCCTGTTCGCGGCCGGCGAATGCTCCGGCGGCATGCACGGCTCGAACCGGCTCGGCGGCAACTCGCTGTCCGACCTGCTCGTGTTCGGCCGGCGGGCCGGGCTCGGCGCGGCCGAGTACGTGCTGGGCCTCGAGGGCAGGCCGGTGGTGCAGGAGTCCGATGTGGACGCCGCGGCGAAGATGGCGCTCGCACCGTTCGACCCGCCTTCCGGTGCGTCCGCGGAGAACCCGTACACCCTGCACACCGAGCTGCAGCAGTCGATGAACGACCTGGTCGGCATCATCCGCAAGGCGGGCGAGATCGAGCAGGCGCTGGTGAAGCTGGCGGAACTGCGGGAGCGGATCCTGCGCGTCACCGTCGAAGGGCACCGGCAGTTCAACCCCGGCTGGCACCTCGCGATCGACCTGCGCAACATGCTGATGGTCAGCGAGTGCGTCGCCAAGGCGGCGCTGACGCGGACCGAAAGCCGCGGCGGGCACACACGCGACGACTTCCCGAGCATGGAAGCCGACTGGCGCAACAAGCTCCTCGTGTGCTCGGCCTCCCAGGGTGACAACCCGGTGGTGCCGGACATCGAGGTCGAGGTCAAGGCGCAGGAGCCGCTGCGGCAGGACCTGCTGGAGCTGTTCGAGTTCGGCGAACTCGGGAAGTACTACACCGATGCGGAGCTCGAGACGCACCCCGGGAGCAAAGCATGAGCTACAAGGCGAGTTTCCGGGTCTGGCGCGGCGACGCCGACGGCGGCGGGCTGCAGGACTTCACGGTGGAGGTGAACGAGGGCGAGGTCGTGCTCGACATCATCCACCGGCTGCAGGCGACGCAGGCCGCGGACCTCGCCGTCCGCTGGAACTGCAAAGCGGGCAAGTGCGGCTCGTGCTCGGCGGAGATCAACGGCCGCCCGCGCCTGCTGTGCATGACGCGGATGTCGACGTTCACCGAGGACGAGGTGATCACGGTGACGCCGATGCGGACGTTCCCGGTGATCCGCGACCTCGTCACCGACGTGTCGTTCAACTACACGAAGGCGCGCGAGATCCCGTCGTTCACCCCGCCGGCGGACCTGAAGCCGGGCGAGTACCGGATGCAGCAGGTCGACGTCGAGCGTTCGCAGGAGTTCCGCAAGTGCATCGAGTGCTTCCTTTGCCAGAACACCTGCCACGTGGTGCGTGACCACGAGGAGAACAAGGAAGCCTTCGCCGGGCCGCGGTACCTGATGCGCATCGCCGAGCTGGAGATGCACCCGCTGGACGTCGCGGACCGCCGTGACGCGGCGCAGGACGAGCACGGCCTCGGGTACTGCAACATCACGAAGTGCTGTTCGGAGGTGTGCCCCGAGGGGATCCACATCACCGACAACGCGCTGATCCCGATGAAGGAGCGCGTCGCGGACCGCAAGTACGACCCGATCGTGTGGCTGGGCAACAAGCTCTTCCGCCGGGACAAGTGAGCCGTCCCCACCTGGCATGGTGGGGACATGGAGATCGCACAGCTGCCGCCGTCGGCTGACCACGCCGTGATCGAACGGGTCACGGCGCTGGTCAACCAGGTCTACGCCGAATCCGAGAAGGGGCTCTGGCTCGGGAGCACCGACCGGACGTCCGTCGCCGAGGTCGCCGGGTTCGTGGCGGCCGGGGAGATCGCCGTTGCCTTCGTCGAAGGCGATGTGGCCGGGTCGGTGCGGATCCAGCGGCTCGACGAGGCGACCGGGGAGTTCGGCATGCTCGCCGCCGACCCCGCGCGGCGGGGGACCGGTGTCGGGCGGGAGCTCGTGCGGTTCGCCGAGCGGGTGAGCCGGGACGCCGGGTGCCGGGAGATGCAGCTCGAGTTGCTCGTGCCGCGGGAGTGGACGCATCCGTCGAAGCAGTTCCTGGCCGAGTGGTACGGCCGGCTCGGCTACCGCGTGACGCACCGCGCCGATCTCGCCGAGGACTATCCGCACCTCGCGCCGTCGCTGGCCACGCCGTGCGATTTCCTCATCTACCGCAAGGACCTCGGGTGACGGTGCTGGGTGGGGCGCGCGTGTTCGATCCCGAAACCGGGGAGAGCACCCGCGCGGACGTGCGGCTGGACGGCTCCCGCATCGCCGAGGTCGGCCGGGGCCTGGACGGCCCGCGCGTCGACTGCTCCGGGGGCTTGCTGATCCCCGGGCTCATCGACTGCCACGTGCACGTGGCCTTCCCGCGGCCGGTGCCGTTGCCGCGCAGCGCCCGGATCCTCGAGGCCGTGCCGGTGCTGCGGGGGCTGCTGGCGCGCGGGATCACCACCGTCCGGGACGCTTGGGGCGCCGACGCCGGGTTCAAGCACGCCCTTCGCGAAGGGTGGATCACCGGGCCGGACCTGCTGATCAGCCTGCGTCAACTGGGGCCGACCGGAGGGCTCGGCGACAGCTGGGAACCGCCCGCGGGCGCCGTCGACCACTACGGTGACCCGTCGCTGCCCGACCCGGTGTTCGACGGGCCGGACGCGGCGCGCGCGGCCGTCCGCCGGATGGTGCGGGCGGGCGCCGACTGGATCAAGGTCGGCGCGAGCGGGGCGATGCGGGCGGTGCGCACGGGCACCGACGTCCGGCCGACCGACGACGAGCTCGCCGCACTGGTCGACGAGGCCCGCCGCTGCGGCCGGGACGTGCTGGCCCATGCGCACACCTCCGCGGCGGTCGTCTCGGCCGCCCGCGCCGGGGCGCGCAGCATCGAGCACGGCACCTTCCTCGACGACTCCGCCGTCGAGGCCCTGGCCGGCGCCTGGTACGTGCCGACGCTCTCGCCGATCAGCGACAGCGAATTCGCCGAGACGCACCGCCGCTCGCTGCGGCTCGCGGTGGAAGCCGGGGTCCGTGTCGCCGCCGGGTCCGACCTCGCCCCGCGTCCCCATGTCGACTTGACGACCGAGCTGCGGCTGCTGGCCGGAGTCCTCGGCGAGGCGGCCGCCCTGAAGGCGGCCACCTCCGAGGCCGCCCGGCTGCTCCGGCTCGACGACGACCGCGGCCGGATCCAGCCGGGGTTGCGGGCCGACCTGGTGCTGCTGGACGGCACGGACCTCGACGTGACCGACCTGCCCGGGCGGATCCGGGCGGTCTGGCGGGACGGGGAGCGAGTCAGCGCAGGGAGCTGAGCAGGGCGCTCCACGCGGGGTGGGGGACGGTCAGGTGCCCGGCGGCGGGCGCCTTCGAGTCGCGGACCGCGGTGGCCTCGGAAGTCAGGGCCACCTCCACGCAGGTCTGGTGTTCCTGGCCTTCACTGTGGCTGCTCTTGAACCAAGTTCGCTCTCGGGCCACCCTCGATCACTCCCTCAGGCGTTCGTACTCCTCCGCGAACCGGACGAGCCACTCCCGTGATTGTCCCTCGGAAAGGGCCACTTGTTCCAGGCGTGTGACGAGAAGGTAGAACGCCTCCACCGCGATGCGGTCGTCCACGAACAAGCCGGCGGTGTAGGTCTCTTCGTAGACGACCGGTGCGTGTTCGGGGAACTCCATGACGGTGAAGGTGGTGCTCAGCACGCGGAACGTGGGATCCGACTCCGGCACCACCCGGATGACGCAGTGCGGCAGGTTCGCGGTCAGCACGAGGTTCTGCAGCTGCTCGTGCATGAGCGCCGGGTGCCCCACGACCGAGCGCAAAGCGCGCTCGTGCACGAAGAAGGTGCAGATCGGCGGGGTGTGGCGCTGCAGCAGCTGCTGCCGGTCCACGCGGGCCCGGGTCAGCATGCCGAGGCGGTCGGAGGTGTAGCGCCCGGTGAGTTCGAAACAGGTGCGGACGTACTCCTCCGTCTGCAGCATCCCGGGGATGGCAGCCGGGCTGTAGTAGACCATCGAACGCGCGAGGTTTTCCTGGATGATGAGGGACTTCATCGGGTCGACGAGCTTGTCGAAGTAGGGGCGCACCCAGTAGAGGTCGCCGGGCGGCTTGACCAGCTCGAGGAGCCGCGCCCGTTCGGCCGCCTTCGTGCCGCAGTGGGCGAGGTAGATCGCGGCGTCGATCGGGGAGATGCGCCGCCCGTTCTCCCAGGCCGAGACTTTCGACGCGGACCAGTCCGCGCGGCGGGCAAGCTCGCGCAGGGTCAGCCGTTTCAGCTCGCGCTGGCTCTTGAGTTCGTAGGCCATTTCCCGGGTGCGTACCGTGCTCTTTTCGGTCATGCCACGGACGGTAGAGGGGGCCTCCGACAAAACGTCGCCCGCCGCGCGCGGATTCACCGCAAGGAGGTCGCTGTTTCGGCTGTGTGACACCGGAATCGGCTCACGAAGGGCTGCGAAGCGGCTTCGCGCGGCGAAGGCGCTTCGCGGTTTCTTAAACGGTATCTCGAATATCGATTTGGAAATGTCGGGCGGCCGGTGTTGAATGCAGGCATGGCACCACCGAAACCGCGGGACCTGGCCGCGCTGCTGCTGACGCTGACCGTCGTCACCGGGGTGGTCGACGCCGTCAGCTTCCTCGGGCTGGGGCGGGTCTTCGTCGCCAACATGACCGGGAACGTCGTGTTCCTCGGGTTCGCCGCGGCGGGGGAGACGACGCTGTCGGTGCTCGCGTCGCTGACCGCCGTGCTCGCCTTCCTGGCCGGCGCGCTCGCCGGCGGGCGGCTGGCCCGGCGCGAGGACGACTACGACGCCCTCCGGCAGGCGACCGCGGTGCAGGCGGCGCTGATCGCGGTGGCCGTCGCGCTGTCGGCGACCCTCGGCGGCGGCATCCGACTGGGCGCCGAACTGCTGATCGTCGTGCTCGGGCTGGCGATGGGCCTGCAGAACGCGGCCGTCCGGCGGATCGGCGCGCCCGACCTGACGACGACCGTGCTGACGATGACGCTGACCGGCTTCGCGGCCGACTCGAAGGCCGCCGGTGGGCCGGGGTCGCACCCGCTGCGGAAGGTCGCCGCCGTGGGTGCCATGCTCGCCGGGGCCTTCGCGGGCGGGCTGCTGCAGCTGCACGTCGCGATGTGGGCCGCGCTGGGGGTGGCGCTCGTGCTGGTCCTCGGGGTGCTCGCCGTGCTGCACCACGCGCGGCGGAAGGGTGCCGAAGGGGAATCTTCGTCCACAGAGGACGTATCGGGGGAGCAGGGATGACTTACGGAAGCGTACGGCTGTACCGGCGGGACTGGTCACCGGAGCAGGTGCATCGCCGGGTGGACTCGCTCGCGGCGGCCGGGATGGTGCTGGGCCACCTCCGGACCGGGCGGATCACCGCGCTCAGCGGGGAGTGGGAAACCTGCGGCGAGCAGGTCGAAATGGACCGGGAAAGCCTGCTGGCCGCCATGATCGGGCTGGACGAGAAGCAGTTCACCTTCCAGTACTGGATGACCGGCGACGAGGACGCCGACGTCACCTGCACGCTGACGCGGCTGGGCGACGTGGTCGTCGAGGACTACGACCTCGACGGCTTCGGCGGTCCGGTCTACCGAAAGGGACAGGACACGGTGATCCGCCCGCTGCTGGCCGAGTTCCGGGCGACCGGGCCGTCCGCGGTCGGGCTGGTCGTCGACCGCTGGGGGCCCGCGCTCGACACCGACCTCGACGACATCGTGACCGGCGGGCCGACTCCGGTCACGGTGGTGCCGGAGCTGATGGTGTTGCGGCCCGACATCGCCCGCCGGAACTTCGAGCCCGGACGCCTGGTTCCGTTCGGAAGCTTCCTCGCCCGCGACACGGACGAGATCCTCGCCCTGGCTCGTTAACATGCCCGCATGGCCATCAAACTGGAGAACGTCGGCATCGCCGTTCGCGACCTCGAAGCCACGATCGCCTTCTTCACCGATCTGGGGCTCACCGTCGTCGGCCGGGACACGGTCAGTGGTGAGTGGACCGACACCGCCGTCGGTCTCGATGGGAACCACGCCCGCATTGCCATGCTTCAGACGCCGGACGGTCACGGCCGCCTCGAGCTCTTCGAGTACATCCATCCCGAAGCGATCGAAACGACGCCCACTCTTCCCAACGAGATCGGCATGCACCGCGTTGCCTTCTCCGTCGACGACATCGACAAAGCGCTCGAGACAGCCGCGAAGCACGGTTGCTTTCCGCTTCGGGGCGTCGCGACCTACGAGGACGTCTACAAGCTCACCTACGTCCGCGGTCCCAGCGGCATCATCGTGATGCTCGCCGAAGAACTGAAGAAAAACGACGGCTAACCGAGCGAGCGGCCGCCGTCGACCAGCAGGCGCTGGCCGGTGATGAAGCCCGCCTCCTCCGAGGCGAAGAAACTCACCGCCGCGGCCACGTCGTCCGGGGTGCCCAGGCGGCCCGCCGGGACCGATGCCAGGTAGGCCGCACGCTCGGCCTCCGGCACCTCCGCGTGCCGCTCCACCGGGATGAACCCGGGCGCCACCGTGTTGACCGTGATGCCGTCCGGAGCCAGCTCGCGCGCCCACGCGCGGACCAGGCCGATCTGGGCGCTCTTGGCCGTCACGTACGCCGAGCGGCCGGGTGGCGGGCGGTCCGCCACCTCCGAGTCGACGTGCACGATGCGGCCGTGGCGGCGTGCGCGCATCCCCGGCAGCACCGCGTGGCCCAGCAGCACCGGCGACCGCACGAAGAAGTCCAGCTGGGCCAGGTGATCCGGCCAGTCCACACCGGCCAGCGGGGCTTCCGGCTGGGGGCCGGTCGCGTTGAGCACCAGCACCCCGATCGGGCCCAGCAACGCCGTGACCGCGTCGACGAGGTCGCCGGCCTGGCGCCGGTCGGTGACGTCCGCGGCGAACGCCGCCGCCCGGCCGCCTTCGGCGAGGATGCTCTCCGCGGCCGTCTTCAGGTCGGCGTTGTCGTGACGGCCGTTGACCGCGACGGCGAACCCGTCGCGGGCCAGCCGGCGCGCGATCACCCGGCCCAGGCCGCGGGAACTGCCGGTCACCAGTGCGACACCCATGCCGCCGACGCTAGGGGACACCCCGGGACACGACAAGGCCCCCGGGACGTGTCCCGGGGGCCTCGAACGGGTGACTCAGGTGCCGGCGGAGACGAGGGCCGCCTCTCCCGTGGCCGGGGGTGCTTCCACGACCTTCTTGTTGCGGCGGTTGCGCCGCTCCAGGTACGTCGCCAGCGCCGTCAGCAGCAGGCACATCACGACGTAGATGGCGGTCGCCACGATCGTCGACGGCACGATCGGCCGCCCGAACGTGCCTTGCGAACCGATGTAGCGGGCGTAGTACAGCAGCTCCTGGTAGGTGATGATGAAGCCGAGCGCGGTGTCCTTCAGCAGGACGACGAGCTGGCTGATGATCGTCGGCAGCATCGCCCGGATCGCCTGCGGCAGTAGGACCAGGAACATCACCTGGGTCTTGCGCATGCCCAGCGCGTACGCGGCTTCGCTCTGGCCCTTCGGCAGCGACTGGATGCCCGCCCGGAAGACCTCGGCGAGCACCGAGCCGTTGTACAGCGTCAGGCCGAGGACCACGCCGAGGAACGGGCTCGTCGGCACGCCGACGGTCGGCAGGCCGAAGTAGAACAGGAACATCAGGATCAGCGCGGGAATGGCGCGGAAGAACTCGACGACGAACCCGGAGATCCGGCGGACCCAGGCGTGGTCCGACAGCCGGCCGGCCGCGAAGATCGCCCCGAAGATCAGCGCCAGCACGGCCGCGGCGGCGAACGCCTGGAGCGTCGAGAGCACCGCATTGCCCAGGTCGCGCTGCACCTGCGCGTACTGCAGCCACTCCCACTTGCGGGCGGTGAACTGGCCGCTGTCGTAGAAGCGCCACCCGATGTAGGCGACGAACGCGAGGACCACGAGCGTGCCGAGCACCGCGTACGTGCGGTACCGCAGCCGCGCCTTCGGCCCCGGGACGTCGAACAGCACGTTGCTCATGCGCACACCTCGCTGACGCTCGGTGCGGCCTGAGCCGCAGGCGCAGTGTTGAATGATTCGGTCGCAAGCTCCCTCATCGGGCCACGCTCCAGCGCTTCTCCAGGCTGCGTTGGACGAACGACAGCACGGCGACCAGGATGATGAAGCCGAGCGCGACCCACAGCAGGCCGACCAGCTGGTTCTCGCCGCGTTCGGACAGGTACGAGCGGATCGCGCCGGCCTCGGCGACCGAGAAACCGGCCGCGATGGTGGTGTTCTTCAGCAACGCGATCAGCGTGCTGATCAGCGGCGGGACGACCGAGCGCAGCGCCTGCGGCAGCACGACCTGGCCGAGGATCTGGCCGAAGGTCAGCCCCAGCGCCCGGCCCGCCTCGGCCTGGCCGACCGGCACGGTGTTGATGCCCGAGCGCACGACCTCGCAGATGAACGCCGAGGTGTACACGATCAGGGCGGTCACGGCGGCCGGGAAGTAGTCGAGCTTGACGATGTCCAGCAGCGGGTACGCGAACACGAAGAACGCGAACACCAGGGTGAGCGGCGTGTTCCGGGCGATCGTCACGTACGCCGTGCCGACGGCGCGGAAGACGGGGACCGGGCTCACCCGCAGCATGGCCAGGATGGTGCCCCAGATCAGGCTGCCCACGGCCGAGAGCAGGAACAGTTCGATCGTGGTGAGGAAGAACGGACCGAACAGGTCCAGGTTGTTGAGCAGGACGTCCATGGAGCCTTCCCCGCGTCCGTGGTCAGGTGGTGGATGGAGAAGGCCGGTGGACCGGGAAGCCCGATCCACCGGCCGTCACGCGAGCGTCAGTACTTCTCGAGGGTCGGCTTCTTGGCGGGCGAACCCGACTTGCCGAGCGTCGCGGCGTAGATCTTGTCCCAGGTGCCGTCGTCCAGCGCCTTCTGCAGGATCTCGTTGACCTTGTCGCGCAGGACCTTGTCGTCCTTGTTCAGGCCGATGCCGTACTTCTCCGTGGAGAACGTCTGGCCGACGACCTTCAGGTTGTCCGGGTCCTGGGCCGCGTAGCCCTTGAGGATCGCGTCGTCGGTGGTGACCGCGTCGACGTCCTTCGACAGCAGCTTCTCGACGCACTGCGAGTACTTCTGGAACTCGACGATGTTGCCCGGCTCGGTCAGGTTCTCCGAGCGGACCTTCTGGATCGGGGTCGAGCCGGTGACCGAGCAGACCTTCTTGCCCTTGAGGGTGTCCTTGCCGGTGATCGAGCTGTCGTCCTTGCGCACCAGCAGGTCCTGGCCGGCGACGAAGTACGGGCCGGCGAAGGAGACGAGCGCCTTGCGCTTGTCGGTGATCGAGTACGTGCCGACGTAGTAGTTCACGTCGCCGTTCGCGATCGTCTGCTCACGGGCGCCCGAGTCGACCGTGCGGAAGGTGATCTTCTCCGGGTCGAAGCCGAGGCCGGCCGAGACGAGCTTGGCGATCTCGATGTCGAAGCCGCCGAACTTGCCGGTCGTCGGGTCCTTCAGGCCGAGGCCCGGCTGGTCGTCCTTGGCGCCGACGGTCAGCGCGCCCGCCGACTTCATCTTGGCGAACACCGGCGAGCCCTGCAGGTCGACGCCCTGCGCGACCGGGTAGCTCAGCGCCGCCGGGGCGTTCGTGCCGCTCTGGTCGCCCGAGCCCGGCGAAGCCGGTGTGCCTTCCTTGCCACAGGCGGTCAGCGTGGTCAGCGCCAGGCCACCGGCGAGCAGTCCCACCGCAAGGGTGCGGATCCTCATGTGAATCTCTCCTGTGTGTCGTCACCCGGACGCCGACGGCGCCGCGGAACGTTGGTTCTCAGTGAGTCAGGATCTTGCCGAGGAAGTCCTTCGCGCGCTCGCTCTTCGGCGCGGTGAAGAACTCTTCGGGTGTCGTGTCCTCGACGATCTCGCCGTCGGCCATGAAGATCACCCGATCGGCTGCCCTCCGGGCGAAGCCCATTTCGTGGGTGACGACGAGCATCGTCATGCCGTCCTTGGCCAGACCGGTCATCACGTCGAGGACCTCCTGGACCATCTCCGGGTCCAGTGCCGAGGTCGGCTCGTCGAACAACATGACCTTGGGCCGCATGGCCAGCGCCCGCGCGATGGCGACGCGCTGCTGCTGACCACCCGAAAGCTGCGCCGGGTACTTGTCGGCCTGGTTGGCGATGCCGACCCGCTCCAGCAGCTCCATCGCGGTCTTGCGCGCTTCGGCCTGCGAGGTCTTGCGGACCTTCACCGGCGCGAGCATCACGTTCTCGACGATGGTCTTGTGCGCGAACAGGTTGAACGACTGGAACACCATGCCGACGTCGGCCCGCAGCGCGGCCAGTGCCTTGCCCTCGGCGGGCAGCGGGACGCCGTCGACGGCGATCTCGCCCGAGTTGATCGGCTCCAGCCGGTTGATCGCCCGGCACAGGGTCGACTTGCCCGAACCCGACGGGCCGAGCACCACGACGACCTGGCCGCGAGGCACCTCGAGCGTGATCTCCCTGAGCACGTGCAGGTCGCCGAAGTACTTGTTCACGGCGGACGCCTTGATCATCGGCGCCGCCACCTCCGCGGTCATCTGGCCTCCCGGGTCGTTCGTGCAAATCGGGCATGGGTCACCACGCGATGGCGAGAACCTACCGTTGCTTTACCGGCTGGCAAGGCCGCTTGAGCAATACTTAGGGTTTCAAGTGAGTATCGATGTCCAATTTGGCGGGTGTCCACCCGAGGTCACGGGGAGTGACCGTCCGGGTGGCCGGTGCGGGAGCCGCCCGGACGTCCTAGAGTTCGCGTCACCGGCCGGTGGAGCAGGTCACCATGGGAGGCGGACGGGTGCGGGTGCTGCTGGTGGAGGACGACGACCGGGTCGCGGGTGCGCTCATCCCGGCGCTGACCCGCCGTGGCCTGGCGATCGCCCGGCTGGCCACCGGCGCCGGCGTGCTCGACCGGGTGCACGAGGTCGACGTCATCCTGCTCGACCTCGGCCTGCCGGACATCGACGGCGTGACGCTGTGCCGCCAGATCCGCGCGGTCAGCGACGTCGCGATCATCGTCGTCTCGGCGCGCGGCGAGGTCGACGACCGGATCCAGGGCCTGCGCGCGGGCGCCGACGACTACCTGGTCAAGCCCTACGACGTCGAGGAGCTGCTCGCCCGGGTCGAGGCCGTGCGCCGCCGCCGCGGGGAGCACCCCGCCGCCGAGCCGGTGGTCATCCGGGTCGGGGACGTCACCGTCGACGTCTCGCGGCACGAGGTGCTGGTCGGCGGCAAGGCGGTCGCGCTGTCCCGCAAGGAGTTCCAGGTGCTGGCGCTGGTGGCGGGCGCGCGCGGCGCGGTCTGCTCGCGTGAGCACGTGCTCACCGAGGTGTGGGGCCACCGCGGCCCGGCGGAGAGCCGTTCGCTGGACGTCCACGTCGCGACGCTGCGGACGAAGCTGGGCCGTCCGGCGCTCATCGAAACGGTCCGCGGGGTCGGGTACCGGCTCGGCGGCCAGGTCGCCCGGAGCTGAGGGGCGTGCGCGTCCGGCTGCAGGGCATCGTGCTGACGCTGGTGGCGTTGCTGGTGTTCGGCCTGGGCATCCCGCTGGCCAGGAGCATCGCGGCCGGCGCGCAGCAGGACCTGTTCCTCGACCGGCTGACCGACACGGCCCGGTTCGCGTCGCTGGCGCAGCGGCCGCTGCTGGACAACAAGGCGTCGCTGATCGAGCCCGACTTGACCCGCTACCACGAGGTGTACGGCGTCCAGGCGGCGGTCGTCGACCAGGACGGCAAGCTGTTCGCCTCGTCGGTCGTGCCGTCCGCCCCGCAGATCGATCTGAACGACGAGCGGATCAGCGGGCCGGTCCACGAGGCGCTGGCCGGGCGCCGCTCCCAGCCCGCGGGGGTGCTGATGCCGTGGGATTCGACGCCGCTGGTGCTCGCCGAGCCGGTGCTCGCCGACGGCGAGGTGCACGGCGCGGTGCTCACCGTGTCCGACACCGGCGCCGAGCGCGCGGACGTGCTGTGGTGGTGGCTGCTGCTCACCGCGGGCGGGATCCTCGCCTTCACCTTGGCCTTGGCCGTGGCGGTCCCGGTGGTCCGCTGGATCCTGCGGCCGGTGCACCGGCTCGACGACGCGACCGGTGCGCTGGTGGCGTCGGTGGTCAGCGGCCGCGAGGCCGAGCCGGTGGGGGAAAGCGGCGGGCCGCCGGAGCTGCGGCAGCTCGGCCGCTCGTTCGACCGGATGGCGTCGAGCGTGTCGGGCGCGCTGGCGGCGCAGCGCGCGTTCGTCGCCGATGCGTCCCACCAGCTGCGCAACCCGCTGACGGCGCTGAAGATCCGGCTGGGCAACCTCGAAGGCCACGTCGACGACGAGCCGGCGGCCGCCGACCTGGAGGCGGCCCGGGTCGACGCGGGCCGACTGCACCAGATCCTGGACGGGCTGCTGTCGATGGCCCGCGCCGAGGCTTCCGGTGGCGAGCTGGACCCGGTGGTGCTGGACGAGGCCGTGGCGGAGCGGGTCGCGGACTGGTCGGTGGTCGGCGAGGCCCGCGACGTGCGGCTGGTGGTGGAGACGTCCGGCGACGGGGCACGCGTGTGCATGCCGCCGCGGGGCGCCGAGACGATCTTGGACGCGTTGCTGGACAACGCGCTGAAGTTCACCGCGTCGGGCACGGAGATCCTGATTGCGGTCGCTCGTTCGGGCGACCGGGTGCGGTTGTCGGTGCGTGACCACGGGCCGGGGCTGCCCCCGGACGAGCTCGATCGGGCACTGGACCGGTTCTGGCGCAGCCCGGCGCACCAGAACGTGCCGGGGTCGGGGCTGGGGCTGGCGATCGTGAGCGAGATCGTCGCGCATTCGGACGGGGAACTGGAGCTGGACCTGCCGGAGGGCGGCGGGCTGCGGATCTCGATGGTGTTCCCGGTGGCTTAGGTCTTCTGCGACCGGTAATACCGCAGCGCGCCCGGGTGCAGCGGGATCGGCTGGGTCTCGATGCCCGGGTGGACATCGATCGACAAGGCCGCCGAGTTCGCGCTCGCCAGCTCGTGGCGGGCGTCGAACAGGCCGCGGACCAGGGCCTCGGCCACGTCGTCCGGCATCGACTTCGGGACCACCAGGAAGTTCGGCACCACCAGCGTCGTCACCGGGAGGAGCTCCTTGTACGTGCTCGCCGGGATCGTGGCGGTGCTGTAAACCTGGCTGCGTGCCTGCACCTTCGGCATCACGTCGGCGAGGTCGAGCAGGTGGAGCCGGCCCTGGTTCTCCGGCTCCAGCAGCTTCGGCGTGGGCAGGCCGCCGGACCAGAAGAACGCGTCGACCTCGTGGTTGCGCAGCGCGAGGACGGATTCGTCGAGGCCGCGGGTGGTCGTGCTGACCGAGTCCTGCAGCCCGAGCAGGTTCAGCAGCCAGTTGGCGATGTACTCGACGCCGGACTGCGGTGAGCCGATCGCGACCCGGTGGCCCCTCAGCTGGGACACCGACCGGATGTCGGAGTCGGAGCGGACGACGACGTGCAGGTAGTCGTCGTGGATCCGGGCGAGCGCGGCGAAACCGGGCCGGTCCTGGTACTGGGCCGCGGCGACGTCGGCCGCGACGAAGGCGACGTCGGCCTCGCCGGCGAGCACCTTGGCGACGTTGTCCGGCGAGCCCTGGGTCTGCAGCACCTGCGGCCGGTCGACGTCCAGGCCGGTCTGCCACGCGCTGGCGAGGGTCTGGGCGAGCTTGTAGTAGACGCCGCCGGAGTTGCCCGCGGCGATCCGCAGCTTGAGGCCGCCGAACCCGGTGGTGCAGGCGGTGAGCACCAGCAGGAGGGCGGCCGCGATCGCGAGTCCGCGGGTCCGCCTCCAGCCGGTCACGGCCCGATCGTGCCAGACTCCCGGCCCGGCGGGGCAGGTCACCCGCGGTTCAGGAGCGGTAGCCCTCCGCCTGGGTGGCTTCGGCGGCGACGCGAACGCCGTAGCGGTAGGCCAGCTTGCCGCCCAGGTAGCCCGACACCCCGAGCGCCAGCAGCGCGACGATCGACAGCACGAACGGCCCCGCCCCGACCGGCCCCTCGTCGGTCGCCCGGCGCCAGAAGAACCCCACGACGAAGGCGGCCGTCACCGCCAGGTTGAGGCTCATGTGCGTCAACCCCGTGCGGAACGCACGGGTGCCGCGGGGGATCGCCAGCAGGTCCAGCGCGCCGACGAGGGCGGCCGCGAGCGCGCCGACGACGCCGATGGCGATCAGCCAGAGCGCACCGCGGGCCAGGTAGCCCGGGTCGTCGACGATCAGCGACCCGATGTCGAACACCAGGCTCGACACCCAGGCGCCGATCGGGACGGTGACCAGGATCGGGTGGAACGGATGCCCGTACGGTCCGGCCAGCACCGCGTTCACCGGCTGCTTCGACTGCTCGACGTGCTGGGTCATGGCGGCTCCTTTTCGCCAATGAAGTTTGGTCTTATTTGCGGGAGGGGTCAAGGCGAGCTGGTCAGCGTGACCCGATCGGAGTCAAGGGACAGCAATTCGGTGTTAGCCTGCGGGCGTGGAGCCGATCACCGCGGTGGCCGCGCTGGACGACCCGTCGCGGCGCGGCATGTACGCGCACATCCGCCGGGCGCGGCGCCCGGTCACCCGGGACGAGGCCGCCGAGGCGGTCGGGATCTCGCGCAAGCTGGCGGCTTTCCACCTCGACAAGCTCGTCGCGGCCGGGCTGCTGCAGACCCGGTACGAATTCGCCGGCGGCGTCCGCAAGGTCGGCCGCGCCCCCAAGGTGTACGAACCCTCCGGCGTCGAAGTGCGCGTCAGCATCCCGCCGCGCCACCACGACGTCCTCGCCGGAATCCTGCTGGACGCCGTCCTCGAGGAACGCGGCGGCGAGACGGCCCGCGACGCCGCTCTGCGTGCCGCGCACCGGCACGGCGAGGTGCTCGGCGCCGCCGAACGCGAGCGGGTCCGGCCCGGGCGCCTGGGCACCGAGCGGGCCCTGACCCTGGCCACGGCGCTGGTCGAGCGGCACGGCTTCGAACCGGACCGGGAAACCCCCGCCTGCCTGCGGCTGCGCAACTGCCCGTTCCACCCGCTCGCGGCGAAGGCACCCGAGCTGGTGTGCGGCATCAACCAGGCGTTCCTCGGCGGGGTGCTCGACGGACTGCAGGCGGCGACGGTCGAAGCCGTGCTCGACCCGCGGGCGGGGGAGTGCTGCGTGGAGCTGCGGCCCGCCTAGTTCACCGGTTGCGTCCAATTAGGACGGACAGCCCACGTCGTGCCCTCGGCGGACTGCTGGTCGGCGCCCGCCGTCGAAGTCCGGATCGAGTGAATTCGTCGAATTCGCAATACCCCCGCAAAAGATCAGGTTACTGACCGGCGAATTACTCCGGACGCTCCTTGACCCGGATCGGCCCGGCGCTGATCATTCCCGCAGCGATTCCCCGTGCGCTTTCCCGCGCCTTCCCAGGAGAACCCCTTGAGCCTCGCGCCCTTGGACCGGCGGACCTTCCTGCGCTGGTCCGCGCTCGTCCCCACCGTCGCCGCCGCGCCCGCCGTGCTGGGCGTGCCCGCCTGGGCGGAGGAGGCGACGGCGTTCGTCGACTCCTACCGCACCAACGTCCCGGCCAACCACACCCCGGAGACCAACGCGGCGGTCCGGATCCTGAGCGGGATGCAGCGGGTCTGGCGCACCGGGTCCACTTGGGACAGTGGTGTGGTCCTCGACGCGGCGGTGCTGCGCGCGAACGTCCGGCACTGCGTCGCCGTCACGCACGCCCGGACCGACGCCGAAGCCAAGCGCGCCTTCGTCCACGACCGCCAGCACCAGTCCTACGCCGCCATCGGCGGTCTCGGTCCCCTGGCCGACCTCTACCGCACCGGCGCCAAGGCCGTCACGAGCATCACCGCCGCGCCCGACGGCACGCCGCCGTCGAAGGTCGACGACGCCGTCCCGGCGAACGCCCCGGCGGGTTCGGCGCTCGGCGCCGGATCGCACGACTCGGAGCTCGGCCTCGTGGCCACGCTCGTGGACACCGTCCGCGGCAACTGGGCCTCGGGCAACCCGAGCAAGGCCGCCTACCAGTACCCGCGGCCGTGGCGGCTGACCGCGGACAGCGGGGTCGAGGACACCGGCCGGGTCGACGCGCTCGGCTTCCCGGTCTACCGCTCCGACGTCGTCGTCGCGCCGCAGCTGCTGCGGCAGCGCAGCACGACCCCGGCCGAGGACGGGGGCTTCCCCAGCGGCCACACCAACGCCTTCCACCTGGCCTGCCTCGCGCTGGCCTACGCGGTCCCCGAGCGGTTCCAGGAGCTGGTGGCGCGGGCCTACGACCTGTCCGACACGCGGATCGTCGCCGGGATGCACTCGCCGGTGGACGTGATCGGCGGCCGCACCCTGGCCACCGCGCTCGCCGCCGCGACGCTCGCCGACCCGGAGAACGCGACGCTAAAGGCGGCGGCGCGCGAGCAGGCGCTGAAGTACTTCACCGCGAAGACCGGCACGACTCCCGACACGCTCTTCGCCCGCGCCCACACCGGCGCCGACGAATACGGCGACCGCCGGGCCAACGCCGCGATGGTCGCCCGCGGGGCGACCTACGGCCTGCCGGCCCGCGGCGCGCGTACGCCGATGCGCGTCCCCAAGGGCGCCGAAGTGCTCCTGGAGACGCGCCTGCCGTACCTGGACGCGGCGCAGCGGCGGGAAGTCCTGCGCACGACGGCGTTCCCGGCCGGGAACCCGCTGCTCGACGGCCCCGAGCTCTGGGGGCGGCTGAACCTCTTCGCCGCAGCCGACGGCTTCGGCGCGTTCGACACGAGGGTCCGCGTCACGATGGACGCCTCCCGCGGCGGGTTCAGGGCCAACGACAGCTGGCGCAACAACATCGGCGGCGACGGCGGGCTCGTCAAGGCGGGCACCGGGACACTCACGCTGGCCGGGGCCAACAGCTACCGCGGCGGCACCCGCGTCGAGGCGGGCACGCTGGTCGCGGCGAACCCGGGTGCGCTGGGCACCGGAACCGCCGAACTCGCCGGTGGCTCGCTGCGCGCGTCCGGCCTCCGGGTGGGCGGTTACCACCAGACCGGCGGCACGCTGTCGGTGACCGCCGGACCGGCGCTGGTCGTGCACGGCGACGCCACGCTGGAGCGCGGCAGCGTCCTGGAGCTCCGGATCGACGGCTCCTGCCCGTGGCACGAGGTCGACGTGCTGCGCGCGCGGCGGCTGCGCGGCCGGTTCGCCGCCATCCGAGCCGACCGCCCGGGTTTCCGGGTGGTTCCCCGGTACACCCCCACCGGTTTGTCCGTCCGAATCCTGCGGGAGTTCTCGTGAGAAAACGCATCGTCGCGTTGGCCGCCGCCGTCACGGTGTCCACTGTGGTCAGTCCGACGGCCGCGCACGCGGCCACCGACGGCGGCAGCTTTTCCGTGCTGGCCTACAACGTCGCCGGCCTGCCGGAGAGCATCTCGAGCGCGCCGACGCCGCGTGACCCCGCCACGACGGCGATCGGGCAGCGGCTCGGCCCGTACGACGTCGTGCACGTCGAGGAGGACTTCAACTACCACGCGAAGCTCTACGCGGCCGACCAGCACCCGTACCGCACGCCCACCAGCGGCGGCGCGGGCATCGGCAGCGGGCTGAACACGCTGTCCTCGCTGCCCTACGACGTCGACGACTTCGAGCGGGTCCGCTGGACGTCCTGCCAGCTCGACTCGGGCGACTGCCTGACCCCGAAGGGCTTCACCTTCATGCGGGTGCGGCTGGCCGAGGGCGTGTACGTCGACTTCTACAACGCGCACACCAACGCCGGCACGAACGACGGCGACGAGGCGTCGCGCGCGTCGAACCTGGCCCAGCTGACCGCGTTCATCAAGACGCACTCGGCGGGCAACGCGATCGTCGTCATGGGCGACACCAACACGCGCTACACCCGAGCGGCCGACACGATCGCGCAGTTCGGGGCGGACAACGGGCTGACCGACGCGTGGGTCAAGCTCGTGCGCGGCGGGGTCGCGCCTGCTCCGGGCAGCCCCGACCTCGTGTGCAACCAGCAGGCGCCCACCAACGACTGCGAGGTCGTCGACAAGGTGCTCTACCGCGGCAGCAAGCTCGTGAACCTCGACGCGACCTTCTACAACAACGAGCACGCGAAGTTCCTCGACGACCAGGGCCGGATGCTGTCCGACCACGACCCGGTCACCGTGCGGTTCACCTGGACCCGCAACCCGGCGCTGCAGCTGTCGGACCAGTTCGGCGGCCCGCACGGCGACTACTTCACCGACGTCCCCGCGGTGCCCGCGAACGCCCGGGTGCGGACGTGGTCGCTGCGCAGCGGCAACCGCGTCGACCAGGTCGGGGTGACCCTGGAGAACGGCACCGCGCTGACCCACGGCGGCACGGGCGGCACGGCGCAGTCGCTCACGCTCGGTACCGGCGAGTACGTCACCACGGCGACCCTGTGCCAGGGCAAGTACAGCGGCACGACCCGGATCTTCTCCGCCCGGTTCACCACCAACCTCGGCCGCGTGCTGGCCGGCGGCTCGACGACCGGTGACTGCGTGACCCGCACGGCCCCGGACGGCTGGCAGCTCGCCGGCTTCCACGGGCGCACCGGCGCCGAGGTCGACAAGGTGGGATTCGTCTACACGCAGCGGTAATCGCCGGCGAGTCCGCGAGGCGCCCCGCGGTCCGGTGTTCCCGGACGGCGGGGCGTCACGCTGTTCAGCAGCGCTTCGGCGACGGCCATGGTGGGCCGCGCGGTGGGGTCGGGGTGGAGCAGGTGCACCACGGCCTCGGTGAGCGGGTGGCGGCTTCGGCCGAGGTCGCCGCCCAATGCCGCGTAGAGGGTGGCGCCCAGGGAGTACACCTCGGCCGGGAAGTCGGGGAAGCCGCCGTCGAGCACTTCGGGGGCGAGGAAGGCACCCAGGGCCTGCCCGCCGCCCACGATCCGGGCGTGGCCTTCGGCGGAGACGACGACGTGGTCCGGGTCGACGGCGGCGTGCAGGACGCCTTCGTCGTGCGCGGCGGCCAGCCCGGCGGCCAGCTGGGCCCCGAACCGGGCGACGAGCCCGGGGGCGAGCGTGCCGTGCTCGCCGAGGAGCTCGGTCAGCGTCCGCGCCCCCGGGTACTCGAGCACCAGGTAGGTGGTGCGGTCGTCGTCGACGACGTCACAGATGGCCGCTCGCGGCGCGGGGATGGTGGGCGCCGCGAGCGGCTCGTCGAACAGCGGCTTGACGGCGACGATCCGGTCGAGCCGTTCGTCCTGCGCGTGCCAGACCACCGTGCCCTGCCCGGCCGGACCGAGCAGGCGGTACCGGTCGCCGATCAGTGTCCCTTCGCGCGCCACGTCGCGCTCCCTCCGTCGTCCACCGTCCTGCTGGGAGATACGGCCGGAAAGCGAATCCGGTTCGCTTGATCGCCACGTTTTCCCCCACCCGGGTGGCGCCGCGCCCAGCCCCCAACGCAGTGAATGACTCATTCCTGGCATCGGAGGCCAGGAATGAGTCATTCACTGCATGCGGGGAAGCTCACCTGAGCGGGCGGACGCTCCCCAGGGTGGGCACGACCTTGGCGATCGTCCCGTCGGCACCGAACCGCAGCCGGTCGATCGTCACTTCCCGGTGCGTCCCGTCGCCACCGGGGATCGCGAACCGGTGGTAGGCGATGTACCACTCGTCCTTGCCCGGCACCTGCACGATGCTGTGGTGGCCGGTGCCCAGGATGCCGAGCGACGGGTCCTTCTCCAGGATCACGCCCCTGTTCACCAGCCCGTCGCCCAGCGGGCTGGTCGCCGTGGCGTAGCCGACGCGGTAATTCTCGCTGCCCGTGTCGTCGATGGACCACGTCAGGTGGTACGTGCCGGCGCGCTTGGTCATGAACAGCCCCTCGCGGAAGCCGTCGAGGCCGGTCAGGCGGGTGATCTTCGCCGGGTCGTACGACGTCAGGTCGGGGTTCAGCGGCACGACGTAGGCGTTGCCGTTGCCCCAGTACAGGTAGGTCTGCCCGTCGTCGTCGGTGAACACCGCCGGGTCGATCGCCTGGCCACCCGCCGGGTTCGCCGCGATCAGCGGCTTGCCCAGCGCGTCGGTGAACGGACCGGCCGGGGACGAAGACACCGCGACGCCGATCTTGGCGTCCGCGCAGAAGTAGAAGTAGTACTTCCCGTTCTTCTGCGTGATCGTCGGCGCCCACGCCCGGCTGTCCGCCCAGGACACGTCCGGGCCGAGGTCGAGGATCTTGGGGTGCCGCGTCCAGGTGACGAGGTCCGTGCTCGACCACGCGTCGAACGTCGTCCCCGACCAGCCGGGGTACCCGTCCGTCGTGGCGTAGATGTAGTACGTGTCGCCGAAGCGGACGATGTTCGGGTCCGCGTTGAAGCCGGGCAGCACCGGGCTGTTCATCACCACCGCGCTGACCGTCCAGGTCCGCCTCTGCCAGCCGGAGCCGACGACGGAATAGCCGACCGGCCCGGTGAAGTCCTGCCGGGAACCGTTGTGGGGGAACACCTGCGTGCCGTCGGCCACCTGCAGCACCGGCGCCAGCCGCCGCACGTCCGTGCCCGGCTTCACCGGCAGGACGATCGTGCCCTTCGCGCTGTCGATGATCGCCGGCACCTTGAGCGAGTCGAGGGTCACCGAGCCGACGGCCGTCTCGTTCCCCGGCGCGCCGAGCACCTCCTTGGCCGTCAGGCCGCGGTTCCACACGGTGAACCGCCGCATCTTGCCCTGGAAGTACTTGTCGGCGCCGTAGGCCGACCGGCCGAGGTAGTTCGACGTCGTGATGCCCGCGCCGAGGTCGCCCGGTTTCGCCGTGACACCGTCCACTCGGGACACTTCGACGCCGTTGTCGTAGAGCCGCGCGGTGCCGTTGTCCAGGGTGTACGTCAGCGTGTGCCAGGCGCCGCGGGTCAGTGCCCGTTTGCTGTCGGCGTTCTGCTCGGTCGACCAGTTGCCGGCGGCGATCGCGGCGCGGTAGGTGTCCCCGGTCGCGAAGAGGTAGCCGTCACCGGCGTTGTCCGTGCTGTTGCCGAGGTTCCAGAGGAAGTACGGCGTCTGCTGAGCGGGGTCGACCCAGACCTGCGCGGACACCGTGATCCCGCTCAGGCCGCTCATCAGGTTGTTCGGCAGCGCGACGTAACCGTCCTTGCCCGCGAAGGAAAGGCCGTCCGCCGAACGCGTGACGCCACCGTGCATCGAGGCGTCCCGCCCGTTCCCGGAGACGTCGGTGACCGTGTCGCCCGAGCCCGCCGCCGTGAGGTCGTAGTCGGCGACGACGCCCTTCGCGTCGGCGGTCACCGGCGGCGGCCCCTGGCGCAGCCGGGCGAGTTCGGCCTTCGTCACCGGCAGGACCGTGCCGTGGCGCGGGCTCTTCGGGAGCTGGTACTCGGCCGGGATCGACCAGTTCGGCTTGGCGAGGGAGTCGGTGACGAACGGGACGTACCCGCGGCGCGGCGTCTCGTCCATGAAGGCGTAGACCTTGGTGCTGTCGTTCGCCTTGAACACCGTCGGGCCCTCGACCCAGTCGGTGCCGAGCTTGGTGCGGATGCAGTCGGAGACGAGCTCCCAGTTGCGCGGCTTCGTCGCCGGGAGGTCCACCGCGCGCAGGTTCTTCGACCGCTCGAGCACGATGTCGCGCTCGCAGGAGCCGATCACCTTGCCGTCGGTGGTCAGGCGGTAGTAGTAGTCGCCGTCCTTGATGGCGGTGGAGTCGATGACGCCTTCGCCGGGGTCGTTCCAGACCTTGGGCTTGCTGAAGGTCCGGAAGTCGCGGGTGGTCGCGTACATCATCCGCGGGTACGTCGCACCGGTGTGGTCGACGTCCGTGGGGGCGTACGGGCTGGTGGCCCAGTAGACGACGTACGCGCCGATCGTCGGGTCGTAGGTCGCCTCGGGCGCCCACGTCATGCCGGCCGTGTCGTCGGAGACGCGGACGTGCCGCTGGTTCGACCAGGTCACCAGGTCGGTCGACTCCCAGATCTCCAGGTACTGGCTGCCGTGGCGCTGCGCCTGGTCCCAGCCGCGGCCGTCGTTGATCTGCAGGTCGGTGGCGACGATGTAGAACCGGTCGCCCTCCGGGCTGCGGACGATGAACGGGTCGCGCACGCCGGTCTCGCCGTAGTTCGAGCGCAGGACGGGCTTGCCGCCGTTGAGCTCGTCCCAGTGCAGCGGGTCGTTGCCGCGGCTGGCCGCGAAGTGGATCTGCTCGGTGTCCTGCGTCGCCTCACCGGTGAAGTAGGCGAACATGTACCCCTCGAGCGCTTCCTTCTTCGGCAGCGGCAGGACGGTGAGGGTGAACGCGCGTTCCGCCGTCGCCGAACCCTTCGTCGCGCGGACCGTGAGACGCGCCTTGGCCGGGCGCGCTCCGGCCGCGGACCGGGTCACCTCCCCGGTGGCGGTGACCACCCGCGGGTCCTGGCTGCGCCAGGTCAGCGTGACGTCGCGGGCGCCCTTGACCGGGAGGGTGATGTTGCCGCGGATCGCGTCCTGGTCGGGGATGACGATGTCCTTGAGCGCGTTGTCGACCTTCTGCCGGTCGGTGATGTCCTGCAGCACGGTGACGGTGAAGGTGCGGCTCGCGCTCTGGCCGGCGTAGGAGACGGCCGCCGTCAGAGTCACCTTCGCGTTGCCGGCGCCGGGCGCGGGCCGCGTCACCACACCGGCCGGGGACACGACGGCCGGGTTGCTCGACGTCCAGGTGATCGCCGAGCCGCCGGCGCCCGTTCTGGGCAGGGAGAGGTTGTCCGTGACAGCGGAGGTGTCGCCGAGGTCGAGGGCGGCCGCGTCGGCCGTCGCGCGCCCGGCGGCGGTGCGCTCGCCGAGGGCGCGGGCTTCGTCGGCGGTCACCGCGCGGTCGTAGACGCGGAAGTCGCGGACGCTGCCCTTGAGGTACTTGTCGCCGTCGTAGACCGACCGGCCCAGGTAGTCGGCGGTCGTGGTGCCCCCGCCGATCGAGCCGGGCGTGATCGTGATGCCGGTCTTGCGGGCGGCCTCGATGCCGTCTTCGTACAGGACCGCGGTTCCGCCGCCGAGGGTGTAGGTGATCGTGCGCCAGCTGCCGCGGGCGAGGGTGCGGCCCGCGCTCGCGGTCTGTTCGGTGGACCAGTTGCCGGAGGCGATCGAGCCGCGGAAGGAATCGCCCGTGGTGAACAGGTAGCCGTTCCCGGCGCCGCCGGCCGTGTTGCCCATGCCCCACAGGAAATACGGCGTGCCCTGGTCGGTGGCGACGTTGACCTGTACCGAAACCGTGATGTCCGTGAGATCCCGCATCAGGTTGTCGGGCAGGCGGACGTGCCCGTTCGTGCCGCCGAGGCGCAGGCCCTCGTCGCCTTGCCAGGTCGTGTCGCCGCTGATGGTGGCGTTCCGGCCGTGCCCCGACGCGTCGGGCACGGTCGTGCCCGAGCCGCCGGTCAGGTCGTAGCGGACGACCAGGCCGTCGTCCAGGGTCGCCGCGTGGCCGGAAGCCGCGAGGGCGGTGGTGGATGCCGCGGCCACGGCCAGGGTGGCGAGGATCGCGGTCAGCGGGCGGGACCGCCGGAAGAACTTCGGCGACGACGTCGTCGCCGAAAGTCGAACGGGCATACCGGTTCTCCAGGAGGTGGGCGCCGACGGCGCGGGAAAGGGTGATGCGGCTGGTTCCGGGACCTGGGAACGGGTCGCCGAGCGCGGAGTGAGCGCTAACATAGCTGCCGATCCCCGCGGGGTCAATCGGCTGTTTTGCCTGGTGGTGTCCCGCGTCCCGACGATCGGCCCCTTGACACCGTGTGGCGCGGGTCACCTACACTACGACGGATTGTTAACGCTAACAATCCGGTTTGTTGCCCGGTACTCGACGGCGAGATGGGTGGACGATGATCAGTCGACGCGGACTGATGGCGGGCGCGGCGGGAGCCGCGGTCGCCGGCGTGCTCAGTGGCGTGCTCGGTGGCAGAGCCTCCGCCCAGGCGGCTTCCGGTTCCTACGTCATGGCGTACTTCACCGAGTCGCCGTCCATGACGGGCGCGGACTACGGGCTGCACCTGGCGGTCAGCGCCGACGGCCTGGACTGGATGCCGCTCAACCAGAACAACCCGGTGGTGACGCCGACGGCGGGCACCGGCGGGCTGCGCGACCCCTTCGTGCTGCGCAAGAAGGACGGCCGGTTCGTCGTGCTGGCCACCGATCTCAAGGGCACCGACTGGTCGCTGCAGAACCAGTACGTGCACGTCTGGGACTCCGCCGACCTGCGCGGGTTCACCGGCTACCGCCGGATCAAGCTGCACTCGATGGCCACGCACAGCTGGGCACCCGAGGCGTTCTGGGATCCCTCGCGCAACCAGTACGCGATCATCTATTCGGCGGCGTCCGGCGGCCACGACGTCATCATGGTCAACTACACCACCGATTTCGTGACGGTCAGCGCGCCGCAGGTGTTCTTCGACCCCGGCCACGCCACGATCGACGGGACGATGGCCACGATCGGCGGCGTCAACTACCTGTACGTCAAGAACAACACGAACAGCACCCTGGTCGGCCAGCGCTCCGGCTCGTCGGCCCCCGGCAGCTTCACCACCTACAAGACCGGAATCTCGCCCGGGCGGGGGGTGGAGGCGCCGCAGATCGTGCCGGCGCCGTCGGGGAACCGCTGGTACCTGTGGGGAGACACGTGGAGCCCCAACGGCCGGTTCTTCTGCTGGGAGACCACCGATGTGGCGGCCGGGAACTGGACGCTGCTGAACGACCGCGCCTACACCCAGCCGCTGAACTCCAAGCACCCCGGGATCACGCCGATCACGGCCGCCGAGCGCTCCGCCCTCGTCGCGCAGTGGGGTGCCCCGGCGTGGCGGCGGCTCAAGTCCTACAACTTCCCCGACCGCTACGTCCGGCACGCGGACTCCGTGGGGCGCATCGACGCCTACCCGTTCGACCCGTACCAAGACCAGCTGTGGAAGCTCGTGCCGGGACTGGCCGACGCGTCCGGTGTGTCGTTCGAATCTTTCAACTACCCGGGCCGGTACCTGCGGCACTACAACTACGAACTGCGCCTGGCGGCCGACGACGGCTCGGCGACGTTCCAGGCGGACGCCACCTTCCACCAGGTGGCGGGGCTCGCCGACGCGAGCTGGTCGTCGTTCCGCTCGCACAACTACCCGGATCGGTACCTCCGGCACTACGCGTACGTGCTGCGGATCGACCCGCTCGGCAGCACATCCTCCACTGTGGACAAGCAGGACGCGACTTTCCGCGTCGGCTACTGACCCGCTCGCGAAGGAGCCGTCATGCTACGACGACGTGGCACGGTGTTGTCCCTGCTCCTGCTCGTCACCCTGCTGCTCGGCGCGCCCGGTGCGCACGCCGCGCCGGTGACGGTGACCAACGGGAGCCAGTTCACCGACACCTCCGGCGCCCTGGTGCACGCCCACGGCGGCGGGCTGCTCAAGGTGGGCGCGTACTACTACTGGTTCGGCGAAAATCGCAACGCCGACGACACCTTCCGTGCCGTCTCGGCGTACCGCTCGACCGACCTGAAGACGTGGGAATTCCGCGGCGACGTGCTGACGCAGTCGTCGGCGGCCGAGCTGGGCCGGGCGAAGATCGAGCGGCCCAAGGTGATCTACAACAGCTCGACCGGGCAGTACGTGATGTGGATGCACAAGGAGAACGGCGACGACTACGCCGAAGCCCGCGCGGCCGTGGCCACCTCTTCGACGGTCGACGGCAGCTACGCCTACCGCGGCAGCTTCCGCCCCCTGGGAGCGCACATGTCGCGGGACATCACGCTGTTCAAGGACGACGACGGAACCGCGTACATGGCGTCGGCGGCCCGCGAAAACGCGGACCTGAACGTCTACCGGCTCACCGCCGACTACACCGGGGTTTCGGCGCTGGTGAAGACGCTCTGGCCGGGCTCGTACCGCGAGGCACCGGCGCTGTTCAAGCGCAACGGCGTCTACTTCCTGCTCACCTCCGGCGCCACGGGCTGGCAGCCGAACCAGCAGAAGTACGCCACGGCCACGAGCGTCACCGGGACGTGGACCGGGTTGACGAACGTCGGTGACTCCACCGGTTTCGGCAGCCAGACCGCGTACGTGCTGCCCGTGCAGGGTTCGCAGGCAACGTCGTACCTCTACCTGGGTGACCGCTGGGCGGGTGCCTGGAACCGTCCGGTCAACGAGTCGCGGTACGTGTGGCTGCCGCTCTCGTTCCCGAGCGCCACGACGATGTCGATGAGCTGGTACCCGAAGGTCAGCGTCGACGCGGCGACCGGCGTGGTCGCGGGCGTCGGCTCCGGCAGCGCGTACGAGACGATGGTGGCGCGCCACAGCGGCAAGTGCGCGGACATCCCGGGTTCGTCCCGCAACGACGGCGTGGCGCTGACGCAGTACACGTGCAACAACGGCGGGAACCAGCAGTGGAGCGTGCTCGACCTCGGCGACGGCTACGTCACCCTGATCGCCCGCCACAGCGGCAAGTGCCTCGGCATCGCGGGCGCCTCGACGGCGGACGGCGCGGCGGCGGAGCAGAGCACGTGCACTTCGGGCGCGAACCAGCAGTGGCAGGCGCAAGCCGTTGGCGGCGGGTACGTCCGGTGGGTGGCGCGCCACAGCGGAAAGTGCCTGGACGTCGTTTCGGCGTCGACGGCCGACGGCGCCGCGGTGAAGCAGTATCCGTGCACCGGCGTGACGAACCAGCAATGGCAGCGGAAGGCGGCCTGAACGCTCCGTTCGGCCCTTGACGACCGGGTGGCGGCTCGCTAGCTTTTGCGAAACTCCTTCATGTTTGGAGCCGCCATCATGCGCATGCTCGTGGCTTTGCTCACCGCCGTGGCCATGACCTCCGGCGTCGTCGCCTCCGCCGTCGCCGAAGACGTTCCCCAGCACCGCTTGACCGTCCGCGGGTCGGCCTTTGTCGACGAGTACGGCCGCGAAGTGGTCTTGCGCGGCTTCAACGTCTCCGGGGAGACGAAGCTCGCTGAAAACGGTTTCCTGCCGTTCGCCAACGCGGTTGACGCGCGCCGCTCGGCCCAGTCGATGCGGGCGCTCACCGGCGCGAACGCCGTGCGCTTCCCGATCGCGTGGGCGGGAACGCAGCCGGTGCGCGGGCCGGTGAACACGCAGTACCTGGCGGCGCTGACCGACCAGATGAAGGCGTTCCTGGAGGAGGGTTTCACCATCCTCCCGGACTTCCACCAGGACCTGTTCTCCCGCTACCTGTTCAACCGCGGCAGCTGGTACACCGGCGACGGCGCGCCCCAGTGGGTCGTCGACCTCGGCGGCTACCCCGCGGAAAGCTGCGGCATCTGCGCGCACTGGGGCCAGAACATCACCCAGAACGGCGCGGTCCAGGACGCCACGAAGGACTTCTGGCACAACGCCCGCGGCGTCCAGGACGAGTTCGTCGGCATGGCCATCCAGACGATGTCCTACCTGCGCACGAACCTGAGCGCCGCCCAGTTCGCGGGTATCGCGGGCATGGACCCGTACAACGAGCCCTTCGCCGGCCGGTACGACTCCGGTCAGGACAGCAAGGCGTGGGAACAGAACGTGCTGTGGCCGTTCTTCCAGCGGTTCCGCGCCGCGATGGATTCCGCCGGCTGGCAGGACAAGCCCGCGTTCGTCGAGCCGAACATGTTCTGGAACGCCAACATCTCCTTCCAGCTCCACCCCGGCGGCTTCCAGGACACCGGCGTCATGGGCCCGCGGTACGTGTTCAACACGCACTTCTACGACCAGCTCGCCCAGTCCGGTGTCTTCATGCCGGGCAAGGCGGGCGACGGCCAGTACAGCGCGAGCTTCGGCACGGTCCGGGACCGCGCGACCGCGCTGGGCACGACGGCGATCGTCACCGAGTTCGGCCACCCGATGACCGGCTACACCTCCGACAAGACCCCGACCGTGGACAAGGCGATGTACCAGGCGCTGGATTCCCGCGTCTCGGGCGCGAACTGGTGGCGCACGCCGGCGCAGTCGGGCCCGGTGCTGTCGGCGACGCAGTGGCAGTGGGACATCTACAACGGCCGCCACCACGAGCTGATGAACGACAACCCGGACAAGATCAAAACCGACGGCGACGCCTGGAACGGCGAGGACTTCTCCTCGGCCCGCACGGCGGACGACGGAACGGTCCAGCTCCGCCAGGACGCGCGGCTGCTCGACCGCCTGTACCCGGCCGCGGTTGCGGGCCACACGCTGGCGTTCACCTACGAGGACCGCTCACGGGACGGCAGCCAGACGCTGACGTGGAACCGGATCCCGTCGACGATGCCGGCCACCGCGGCGCTGACCGGCACGGGCCGGTACGGCGTCCTCGTGTGGCAGGGGACCGACGCCGGGGCGCCGACCGAACTGCACGTTCCGGCGGGGATGACCCCGACGGTGGTCACCGACCTGGCCTCGGCCACCCGCGTAGGCGACCGCCTGCGCCTGCCGGCCACCCCGGGCCTGCACTACGCGCTGATCGCGGAACCGGCGGCGGCCCCGACCGCGGCCCAGCTCGCGGCGGTCCGCGCGGAACTAGCGGCCTGGGCGCCCACGGCGGTCCGCTAGCCGGTCCGGTCGGGCAGGGCCGCGATCCCGGCCAGGAAGATGTCGACGCCCGCGAGGAACTGCTCGCGGTCGTCGTGCTCCCGCAGGTGGGTCGCGGCCTTGTGGACGAACGGGTACCGGGCGGGGTCGAGCGAGGCCCACTGCGCCGACACGCCGGCGAGGAACGCCGAGCGATCCCCCTGGTCGACGGCGAGCAGCCGCGCGTTGGCGGCGTTCTGCCCGGCGACGCCGAGCACGTAGTTGACGAGCGCGCCCGCGGCGTCGAACAACGCCCGCTCGGGGACGCCGAGCGCCTCGAGCAGCCCGCCGATGCGCTCGTAGATCTCCACCAGAGCGGGCCGCCACGGCTCGCGGGACAGCTGGGCGCCGACCCACGGGTGGGCGTCGATCGCGTCGAACAGGCCGAGTGAGACCGTGCGCAGCGCTTCCCGCGGCTCGGCGTCGACGACCGCGTTGCTCGTCACGCGTGTGATGACGGCGTCGGTCGCCGCCGCGAGGAGGTCGCTCTTGTTCGCGACGTGGTGGTAGATCGCGCCGTAGCCGGTCGACAGGCGGGCGGTGAGCGCGCGGAAGGTCAGCGCGGCCTCGCCGCCGTCGTCCAGGATCGCGGCCGCCGCCTGCACGATCAACTCCTTGGACAGCCCGTCCGTGCGCCGTTTCGCCATGGGCTGATCATCGCACGATTGGAACGTCGATCCAAACTCGTGCTAGCGTGGTCGTTGGAACGGCAATCCAATCGGAGGAAACCATGACTGTCACGATCATCGGAGCCGGCCTCGGCGGCCTCGTCCTGGCTCGCGTCCTGCACCGGCACGGCATCGCGGCCGAGGTCTACGAAGCCGAAGCCTCACCGGCCGCACGCCGCCAGGGCGGGATGCTCGACATCCACCCCTGGAACGGCCAGCCGGCGCTCGAAGCGGCCGGGCTGAACGAGGGGTTCCGGAAGCTCGTCCTGCCGGGCCGGGAGTCCTCGCGCGTCGTCGACCGCCACGGCACCGTGCTGCTCGACCAGCCCGACGACGGCACCGGCGAACGTCCCGAAGTGCAGCGCGGCGAGCTTCGGCAGCTGCTGCTCGACTCGCTGCCGCCCGGCACCGTCCACTGGGGACACAAGGTCGTCGGCGTGCGGTCCCTCGGCGACGGCGGCCATGAGGTGCACCTGGCCGACGGGACGAGTTTCGGCACGACCCTGCTGGTCGGTGCGGACGGTGCGTGGTCGAAGGTCCGGCCGCTGCTCTCCGCCGCCGTCCCGGAGTACGTCGGCGTGTCGGTCGTCGAGACGTTCCTCTTCGACGGCGATGCCCGGCATCCCGCCGCCGCGAAGGTCGCCGGTGCCGGTGCGCTCTACGCGCTGGCGCCGGGCAAGGGGTTCGTCGCGCACCGGGAAAGCGGCGGGACCCTGCACACGTACGCGCAGCTGTTCAAGCCTCAGGACTGGCTCGCCGGGGCCGACGCCGCGACCGTGACGGCGCGGGTCGCCGAGGAGTTCGCCGGCTGGGCCCCCGAGCTGACCGCGCTGATCACCGAAAGCGACACGCCACCGGTGCTGCGCCGACTCTGCACCCTGCCGGCCGGGAACCGCTGGGACCGCGTGCCGGGAGTGACCCTGCTCGGCGACGCGGCCCATCTCATGCCCCCGAACGGGGAAGGCGCCAACCTGGCCATGCTCGACGGCGCCGAACTCGGGCAGGCCCTCGCCGCCCACCCCGGCGACGTGGAGACCGCGCTCGCCGAGTACGAGCGGGCGATGTTCGCGCGCGCGGCCGCGGAAGCGGAGGACGAGGACATCTACGCGATCATGTTCGGCGAAGACGCCCCGCACGGGATGGTCGCCATGCTGACCGGGGCTTAGCTACCCGGCGTCGGCGCCCTCGCCGATGCCTGCTCCGATGCCTGCTCCGATGCCGTCGAGCAGGAAGTTCAGGCCGGCGCGGAAGGTCTGGTCGGCGTCGAGGTGGACGGCGTCGCGGACGACCGTCTCCAGTGCGCGGAACCGGCCGGTGGCGAACATCCGCTCGAGGTAGGGCCCGTGGGTGCGCTGCCACTGCCGCTGGTCCATGCCGCTGGCGCGCTCGGCCCGCCGTTCGGAGATTTCCCGGCGGACCGCGCCGATCACGTACGCGTCGACGGCGGCGGCCACCGGCATGACCACGTCCACGTCGACGCCGTCCAGTGCCGCCAACACCGCCTCGCCCCTGGCCAGCGCGTTCGGGCCGAGCTGGGGGCGTCCGCCGATGAGGTCGGCGAACCACTCGTGCCGGTGGACGGCCCGGCGGGTGGCTTCGGCCACCGAAGTCAGCACCTCCCGCCAGTCTTCGCCGGCTGGGCGGATCTCGGCGTGCACCGCGTCGACCATCAGGTCGAGCAGCTCGTCCTTGGTGTCGATGTAGCCGTACAACCGCATCGGCCCGACGTCCAGCGCGGCGGCGATCTTGCGCAGCGACACCGCTTCCAGCCCGGCTTCATCGGCCAGTTCCACCGCTGTCCGGACGATCAGGTCCCGGCTCAGCGGGGCCGGCGCCGGCCGGTTCGCCGGCTCCGGCCGCTCCCACACCAACATGGGGGTGACAATACATCGGCTGCCGCGATACAGTGTATCGAGACGGACGGCGTATCGGAGGGGGATTCATGACCATCGCCATCGTGGGAGCCGGCATGGGCGGCTTGGCCCTGGCCCGGGTCCTGCACGTGAACGGCATCGAGGCCGTGGTGTACGAGCGGGACGCCGCGCGCGGCGCCCGCCGCCAAGGCGGCATGCTCGACATCCATTCCGGGCAGCGGGCGCTGCGCGAGGCCGGGTTGCTCGAGCGGTTCCTGGCGATCGCTCGCAGGGAGGGGCAGGACATGCGCCTCCTGGAACCGGACGGCACCCTGCTGCTCCAGGAGGACACACCCGAAGACGCGCCGATGGCGCGGCCCGAGATCGACCGCACCGACCTGCGCACCCTGCTGCTCGACTCGCTGCCCGAGGGAACGGTCCGCTGGGGCCACGCGTTCGACCACGCCGAAGACGGCGTCGTGCACTTCGCGAACGGCAGCAGCGCGCGCTACGACCTGCTGGTCGGCGCGGACGGCGCGAACTCCCGGGTCCGGTCCCTGCTGACCGACGCCCGTCCGGCCCACCTCGGCCAGAACGCGGTCGAGCTCGCGATCCCCGACATCGACCGCACCCACCCCGACCTCGCGGCCATGGTCGGCCGCGGCAACTACTGGGTGTTCGGCGACGGCAAGTCCCTGGCGGCCCAGCGCAACGGCGACGGCTGCGTCCGCATCGGCGTCAGCTTCTACAACACGGGAGAAGACTGGTTCACCACAAACGGAATCCGCTTCGACGACCCACCGGCGGTCCGCGCCCGCCTGATCGAGTTGCTGGCGGGCTGGCACCCCCGGATCACCGCCCTGATCGCCGCAGCTTCCGACGACACGGTGGCACCCCGCCCCCTCGCCACACTCCCGGTCGGCCTGACCTGGCCATCGAACCCGACCGTCACCCTCGTCGGCGACGCGGCCCACCTGATGCCCCCGGTGGGAGAGGGAGCAAACATGGCCCTCCTCGACGGCGCGGTCCTGGGCGCGGCCCTGGCGGCGCACCGGGGAGATTTCGGAGCGGCGGTGGCGGAGTACGAGAAGGAGATGTTCGAGCGCACGGGCAAGGCCGCCCGCATGTCGGCGGACATGCAGGAGCTGCTGATGTCCCCAGACGCGAGCCGGAGGCTGCTGGAGTTCTTCCAGCCGAGCTGAGGGAAGGTCTCGTTTGGTCGCTGTGGCGCGGGACTGCCGGGCTGTAGGTCTGCTGGCTGCCGGGCCGTTGGGCTGCGGGGCCTGCCGGGTTGCGGGCCGCCGTGCTGCTGAGCCGCCGGGCGGCAGGCCGCTGGGCCGCCGGGCCGTCGCGCTGCGGGGCCGCCGCGCCCGCGGGCCTCGACCAAGGGCGCCGCGACGCTGGTGGTGGCCCTGCTCGTGCAGGACGGCGCGCTGGAGCTCGATCGCCCGGTCGGCCGGTCCTGGCCGGAATTCGCCGCGGCGGGCAAAGGCCGGATCACCGTGCGGAACCTGCTCACCCACCGGTCCGGCGTGATCGGGGTCGACGGCGGGTTCACCGCCGCCGAACTCGCGGACGACCAGCTGATCGCGCGGCGGCTGGCCGGGCAGCGGCCGTACTGGCGGCCGGGTTCGGCCTACGGTTACGGCGGGTTCGTGACGTTCGCGATGGTCGGCGAGGTGGTCCGCAGGGCCACGGGCCGGTCGCTGGGGAGCACTACGAACAGCGGGTGTGCGCGCCCTACGGCCTGGAGCTGTCCCTGGGGTTGCCGGAGACGCTGGAGGACCGGTACCGGGAGGTGCTGCCGGGCCTGGCCGACCCGGATCGGCTGGCGGCGTTCTGGGCCACCGTCCCGGGACCGCACAGCCTCACCGGGATCGGCTACGGCCTCGATTCGACCCCGCCGCTGGATCAGGTGGCCTTCCTCAACACCCGGCGGGTGCGCGCTGGGCCAGGCCTCCGCCGGCGGGGTGGGCAACGCGCGGGCGCTGGCCGAGATGTACGCGGCCCTGGCGTTCGGCCTGTCCGGCCGGCCCCCGTTGCTCGAACCCGCCACCCTGGGCGAGTTCGCCATGCTCCACTCCACCGGTGTCGACCTGGTCACCGGGGCGGCAGGCCAGTACGCCCTGGGATTCCAGGCCAAAGGGGCCCGCTACCCGTTCCTGAGCGCGAACGCCTTCGGGCACAACGGTTCCGCGGGCTCGGAAGCGTTCGCCGACCCCGTCAGCGGGATCGCCTTCGGGTACACCCGCCGTCGCTTCTCCTTCGACTGGTCCTACCCCGAACACGACCGGCTGGCCGCCGCGGTCCACCACGCCGTCACGGCTTCCTGAGGCGCCCTCCCGGCCGGGAGCCCACACCGGCCCGCCGCCAGCACTGTTACCTCCACGACCCGTCGGCCGTCAGAGCGGTGACAGCACCGATGTCCGGAAAGGACACCCACACCATGACCACCGACCAGCCACCGGACGGATCGTGGCGGCCGCCCTCTTCCCCGGCCCCCGCGGCGAGCGAACTCGACGAGCTGTACGCCGAGGCGGCGATCCGTTTCCAGCGGCAGGAAAGACCCCTGCCCACCCGAGTGTGGCCGAACCGGCTGCGCGCCGCGTGCTACTGGTTCCTTGCCGCCGAATTCGCCGTGGGCGCCGTGACCAAGTTCTGGCCCGGCCCCACCTTCGCCGGGCCGGCGTACTCCGTGAAGTTCGCCGATTGGGGCTACCCGGTCTGGTTCCGGTTCGTCGTCGGCGCGCTGGAAGGGATCTGCGCGGTGCTGCTCGTCGTGCCGGGCAAGCGGCCCCGGTTCCTCGCCGCGGTGATCCTGGTCCTGGTGCTCACCGGCGCCGTCACCACCCACCTCGTCAACCACGACGAGCTCTACCAGAGTGTCGCGGCACCCACCCACCTGGTGATCATGGCGGTCGTCGGCCTGGCGAACTGGCCAACGGACTGGCGGGACCTGCTGCGGAGATCGCCGCGGATCCCTGCGGCGGCAGGAGACGCGCGGTGAAGCTCACGGTCTTCGACTGCGGGCGCGCCTCCTGCTCGACCAGGCCACCGCCGCCGGGCACCCCGGGCGGGGTCTGCCCGCCGACCTGCCCGCCGCCGGCCCGGCGGCCCTCGCCGGCGTCGTCTCCGGTGCGGACGCGGTCGGCCCGGCGGGCAACGCCACGCCGGAGTCGTGTCCCCGGCGCCGCCCCTGAGCGACAGCGGGCTGGACCGGACCGCGGTCCGGCCGGTGCAGCTCACCGGCAAGCCGCTACCGCACCGCCCTCGGCCACAACCTCCCGGGCGGCCGGTACGTCCGTGCCGACGTCGCGGCCTGTCTGCTGTGCGTCCTCGACCGCCGGAAACCATCGGGCACACCGTCGGTGTCGCCGACTGACCCGTGGGCGGGTACCGCACGTCGGTGCGGACGGGCGGCGGCTTTGCCTGGTGAGGCGAGGGTTACCCTGGAAGCCGATGACCGAGAACCAGGCACCCAGGGCGTACCAGATCCGCACCTTCGGCTGCCAGATGAACGTACACGACTCCGAGCGGCTCGCCGGGCAGCTCGAGGACGCCGGCTACGTCCCGGCCACCGCCGGGGCCAAGCCCGACCTGATCGTGTTCAACACCTGCG
Organism: Amycolatopsis bullii; assembly: GCF_014654205.1. Classification (GTDB taxonomy): domain Bacteria; phylum Actinomycetota; class Actinomycetes; order Mycobacteriales; family Pseudonocardiaceae; genus Amycolatopsis; species Amycolatopsis plumensis. Next base: position 153,532 of record NZ_BNAW01000012.1, read on the forward strand.
CCGTCCGGGAGAACGCGGACAACAAGCTGTACGGCACCCTCGGGCACCTGCGCCCGGACAAGGTCGCGAACCCGGACCTGCAGATCGCCGTCGGCGGGTGTCTCGCGCAGAAGGACCGCGGGGAGATCGTCAAGCGGGCGCCGTGGGTCGACGTCGTGTTCGGCACGCACAACATCGGGTCGCTGCCGACGCTGCTCGAGCGCGCCCGGCACAACGCCGAGGCCGAGGTCGAGATCCTCGAATCGCTCGAGACCTTCCCCTCGACGCTGCCCGCGCGCCGCGAATCGTCCTACGCGAGCTGGGTGTCCGTTTCGGTCGGCTGCAACAACACCTGCACCTTCTGCATCGTCCCGGCCCTGCGCGGCAAGGAACGCGACCGGCGGCCCGGCGAGATCCTCGCCGAGGTCGAGGCGCTCGTCGCCGAAGGCGTGCTCGAAGTCACCCTGCTCGGCCAGAACGTCAACTCCTACGGCGTCGAGTTCGGCGACCGGCTGGCGTTCGGCAAGCTGCTGCGCGCGTGCGGCACCGTCGACGGCCTGGAGCGCGTCCGGTTCACCTCGCCGCACCCGGCGGCGTTCACCTCCGACGTCATCGACGCCATGGCCGCGACCCCGAACGTCTGCCACCAGCTGCACATGCCGCTGCAGTCCGGGTCGGACCGGGTGCTGCGCGAAATGAAGCGGTCCTACCGCTCGGCGCGTTTCCTGAACATCCTCGACGAGGTCCGCGCGGCCATGCCGGACGCGGCGATCACCACCGACATCATCGTCGGTTTCCCCGGCGAGACCGAAGAGGACTTCCAGGCGACGCTGGACGTCGTGGCGCAGGCCCGTTTCTCCAGCGCGTTCACGTTCCAGTACTCGAAGCGCCCGGGCACGCCGGCCGCGACGATGGACGGCCAGCTGCCCAAGGAGGTCGTGCAGGAGCGCTACGACCGCCTGGTCGAGCTGCAGAACGCGATCTCCTGGGACGAGAACAAGAAGATCGTCGGCCGCCGCGTCGAGCTGCTCGTCGCCGCGGGCGAAGGTCGCAAGGACGCCGAAACGCAGCGCATGAGCGGCCGCGCCCGCGACGGGCGCCTGGTGCACTTCACGCCGACCGGCGCCCACGTCGACCGCGCGGTCCGCCCCGGCGACGTCGTCGAGACGATCGTCACCTACGCGGCACCGCACCACCTGGTGGCCGACGGCGACCTGCTGTCCCACCGCCGCACGCGCGCCGGCGACAACGCGGAGGCCGGGCTGCGGCCGAAGACGAGCGGCGTCACGCTGGGCCTGCCGGGCTTCGGTGCCCCGGCCGCCCAGCCCGAACCGGTGAGTGGGTGTGCGCTGTGACGGAGTCCCGAGGCAACGGCGAGCTGGCCGAACTGGCGGCCGAGATCGACGAAGCGGGCGCGCGCGCGTCCCGCACGGTGGAGCTGGGCCGCCGCGGGTTCACCATCGCGGTGTTCACCTTCGTGCTCCTGATCTGCCAGATCCTCCCGTGGGTCGGCGACCACGCGGGCTGGCAGGTCCTGGCCGGCGAGGGCGGCGGCATCCCCCAGCTGTTCGCGGCGACGTCGACGGGTGTCGGCATCCTGGCCTCGGCGCTGGCCCTGGTGACCCGCCGCTGGTGGCTGTCCTGGGTCTGCGCGGCGGGCGGCTGGTTCGCCTCGGTGGACGGGCTGCTGGCCATCTGGTCCCAGCAGTCGTCCCACGCCCCGGGGTCAGCGGGTGGCGGCCCGGGGTTCGGCATGGTGATCGCCTGGATCGCGATGATCTGCCTGGCGGTCTCGTGGATGCGGACGGCGTTCTCGCGGTCCTGAGAACCGGTGGGGACCGGGGTCAGCCAACGCGCAGGGTGAGCGTTCCGGTCGAGTAAGCGGCGGCGTAGAGCGTGGTCTCGGGGTGGTAGAGCCGCAGCGAGACGGTGGCGCTCACGCTGAAACTGAGGCGCAGGGAGAAGCCTCCGTTGGGCCGGCAGGTGGTGTCGGCGATGTTCACCCAAGCCCCGGCCTGCAGCTGCTGCACGATGACGGTTTCGACGGTCTGATCGGTCCGGGCCGCGTCGAGCACCTGCAGGGTGCCCTTGAGGTCGACCTTCTCGTTGACCTTGACGTGGTCCTTGCCGAGCTTCCCTTCGACCTTCACCTTCCCCTTGCCGGCTTCCGTGACGGAGGAGAGCGAAGCGGCCCCGGCCGGGCCGGCGAGCGCGGGGGCAAGCCCGGCGAGGGCAACGGCGACAGCCAGAGCGGCGAGGATCTTGCGGGGTGTCCTGATCATGATCGACAGTGGAGCACCGGCGGTGGCTCGGAGCGCGCGGAAACCCCCGGTCGGGGCGCGCGCGACCCCGCTTCGGGTGACACGGAGACCCACCCGGCCCCTCGTGAGTGGTAAAGCGGGTCAGAACCCGCCTTACCACTCACGACCGTGGACAGGTTCAGCGGTCCGCGACCGCCGCTTCCGCGGCCTGCAGCCACTCACGCCACTGAGCCGCCTGCTCGTCCGCCTTCTTCGCCCGCCGCTCGTCTCCGGCGGCGCGTGCCTTGGCCGCCTGCGACTCGAACTGCTCCACCCGCTCGCGGAACTGCGCCGCCCGGGCCTGGGCCTCCGGGTCCGTCTTCCGCCAGCGGGAGTCCTCCGCCGACTTGACCGCGTCCTGGACCGCCTTCAGCCGGCCGTCCAGCTCGCGGATGCGCTCGCGGGGGACCTTGCCGATCTCGTCCCACTGTTCCTGGATGCGCCGCAGGGCGCTCTTCGCCGCCTCCAGGTTGGCCGCCGGGTCGATCTTCTCGGCCTCGACCAGCAGCTCCTCCTTGCGGGCCGCGTTCGCACCGAACTCCGCGTCGCGCTCGGAAAACACCGCGGACCGGCGGGCGAAGAACTTGTCCTGCGCCGCGCGGAAGCGCTGCCACAGCGCCTCGTCGCTGTCCTTCGGCGCGCGCCCGGCCGCCTTCCACTCGGTCATCAGGTCCTTGTAGCGACCCGCCGTCTCGCCCCAGTCCTCCGACTCGCTGATGGCCTCGGCCTCGGCGATGAGCTCTTCCTTGCGCTGCTTGGCCGACGCGCGCTGCTTGTCCAGCTCGGCGAAGTGCGAGCCGCGGCGGCGGTTGAACGCCTCGCGGGCCTTGGAGAACCGCTTCCACAGGTCGTCGTCGGTCTTGCGGTCGACGCCCTTGACCGTCTTCCACTCGTCCAGGATCGCGCGCAGCCGGTCGCCCGCCGCCTTCCACTGGGTGGAGTCGGCCGCGATCTTCTCGGCCTCCTCGGCGAGCGCCTGCTTGCGGGCGACCGCCGCCGCCCTGGCCTCCTCGCGCTCCGCCTTCGCGCTGGCCAGTGCCTTCTCGGCGTGCCCGATGACGTACTCCAGCCGCGCGGCGAGCGCGGCCAGGTCACCGACCACGGCCGCCTCGGCCAGGCCGTCGCGGATCTGGGTGGCGCTCGACAGCGCGTGCTTCGGGTCGCCTGCCCCGGAGATCAGCCGGGTCTCCAGCAGCTCGACCTCGGTGCGCAAGTCGTCGAAACGGCGGGCGTAGTGCACCAGACCCTCGTCGGGGCTGCCGGCCTGCCAGACGCCGACGGCGCGCTCGCCCTCGGCGGTGACGACGTAGACGGTTCCCTCGTCGTCGATCCGGCCCCAGGTCGACGGGGTGGGTTCGGCGGGCGGCACGGGCGGGGCGGCGTGCCCGGCGTGCAGCGCGTGCGGCACCGGGTGCGGGGCCGGGGTACCGGTGGAAGTGTTCTCCTGGGCCATCGCAGGCTCCTTATCGCCTGTACGCCCGCGGGTGCGGGCGCCCCGCCGCGAAGCGGGGCCGGGTAATGCGGTCGTCACGGGCCGTGCTCGGATGCTACGGCCCCACGCGGCATTCAAGCAGCTCAGCGCGCACCGTGGTACTGGATGGGCCACTCGAAGCTCGTGATCCTACTTCCGGTGGACGCTCTCGATCGGCCCGCAGGTATCGTCAGCCGCCGTGAACAGCCCCGTCGCGGTGGTCGGCCCGACGGCCACCGGCAAGACCGCGCTGGCCGTGGACCTGGCCCGCGAACTCGGCGGCGAGGTCGTCAACGCCGACGCGATGCAGCTCTACCGGGGCATGGACATCGGCACCGCCAAGGCCACCGAAGCCGAGCGCCGCGGCGTCCCCCACCACCTGCTCGACGTCCTGGACGTGACCGAGACGGCGTCCGTCGCGGCCTACCAGCGGCACGCGCGGGCCGAGATCGAGCGGCTCCTGGCCGCGGGCAAGGTCCCGGTGCTGGCCGGCGGCTCCGGCCTCTACGTCCAGGCCGTGCTCGACGACCTGCGGTTCCCCGGCACCGACCCGGCCGTCCGGGCCCGGCTCGACGCGGAAGCCGAGCAGCTCGGCACCCCGGCGCTGTACACCCGGCTGGGTGAGCGCGACCCGGCGGCCGCCGCCAAGATCCTGCCCACCAACACCCGCCGGATCGTGCGCGCCCTCGAGGTCATCGAGATCACCGGCGAGCCGTTCTCGGCGAACCTGCCGAAGCCGGGGCCCGCCCGGTACGGCACGGTCGTCATCGGTGTCGACCGCACGCCCGAGGAGCTCGACGAGCGCGTCAACGAGCGCGTCGGGCGGATGTTCGAGGCCGGCCTGGTCGACGAAGTGCGCGAACTGGAGAAGCGGGGCCTGCGCGAGGGGAAGACGGCGTCGCGGGCGCTCGGCTACCAGCAGGTGCTCGCCGAACTGGACGGCGACGGCGACTTCGAGGCGGCCGCCGCGGCAACGGCGCAGGCCACCCGGCGCTTCGTCCGCAAGCAACGCTCCTGGTTCCGCCGCGACCAGCGGATCCACTGGTTCGACGGCGCCGATCCCCGGCTGGCCGCGCGCGTCCTGGATACCCTGGGCCGGTAATCTTGCCCCCATGGGCGGAATCGAGTTCCTCAAGGGGCACGGCACGCAGAACGACTTCGTGCTGCTCCCCGATCCGGATGGCCGCCTCGAGCTGACCGAGGCGAGGGTCGCCGCGCTGTGTGACCGCCAACGCGGCCTCGGGGCCGACGGCGTGCTGCGCGTCGTGCGCGCCGACGCGCTCGGCGAGCCGTCCGCGGGCGAGTGGTTCATGGACTACCGCAACGCCGACGGGTCGATCGCGGAGATGTGCGGTAACGGCGTGCGCGTGTTCGCCCGCTACCTGGTCGACTCGGGCCTGGCCGCCGAGGGCGAGTTCGTCGTCGGCACCCGCGCGGGCGACCGCCCGGTCGTGGTGCACCCGGACCGCTCGGTCACCGTCCACATGGGACCGGCGACGATCACCGGCACGTCGGTGACGGTGGTGGCCGGCCGCCCGTTCTCCGGCGTCGCGGTCGACGTCGGCAACCCGCACCTGGTCTCGCTGCTCGACGACGACGTGGCCGGGCTGGACCTGCGCGACCAGCCCGACTTCGACCACGACGTGTTCCCGAACGGCGTGAACCTCGAGTTCATCAACCGCCTCGGCGAAGGCGCGCTGCGGATGCGCGTGCACGAGCGCGGGGTGGGCGAGACGCGGGCGTGCGGCACGGGCACGGTCGCCGCGGTGGCGGCCGCGTTCCACCTGGCGGGCACCGACACCGGCAGGTCCACTGTGGACATCCCGGGCGGCCGGGTCGAGGTGACGGTGTCCCGCGGCGCGTCGACGCTGTCCGGGCCGGCGGAGATCGTGGCCCGCGGCGAGCTCGACGAAGCCTGGTGGGCCGCCGCCGGTTCCTGACGGCGGCCCACCGGCGTCAGGTCATCCGGGGCGATTCAGCCCTCGCCCCGTCTTCGAATTCCCCGATCGACGCCGCTGTGAGGTCGACGGGTTCATCCGTCTTGCCGCGGACGACTTCAAAGCCGAGAACAGGCGGGTCAGTGCGCTCTTTGCGGCGGTGACCACCAGGCCGATTCCGATACCGACGAAGAATATGACGCGCTGACCGGCGGTCTCCTGGCTGATCTGAACGAAATTCCCGTCGACTTCCAGGGGATCCTCGGATTCCCAGTCGAGGGTGCCGGACCTGACCGGTGCCGGCGAGACGTAATCTGCTCGTAAATCGCCGGGAATTCCGATTTCTCCTCGTTCACTGTTCAGGACCACGGCTGCTGCTTGGGTCGACTTCCCGGACCAGGCGAACAGGTATTCGCACTCGGCTGCCAGCCTTCGCTCACGTTCCTGTGCGCTCATCGACTCGAGGTCTCGCGCGGTGGCGGACTTCAAAAACGGGCACGCGGACGGTCGTTCGACGCGGGGCGTGTGCAGCACGACCCGGGAGTTGCGCTTCCGCTCGATGTCGCGATCGAGCTTCAAGTGCAGCCATTTGTCGGCAAACGGCTTACCTTCCGCTTCGAACAGGTCTTCGCTGGTGAAGGTGATCGGGTAAGCCGACTGCCTCAGTGGATCGTCGACCGGCGGAATGGCTCCGTCATGAGCGATCGGAAGGGCCGGCTCTGCAGGGCCGTCGAAGGGAATTGACTGCTGAGCCCACGACGGTCCGGTCAAGAGGATGACGGCTGCGGAGCCGGCCGTATCCACGCCATCGATGCGCACGTTGATGTCGACCGTGGTTTCGCCGTCTTCGTGCTCGCTGTCGATCGCGAAGGATGCCGATGTCTTGATCACCGCCCCGGGCGGCCCCAGAACGGAGATCGATGTCGTGCGGGCCGCATCGAGCAGGTCTTGATGCTCCGGGGTACCCGGACTCTCCTGCATGTAGATGGTGTAGCCAAGAAAGGCAAAGGGTGCCGTGGCGATCAGGGCCACGATGGCCCTCCGCACTTCTCGCTTGTGGCTCGGCTTGCCCGCGCCCCTGCCAGGACCGTGGCGAAGGCGACGATTGGAGAGTTTCGGCGCTCTGCTGCCCAGCCGTGATCCAGCCGCCGCCGAATTCGCCGAAGAAGATCCGGCCAAACTGCTCCCCCGTAGCTGTTGCTCGACGTACGCACGGTGGGGCGGAGCGGCAGAACGGCGCTCCGCCCCACCGGCGTCAGACCTTCGCCTCCACCGCGAAGCCGCCTTCACGGGTCGTGACGTTCGCGATCGCGCCCGCGGTGCGGATGTCCGGCTCGATCTCGCCGAACCGTGCCAGCACGTCCGCCGGGCCGGTCACCGTGAGGCTCTCCACCGCCGTGCGCATCGACACCTTCGCGTCGGTCTTCGCGCGGCGGACCGCCGCGATCACCTGGCTCGCCAGCGCCAGCAGCTCCGGGTCGCCCTCGGACGAGGACGCCGTGGGCCAGTCGGTCCGGTGCACGGACCCGGGACGCCACCACGACCAGACCTCCTCGGTCGCGAACGGCAGGAACGGCGCGAACAGCCGCAGCAACGCCGAGAGCGCCGTCACCAGCGCCGCCCGGGCGGACTGGGCCGCTTCGGGACCGCGATCCCCGTACGCGCGGCCCTTCACCAGCTCGACGTAGTCGTCGCAGAACGTCCAGAAGAACGTCTCGATCGCCTGCAGCGCCCGGGCGTAGTCCAAGGCCTCCAGCGCGGCGGTCGCGGACGAAACGACGGCGGAAAGCGCCGCCAGCAGCGCCCGGTCCAGCGGCTCCGTGGCGACCGCGCCCGGCATCGGCACGCCGAGGCCGAGCACGAACCGGCTCGCGTTGAGCAGCTTCGTCGCCAGCCGCCGCCCGACCTTCATCTGGCCTTCGTCCACCGCCGTGTCGACGCCCGGGCGCGCGCTCGCCGCCCAATAGCGCACGGCGTCCGAGCCGAAGCGCTCCAGCAACTCCGCCGGCGTGACCACGTTGCCGACGGACTTCGACATCTTCTTGCGGTCCGGGTCGAGCACCCAGCCCGCGATCGCCGCCGCCCGCCACGGCAGCACGCCGTGCTCCAGCTCCGCGCGCACCGCCGTCGAGAACAGCCAGGTGCGGATGATCTCGTGCGCCTGCGGCCGCAGGTCCATCGGGAAGACGCGCGCGAACAGGTCGTCGTCGATGCTCCACCGGCCGGCGATCTGCGGCGTCAGCGACGACGTCGCCCACGTGTCCATCACGTCGGGATCGGCGGCGAACCCGCCCGGCACCCCGCGCTGGTCCTCGGTGAAGCCCGGCGGGACGTCGCTGCTCGGGTCCACCGGCAGCGTGTCCGGCAGCAGCCGCGCGCCGTGGTCCGGCTCGCCGTTCGCGTCGAGCCGGTACCAGAGCGGGATCGGCACGCCGAAGAACCGCTGACGGCTGATCAGCCAGTCGCCGGCCAGGTTCTCCACCCACGACGAGTACCGCACGCGCATGTGCTTCGGCACCCAGTCCAGCTCTTCGCCGCGCGCCAGCATCTTCTCCCGGAAGGCGGTGTCGTTCCCGCCGTTGCGCAGGTACCACTGCCGGCTGGCGACGATCTCCAGGGGCTTGTCGCCCTTTTCGTAGAACTTCACCGAGTGCGTGATCGGCCGCGGTTCCCCGCGCAGGGCACCGGCTTCGCGCAGCAGACGCACCATGATCTCGCGTCCGGTGTGGACGGTCTTGCCCACCAGCGGCGCGTAGGTCTCGGAAGGCACTCCGGACGGCGCGTCGGGCAGGAACCGGCCGTCGCGGCCCAGCACCACCCGCGTGGCCAGCCGCAGCTCCCGCCACCACGTGACGTCCGTGGTGTCGCCGAAGGTGCACACCATCGCGATCCCGCGGCCCTTCTCCGGATCCGCGAGGTGGTGCGCCACCACGGGCACCTCGACGCCGAACACCGGCGTCCGCACGGACTTCCCGAAGAGCGGCTTGAACCGCTCGTCGGCCGGGTGCGCCACCAGCGCGACGCAGGCGGGCAGCAGCTCCGGCCGGGTCGTCGCGATCACGACGTCCGCGCCGTCCGGCCCGGTGAAGGCGAGGTCGTGGAAGGCACCCGGGCGTTCACGGTCTTCCAGCTCGGCCTGGGCGACGGCGGTCCGGAACGACACGTCCCAGAGCGTCGGCGCTTCGGCCTGGTAGGCCTCGCCGCGCTCGAGGTTGCGCAGGAACGCGCGCTGCGAGATCAGCCGCGACGCACGTCCGATCGTCTGGTACGTCGTCGTCCAGTCGACCGACAACGCGAGCCGCCGCCACTGCTGCTCGAAGACCTGTTCGTCGGTCACGGTCAGGGACTCGCACAGCTCGACGAAGTTCCGGCGCGACACCGCCACGACGTCCTTGCCCGGCTTCTCCGGCGGCCGGAACCCCGGGTCGTACGGCAGCGACGGCTCGCAGCGGACGCCGAAGTGGTTCTGCACCCGGCGTTCCGTCGGCAGGCCGTTGTCGTCCCAGCCCATCGGGTAGAAGACCTCGAGCCCGCGCATCCGCTTGAACCGCGCGAGCACGTCGGTGTGGGTGTAGGAGAACACGTGCCCGATGTGCAGCGACCCGCTGACCGTCAGCGGGGGAGTGTCGATCGAGTAGACCTCTTCGCGCGTCTTGGTGCGGTCGAAGCGGTAGGCGCCGGTGGACTCCCATACGGGTACCCACTTGGCCTCCAGACCGTCGACACCGACCTTGTCCGGGACTCGCGGGCGTTCGTATGGGGTACTCATGAAACAACTCTAGGCGGCGGCGGAATCGCTTTTCGCTTCGGTCGGTAGATCACGCATGCGCCGCAGGGGCGAGCAAACCACCCACAGCACGGCCGCCGCCTCGCCGATCACCGCCACCCACATCGCCCCGCGCAGCCCGAGTCCTTCGCCGAGCCCGCCGCCCAGCAGGCCGCCGAGCGGGATGACGCCCCAGACGACGAACCGCACGCTCGCGTTCATCCGGCCGAGCAGCCGGTCGGGACAGATCACCTGCCGGTAGGAGACCGAGGCCACGTTGTAGACGATGATCCCGAACCAGCCGAGCGCCGCGCCGAACCCGGCGAGGACGAGCCGCCAGCCCGGCGCGGCGAGCGGGAGCACCAGGTGGCCGGGCAGGGTGCACAGCGGGACCAGCCAGATCGACCGCGCCTGGCCGATCCGCCGCGTGAGCGCCCCCGAGCAGAGCGCGCCGAGGATCCCGCCGGCCCCGCCGACCGCCAGCAGGACGCCGACCACGGCCGGCGGCAGTCCCACCGTCCGCGTCAGGAACAGCACGTACACGGCGGTGAACGCGCCGCCGAAGAGGTTCGCCGTCGCCGTCGTGCCCACCGTCGCCCGCAGCGGCTTGTCGGAGAAGACGAACCGCAGCCCTTCGGCCATCTGCGGGAGCAGCCGGGCGTGGCGGTCGTGCTCCGGCTCCGGCTCGACCGCGCGGATGCGCAGCAGGAACAAAGCCGACGTCAGGTAGCCGAGGCTGGTGACCAGGACCGTGTTGGCCGCGGTCACCAGCTGGACGAGCACGCCGGCCGCGCTCGGCCCGGCGATCTGGGCGGTCGACTGGACGGCCTGCAGCTTCGCGTTGCCCTCCAGCAGGTGCTCCCGCCCGACGAGCGAGGGCAGGTAGGACTGGTAGGCGACGTCGAAGAACACCGTCGCGACGCCCACGAACAGCATGACGACCAGCAGCTGGACGAGCGTCAGCACCCCGGCCCACCATGCGAGCGGCACGCTGAACAGCAGGCCGAAGCGGGCGAAGTCGGCGGTGAGCATCACCCGGCGGCGGCTCAGCCGGTCCACCCAGACCCCGGCGGGCAGCCCGATCAGCAGGAACGCCAGCGTTTCGGCCGCGGTCAGCAGCCCCATCTCGAACGGCGTCGCGGCCAGCGTCACCGCCGCGAGCAGCGGGACGGCGGTGTACCCGACGGCGGTGCCGAGCTGGCTGGCCGCGTCGCCGGCCCAGAGCTTCCGGAAGTCGGCGTGGCGGAAGAGTGACCCCCTGTGCATGGCTCCCGAGTCTGGCGGGAGTGATTGGAAAGTGTCAATCAGTGTTCGCTCTAGGCTGTTGCGGTGCTCCCCGCGAAACGACGTCCCGCGACCGAAGCCGAGGCCGCCGCGCTGGCCTCCGGAATACGGCTGCGCATCATCCGGTTGACCTTCTCGGAGGCGCTGACGAACAAGGAGCTGGCCGAAAGGCTGGGCCGGGACCCCGCGACGACGCTGCACCACGTGCGCAAACTCGTCGAGACCGGCTTCCTCGCCGCGCAGCCGCCGCGCCGCGGGGCCAGGGGCGCCCGGGAAATTCCGTATCTTTCGACGGGGCTTTCGTGGACACTCGACTCATGCGGTGACAAGGGCGTGGAACAGGCGGTTCTCGAGGCCTATCTGGCCGAGATCGCCGAGACCGGATTCGAGGGCGTGCACCAGTCGCGCCTGGTCGTCCAGGTGGCCCCCGAGGAACGGGCGGAGCTGGAAACACGGCTCAACGCCCTGCTCGAGGAGTTCCGCGCGCGCCCCCGCCGTCCCGGCGCCGAGCGCACCGCGGTCTACCTCGCCACCTATCCCAGCACGTAAAAGTTCGGTTCCCGCGGCGAATCGTGGGAACATGGAGGCACGATGACAGAACTGACACACACCGAAGACCACGACGACGACCTGTACGACGGCGACCCGTCGACAGGCGAAATGGAGCTCGAGGACCGGGCGTCGCTGCGCCGGGTCAGGGGACTGTCCACGGAGCTGGACGACGTCACCGAGGTCGAGTACCGGCAACTGCGGCTCGAGCGCGTCGTGCTGGTCGGCGTGTGGACCGAGGGCACGGCCCTGCAGTCCGAGGCGTCGCTGGCCGAGCTGGCGCGCCTGGCCGAGACGGCGGGCTCGGAGGTCCTCGAAGGCCTCATCCAGCGGCGGACCAAGCCGGACCCGGCCACCTACATCGGCTCGGGCAAGGTGCGGGAGCTGCGGGACATCGTCGGCTCCACCGGCGCCGACACCGTGATCTGCGACGGCGAGCTCTCGCCGGGCCAGCTGCGGCAGCTCGAGGAGAAGGTCAAGGTCAAGGTCATCGACCGGACCGCCCTGATCCTCGACATCTTCGCCCAGCACGCCCGGTCGAAGGAGGGCAAGGCGCAGGTCGAGCTGGCCCAGCTGCAGTACCTGATCCCGCGGCTGCGCGGGTGGGGTGCGTCGCTGTCCCGGCAGGCCGGTGGCCGCGCCGGTGGCGCGAACGGCGGCGTGGGCCTGCGCGGTCCCGGTGAGACCAAGCTCGAGACCGACCGGCGGCGGATCAACAAGCGCGTGGCGAAGCTGCGCCGGGAGATCGCGGCCATGGACACCATCCGCGAGACCAAGCGCGGGCGGCGGCTGGCCAACGAGGTGCCCAGCGTGGCGATCGTCGGCTACACCAACGCCGGCAAGTCGAGCCTGCTCAACGCGCTGACCGGCGCCGGGGTGCTGGTGGAGGACGCGCTGTTCGCCACCCTCGACCCGACCACCCGGCGCGCGCAGACGCCGGACGGCCGCGGCTACACGCTGACCGACACCGTCGGGTTCGTGCGGCACCTGCCGCACCAGCTGGTGGACGCGTTCCGCTCGACGCTGGAGGAGGCCGCCGACGCGGACCTGCTCGTGCACGTGGTGGACGGGTCCGACCCGGCGCCCGAGGAGCAGGTCAGCGCGGTGCGCGAGGTGCTCGCCGAGATCACGCGCAAGCGCAAGGAGCCGCTCCCGCCGGAGCTGCTGGTGATCAACAAGACCGACGCGTCCGATGAGGTCAGCCTGGCCCGGCTGCGGCACGCGCTGGCCGGGTCGGTCCAGGTCTCGGCCCGGACCGGGGCGGGCATCCCGGAGCTCGTCGAGGTGATCGCCGACCGCCTGCCGCGGCCGGAGGTCACGGTCGACGTCCTCCTGCCGTACTCGCGCGGCGAACTGGTCGCACGGGCGCACGCGGACGGCGAAGTCCTCGAAGAGGAGCACCTCGAGGAGGGCACGCGCCTGCTGGTGCGGGTCCGCCCGGAGCTCGCGGCGGCTTTGCGCGAGTACGAGACCAACTCGACCAGGGCCTGACACGTCTCCGTAGTGTGCGACCGAAGGGGTCGCACACTACGGAGGTGGCTGGGTGCGCTGGGCTGTCGTTCTGGTCTTCATGGCCGTGCTGGGCGGGGCGGCCCCCGCTTGGGCGGCTCCGGCTCCGGAGCCGTTGTGCACGATGAAGGACTCCCGGATCGGCGAGCTGTCCGGCCTGGTCTCCGACGGGTCCAAGCTGTACGCGATCAACGACGGCGGCACGAAGGTCCAGGTGTTCGTGCTCGGCCGGGACTGCAAGGTGCAGAAGGTCCTCACGGACAAGACCGACCCGTTCGACGTCGAGGACCTGGCCCGGACGCCCGACGGAACGCTGTGGCTGTCCGACACCGGTGACAACCAGAAGGGCAGGCTGACGGTCGCCCTGCTGGAGATGAGCCCGCAGGGCAAGGTCACCGTCCACCGGCTCACTTACCCCGACGGCCAGCACGACACCGAAGCGCTGATCATGGACAAGGCGGGCACGCCGTACCTGATCACCAAGGACGTCCTCGGCGAGGCCCGGGTGTACCGGCCCTCGGGTCCCCTGGCCAGCCCGGGACCGACCAACCTGGAGAAGGTCGGCACGGTGAAGATCGCCACGACGGACACCCAGGGCGGTCCGGTGGGCTCGATCGGCTCGGTGCTGGTGACGGGCGGTGCTTCGGCGGCGGACGGCAGCGTGGTCGCGTTGCGGACTTACACGGATGCCTACGTGTACGCGGCCCCGGACGGAGATGTGCTGGCCGCGTTGCAGCGCAACCCGGTGCGGATTCCGCTGCCGGGCGAGAAGCAGGGCGAGGCGATCGCGTTCGACCCCGACGGGACCCTGATTTCCGGCAGTGAAGGCGTCGGTCAGCCCCTCCGCGCGGTGCGGGGCGCGGCGGCACTGGCCGCGCAGTCCGGCGCACCGGCGGAGGGAACGACCTCGGCCGGCGCGAACGCGTCGTCCGGTTCGGCGGAGAACGGGGCCGGGCTCCCCGTCCTGCCTGCCGCCGGGATCACGCTCGCGGTGGTCGGCCTCGGCTGGTTCGGCTTCAGCAGGCTGCGCCGCCGAGCCCGCCGCTGACCTTCGGCTCCCCACGGCCGAAGATCATCCGATCAGGTGGTTCTCCCGGGCCGTGCGAAAGCCCGGGTGTCCCCTCAAAGGCGCCGTAGGACTGCCACGACCTTGCCGAGCACGGTGGCGTCGTCGCCCGGGATCGGCTCGTACGCCTCGTTGTGCGGCATCAGCCAGATGTGGCCGCCCTTGCGCTTGAACGTCTTGACCGTGGCCTCGCCGTCGATCATCGCCGCGACGATGTCGCCGTTGTCCGCGTCCGGCTGCTGGCGGACCACGACCCAGTCGCCGTCGGTGATGGCCGCGTCGACCATTGAGTCACCGGTGACCTTCAGCAGGAACAGTTCGCCCTCGCCGACGATCTCCCGCGGCAGCGGGAAGACGTCCTCGATGGCCTGCTCGGCCAGCACCGGGCCACCGGCCGCGATCCGGCCGACCAGCGGCACGTACGCCGCCTTCGGCATGACCGGCTGCTGGTCCATCTCGATGCCCATGGGGTTGTCGTCGGTCGCCGAGAGGACGCCGACCGCGCGCGGGCGGTTCGCGTCCCGCCGCAGGTAGCCCTTGCGCTGCAGGGCGCGCAGCTGGTGCGAGACCGACGACGTCGACGTCAGCCCCACCGCTTCGCCGATCTCGCGGACGCTCGGCGGGTAGCCGAACCGGCTCACCCACGAGCGGATCACGTCGAGCACCTGCTGCTGGCGGACGGTGAGGGTCTCGTCCACGTCGTACACCTCGGGCATGGCGTGCACCTTGCCCGAGCCGCCGGGGGACCCACTGGTCCTGCCCGCCTTGTTCTCCTTCGCCACTGCGTCGCCTCCCAGACGTTCGCTGCACGTATCTGCGCGCCGGCCGCCGCCCGCGGAGTTGCGGGCAGGCTCGCCGGCGGCATCTGCCCGGCAGATGCCCTGGTCACCGACGTTAGCCCCCGGGCACGACGATTTCAAACATCTGTTCGATCGACACGCCGTGTCCGCTCGATTTTGTCGGTGGCAGGTGGTAGACCTTCGCACGGGCGTTCGATAGAACGCCTGTTCGACCTTGATCCACGGGCCGCTCCCGGCCCGGGACAACGGGCGGACACAGGGTTTCGAGGAGGTTCGGATGTCCATTCTGGCCGAACGCGGACACGTTCGCCCGGCGACCCCGGTCCCGGCGCCCCTCCGTCCCGTGCGCGTGCTGCGCGGGCGCCGCGGCGAGG